>JAEZXH010000005.1 GCA_023442775.1 Bacillota bacterium
TCGAAGAATTCCGAGTGCAAGATTCCCGCTCCTGCACACATCCACTGGACTCCTTCACCGTGAACCATCTCCTCGTGACCGAGGCTGTCCCTGTGGGTGACGGCGCCCTTGTGAAGATAGGTGATGGTCTCAATGCCCCGGTGGGGGTGCATGGGAAATCCTGCCTTGTAGTCCTCGTAGTTTTTCGTGTCAAAGGCGTCGAGCATGAGGAAGGGGTTGAGGGCCTCGGCGCTGTGATGGCCGAGGACGCGGACGAGGGAGACCCCCGCTCCGTCCTTCGTCGGCGTTCCCTTGGTGCGATGAAGAATCATAGGTGCTCCTTTCTATATATCGAGTTCGATATAATAGAGATACCCAAGGCTCTGGAAGACGAAACAGCATCCAAGGGTCTTTGTCTTCCACGAAAAAACCACCCCGTGGTGGGGTGGTCTGTCTTATCGCATCATGAGGACACGGTAGAGTTGCTCCGCTCGAAGCAGCTCGGCGACGTCGACGAACTCGTTCTCTCGGTGGACGTGGGCGAGATCTCCTGGGCCGATGATGAGAATCTCCCGGTCCTTGCGGCGGAAGATGCTGCCGTCGGTGGTGCCGGGGAAGGTGTCCGTGGAGAGGGGAAGGCCCACCTCTTCCATGGAGGACACCATGCGGTGGAAGAAGTCCCCCTCTCTTGTCTCCCAGCCCTCTCGCCGGTCGTGGATGAGGAGATAGGTCTGTTCTTTGAGTTGGAGGTGTTGCAAGATAGTGTCCACCTTCTCCCAGATGTCTGCGGTCTCATGGCAGGGGTGGAGGCGGGCGTCAATCTTCAGGGTGCAATGATCGGGGACGACGCAGGGTTCGACACCGGCGTGAATGGCGACGGGTTGCCAAAAACTCGCCCCATAGGTGGGGTGGACCGAGAGGGGGACCTTCCCCATCTCCTCCATGAAGTGCTGGGCGAGGAGGATGGCATTTCCCTGGGAGACGCCGCCGCTGCCGTGTCCCGTTTGTCCTTGGAAAGTCAGGCTTCCATAGGTGCGGCCGCGCCCTGCGGTGCAGAGGGCCATCTTCGTCGGCTCCATCACCACCACTTCCCGGGCATCTTCGAGGAGGGGATGGTCGTAGACCGCCTTGGAACCGAGCATGCTGTCCTCTTCGTCCACGGTGGCGACGAGGAAGAGGTCCCGGGTTGGCGTGATGCCCTGCTCCTTTAAGGAGATCAGGGCGCAGACTCCCGCGGCGAGTCCCCCTTTCATATCCGCAGAGCCGCGGCCGTAGAGGCGTCCCTCTTGAAGCACCCCCTCAAAGGGATTCGTGGTCCACCGAGAGGCCTCGGCGTCACTGACGGGAACCACGTCCATGTGCCCGGTAAAGATAATGCCATCACGAGAGGCGCCGGGAAGATGGGCGATGAGGACGTCCCCATGTCCTTTTACGGGGACGCGGGTCGTCTCGATGCCGGCGTCGGTGAGAAGACCCTCGAGAAATTGGGAAATCTTCGCCTCGTTTCCCGGGGGATTCGTGCTTTCAAAGGCAATGAGTTGTTGGGTGAGGGCAATGACGTCCATAAGTACCTCCTTTTTCCCTCATTATAACACAGGGAAAATCTAGGGAAACTCTTGACCTTCGTTAGCTATGGGGATCTCGACTCGAGTCGCACCCTTCCGAGGATGGGCCTGTGGATGATGACCCTCCTCGTCTTTCTCGGGTGTCTCCTCTGCCTCTCTTATGGGCGCACCAGTGGGACCCTAGCCATGGTGGCCCTCGTCCTCTTAGGGGTGATGTTTATTCCGGTCTATGAGACCCGTTTTGGCCACGCCTTTGGACTGGGCTTTCACATCCAGGATTTCTTCTTCGCCTATGGCCCCATCGCCTTTGCGGGTCTTGGAGAAGCTCTCATTGCTCGCCCTACCGGGAAAGAAGAATAAACGGCCTCCACGTCGAGGTCTTTTTTCTTGGGGAGAAACCTAAGACGAGGAAAAGTTTCGCCTAGGAAGGGAGAAAAGGGGAGAAACACCCTTGAAAACCGTAGAGAATTGAGATAGGGTTATCATAAGAAAAAAACTCAACAAAGAAGGATTGGAGGAGTCGGGGCCATGGGGCTTCTCTGGAGAAGAAGTCGCAAAGAGTCCCTTTAGGTGAACCCGATAAGAGCCTCGGAAGGGGCTCTTTTATAATTAGGAAGAAAAGAGCGACATGAGACGGTGGGGAAGCTCCTTAGCCTCTGTGAAAACAGTGAGGAAAAGAGAGAAAGGGTAACAATGCAAAAAAATGTGATATCATAAAATAAAATCAAAGGAGGAGAGGTAAAAATCATGAGATAAAAGCTTCGGATGAACAGGTTACTCACATGGGAAGGACGAAATCGTCCAATGATGCGTGAAGGGAGAATGTGATGAAGAGATTCGTTGCTCTATCAGTTTGTCTCGTCGGAGTCCAGAATGCACAGGTGACGGTTCCTCCCAGAGGGTACAGAACCAAAGCTCTCGGGAAATGGGAGAGCCCATCGCTAGAGGAAACCTTTCTGAGGGTTGGGAGGTGGAAGTCATGGTAAACGCTCATGATAAGACCCTTGAAAGAAGAGGAGAAGGACTGGGAAAGGTCCTCGTCCTCTACGTCTTTTGCACCTTCCTCCTTCTTGCAGTCAGTACCATTACCCTTCCCTGGGCTCCCGGGGATATGTCGCTGACCTTGGGTCGGCCCACCTTGAGCCAAGCAGTGCTACGGTTGTGGCGATGGATTGGCAATATCTACCAAACCCACCTCCTCTTCGCGTCCCTCGCCTGGTTTCTCCTCGGCTGGGGCATCCTCACCTTCCAGAAGAGGTGGGAGGGGGTCCTCTTGGGATTATCTCTTCTTCTCTGTGGCCTCGTCATCTGGCGCCCCTTGGGAGATGTCACCTTCCAGACCGCATGGGTCCCCGGAATCTTGGCGATTCTCTTGCGCGTCGAGTCGAAGAAAAAGCGGCTCCTTGTCCTCCTATGTTACGGGGTCCTGCTCCTTTTTGGGATGGGGATTCACCGTGGAATGAACTCCTACGGGGTGTGGATGTGGTCCCCTCAACTGGGTGTCCTCCTCGGCGCGGCCTTGGGGATGGTGTGGAAAGGACGGGTTCGCTTCTTAGGCCCCGTGATCTTTGTGGGCCTCCTTCTCCTTGGGGGATGGGGACTTCTCCATCTCTTGGGGACAGGGGATTCCTTCACCCCGGGGACCATTGACAAGGGAAGTGCCCTCCTTCCTCTTGCGCTCCAAGGGATTCTCCTCTTCTTTGGAACCTTGACCGCCTTTCGACCGCCCCGGGCTGAGTGGGCTCTTGGCATTTTGCTTCTCCTCGCTCTTTCGACGGCATTCTTGTGGACCGAAGGCCAGGCCCTCTTCTTCTGGCTCCTCCTTCATCTGGTCAAGCCCTTGACTCCTCTCTTCTTTGGGCTGAGCCTCGGCCTTCTCCCTAGATCTTTTCCAGGTCGCGCACCTCAGTGGGAAGAGGACCTGGAGGGATAGAAAAAGAGACCGCGCGGTCTCTTTTTTCTTATTTTATGGGCCTTTAGTCCCAAATCTTGGTTGTGATGGATTTCACGACGTTTTCCCTGGTTATTTCCCGCCAAAGAGCGGTATAGTGAAAGTAAGAGCTCTTTTCAAGAGAGGAGTTCTTGCCCGAGGGCGGACAGAGCTTGAAAAACTTTCGGGGTTTTAAGAAAAAAGTTTCAAATCATCTTGACAGTGAGAGAAAATTATTATACTGTTAGGGTGAAGGAGGGCTCTATGCTACGAAGAGAAGAGAAGCGAAACCTGCTAAAACAGTATATTCCCATGGTGGACTTCATCTCTCAGGTGGCAGGACACAACACGGAAGTGGTTCTTCGGGATTACCACGAGGGCAAGAGTAGCATCGTCTACATTGTCAACGGAAAAATCTCGGGGAGAAAAGTCGGCGACACCATCACCGGCTACGCACTTTCGAAGATCATGAAGGACGACTACCAGGAAAGGGATTTCGTCGCCAACTACATCATGATCAACGAGTCCAATCAGAAAGTCCTCCGAGCCTCGACCTACTACCTCAAGCACGAGTCCGAAATGATCGGGCTTCTGTCGGTGAACTATGACCTGACAGAGCTGTTGAAGTATCGGGATTTCTACGACCGCGAGATTCTCTATGGCTTCGAAGAAAACATCAATCTCCAACGGGAGTATTTCGACGAGTCCATGGATATGATTCTCGAGGGGATGATCAAGAACGTCTTCGTCTACTGGGATCGGTCGATTCCCGTAAACAAGATTGACCTCGAAGGAAACCCCATTCGCCAGCTCTACAAACTGGGTATCTTTAACTACAAGGGTGCCGTGGGGAGAGTGGCGGATCTTCTGGATATTTCAACGCAGACGATCTATCGCTACATCAAGGAGATCGAGAGAGAAAGTTAGTCGCTACGCACGGGCGCCTCGCGCTCGAAGGTCTATGATTAGAAATCAAGGGGGAACACATGGATTTCAAAAACCTGCTTGCACAACTCGATGAATTGGATTTTAAGAATCTCTACGAAGACGACTTCTTCTTGACCTGGGACAAGACGGAAGACGAACTCAAGGCCGTCTTCACCGTCGCCGATGCCATCCGCGCACTCCGTGAAAACAACAAGAGCGCTCGCATCTTCGACTCCGGCCTCGGAATTTCCATCTTCCGCGACAACTCCACCCGTACCCGTTTCTCCTTTGCCTCGGCTTGTAACCTCCTCGGACTCGAAGTCCAAGACCTCGACGAGTCCAAGAGCCAAATCGCCCACGGGGAAACCCTCCTCGAAACGGCAAACATGGTCTCCTTCATGGCTGACGTCATCGGGATCCGTGACGACATGTACATCGGCAAGGGCCACACCTACCAAAAGGAATTCTCCGACTCCGTGAAGCGCGGCTACAACGAGGGCATCCTCGAACAACGCCCCACGGTCATCTCCTTGCAATGTGACATCGACCACCCCACCCAAATGATGGCCGACTCCCTCCACTTTGCCCACTACTTCGGTGGCCTCGAAAACCTCAAGGGCAAGAAGGTCGCCCTCACCTGGGCATACTCTCCCTCCTACGGGAAGCCCCTCTCCGTGCCCCAAGGCGGAATTGGCCTCTGGACCCGTCTCGGTATGGACGTCGTCCTCGCTCACCCCGAAGGATACGAAGTCATGGACGAAGTCCTCGAAGTGGCAAAGAAGAACGCCGAAGAGAGCGGCGGTTCCTTCACCGTGACCAACGACATGGCAGAAGCCTTCAAGGATGCTGACATCGTCTATCCCAAGAGCTGGGCTCCCTTCGCCGCTATGGAAGAGCGTACTGAACTCTACGGCAACGGCGACTTCGACGGCATCAAGGAACTCGAACAACGTCTCTTGAAGCAAAACGCTGAGCACAAGGATTGGACCGTGACCGAAGAGCTCATGGCCACCACCAAGGACGGCAAGGCCCTCTATGGTCACCCCCTCCCCGCAGACATCAGCGGTGTCTCCTGTGAAGAAGGGGAAGTGGAAGCTTCCGTCTTCGACCGCTACCGCAAGGACCTCTATGCAGAAGCAAGCTACAAGCCCTACATCATCGCGGCTATGATCTTCCTTCAAAAGGTCCAAGACCCCAAGGCGAAGCTCGAAGAGCTCTGGAACGCCGACGCGGTGCGCATCAACAACAAATAAGAAGTCTAGGTTTGAGGTGGGGGTCTTCTCCCACCTCGAAAGTCACGAAAGGAGAATACAATGAGCGAATTGAAACTCGACTGGGACGCGATTAAGCACGCTGCCGAAGGTTATAAAGATGACATGAGCAAGTTCCTCCGCGACCTCGTTCTCTTGAAAGGCGAGTCCTGCGAAGAAGGGGACAAGGCAAAGCGCATCAAGGAAGAGATGGAAAAGCTTGGCTTTGATAAGGCTTGGATCGACGGACAAGGAAACGTCCTCGGGGAAATGGGAACCGGCGATATCCAAATCGCCTTCGACGGCCACATCGACACCGTCGGCATCGGCAACATCGATAACTGGAACTTCGATCCCTATGAAGGATACGAAAACGAAGATGAGATCGGTGGACGCGGAACCTCTGACCAGCTCGGTGGCCCCGTCAGCGCCGTCTATGGTGCAAAGATCTTGAAGGACCTCGGCCTCTTGAACGACAAGTACCGTGTTCTCGTCACCGGCACCGTCCAAGAAGAAGACTGCGATGGAAACTGCTGGCTCTACATGATCGAACAAGAAAACGTTCGTCCCGAGTTCGTCGTATCCACCGAACCCACTGACGGGGGAATCTATCGCGGCCAACGTGGCCGTATGGAAATCCGCGTCGAAGTCGACGGCGTCTCCTGCCACGGGTCCGCTCCTGAGCGTGGAGAAAACGCCATCTACAAGATGGCCGACATCTTGAAGGAAATCGAACAACTCAACGAAAACCCCGCAGATGACTCCGTGGAAATCAAGGGTCTCGTGAAGATGCTCGACGAAAAGTACAACCCCGAGTGGAAGGAAGCCAACTTCCTCGGCCGTGGTACTGTCACCACCTCCCAAATCTTCTACACCTCTCCCTCCCGTTGTGCCGTGGCAGACTCCTGCGCGATCTCCCTCGACCGCCGCATGACTGCTGGGGAAACCTGGGAATCCTGCATCAAGGAAATTGAAGATCTCCCCTCGGCCAAGAAGCACGGCGCTCGCGTCACCATGTACAAGTACTCCCGTCCCTCCTGGACTGGACTCTCCTATGAGCAAGACGCCTACTTCCCCACCTGGGTCATTCCCGAAGATCACAGAGTGACCAAGGCCATGGAAGCCGCTTACAAGGGACTCTACGGCGACAAGCGCATCGCTCCTCCGGCTCCGAAGGAACAAAAGAAGCGCGCAGAACGCCCCCTCACCGACAAGTGGACCTTCTCCACCAACGGCGTGGCCATCATGGGCCGTCACGGCATCCCCGTCATCGGCTTCGGTCCCGGTGCTGAAGACCAAGCACACGCTCCCAACGAAATCACCTGGAAGCAAGACCTCGTCACCTGTGCCGCTGTCTACGCCGCTCTTCCCCTCGCCTACCTCGCAGAAGAAGAGTAAGATACGAAGAAATGAGCGCCGGAGGGTTTCCTCCGGCGTCCGTTTCATGTTCTAGAAAGGATGCCCATGAAGAAGAGAATTTTGATTTCCCTCGGCGGTAACGCCCTCGGGACTTATTTTGACGAACTTGTGGAAACGGTTGGCGTCATCGCCGCCCCCGTTGCCGACCTCATCGCCGATGGCAACGAAGTGGTCATCTGCCACGGAAACGGCCCCCAAGTTGGCTACATCAAGACCAACATCGACAACGGCGTGAAGACGGAAAACACGGAGACCCTCCCCCTCTCGGAATGCGTCGCCATGAGCCAATCCTTCATTGGCTACCACTTGCAAAACGCCATCCAAAATAAGCTCAACGAAAAGGGCCTCGACAAGAAGGTGGCCACCGTCGTCAGCCGCGTCATCGTCGACCCCAAGGACCCCAAGTTCCAAAACCCCACGAAACCCATCGGTGCCTTCTACAGTGAAGAGGAAGCCAAGGTCTTGGAAGCTGCTGGAAAGACCATGATCGAAGACTCCGGCCGTGGCTATCGCGAAGTCGTCGCAAGCCCCATCCCCTTGGAAATCCTCGAGCGCGAGAGCATCCTCGACCTCGTGGACGCAGGAAACGTGGTCATCGCCGGCGGCGGAGGAGGAATCCCCACGGTCCGCGAAGGTGAGTGGCTCAAGGCCATTGACGCCGTCATCGACAAGGACCGCACCTCGGTGATTCTCGCCGCAGACACGAAGTGCGACAGCCTCGTCATCTGCACCGGCGTGGAAAAGGTCTCCATCAACTTCAACAAGCCCGACCAACAAGACCTCGACCGCATGACCCTCGCCGAATGCGAGAAGTACATCGGCGAAGGCCAATTCCCCGAAGGAAGCATGCTTCCCAAGATTGAAGCTGCGATGGACTTCGTCAAGAGCGCTCCTGGTAGAAGCACCCTCATCACCTCCCTCGACAAGCTCGTGGAAGGGATGCGCGGCGAGACGGGAACCCTCATCGTCGAATAAGTCGAATAAGAAGAAAAGGGGAGGACACGCACATGATTATTGGAAACGCGAGGGTCGTTACCCTCGATGCAGAACAGCCCTATGTTGAGAACGGCGCCGTTCTCATTGAAGAGAATGTGATCAAAGCGGTTGGTCCCACGAAGGAGCTCTGTGCCTCCCACCCCGACGAGGAGTTTGTCGATGTAAAGGGGCGCGTTCTCATGCCGGGAATGATCAACGCCCACACCCACATCTACTCCGCCTTTGCACGGGGCATGGCGGTCTCCCAACCAACCCGCAACTTTATTGAAATCCTGGAAAACCTCTGGTGGCGCCTGGACAAGCTCCTCACCGTCGAGGACGCCCGTCTTTCTGCCTACCAGACCATGATCGAATCCATTCGAAATGGAGTCACCACCATCTTCGATCACCACGCGAGCCCAAACCACATCGAAGGCAGTCTCTTTGCCCTCGCCGATGTGGCCAAGGAGTTGGGCATCCGCGGCGACTTCTGCTACGAGGTCTCGGATCGGGATGGCATCGCCATTGCCGAAGAGGGGATTCGGGAAAACATCGCCTTCATCGACGCGATGAATAAGGGTGACCAAGACATGATTCACGGCCACTTCGGCATGCACGCCTCCTTCACCATTGGCAACGACACCATGGAGAAGATCGTGAAGGCCATGGAGGGCAAAGACGCCGGCTACCACGTCCACACCGCCGAGGGCATTGAGGACGAGTACGACTCCTTGAAGAAGTACGGCAAGCGCGTCGTCGAACGGTTCCAAGACTTTGGCATCCTCGGCCCGAAGACCATGGCCATCCACTGCTGCAACATCTCCAACAAGGAGATTGGCATCTTGAGAGATACGGATACGTTGATGGTTCACAACCCCGAGAGCAATATGGGAAATGCAGTCGGGGTCACGCCGGTCCTCGAGGTGTTAAAGCAAGGCATTGTCCTAGGTCTTGGCACCGACGCCTACACCAACGACATGTTCGAGTCCTTGAAGGTGGCGAAGATTTTGCAAAGTCACCACCATGCCGACCCCACCGTAGGATTTGGGGAAGCGGTGACGATGCAGTTTGAAAACAATGCGCGCCTGGCAAATCGCTTCTTTAAGAAGCCCTTGGGAGTTCTCAAGGAAGGGGCCTATGCGGACATGATCGTCCTCGATTACACCCCGAACACCCCCTTCAACGAAAACACCTTCGCCGGCCACGCCATCTTTGGGATGATGGGCCGCATGGTGCGCGACACCATCATCAACGGAAAGTACGTCATGAAGAACCGGGTCATTCTCGGCGTCGACGAAGAGATGATCCTGGAAAAGACGAGAGAGCGTGCTCCAGAACTCTGGAAGCACATGTAAGGAGGAGATACGATGAGCGAACAACCAAAGATTACCGCCCTCAAATCCAAGAAGACTGGCGTCGATGCAAGTTTTCTCAACGAAGAAGTGGCAAACCGCGCCCTGAAGTTCCACAAGAGCTTCCCCCAATACGAAGAAACCCCCTTGCGCGACCTGGACAACCTCGCGAAGAAACTTGGCCTGAAGAAGTTCTTCGTCAAGGATGAGTCCTATCGCTTCGGCCTCAACGCCTTCAAGGTTCTCGGCGGCTCCTTCGCCATCGGAAACTACATCGCTGGCCGCATGGGCACCACCATCGACGAACTTCCCTTCGAGAAGATGATTTCTCAAGAAGTCAAGGACACCTTGGGAGACATGATGTTTGCCACCGCCACCGATGGCAACCACGGCCGCGGAATTGCTTGGACCGCCAACCAACTCCGTCAAAAGTGCCGCGTCTTCATGCCCAAGGGAACCGCTCGTGAGCGCCTCGAAAACATCCGCAAGGAAAACGCCGAGGTGGACATCTACGAGTACAACTACGACGAGTGCGTCCGCATGGCCGATGCCTACGCCAAGGAAAACAACGGCGTCATGGTCCAAGACACCTCTTGGGAAGGCTACGAGGAAATCCCCCGTTGGATCATGCAAGGCTACATGACCATGGCCTATGAAGCCTACAACCAAATGAAGGCCCAAGGGACCCTCCCGACCCACGTCTTCTTGCAAGCCGGTGTGGGAAGTCTCGCCGGTGCCGTCACTGGCTTCTTCGCCAACATGATGGGAGAGGACAAGCCCGTCATCACCATCGTGGAACCCCACAAGGCCAACTGCCTCTTCCGCACCGCCGATGCCGACGACGGAGAACTCCACTTCGTCACCGGAGACATGGACTCCATCATGGCTGGTCTTTGCTGCGGAGAGCCCGTCACCATTGGATGGCCCATTCTCGCCGCCTACGCCGACTACTTCTTGAGCGTCGACGAAGAGTATGCCGCCCACGGGATGCGCCTTCTCGGAAATGCCCTCGCCGGCGATGAGAAGATCGTCTCTGGGGAATCTGGCGCCGTGACCTCTGGTATGGTCTCCAAGCTCATGAGCCTTGAGAGCCTCAAAGACATCAAGGAAAAGATTGGTCTCGACGAGAACTCTGTGGTTCTCTGCATCTCCACGGAAGGGGATACGGACCAAGAAGGGTACCGTCGCATCGTTTGGGACGGCCAATATCCCAGCACGGATCTGTAAGAGACAGGGCCGAGGGTTTTTCCTCGGCCTTTTTCCGCAGGAGAGGAGGAAACTATGTCTGATATCATGAAGCCCATTGCCTTCGAGAAGATGATGGTGCGTGCTCTGGAAGAATACAAGACGAAGAAGACCATCTACAACGTCAACAAAGTCCGCCCCGCCAAGGCGGGAAAGACCATGGAAATCTTTGGTCAAAAGTTGGAGAACCCCTTGGGAATCGCCGCGGGCCCCAACACCCAACTCGCCCACAACATCCTCGCCGACTACGCCGGTGGGGCACGGTTTATGGAACTGAAGACGGTGCAGATCATGTACGGGGAAGAACTTGGAATTCCCAAGCCCTGCATCCGCGCCGACGACGAGGCCTACAACTGCGAATGGTCCAGTGAATTCTCTGCCGACGTAGCCCGCGACGAGTACATCAAAGCCTACTTCGGCTGCAAGGTCCTCGCCAAGGAACTGGGCCTCGGAGACCCGGATGGGTTCATCTTCAACATGAGCGTGGGCTACAACCTCGAGGGCATCAAGTCCGACTTGGTGAACAACGTCATCGACACCTTGATGGACGCCTCCCAGACGGAGTGCTTCAAGGCATGCCGTGAGAGCCTCCTCGGGATGGTGGATTCCTTTGAGCACGTGGATCGCGCCTTCATCGAGTCCATCTCCCCGGAAATCTGTCGCTCCATGACCCTCTCGACGATGCACGGATGTCCCCCAGAAGAGATTGAGGCCATTGCCACCTATCTCTTGGAGGAAAAGGGCATCAACACCTACATCAAGTGCAACCCCACCCTCTTGGGCTATGACTACGTCCGAGAAATCTTAGACGACATGGGCTATGACTACATCACCTTCGGCCATGAGCAGTTTGAACACGACCTGCAAATGGAAGATGCGGTGCCGATGATTCGTCGTCTCATGGAGTTGGCGGAGAAGAAGAATCTCTCCTTCGGCGTCAAGCTCACCAACACCTTCCAGGTGCAAATCAAAAACGACGAGCTCCCTGGAAACGACATGTACATGAGCGGGAAGGCCCTCTATCCCCTGTCCATCTCCGTCGCCGAGCGCCTCTCGGAGGCCTTTGACGGCAAGCTCCCCATGAGCTTCTCCGGCGGTGCGGACAAGAACAACATCCAGGAGATCTTCCGCGCCGGCATCTGGCCCATCACCGTGGCCACCGTCGTCCTGCGCCCCGTGGGGATGGACAACATCGCCCCCTTGGCAGAACTCCTCGAAGGGGAGGACTACCCCACGAACCGCGACACGGACACCGCTGCCATCAAGGCCCTCGTGGAAAAGGTGCGCACCGATAAGAACTACATGAAGAGCGACGCCGCCCGGAAGAAGTACGACGCCCATCGCCACTACTCCTGCACCCACGCCGACACCTACACCTGCCGCGTGCTGTGCAAGAACTGTGTCCGCGTCTGCCCGAACCGGACCAACGAAGTCCTTCACTTGGAAGAGGGAGACATCATTCTCCACGTCGATGCCATCTGTAACGAATGCGGGAACTGCCAGTTCTTCTGCGTCGAGCCCTGCATTCCCTATCAAGATCGCATCACCCTCTTCGACGGAGAAGAGATGCTCAAAGACTCCAAGAACGATGGGTTCGCCCTCGATGGCGACGTCTTTACCTACCGCTTTGACGGCGAGGTCCGCAAGGCCCCCTATGCGGAACTGCCCAAGGTCTTAAAAGACGTCTACGATGCCATCTCCGAGCAACTGCCCTACCTCTTATGATCATTCGCTCTGGGACCATCGTCGCCGAGCGCGTGATTCAGGGGGACTTGCGCATCGAAGGGACGCGCATCGAAGAGATTGCGACCCACATTGAAGCCAGAGACGGCGAGGAGGTCATCGACGCCTCGGGGTGCTATGTCTTCCCCGGGGCCATCGATGCCCACACCCACTTTGGCCTGGAAAACCCTGTGGCGAAGACCTCTGACGACTACAAGGACGGCACCAAAGCCGCCCTTCTCGGAGGCACCACCACCATCATCAACTTCACCACCGGACACCCGGGGGAGGACCTTCACGATGCCTTCTTCCGGGAAAAAGAGCGGGCCAAGGACTCCAGTTGCCACACGAAGTTTCACGTGGAGCTCGTGGAGGTCAATGAGAAGCGCCTCGAGGAACTGAAGGACCTCGTGGAGAACGAGGCCGTGACCTCGGCAAAGATCTACATGGCCTACGGCTTTCGTCTAAGCGATCGGGAGATCTACCGCGCCCTTCTCAGTGCAAAGGAGACGGGGATTCTCATCGAGAGCCACTGCGAGACGGGAGAGGTCCTCGACGAGATCATGAAGGATTTGGTGAAGGAGGGGAAGAACACCGCCTGCGCCCAGCACCTGGCCCACCCCAGGGAGGCGGAGGCCGAGTCCATCAGTCGCCTCACCTATTTTGCGAAACTCACCGACGTGCCAGTACACATCGTCCACCTCTCGACGAAGATGGGCCTCGAGGAAGTGAAGAAGGCCCGGGCCCTCGGCGTCAAGGTCACCGCCGAGACCTGTCCCCAGTACTTGGTCCTCGACGATTCCGTCTACGACCAGGACCCGAAGGAGGCGGCGAAGTTCGTCTTTGCGCCCCCGGCCCGAAAGAAGGAAGACCAACAGGCCATCCTCGAGGGCATCGTCCAAGGGGAGATTCAGACCATGGCCACGGATCACTGTTCCTTCTCCTACGAGGAGAAGATGAAGGCCCCAGGAGGAGATCTTCGCCGCATCGCCGGCGGGATTCCCGGCGCGGAACACCGCCTCGGGATTTCCTACACGGAACTTCTCGCAAAGGGCGCCATCGACGAGACCCATTTCGTGGACCTCTTGGCGACGAACCCGGCGAAACTCTATGGCATGTACCCCAGAAAGGGGGTTCTCGCCGTGGGCAGTGACGCAGACATTGTCATCTATGACAAGTCGGGGAGCTTTACCATCTCCAAGGACACCCAGAAGAGCCCCGTGGACTTCACCCCCTATGAAGGCTATCTTCAAAAGGGAGCCGTCCGGGACGTCTTCCTCGAGGGGATACGGGTGGTGAAGGATGGAGAACTCATTCTCGCCGGCCAGGGCCACTACATCGACTAACCAGAGAAGGAAGGGATTGCCCTTCCTTTTTTGTTTGGAAGAAAGAGAAGACATTGAAAACAATGCTATAATAGGAATGAACACACGCGCATCGGAAGAAGGAGGGGAACATGCCAAGTATTTACACCCATTATCGCTTTGGGGAAGAGGTCTTGCCGCGCCTCTCAAAGCAGGAGCGAGACCTCATCGAGCACCATCGCCGCTCCTTTGACTTCGGGCTCCAAGGCCCCGACTTTCTCTTCTTTGACCAACTTCGCCGCATCAAGACCGCATCCTTTGGCCACGAGCTCCATCTCGCCCCCTTTGCCCAGAGCCTTCAGGTCATCCTGCCCGCCGTCTCTACCGACAGCGACAAGGCCTATCTCTATGGCCTCATCGGCCACTTCGCCCTGGACAGCGTCTGCCACCCCCTCATCGACAAGGCGGTGGAGGAAGAGGGGATGGACCACATGGCCATCGAAACCGATTGGGACAAGCGAAAACTCTTAGAGGCGGGGTTCGTCCCCAGGGAATACCCCCTGGAGAAGACCATCGCCCTCGACGAAGACCTCGTCGCTTCCATCGAGCGCCTCTACGGAGCCTTCGGGGTCCTCTCTCGGGAGGAGCTCTCCAAGGCGCCTCAGGCCATGGTTCAGATGAAGCGCCTTCTGCGCACCCCTGGAGGCGTGAAAAATGCCATCATCGTCGCCGGGATGAAGCTCTCGGGGCACTGGAAAAAGTTTCGTCACGTCCTCATCCTCGACAACGACCCCGAGGCGCAATACGATGCACTCATCGAAGAGCTCGAGGACCGCTACGAAGAGGCGAAGGACACCTTTGAGGACCTGCTCGACGACGTCTGGCGTCTCGAACGCGAGGGCGTGCAATCGCAACGCTTGCGTCAGCGCTTCGGATAAGGAGGTTTGTGTGAAACTACAACCTTTGGAACGACAATGGATCTACTATGATGTGGGAAACTCTGCCTTCACCCTCTTGGCGACGACGGTGCTGCCCATTTATTTCAACGCCGTCGCCGAACAGGGCGGCCTCTCCTCGACGGACTACCTCGCCTACTGGGGATACGCCTCGAGTATCGTCACCTTGCTCGTCGCCATCATCGCCCCTCTCTTTGGGAGTATGGCCGACTCCGATGGAGCGAAAAAACGCATCTTCACCGGATTTCTCATCATCGGCCTCCTCGGCACGGCTCTTCTCGGCATCAACGTGGGCTGGCTTGGCTTTCTCGTCATCTACATCATTGCCAAGACTGGGTATCAGGCGAGTCTCGTCTTCTACGACGCCATGCTCACCGACGTCACCACCCCGGAGCGGATGGACGAGGTCAGTAGTCGTGGCTACGCTTGGGGCTACATCGGATCGGTGATTCCCTTCGCCCTCGGTCTCGTCCTCGTCTTAAAAGGGGAGAGCCTCGGGTTGTCCTTCCAGACGAGGATGGGGGGAAATCTCCTCTTGACCGCCCTGTGGTGGCTCCTCTTTTCCATTCCCCTCTTGCGCCACTACAAACAGACCCACTTCCTCTCTCGGGAGGCCACGAGTTTTTCCGTGGTGCGCAAGCGTCTTCGAGAGACGGCGCGGGAGATTCGGCAAAATCCCAAGGTCCTCCACTTCCTCGTGGCATTTTTCTTCTATATTGATGGGGTGTACACCATCATCTCCATGGCGGTGGCCTATGGGACGAGTCTGGGACTTGACAGTACGAGTCTTCTCCTAGCACTTCTCGTGACCCAGATTGTGGCCTTCCCCTTTGCCCTCCTCTTCGGCTGGCTCTCCCGCCGGGTGGGGACGGCGCGGCTCATCCGCATCGCCATCATCGCCTATGCGGGAATCACCGCCTTTGCCATGCAGCTCGATCGAGCCTGGGAATTTTGGTTCCTCGCCATCTGCGTCGGGATGTTTCAAGGGGGTGCCCAAGCCCTGTCCCGGTCCTACTTTGCGCGGATTATCCCCGCAGAGCGCAGCGGAGAATACTTTGGAATCTACGACATCTGCGGAAAGGGAGCTTCCTTTCTCGGGACTTTCCTCGTCGCTTGGGTGACCCAATTGACGGGGCGCCAAGAACTCGGCGTGGGCATCTTGCTCCTCTTCTTCGTCATAGGTCTCTTCTATTTCCAGAAGAGCGTCCGGGCGAAGGAGATTGTCTAAGGAGGAGATCATCGTGAATTTCTTCAATCAAGCGAAAAAGCCAGAGGGACGCGGTGGGCGCATCATGGTCCACCTCATGAACCTCGGCCACAAAAAACTCTACGAATGGGGCCTCTCCCAGCTCGAGATGAGAGGGGACGAGAACTGTCTCGACGTGGGCTGCGGGGGAGGAGGGGTCATCGCCGCCCTCCTCGCCATGACCACGGGGCGCGTCGATGGAGTGGACGTCTCCGAGGTCAGCGTCTCCCAGGCGAAGAAGCGAAACCCGCAGTCCGTGGACGAGGGGCGCACCTACATTGGAGAGGCCAGCGTCGAGGATTTGCCCTTTGAAGACGAAGCCTATCACATCATCAGCGCCTTTGAAACCATCTACTTCTGGCCCGATCTCCCGGAAAACTTTCGGGAAATCCTCCGGATCCTCATCCCCGGGGGTACCTTCCTCATCGCCAACGAGGTCCAAAAAGACACCAAGGCGGGCAGGCGCTGGGAAGAGGAGATTGAAGGCATGCGCCTCTATGGTGCTGAAGAACTGAAGGAACTCCTCGAAGAGGCGGGGTTTTGTGACGTCACCATCGCCACCTCGAAGAGAGGACTTCTCGCCGTCACGGCGAAAAAACCCACGCCTCTATAAAAAAGGGAGCCCCGAAGGGCTCTTTTTTAGAGGAGAGCTTCCACGCCGTCGAGGCGCAGATAGGGGATGACGAGGAATTTATCCAAGTCGATGGAGAGGTCTTCATCGCGGACGAAGAGGGGGACGTAGACGTCAATGCCCTGGACCGAGATTTTCTTGTGGGTATTTTCCTTGTGGGGCGTGCCCAAACGGACACTGGCCGAGCGAATCGCCGCGCCGCAGCACCCGCCGGCGAGGGCAATTTCTAAAGTGATGGACGAGGCCTTCTTCTCCTCGATGTAGGAGAGGGCCGAGGGAGTCAAAGTAATCATAGGCGCTCCTTTCTCATTTCTCTAAGTATAGCATAATCGTCGATTGAGAGGAGGAGAGGTCGGGTATACTACAAAGGATCAGAAAGGGGGACGGCGAATGAAGCTGCCTACGAAAAAAATCTTGAGCATCCTCATGCCTCGGGCCACTCGGCTGTTGGGAAAACCGGGACGAGTCATGCACCTTGTGAAACACGCCACCGGTCTCATCGAAGACGGAAGTCAATTTGAGGGGATTCGCAGAGACCTCTTGACCCTCTTCGCCCTCTTAAAGGACAGTCTCCTCGGACGCTACCACGGCGTGAGCAAAAAGAACCTCGCCCTCATCATCGCCGGGATTTTGTACCTTGTAAACCCCATGGACCTCATCCCCGACTTTCTCCTCGGCGTGGGTTTTCTCGACGACGTGAGTGTGTTGATGATGATCTTAAACCGTCTCTCCGACGAACTGGATCACTACCGTGAGTTCCACTAAGGCGATGGGGCTCTACCTTCTTCTCATGAACCTCCTCACCTTCTTCGCCTATGGCCTCGACAAGTCCAGGGCGAAGAGGGGGAGGTGGCGAATCAGAGAGAAGACACTTCATCTCCTCGGCCTCCTCGGCGGAGGAGTTGGAGGACTTTTGGGGAGATCGGTGTTTCATCACAAGACCCACCGTCGGGCCTTTTTTTATTCCAACCTCTTTGGCATCCTCATCGCCCTATTCATCCTGTTTTTCTGGAGGTGAAGTCATGGACCAAAACCTGGCAAGACGCTATCTCTACGAAGCCAGTCGCCACCTCGAATACGACGCCATGGAGGAGGCGAAGGAGGCCATCCAGGGCCTCATCGACGAAGGGCTTTCCAAGGGGAAGAGTCTCGAGAGGGTCCTCGAGGAGCTGGGGGACCCTTATGTCCTGGGTCAACACTTTGCCCGTCGGGGAAACCTCCTCACCTCGGGGAGGACCTACGACGAGTACGTCCGGGTCCTTCTCGTCACCGCAATCGGCACGGCTCTGGGCATCCTCCTCTCCCGGGAGGGGGACCGCCTGGGCCTTCTCTTTTCCGGGGAGAGTTTTCTCCTCGCCCTCTGGACCATCCTCTTTGCCCTCGTGGAGCGGGCGAAGATGAGCCGCCTCGGAAAGCGACTCTTGGAGCCCTGGCACATCGAGGCCCTCTACGGGGAGGGACCGGGGCCTCTGTCGCCTCTTCGCCTCGCCCCGGCGGGGATTTGGAGCCTCCTCTTCGGCCACGCCTGGGCCAAGGGCGCCGCCGCCATTGAAGGCCTCGCCCTCTTGTTTACCCTAAGCCACACCCAGCGGGTCCTCGCCATTTCCCTGCGGGCAAAACGGGAGGGGATTTTCGCCGCACTCGACGGTCTCGGGGCTCTCCTCTCTCTCTATGGATTCTTCCAAAAAGGCCCCTGGAGCCTTGGAATAATGGGACTTCTTTTTGTTGGGAGGGTCCTGTGGCGCCTCCTTCGGGAGAAATTTCCTATGTTTTCGTGAAAAAGTGAAAAAAACCTCATCCTGCCCCTTAAATCGGGGCAGGATTTCTGTTATAATACACCTTAAATCTTTAGTCATGATCTAGATGGATAGGAGGAAGGAACATGTTGAAAAAGAAACTCTCCATGCTCATGGCCTCTGTGCTCTTGCTCACCGCTTGCGGCGGCGCAGGAAACGGAGCCAACACCCAAGCCAATAATGGCGCAGCCAATGCCGATGCTGCCACCACCATTAAGCTTGGGGGCATTGTGCCCAAGACCGGAGACGTCGCCGTCTATGGTCTGACCGCTGAGAATGGGATGAAGCTTGCCATCGATGAAATCAACGCCAACGGTGGCGTCGACGGCAAACAGCTCGAGTACGTCAGCTACGACGACAAGGGCGACCCCACGGAAGCCGTCAACCTCTATCAAAAGCTCATGGATGAGGGCGTCAACGCCATCCTCGGACCCATCACCTCGAAGCCGGCTCTCGCAGTGGCCAGTGCCGCCCAAGCCGATGGCGTGCCCATGATCACCCCGACGGGAACCCAGCTCGACATCACCGCTGGAAAGCCCAACGTCTTCCGCGCCTGCTTCACCGACCCCTACCAAGGCGTGCTCCTGGCCACCTATGCGGCGGATAACCTGAAGGCGAAGACTGCCGCCGTTCTTCGCAACAACTCCAGCGACTACTCCATGGGGGTTGCAGACCAGTTCATCACCACTGCCAAGGAAAAGGGCATCGACATCGTCGCCGACGAGGGATACTCGGATTCCGACAATGACTTCAAGGCCCAATTGACCACCATCGCCGGGAAGAACCCCGATGTGCTCATTGTGCCCGACTATTACGAAAAGATCGCCCTCATCACCGTCCAAGCCCGTCAAGCCAATGTGAAGGCCACCTTCCTCGGCAGCGACGGCTGGGATGGCGTGGTGAAGACCTTGAACGAGAGCGACTATGGTGACATTGAAAACTCCTATTTCACCAATCACTTCTCCTTGGACGACACCTCCAACAAGGTCCAGGCATTCGTCAAGGCCTACGAGGAAAAGTACGGCGAAGAACCCAGCGCCTTTGCCGCCCTCGGCTACGACGCAGTCTACCTCTACAAGAACGCCTTTGGCGCTGCAGGGGGAACGGATTTTGAAGCGGTGAGCAACGCCCTGAAGGCCGCCTCCTTTGAAGGGGTCACCGGCGCACTCACCTTTGACGATGCGAACAACCCTGTGAAGGCGGGGACCATCATCAAGATCGTCGGCGGAAAGTACGTCTTCGACTCCGTCGTCCAACCCGAAGCCAACTAAGTCGCGTAAGGCCACCCTCACCGGTGGCCTTCCCTTTATCTGAAAGGAGAAGGATGTGGACAAATCTTTGGAACTCTTGCTCCAAACCATCAACGGTCTGCAGATCGGCTCGATCTACGCCTTGGTGGCCCTGGGCTACACCATGGTCTACGGGATTGCCAAACTCATCAACTTTGCCCACGGCGACATCATTATGGTGGGAAGCTATGTGGCACTCTTTAGCATCACGCTCCAGTTGCAGCAAATGGGGGTTCCCCTCTATCTCGCAATGATTCCGGCGCTTCTCATCTGCGCCCTCTTCGGCGTCGTCATCGAACGCATCGCCTACAAACCCCTGCGCAACAGTCCCAGAATCTCAAACCTCATCACTGCCATTGGGGTGAGTCTCTTCTTGCAAAACCTCTTTATGAAACTCTTTGGCGCCGGCGCCCGCCCCGTGCCGAAGATTTTCCCCCAACCGGCTCTAAGCCTCGGGAGTGTCTCCATTGGGGTGAGCACCATCGTCACCATCTGCATCACCGCGATTCTCACCGTGCTTTTGCAGCTCTTCATGCGAAAGACGAAGTACGGGAAGGCCCTCATCGCCACCAGCGAAGACTATGGCGCCGCGTCCCTCGTGGGGATTAACGTGGATACGACGATGACCCTCACCTTCGCCATCGGCTCCGCCCTCGCTGGAGTTGCCAGCGTCCTCTACCTCTCGAGTTACCCCCAAGTGGAGCCCCTCATGGGGTCCATGCTTGGCATCAAGGCCTTTACCGCCGCAGTCCTCGGGGGGATTGGCCTCATTCCCGGTGCGGTCTTAGGAGGCGTCATCTTAGGCGTCATCGAATCCTTGACCCGCGCCTATCTGTCCAGTAAACTCGCCGACGCCATCGTCTTTGGGGTGCTCATCCTCGTGCTCCTCATCAAGCCCACCGGGCTCCTTGGCAAGAACCAGAGAGAGAAGGTGTAACATGACAAGAGATCGAAAGGGCATGTACGCCTTCACCGCACTTCTGCTGTTCATGGTCTACCTCGCCATCTTCGGCATCAATACCGCAGGCCTTTTGTCTCGCTACGCCATGAGTCAGTTCATCCTCATCTGCATCAACATCATCTTGGCCACGAGCTTAAACGTCACCGTCGGGAACTTGGGACAGATTACCCTGGGCCACGCGGGCTTCATGTCCGTCGGGGCCTACACCGCCGCTCTCTTTACAAAAGCGGCGATTCTCCCCGGCCTTCCCGGCTACTTCGTGGGCCTTCTCCTCGGCGGCCTCTTGGCCTGTGTCATGGGAATCGTCATCGGCATTCCCGCCCTGCGCCTCAAGGGGGACTACCTCGCCATCATCACCCTCGCCTTTGGGGAGATTATCCGGGTTCTCATCGAGTACTTCGACTTCACCGGCGGCGCCCAGGGCCTCATGGGGATTCCCGTGATGCGAAACCCTGGAATCATCTACCTCTTGACGGTGATTTCCCTCGCCATGATGTTCTCCCTCATGACCTCCCGCCACGGCCGCGCCGTCCTCGCCATTCGAGAAGACGAGATTGCCGCCGAGGCCTCGGGGATTCCCGTCACCTATTACAAGACCTTCGCCTTCGCGGTCTCCGCCTTCTTCGCCGGAATTGCGGGAGGCATCTACGCCCACAACGTGGGACTTCTCGGGGCGAAGCAATTCGACTACAACTACTCCATCAACATCCTCGTCATGGTGGTCCTCGGGGGGATGGGATCCTTCACTGGCGCCACCTTGGCCGCCGTGGTCCTCACCCTGGTCTCGGGTCTTCTCGTCCAGTTTAACGAGTACCGGATGATCATCTACGCCCTCGTCCTCGTCATCATGATGATCTTCCGCCCCGAAGGCCTCTTGGGACGCAAGGAATTCTCCCTGCGCGCCTTCATGGCCAACATCGACAAGAAGAGGAGGGCACGGCGATGAGCGAAAAACTGTTAACCGCCAAAGACGTCTCCATCACCTTCGGGGGACTGAGAGCCGTCAGCGACTTGAATATGGACATCTACGAAGGGGAGCTCCTTGGCCTCATCGGCCCCAACGGCGCGGGAAAAACCACGGTCTTTAACATGATCACCGGGGTCTACACCCCCACCGTGGGAGACATCTTCTTCCGCGGGGAAAACATCGCCGGGAAGACCCCAGAGGCCATCGTGCGAAAGGGCATCGCCCGCACCTTCCAAAACATCCGCCTCTTCGGCTACCTCTCCGTTCTCGACAACGTGAAGATTGCGGCGAACCTCGAGATGCACTACGGCATCCTCGCCGGCACCTTCCGCACCAAGAGCTACTGGAAGGAAGAGCGGGAGATTACGAAGCGAGCCATGGAGCTCTTAAAGATCTTCGACCTCGACGGCTACAAGCACTACTCCGCCCACTCCCTGCCCTATGGGAAGCAGAGAAAACTCGAGATCGCCCGGGCCATGGCCACCCGTCCCAAGCTCCTGCTCTTAGACGAACCCGCCGCGGGGATGAACCCCATCGAAACCGAGGAGCTCATGGAGACCATCGCCCTCATCCGCCGAGAATTTGGGATGACCATCCTTCTCATCGAACACGACATGAAACTCGTCCTCGGCATCTGTGAACGCCTCATGGTCTTAAACTACGGCCAAGAGATTGCCTCGGGGGACCCGCGCACCGTCATCAATGACCCCCGCGTCGTCGAAGCCTACCTCGGCGGTGCCGTAGAAGGAGGTTTAGCATGAGTCTGTTACGCGTAGAAGACCTCCACGTCCACTATGGAAACATCCATGCCCTAAAGGGCATTAACCTCGAGGTCCACGAGGGAGAAATCGTCTCCCTCATCGGTGCCAACGGGGCGGGAAAGACCACCACCCTCCAGGCCATCTCCTCCCTCTTGCCCCTCTCCGCGGGCAGCGTCTTCTTCCAAGGAGAAGACATCACCAAGGCGAAGCCCCACGTCATCACCAAGGCCGGCATCGCCCAAGTCCCGGAAGGGCGTCGGGTCTTTAAGGGCCTCTCCGTCTACGACAACCTGCAACTCGGCGCCTACACCACCAAGGAGAGCGCCGACGTGCTCCGGCAAAAGATTGAGCGCATCTACGAACGGTTCCCGAGAATGCGGGAGAGAAAGGACCAGCTTGCCGGCACCCTCTCGGGAGGAGAACAGCAGATGCTCGCCATGGGCCGCGCCATCATGAGTAACCCGAAGCTCCTCCTCTTAGACGAACCCTCCATGGGGCTCTCCCCTCTCTTCGTCCAAGAGATCTTCGACGTCATCAAGAGCCTCAACGAAGAAGGAGTCACCATCCTTCTCGTCGAGCAAAATGCAAGCCTCGCCCTCGGCATTTCCCACCGGGCCTATGTCCTGGAGACGGGAAAGATCGTCACCGAAGGGGACGCCAAGGCCCTCGCCCAGGACCCAAAAATCAAAGAAGCCTACCTCGGCGCATAAGAAAAAGCCCCCGACGGGGCTTTTTTATTGTCCGAGCCAGCGGAGGACCTCTGGAGTGCGTAGAGCTTCGGCGAGCCAAACTTCAGAAGCGAGCTGGGGTAGGTTATTGGAGTTGAAATTCTCAAAGTTAATCTTTTCGAGCTCTTCCCTGGGGTACTCGGTTTTAATGGCGTAGGATTCTGACTTATTCCCGTAGGTGTCGACAAAGTCCGCTTTGGCGCCGATGAAGATTCGAGGAGTTTGAATGTCTTTCGTAAGTTTGAGGAGTTCACTGGACTTCAAGAAGAAACTGTCCACGTGGCCCTTTTTGCTGAACGCATCGGGGAGCATAACTTCCACGTTGACAAAGGAGATGGGAGTCTTTGCTTCATCAACGTCTCCATCTGCAGTAAAGGTGGCATGCTCAAGATCAAAAGTCACCGTGGTTTGAACATACTTATCTCCGAAAGCTTTTTTTCCTGCAACGTCGTATTTTTCTTGGATGGTCCCACTCTCTTGCATCACTTGTTTCGTCTTTGCCTCTGGGTCTTGGCTTCCAAAGTAGACGGTGCACATCGTCATGCCGAAGATAATTGCTACGAATACGAGTACGGCCTTTAAGCAACCCTTCCTTACCCTTTTTTGGTATTCCGGCTGCGTGATATCAACGCCTTGGGAAACTACATCTGTGTTGACCTCGGGGGGTGTACTTTTCTTTCTAAACACGCCTTCTATTTTCTAAGTCTAATATAGGATATTTTTGTACGAGGGACAAGGGGCAATCGAAAAAAGCTCTTGCAAAGTCGTGGAGGATGCTGTATACTTAATTCTTGTAATACGTCTGGAGAGATGGCTGAGTTGGCTTAAGGCGCTCGCCTGGAAAGCGGGTATACGTTGATAGCGTATCGGGGGTTCGAATCCCCCTCTCTCCGCCAGTATCACATTGCCGAACTAGATGGGGAGGTAGCGGTGCCCTGTAACTTGCAATCCGCTCCAGCAAGGTCGAAGTCCCGGCCGAGATGCCCCATTGTATGGTCTGCCTCGAAAAAGTGGCGGTGACGATTGGGTCCGACGCAACAGAACCTCATGAACCGTGTCAGGTCTTGACGGAAGCAGCACTAAGTGAGAATTTTTGTGTGCCGTACGGGGTGCCTGGTCTGAGTTAACTCTTCGGGTACCGCATGGAGTGGTGTAACAGAGCCGGGTGTTTGGCTACATAAGAATGAGCAGGCGACGACGGTCGTCTTTTTTTGTGTCCTGAGAAACTGCTATAATGAAAGGATAGGGGGTGTGTCTATGGCCTATGTGGAAGTCAAAGACTGCGTGAAACGCTATCAGATGGGAGAGACGGTGGTCCTCGCCAATGCGGGGATCAATTTTTCCGTGGAAAAGGGAGAATTTGTCATTATCCTAGGGCCTAGCGGGGCGGGAAAATCGACGCTCTTAAACATTTTAGGGGGCATGGACGTCGCCGACGAGGGGGAAATCCTCGTCGATGGGAAGGACATTGCCCGCCTCGACGAGAGGGCGCGCACCGATTATCGCCGCTACGACGTGGGATTCGTCTTTCAGTTCTACAATCTCCTGCCAAATCTCACGGTACGAGAGAACGTGGAGCTGGCGGCCCAGATCGTCAAGGGGGCCCAGGACCCGGTGAAGGTCTTGGAACAGGTGGGCCTCTTGGAGCGACTTGACAATTTCCCCGCCCAACTCTCCGGGGGAGAACAGCAGCGGGTCGCCATCGCCCGGGCCCTTGCGAAAAATCCGAAGCTCCTCCTCTGTGACGAGCCCACGGGTGCCCTCGACTCCCAGACCGGTCGCCAAGTCCTGGGCCTTCTCTTAGATGCCTGCAGAAAGGGCGGGGCGACGGTTCTCGTCATCACCCACAACCGGGCCCTGGCCCCTCTCGCGGATCGGGTCATCGAGATCGCCGACGCGAAGGTCCGCGCCACGGAGATCAACTCGCATCCCAAGGGATTGGAGGAGATTGACTGGTGAAGGCACTTCATCGCGACGCATGGCGTCAGATTCTCAAAACGCCGGGAAAATTTTTCTCCATGCTCTTTATGATTGGCCTCGGTGCCTTTTGTCTCGTAGGTCTTGGAAGCACCGGGCCCACCATGCGAAAGACGGTGGAGGCCCTCGTCCATAAGACCCACACCATGGACGTTCTCGTCACCAATGCCTATGGTCTGGAGAAGAGAGATCAGGAGATCCTCGCGAAGACGAAGGGAGTTGCAAGACTCGAATACGGCTATGCCATCGACGCGAGTCTCGGGACCACGGGCCACGACCTGCGCCTTATGAGTCTGCCCGAGTCATTGAGTCTTCCCGAACTTCTCGAAGGACATCTTCCGAAAAAGACGGGAGAGATTGTCCTCGACGGCCAGACCATGGAGCTTCTCGGCCTCAAGATGGGGGACCCGGTTCATCTGGGAGAGGGAAAACTCCTAGGCCACGAGGAAAAGAACCTAAAGACCAAGGACTTTACCATCGTAGGCGTGGTGAAGAGTGCAGAATTTCTCCACAACTCCTTCTTCGGCACGGGATTTCAAGGGGCGAGCATCGACGGCTACGCCTACATCCTCCCCGAGGACTTTTCTTCGACCCTGCCCCATCAGGCCCGGTTGGCACTCAAAGCCACCGAGGGCCTCGGAACGGGAGACAGTGCCTATGAAGACGAGGTCCTCCGGGCGAAGAAGGACCTGGAGAGACGCCTCGCCCTTCGCAGCAATGAGCGCCTCGACGATTTGAAGGAGGACGCTCAGAAAAAACTCGACGAGGGACAGGAGAAAATCATCCGGGCCCGGGAGGAGTTAAAGCGCCAAGAAGACCGCCTCGCATCCGCAAAGGCCTCCCTCGACGAGGCGAAGAAACAACTCGCCGAGGGGCGCCACAGCCTCCTTCGCCAGGAGAAAGAGGGCAGAGCCCAAATCTCCGAGGGAGAGGCGAAACTTCTCGCCGCCCAGGAGACGTTGAAAAAGAAGAGCGAAGACCTCGCCCAGGGAAAGACAAAGCTTCAAGAAGCAGAGGACACCTGGAGGGAAAAACAGCGTCAATACCTGGAGGCGAAGAGCACCTACGACGAGGGACGTGGAAAACTTGAGGCGGCAAGGGACCGCCTCGCCTCTGAGGAGAAGCGTCTCGAAGAGGCGAGGGCCCGCCTTGCCGAAGAGTCGCGGAAGGTCCAAGAGGCGGAGGAGAAGATAGCCGACGGGAGTCAAAAACTCGCCGAGGGCCGCCAAGAGCTCAAAACCCAAGAGGGACGCCTCGCCGCTGCAAAAGAGGAAATTTCCCAAGGAGAGGCGGCGTTAAAGGATGCGAAGGCCACCTTGGAGGAGAAGAAGCAAGCCCTCGTCGAGGCGGAAAAGAAGATTGCAAGCGGCCGGGCAAAACTCGCCCAAGAGGGAGAGCGCATCGCCGAGGCCCGCAAGGCCATCCCAGCCATGGAAGAGGGGATTCGCCAGCTCCAAGGGGGCATCGAAGAGGCGGCCCGGGGGGTGGAGACTCTTCAAAAGAGCCGAGAAGAGCTCGCCGCCCAAGGGGCCATTCTCAAGGACCAAATCGCAGGACTTGAGGCCCGTCTTCAAGAGGCCACCCTCGCCCCGGAGGAAAAGGCGACCCTCGAAGGCCAACTCGCCGCCTTGAGGACCCAAGAGGCCAGTCTCTCGGAAAAGACCAAGGAGATTGAGGCGGGGATTGCCGCCGCCCAAAAGAAGGCTGCAAAACTCAAGGAGCAACTAGCCGCCCTCTCCGCCCGCCTCGACGCCGCCAAGGGTGGCATCGCCCAATACGAGGCCATGGAGAAGGAACTCCTCGCCGCCGAGGCCCAACTCGCCGCAGGGAAGAAGTCCATGGACGAGGCCCAGAAGACCTTGAAGGAGAAGGAGACCACCCTCGACGAGGGAAGGGCCACCCTGGAAGCGGGGACCCAAAAACTCCAACAGGGAAGGGAAGAACTCCTCCGTAAAGAGGGAGAACTCGAGGCCTCGAAGCGCCAACTCGACGAGGGCAAACGGGCCCTCCAAAAGGGTCGCCAAGAGTTCGATGAAGGTGAAAATGCCTTCCTCAAGGGCAAACAGGAATTGGAAGAAAAGTCCCAGGAGCTCACCCGCGCCGGAAGCGACCTCGACCAGGGGAAGAAGAAACTCGACGAGGGCAAACACACCTTGGAGGAGAAGGAAAGAGAAATCGCCAAGGGAGAGGGAAGTCTTGCCACGGGCAGGGATGCCCTCGGACGGGAAGAGGCGACCTTGGAGGACGCCAAGGACCGCCTGGAAGAGGGCCTTCACGATGGCCGGGCACGGCTCCGCGCCAGCGAAGCCACCTTCTACGCCCACCAGAAGGAGTATGAAGAGGGGCGTTCCACCTTCGAGGAGGAGAGTGAGGAGGCAGAAGACACCCTCGCCCAAAAGGAAGAAGACCTCCAAGAGGGTCGGGATAAGATGCGCCTCTTGCGGGCTCCATCGACGAGTATCCTCACTCGCTCGGAACTTGGGGGGATTCACTACTACGTGGGCAGTGCCCACCGGATGGACCTCTTGACCGGGGTCTTCCCCGTCTTCTTCTTCGCCGTCGCCCTCTTCGTCGCCTCCAACGGCATGCGCCGCATGGTGGAAGAGGAGCGGATGATCTTGGGCACCTTGAAGAGCCTTGGCTACGCCACGAAGGACTTGATGAAAAAGCCCCTCCTCTACGGGGGCCTCGCCGCCCTCTTGGGAAGCGTCCTCGGTGCCGCCGTGGGGCAGTGGGTGCTCCCCGAGCGCATCGCCAAGACCTACGGCTCTGGGACGATTCTTCACGACTACAAACTCTTCGTGAGCGCCCCTCTCTGGATTCTCGCCATCCTCCTCGGGGTGTTCCTCGTGGGGATCTTGGCCTCCCTCATCGCCTGGGCCATGGCGAAGGAGGAGACGGTGAAACTCCTCCGCCCCCGCCCGCCGAAGAACGGACGGCGCGTCCTCTTGGAGAACACGCCCCTGTGGAAACACTTCTCCTTCTTTGGAAAGGTGAGCATCCGCAACCTCATGCGTTACGGGGGACGGACGATGATGACCCTCTTAGGGGTCAGTGGGTGCATGGCCCTTCTCGTCTTAGGCTTTGGTCTCCACAGTGCGGTGAAGGGGATTAGTCGCCTCCAATACGAGGACCTCACCCGCTTTGACGCCATCCTCCTCCAGGAAAAAGACCTGGATGAGAAGGACGCGAAGGAGGTGGATGATCTCCTTGGAAAGGATCACCGCATCCTCCACCACGCCGAGGCGCGGGTGGAAAGTCTCATCGTCGCCGTGCCGAAGCATCCGGATCAGCGTCTCGTGGTCATCGTCCCCGAAGAGGCGAAGGATTTGAAGGACATGGTCTCCCTCCGTGCGCCTCGCGGCGAGGACGTGCCCCTCACCGACGAGGGGGCCCTCTTGACGGAGAAACTCGCGAATCTTCTCGGCGTCGACGCGGGAGACGACCTCTATGTCGACGACGACGAGGGGAGTCACCGCATCCCCGTGGCGGGAGTCATCGAGGGGTATGCGGGACACTTCCTCTACATGACGCCTCTCGGCTACGAAGGGGCCTTCCACGAGGCCTATGAAAAGAATGCCCACATCGTCGAGCTCCACCAGGGAGAGGACGCAGAAGGGTTCTGCGGGGACTACGTTTCCCACGACTCGGTCCTCGGCGGCCTTACCTTTAAGGGGATGGGCAACATCATCGACGGCCTCGTCAGTTCCCTCGACATGATTGTCGTCATCATGGTGGCGGCGAGTGCCCTCTTGGCCATCGTCGTCCTCTACAACCTGGTGACCATCAACCTCGAAGAAAGGCGGCGCGAACTGGCCACCATCGAAGTCTTGGGCTTTACCGTCCAAGAACTGACGAGCTACCTCTACCGAGAGACCTGGGTTCTCACGGGAGCCGGGATCCTCTTAGGGGCCGTCCTCGGGAGATTCTTGCACAAGACCATCCTGCTCATCACCGCCCCAGAAGACGCCATGCTCTACCCGGGGCTCGGGGTGAAGAACTTCCTCTATCCCGCCCTGGTGACCTTCGTCGTCTCCTTGGTGGTGCGGATGATTGCAAAGCGAAAACTCAGCCGTGTGGCCATGACTGAGGCCCTAAAGGCAGTGGAATAGAAAGGAGAGACGATGAAGCGTCACAACCCAGCCATTGGACGGGAACTCTGGAGTCTGTCCTATCCGACGATGATTTCCTATACGATGCAGTCCGTCTACGACATGGTGGACATGTTGTGGCTCGGGCGCATCTCCTCTGAGGCGGTGGCCGGGGTGACCATCTTCTCGTCCATCTTCTTCCTCTTCACCTTCTTAAATGAGGTCATCGGCAGCGGGAGCATCTCGGTCATCTCCCAAAACATCGGCCGTGGAGACGAGGAGAGGGCCCGCATCGCCGCGGAGCAGACCATCACCTTCAAGGTGGTCATGGGGATTCTCACCGCCCTGCTCCTCGGCCTTCTCCTCGATCCTCTTCTTCACCTCTTTACGAAGGAAGAGGCGGTTCTCGACGCCGCCTACGCCTATGGGGGACTTCGGATTCTCTTTCTCCCGGTGTTCTTCGCTTCCTTTTCTGCCAACACCATCTTTCGTTGCAGCGGCGACGCGAAGACGCCGATGAAGATTCTCCTCTTGGCCACCATCACAAATCTCGTCCTCGACCCGATTTTCATGTTTGACACCATCCCGGGGACACACCTCCCCGGGCTTGGCCTTGGGGTCTATGGAGCGGCTCTTGCGACGGTGCTCTCCATTAGTCTCTCCTTCATCCTGGGCTTTTTCCTCCTCTTCCGGCGAAAAGATGCCCTGAAGCCCCACTGGCGCGGCCTCTTCACCCTCCATCCCAGTGTGGACCTGGAGCTCATCCGCGTCGGTCTTCCCAATGGGATTCAGATGGTCCTTCGCTATGGCTTTAACGCCATCCTCGTCCGCGCTGTCGCCATCTTTGGAGTGGCGGCGGTGGCGGCATTTGGGATTGGGGGCAAGATTTATGGCCTCGCCTTCTTGCCCATCGAGGGGATGCTCATGGGGGGCAGCGTCCTCCTCGGCCGTTTCCTCGGGAAGGAGGATATCGACTCCGCCCTGGATACCTCCTACTATGCCCGCCTCTTTAACGGACTTCTCATGACGGCATTTACCGTCCTGTGTTACCTCTTTGGCGCCGACTTCTACCGCCTCTTCACCACCGACGCGGCGGTGATTTCCATGGGCCAAGACTTTCTCTTTCTCGCCACCCCCATGCTTCCCCTCTTGGGCCTTGCCTTTGGCATGGGGATTGCCTTTCTCGGAAGTGGCTACCAGCGGCCCATGCTCATCGGGGGATTCTGTGCCCAGTGGCTGATTCAGTTGCCCATCATCCTCTGGGGCATCTGGTCGGGCCACGACATTCGAGTTCTCTTCATCTCCTATCTCTTTGCGGATTTCTTTGAATCGATGATTCTCTGGTACTTCTTCCGCCGCGGCACCTGGAAATGGGTGCGGGTGGGATAAGAAAAAACCTCCCCGTGTGGGGAGGCTTTTTATGCGGCGAGGCCCTCTTCTTGGGCGCGTCGCATCTTCTTCATTTCGATGGAGGCGAGATAGGCCGCCACGGAGCAGGCGGCAAAGTCGGCGATGGGCCCTGCAAAGAGGACGCCCTCGACGCCGAAGAGGCGGGAGAAGAGGATGACCAAGGGAATGAGGAAGAGAATCTGACGCGTCAAGGAGACGATCATCCCTCGGGTCGCCCGGCCGATACTCGTAAAGAAGAAGGAGCAGACGGGCTGGATGGCGTTGATGCAAGTCATCATGAGGAAGATTCTAAAATACAAGGTACCGAAGTGGTAGTAGAGCTTGTCCCCTTCCCCGAAGATGGAGAGAATCTGACGGGGGAAGAGTTGGTAGGCGGCGAAGGCAATCACCGAGATGAGAAGGGAGATCTTCAACGCCTTGAAGAAGGCTTCCTTCACCCGGGAGAAGTTCTTCGCCCCATAGTTAAAGCCCATAATCGGCTGGGCCCCTTGGGAGATGCCGAAGATGAAGGCGTAATAGATGACGCTGACCTTACTGATGACCCCGACGACGGCGAGGGGGATCTCGGAGCCGTAGGGGGACTGGGCCCCGTAGGTGGTCAAGGTGTTGTTCATGACAATCTGAAAGATCATGAGGGCCACCTGGTTGATGAAAGGGGAGAGGCCAAGACTCGTAATGGGCTTTGCCAGGGAGAACTCGAAGCGCCAGGGCCCCACCGAGAGGTCCACGTTTTTCATCCGGAAGAAGTAGCCCGCGGTGATGAGGGCGGAGATGGTCTGGCCGATGATGGTGGCATAGGCCGCCCCTGCCATGCCCCAGCCAAATCCGAAGATGAAGAGGGGGTCGAGGATGGTGTTGATGATGGCCCCGACGAGGTTACACATCATGGCGTAGCGCGGGGAGCCGTCGGCGCGAATCAAGGTGGAAAACCCGGTGGTAAACATGAGGCAGGGAATCCCCCAGCTGGTGATAGAGGTGTAGATCATCGCAAGGTCCATCACCGCATCCGTCGCCCCAAAGGCCACGAGGAGCTGGCGCAAAAAGAGGCGCACGAAGAGGAGAATCACAAGACTCGCCCCGAGGACGTAGAAGATCCCCGTCTTCACAAACCGCGCCGCGAGGTCCGGTTTTCCCCGCCCGAGGTTTAAGGAGAAGTTCGCCCCGGTCCCCGCCCCGATGAGAAGGCACAGGGCGAGGGAGAGGTTCACCAGGGGGAAGGCCACGTTGGTGGCGGCGTTTCCCAGGATGCCCACTCCTTGGCCGATAAAGATTTGGTCGACGATGTTGTAGAGTGCGGCGACGATGCCGCTGATGATGGCGGGAACCGCAAATTCTCGGAGCAGTGCTCCCACGGGCCTCACGCCAAGAGGGTTGGTGTCTGGCAAAAGAGTCTCCTTTCTGGCAATAAAAAAGCCGCCCACGACGGGAATCTTCCCAGGGCTTGCAGAGGGGTTTCGCTTCATTTGATTTCATCTATTCTACTACGAAGGGCGAAAAAAGTCAAGGAAATCCAACAAAAGATGACAATACGGCAACAGTTCTCAAAAACAAAAGAGGCCATTCTCGAGATTTGTTATACTTAAGGGGAAAGGAGCGATACAATGAGCCTCATGAGTCAGATGCGCAATCAATTGCGTCAAACACGAGGCGCCCTGGTGCGCTTTCCAATTCCCATGCTCTTCGCCTTTGCGGCGAGCATTCTCTTAATCGTCATCACACACCGTCTCGCAAATACCCCCGAGGCCCCTCCAGGGATGTTTCGCCTCTACGTCATGACCTGGTCGAGCATCTTCGGGTTTTTCCTCTTCCTCCTCGCCGCATTGTTGCGGGAGGCCCTTACCGGGGATGTCTCGAGAAGGCGAACCTTGACGGTGATGATCTATACCCTGGCGGTGCTCATCTTTGTGGGGATGTTTGTCGCCCTACGGGTGGGCCTTTCCAAGGAGCAGATTACCTCGGACTTTTTGAGTACGATGATGCTTCCCACCCAGCTCGCCACCTTCTACTGGGGGATTCTCCTCACCGTCGTCGTGGCCTGCGCCTACGTGGGATGCCTTGGCCATTGGCAGGACTACGAGAGCTACCTCTTTGCCATCGTGCGCGCCGAGGTCATCGCCTTCGCCTTTGCCAATGTCTTATTCCTAGGCATTGCCGCCATCTTCTTGGCGATTCATCTCCTCCTCGGCTCCTCGGTGCCCAGCACCCTCTATGCCGACGTGGCGTGGATTGCCTACGCCCCCTTCCAGGCGGGAATTTTCCTCTCCCTCTACCCCATGACAAGCGGCGGCAAGGAGAAGATGCCAAGGACCTTGCGAGGCCTTCTCCTCTACGTGGTGACGCCCCTTCTCGTCGCCTACAGTGCCGTCCTCTACATCTACTTCTTCCACATGCTGCGCGAGGGCTTTGCCCCAGTGCGCTTCATCGGGCAACTCGTCTTGTGGTATGGCCTCGTCTTGGCGGCGACCCTCTTCTTTCTCAGCTGGGAGAGAGAAGAGCCGAAGAATGCCATGGTCCTTCGCCTCTTGCCCTGGGTCGGCGTCGTGCCCCTTGGAATTTTCTTCTACTGCATGGCCCACCACGTGGACACCTATGGGTTGACGGTCCTGCGCTATCAGGGCATCGTCTTTGGTTTCTGGAACTTCTTCGCCATCCTCTACACCATCGTGAAGCGGGGACGGGACATGATCGTCCTGCCCATCGTGGCAAGTCTTCTCATCCTACTCGTCAGCGTCGGCCCCTTAAGCGGGTACGCCGTCTCCGAGAGGAGCCAGGTCCACCGCCTCGAAGAGCTCCTCGCGAAGAACAACATGCTCAAGAAGGGGCACATCGTCGCCGCGAAGAACGTCCCCTCCGAGGACCAACGGCGGATTGTGGACACCTTGGCCTACCTCGATGGCCACTTCGACGTGAAGAAGATTCCCTTCCTCGGCGAGGATTTCTCCTTTGACCACTTCCAAGAGGACATGGGCTTTGAGGTTGGGATGACCGGGGACGAAGAGAGCCGCGCCATCAACTGGGCCCCCTATCGCTATCCCCTCTACATCAAGGACTTCGACCAGGCCATTGCCTTAAACTCCTACAACACCGACTACTCCAAGGGGAGCACCGGAGGATTCCGCCTCGTCTTAAACTCCGAGGATCGGATGATGAGCATCCTTCAAAAGACGAAGAACAAAAAGGAGGACACCATCCTCTTGCGCTTGAGTTTTGAAGAGGTGGCAAAAAAAGCCCAGGCCCTCAAAGAAGCGGGGAATCAATCCCTTGGGGACTTGAGCTATGACGCGAAAGAGGAAACGGTGAGGATTCGCTTCATCGTCGAAGAGCTCTATTACGACCCTTCTCAACCCGACATGTTTAGCATCGGCGGGACCCTCTTGGTCCAAGAATTGTGATATACTAAGAAAACTGCGAGGGACGAGCCCTCGCTTTTTCGTGAGGAGGGATTCACATGGCACAGTGGTTGGAAGCATTTTTCTTGGTCTTTGTGGCAGAACTTGGGGACAAGAGTCAACTCTTGGCCCTCGCCTTTGCCACCCAGTACTCCATGGGGCTGGTCCTCGCCGGGGTGAGCCTTGGCATCGCCTTCAACCACGGCGTCGCCATCGCCCTCGCCGTCCTCCTCTCCCGGGTCATCCCCTTGGAGCAGTTGCGCATCCTCTCGGCGGTGGTCTTCCTCCTCTTTGGACTCAAGGGCCTCTCCTTGGAAGAGGAGGACGAGGAAGAAGAGGTGACCCAGAAGAAAAGGGGAGTCCTCCTCTCCATTGCCATGACCTTCTTCTTCGGAGAACTTGGGGACAAGACCCAAATCGTCGCCATGACCTTGGCGGCGAAGAGTAGCTCCGCCCTGCTCATCTTCACGGCGACGGTGTCGGCGATGATTCTCGTGAGCCTCATCGGGATTCTCCTCGGGAAATTTCTCGGCAAGAAGATTCCCGAGGTCACCATGGGTCTTCTCGCCTCGGTGCTCTTTCTCTTTTTCGGATGCAAGACCCTCCTGGAGATTCTCCCCCTAGGGCTCTTTGGCTCCGTGGGCCTCGTGGTCCTCGTGGGAGCCCTTGGGGCGGTGCGGTTTCTCAGAAGTCGCGCTCGGGTGCGCCTCGCTCGCGCCAAAGCCTTGGCCCAGGCCCTCGCCGCCTGCAACCACTGCGCCACCCACCGCGCCGATTGTCCCCGTGCTCTTCGCATTGAGGCCGCCAGTCGCGCCTATCTCGGAGAGGACATTCCCTTCCTCGGGAACCTCGTCTCCTATCTGGAGCGGATGAACCAGTCCTCGGGGAGAAAGGCGGATCGCCTCATCGCAAAACTCGAAGATCAGAAGATTCTCTAAGGAAGAGGAGAACTTGGGAAGAACTTCGAAAGAAATCTCTAAGATTGGAAGGTTTCTGACTAAACCCCTCGAAGGGGGGTATACTAGGGATAGATTCCACACGAACTAGAAAGGAACGTCCATGTTACTGACGACCACACCCATCCTCGAAGGAAAGACCATCATCAAACACCACGGCATCGTCTTTGGAGAGACGGTTCACGGCATCAATGCCCTGAAGGACTTCGCCGCCGGGGTGCTTTTTTCATCGGGAAGGGCACTGACGCCTATGATGGAGAGGACCATGAGAAGAGCCCCGGCCCACTGGATGGCGCTGAGTCGCTCTCCTAGGAAAATCACCGCAAGGCATGCGGCGAAAACCGCCTCGAAATTCGAGAGAATCGACGCCCGTACCGCCCCCAGGTCCCGGACCCCAAGGGCGAAGAAGAGAACCGCCACCGCCGTGGAGAGGACGCCGAGGACGAGAAGGCTCCCCCACACCGAGACCTCCGAGGGGAGGGAGAACTCACCGCGCAAGAGGCACAGCACCGTGAGGACGAGTCCCGTCTCCCAGCAGATGTGAAAACTCACCACCTCCGTGGGCAATCGCGAGAGGCCCTCGTGGGAGAGGAGGATGGTGTAGACCGCGTAGAAGAGGGCCCCCAAGAGGGAGAGGAGAATCCCAAGGGGATCGATGACGACATCCCCGGACCAGGAGAGGAGAAAGAGGGCGAGGAGGGAAAAGAAGAGACAGAGAAGTTTCATCCTCCCAATGGGCTGTTTGAAGACGAAGAACTTGATGAGGCAGACAAAGGCGGGGAAGATGGAAAACACCAAGGCCACGAGACTCGCCCCGCCCACGTAGACGGCGAGAAAGTAGAGGGTCGCAAAGAGGGGATAGGCGAAGAGCCCCAAGAGGGCGAGGATGCGCCGCTCCTCTTTCGGTGCCTTCACCGACTCGCGCCGGGCGAGGATGATGAGAAGAAGGCTCGCCGCCCCGATGAGAAAGCGCCAAGAGAGGACGAAGAGGGGGCTATAGTACTTGGCGTAGAGCCCCTTGGCCAAGACCCCCATGGAGCCAAAGGCGATGGTTGAGATGAGAACGTAGAGCGTTCCCCGAAGAGATGTTCCCACGATGAACTCCTTTCCTGTTGATGCACTCATTCTACCACGAAGACCGCATGTGGCGGGAGTTTTCCCGGGGGTTGTGGTATAATATTTCGAGAATTAGGAGGGATGAGACTATGTCAGACATTCGTGTACGCTTCGCACCGAGCCCAACGGGATATCTTCACATCGGTGGATTGCGCACCGCACTTTACAACTACCTCTTTGCGAGAAAACACGGCGGGAAATTCATCCTGCGCATCGAGGACACGGACCGGACCCGCTACGTGGAAGGGGCCATCGAAAACTTGATTCGCTCCCTGCACTGGGCGGGAATCGACTACGACGAAGGGGTCTTCGTCGAAGATGGAAAGATCGTCCAAAAGGGCGATTTCGGCCCCTACATTCAATCGGAGCGCCTGCCCATCTACCAAGAAGTGGTGGAGCGACTCATTGAAGAGGGCCACGCCTACTACTGCTTCTGCACCAAGGAGCGCCTGGACCACCTGCGGGAGGAACAGCGCATCAAGGGCAAGGTTCCGAAGTACGACGGCCTCTGCCGCGGCGTCAGCATTGAAGAGGCCAAGGAGCGCATCGCCAACGGGGAAGAATACGTGGTGCGCTTAAAGCTCCCCTACGACCGGGACATCACCTTTGAAGATGCGGTCCGCGGGAAGATTACCATCAACACCAACGAAATCGACGACCAAGTCCTCATGAAGAGCGACGGCTTCCCCACCTACCACCTCGCCGTCGTCGTCGACGACCACATGATGGGCATCACCCACATCGTCCGCGGGGAGGAGTGGCTGCCCTCGACGCCGAAGCACATCTACCTCTACGAGGCCCTTGGCTGGGAAAAACCCTCCTACGTCCACCTGCCCGGCGTGTTAAACCAAGACCGGAAGAAACTCTCGAAGCGCCAAGGCGACGTCTCCGTCGAAGACTTTAAGAAGCGGGGCTACACCCCAGAGGGTCTTGTGAACTACCTCGCCCTCGTGGGTTGGAGCTCCGAGGACAACGAGGAAATCATGTCCATGGACGAGCTCATCGAACGCTTCTCCTTCGACCGGGTGGCCAAGGCCGGCGGCGTCTTCGACAAGCAAAAGCTCGACTGGGTCAACGCCCATTACCTCAAAGCCATGGACCCCGAGGAACTGACGCGCCTCGCCATCGGCTACATCGACGAGGCGGGGCTCATGAAAGAGGAGAGCGCCGAGGGACACATCCACTGGCTCACCAAGGCGGTAACCCTCGTCCAAGACTCCCTCTCCCGGATCGAAGAGGTCCCCGAGAAGATCCGCTTCCTCTTTGGAGAGTTAGACATCACCGAAGAGGAGGCCCGGGAGCTCTTGATGGCCGAACAGGTCCCCGAACTCTTAGATGCCCTGGAAGAAGAGTTAAACGCCGTGGAGAGCGTCGATGAAGAGTTCGCCTCGACGGTGATGAAGCGGGTGCAAAAGAAGACGGGAATCAAGGGGAAAAACCTCTTCATGCCCGTGCGCGCCGCCCTCACCGGAAACGTCCACGGCCCAGATTTGACGAGCACCCTTCTCCTTCTCGGGAAGAAGAAGATGTTAAAGCGCATCGCCGCTGCCCGCGCCCTACGAGGATAACAAAGAAAGGAGAGGTCATGCACACGAAAGTCGTCACCATTCCCTCTCCACAGGAGAGCGCCGCCATCGAGGAGGTGGGGCGCGCCCTCGCAGAGGGAAAACTCGTCGTCATCCCCACGGAGACCGTCTATGGACTCGGGGCCAATGGCCTCAAAGAAGAGGCGGTGGAGGGCATCTTTCGCGCCAAGGGCCGTCCCAGTGACAACCCCCTCATTCTTCACGTCGCCGAAGAGGCCCAGGTGGAGGAGCTCGTCGCCGAGACTCCAAAGGCGGCAAGAGATGCCATGGCCGTCTTTTGGCCCGGGCCCCTCACCATGATCTTCAAGAAGAGTGACCTCGTCCCCGACGCGGTGAGTGCAGGGCTCGATACCGTCGCCATTCGCATGCCCGATCACCCGGTGGCCCACGCCATCTTAGCCGCCGCCGCGGTCCCCGTCGCCGCCCCCTCGGCGAACCTCTCGGGAAAGCCCTCGCCGACGAAGGCCTCCCACGTTATCGAGGACCTCTCGGGGAAGGTGGACATCATCGTCGACGGTGGCAGTACCAACCTGGGCATCGAGTCCACGGTCCTAGACGTCACCACGAACCCTCCGATGATTCTTCGACCGGGGGGAGTCACAAAGGAGGAACTGGAGACGATTCTAGGCCCCGTCGGCCTCGATAAGACCGTCCTCGACGCCGACTCCTCCGAGGTCCCCAAGAGTCCGGGACAGAAGTATCGTCACTACGCCCCAAAGGGGGAATGCACCCTCTTTGCAGGCAATCTCACCAACGTCGCCAAGGAGGTCAACCGGCGCATTGCCATGGCCAAGGGCAAGCGCTGCGCCGTCATGGCCACCGAGGAGACCCTCTCCATGTACGAGGGGATGGATCTTCTCTTGAACATGGGCTCGCGGACGAATCTCTCGGAAGTGGCCCACAACATCTTCGATCAGTTGCGCCGCTGCGACGAGGAGAATATGGAACTCATCTTCGTCGAGGGATTTGAGTTTGAAGGCCTCGGCGCAGGGATTATGAATCGACTCTTAAAGGCCGCCGGGGGAAAGGTCGTCCTCGGCCTCTAGTTTAGAAAGAGGAAGCACATGAAGATCGTCTTTGCAGCAGATCACGGCGGAGTCCACTTAAAGGACGCCCTCGCCGCCTACGCCAAGGAGCTGGGACACGAGGTCCTAGACCTGGGCACCCACGGCGAGGAGAGTGTGGACTATCCCGCCTATGGGAGAAGGGCCGCCGAGGCCGTGGTTGCAGGAGAGGCAGAGCGGGGAGTCGTCTGTTGCGGCAGCGGCATCGGCATCTCCATCGCCGCCAACAAAGTCAAGGGGGCGCGGTGCGCACTCGTCTCCGAACCCTATGCCGCCGCCATGAGCCGCCGGCACAACAACGCCAACCTCATCGCCTTCGGGGGTCGCTTCGTCGGCGTGGACTTGGCGAAGGCGGCCCTGGAAGCCTTTTTGAACACGGAATTTGAAGGGGGACGCCACGCCCGTCGCGTCGACGCCCTCGAAGAGGAATAAGGAGGTCCTATGGCAAAGACTACGGTGATCGATCACCCTCTCATTCAACACAAACTGACGATTTTGCGAAAAGAGGACACCACCTCCATGGAGTTTCGCAAGATCATCACCGAGATGGCCCTCTTGATGGGCTATGAAGTCACCCGGGATTTTCCCACCACCATCATCCCCATCAAGACGCCGATGGAGGAGACGGAGGGCGTGGAAATCAGCGGGAAGAAAGTGGTCCTCGTCCCCATTCTTCGGGCGGGGCTCGGGATGGTGGACGGCATGCTCCAACTCATCCCCGGCGCTCGCGTCGGCCACGTCGGCCTCTACCGTGACCCCGAGACCTTGACTCCCGTGGAGTACTACTGCAAGATGCCCGGGGACTTGGAGGATCGTCAGGTTCTCCTCCTCGACCCGATGCTCGCCACTGGGGGCTCCCTCTCCGCGGCGGCGACTTTCATCAAGGAGCGCGGTGCAAGAAACATCAAGGCGGTGTGCATCCTCGCCGCTCCCGAGGGCATCGAAGCCTTCCATCGCGACCACCCTGACATAGACCTCTACGTCGCGGCGGTGGACCGTTGCCTCAATGACCACGCCTACATCCTCCCGGGCCTTGGGGATGCGGGGGACCGTCTCTTCGGGACAAAGTAATGCAAGTCCCCTGGATTGCCCTCTGTCTCGCGGCGGCCTTGTCCCTGGTCCTCACCCCTGTGGCGCGGCGTCTCTCGGTGCATTATGGCATCATCGACGTGCCCCGGGACAACCGACGGATGCATAAACGCCCCATTCCCCGGGCAGGTGGCCTGGGGATGGTGGCGTCTTTTCTCATCGTCCTCTTCCTGTGCCTGCCCATGACCCCGAAGCTTTTCGCCCTCGCCGCAGGGTCTCTCATCATTGCGGCGACGGGACTTCTCGACGACCTGCGGGACTTAAAGCCTCGGACGAAGCTCATCTGTCAGATTGTCGCAGCCCTCGTCCTCATCCTAGGCGGGGTGCGCATCACCTTCTTCACCGACCCCTTTAACGCCTACGGCCTCGTGGCCCTCAAGGTCTTGATGGTGCCGGTGACCCTCTTTTGGATTGTGGGCATCACCAATACGGTGAACCTCATCGACGGCCTCGATGGCCTCGCCGCCGGAGTCTCCATGATCTGCGCCCTCTCCTTGATGGCCATTGCGGGACGCTTTGGAAACGCCCATGTGAGCCTCATCGCCGCCATTCTCGCCGGGGTCTGCCTCGGGTTTTTGCCCTACAACTTCAATCCCGCCTCGGTGTTTATGGGAGACGTGGGAGCCCTCTTCCTGGGATTCGTCCTCTCCTACATCTCCATCGAAGGGGTGATGAAGTCCACGGCCCTCATTACCGTCGTCTTTCCCGTCCTCATCCTAGGCGTGCCCATCTTCGACACCACCTTTGCCATCATCCGGCGCATCCTCTCGGGGAGAAACGTCATGAGCGCCGACAAGGGACACCTTCACCATCGCCTCCTCGCCAAGGGCCTCACCCAACGGGAGACGGTGAGCTGTCTCTACCTCATCAGCGCCGTCTTTGGCCTTCTGGCCAACCTCGTCAGTCGGCTGCCCTCCCAAGTGGGCTTTGGGATTAGCCTCGTCATCGTACTCGCCGTCGTCGTCATCGCCTTTTACGCCGGCATGTTTTCCCATCGGGAGGAGTGATTGAGATGAAGAAAGTCTTAAGCGTCTTTGGCACCCGCCCCGAGGCCATCAAGATGGCTCCCGTGGTGAAGGCCCTCGAAAAGAGAGAGGACCTCGCCTCGGTGGTGGTGGTCACCGGCCAGCATCGGGCCATGCTCGACCAAGTCCTCTCCATCTTCGACATCGTCCCGGACCACGACCTGAACATTTTCAAGCCGGGCCAGACCCTCGAGGACATCACCTGCGCCTCCCTCTGTGGATTGCGGGACATCTTAGCCGAGGAAAAACCGGATCTTCTCCTCGTCCAAGGGGACACCACCACGGTATTTTCCGCGGCACTCGCCGCTTTCTACCAACAGATTCCCATCGGCCACGTCGAGGCCGGACTTCGGAGCTACAACCTCTATTCCCCCTTCCCCGAAGAGGCGAACCGTAAGCTCACCGGCGTTCTCGCCTCCACCCACTTCGCCCCGACGAAGAGAAACAAAGAGGCCCTCCTCGCCGAGGGAGTACAGGAGAGCCGCATCTTCATCACGGGAAACACGGTCATCGATGCCCTCGCCTACACCGTGAAGGAGGACTTTCCCTTCGAGGAAGAGCTCGCTCACATCGACTGGGAGAACCACCGTGTGATTCTTCTCACGAGCCACCGCCGGGAGAACCTGGGCCGGCCCATGGAGGAGATCTTCTCTGCGGTGCGCCAAATCGCCGAGGAGTTCGACGACGTCCTCATCGTCTTCCCGCGCCACTTAAACCCCAAGGTCCGGGAGATTTCCGATCGGGCCTTAGGGAAACATCCTCGAATTCTCATGATTGAGCCCCTGGATTATCTTCCCTTTACGAACCTCATGGCCCGGTGCCACCTCGTTCTCACCGACTCCGGCGGAGTCCAAGAAGAGGCCCCAAGTCTCGGGGTTCCCGTCCTCGTCCTTCGGGAGGAGACGGAGCGTCCCGAGGGCATAGATGCCGGGACGGCGCGCCTTGTGGGGACCCATGAAGAGGACATCCTCGCCGCGGTGCGCGAACTCTTGGAAAACCCCGCCGCCCACGACGCCATGGCCCACGCCGTCAATCCCTATGGGGACGGCCACGCCGCAGAGCGCATTGTCGACATCATTGTGAACCACATTTTCTGATTTTTTAGGAGGAACTATGAACAACATCTTGCGTGTGGGTCTTCTTGCGATCCTCATCGTCTTCATCTTGGAGTTTGCCTTAAAGCTTGCCGCCAACGTCTTTGGAGGACTCATCGCCCTCGCCGTCCTCATCATCCTCGTCGGCATCTACAAGGAAGTGAAAAATCGGAACTAGGACTTGCCAAGGCGAGACTTTTTCTGTATACTCTATACCAATATCCGTTATCGAGAGTGGTGGAGGGACTGGCCCGATGAAGCCCGGCAACCTGGAGTCATCCGTGGTGCTAAAACCAGCGGCGATGCCGAGTGATAACAAGAGCTCCTCGGCTGAGGGGCTTTTTTTATGAAGTTAGAAAGGAGGCGCACCGTGATCGAAGTCAAACACTTGGTGAAGGAATTCACCCTGGGGGAGCGAGTCTTTCGCGCTGTTGACGACGTGAGCTTCTCTGTGAAAAAGGGAGAGATCTACGGCATCATCGGCCTTTCCGGAGCGGGGAAGTCCACCTTGGTGCGCTGTTTGAATCGCCTCGAAGAGCCCACCAGCGGCTCGATTCGCATCGATGGCGTGGACCTCTTGGGGCTGTCGAAGAAGGAGCTTCTCGAGGAGCGCAAAGAGATTGGGATGATTTTTCAGGCCTTCCACCTCTTTCACCAAAAGACGGTCTACGAAAACGTGGCCTATCCCCTGGAGATTCGTCACACCCCGAAGGAGGAGATCAAGGCCCGGGTCGAGGAACTCCTCGCCTTTGTCGACCTGCTCCCGCGAAAGGATGCCTATCCCGCCGCCCTCTCCGGAGGCCAGAAGCAGCGGGTCGCCATTGCAAGAGCCCTCGCCACAAAGCCGAAGATTCTCCTCTCCGACGAGGGGACCAGTGCCCTGGACCCGGCGAATACGAAGCAAATCCTCTCCCTTCTTCGCCGCGCCGTCGACGCCTTTGGGATGACCGTCGTCATGATTACCCACCAGATGGAGGTGGCGAAGGAAATCTGTGACCGGGTCGCCGTCATGGAGGCGGGGCGCATCATCGAAGAAAACACGGTGGAAGAACTCTTCCGCGCCCCGAAGACGGAGCGGGCGAAGAGCTTCGTCGCCGATCTTCGCACCACCCCCGAAGAGATTCTCGTCGACGGCAACGAGTTTCAGGGAAAAGTCCTGCGCTTAAGCTACGACGGCACCACCGTCGGCGCTCCGATTCTCTCCCACCTCGTGAGAAATTACGACGTAGACGTGAACATCATCGCGGGAAACATCAACCGCATCGGCGCGGAACACATGGGGGTCATGGTGGTGGAACTTCTGGGAGAGCCGGAGAACATCTACCGCGCCATGGCCGACCTTGAGCGTCGGGGACTCAGACCGGAGGTGATGGAATGAAGGACATCTTTTCCATTGTGGGCCCGGCGATTCCCGAGACCCTCTACATGGTCTTCGTCTCCACGGCGCTGGCCCTACTCATCGGATTACCCATCGCCGTCATTATGGTGCTGACGCGAGAAGATGGCCTCTCGGAGAATCGGTTTATCTACCGCATTCTCGACGGGATTGTGAACGTCCTGCGCTCCTTTCCCTTCGTCATCCTGATCCTCGTCGTCTTTCCCCTCTCCCGGTTCATTGTGGGCAAGGCCATTGGCACCACCGCCGCCATCGTCCCCTTGACCGTCGCCGCCGCCCCCTTTGTGGCCCGGCTCATGGAGAGCACCTTCCTCGAGGTGGACAAGGGACTCATTGAAGCGGCAAAGGCCATGGGGTCCACGAATTCCCAAATCGTCTGGAAGGTCCTCATCCCCGAGGCCATGCCCTCCATCGTCCACGGCATCACCATGACCCTCATCAACGTGGTGAGCTACTCCGCCATGGCGGGAATTTTAGGGGGCGGGGGACTGGGAGACGTGGCCAGCCGCTACGGCTACCAGAGAAACCAACTGGACATCCTCTGGGCGTCGGTGCTCGTCATCATCGTCATGGTCCAAATCGTACAATTCGTCGGCAATCGCCTCGCTGAGGCCATCAATAAGAAATGAGGAAACACATGAAAAAAACATTGACTGCACTGGGGCTCTTGCTCCTCACCCTGGGCCTTGTGGCCTGTGGCGGGAAGACGGAAAAAGCCGCTCCCGAAGAAAAGGACGCCGCTCAAACTTCTGAGAACTCCATCGTCTTAGGGGTCAGTCCCGTTCCCCACGAGGAAATCTTGGAGGCCTTAAAGCCCGAACTCGAGAAAGCGGGCCTCGACGTGAAACTCGTCGCCTTCGACGACTACGTCCAACCCAACGTCGCCCTCTCCCAAGGGGACTTGGATGCCAACTTCTTCCAACACAAGCCCTACCTCGATGACTTCATCGCCGAACGTCACCTGGACCTCGTCTCCATCGGCGCCGTCCACATCGAACCCATGGGACTCTACTCCAAGACCTACAAGTCCATCGACGACTTCAAGGACGGGGACGAAATCCTCATTCCCAACGACCCGAGTAACGGCGCTCGCGCCCTGCTCCTCTTGGAAAAGCACGGGCTCATCAAGTTAAACGACCCGACGAACCCGAAGGTCACCGAGAGAGACATTACGGAAAATCCGAAGAACCTCAAGATTACCGCCCTTGATGCCGCAAACATCGCCAACGTCTACGGAGACGTCGCCGGTGCCATCATCAACTCCAACTTCGCCATCGGCGCAGGACTCAACCCCTCCACCGATGCCCTCATCATCGAAGAGAAGGATTCTCCCTACGCCAACATCGTCGCCGTGCGCAAGGGCGAAGAGAACCAAGAGAAGTTCAAGAAGCTCATGGAGGTCTTAAACTCCGAGGCCTGCAAGAAGTTCATCGACGAAAAGTACAAGGGCTCCATCCACGCCGCTTTCTAAGAAGGTCCCGCCCTGCGGGATCTTTTTGATCACCGAGAAAGAAGAGAACCCATGACCCGGTTATTGCCACTGCTCTTCGGTCTTCTCCTCGTCGCCTGTCAGTCCCAGAGCCTCGAAGAGGAGATCTTGCAAAACCTCGGGGCCACCGCCCTTGGAGAGATTCATGATCACGAGGTGCGAAGAGATAAAGACGTGGTCCAGTTCGACGAAGAGGGACGCCTCCTCCACGCCGAGCTCTACGGACTCGAGGGCACGCCACGAGAGAAGGTCTACAAGGACATGGACTGGGATGACTATCTGAGCCTTCTCCGCGGTCGCCTCATCCCCGAAGAATACGACATCGTCAGAGAGGGTACCTCCCTCGGCGGGCGACGAGAAGTCTTCTTCTACCGGCCTCCCGTGGAAAATCCCTACGACTGCTATCGCCTCGTCTTCGAGGAACAGAGAAGGCGGGTCCTCCTCTTTGACCAGACCCACACCATGAAGGTGGAGGAAGACCCGACGCTGACAAAAGTTGAGGCCATCGCCCGGGCGACCTCCTTTTTCGAAGAGCGCGGATTCTCCACGGAACACCTCGACGCGTGCCTCGCCGTCCGCGAGCCCAATACCCACTTTGGGATTGCGCCGAGAAAGCGGGGGCCGCGGCTCATCTTCCTCGTCACCACAAAAGACCTCGCCCTCTACGTCGACGCCACCGACGGCAGCCTCTTAGGCGGTGCAGAGGGAGAGGGCCTCGGAAAGGAACGCCTATGAAAAAACTCATCCCCCTCCTCCTCATCCTCCTCGTCGCCTGCCAAAAGGCCCAGGACCCGGTGGAGGCGCGCATCGCCTCCATCATGGAGCTCATCGACGCGCCGAAGACGAGTGACTCTTTGGAGAAGGCCATCCGCAGCGCCCGGGAGGAGAAGACCCAAGAGATCGCCCTCGTCTGGGACGGCATGATCTACACCTTCGACCGGGAGGGAAACCCTCTGCGCTTCATCAACTCTGCAAAGACCGAGGGGATGAACGAAGACCAAGACCTCACCGAAGAACAGTACCTGAAGAAAGTCGCCGACGCCCTCTTGGGAGAGGGATATGTCCTCTCCGAGAGTAACAAGACAGGCGACGCCCACGAGTACATCTTCACCGAAGACCCGAAGGCCCACTTCGGCATCGAGAACACCTATGACCGGGCCCAGATTCTTTTAGATGCCACGCGGCGACAAGTCCTCGTCTTCCATCACAAGAAGGACTTCGTCCTCACAGAAGCCCCGAAGATTGGCGAAGATGAGGCGGTGGAAAGGGCGCGGGCCCACCTCCTCCAAGAGGGCCACGAAGACTTCTTCGACCAGGTGGATTGGAAGGGCACCGTCGCCGAAAAACCCGAGGGAGGCTACCACGTGGTCTACGAGGTGCGCCTCGGGGACAAACGCCTCATCGTCGACGGAGATACAGGAGCCATCTTGTCGGAACAAGAGGCATAAAAAAAGCACCCCCGAGGGTGCTCTTTTTTACCGGCGGTGACTCTTAATCCAGTCCCGCACGTCTACCACTTTTCCGTCCCGGCGAATCACCCTAAACTCATAGGTGCTGATGACACTCGCCCCAAGGCCCACAAGGCCCACCACAGGGGCGAGGATAAGTCCCACGGGCCCCGCCGAGAGGTTGAGGCTCATGATGATGTTCTCCCCGTCGGAAATCTCCAACCGAGAGGCTTCCCCGCGGCGCCACATCTCCCGAATTGCGTCGGTAATCTCCTCGAGGAAGGCCTCGACGTGGGCCTGGGCGAAGGAGCTCTTCTTCTCGTTTTGAGCGTCTTCAAAGCCCTGACGATAGGCATCCTCTCCCGGCTTTTCCGAAGAGCGACCCTCTAAGATGGCAATGGCTTCGTCCACGTCGCCGTTGGTCTGGAGCAGAATCGCTCGCACTTCTTCATAGGACGCGCCAGTGCGCGCCATGACGTAATCTACTTTTTCAATTCCAATCATGGTGTTCCTCCTTGTCTCTTCCCGTTTGTAGTCCATAGATACCCGAGAGAGGAGTCCATAAACAGGGGGGAGAAAGGATTTGACGTTTCTTTACCTTTGAAAAACTTTTGAAAGAACCGGAGGGATTTCATCATTTACGAAAATATCTTCAACATATTTTGAAAAAACCGGTACTTTTCTCCAGTGACGTGCTATAATAACACAAAATCTTAAAGAAAGGAGAACGCCTATGTCAGGGTTCGAACGCTTTGAGGCCTTCACCGGCTGGCTCTGGGGGACCCCCCTCTTGGTCGCCATCGTGGTCACTGGCCTCCTCTTCACAGTTCGCAGTCGCTTTTTTCAGTTTCGCCATCTGGGGTTGATTCTGAAGCGTCCATTCACAAGAGATCCGGAGATCTCTGACTCAAAACAAAAGCTCACCCCCTTCCAGGCGGTCTCCATCGCCATCGGAGGCTCCGTCGGCGTCTCCAACATCTCCGGCGTCGGCACCGCCATCGCCACCGGGGGTCCAGGGGCCCTCTTCTGGCTCTGGGTCGCCGCATTTCTCGGCATGATCATCAAGATGGCGGAGGTCACCTTGGCGGTCTACTACAGAAGCACCGACGAAGAGGGAAACCACATCGGTGGCCCCACCTACTACATCGAGAGGGGGCTCGGCCTTGAGAAGCACTTCGGCCCCTGGGCGGTTCTCGCCGTCACCTTTGGCCTTGGAATCTTCATCACCTTCTTCTTCACCTTGCAAAACTACACCGTCTCAGAAGCCATCGGCACCACCTTCCACATCCCCTTCATCATCCCCGCCGTGGTCTTGGCCCTCGCCTATTACGCCATCATCATGGGGGGCCTCAAGCGGGTTGGGGAAGTGGCGGGGTACCTCGTCCCCTTCATGTGCCTCTTCTACGTGGGCTGCGTCGTCCTCATCCTCATCATGAACGCCGCGGCGATTCCCTCCGCCTTCGCCCAAATCTTCCGAGATGCCTTCACCGTCAAGGCCGCTGCAGGAGGCGCCGCCGGTGCGGGAATGGCCAAGGCCCTCCAACTCGGCTTCGCCCGCAGCGTCTATTCCAACGAAGCAGGGTGGGGGACCAGCCCCATGGTCCACGCCACCGCCGAGACGAATCACCCGGTGAAGCAAGGCCTTCTCGGAGCCTTTGAGGTCTTCGTCGACACCATCGTCGTCTGTAGTGCCACGGGACTTCTCCTCATCGTCACCGGATTGTGGCAGTCGGGCCTCGTGGGAGCGGACCTCACCCTCACCGCCTTGGAGCACAACATCGGCGGCTTTGCCCGCATCGTCGTCGCCCTCTCCATTTTCTTCTTCGGCCTCACCACCTGCACCGGGTGGTACACCTACTACAGCGTCCTCTTAAACCACGCCTTTGCCGGGAAGAAGATTCGAAACACCATCCTAAAGATCTACCGCCTCCTCGCCCCGATTCCCGGGATGCTCATTACCATCATCACCGTCTACATCGGGTCCACCCCGAAGGAGCTCTGGGTCTTTGCCGACTTCTCCTCCATCATCCCCACCTTCATCAACGTCTTGGTCATCCTCGTCCTAAGCGGCACCTTCATCCGCTTGGTGAAGGACTACAACGCCCGTTACCTCGGCATCGGGGAAGTGGACCCCAACGCAAAAATCTTTTTCGAGGAATAAAAAAGGCCCCTCTCGGGGTCTTTTTCTTGGCCTTACTTGCGGCCCGTCACGGCGTTCACAATGAGAAGCAAGATGACGGAACCGGCGACGGCGATGAGAAGGCTCGGGAGGTTAAACCCGGTGACCTTGCCGAAGTGGAACACATTGGTGCCCAAGAAACCGCCAATCCAGGAACCGATGATTCCCACGATGATGTTTGCCACAGCGCCCATTTGGGCATTCTTGCCGACGATCATGCTGGCAATCCAACCAGCGAGTGCTCCGAAAATGAGCCAAAAAATCATAGCTGTACCTCCTAAGATGTTTTGCTTTTGGTACTCTATACATACCCACCGCGCCCACTCTTAAACATCGGGGAAAAAGGAGGGGAAAATCTTATCTGAAAAAAGAGGCAACTCTCCCCATAAGTCCCAAAAGAAAAGAGACAAGATCACCCCCGAAGAAGTGAGAAGGCGCAGAAGGGAAACGCGAGGGTCCTGTGATAAAATAGAAGGACACCCAGAGAAAGGACACACCATGCCAAGACGAGAAAAAATCCTCACCATCACCCACACCCTCTTTCCCCAACGAGGCATCGGAAGCCTCGACGACGGTCGCCTCGTCGAAGTCAAACACGCCCTCCCGGGACAAGAGCTGCGCGTCGCCTTGAAAGGGAAGAAGCGGGGTCGCATTCAGGGAAAGACCCTGGAAGTCCTCGCCCCCTCTCCTATGGAGACCGCCCCCGCCTGCCCCCATTTTCCCCTCTGCGGCGGCTGCTCCACCCAGCAGATTTCCCCGGAAGACGAACTCACGTTAAAAGCCGAGGAGCTCTCCCGCCTCTACCACAGAGACGTCCCCATCTCACGTCCCTCTTCTGTGGACCACTACAGAAACAAAATGGAGTACACCTTCGGCAACCTCGAGCGAGACGGGGACCTCACCCTGGGCCTCCACGTCCGCGGCCGATTTCACGACATCCTCCCCACGCCGCACTGTCGCATCGTCCACGAGGACTTTCCGAGGATTCAAGAGGCACTCCAGTCCTATTTCAGGGAGAAGGACCTTCCCTTCTACAACCGTCGCACCCATGAGGGCCTCCTGCGCCATCTTGTCCTGCGACGCAGTTTCTCCACGGGAGAGATTCTCTTAAACTTCGTCACCACCTCGGAGGCTGGCCTCGATGAAGAGGACTTCGTGGACTTTGTAAGGTCCATCCCCACCGAGGGGGACATCGCCTCCATCTACCACACCACCAACGACGCCCTAGGAGACGTCATCCTCCCCGAGAACGAACGCCTCCTCTTTGGGAAGAGCGCCATCGAAGAGACCCTCCTGGGCCTTCGCTTTTCCATCGGCCCCTTCTCCTTCTTCCAGACCAACCCAGTAAGTGCCGCCCTCCTCTACGACAAGGCGAGAAGCCTCGTCAAGGGGGCCCACCGCCTCTACGACCTCTATTCCGGCACCGGCACCATCGGCCAAATCCTCGCCCCGGTCTGCGAGGAAGTCATCGGCGTGGAGATCCTCCCCGAGGCCGTCGCCGCCGCCAACGAACGGGCAAAGAAAAATGGGATCGAAAACGCCACCTTCCTCTGCGGCGACGTCCTTCGCGTCGTGGAGGACTTGGAGGCCACCGCCGACGTCATCGTCCTCGATCCACCACGTGAAGGCATCCACCCAAAGGCCTTGCCGAAAATCTTAGCCTTTGCCCCCAAAGCCTTTCTCTACATTTCCTGTAACCCACGAGCACAGGCTCAAGAACTGCCTCTTTTCGAAAACGCAGGATATACCCTCACTCATATTGAAGCCTTGGATCAATTTCCACGAACCCCTCACGTTGAGACTGTAGTATTGATGTCAAGAAAATAGAATAACAAGTTATAAAACTGTTGAATCAATGGCTTTTAAGGTTTTCAGAAGAAATCTTAGAAGCCATTTTTCTATTAGAAAAACACCTTGTGGGAACAGTTCAAGTGTAGATTATAGCAGGGTGTGTAGACAGAGTAGATATTTGTTGCTTGGGTATCTTTTTTTAAAAAATTTTTTTACTGTTTTTTTGGTACTTTTTTTGGTACTTTTTTTGGTACTTATGATACAATCTATATGTAACTCCATAGTTGAAACTATAGATTTAAACTATGGATTCAAACCAAAAGGGCGTTGTATCTAAAACAAAAATTAAGGAGGCAAAAGGTGAAAGGAAAAGCGTTGATCCTATTGCTTGTGTTCAGCTTGCTTTTGGGAATACTCCCATCTGGAGCATTTGCAATAGTTCCATCTACGCAAAATTCAGACCTGCAATCCGACTGGCCACTGCCACCGGAGAAAAGTTTTGAATACGTAGAAAGAGTGAAGAAAGTCCAGATTCAGTATCTGGGGAAAACGGAAAAGACTTTGGAGTTGGCGGTACAATTCCAGTCTACGGTCAGCCCCATCGGTCTCGACAGTTTTGACTTGCGGATCGACCCCCGCCTCGCACCTTATGTGGAATCGATCGGCGGGCAAAGCACGCAGTACTTCGGCTTCGAAACCAATGTCGAGTTCAAAAACATGGACACGGCGTCGAACATCGGAAATGCGTACTTCAAGAATGTCTATCGTGCGCAGCTCACCGGTGCTGCCGGCCTCTTTACGGGGATTCCCTGGGGTGCAGAAGTCTATACGGCCAAGGTGATCATCAAGCTGAATACTTTGGTTAAAGATCTTCCGCAAGATCTGTTCTATACTTTCCAAAGCCGTGTGGTAGGTACCGACGATAGCGGTGCTGTAAAACGCATTGATAAGGCAACGATGGATTCTGCAACCTATGCCCGTTTTGATGATGAAATTCTGACAGAGGGAAAAAGCCGCTGGTTGAAGCGCAATTCTACCGCGACGATGGAGTATGAATCCGGCGGAAGCCAGGCGCAAAACACCTCCATCAGCAACGGAAGAAAGGAACTCCCTTTCGGTCAGGGCGTCATGCGCATCAAGTACTTCATCTACCCCGCCATGCTGATCACGGACTCGTACAATGCGGTCATCGATCAGTACAAGCACTACTCCTTTATGGCGGTGCTCGACCCGGAAATCGTAAAGCTGATTCCGGATGGTGCGGAGATCACCGTTGCTGCGGTGCGCCGCGCAGGGACGAGCTATAATTTCCTGAAACTTCCCAAAGATCGAATTAAAGAAGTTGTTTCATCTGATGGAAAAACACAACATCAGCTTCGCATCTCCGTCTATGGCGACGAGAAGATGAACAACATGGATAAGTCGAAGCGGTCCGGCTATGACCCGCTCGTGACGAATCATAACATGTACATTCCGGCGGATGCCAACGGATCCATGCCGACCTATGTGCAGCTGGAAATCCCGATTGACGAGAAGAAAGCGGAACAGAACTTCAATTATTCTCAGTACAACGTTCAGATGTACTACTACAACAAAATGGGCCGTATGGTGGTCAACTCTAAAACCCAGACATTCACCAACGCTGCGCTCACCGCGCAGACCCCATCTGTGTTAAACGGCACCGCAATGCTCTACTCTGATGAAGTGCGAGGCAACACGAACGATCCGGGTTCAACAGTCTACATGGTTATGAATCCAAAATTGGATGATAACGAAAAAGGCATTCCCGGAACAGGGACGCTGATCGGCAAGACGATTACATCCGCAAACAACTTTGTCATAAAGACATTCGCGGACGAGAATGGAAACACGAAAAAATTCGTGGAAATCATCAACTCTGCAACTAATGAATTCTTTAAAGAAGGCGAGAAGATCTATCTCTTCCAAGCATCTCCGGGGCGCATGATGTCGAAGGGCGAGCCGGTCAAGCTTCAGGCGCTAGAGACGTTTAAGCCGAAGATTGATCCGGTGTACACGGGAAACAAAGTGCGTTTAAACTGGATGGATGTTTTCGATAAGGATGCGAATGTCATCACCGGCTCGGTGCAAAAGCACGATACTACATCCGACATTCGCGTGAAGATCAACATCTGGCGAAACTCCGCCCTCCTCGATGAAGGCACGGAAAACGAGAGCATCCAAGGCGGCTCCGTCATCCCGGACGGAAAGATTGACTGGGTCTGGGCAAGTGCCTATGAAAATAAAGATGGCTCGCCTAAAGATAAAGCGCAAAACGGGCAAACAAATCCGTTTGTGGTCAATCGCGACGGATCCTTCAGCTATATTAAGCGTGCTTCGGGAGATGCGAGAGTGCGCATTGGCGACATCGTCGAAGTCATTGCGCAGGAAAAAGACACCAAGGAGTCCAAACCCGCCTATTTCAAAATTGCGGAAGCGGTGCCGGAAAACACGTCCCGTACGCCAAGGGCGGATGTGGTCTATGCCACGTTGCCCGATGCAAACGATGTGGAAAATGCGCTGGCGAACAAGGTCAATGAAAAAATGACCCTTTATCTTGACGGCAGTGCAAAATACCGCGTGGAAGCCTATCGCGGAGAAGAGAAACTCGGCGAAATTCCTGAGACGAGATCAAGAGAAGGCGCAAGCGTTGCCGGATACAACGAAACGAAAAACACAATAGACATTCCGAAAGCATGGGGACTTCGTCCGGGAGATGTGCTGAAGATCTATCAAAAAGAGGCAAAGCTTTCCTCCGTTTGGAAAGAAGAATCTCTTCCCGCTACGATTTTCGTTGCCCAACATCCTGACGAATATATGGCCTACACCATGTACGTCCACCTCGAGGGCGTGCAGGGAACGGAAAAAGACGGCGCGGTGGAAAAAATCGTCGTCACGAGAAAGAACCAGCCCTATCCGGCAGACACGACGTCGGCCATACTGAACTACATTCAGGCCAAGGGTCCGGAACTTCCGCTGCCCAACCGTCTCATCGATTTCCTTGAGTCAGCGAGAGGCACGGCGTATCATTACACCTTCAATAAAGATGCGTCCACGCCGTTTATCTACTCACTGAAGAAAGATTACGCAGCATTCTGGGATACATTCAACAAAGCGCAGAATCTTCAATCCGCAAACGAAGCGGCCTACGCCGGCAACGAAGTGCATCTCTACTTCGGCCGCAAGGCGGCAGACTGGGTGAAATTCAGCATTCTTTCCGGAGAACACGGCGCGTTTGACCTGGCGCAAATGGGACTCGAAAAACCCGCCAGCGCAGATGTGACGGCGTCCGTCAACGAAATTGCGATCGGCGGTATTTTGAAGAACGTCGATACTTGGGGCAAAGTGAAAACGGATAAGGGACTTCCGGAGTCCAACACATTTACTCCAGTGGCAAACCCCGGCTACATGTTCTCCTACTTTGATGACGGCAACGGCATGGCATATGTGTTTAACGACGACAACACATTTGCAGGAAATGCATCGATTGAAGCAAAATATGATGTGGACAAAGATCAATTCTTCGGTTACGAGATTCGCTACATCTATATGGATGACGAAGAGGAAAAACTCGTTCCGGGTAAAGACCCGATTAAGGGACAAGGTAATGTGGAACAGGTGGTTCCCGTGAATCAGGACGCCGTAGAAGGCTTTGTCGTCGCGGCGGATCAGCCGAAGAGCTTCAAAGTTGCCTACATCGAACAGGACAGTCAAAACAATAAAGTGGGAGGTTCCGCAGAACCGGCCATCCGTCAGGTCGTGAAGATCCTTTACACGGCCAATAAGACGGACAAACCGGTCATCCTTGCTCCTGTGTACAACACGGCAGAAACCATCAAGGGTACGGCAGAACCTTATGCGACGGTTGAAGTCTATATCGTGGATAAAGATGGCAAGATCGAAAATGCACAGCCGATTAAAACCGGTGCAGATAAAAACGGCGAATGGTATGTCCCGGTGAACGGACTTATCGTCGACAAAGAAGTCGTCGCCGTGGCACAAGCGCCGAACAAGAGCAAGTCTGGCGAAGCGAGAGAACTTGTGCAAAAAGATGTGAACACCTTTACAGGCACCGTGACCGTTACACCCGAAGTGAGAGACGGTGAACGCGTCATTTCCGGTCAAGTGACCTTGAACGATATTCAGGGCGTCACAAAACCTGAGCTGAAAGGCAGCATCATTATCGCGAAAAAAGCTGGTGTGGAAATCGGCCGTACCGTTCTATTAACAGACGGATCGTTCCATATTGCGAAAGTGAGCGAAGTTTTCAAGGCGGGAGATGTTTTCACGCTCGAAGTGCAGCCGCCGAGAAGCGAGCTCATCCAAGGGGAGTTCACCGTCGCGGTAAACGCAGATCGTCTGAACAAAGCCGTCACCGACGGAGAAGAAGTCCTGAGTGATTCCGGCAAATACAACGCCGACGATGTGGAAACGCTCAAGAAACTCGTCGAAGCGGCGAAGGAAGTGCAAAAGAATACCGATAAAACTGCGGAAAATCAAAAAGCACATGACAATGCCGCAGCGGCGATTGAAGAACAGCTGAAGAAGATGGGCGTCAATACGGCGCCGGTCATTGTGGCAGAAGATAAGACCGTTGTTGTCGGAAGCACTTGGAATAATGACATCGCGCTCGAAGGTGTGACCGTTGTCGATGACAACGACAAAGATCTGAAAGCCACCGTAAAAGAAGATCATGTGAATATCGCAGCAGTTGGAAACTATGAAGTTACCTACAGTGCTGTGGATAAGAGCGGCAAAGCGGCTGCGGATAAGACCATCACCGTGCGCGTTGTGGAAGCGAACAAGGATGCCTTGAAGCAGGTCATCAAAGACGGCGACTTTATCAAGACCACTGATGTTTATAGAGATGCGCCGCAAGAAGCGAAAGATGCTCTTGATCAAGCCATTGAAGCAGGAAAGGCAGTTCGTGATAATGTAAATGCCACAGAACAGAAAGTTGCCGATGCAACCAAAGCCATCAACGATGCCTTGTCCAAATTGTACAATAGTCAAGAAAAATCGACGCCACCCACAGTAAATAGCATTAAAAACAATGATACGGAGATTACCGGTACGGCAGCTCCTAATGCAACGGTGTATGTGAAGTCGAAAGACGGTTCGACGACCTTTAGCGCAAAGGCAGGGCAGGAAGGAAACTTTACCGTGACCATTCCGCCGGCTGAAGCAGGCAAAACGTATGTGATCACAGCTCAAGAAGCAGGAAAAAATGAAAGCGATCCTGTAGAAAAGACAGTCGGTCTGAACACCGAAAAATTGGAAAAAGCCATTGAAACGGCAAAACCGATCGTCGATAAAGGCTTGAATGAAGAAAGCCCCATCGAAAAAGAACTGAAAGACGCGTATGACAATGCGAATACAGTTCTTGAAAATGCGAAAAAAGAACCGGCAGAAGCCGCACAAAAAGACGTGGATGATGCCACCAAGCGTCTGGAAGATGCGTTGAAGACCAAAGCCGATAAAGACGCTGCAAAAGATGCAGTGGATAAGGCCAAAGGAAATCCGACAGATGAAAACATCAAGGATGCGCAGGACAAAATTGATAAACTTCCCGACGGAAAAGACAAAAATGATCTCCAGGATGAACTGCGTGAGATCAACAAGACCAGAGACCTCACCATTAACGACTTGACAAATGGTGCAAAAGAAGTAACCGGTACGGCGCCTGCCGGCTCTAGGATCGAAGTCAAATTGCCCAACGGGACCAGTGCATTTGGTGTAGCAACTCCCGAAGGCACCTATACTGTAACGGTACCCGCACTGTCCGGTGGAGACACCATTACAGTAATTGCAAAAGATGGGAATAAAGCGCCGGTTGAAAAGACAGCCACCGTCAAAACCGATGTCACCGATTTGAAAACGGCCATCGAAGAAGGCGAAAACGCGGCTGCAGGTCTTGACCCCAACACGCAAGACAAAGAAGATAAAGAACTGCTTGATGCCATTAAAGCAGGGAAAGACCTTCTTGATGAAAGCGGAAACGCCAAACCGGGCGTGAACCAGCAGCAAGCTGATGATGCAGCCAAAGCTATCCGCGATGCCATCAAGGCCAAAGAAGAATCCGACAATGCAACAAAATCTAAAGAAAAGAACATCCAAGATTTAAAAGATGCCATCGGACGTGGGGAAAAGTTCTTAAAAGAAAATGAAGCCAACGACATGATGGATCAAAAATACAAAGATGATGTTAAAAAAGCAGTAGATGAAGCGAAAAAAGACCTCGGTCTTTTAGAAGACAATGACCCGACCAACGATCCGGATCAACCGAAGATCAATAAAGACATTAAGGACATTGATGAAGCCATTGCAAAAGCCAAAAACACAATGGATGAACCAGTTGTCGATCCGATCAAAAACGGTGCCAACACTGTAACCGGTACCACAACATCGGGCGCAAAAGTTGAGGTGACGCTCCCCAACGGCAACACTATTACAACAACAGCCGGTGATGACGGCAGCTTTACTGTCTCAACCGGGGAACCGCTTGTATCCGGTGAAAAAGTCGTGGTGAAAGTTACCGACCCGGCCGGAAAACTGGATCCTGCCACCAAAGAAGTGACGGTTGGTCTCAATACCGACGAACTTCAAAAATCTGTCGATAAAGCCACACATGTTGTGGAAAAAGGCCTCGATCCTGCATCCAATACAGACAAAGCTTTGCAAGATGCCTATGACGAAGCTAAAGACGTTTTGGAGAAAGCCGGAAAAGATCCTTCCATCGATCAGGCAGCCATTGACAAAGCGAAAAAAGATCTTGACGACGCATTAGCAGAAAAAGAAAAATTTGAAGACGCCAAATCGGCTGTGGATAAAGCAAAACAAAATCCCTCTGAAGAAAGCATCAAAAATGCTCAAGATAAAATTGATGCGATGAAAGACGGAGCGGATAAAGACAAGCTTCAAAAAGAATTGGATAAGACCAAACTGGGGGAAGCCATCAAAAAAGGTGAAGAAAAACTGAAAGATGACACCCTAGATCCGAAATCCAAAAAAGACTTGACGAATGCAGTCGGCGAAGCGAAAAAAGATCTTGAAAAATTAAATGACGGTGATCCTTCTAACGATCCGGCGAAAGACAAAGTCAACGAAGATGTGAAAAACATCGAAGACTTAGTTGCCGGCGCGAAGAACAAAACCGCCAACCCGATCATCGATCCCATGAAGAAAGGTGCCACCACCATCAGCGGTACAGCAGAAGATGGCGCAACAGTTACCATCAAAGTGGGAGAAGAAGTCGTGGCCACCGTTGTGGCAAGGGGCGGAAATTACACCACCACCGTGGATCCCCTCGAAGAAGGCGCGGTCGTCACGGTGCAAGCGGTGCTCGCACCCAAGACGCCTTCCAATGAAGTGACGGTAACTGTGGGCGTTGATCCGTCGGGACTGAATCAAGCCATTAAAGACGGCGAAACCGCGCTTGATAAACACCCGAACGATCCGAAGACACCTGCCGACGAAAAGCTTGAACAAGCCATTGAAGACGGCAAAAAACTCGTCAACGAAAGCGGCAATGCCAAAGACGGCGTGACCCAAGATCAATTGGACAAAGCGGAAAAAGGTATCCGCGATGCCATTGCCGAAAAAGAAGCCACCGACGCAGTCAATGATCTTGAGAAGAAACAAAAAGACGACGACCCGACCAACGACCCGACAGAAGAAGAGATCAAGGATGCACAAGATAAGATCGACAAGGTGCCCGGCTCCACCAACCCCGAAGATTCGGACTTCAATGAAACGAAAAAAAATCTTCAGGAAAAACTGGACAGCGTGGAAAACCTTGAGCTTTTGAAACACTATGTGGAAAAAGCAAAGGATCGTCTGGGTAAAGAGGATATCTCGGCGAAACCTGCAGAGATTGTCAATGAATTGACGCAATCGAAAAATGCCGGTCAAACCATCATCGACGCCAAGGGCAAAGGTTCGACAGCTGCACAAATCAAAGAAGCAGTGGAACGCATCATCAAGGCGCTCGAGGAGATCGAGAAGGAATTTGCGACCGTAAGCGTTTCAGCTGTAAGAGCCGGGGATGAGGCGATCTTCGTCAAAACCCTCCCCGCACCTGCCCGGGTACGCGTCTTCATCAACGGCGAGCTCGTCAAGGAATTCTATACCAGCCCGGTTGGGGATGGATTGCTGCCGCTGGATAAGGCGCTTGAATCGACCGATGTCATTCGTGTGGAAGTCCATGCGGAAGGATATCTCGACAACGCGACGAATCCCAGAGTGAATTAAGAAAGAGCCGGTGGCGGAGCCTTGCTCCGCCCATTGGCCTTTCCGTTTTTCGATTCAGAGCATCTCATAATCTAAGGAGGACTTATGCAGAAAAGACTATGGGCCATCATTCTCACGGTATGGATGGTGTTTTCCACAGTGGCGCCCGCCTTTGCGCAGGGGCAGCTTGCCGCTGCACCGCAAACCGGGGAACTGCCCTTCACGAAGAAAGTCGTGGACGGAATGACCTACAAGGTCTATGATCTTGCTGCCGTTTCCACGTCTAAAAAGAGGATGTCCCGCAGCGCCGTGCGTCCGCGGCGGGCAGTGGGCGATCCCACCCGGTGGAGTGTCACGGTACAATGGGGGACTTTTGACTTACCGTTCCCCGCGGGTCAGAAGATCTGGATTGTGGACAATCAAGATGTGAAGCGCGGAGAAGCGACACTGGTGGCAAATGATAAGAAGGCGATTTTCACCGAGTTGGATGGATTTGATCCGAGCCGCACGGATTATCGACTGATGGTGCCGGATCTCATCAACTTTGACATTCGCATTGATTCAGCCGTTCGAAACAACAGCACTTTTGAATTGGCTTTATTAGTACAGCAGATTGCCAATCCGTTTTTCGAATTTGTATGGAATGATGATGGAACGACGAGAAGACCAGATTTTATCGGAAGATTTGTCTCTGCAAAAAAAACGAACTATGATTTCTATGCGCGCACCGCGGATCCTCTAGGCATCTTCTCCGCGAAAATAGGAGATCAAGGTAAGGTGTATCGCAGGGATCCGGGGGATAAGGATACGGAGTTTACCGTAGCCAGCACCGCAGGACCCACCGGCCTCAAAGGCCGCTTCAGCAAGGAAGATCTTGTCCTCACAGCAGGCATTGCGGCTCCTGAGCGCATCCGTGCGTACTGGCTGGACGAAAGCGAAGAGATTATTCCGCAAGGGACGGAAGTACAAGGATATTTCCTGAACACCTACGGGGACCATCTCAACATTAAGCGCTTTGTGGCCTATAAAGTCGTCGAGGTGAATTTCAACTCCGGAGAGGGAAAATTCACAGAAGAAGGCAGCGCCAATGAGGTCAGTTCTAATCAAGAAATAGGTTATGGCGAAAAAATCGCCGATAACGAAAGCGGCCGCACCGTAACGGTGCCGACAACCATCGCACCGACCGGAAAGAAATTCGCTGGATGGTCTAAAACCGACGGCGGCACGGCCATGACCACTGAAGAGCTGAAAGCGCTTCAATTTACAGACGCAGTCACCACACTGTATGCCGTCTATGCAAAAGACAGCGACCAGTTTGTGTCTATCGCCGCAGCGTCGAGCGATACAACCAACAGCACTGTTGCTACAGAAGGCAATCCGGTAGAAGTTTCCAAGGGTTCCGCATGGAGTGAGGTGAAAGATTCTGTAAGCGATCTTGTGACGCCTAATGAAGGCTACTCCATCGTCCGTTGGATGAACGGCAAGACGGAAGTTGCGGACGAAACCGTATTTAACGAAGATACGACCGTGACAGCACAAATCAAAAAATCCGTCGTGGATACAGATCCACAAGATGACGATTATGTGAAGATTACGTTTAAATCCGACGCAGATGAAAACACACAAAACGGTGGCTATTTCGGCACAGCAGATGCGAAAGAAGAAACCATCGAAAAATGGGTGCTTAAAGTGGCGCCGCGCACAGATATCACCGTGCCGACACCGGTTGCCAATACAGGCTTTACCTTTAATGCTTGGGATACAGAATGGCCTGCAAACGCCCCATTTACAACAGATGAAACATACACGGCAACTTGGACGAAAAAGGATGACATCATCGGGCCGAACCCGACAGATCCGAAGCCGGAAGGCTATGTGACCGTTGAATTCTTAAAAGGAGCAAACGGTACGCTCAGTTCCGGAACATTAAAAGAACAAAGTAGAATCTACTACTATATTAATCCGGAAGCCGGAAAGACCATGGCCGACATCACCGAGCCGACCATCAACCCTGCGACGGGCTACACCGTGGCAGATCCAAAATGGAAACCGGCATTGGATACCACGACTGCCATCACAGGCGATCTGAGCTACACGGCCCAGTACACCCAAATTGAAGGCATCATCGGGCCTGTAGACCCGACCGATCCTGAAAAGCCTGAAAAACCGGCAGGCTATGTGACCGTCACCTTTAACAAAGGCGATCACGGCACACTCACCGCCGGAGACAAAGAAAACAAAGACAGCATTGAGTACTACGTCAATCCGGAAGCCGGAAAGACCATGGCCGACATCACCGAGCCGACCATCAACCCTGCGACGGGATACAAGGTGGCAGATCAAAAATGGAATCCGGCATTGGATACCAAAGAAGCCATCACCAAAGATTTATCCTATACCGCCCAATACACCAAAGAAGGGGATATTATAGGCCCGATCAATCCGGACAAACCGGATCCAAACGATCCAAAAGTACCGGAAGGATATGTAACCGTAACCTTTAAAGCAGGCGAGCACGGAACCTTGACATCAGGGGATAAAAAAGATGTTTCAACCATCATCTACTACGTGAACCCGACTGCCGATCCGAAAGTGACCATGGCTCAAATCACACCGCCAACCATTAAACCGCACATCGGCTATAAAGCGGCAGATGCACCATGGGATCCTGCTATCACAGGAACAGACGAAATTACCGAAAACAAAGAATTCACCGCCCAATACACGGAACTCGATAAAATCATCGGACCGAACCCGACAGATCCGAAGCCGGAAGGATATGTGACTGTTAAATTCCTTCAAGGTGAAGGCGGAACACTCAATGTTAAAGACGGTACACCGGAGCAACAAGGATTAAAAGAAGTATTCTACTATGTCAATCCGGAAGCCGAAAAGACCATGGCAGATATTGCTGAACCGGAAATCACAGCAAACGTAGGCTATAAAGTGGCAGATCCAAAATGGAAACCGGCATTGGATACCACGACTGTTATCAAAAGCAATCTGAGCTACACGGCCCAGTACACCCAACTGGATAACATCATCCCCGTCAATCCGGTCGATCCAGACCAACCGTTCAATCCGGAAGACAAAGATGATAAAAACAACGATAAGGAGACGCCAGCTGGATACGTGCGCGTGATCTTTGACGCAGCAGCCGGAAACTTTGGTGAATATGCAAACTCCACCCAAGATCCGAAAGCACCGATTAAGAAAATCGCTTATGACGTGAAAGATACCGTTA
>JAEZXH010000007.1 GCA_023442775.1 Bacillota bacterium
GTGCACCATGCAACAGCCAGCGCAGTAAAGCTAACTCAGACCACAACTGGGCGCGCGTGAGCAGATGCAAATCCGCCAAACCCTTCCGCGCAGACTGATAAACATCCAAGAAATGCTCACGCACCCAATCATCCGGACACGTCATAATCCACGCTAAATCCTGCGCCGGATCACCCAAGTGTGCGCTGCCAAACGAAGACATCGTATGAACAACCTCGCCCGAATAAATGAACGTCTCAGCCGCCAAATCCCCATGCACGGGCACCGTATCGAAACGGAACACGCTCGCCTGGTTCAAACACGACTCCCACCGCTCATACAAATTCGACGGCAGGGGAGCCACCGCAGCAGCCTCATCCAAAAGGGTCAATAGGCGGGTGCGAACCTCAGAAGCAGAGTAGATAGGCAGGCCACTGTAATCAATGATGTCCTTAGGTAACTCATGCAGGGCAGCAAGCGCATTCGCCATAGAACCCACCAATATGCGCGAGCGTTCCATAGTTATCCAAGACGCTTCCTCCCCATGAATCTGCGGATGAATGAGGACGCGCAGATCCTGGTTTTTACGCGTATTCGTCACCGGAACGGGCACGTCAAACGGTAAGAAGCCTTTCTCACGTGCTCGATGTAAGATCCGCAGTAAAGCCATTTGGGCTTGCACGTCCGCCCCAGCCTGGTCGGTCAAGGGAGTGCAGACAACCCAGCGGTTACCTTGAGAATCTACAACACCTTGGCGGGCCATAGATCCGTCATTTTCGTAAGGCTCGCACAGGCTCACAATTTGCAATCCAGGAACGGCGGCGCTCGCGTGGGCTGCCAAGGCTAGGGGGGACAAAACTTTGCTCACGCTTACTACCGTAAGCCACGCGTAACAAAAGTTATCCACAATTCGCACAAGTGTCTTTTGAATGCCTAAAGCAAGTGGATAAGTTGAAGGTGGCTTAAGTCGAACTGTGAAATCCGTTGGAGTCTATATGACAGCGATGTCGCTCGGAGCGCGTAACGAGTGGGTTCGTCGTGCTGTGGCAGACGCGGGATTCGACCCGGTTACTGATTCAGCGAGGCTAAGAGAAGTTGTCGACCGCTCCTTTTCCCTGTTTAGTACGGAAAATCCCGAAGAGCAACAAGCTATAACCACAGCGATCATGGCTGATGTGGGTGGGTATGGTCCGCTTCAAAAACACTTAGACGACCCGCTGGTCGAAGAAATCTACGTGAACTCGCCCTCTAAAGTATTTGTTGCTCGCCACGGGCGTTCGGAACTAACCTCCATTATTTTGGACTCCGAAGAAGTCAAAGACCTGGTGGAGCGGATGCTTCACCACTCGGGTCGGCGCCTAGACTTATCTGCTCCATTCGTTGATGCCATGTTGCCTGGCGGGGAGCGCTTACACGTAGTCATCCCACCTGTTGCAGGACGCGATTGGTCGTTAAACATTCGCAAACACCTACACTTGCACCGTTCGCTTTGGGATTTAGTGGAGTCGAAAACGCTGACAAAGCAGGCCGCCACGTTCTTGTCGAAAATGGTGGGTGCGGGTGCGACTGTGCTGGTTTCAGGTGCTACCCAGGCTGGGAAAACCACACTGGCACGCGCGTTGGCCAACGAGATCTCTCCACGGGAGCGGGTCATAACCTGTGAAGAAGTGTTCGAACTGAACCTACCCAACCGCGATTGCGTGTCTATGCAGACGCGTAATGCGAATATCGAAGGTATCGGAGCTGTCACGCTTAGAGATCTCGTGCGCGAGTCTTTGCGTATGCGCCCCGACCGCATCATTGTCGGAGAAGTGCGTGGGGCAGAAGCGCTGGACATGCTATTGTCCCTAAACGCTGGTATTCCAGGCATTTCCACCATCCACGCGAACACGGCGCGGGAGGCTTTGAACAAGCTGTGCTTGCTGCCGCTGCTGGCAGGTGAAAACGTGACTTCCGCGTTCGTGATCCCCACAGTGGCGACCTCAATCGACCTCGTCGTCCATGTTGTTCGGGAAGCGGACGGGTCACGACATGTAAGCGAAATCGTGCACGTGCCTGGTCATGGACGTGAAGACCGGGTCGATGCGCACACATTGTTTGAATGGGTTGACCACCGCTTGCAGTTTAGCGGTCTCATCCCCGAAGGCCCGTTGTATGCAAAGGCGGGTTTGGACCGGGAGGCCTTATTATGAGCGCCGCTTTGGGAGCTGCGTTCGCTGCCGGCGTGCTACTAGTCGTGTGGTCACTGAACTCCACGCCGACATATTTGCGCCCAAAGAGACGCTCAAGGTTAGAAGAACGCTGTCTTCGCGCGGGATTAAACACGTCCCAAGCCCGCATATTCACATCCGTGGCCGCATTGGTGCCAACAGTGGTGTTTTTACTGATTTTAGGATTGACGAGGGCGTGGCCAGTCGCGCTGGCGGTAGCTGGTTCGGTAACGCCCCTGCCGTGGGCGTGGTTGAACGCGCGCATGGAGAAGCATTCTGCGGCCTTGCGTTCTGCGTGGCCGGACGTGGTGGATTCGCTGTTAAGCGCGATCCGAGCAGGTGTGGCGTTGCCTGAAGCTATCGTCCAGTTGAGTCAGATGGGGCCAGAGATTACGCGACCCCATTTTGAAACGTTTGCTCGAGAATACCGGGCTTCGGGGCGTTTCCACGACGCGTTGAATGCGGTGCAAGCGCAGCTGGCTGATCCGACGGCGAACCGTTTGTTTGAAGTGCTGCGCTTAGCGCGCGACGTAGGAGGATCTGAGTTAGGCCACTTGTTGCGTGACTTGTCTACGATGTTGCGTGAGGACGCGCGCGTGCGTGGAGAGCTGTTGGCTCGACAATCATGGACGATTAACGCAGCACGTTTGGCGGTGGCCGCGCCGTGGCTCGTCCTCGTCCTCATATCTACCAGGATGGACTCTGCGGCCGCTTATTCCACACCTACAGGCGTACTGGTCTTAACGGTGGGTGGATTGGGTTGTTTGGGAGCCTACTACTTGATGCGCCGTATCGGACAGTTGGAGGGCGTGGGCTGATGACGTCTACGACGGTTTTGGCAGGCCTGATGTTGGGATCGGGAATCATATTGGTGGTCTTGGCGTGGCAAAACGCAAGGAAACGCCTGTTGGTTCGCGTTTTGGGAGGCAGTGCGAAGAGCGCGCCAGAGTCCTCGGTTAAGGGTTTGCGGTGGTTGAGTCCACTGTGGGAAAAACTGGGGTCAACGACCAGTTCTGTGGAGGATCGGCTAGAGACTATCCAGTCGAAAACGAGTTTGGAGACTTTTCGCCTCCAACAGATTTTGGCGGGATTTGCGGGCACGATCATCATGACGAGTTTGGGGATTTCATTGACGATTGCGCGACCCTTGACTGTCCTGCAGTGGGTGCTAATGGCCGTGATTGGCTTCGTGGTGGGAGCGCTGGCGTTTGACAAGTTTCTTAGTTGGCGGGTGAAAGTGTTATCGCGCCGTATTTCTGCTCAAGTTGCCGACGCGGCTCAACTGTTAGCCCTTTCGGTGTCTGCTGGGGAGTCTATTCCCGCTGCTTTGGGCAGGGT
>JAEZXH010000024.1 GCA_023442775.1 Bacillota bacterium
ATAATGTGAAGAACCGTGAATCACCTAGGCTGTACCCCCCCCCCGGAAATTTTAGCGACATCTAACTGCTCGAAGATATCTTGGATTTGCTTCTTGTATTCTTCGATTTGCATGCGTGTTTCTTGATAGCGCTGCTCAACTTTTTTACATTCATCGATAATTTGTTGCTGTATATTGACTGGCGGTAGCGGAATTGGGAGTTTTTTGAAACCTGACATATCTAAGTTTTTCTGGCTGCTACCTCTTCCTAAACCGTAAATAATCTCAGAAATGCTCATAATATATACGTTCAGAAATCCTTGTAGGAGCCCGCTACTTTTTGTACTCAAAGTCAAACCTGAATCGTTCAAAAAAAATTTTCCTGAAACTTTTCTTACACACTCGGGGGACATACCAAAACGCGAAACAATATAGCAATCTTCTCTATTAAAATCTCCATTCCTGAATGTTTCTCCACCGCCACCATAAACTGGGTACTCATCTCCTCTAGCATCTTTCTTGGTTATTCTTGTGCCATAATCAATCTCCACACATTTCTCAAGTGCTATAGTCGGATATTGGCTAGAAAACACACTTTTTATGCTTTCAACACTAAGAGAGAAAGTCTTTGTGAAATTAGTGCTCGTAAAATTTAATATTTTGTGTACGTTTGTAAACTTTAGGATTTCCTCCATCTCCTCAATCTGCACCCTGTTGCCTAAAAAATGCTCTCTTATGTGTGACGCAAGGTGAGTTTCGCTGTCAGGGTTCTCAGGATCAAACAATTGTCCCCCATACTGAGAAATTTGAATGCCCTCATTGCCTTTGCGGTTACTCCATTCGTAGCCCAGGAATTTCTTTTGATCCGCATTAGAAGTGGGTGCAGTCGCAATTAGCGTTTTTTGGTCTTTTACCATCGAAAAATAGAAGAGCTTTTCTCTCTCAATTTTATGAGCAAACTCGTAGAAGGTCCGATGAATCTCGAGATCTTTCTCAGAGGGTGATAGCTTCTTGAAGCTTTTCTTTCCCGTTAAAGTTTTATAGTCAGGCGACTCGTTGAAGGCATCAACCAAGAGCCTCATGTGCTCATTTTTGCTTAATTCATCGAGGGTAGCCTCTTGCTTGATGAATTGCACATAGAGAGTTTCATCCACAGCAATATGCTCCAAATAGGCAAAAAGAATCTCCTGGTCTGGCCACTCAGAGGAAGGCTCGTTGTTAAAAATGTTTGTCACGCTGTCTTCAGCGACGCTACCGGGCTTTGGAGGTTCCATATACTTACGCAGGAACAGTACAACGGTATTTGTTCCTGTTGCGGCAAATGTCTTGCTGCCAAACTGCACGATAGCTTTGATGAGGAAGTTCTTAAGAAGCACTTCACGGGCGCCGATGTAGCTTCCAGAGTTATTGCTTAAGATGCCGGATGGGAGAATGACCGCTGCTACACCTCCAGGTTTAAGTAGCTGGGCAATGCGCTCGACAAAGAGGACTTCGATTTCACCTCCATCATTAGAAATTTTTTTAAGCAACTCTAGGTGGTTATTTTTTAGTTTTAAATGGGACTTAAAGGCTTTGACGCTGTACGGTGGGTTTGCAACGAGGATTGAAAACGTGCCGTTTTCGATTCCCCTTGTCTTATCATTTTCTAGTCCATCTCCAAAAATGATATTGCCTTCACCCGCCCCGTTCATAAAAAGGGCGATCTTCGAAACACGTGCCAATCGGTAGTCTTTTTCAATACCGAAAATATGATCTTTAACCCAATCCCGCTTTTCGCTGCGTTTACTTGCTCGGGCGATGCTCTCGATTCCTTCTGTTAAAAAGTGTCCAGCTCCACATGCGTAGTCTATAACTTTAGGTAGTTCTCCATTTTCACTTTCAATGATTTGCTCAATCGGGAGGGCTTCCCACATAAAACGTGTGATTGGAGTGGGTGTAAAGAACTGTCCTTCGTTTTGCTTGAAGCCTTTGTTTAGCAGTTGCTCAAAAAGGTCTCCTAAAAATTGGTGCTTACCTGGGTAGATAATTCGGTATTTTTCAAAGAGGCGAACCATTTCAACTAGGATCTTGCCATTTTGCAAGAAAAGCTCTTCGTTGTGTACTTCTTTGAAAGCAAAATCGTTGTTTGAGTAGAACTTTAACTTACGGAAGGTCTCCTGTAAGTCTTTGATTGCGTGATTTCTATTTCCGCCTTTGTATCGTTCAAAAAGTTGCTGAGGGTATTCGTTTGATACATAGAACACTTCTTCACGCATGAACTTATCCATACCTTCCTTATGGAGACGCTGTAAGCGATCTTGAAGCGATTCATACGTGTCTGTACCTTGTTTGTACTGAAAGTCGACGATGTCGTCTTCGTCCTTTTGTATTTCGTCCACGAGCTTGCAGATGAACAAGGCCAACAGTTTATTGAAGGCATTTTCCTTATCGGACACGTTGTTGTGACGCAGGATCTCTTCAAACTGATTAACGATCTTATCTTGAGGATCGAACTTTTTGAGATCACGCTTGCGCAGCGGCCGCACGTCAATTTTGTAGGCAACGGTATCTTCAGAAAAGATAAGATCCCCATAGGCCTTTTTCTCATAAGTGTCCGTCCACGCCTTGAAGTTTTGTTTAGCATTTTTCGCCTGCTGATACGTAGTAATCGATGCATCTTTCTGAGCAAGCTGAAGAGTTTGCTTATCGTCATGGGAAATAATAGTTGTTGCACTGCGCTCGAGTTTCCCATTATCTAGGTGCGATGCATACAGACACAGCAACTGGGTGGATTTGTCCTGCTGTAGATAGCTAAAAAGCTGACCGCCATCTTTGCGAAGAGTCCTAAGCGCTTTCTCGTATTCTGAACCATACGTTTTGCATTCAATGATGAACAGCGTGTCAGTGCCCGTTTCATTCATCACGCAGATATCAGCCCGCCCACTCTTAGACGAATGACCAAGGCTCCAGCGACGCTCTAACTCGATGTGCTCAGGTCGGTACCCTTTAAGTAGTAACTGGTGGACGCATTCGAGGACTACGAAGTTCTCGGGCGCAGAGAAGTTACAAGTCTGCTGTTCATTAATAACAAAGCCCTTGTCGATTGGATACAGAATTTTTTCCTGCTTCGTATCAACAGTGATCGTGGCTTGCGAAGCTTCGAAAGTAAAATCCCATTCATCCTTTTTTTTTTGCCTGTACCCTAGGTGCTGGAGCAGCTCTTGTACATACTTGTTGTTAGTCATTTTTTGGTTTCCTTTACTACTTCGCACACGTCCCCGATGTCGCAGCCGAGGGTGTCGCAGATTTTGATGAGGGTGTCGGTGTTGAGGTTTTCGCCTTTGTGGAGGCGGCTCATGGAGGAGTTACTGATGCCTGCTGCTTCCATGAGTTGGGTTTTGTTCATGTCTTTGTCGATAAGTAGTTTCCAGAGTTTTTTGTAGCTCATGTGGCTCATTGCTTGTTCTCCTCTTTGTTCCAGGCTGTGCCGTAGAGTTCGCCGCCGTCTTTGTAGAGTTTGAGGACGGTGTTGTCTTGCGCGATGCGTAGAACATCGGATGTGTATTTATCTGCTTTGTCGAAGGCGATGAAGACCTGCTTGTTGGTCATGTGTTCGTAGAGCTTGAAGATGCCGTCGATGGATGAATCGTCGATGTTTTTCATCACGAGGGAGTCTTCGCAGATCGCTGGGAGTGCGGTTTCTTGTAGCATGGCGATGTCGTAGAGGACCATGCCTTTGTAGTTTGTGCCGGTTCCCATGTCGCGTGGGGTTTGGAAGACGTAACTGTTGTAGCTGTTGATGATCAGGCGTGGTGCGCTCCTGTAGGGGCCGACGACTTCCATGTTGAGTGTTCTTAGCCGCTCGTTGATACGGTGTTCGATAGTTTTGAGGATGTCTTCGAGTGCTTTGTTGTATGCACTATTGGTTTGTTTTTCTTCTTCTTTGAGTTCTTTGTAGCGTCTCCAGGCCTCGTTTTGTTTTTCGAGATAGGTGATCTCGGAGGCGAGTTCGCCGTACTGGGTGAGAACCTCGTTGGAAAACACTGGTGCGATATCAACAGCCATCAGTTCTTTCATGAGGGCGTCTTGTTGTTGCTCGAGGTCTTGAATGGCTTGCTGGGTATCGTTGCGGTCTTGTTCGAACTCGTTGTTGAGGATGCCAGCTAGCTTTTGGTGGAAGCGCTCGACAGCATAGAGCTTCTTCAGGTCGGCGTCTGGGAAGAACTCGAGTAGAGCTTCGAGGTCTGCATCTTTGGGATACAGGCCGACGTCTAGGCTGGTTTGAACGAGATGGAGATGCCTTTTCTTTGCGGCGATCTGTGCAGTGATGTCTTGGAGTTGTCGATTGAGCTCATGGTGGAGCTGTACTTGTTCTAGATCACGCTCGTTGACCTGTCTGGGCTGAGCATTGTTGAGCTGTTCTTGTTTCGCCTTGAGCTCTTTGATACGAATCTCGTTTTCGATCTCTTTGGTCCGATCCGTGATATCGGAGGGCAAGAATCGGTAGTCTTGCGCTTTTTTGAATACGGACTGTCGATCTTTTGCTATCTCGCGTTTTTGTGTCAGCACTTCGAGTGCGGCATACATGTTGAACAGCTGGATGACGATCCGTAGTTGGCGCTCCATACCAATACCGGGGATACCAGCTAGTGGCTTGATCTCTTGGTAGTTGTTTTTACCGTAGATGCGAAAGAAGCTCGACAGGACCTGACGAATGCTAAGGCCTACAAAATCTAGCCCGTACTTATTTTTCAAAAACGCGCAGAATTCGTCGTGTGTATAGGTTGCGTCTGTGGGCTTATAGTCCCCATCGCATACGTGATAGAAGTCTGGGTTTTGTGTTTGGCGCATGAAGTAGAAGCGCTCGGGGCAGAACTCGAAGCAAAAGAAGACGCTGTGGTGTCCGATATTTTCCACACCATCGCTTTTTAGGTATGTACTGCCACCAAAGGCGAAGTCGATCGCAAGGAGTGTGGAGGATTTGCCGATAGAGTTGTCGCCTTCGTTGGCGCCCAGGATGACGTTGAGACCTTTTTTGAAGATGGTAGGTCTACGAACTGCACCTTGTTCTTGGAATGCGGGTGACCAGAGTTCTTTTAGCATCGGTACAGCCTCCCCTCGAGGTCGATATCGATTTTGTTGAGTGCGTAAAGCGCATCTGCTGCGTGAAGGAAATCAGGTAAAGAAGCTGATCCTTGGACAAGCTGCCATAGTTCACCAGCGCTCATGGCCTGACCCTCGAGCGCCGTCATGATGATAGGAAACAAGGCGAGTGTGCTTTGGCTGTAAGAAAAAAGTTTACTGGGCAACTGCATACACGCCTCCTGTGGCTACTGGTAGCGGTTCGAGAATGTCGCACGTTTGGATGAAATAAGAAACCAAGATCTGACAATAGAGGTAGTCCTGCTTGGTTGATCGCTGGATCTTTAGCGTGATGGCATCAATGATCTCGTTGGTCGGTTTATCCGCTAAATCCTCGTACAGATTTTTGATCTGACGCCGCAGCTTGTTGACGTTCAAGACCCCCGACGTGTGGAACTCTTGCAGGATCTGGTTGACCTGCGTGAAATAGCTTGTGACCATGGTGCGCGTCATGCTTTCTAGCAAGAAATACTGCCTAGCATCGATCTTCTCACTCACGGTCACAGGATCCATCTTGATGTCACTGGCATCAACCAGATCACCTTTGAAGCCTGCCAGCTTGGTGAGCACATTTGCCAAGCCTTTTTCCAGCGCAGTGCTATCGAGCACTTTCTGCGACTGAGTACGCGCTTGCTGTTGGGCGCGGATGGTCTTGAGGGTTCGCCTTGAAGCAGCCGTGCTGTTGAGAGCATGGTGCGCATGGCACTGCGGGCACAAGGCGATCACATTGTTGATCGACACGGTTTTGTTTGGGTCGATAACACCGACCTCATAGACATCTTGAGTAATCCCTTGACCGTTAGACACGACAAGAGAACGGCTGCAACCAAGATTGGAACACGCCATCTGCGCATCCCGCAGCAGTGAGTGACCCCACTTATTTTTCAAACTACGCGACTGGTTATGCGCGAAAGCCGTGTTTTCAGCAGTAGGACGCTCTAGCCCGGCAATCTCATAGAGCACATCGAGCAAACCATCAACCAACATGTCTGTGTAGTTATCTTCCGTGATCCCAGGAAACAACGTGCTTGCATCTGCCACTAGTTTGTCGACGGCATCATAGCTATCAAGCGTAAGAAAGAGACTCAAATTCTCGCGATCTAGCCGCTGTACGACCACTTTTATAAAGGTCTTTGTTGGTCCTCGTCGTATCGCATTATCAATTTTATCTTCATTCAAGGTGTCAAGCGGATCTGCCGTTTTTGCCTCATGCAGCTTTTGCGCCTTCACATCACCGCTTTGAGGCCGTTTCTCTTCAGGGATAGTGGTCGCCATTGCAAACAAGGTTCTGAAGAACCCCCGCTTGCTCATGCCGCTCGAAAAATAGTCAAACAACAAGTTAAAGACAACGTTGAATCGCGACACGACAAACCTCCTCTCCACAACTTTGACGACCGATGACGGTTCGTGACGGCTGATGACGGCTTGGCCAAATTGGCTTGTTTTACCATCAAAGCAGATGGCGACAGACAGTCGATCATAGATTGGCTGAACCCATCATATTTTAACACAACCTCTGATCTCTTAGAAGAGCATTACCACCTTTTAAGGGATTTCAAACACTAGAAAGGAGGTGGACGCGATGGCGAGAAACACTAAGCAAACAAGCCGAAAGGCTGCTGCCACCGCCAGCAAGGTGCTGCGCGATGGGCGCTACTCGGCTGCTGCTAAGTCAGTGGCTGGCTCTGCGCTCTCACAGGCACCCAGGCGTTCCTCGAAGAAGCGGTAGCCGCATGGCTACACGGGCAGCATCGAGCGCTCGTTGCTCGTTCACTCATCACTTTTTGTAAGCCGATGCGCTTACACGTCTAGACGATAAGACTACCGAATTTACAGGAAGGTACACCTTTCTGTAGATTCGGGTTTTTCATTTTCCTCCCTCTCGTAAACCCCTGCGCGGTAGCGAAAGGAGGCGAGGGGCATATTACAGGCTTTGACGGCGGCGGTGCCCGTGATTTCCCCAGCTTTCCACCGATGATAGACTGCGTGGAAATTCTCCGGCAGTGGCATGGGCGGCCTTCCGAACCGGACGCCTCGTGCCTTAGCAGCGGCGATGCCTTCGGCCTGGCGCTGGTGGATGTTTGTCCGCTCGTTTTCTGCGGCGAAGGAAAGGACTTGCAAGACGATGTCACTAAGGAAGGTTCCCATAAGGTCCTTCCCTCTTCTCGTATCCAAAAGGGGCATGTTCAAGACGACGATGTCGACGCCCTTTTCCTTGGTGAGGATGCGCCATTGATCGAGAATTTCTCCATTGTTGCGCCCTAGGCGATCGATGCTCTTGACGACGAGGAGGTCGTCTTTTTTCATTTTTCGTAGGAGTCGTTTGTACTGAGGACGATGGAAGTCCTTCCCCGACTGTTTATCGACGTAGAGATTGGCCTCGGGGATGGCATGCTCTCGCATGGCGATGCGCTGGCGCTCTTCGTGTTGTTCCCGGCTGCTGACGCGTATGTATCCGTAGATGTTCATAGACTCCTCCTTGTTTGGAGCACAAAAAAACGCCGCGCTCAGCGTCAGTTGCTGAACACGGCGTTTGTTGTTTTAACGTTTAGAATTGGACGGAGCTCTTTTCTTGCTTCGCCTTTTCGAAGTCACGGCGGGTCATGACGTCCACCACGTCCACGTTGAGTTCCACGAGCTTGAGGCCAGTCATCTGCTCAAGTTGTTGGCCAATGTATTGGCGCAACTCTTGGAAGATGCGAGGAGCACTTTGGCCAAATTCGAGGATGAGTTTGATGTTGACGACGACTTCCTTTTCGCCAACTTCTGCATCGACGCCCTTAGTCACGTCGTAGCCGCCAAAGTTTTCCGTAATCCCGGAGAGAAGGCCGCCCTTAAGGTCCAAGATGCCCTTGATTTCACGGGCGGCGAGGGCTGCAATCTTCTCGACGACAGAGGTGTCGAAATTCAAGGTGTCCTTGTGTTCTTGTTGTTCCACAGGAGGAGCCACCGTGTCCTTTGCTTCTTCAAAACCTTCCTTTGCGCGTTCGATCACACTCTTGTTGTTGTCGTTGGTAGCCATGGGGTATTCCTTTCTGTTGATGGTTTAACGCATTCTTCGCAAAAATCCCAAGACCGTGGGGTTCTTATCGAGGACGCCTCCAATGAGATAGCCTGCGGCGAGCAAGAAGAGCACGCCGATGGTGCGTCCAAATCCCAGGGTCAAGAAGAGAATGGCAAGAATGATTGCACAGCTCATCGTCCGGATTGTGAAATGTCTCTGCATCCGACGCATACGCGCCCTTGGGGAATTCCAGCTCCTCTTGATGTCGGCCCACAGTCCTCCTTCCGAGGAGGTGTGTCCGACGATCTGGGGGAGGGTTTCCGGGGAAACACTCTTCACATAAATCCCCCCTTGGGGAGCGGGTGCCCGGTCGTCGACGAGGTAGAGTTTCATAGGCGCTCTCCCCCTTCTTCCACTTCATAGAAGGAGACGTCGACGTCCTTGACGGGAAGCCCTGAGAACTCCTCGATGCGACGCGCAACCTCGCTGGTGACCTCTTTGCCAAGACCTTCAAGGTTCATTCCTCGGGTGACGCCGAGCTCAAGTCGCGCAGTGACGTCGGGGGTCTGGCCATTGAAAATCTTCGTATCCACGTCGTAGCTCTTAATCGGCGCCATGCCGCGGAGGGTATTCTCCACGACTTGGTTCAGGCTGTCCTCGGAGATTTTGACGCTCCCCTTTTCCATGGGAAGTTTCACTCCTGGGACCACCGTGCGGCTGACGAGAGCACGGAGGATGACAATGAGGGCGTAGAGGCTCGCAAGGCCCGCAAGCACCATGGCGGTGTAATAGCCCACCGTGGTGTTTAAGAAGCGAAGAAGACTCTCCGACAAGGGGCCAAAGCCGAGAGATCTTCCGAAGAGGGTCCCGTAGCAGAGAAAGACAAATCCGAGAACGACGAGTCCCATGATGATGTCGAGGGCTTTCTTTCCTCTCCTCATGGTCTCCTCCTTACTTCAGATTCTTCGTTTTCTGACACTGTATAATTAACCCGATTTTTGCTCGGTGAAACACCCTCTCACGATTTTTCTAGGATTTCTCCGATGAGGTAGAGGGAGCCACAGACGAAGATGTTCCTTTTGTTTGACCTCTTGAAGTCGCGAAGTGCCTCCTCTACCGAGGAGAAGACGAGAGAGCCTGGAAATCTTCGCTGAAACTCGGCAACAGATGTACTCCTCTCACTTTGAAATTCTACGAAGGCCACCGGAAGGCCTGTGAGGATCGTCTCAAAGGCGTCGAGGTCCTTGTCCTTGGAAAATCCACAGAGGAGGATTTTGTTCTTCCTGTTCCACCGACGAAATTCTTCCACGGCTAAGGCCAATCCCTGGGGATTGTGGGCGCCGTCGAGAATCATCTCTCCCCAACTCGTCTTGCGATGCTCCATCCTCCCCGCCCAGTGTAAGGAGGAGAGAATCTCTTCTTCCTTTTCTTCGGAAAGCCTCTTTCCCAAGTGCTCTTCGATGATTTCGAAGAGGGTGAGGGCGGTGGTGAGATTTTCTCCTTGATAGTCCCCAAGAAGGGAGGTGTTGAGGGTGCGCGTCCCCTTCTTCGGCGTGGTGATTTGAAATTTTCCCTCCCCAAGGGATGTAGCAGGTTTGGCCGTCAAGAGGGTGCCTCCTGTCTTCTTGATGACGGATGCAAAGAGAGGGGCGAGGTCTTCGTTGGAGGCGGCGAGGACCAGGTCTTGTCCTTTGAGAATCCCCGCCTTTTCCAGGGTGATGGCTTCTCTCGTGTCCCCGAGAAGGGCGGTGTGGTCCAGGGAGATGGAGGTGATGGCACTGGGGAGGAGCTCTTCAGATAGGACGGCGTTTGTGGCATCATAGCGCCCTCCAAGTCCCGTCTCGAGGACGAGAACTTCGACGCGGTGCGCCCTGGAAATCAAGATGGCGGCGGTGAAGAAGAGGGCAAAAAATTGAGGAAAGAGTCCTTGGCGATGAAACATCGACTTCGCTTCCTCAAGGGCCTTTGCCATCTCCTCAGCGCTCACCATCTCGTCGTCGATGCGCAGCCGTTCCCGTTCTTCGATGAGGTGGGGACTTGTAAAGAGGCCCGTCCGAAGACCTAGGCCCTCAATGAGGCGACTCAAGATGTAACAGGTGCTCCCCTTTCCGTTGGTGCCGGCGACGTGGACAATCTTTGGCCCAACGGGAAGAAGGCCCTCCCGGTGGAGAGCCTCCTTGTAGTCTTGAAAAAATGTCTTTGCGTCCATCACTGAGGAAGGGCGGCGAGGCGTTCTTCGATGCCTCGGAGGATTTCGTGGAACGAGGCGGCTTTTTCCCGTTCCTTCTCCACGACGGCCTCGGGGGCCTTGGCGAGGAATCCTTCGTTGGCAAGTTTCTTTTCCACGCGAGAAACTTCAGCGAGGACCTTTTCCTTCTCCTTCTCGAGACGAGCCCGTTCCTTCTTTACGTCGACGAGGTCGTTCATAGGCAGGTAGAGGGTCGCGCCTTCTAAGACTACGGCGACGGCACCTTCAGGAGCCTCCTCTTCAAGGCCTTGGAAGTGGATTTCTTCTGCAAATCCCAGGTGTTCGAAGTGACCTCTCTCCTCTTCGATGAGGCGATGGTGTTCCTCGTCAGCACCGACGAAGAGGGGAGCTTTCTTGCCGCCTTGGACGCCGAGTTCGGCCCGGGCGTTTCGAATGCCGCGGATGGCTCCTTGGACATAGGCAATCTGCTCTTCCATCTTCGGGTTCTTCCAGGCTTCGTTGACCTTGGGCCAGGGGGCGCGGATGAGGCGTCCTTCCGTCTCTGGGAGGGTGTCCCAAATCTCTTCAGTGATGAAGGGCATGAAGGGGTGGAGAAGTTTCAAAATGTTTTCGAGGACTGTGGCGAGGACGGCGCGGGCCAAATCCTTCGAGGCCTCGTCGTCGCCGTAGAGGCGAGGCTTGACCATCTCGATGTACCAGTCGCAGAAGTCGCTCCAGATGAAGTCGTAGAGGGCTTGCGCCGCGAGGCCGACGTCGTAGTTGTCGAGTTTCGACCCCACTTCTTCAATGAGTCCTTGAAGCTTCGAGAGGATCCAAGCGTCTTCGCTCTTTAATGCATCTTCTTCGGTGAGGGCGCGGGGCGCTTCTTCAAAGTGCATGAGGACGAAGCGAGAGGCGTTCCACAACTTGTTGGCGAAGTTTCGCATCGCCTCCACTTTTTCGTTGGTAAAGCGCATGTCGTTTCCTGGGGAGTTCCCGGTGATGAGGGTGTAGCGCAGGGCGTCGGCTCCATAGGCGTCAATGATTTCCAAGGGATCGATGCCGTTTCCGAGGCTCTTACTCATCTTGCGCCCTTGGGCATCGCGGACGAGGCCCGTGAGGAAGACGTCCTTAAAGGGAAGTTCTCCTGTCTGCTCCAGGGCGGAGAAGACCATGCGAATGACCCAGAAGAAGATGATGTCGTAGCCGGTGATGAGGACGTTGGTGGGATAGAAGTACTTCATATCCTCCGTCTCTTCTGGCCAGCCGAGGGTGGAGAAGGGCCAGAGGGCGGAGCTAAACCAGGTGTCCAAGGTGTCCTCATCGCGGCGAAGGGGTGCGCCGCAGTCGGGGCAAGTCTTCAGCTCTTCAAGGCTCACAATCTCCTTGCCACAGGCGTCGCAATAGTAGACGGGCAGGCGATGGCCCCACCAGAGTTGGCGAGAGATGCACCAATCCCGGATGTTCTCCAGCCAGTGGGAGTAAATCTTCCCGAAGCGTTCGGGGATGAAGCGCAGTTCTCCCTTTTGGTAAGCCTCGAGGGCGGGTTTTGCCAAGGGCTCCATGCGGACGAACCACTGCTTGGAAATCATGGGCTCAATGACGGTCTTGCACCGCTCGCAGTGCCCCACGGCGTGGGCGTGGTCCTTTACTTCAACGAGAAGGCCCAGGTTGTCCAAGTCCTCGACAATCTTTTTCCGGCAGGCGTAGCGTTCCATCCCCGCATAGGGGCCGGCGGCGTCACTCATGTGGCCGTCCTTCGTCATGACGAGAAGTTGACCCAAGTCATGACGTGCGCCAACCTCGAAGTCATTGGGGTCGTGGGAAGGAGTAATCTTCACGCAACCCGTCCCAAATTCCTTTTCCACATACTCGTCGGCGATAATGGGAATGCGACGGTTCATCACCGGCAAGATGACGTGTTTTCCCACGAGGTCCTTGTACCGCTCGTCTTCTGGGTGGACTGCCACTGCCAAGTCTCCCGGGATGGTCTCGGGGCGCGTCGTGGCAATCTCAATGAATCCCCCTTCTTCCACGGGATAGCGGAAGGTCCAGATGTGGCCATCGTGGTCCTCGTGCTCCACCTCTGCGTCGGAGATGGCGGTGAGGCAGTGGGGACACCAGTTGATAATCCGGTCTCCGCGGTAGATGAGGTCCTTTTCGTAGAGGCGCATAAAGACTTCTTCCACGGCGCGGGAGAGGGTGTCGTCCAAGGTGAAGCGCTCTCGGTCCCAGTCGCAGGAGACGCCGAGCTTTTTCAATTGGTTCTTGATGTTTCCGCCATAGGTTTCGGTCCAGTCCCAGGCCTCTTTCAAAAATCCCTCGCGGCCGAGTTCTTCCTTTGAAGTCCCATCCTTCTTAATCTTCTCCACCACCTTCGCCTCGGTGGAGATGCTGGCGTGGTCCGTCCCGGGAAGCCAGAGGGCACTGTAGCCATCCATGCGCTTGTAGCGGATGAAGATATCCTGGAGGGTGTTGTTGAGGGCGTGGCCCATGTGAAGATTGCCCGTGACGTTTGGCGGGGGCATCATGATCGTATAGGGTTTCTTGTTGGGATCGCGCTCGGCATGGAAGTCCTTCTCTTCCATCCACATGGCGTAGATCCGGTCTTCAAATGCTTTCGGATCGTAAGTCTTATCGAGATTTCGCACGTGTTCCTCCTCACAAAAAAACTCGCCCCATGCAAAGGGCGAGATTCCGCGGTACCACCTTTATTCCAAGCTGTGCCTGGCACTTCGCTCATGATAACGGGTGAGATCCCGGCGTTTGCAACTTAAAGAGCGACTTCCCCACAGACGAACATGTCCTTGCACCACCCGAACACTCTCTTCTGAACGCCTTGTGCGTACTCCTCTCTTCTCAACGTTTCTAGGTCAAGTATAGAGAAGAGGCGCTTTTCTGTCAAGGTCGCCGGGCTCCAAAAAAACTTCGACTGTAGGAGAAAAAGGCGATGAGGGCGAGGCAGAGACTTGCCCCAAGGAGAAGAAGGCTCAAGGTCTTCGGCGCTTCGAGGCCCACGGAGACAATCCCCAAAAAGAGACAGACGGTGTGGGCCTTCCCGTAGCTATTGGCGGGAATGGTCATCCGGTCTTTTTTGAAATACCCATAGGAGCCGCAGAGAATCTGGGTCAGCTCCTTGAGGACGTAGAGGCCGAAGAATATCCATGGAATCCGCCCATCGTAGGCAAAGCAAAAGAGACAGACGAGGACCATGAGTTTATCCGCAAGGGGATCGAGGACGATGCCAAGAGGCGTCACGAGACCGAGGCGCCTTGCGAGGAAGCCATCGAGGACGTCGCTGAGAGCTGCGGCAAAGAAGATGACGAGGCTCCAGGTCACTCCCCACTTTCCATAGACGATGGGAAAGAGGGCGGCAAGGAGAAACCGAAGTCCCGTCACGGCGAGTGCGACGTTCATGGCCGCGCGACGAATCCCATCTTCCGGTAGACCTTCGAGAGGGTGCGCCGGGCCATCTTCGAGGCGCGCATGGCTCCCGTGGCCATGACTTCTTCCAAGGCCTTCTTGTCTTGGCGAAGGGCGAGGTAACGGTCTCGGATGGGGCCGATGCCATCGATGACCACTTGGGCGAGGTCTTCCTTAAATTCTCCGTACCCTTTGCCATCGTAGCGGGCGACGATGGTCTCCATGTCCTCTCCTGTGAGAGCACTGTAGATTCCCAGGAGATTCTTCAGTGCCGGTTGCTCATCGCGATAGGCGACGCGGCCCTCGGAGTCGGTGACGGCGCGCTTGATTTTGCGCCGAATCGTGGCGTCGTCGTCTTCCAAGGTGATGGTGGCGTTGGGGTCTGGGTCGGATTTTGACATCTTCTTCGTCGGGTCTTGGAGGCTCATGACCCGGGCGCCCACCTTTGGGGCAATCATCTCGGGGATGGTAAAGGTCGGGGAATACCGAGAGTTAAACCGCTGAGCCAAATCTCTCGTGAGCTCGATGTGTTGGCGCTGGTCGTCGCCGACGGGAACCCCATCGGTTTGGTAGAGCAAGATGTCCGAGGCCATGAGGACGGGATAGTTTAAGAGGCCGGCTTGGACTTCAGTGCTCTTCTTGGATTTGTCCTTAAACTGGGTCATGCGCTGAAGTTGGCCGACACCAGTCATGGTATTTAGGAGCCACATGAGTTCCACGTGTTCCGGAACGTGGGACTGGACGTAGAGCAGAGACTTCTCCGGGTCCACTCCCGCGGCGAGGTAGAGGGCGAGGATTTCATAGGTGCGCTGACGCAAGAGTTTTGGTTCCTGGGGCACAGTGATGGCGTGCATGTCAGCGATGCAATAGATGCAGTCGTACTCCTCTTGAAGGGCGGGGAAGTTTCGCAGCGCGCCGAGGTAGTTCCCAAGGGTGAGGGTCCCCGAGGGTTGAATGGCACTGTAGACGACTTTCTTTTTTTCTTGGGTCTGTTCCATGGCTCCTCCTTACTCCATCTCCTTGAGAATCCGCGCCGTGCGCTGGGCGACCTCGCGACGAATCTCCTCCACGTCGAGGACTTGGTGTTTCCCATTCTTTTTCAGGAAGCGACCCCGGACCATGACGTCGGTGATGTCCGAGGTTTGGGCACTGTAGCACAGAGCGTTGACGAGGTTGTTCTTCGGGGTAAAGGAGGGGCTCTCCAAGTTGAAGACGACGATGTCTGCAGATTTTCCAACTTCGAGGGACCCAATCTCCTCTTCCCACCCCAGGGCGTAGGCGCCGTTGATGGTGGCCATGCGAAGGACCTCGATGGCGGGGACTGCCTTGGGGTCCATGGTCACCGCCTTGTTGAGGACGCTCGCGATGTGCATCTCCTCGAGGAGATTTTGGTTGTTGTTCGAAGAGCTGCCGTCGGTGCCGATGCAGACCTTGATACCCCGCTTTAACATGGCGTCCACGGGAGCGAAGCCGCTGGCGAGTTTGAGGTTACTCGTCGGGTTGTTCACGGGATAGAAGGGCTTGTCCTTTACGAGGTCCAGCTCTTCCTCGGTCATGTGGACACAGTGGGCGGCGATGACGCGATGCTCGAGCATTCCAAGGCTCTCCACATAGCGCACCGGGGTCATGCCGTGCTCCTTTTTGCAGTCCTCCACTTCCTTGATGGTCTCGGACATGTGAATGTGGACGGCACCGTCGTACTCATCGGCAATGGCCATGATGTCCTTGATGAACTCTCCGCCGCAGGTGTAGATGGCGTGTGGTGCCGCGGCGACCTTGAGGCCTTCTTCAGGGCGATGGTAATTCTTGTAGAGCTCTTCCATGGTGCGAAGACGCTTCTCTCTCTTGTCGTCTTCGATCATTCCAAGGGTGAGGACACCGCGCATCCCCGCTTCAAGGGTCGCGTCCCCCACTCGGTCCATGTCTCCGTACATGTCGCAGTAACAGGTGACCCCGGAGTCGATGAGCTCGGCGAGGGAGAGCTTCGTCCCCCAATAGATGTCTTCGCCGGTCATCTTGGCCTCAAAGGGCCAGATGGCATCGTTGAGCCAAGAGTGGAGCTCCATGTCGTCGGCGAGGTTGCGTAACAGGCTCATTCCGAGGTGGGTGTGGGCATTGACAAAGCCCGGGGTCAGGAGTTTTTCCCGCCCGTCGATGACTTCATCGGCATCGCAGTCGAGATCTTCTCCCATGGCGACGATGCGTCCATCTTCGACGCACAAATCCATGTTTTCTTTGATCGTTCCTTCGATGACGTCGAGGATATGTGTGTGTTTCCAGAGAATCTTCATATTATCTTCCTCTCTTTTTCTCGTCCTCTTAGTATACCACATTCCCGCAGCCCTCCCTCTTTCCCTCCATGGAGAAAAGTCCCAAGTTTTTCGAGATTGTCTTTCTTTTTCCCCCGAGGTTTGCTATACTAGCAAGTGGCTTATAAATTATCGCGGCAAAAATAATTTATAGGAGATGTTAAAACAATGGCAAGAATGATGGGACCTCGTTTCAAGCAATCGAGAAGACTCGGCCTCAATGTCTGCGGACACCCCAAGGCCATGAAGCGTGCCACCCGTGGCACCGCACGTAGCGACCGCAAGCTCACCGAATACGGGAAGCAACTCCTGGAAAAGCAACGCCTGCGCGCCTACTACAACGTCATGGAAAAGCAATTCGTGCGCATCTTCCAAGACGCCAAGAAGAGCCCGGAACAAACCGGTGCTGCCTTCGTGAAGCTTCTCGAGCGCCGCTTGGACAACATGGTGTATCGTATGGGCTTTGCCTCTTCGATTCGCCAAGCGCGCCAGATGGTCACCCACGGACACATGACCGTCAATGGCAAGAAGGTCGATATCCCCTCCTACCGCCTCAACCCCGGCGATGTCGTCGCCCTCGCTGATCGCGGCAAGAAGGTCGACCTCTTCAAGCAAAACTTCGAAACCAACTTCGCCACGAGCTACTCCTACATTTCGAAGGATAAGGACTTCAAGGCTACCCTCGTCACCGAGCCCAACCGTGAAGAAATCCCCATCGAAATCGAAGACCAACTCGTCGTCGAATTCTACTCGAAGAACTAAAAAAAACATCCCTTTCGGGATGTTTTTTTTATTGGACGATACTCGTCTCTTGTGGATCCTCTCGTTGTTCCGTTTCCGAGGGGTTCTTTTTATTTTCAAAGGTCCAGACCAGTTTCACCTTTTGGGTGGATTCGGGAGTCTTACTCCAATCCACCTTGGCGTTATCCCGGTCGAGACGGGCGAAATTCGTCACTTCCAAGGTCTCGAGGAGAGTATTCGTCGCCGCGTCGTAGATGCCGACGGTGAGGCGCAATTCCTCTGAGGTGTAGGGGCGGCCTTTGCCCTCTCCGAGATAGACGAGAGCTCGCAGGCGATCTCCAACGTACTGACTCGATCCCCTCTTCCAGCTCTGATGGGCCTTTGCCGTAGAAAACTCAAGGCCCAAGTTCTTTCCAAAGAGTCCGGCAGTCTCCTCCTCTGGCCCAGCGACGACGAGTTGGATCGGTTACCCCAAGAAGAGTTCTCCTTCCTCCACTCGGCGCGTGTAATGGTCTTTTCCGAGTGAAACGACACATCTTCGTAGCCTTTTAATAGGCTTTGTTCTTCACTCCAGGTAATGGCCGACTCTGCCCAGTGTCCGCGGACATCTGAGAATTTTGTCGCAAAGACGACATTGGAACAGAGTAAGACTATGGCAAGGAGCAGAAGGGTCCACTTCTTGTTCATGATAATTATTCCTTCTTGAAAATATTGTATGAGAACAATCTGGCAAATGCAATTCATTTCCGAAACCTGATTTTTCTTTTTTCATGCTCCTTAGAGAAATCTTTTCGCATATGGGCCACACTCCGACCTTTAGGCAAACAAAAAAGAAGGTCGTGAACACACAACCTTCTTTTCCTCATGAGCGATGATGGCGCCTCGACTTCGATTCCACCATTCTCAATGGTCTTCATTGGGTGCCCAAACCTCCCATCATCTCACTGAAGTTGTCTCGGGCTGATAAGAGAGCATTTGCGAATTACCTTCTATTATCTCTCAGCTCGTTTTTTACTCTTCCCTTCCTCTCACCATCTTTTTTCCTCTATAGGAAAATTTTCTTTTCCCCATCTCTTTTTCTTTACAGATAAGTTGATTTTTTATTTTTATGTTATACTGTGGGTATAAAATCAATAAGGAGGTTATGATGAAGAATCGACGCATTCCCCGTGGCCTTTGCCACCTCATTCTCTGCCTTCTCCTCGTCCTTGGCGCCCCTATAGGGGCCTTGGCGGTAGAGCCCTCAGACATCTCTGGGCACTGGGCAGAAGGAGCTCTTCTCCACGGAATGGAGCTCGGATGGATTGAAGGCTACGAAGACGGCACCTTCCGTCCCGATGCCCCCATGACTCGCAGCGAATACACCATCTTACTTTCCCGACTTCTCGGTCTCGAAGAAGTGAGCTCCCAAACGATGACTCGGTTTTCCGATCGTGCGGCGAACACTTGGGATGATGGCTACCTCGCTCGAGCAGAAGCGGCGGGACTTTTTGACGTGGCTTACCCTGGCAACCTCTTGAGTCCTTCGACCCCCATTACTCGCGAAGAAGCAGCCCAACTCCTTCTTCACAGTCTTCGCCTCAATGAGACCAAGGACTCTCGCGGAAACCTCAACCCCGACATCCTCGCGACCACAAGCCAATTCTTGGTCAATCAATCCTCGTTCTGTTCCGATGTCAGTCAACTGAGCTTTACAGACCGTCACCAGGTCTCCCCGCGCTTTGTCTTCGCCATTGATGAACTCAACCATATCGGCATTTTTACAGGTTACGAAGACAATTCCTTCTCCCCACAAAGCCAATTGACCCGCGCTGAAGCCACAACTCTTCTCCTGCGTGCAACGGGAGAGGCTCCGAAGATTGTGGAGCCCCCAAAAGAAAAACCCGCCCCTACTGAACCTACTCCAGCACCCTCTGTTCCCAATCCAACTCTTCCCAAGGCGTCGAAGGACAATCTTCGCCTCGTCCAAGATGGGAAAGACTTTTTCTTAGAGGATGCACAAACCCATGTCCGTCTCCTCGGTAGCGATGTCTCCGATGGTGTCGTGAAAGTTGGTGAGAAGACTTACCTCCTCGACAAAGATGGACGCCTCAAGAGTGATTTCTACAAAAAGGACAACAAGGTCTATTACATTGACAAAGAGAAGGGCATGATCTCTGGATGGAAACAGATCGGCGATCACCTCTATTACTTCTCTCCCGCAAATCAACGCATGTACCGCAACGGTATGTTCTCTACCGGTGAGGGCGTGTACTGGTTCGGATCCGATGGAAAGCTGAAAACTGGATCCCGTGCTGGCGGCCATAGTAAACGTCGCGTGAATTGGGCGGGGCCGACGGCAAAGGAATTGGAAAACCACTGGCTGGAAGGTGAGGATCGGGATCTGCGCTTCCGCGGTCAAGAGATTGCCAACTACGCCGCCTCCTTTGAAGGACTTCCCTTCAAGTGGTATGGCGTTGATCTCACTGATGGGACTGGCGTATACTGCGTCGGCAACAGCTATTCCGCCTACAAAGCCTTTGGCATCCGCATCCCTGGTCCTGCAGATTGCCAAGTGAAAAAACACAAGGGATATGAACTGACCCGTTGCCAATATGAATATGCACCGAAATTTGGTGGTATGCGTTACCGCGCAAACTTCGACAATGCGTGGCCTGGCGACTTGATTTTCAACTACAGCCCTGGCTTTTACCTCGGATACAACCACGTCGGCATCTACATGGGGAAAAACGACGGACGCCCCATCTATGTCCACGCCACGTTAAAGGACGGTCTGTTTGTGGGTGATACTCGGGAAATGAATTGGACCATTGGTCGACGCTTCAACAAGGAGTTTGTCCGCTACAACACCCGTCAAAACGTGGGCTCCGGAAAAATTCCCGATATGCCCCGCAACCGCTAAGAAAAAAGACGATGAGAAATTCTCATCGTCTTTTTTTATGGTGCTTCCACATAGGGACGCAAGTTTTCCAGGGTTTTCTCCCCAATGCCCGGAACCCGTGTCAAATCTTCCACGGAGGCAAAGGGCGCCTCTTCCCGTGCCTTGACGATGCTCATCGCCGTCTTTTCTCCAACGCCGGGAAGCTTCTGAAGTTCCTCGACCGTTGCGAGATTGAGGTTGACGATGCCATCCTTCTTCGAAGAACTTCCCTCGTCCTCCCCTCGGAAGGGAACAGTAATCTTCTCTTCGTCGGCGACGTGTTTTGCGAGGTTGACCCGATCGAGGTCCGCCTCGGGAAGGGGACCTCCCGCCTTGTCGATGGCGTCTTTGACACGGTCCTCATCGGTGAGTTCATAGAGACCTGGGCGAGCAACGGCTCCCGCAACATGAACAAAGACCTCGCCTGAAGAAGGAACTCCTTCCTCAAGACGAGGTCTCTCACTCTCTCGAGGGGGGAGCTCATCAATGGTTCGGCTCTTTGGTGCGCCTCGTTGCCACAGGACAATGAGGACAAGGGCCACCGCCGCGCAGAGGATCCAGAGTTTTTCTCGGCGGCTTAAATCTGACATCTCCCCCTCGCTCTTACTTCAATGCGATGGCTTCGATTTCGACGAGAGCTCCCTTGGGCAGAGCTGCCACTTCCACACAGCTACGAGCGGGCTTGTGGTCGGCGAAGTAAGAACCATAGACTTCGTTGACAGCGGCAAAATCGTCCATGTTGTCGACGAAGATCATGCACTTCACAACCTTGTCCAAGGAGGAACCAGCATTTTCGAGGATGGCCTTGACGTTTTCAAGACTTTGCTTCGTGGCTTCCTTGATCTCGGTCTTGAGTTCGCCAGTTGCAGGGTCAGCGGGAAGTTGACCAGAGGTGAAGATGAGATCGCCAACAGCAATGGCTTGGGAATAGGGACCCACAGCAGCGGGGGCTTTTTCAGTGTGCAAAACCTTCAGTTCCATGGTGTTTCTCCTTTCGAAGGGGCGGACCACAGCCGCTCCAATCCGTAGTATTCTCTTTCTTCGCGATGGAAGATATGGACGAGGATATCCCCGTAGTCGAGGACAACCCAACGGGCACCAGAGCGCCCTTCTCTTCCAAAAGCTTCAAAGTGCGCCTCGGACATCTTCTCCTCGACTTCATCGGCAATGGCTCCGACTTGAGTCGTCGAAGTCCCGCTGACGAGGACAAAGGCGTCGGCAATGGAGGTCAGTTCTCCCACGTGGAGCACCTCGACATCCAATCCTTTTTTCGATGCGCAAGCTTCTGTAATAATTTGGAGTTTTTTCTCTGTTTCCTTCAAAAACATCCCTCCGTCTTTTATTATACCCTAGAATTTGAAAAGCAGCCTATCTTTTTTCTTCCCCTCTCCTATTTCATCCCTCTTGAACGGAAGAGTTCGTCGGTGGCATCGTCGTCGAGGATGAAGTAGCTCACGTGGGAAATCATCTTCGGAGATCCGGGAAGGGTCTGGTGGGAGATGTTCTCCCGAGAGAGGCCCGTCGCCAGGCGACCGATGGCGAGAAGGTCCTTGGTGGTGAGGTTGGAATTCGTCTCATCGCGAAAGGCCATGTAGTAGAGGGGCGCCTTCAAGACCGTCATGGGACTCTTTAGTTTTGCCAGCGCACTGGCCATAAACTGCTGCTGGGCCTCCACACGCCCCAAGTCCGCATTGGCGTAGCCCTTACGAAAGCGCAAGAACTGAATGGCATGGGCCCCGTCGAGGGTCTGTTCCCCAGGTTGCAAATCGATGAGAAGAGGGGGATCTGCCGTCGGGTCCTCGTAGTGCATCGCCATGGGGACGTTGACATCGACGCCTCCCATCATATCCACCATGTGCTCCACGAACCCGTAGTCGACGACGACGTACTTCTCCAGGTTGAGGCCAAGGCGGTTGTTCACGGTTTCGAGGGTCTTCTCAATGCCGCCATAGGCATAGGCGTGGTTCATCTTCTCCTTGTGTTTTCGGCCAGAAATCTTTGTCCGCGTATCTCTGGGAACGGAGAAGAGACTCACGCCCTTCCCCTCCAAGTCCATGTGGACAATCATCATGACGTCACTGCGCACGCCCTTCTTGTTCTGATTCAGCGCATCGACGCCGACGACGAGAACATCCATTGAGGAGGGTCCACCGAGAAAGGGAACACTTCCCGAGGTGAAGAAAAACGCCCCTCCAGCGATGAGGGCGACGATGAGAATGGTCAGGAAAAATCCACGGAAAAAACTCTTCATAGACACCTCCTAGACTAAGGCGTTATAACAGCGAACCGAGTCCAAGGCGATGGGCAAAGACTTGTCCAAGAGAAAGCGTAGGGTGTGGGAAAGGCCTAGGCGCATGGCCTCGTCGAGGTCTCGAAACGCCGCCTCGCGAATCTTCTCCACCCCGGGAAAGGTCCGCCCCTCCTCCACCATGTCGGCGAGATAGAGGACCTTGGAGAGGGAAGACATCGTGGCAGAGCCCGTGGTGTGCTCGGCGATTGCCGTGAGAATCTCTTCATCGGTGACGCCATAGAATTTCTCAGCGGCGAGGGCCCCGAGGGGAGCGTGGATGAGCTCCGGACTCCTCTTGAGCTCGTCGGTCAAGGATAACCCCAATTCCTCCGCCTTTTGAAAGAGAAGGTCGCGGTCTTTGATCTTCATGCAGTCGTGATAATGGGCGGCAATCCGCGCCTTTTCTACGTCCACGCCGTGCCGAGACGCCAAGCGCACTGCCATCTCCTCCACCCGCTCCGTATGGGCGTAACGCTTTTCGCCGATGGTCTCTCTCATGTCCATGGCTGGTTCTCCCTGTAGAGTCCGTGACTCTCGATGTACTCCGCCACTACGTCGGGAATGAGATAGCGCACGGACCGGGACTCTCGAAGCCGCGCCCGAAGATCCGTAGAAGAGATTTCGTAGCGGGGCGTGGGAACCACGGTAATCCTTAGGTTGTGCCGCTCTTTGAGCATGGTGATTTCCTCGGTCATCCGCTCCCTAGTGAGGGCATCAAACCCCGGGCGCACGGCGAGGATAAAGGGAATCGACGCGGCGAGCTCTGAAATCTTTCGCCAATCCTTCAGATCCAAGAGGATGTCCGAGCCGATGAGGAAGTGAAACTCGTCCTCGGGAAAGAGGTCTTCCAAGGCCCGAATCGTGTCCACGGAATAGGTGAGTCCTTCTCGGCGCACCTCGATATCGGAGACGGAGAAATGGGGATTGTCCTCAGTGGCAAGGCGCACCATCTCCAGTCGTTCCTCGGCATCCAACACGCCATAGGTCTTGTGGGGCGGATTTCCCGTGGGGATGAAGAGGACGTCTTCAAACCCGAGTTCCTCTCGGATGTACTCGCTCATCATGAGGTGGCCCATGTGAATCGGGTTGAAGGTCCCTCCCAGAATCAGTCGTTTCACGGCAAGACGATGGTGGGCTCTTCTTCCGAGGGGCGGTAGATGGTGAGTTTTTTCCCGAGTTGACTCACGAATTCCGCTCCCGTGCGCGAGAGAACCTCTTCCACAATCTCCTTCGCCTCCACCGGGCTATTCTGTAACACCGTGAGTTTCACAAGCTCTTCGTGTTCCAAGAGGACCTCCAGCTGTTCAAAGACCTCGTCGGTGAGGCCCCCCTTCCCAATCTGGAGCTGGGGCCGCAAGGTGTTGGCCAAGGATTTTAGATAACTTCTCTGTTTTCCCGTCATAGTCTCTCCTTATTCAAAAAACTCAAACTCGTATTCGCAGATGTAGACGCTCTCGCCCTCGTCGATGCCGAGCTCGCGGAGGCGATCCACCACCCCATTCTTCCTAAGGTTTTCTTGGAAGTAGCGCAAGGAATCCACGTCATCGAAATAGGTGGAGCCGAGGAGTCGTTCCATATAGGGTCCTTCCACAATGTAGCGGCCCTCTCTCTTCTCCACGACGATGCCGGGTTCCTTCTCCTCGACCTCGACAAAGGCTTCGTCGTAGGTGGCCACCTCTTCCGGAGCCTCTTTCAAGACCTCGTAGACCCGATAGAGGAGAGGGCGCAGCTCCTTTTCGATGAGGGCACTTCCCGAGAAGACTTCCATCTCGGGATAGGCCTCCTTGAGGCGCTCAAGATTTTCCTGGGCCCCGGGAAGGTCCATCTTGTTGGCGTAGAGAATCTGTGGTTTCTCGGCGAGGCGCGCATCATAGGAAGAGAGCTCTTCGCCTATCTTCGCCACGTCTTCTACCGGATCTCTTCCCTCGTGGCCCGAGGCGTCGACGACGTGAATCAACACCTTCGTCCGCTCGACGTGACGCAAGAATTCCATTCCAAGGCCCACCCCCTCCGAGGCCCCTTCAATGAGCCCGGGAATATCGGCGAGGACGAAACTCTCCCCTTCGCCGAGATAGACCACCCCGAGATTTGGGGCCACAGTCGTAAAGTGATAGTTCGCAACCTTGGGACGCGCCGCAGAGACGACGCTTAAGAAGGTGGATTTTCCCACGTTTGGAAAGCCCACGAGTCCCACGTCGGCGAGGAGTTTTAGCTCGAGGGTAATCTCCCGCTCCCGGCCCTTTGCTCCAGCTTGGGCAAAGTTTGGGGCCTGACGGGTGGAGTTGGCAAACTTCGCATTTCCTCGTCCCCCACGCCCTCCTTGGCAGAGGACGAAGCGTTGCCCCACGTCCTTCATATCGACGATGAGTCCCCCAGAGTTTGCATCCTTGACGAGAGTGCCTAGGGGAACTTTGAGGATGATGTCCTCCCCGCGGCGTCCGAATTGCTTCTTCGGCTTTCCCTTCTCGCCGTTTTCCGCCTTGTATTGGCGGCGGTATTTGAAGTCCATGAGGGTGTGAAGTCCCGTATCCGTTTCCAGGATGACACTTCCCCCGTCTCCTCCATCTCCCCCAGCAGGGCCTCCTGCCGGTTCATATTTTTCACGTCGCCATGCGACCATTCCATCTCCGCCATCGCCGGAGCGGACCTTGATTTTTGCTACATCGACAAACATGGTTCCTCCTATTCTCGGCTCATTATACCACGCAAGGTTTTCCCGCTCTGTGACAAAGTGCCAAAGTTTCGTCTAAGAATTTCTGAAAGTGCCTCAAATAAAAAAGTCGTAGATTCCTCTACGACTCTTTTTGCTCTTATGCAAGTTCTTCAGCGGGATAGACGCTGACGACCTTCTTGGTGCCACGTCCCTTGCGCTCGAACTTGACGATCCCATCGGCAGTAGCGAAGAGGGTGTCATCGCCACCACGGCCAACATTGGCTCCCGGGTGGATCTTCGTGCCTCGTTGACGTACGAGGATATTTCCGGCCAAGACAAATTGTCCGTCGCCCTTTTTGAGTCCAAGACGCTTCGCCTTCGAGTCGCGACCGTTCTTGGAGCTTCCCATTCCCTTCTTGGAAGAGAAGAGTTGCAGATTGAATTTCATCATCGCTGGTCCTCCTTGATGGTAAGAAACGATCCGTAGGCTCCCTCCACGCCCCGAAGTCCACAGAGTAGGCTCTCTAAGATGACCTGTGCCCTCTCCGAACGAAGGGCTTCTGTATACTCCAGGCGGACGTGCCCCTCATCGAGGGTATAGACAAGTGCATTCTCGGAAATCCCCGCCACCTCCACGAGGCTCTTCAGGGCCGTTTGCACGAGAACACTCACCGCAGCACACACGAGATCTTGGCCATGGGGGCCACTATCCGCGTGTCCTTGCACGTCAAAGCCTAGGATCAACTCCGCGCTTTTTCTAAATGTCGCCTCGACCATTAGCCAATGTTGGCAATTTCGACGAGGGTGAAGGGTTGACGATGGCCCTTCTTCTTGCGCTCATTCTTCTTGGGCTTGTACTTGTAGACGATCACCTTGCGGTCACGTCCTTGTACGAGCACCTTGCCTTCGACCTTGACTCCTTCCACGTAGGGCTTACCCACCTTCGTTTCGCCGTCACCAGCGACGAAGAGGACCTTGTCAAAGACGACGGTTGCGCCTTCTTCCGCGTGAAGCTTCTCCACCTTGACCTTATCTCCGGCCTTGACGGTGTATTGCTTTCCTCCGGTTTCAATCACTGCGTACATTGTAGCACCTCCTTGATCTCAAGACTCGCCTTGCAGGCACTCTATGAGTTTCTCAGCCTGGTTCGTGCGGTTACAGATAGTTATATTACCAGAAGAGAGGTGTTTTTTCAAGAATTTTTGGAAATTTTTCCCTCGTGAAGACTCGGGCCTCTGCGCTGGCGAGCAAGTTCCATGAGACCGAGACGGGTCAGGCCATAGATGGTAGTCCGACTTCGATCCCTCTCGAACCCCTCTTCGAGAATCTTTACGAGTTCCTCTTCTTGCCCCTCGGGGTCGATGAAGTCGATGAGGAAGGCCCCCGAGAGATTTTTCAGGCGAATCCACCGGGCAATCTCTTTCGCCGCTTCCCGATTGACCTCCTCCTGGGCACGCTGGGAGAACCGCGTATTCTTCGTATTGACGTCGATGACGGTGAGGGCCTCGGTCTCGTCGAAGACGATCTCCGCCCCCGAGGAGAGGGTAATCCGTCGTTTCATCAGCTGGGAGAGGAGTTGGCGGTGTGCTTCTCGTTGAAAGAGACTCGGCACCTCCTTCCAGGGAAAATCCCCGAGGATCTCCCGCGCCCTCGCCACATCCGTGGTCTCGTAACCGTCGACGTCTAAGAGGTCGAAGTGTTCCAGAAGGGGCGGCCGGTAGAGGAGCTTCGGGACGGGGAGAAAATTCTTTTCTCGGGGAAGAGAGAGGGCGATGTCTCTGAGGTTCTCTAGGTCCTCAAAGACTCCCTCTTCGTCCCGAAGCCCAGCGGTACGAATCAAGGTCCCACAAAAGAAGGCACCTTTTTGTGCTTTCCAATGTCTGCGCTCGCGCCCCGCGGCCTTTCGAGAGACCTTGAAAAATGTCTCTTCGGGAAAGAGGCGAATCCGAGGCGTTCCGAGGGAATAGCTGGTGGTGAGCTTTGGGCCCTTCGTCGCCGTAGCCGCCTTCACCACTTCCACGAGGAGCACCTCGTCACGTTTCAGTGTCCGCCCTTCTAAAGGAAGAAATCCCCGCTTTGAAAGGCCAATCTCCACGAAGGCGGCTCCGATGCCCTCGTCTACGTGCTCCACCCTCCCCCGGTAGATGGCTCCAACTTCTCGATGTTGGGGCCGCTCTACGAGGACGATCTCCCCGTCTTCGATGAGAAAGACGAGGTCCTCGCGGAAGGTGTCAAAAAAGAGGATTCTATTTCCCACGGTAGAGACGCCCTTCTTCGTCGAAGTTTCTCTCCCGACGCACGGCGACGAGTTCTGGGTCCACATCCTCGTCGATGGTCTTGAGGAAGGCGGTGAGGAAGAAATCTGGGCGCAGATGGTTCTCTTCCCGCGCCCCCAAGCGGGCGACGATCCTTGCAGGATGCGTCTTCTCGACGCGCAGGTCGTAGATGAGGGGGCGAATATTTTCCTCGACGAGGACCTTCTTCCCCTTCTTCTTTCGTCTCCGAGAAATCAACACTTCTTCCGAGGCCAAAAACTTTGCCACCTCTTCTTCCCCGATGGCCCCCTCCCAAGAAAAGGAGTATTCCGCCGTGTCAATCTGGCGCTGAATCGCGACGTCGGGAACCTCGTCGATGACGTGGGTGATGGCGATGCCCTTGGGAAGAACGGCGTTTAAGCGAGGGAGAAACTCCTCGACGGGAAAGTCCTCTGAGAGTTCGAGCTCCATAAACTCCGAGGCGCTCTCCATCCCCAAGGGCAGTGGGTTTCCAAGGACCATAAGGGGATGGGGGTGAAACCCTTGGGAGTAGAGGATGGGGATGTTCGCCCGGGTGATGGCGCGCTGAAAGAGGCGCATGGTGTCCAAGTGGGAGATAAATTTCATCCGCCCAAGTTTTGTGTATTCGGCTCGAATCTTCAATGGAACACCTCCCACATGGAGCAATTGGAAATCCCGCATCCGTTACAGGCCCCGCGGCAGTCTGGGGTCAAGGTTCCCGAGAGGGCCCGTTCGTATTCCCTCCAGAGGTAAGACTTTTTCACCTCGATGTCGATGAAGTCCCAGGGGAAGATTTCATCCTTCTCCCGAGTGCGGTGGGCATAAAACTCCGGATCGATTCCCGTCTCCTCCATGGCCTGTTTCCAGGTGTCGTAGGAGAAGTAGTCACTCCACCCATCGAAGGTGCACCCGAGTTCATAGGCGCGGCGCAAGAGTTTTGACACGCGCCGGTCTCCCCGGGCAATCACCGCTTCCATCTGTGAGGTGTGGGGATCGTGGTACTTGAAGCGAATCTTCGGGTCGCGAATCTGTTCCTTGATGTGGTAGGCCTTCTCGAAGAATTCCTCGACGTGGGCCTGGCCCATCCACTGAAGGGGCGTCCATCCCTTGGGGACAAAACAAGAAGCGGAGGCGGTGACTTGAAAATTCCCAACGATTTCTTCCTTCGGACGGTGGAAGAAGCGCTCCTTGACCTTGCGTGCGAGGTCGACGATGCCGTCCAAGTCCTCGTTGGTCTCCGTGGGAAGGCCAATCATGAAGTAGAGTTTAATCCGACTCCACCCTTCCTTAAAGACGCTGTCGCAGACTGCCATGAGGTTTTCTTCGGTGACCCCCTTGTTGATGACGTCTCTGAGGCGCTGGGTTCCCGCCTCTGGGGCGAAGGTGAGCCCCGTCTTTTTCACCTTCTCAATCTCTTTTAAGACGTCGATGAAGAAGGTGTCGAGGCGAAGCGAGGGAAGGGACAGGGCCACTTTCTTCTCTTCAAAGTCCTTCATGAGCCGCTCGATGAGAAGGAGGAGTTGGGTGTAATCACAGGAGGAGAGACTCGAGAGAGAGATTTCGTCGTAGCCCGTGGCCTCGATGAGGGCCTTCGCCTGGTCTTCCAAGAGGTCAAGGCTCTTCTCCCGAATGGGACGATAGATCATCCCCGCCTGGCAGAACCGGCAACCATGGGTGCAGCCGCGAAACATCTCGAGAACCACCCGGTCGTGAACCGTCTCCAGGAAGGGGACGATCTGTTCTCTCGGGACGAACATCTTGTCCAGCTCCGAGATTCTACGCTTCTTGATGATGGCGGGGACCCGTGGGTCGTGGGTCCGCTTTGCAATGGTGCCGTCGGCGTTGTAGTGTTCTTCGTAGAATCGGGGGACGTAGATGCCCTGAATCTTCGTCGCCTCGAGGAGAAACTCTTCCTTGGTTCTTCCTTCTCTCTTCATCTCTTGATAGAGGTCGAGAAGTTCCATGTTCACCTCTTCTCCTTCCCCGAGGATGAAGAGGTCGATGAACTCCGCCAAGGGCTCTGGGGTGTAGGCGCAGGGACCGCCGGCGACGATGATGGGATCTGTCTCCTCCCGCTCTCGCCATCCAAGGGCAATCCCTGCAAGGTCTAACATGTTTAAGATGTTGGTGTAGGAGAGTTCGTATTGAAGGGTAAACCCAAAGAAATCGAAGTCCTTGATGGGCCGCTTCGTCTCGAGGCTAAAGAGGGGGATGCCCTCTTCGCGCATCTTTTCCTCCATGTCGGGCCATGGTGCAAAGACCCGCTCACAGGCAAATTCTTCCCGCTCGTTCATGAGGTAGTAGAGAATCTGGGTTCCCAAGTGGCTCATCCCCACCTCGTAGACGTCGGGAAATGCAAAGGCGAAACGCACCTCGGCGTCCTCTTTCTCAATGCTTCCAATCTCCCCGCCAATGTAGCGCGCTGGCTTTTCTACTTTCATCAAGGCCCTTTCAAAGCGCCTCTCATCCATCATGTTTACCTCCAAACCAATGTCCTAAGCGAAATCTCTGGGATTTCTTCTTGGAAATCACAGGATCTGTCCAGTCCCCCTTTGTCTCTTCGAGGATGCGCCGAAGTTCTCCTTCCATGAGATTTAGAAGGCCCGCATCGTCGTTTGTCTCCACCTCTGGAAGAAGGTGGGCTCGCAAGAGTCCCTCGCATTCTGAGAGCGTAGCGAGGGACTCTTGCGAGTCGAGGACCCAATTGATGACGAGGTGAACCTTCACCCGGCGCCGTTTTAGTTTCCACATCTCCGATTCTGCCAAGGAGAGGGCGAGGGGCGCATCACTTGTGAGAAGAAAGACCTCCGTCTCTTGCAGGGGAAGAATGTCCAGGTCCTCAACGCGCAACCGTGAGCCATCGATGACGATTCTCCCCTGGTGAAGGTCACCGAGCCTCTCCCAATCCCATGTGGTGAATGGATGGGAGAGACTCGCCGGCGCGTAGGAAAATCCCTGTACTTCGAGGAGCTCCTCACCGCGGCCTCGAAGCGCGTCGTAGGCGTCGTAGACGGGATGGACGTCGAGGAGGGCGTCGAGGGTGCGCCTTCCCCAATCTCCGTCGATGAGAAGGGTCTGTTCTTTCTCTGCGCGCACCTTCGCCAAAGAGATGGCGAAGACACTTGTCCCAACGGAGCCCTTGGATCCCAAAACCACGTCAATCATCTCGTCTCCTCCCTAGGGGTGAATCTTCATTTCAATGGGCAAATCATCAGTGTGCGGTGTCTTGTTGAGGCCAAAGTACTCCGCCATCACGTCGCGGATGAGGGCACTGCCGTTGGACCCGGGGCCCCCTTGGAAGAGGAGGCAACACACCGCAATCTCTGGATTGTCATAGGGGGCAAAGGCCACCTGCCAAGAGAAACTGTCATAGGTGTCCCCGGTGTAGGGGTTGGCCCCAGCCCGTTCCGCAGTCCCCGTCTTGATTCCCACGGCGACGGGGAACTTCTCGAAGACCTTCTTCGGCGCTCCTGTGAGAGCGGCGCGGCGCATCCCTTCCTTCACCTCGTCAAAGAACTTCGGACTCTTCACATCCATAGGCAAGCCCTGAGACTTCACCTCGAGAAGGGTCTTGACGTTTTTCTCGTCGGCAATGTGATCCACGAGACTCAAGGGATAGAGGGTTCCCCCATTGGCGATGGCCATGGTGTAGCGACTCATCTGTGCGAGTGTATAGGCGTTGGCTCCCTGTCCAATGGTGACGTTCATCGTGTCCGCAAGGTTCCACGCCGCCTGGTTGAGATAGTCGTAGAGCATGAGATCTGCCAAGGGGATGCGGCGTTTTTCGTCTCGTTTTTTCGTGTCGAGATGTTCCTCTTCCATCACCTTGACGATTCTCTCTCGACTCGGGACCTCCTCTTCATCGAAGAGGGCGAGGAGGGTAGACTTTGCCTTCTCCTCGTCGGAAGCCTTGAAGTCCTCGGTGAGAAACTCCTCGAGATGGGCGTCGAGGTAGTGACGGAAGAGGCTCTTCATCGTCTGGCGCTTCGTCTTCGGGTCGGGGATGGAACCCTTCGCCTCAGCGGGGACGTGAATCTCGAGGCCCGTGCGCTCTCCAAGGCCAAATTTTCGGGCCATGTCGGCGATGTCCTCGGCAGTGATGCGAATGGGAAGGGAAATCCCCTTTCGCTGGTCCTCCCCGAGGGCTAAGGAGTAGAAGTAGTAGTTGTTCGAGTGTTGGATGGCCCCGTAGAGGTCCACGTCTCCTTGAGTTTCTCTCTGTTGATTCCAGAGCCAGTTCCCAAAGATGCTGCCCCCGACGTCGACATAGCCCCCGTCGGTGATGGTCATCGTCGGGTCGAGGCCCTTCTCAAGAGCCGCCAGAGAGGTGACCATCTTAAAGATGGACCCGGGCTGGACCGCGGTTTGGGTGGCGACGTTAAAGAGGGGACGGGGAGCTAGAGGGTTCTTTTCCTCACGAGGTTTTAATCCCTCCCAATCCACCGAGGAGATGCCCGTGGCGAAGAGGTTCGGGTCGTAACTTGGGAAGTTTGCCATGGCAAGGACCTTTCCCGTCCGCACATCGACGGCCATCACTGCCCCAGAGGTGGCGTTGACGTAGGGGCGTCCCTTGTCCTTGGAGCCGATCATGGTGAGATTGCCCCATGGGCTCTCGATGGTGGAGCCGGTGCGAATGGCGGCGAGGGTCTGTCCTAAGGCGAGTTCTGCCCGCTTTTGAAGGTTCAGATCGATGCTCAAGTAGACGTTATTTCCCGCCTCCGGCTCCTCTTCCTTGAGGATGCGAGTCGTATTCCCAAGGGAGTCCACCTCCACGTTTTGGGAGCCATTCTTCCCGTGGAGATACTCCTCGTACGTCCTCTCGATGCCGCTCTTTCCAATGAGGGCATCCCGTTCATAGCCCTTCTCCTCCACGTACTCCTTGAGTTCATCCTCCCCGGAAATCTTCCCGAGATAGCCGAGGATGTGGGCGGAGCTTTGGCCCAGGGGATAGGACCGAATCGGTTCCGTGGAGACGTCGATGCCCTGTTGTGCCTCGATGTTTTCCGCAAGGCGCGCCACGGTCCTGTCGGAGATTTTGTAGGCGAAGTTTAAGGGCATGTACCCGAGGCTTCCCTGGTGGATGAGAGCGTCGTAGATGTTCATCACTTCCCGGGCCTCAAAGCGCTGAAAGTCCTCGGGAATCTTGTAGTATTGCCGCACCTTCTCGAAGGCCTCTTCCGCGGTGGAGCCGGTCTTAATCCTATAGCGCTCCTGCCAATCGGCGAGGTTTTTCATCTCGGTGTAGCGGTAGGTGTTGTCGCCAACACTGATCCCCGTGACGATTTGTGCGTCGAGAAGGACCCGCTGGGCGGCAGACTTCATGTGTTGGGTTTCTAAGACCTTGGCGAGGAGGTCTTCGTCGTGAAGCTCTCCAATGATGAGATCTTGGAGGTCCTGCCCCTTCTCCCCGCGATAGGAGACCTTCCCCTTCTCCTCTTTGACGTGAATCGTCTCGAGGCCCTTTCTCCCCTCGAGAACCTTGGCCACCTCTTCCCCGGGAAGGAACCCATCTTCGTCCCGCTCCATGGCGAGAAGTCCGGGAAGGCCCTTGGCGCGGAAAATCGTGAGAAAATCCTCCTTCGCCGAGCTCTCCATGCGGATGGCGGGGTAGGTGCGCATGTGGGCGAGTTTCTTCTCTTCGTAGCGCAGGTAGTGACGGTTGGCGACGGGGCTCAAATGAAGGCTCTCTCCAAGGCCGTGGCGATTGAGAAGATCATAGGCCAAGCGGCGACAGATTGGGTGCTCCAACACCTTCTGCACCGTCCTGTCATTTTCTCCAATGAGGCCCACGAGGGCATCGAGGGCGGGAGTCGCCTCGGAAAACCCGTAACGACTCTTCCACAACAGACTCTTCTTCTCCCCGGTGTAGGAGAGGCTGACCCCGGCGTCGGTGAGGCTCACCTCGATGGGAATCTCCTGTCCCGTACTGTCCATGGCCTCGAGAAATTTCTTCGCCACGGTCACCGCGGGTCCTCCTTCTCCCTCTCCCTGCCCCTTGTAGGCGAGGAGAAATTCCCCGACGAGTTGGTGCTCGACAATCTCTCGTGCCGCCTCCTCTTCCGGAGAAATTTCCGCCGCAAGGGCCGTGCTCTGGTCCTTGTACCGAAGGACATTGAGCTCGAGGGGAAAGTCGTCGAGGTGACGCGCCCCATCTTCTTCCAGCACGTTGGCCACATAGCGAAAGAGGCGGTTCTTCTTCTCCGTCTCCACGTGGGCGAGTTCATCCTTTCGCAGCTGCACCGTAAACACGGGGCGATTCCCTGCGATGAGCTGCCCCTTTCGGTCTCGAATCTCTCCTCTCGGCGCCGTGATGACGATGCGCTTTAATCGCTTTGTCTCGGAAATTTCCCGGTACTGGGCACCGCGAATCCCGGTCAAATAAAAAAGGCGCGCACCGAGGGCCCCGAAGATGAGAAGGACGATGACGTAATAGACACTGAGGCGACTCTTCCCATCGAGCCAGGAGAAGAGTCGCCCAAGGAGGTGTTTGATTCTATCCATCGACCCTCCTCCTCTCATAGAGAACCATGGCCAAGACGATGGCCCCAGTGATAAAACTTCCTACAATCAAGTGCTCCCCAAAGAGGACCCCGCGAAAAGAGGGGCCCGTCATGGGACTCTTAAGCGCCGTCAAGATCCCAGTCAATACCCCGAGAATCACGCGACTTACCGCGTAGAGAAGAGCCGCCCCAAAGATCGAGAGGCTGCGCAGTCGGCGATGAAGGTAGAGAAGGCCCCAGCTACTCAGCCCGTAGGCGATGGCATAGAGGAAGGGCTCGGTTCCCACCACCGCGTCGAGGAGCACCCCTCCCACCACCCCAAAGATGGGGACGAATCCCTCTGTCTCTTCGTCGAAGAGGAGAAGGACCAGGGCGATGAGAAGAAGACTCACCCCGTGGCGCAGGGAGACTCCCATCACCGTCGCCGCCATCTGGAGAAAAAAGGCGAGGACAAAGAGGCCGATGGGCCGCAGCATCTTCATGAAGCCGGCTCCTCTCCGAGGACGAAGACTTGGGAGAGGCGCTTGAAGTTCACCGCGGGGCGCACCTTGATTTCCTGCGTCATCGCCTTTTCATCGCGATGGACCTCGGTGACGGTTCCCACGAAGATGCCGCCGGCAAAGACGTCCCCAATTCCCGCGCTCATGAGGCGATCATTGGCCACCACGTCGGCGTAGGGGTCGAAGGTAAAGCCCAAGAGGAGCTCCTTTCCCTGTCCACGCAAGACGCCGCCGTCCTGGGTGCGGATGTTGCGCACGCTCACTGCTGCACCCTCACTAAAGATGCTCTGGACCTTCGCCCAATTGTCCCCCACTTCCACCACTTTTCCCACGAGGCCCTCGACGATGACCCCGCCGCGTCCGTCGAGGCCCACCACCACCGTGGCGTCCTTCTTCACCCCGTGAAGACTGCCCCGGTCAATGGAGAGAGACGAGAACTTGTAGCCCTCGTCAACCCCTGTAATTCGCGCCTTGATGAGGGGGTGGGTGGAGGCGCTGCGCAGTTTCGCTTCACTGCGTAGGAGTTCGGATCGTCCGATGATGTCGCTGAGTTTGCGATTCTCCTCTTCGAGGCGGGCCACCTCTTGGGAGAGGGTGCGGTTCTCTTTTTCCAAACTTCCGACGTGGGCGAGGGAGTGGCCAAAGCTTCGGAGTTGACTCGCCCCGCGGCCGGTGAGGGAGAGGGCGGGACTCAAGACGTCGCCGATGATTCGGTCCCCGACCCCAGTGACGAGACGGCCCAGAGGGGAGAGGCCGAGAATGAGGACCCCCGCCACGGCGCCAATGCGCACCCAGGTGGTCTTTTGGAGTTGTTCTAATCGTCCCATCCTGTCATTTCCCCTTGTCGTCTAAAACTGTAGTAGGTGCCATGGCCGATGATGAGGTGGTCCTCCACCCCAATCCCTAGGAGTTTTCCCGCCTTCATCAGCCGCTTCGTCACATCGCGATCCGCACCAGAGGGCGTTGCGTCGCCGCTGGGGTGATTGTGGGCGAGGATGATGGAGTGGGCGCGCATCTGCATCGCCGCCGAGAAGACTTCCCGAGGCTCTGCGAAGGTACTCGTCATGGACCCGCGAGAGATGGTCCGCATCCCGAGGAGGGTCTTCTTCGTCGAAAGGCCAAGAATCGCAAACTCCTCCACGTCACTGTCTTGCATCCGCACCATGAGCACCTGGGCTGCATCTTCGGCACTTTTAATCTTCGTTCTCTCCCCGAGGCCACGGCTCATCACGCGACGCCCGAGTTCCACGGAGGCGAGGACGCTGGCCGCCTTCGCTGGGCCCACTCCTTTGATGTCTAACAACTGGTGTTTTCTCGCCTTGGCAATGCCCCGCAGCTGACCCTCCACACTTCCCTCTTCCCCTCCCGTGGAGAGCTCTCGAAGGATGCGCCGCGAGAGTTCGATGGCGTTCTCCTCCTGGTGTCCACTGCCGAGGATGATGGCGAGAAGTTCGGTGATGCTGAGAGACTCGGGCCCTTGAACCAAGAGTTTTTCCCGAGGACGGTCCTGTTCGGGCAATTCCTTGAGAATCGACTTCACCTCAGACTCCTTTCAAGAGATCGATGCCAAAGCTTTCCTTCAAATCCTGGGCGAGGGCACTGGTGGGAAGGCCGACCACCGCCTCATAATCCCCTTCTATCCTCTCGATAAAGAGGCTCCCGAGTCCCTGAATCCCGTAGGACCCCGCCTTGTCCATGGGCTCTTTCGTCTCCACGTAGGCGAAAATCTCCTCGTCGGTGAGTTCTCGAAAGGTGACCTTCGTCGTCACGACGTTGACCATACGATGCTTCGGCCCAATGATGGCGTAGCCGGTGAGCACCTCGTGGGTGGAGCCGGAGAGGGTGCGAAGCATCTCCTTGGCCTCCTCGGCATCTTTTGGTTTTCCCAAGACTCTCCCCTCGTGGACCACCACCGTATCCACGCCGACGACCACCTCCTCTGGGTGATGACTCCAGACCTCTCGCGCCTTCTCAAAGGCAAGCCCGGAGACGACACAGGCGGCAGTCCCCCCGAAGGAGGACTCCTCCATCGAGGCGGGTTCGATACTAAAGGGATGGGGGAAGCGCTCTAAGAGCATCTGACGACGGGCCGAGGCTGAGGCAAGGATGAACATAGGACCTCCTAGATCCGCAAGATTTTTGAGAAGTGACGCAAGAAGAAGAGAGAGGCCCATCCGACGAAGTAGCCGGTCAGGAGGCCGAGTCCGAGGAGCAGGGGCAGGTAGATGATGAGGTGGGAATTCTGAATGACCCAAGCCGCCACCGTCACCTGGGCGATGTTGTGGAAAAAGGAGCCAATCTCACTGATGCCAATCTCCGAGAGGTAGCGGTCGAAGTACTTCTTCGCCAAGGCCATGCCGATGGCACTGGCAATGCCCCCGGCGAGGCTGTAGAAAAAGCTCGTCACATTTCCCGAGAGCAAGAGGAGAAGAAGACTCTTCCCCACGGCGACGATGAGCGCCGCAACAGAACCGATGAGATTCAAGGTGGAGAGGACCGCAATGTTGGCAAACCCAAGGCGCGCCCCAGGCAGTGGGATGGGGATGGGAAGGGAGGATTCCACAAGGCCCAGAATGGCTCCGATGGCAATAAAGAGGCTCAGAAGGATGAGCCGTTTTGGACTCTTCGTCTTCATCGAAGCATCACGTCCAGACCCTCATCGGAGGAATTCTCCGCCTCCACCTCAAGGCTCAACCGGTGGGGCAGACAGACGATCATCTCCCCGGGGCGGGTAATCTTCGCCATGTGCAGGCAAATCTTATCGGGGCAGGTGGACTCCTCCATCCACGCCCCTTCCCCATCGTAGCCCATGAGGTTGTGCCCCCATGGGGTGTCCACGGTGACGTGTCCATGTTTCGTCCCGGGAACGAGGGGAATTCTCTTCACTTCCTTCCCTTCGACCCGGACGCTCACCGCCTTTTCTCCTTCTGTGTCCGCCATCAAAAAACTGCGTGAATAGGCAAGTACACCAAGGGCCACGCAAATAATCAGTGCGATGACCACAAAATCTCCTCGTCTCATCCTATCCTCCTTTCATTCTCCTTATTATACCACAAGGCCCAAGTGGAAAAAGAAATTGGAAAACGGTGTTATTTTACGATTAAATCGGGTATAGTGTTCTTATAGTTCCCTATTCATGTGTGATAAAAAGGAGGTTAGCGATGCAGTTCAAAGATCGTTATCAACTTTATATTGACGGGTCCTGGCGCGATGCAGAAGATGGGGCTCTCGTCGAGACGAAAAACCCCGCCACCGGCGAGGTCCTCTCGAAGATTGCCGACGCGTCGAAAAAGGATGTGGACGAGGCGGTAGCCGCTGCCCGCCGCGCCTTCTGTGGCCCCTGGAGAGAGACGACGAAGGAAGAGCGCGCCGAACTCCTCTTAAAGATCGCCGACATCATCGACGCAAATACCGAGATGCTCGCCACCATCGAAACCATGGATAACGGCAAGCCCATTCGTGAGACCATGGCGGTGGATGTGCCCCTCTCTGCAGACCACTTCCGCTATTTCGCCGGCGTCCTTCGCTCCGAAGAAGATCAAGCGAGTATCCTCGATGGCAAGTTCTTAAACCTCATCATGAAGGAGCCCATTGGCGTCGTGGCCCAGATTGTGCCTTGGAACTTCCCCTTCCTCATGGCGGCGTGGAAACTCGCTCCCGCCTTAGCTGCTGGGGACACCATCGTCTTGAAGCCCTCTTCCTCCACCTCCCTCTCGGTTCTCGCCTTGGTGGAACTCATTGGCGATCTTTTGCCCAAGGGAGTCTTAAACGTGGTGACGGGCCGTGGCTCAAAGTCCGGGGAATTTCTCCAACACCATCCCGACATCGACAAAATCGCCTTTACCGGGTCCACGGAAGTGGGGCGTGAAATCGGCATCTCCGCCGCAGAGCAACTCATCCCTGCCACCTTGGAACTCGGGGGGAAGAGCGCGAACATCATCTTTGACGATGCGGATATGGAACAGGCCCTTGATGGAGCCCAACTCGGCATCCTCTTTAACCAGGGACAAGTCTGCTGCGCAGGAAGCCGCCTCTTCGTCCAAGAGGGCATCTATGACTCCTTCGTGAAGAAACTCGTAGAAAAGTTCGAGGGCATTCGCGTGGGCAACCCCCTCGACAAGGAGACGGTGATGGGGTCTCAAATCGACGAGCGTCAGCTCCAAAAGATTCTCTCCTACGTGGACATCGCCAAGGAAAACGGGGCGACAATCCTCACCGGCGGCAAGCGTCTTGAGGAGGGAGAACTCGCCAAGGGCGCCTTCATGGCTCCCACCATCATCACCGACCAACAAAATGACGACCGGGTCTGCCAAGAGGAAATCTTTGGTCCCGTGGTGGTCATCCAAAAGTTTGCCTCGGAAGATGAAGTGGTGCGCCTCGCCAACGATTCCGACTACGGCCTCGGTGGCGGTGTCTACACGAAGAACTTGGACCGCGCCCTCTCGGTGGCTCGCCGGATTCGCACGGGACGCATGTGGGTCAACACCTACAACCAAATCCCCGCAGGGGCTCCCTTTGGAGGCTACAAGGATTCAGGCATCGGCCGCGAAACCCACAAGATGATCTTAAACTCCTATTGCCAGACGAAGAACATCCTCATCGATCTCACGGGCAAGCCCTCGGGATTCTATGATGTGAAATAAAAAGAGAGTGGGGTGACCCACTCTTTTTTTATGCCATCTTCGCCATGGCGCAGGCGACGCGAGCCCCGACACGGGCATTGTTTTCTACGAGGGCGATGTTTGCCTCAAGGCTCTTGCCTTCCGTGGCTTCGAGGACGCGCCCGAGGAGAAAGGGCGTCGCTTCCTTGCCGTGAATCCCCTTCTCTTCTGCTTCCTTCAGGGCCGCGGCAATGGCCCCATCAATCTTCTCCTGATCCATCGCCGCCTCTTCGGGGATGGGGTTGGTGAGAAGAATCCCGCCGTGAAGACCGAGCTCCCACTTCGCCTTGGCAATCTTTGCCACTTCTTCGGGAGTATCCACTTGGGAGTCCACAGAGAAGCTGCTCTTTCTCGTGAAGAAGGCGGGCATCTCCTTGGTGCCGTAGCCGAGAACGGGCACCCCGAGAGTCTCCAAGACTTCCAGGGTGAGTCCAATATCTAGGATGGACTTGGCACCAGCGCAGACGACGACGATGTCGGTCTCAGAAATCTCCTCGAGGTCCCGAGAGATGTCAAAGGTCTCCTGGGCACCACGGTGTACCCCGCCGATGCCGCCAGTGACGAAGACGGGAATCCCGGCAAGGGACGCGGTGAGAGCGCTGGTGGCCACCGTCGTTGCTCCGTGGAGGCCGAGGGCGACAATGGTAGCATAATCGCGGCGAGACGACTTGATGATGTCCTTGCTCGTCGCCATGAATTCTAGATCCTCGTCGGTGAGCCCAATCTTGATGCGTCCGCCGATGATTGCCGTCGTTGCGGGGACGGCCCCCTCTTCACGGATGATCTCTTCGCAGCGCTTCGCCGTCTCCACATTCTTCGGATAGGGCATTCCATGGGAGATGATCGTACTCTCAAGAGCCACCACGGGACGGCCCTCATCGAGAGCCTGTTGGACTTCTGGAGCAATATCCACGTATTTCTTCAACATGTCTTGTGTGAGCATCCTTGACCTCCTACACGTTTGCTAATGTGCGATAAAGAAGTAATAGAAGTGTAAAAAATTTTGCCGTTCCTATCCGGCACTTAGGGCTGTGTCGGATAGGTCAGGCGTTAGGCTTCCGGCAAGTCTATCTTGCCGACAAAGCTGTAATAA
>JAEZXH010000025.1 GCA_023442775.1 Bacillota bacterium
TCCCATTGCATGGAAAAAGTATCTTTAAAGGTAATTGCCAATCAAGTAGGCGTTTCCATAGCCACCGTATCCCTTGTTTTGAATGGAAAAAACAAAAACGGACGCGTAAGCGCGGAAACATCAAAAAAGATTTTGGACAAAGCTGCCGAGTTGAATTATATGCCTAATTCATTGGCTAAAGGCCTTAGAATGGGGCGTTCTAAATCTATTGGATTAATTGTTGCCGATATTTCCAACTCTTTTTTCGGCACATTGGCGTTACATATTCAGAAGTACGCCGAAAAGGAAGGGTATATTGTCATTATTGCCAATACGAACGAACAACTTGATGAAATGGAAAAAATGATCCGGTTTCTTAATGCGCATCAGGTAGACGGGCTAATCTTGGTACCTGCGGAAGATGGTGAAACACTGGTGAAAAAATTAATCGATGCTAAAATTCCGCTTGTTTTGGTCGATAGAAACTATCCTTTCATAGACGTGGATTCCGTAACGATTAATAATTTTGAGGTTTCAAATATAGCTGTTAAAGAACTGATAAAGAAAGGATGTGAAAATATTGCATTCATAACCTATAAAGAAAAACATCATCACATTGACGAAAGGAAAAGAGGATATGAAGTAGCTTTAAAGGCAGAAGGTATTTTTAAGGAAAATAATATTCTGGAAGTGCGATACGAGTTCCTGAAAACCGATATAGAAAAGGCCATTTCAACGTTAATTCGAAGAAATCCGAAAATTGACGGATATTTTTTTGCTACGAACAGCATTTCTATATTAAGCGTAAAACAATTGCTGAAAAATAATATTGACATATTTAATGATGTCAAAATTATGTGTTTCGACGAAAACGAAGCATACCATTTACTTCCTTACTCGCTTCCTTATATTAAACAACCCATCGAAAAAATGGCCAAGCAATCCATAGAATCTATTGTGGATCAAATTGAAAAAAGAAAAGAGTATTTTAAAAATAATATCATTCAGGCAGAACTTATTACAGATTAAAAAATAAAAAATTTAATTATTCAGTTAAACGTTTAATTTAAAGTATGAAAACAATTTATCCCAAAATCGGCATCCGTCCCATCATTGACGGAAGGCGTGGCGGAATACGCGAATCGTTGGAAGAAACAACCATGAATTTAGCAAAAAGCGCCGCGAAACTTTATTCCGAAACCTTAAAATACCCCGATGGGTCACCGGTTGAATGCGTAATTGCAGATACCACCATTGGCGGAGTGAAAGAAGCCGCTTTGTGCGCAGAAAAATTTGAAAAAGAAGGTGTTGGCTTAACTTTATCGGTTACGCCTTGCTGGTGCTACGGTTCCGAAACCATTGATATGGACCCGCTTATTCCCAAAGCAATTTGGGGGTTCAACGGCACGGAGCGCCCTGGCGCGGTGTATCTTTCGGCTGCTTTGGCGGTTCACAACCAAAAAGGATTGCCCGCTTTCGGAATTTACGGAAAAAACGTGCAAGATGTAGGCGATAACACCATCCCCGATGATGTGAAGGAAAAATTGCTTCGTTTTGCCCGTGCGGGATTGGCGGTAGCCATTATGCGTGGAAAATCGTATTTAGCCATTGGTTCCGTATCCATGGGAATTGGCGGTTCCATGGTAAACCCCGATTTCCTGCAGGAATATTTGGGAATGCGCACCGAACAAATTGATGCCAGTGAAATACTTCGTCGTATTGAACTGGAAATTTACGACAAAGAAGAGTTTGAAAAAGCCATGGCGTGGACAAAAGAGAAATGTATGGCACGTGAAGGCGAAGATTATAACCCTGAGCACCTGAAACACAGCCGTAATCAGAAAGATAAAGATTGGGAATTTGTGGTGAAAATGACGCTCATTATGCGCGATTTAATGATTGGCAACCCCAAATTGAATGAAATTGGTTTTGGCGAAGAGGCCCTGGGGCACAATGCCATTGCCGGAGGCTTTCAAGGGCAACGCCAATGGACCGACTTTTTACCCGACGGCGATTTTTCCGAAGCCATCTTAAACTCCTCTTTCGACTGGAACGGAAAACGCGAAGCCTTCACTTTTGCCACGGAAGACGATTATTTGAACGGCATCAGTATGCTTTTCAATCATCTTCTTACCAACACCGCGCAAATATTTGCCGATGTGCGTACCTACTGGAGCCCCGAAGCCATTGAACGCGTAAGCGGCTGGAAACCCGAAGGAAGGCTTAAAGATGGCGCCATCCACCTCATCAATTCTGGTTCATGCACGTTAGACGGAACGGGCCTACAATCTGATAAAGAAGGCAATCCGGTGATGAAGCCGTTTTGGGAAATTACCGATGACGAAGTGGAGAAAATGTTGGAAGCAACCACGTGGCATCCCGCGTCGCTCGAATATATGCGTGGTGGCGGATATTCTTCGCAATTTCTCACACGGCCCGAAATGCCCGTAACAATGTGTCGCATCAACCTCATCAAAGGATTGGGTCCCGTACTTCAAATAGCCGAAGGGTGGACGGCAACCTTCCCCGATGAAGTGTTTGACATCATCAATAAACGCACCGACAAAACGTGGCCCTCTACTTTCTTTGTGCCACGCATTACCGGAAAAGGGCGTTTTACCGATATCTATTCCGTTATGAATTATTGGGGGGCCAATCACGGAGCCATTAGTTACGGCCACATTGGAGCCGACTTAATTACATTGGCATCGGCTCTGTCAATACCTGTGAATATGCACAACGTGGACGAAAACCTCATCTTCCGTCCCGATGCCTGGTCAGCTTTCGGATCCGATAACGAAGGGGCTGATTATAGAGCTTGTGCAACGTATGGGCCTCTCTATAAATAATTTTAAAGTAGAAAAAATGAAAACAAAAACACTTACCATTTTTGTATGCGTTATTCTCGGGTTTCTGTTTAGTTTTCCCGCTTATTCACAAACGAATTTTTCAGCAGAGATGTTCGATTTGGCTAAGCTGAAAACCGGCGTAAGAAATAAGAGAATATCGAGCGCCGACAAAACCGGAGGAAACAGAGACCACTTGGAACCATTTGCTCCCGGTGAAAAGAGAACCATTGCCGAAATTAGCGGAACCGGTGTAATCAACCATATCTGGATTACCATTGCGCCACCGCCCAACGAATTGAGCCGGAATGATATCATTATCCGGATGTATTGGGACGGAAACGATTATCCGTCCGTTGAGTCACCCATTGGGCCTTTCTTCGGACAAGGCTGGGACGAGCGCTATAACTATGCTTCTCTCCCTCTCTCGGCCGGCCCCGAAAATGGAACGGGATTAACAAGTTATTTTACCATGCCCTTTGAAAAAGGCGCACGAATAGAAATTGAAAATCAAACCGACAAAACTATCAACGCCTTCTATTTTTATGTAGATTATTTGGAAATGAATGAGTTACCCCAAGATATGGGACGGTTTCACGCGTGGTATAACCACAGTTTAACCGAAGCGCTGCCCGAAGGCGAAACCGAATGGGCGCTCACAGGCCCGTGGAAACCCAACACACAAACCGACAGAAACTACGTTTTTATCGAGACCAAGGGAAAAGGACATTTCGTTGGAATTAATTATTACGTTCACTCCCCTACCCCAATGTGGTACGGCGAGGGCGATGATATGTGGTTTATCGATGGAGAAAAAACACCTTCGTTAATTGGTACCGGAACCGAAGACTTCTTCAACACTTCGTGGTGCCCTAAAGAACCGTTTTCACATCCCCATTTCGGCTATCCACGCGTGAATAACGATGTGGGATGGCTGGGACGTACGCACGTATATCGTTTTTTCATCAACGATCCCATTTTCTTTGAAACCGAAGTGAAAGGAACCATTGAGAGCGGGCACAACAATAACCTTACACTGGATTTAAGCACAGTTGCCTATTGGTATCAAGACACGGCCGTATCGCTTCCGCCCGCTCCAACCAAAGAAATGAGAAGGCCCAAACCATTTATCAACCATATGGACATGCACCGCTGGAGAGACGCGTGGCGGAAAGCAAAAGGAAACGACCCGCAGTTGTGGGGGAATGAGTGAGGAAATACCATAGAGTAGAAACTTTTAATTTTTAAGAAGCATATTTAAATTTATATTATGAGAAAAAGAAAAATTGAAAACTTGTTTCTTATACTGCTACTAAGTATAGGAAATATTTTCGCTGCATTTTCAGATAACAATGAAATGCAGCAGTCGCCTAGAAAAGTAACCGGGCGTGTGATGGACGCAAGCGGAGAACTTCTGATAGGAGTGAACGTAATGGAACAAGGTACTACCAATGGCACCGTTACAGATATAAATGGTACATACACTATAACGGTTAACACTTCGCCCGCAACCTTGGTTTTCACCTATGTTGGATTTAAAACGCGTGAGGTTTCTGTTGGCAACCAGGGGATTATGGATGTGACCTTGGAAGAGGACATTGAAGCGCTCGATGAAGTGGTTGTAGTTGGATTCGGCACACAGAAAAAAGCGTCGGTGGTTGGATCCATTACCAATGTTGATCCCGGAAAGTTATCGTTAACCCCCACACGTTCGTTAAGTAACAATTTGGCAGGTATGGTTTCGGGTGTTATTGCCGTGCAACGAAGCGGTAACCCGTGGTTCAACAACTCCGATTTCTGGATTCGCGGTATCAGTACGTTTACCGGAAACGCTAATCCGATGGTGCTTGTGGATGGCATTGAACGCTCAATTCATGACATTGACCCGGAAGAAATTGAATCGTTCTCGGTATTGAAAGACGCTGCTGCAAGCGCTGTATATGGTGTTCGTGGCGCTAACGGCGTTATTATGATCAACACCAAAAGAGGAAAAATAGGCAAACCACAGGTAGAAGTTAGGTTCGAAAAAGCATATACCTCTCCTATTAAGTTATTGGATTACATTGGCAGCGTACCCTATTTGGAACTTGTCAATGAAATGAATGCCGATAACGGAAGAGCACCTTTTGCAAGCGAAGCCACTTTATTGAATTACAAACATCAAACCGATCCGGAGTTGTATCCCGATGTAAATTGGTGGAATGTAGTGGCAAAAGAACATGCCGATAACACCAAAGCAAATGTAAGCATCAACGGAGGAACCGATATTTTGCGCTACGCGCTGGTGGTGGGTTACTACGACGAAAACGGAATTATCAGAAGAGACCCCAAGCAGGATTGGGATTCTTCACTGAAAGTGAGTCGTTATACGGTTCGCTCTAATGTCGATGTAAACGTTACACCCACCACCCTGGTGAGAATTAACTTAGGAGGTTTCCTTCAAACACGAAATGGCCCACCAAGAGGAAATGCAGACTATAAACCCGGTGAAATTCCTGTTAACGAAGAAAGCAATACCGGCATCTTTTATCATGCCATGAGAATCCCGCCATATCTTCATCCGCCCATTTATGCCGATGGTAAAATTCCACGTGTTTTTGCCAAAGAAAATCCGTGGGCGTGGGCAACACAACGGGGTTTTGAAAAATTAAATAACAGTAAAATTGAGGCATTAACCTCCATAGAGCAAGATTTAAAGTTTTTAACCCCAGGTTTATCCATGAAATTATCATTCGCTTTCGATAAATTTTCCGGAAATTCAGTAAACCGCGCAAAAACTCCCGATTATTATAATCCGGCATCGGCAAGAGACGAGAACGGAAACCTTATTACTACTATATCGCATCACGGAGAGCAGTTTTTGGGGCACAGCCGTGGGGCAGAATGGGGAGATCAAAGTATCTATTTGGAAGGAATGCTTTCTTATAATCATGTTTTCAATGGTGTTCACGACATTAACTCCATGCTTCTATATAACCAGAAAAACTATGATAGAGGCGATGCGCTTCCCTATCGTACGCAAGGCATTGCCGGAAGATTTTCCTATACGTTCGACAGAAGATATGTGGGTGAATTTAACTTTGGCTATAATGGTTCAGAAAACTTTGCTCCCGGAAAAAGGTTTGGCTTTTTTCCCGCTGCGGCTGTAGGTTGGATTATTTCTCAGGAAGAATTTATGCAATCTGTCAACAATGTTGTTTCAAATTTGAAAATCAGAGGTTCCTGGGGTAAAGCCGGAAATAGTATTCTTGGCAGGAATATGTGGGATAGGCGCTTTGCTTATATATCCACCATTGTTAATACAGGGTCGTACCGATGGGGCACTGAAAACAATGTCTACAGATTAGGTCGTGCCGAAGGAGATATCGGGGTTCCTGATTTAACTTGGGAAACCGTTACAAAAAGCAATGTAGGCTTGGAATTGGGTTTATGGAATAATTCGATAAACTATACGATTGATTTCTTTAAAGAACAACGCAGAGATATATTTATGGAGAGGAAAAATGTTCCCGGATCGGCCGGTTTTAACAGAACCGTTTGGGCTAATTTCGGGAAAGTAGACAACCAAGGAATAGATATGTCGTTAACCGCCAACAAACAAATAAATAGAGATTGGCATGTTTCAGCCATTGCAAACTATACATTTGCACGGAATAAGGTAGTTGAAATTGATGAACCGGCGTCCATAGTTGGAACATATCGTTCGGCAACGGGGCATCCCGTTGGACAATTGTTCGGTTTAGTTGCGGAAGGACTTTTCACGGCAGATGATTTCGATGAAAACGGACGGCTCAAAGAAGGAATTCCTGTACAAAACTTTAGCGATGTGAATAACTTACGTCCCGGAGATATTAAATACCGCGATATGAACGGGGATGGATTAATCAGTGCCGTGGACGCTACCGCTATTGGAGGTACACGAGTTCCGGAAATTATTTACGGATTCGGAGCCAACATAAAATATAGAGCAGTCGATTTTGGATTTTTCTTTCAGGGAGCAGGCAAAACATATCAAATATTAGGAGGAGAAAGTTGGCTTCCGGGTTCTGTTTTGGGTGCCGGAAATATCTTTTCCAACGTAAACGATCGGTGGACTCCCGAAAATCCAAGCCAAGATGTTTTTTGGCCTCGGTTGGGTGACAGAGCGGTTGCCAATAACGAGCAAAACTCCACGTGGTGGTTGCGCGATATGAGTTTCTTGAGATTAAAAAACATTGAACTGGGTTATATGTTTCCACGTACACTAACCAATAGAATTGGCGTGAGAGATTGCCGTTTATTTGTGAGGGGATCTAATTTGCTCACATTTTCAAAATTTAAACTCTGGGATCCGGAATTAGAAACAAGAAACGGACTCACATATCCACAGATGAAATCGGTTTCGGTAGGTTTAAGCATTAATTTCAACAACTAATTCATATAGAAATGAAAAAACAATTATATATAACACTCTTTCTTTCGCTTATTTTGAGCGTAACAAGTTGTTCTGATTATTTGGATTATCAGCCCGATGATTTCCTAACAATGGAAATGATTTTTACGGATAAAATCAGAACAGAAGATTGGATGGCAAGCGTTTATTCTTCCATTCCAAGCCCTATGTGGGGATATTTCAAAGATCACGGGTTTAACATTATGGGCGATGATATAACTATTCCCCAAGAATGGCAGCCATTCGGCTGGAGAAATGTATATTCTTATACAACTGCAAACTGGAGCCCCATATCGGATTGGAACCCGAACTATTGGGTTGAACTGCCAAAACGGATTCGTACGGGTTTGGTTTTTCTCGAAAACGTACGGGTAATTCCCGAGGCCGGTCTCACTCAGCAATATGTCGATCAAATGAAAAACGAAGTTCGTTTTCTTATTGCTTACTATTATTCATTAATGATAGAGTTGTACGGCCCCATTCCTTTCGCGCCCGGTGTCATTTACGCTGTTGATGCGCCCGCGTCTGAATTAATGATAAGCCAAACGCCGTATGACGAAATTGTTGATTGGATTGATAAGGAACTAAAAGATGTTTCAACCAAACTTCCGGCAGTATACCCTGATAATAACGATTGGGGAAGAGCTACCTCTATTATGGCTTTGGCAATCAGGGCAAGGACATTGCTCTTTGCGGCCAGTCCGTTGTTTAATGGCAACCCCGATTTGAAAGATTGGCAAAACAACGAAGGCGTAAATTTATTTAAATCCGGTGTAGATGCCCAAAAATGGGAAAAAGCAGCTGCTGCACACAAGGAATTGATTGACGCGGCACGAGCGGCAGAATACGACTTGTATAAAGAGTACAATCCCGATGGCAGCATTGATCCCTTCATGTCGTATTACAATATGTCATTGAAAAGATTTTCCGACGGAAACAAAGAAATCTTATTCGGAAGGCCCGATAACCCCAGCTTGGGAAGTTTTCAAGCCCATCATTTGCCCAAAGGCATTGGTGGAAACGCGGGTATGGGTGTAACCCAAGAACTAGTTGACGCTTTTTATATGAAAAACGGACTTGTTCCCATTTTGGGATACAACGAGGATGGCTCTCCCATTATTAATCCGGCTTCCGGATATGTTGAAAAAGGATTTTCTGATGCTGCGGAAGTAAGAAACACCAAATGGAGAGGAGCAGAAGGCCCCGAGCGTATTGCCGGAAGGGTAACGTTAGACGGAACATACAATATGTATTGCAACCGTGAACCCCGTTTTTATGTATCGGTTATTTACAATGAAGCGTGGTTGGGCGTAGACAACAGAAGGGTTGAATTTCTACAAAAAGGTGGCCGCGACACAGGCGAAACCTTCGATGCGCCGCAAAACGGATACAACGTGAGAAAAAGAATTAGCTTGGAGGTGTTTCCTCGTGAAAACCGACATCCCTATCAGCCGGGTATTTTGTATCGCTTGGCCGAAGCCTATTTGGGATATGCCGAAGCCATCAATGAATCGCAAGGGCCAAACAGTACGGTATATGAGTATGTGAACCTGGTAAGGCAACGTGCCGGAATTCCCGATTTGCAAGCCGGTTTAACCCAACAACAAATGCGTGAGGCTATTCAGCAGGAAAGACGCGTTGAGTTTAACTGCGAAGGAATTCGTTTTAACGATGTGCGGCGCTGGAAATTGGGAGAAAAATATTTCAACACAAGACTGTTTGGAATGAATTTTAATGGATCAAAGAAAAGCGACGATCCAAATGATCCTGAAGCCTTTTACAAAAGAACATTCTACAAGAACCGCTATTTTAATAAAAGAATGTATCTATGGCCGGTTCCGCAAGCGCAAATGGACATTAATCCCAATCTCGTGCAGGCGCCCGGATATAATTAGAGAGTTTTCAATTTATAAATATAAAGACAAATGAAAATAAAAAATATTCTATTTAGTATAGTATTATTGTTTGCCGGCATGGTTTCTTGTCAGGATGAGGTTTCGGTTGATTTATCCGATAGGAAATACGTCCGTTTAAACGAGACAAGCATTTCGTTATCTGCTGGTGAAAAGTTTATCGTAAAAGCTTCCGTTGATTCCCTGGGAAGCAGCGCTAAACAACTTGTGTGGAACGTAATGGATCCCTCCATTGCTACTATTGAGCCTCTTGATAATCTGTCGGCGGTTGTTACCGGGCTTAAAGAAGGCAACACGGTTATTCAGGTTGAATCAAGCGATAAAGAAATAAAGTATTTCTCAGATTTATCGGTATCAAAAGACAGAGTAATCAAGATATTAGCTATTGGCAACAGTTTTTCTGAAGATGCCCTTGAAAATTATCTCCACGATTTGGCGAAAGAAGCCGGACACAAGGTCATAATCGGTAATTTATACATCGGAGGCTCTTCACTTGAGCTGCACTGGGGAAATGCATCAGGCAGCAAAGATGCCTATGAATTCAGAAAAATTGGAGTGGACGGCAGCTTAAACAGAGAAGGCAGCAAATCCATTGCCTATGCCGTTAGAAATGAAAACTGGGATTATATCAGTTTTCAGCAAGTAAGCCAATTATCAGGAATTATTGACGGTTATCAGGAATTTTTGCCAAAGTTGCTTGACTACGTGAAACCAATGACGACCAATCCCGAAATTAAATACGTCCTTCATCAAACGTGGGCGTATGCACAAGACTCCAACCATTCCGGATTTGTGAATTACGACAATGATCAAATGAAAATGTATAACGCCATTGTGGATGCTGTTTGGAAAGCCAAAGAGTTGGCCGGAATAGATATGGTTGTTCCGGCGGGAACCGCCATCCAAAACGGTCGCACAAGCTACGTGGGCGATAAATTTACCAGAGACGGCTATCACCTGAATTTAAATATTGGTAGGTTTACCGCGGCAAGTACTTGGTACGAAGCTATTTTCGGAAATATATTGGATAATCCGTTTTATCCGGAAAATCTTTTGAAATACGACGTTGAATTGGCAAAATTGGCGGCCCACGAAGCCGTAAAACAACCCAAACAAATTACGGAATTGGTAGATTACAAAGAACCGGGCCCCAATGAGTTTGTGTTAACCAAGCCATTGTTTATCGACTTTGGAGGAGTGGAAACGGCAGAAATGTTTAATAACTTTAAACATCCCAACGATGGAAAGCTGGGTAATTTGAAAGATATGGACGGTGCAAATTCCAACTTTGCTATTGAAATCGCTGAGCGCTTTACGGGCACGTTGTCGCGTGGTCTTCAGAACGTGTTGGGTTTCCCAAGATCTGTTTCTGAAGATATGTTCTTTAGCGATGGAAAATTTGTCCCACAAAGTAGTTTTGTTGTGTCAAACCTGAATAAAAACCTCAAATACACCTTTGTTTTCTATGGTTCCATTAATGACAACAGAACCGAAACAGAGTTCAATGTAATAGGCGCTAACACCGGAAAAGGAACGTTGGATAACGATAACAATTTGGGTAAAGTGGTAGTAATTGAAAATATTGAGCCGCAAGCTGACGCTACCATCACCATTCAGCTGAAGCCCGGGCCCAATAACAATCACTGGAACTTATTCTTTGGTGTAAACGCGATGATGATTTTACCCGAAGGAATGCCTGTTCCGTTAGAACCAAATTCATTTGAATTGGAACATCCTGTTTTCATCGACTTCGGAACATTGGGAGCCGGAAAACCGTATTATTACTTCGATAGACCTTCTGACGCGCCACGCTTCGATATCTACGATGAAAAGGATAACAACACAGGGTTCGCTATGAGTGTGACCGACCGTTTTGGCGGCGACAATCATTCCGGAACTCTTAGCAATACCTTTGGTTTACCTGTGGCATTCACGCAAGACGCGTTTTGGGGAAATCGCGGAAATGCCACCAGCGGTTTCACCATGTATAGACTAAACAGCACCCAAAAATACGACTTAGTGTTTTACGGTTCAAGAAGAGACGCGGCAGACAATCGCGAAACCAAGTATGTGGTGAAAGGAGTCAATGAAGGCACGGGCTTCTTGGATGCATCCAACAACGATTCAAAGGTAACCATCATTAAAGGCATTCAACCAACGCCCGATGGTATATTGGATATCAGCGTATCTGCCGGGCCGAATAATAACAATGGCGATGGTTTCTATTACATCAATAGTATGATACTTGTTCCGGAAGGATATCCGTTGGGTTTTTAGATTAGTTTTTTATTTGCCTTTCTGAACGAATCTGCCAGGCGGTGGAGAAGTGAAGAATCTGGTTGTTATCAATAAAATAGATTCTTCACTTCGTTCAGAGTGTGCAAATGCGATAAATGGAGTTGTCTCAAAAGTAAAATCTACTATCAAATTGTCATGCTGAATGGAGCTTTAGCGTAATGAAGTATCTATAATTTATGAAAAGATAGATTTTTCACTGCGTTCAAAATGACAAAACGAAAGGACGTCAATGCTTTTGATACAGCCGCTTAAAGGTTTCCTGATAATGGCAATTATTAATGGTTAAAAGCGAGAATTCTCAAATAAAATAAACAATGAGAGGGGGATTGCTTAGTGGATTATGTCTATTTTTACGAATAAAAATTTTATATCTCTACTCAATTAAAATCAATTATGAAAATCAAATCAACTTACATTGCTTTTTTATTATTTCTTTTCGCAGCGGGAATTTTCGCTCAAAACCGCCCCTTCAACGGCTTAGATATGAATATGGGCAGCCTTTATCGCTTGTCCAACGCGGAAACCCGATCCATTAGTCCCGAAAACTTCACCGGCGAAAAAGGAAAAGGCGGAATGGCCATTCCCGATCCCAACGCGCCGCGAAACACGGCCAACGCTACGCACGCCGCGCGCGACTTGGGACAGGGATGGAAAGTAAATCCCTTTGTTACCATACAACCGGGAGAAACGTTTACAATGGCCGAAATTGAAGGCCCGGGCGCCATTCAACATATTTGGATGACACCCACCGGAAATTGGCGCTTTTCCATCATCCGCATTTATTGGGACGATGAAACCGAACCATCAGTAGAAGCACCTATCGGGCATTTCTTTGGAATGGGGTGGAATGAGTACGCTCATCTCAACTCGCTTCCCGTAACCGTAAACCCCGGAAGCGCGTTCAATTGCTATTGGGTAATGCCTTTCCGCCGGAAATGTAAAATAACAATGACCAACATCAACGATGCCGACGCAATGAACCTCTACTATCAAGTGGATTACACTTTGACGGATGTTCCTGCTGACGCGGCGTATTTCCACGCCCAATACCGCCGCACAAAAGTAAACGAAACATCGGATTACACCATCATAGACAATGTTAAAGGTGAAGGCCACTACGTGGGTGTGTATATGGCTTGGCAAGTGAATAACAACGGCTGGTGGGGCGAAGGCGAAATAAAATTCTTTATGGATGGTGACAAAAAATTCCCTACCATTATCGGCACCGGAACCGAAGATTATTTTTTAGGTTCGTATAATTTTGACCGTCACGGGAAATACGTTACTTTTACAACTCCGTATGCCGGATTGGTGCAGGTTCTGCCACCCGATATCACATACAGGTCGGGACAACGCTTTGGAATGTATCGTTGGCACGTAATGGATCCCATTCGTTTTAAAAAAGATTTGCGTGTAACCATACAGGATTTGGGATGGCGCCACGGAGGGCGTTATTTGCCACAGCAATCGGATATTTCATCCGTATGCTTCTGGTACCAAAGCGAACCGCACGCTAAATTTCCCTCTTTGCCTAAATGGGAAGATCTGGAAGTGAATTAAGAACAATTTCTATATAAGAACTTTAATGAAAAAATTATTCTTTTGTCTGTTTACTTTGCTGGTTTCCATCTCAGTCTGTTCTCAGGATTTAAACCTCATACCAAAGCCTGAAT
>JAEZXH010000008.1 GCA_023442775.1 Bacillota bacterium
CCATGGTCACCTCGGGAATGGAGTACTCCAAGAAAGAGGGAACCGTCTTTTATGCGACGACAGGAGGCCTCGAAAAATGCCCCGACGTGGAAGGCTTTGAGACCGTCGTCACCAACAAGAAGGACGAGGATTCAGGCCGAGGTGGATTCCAGATTCGCAAAGTGGACGCCGCCACAGGCGAGGTCATGAGAAACATTCAGTTTGACCTCTACGCCTACGAGGACTTCGACTTCCGGGCAAAAGCTCCGAAAACAGGAACGCGACCGAAGGTCATGCGAAACACCGACCAAAATGGACGAGCGATGTTCCATTCTCTCGAGTATGGCACCTACGTCCTCTGGGAGAACCGAGAGGAGTTAAAGAAGAACTACCCAGGGTATGTCCCTGTGCATGGGTATTACATCGTCACCATTCGCAAGAGTAAAAACCCCTCTGGGGGAGGAAAGATTCCCTTTGAAGTGGTGATGAGTACCCCTGAGGGCGAGAGACTCACACCCTCCCTAGACGGGCAGCCTGTCTCGGATAATGGAGTCTTCAGTCCGAAATATGAATTTACCGTGGAAAATGTGAAGCCAAATATCCCCAACACCGGGGGACTTGGATTCTCTCCCACGGCAGTGGCCATGGGCCTAGGCATCCTCCTCGCTTGTGCTTACGTGTACAAGGTCAACAGAGAGGAGGGCGCCGATGAAGCATAATCTCTTTTGCGGGGGAAAACCTCCATAGGTCCCCCGCCGCTTCGGCGGTCGCATAGAGTGGTTGTACGAAGAACATAAGAACGAACAAGGAGAACAAAACATGAAAAAATTGATGGCCCTTGCTCTGGCCTTCCTCATGGTCTTCGCCGTGATGGGACAGAGCATCTCCCTTGCTGCAGAACCTGCCGCACCTACGAAGACTAAGAGCGTCACCCTACACAAGCTCGTGATGCCCAACGCTGAATTGAAAGCCCACGAGACTCCCGCAGACTACGACGGGACCCAAGATCTCACCGCTTTTAATGCCCTCGTGAGCAAGAATTACACTGAAGCTGAAGGCGTATACTTTGCATGGGTCAAGGCTGGCGAAGGTTTCGATGTGACCACGAGTACTGTGGACAAGACTAAAACCTTCGAATTTGTGAAGAAGAAGAACAAGCCAGCCGAGTCCATGACCTTGGCAGCTTTCATCGCTCTTAAGGATCGTGATGAGTACCTCGCAGGTCTTACGACTGAAGATGGCCTCCCGTTCGACACCTCTGAGGTGCCCGATGGGGACTATGCGATCCTCGAAATCCGCGACCTCTCCACCTATAACAACGATGACAATGTCCTCGCAGATTCCAAAGCAGTGCCCGTGCGCATCACCCTTCCCTTCGTAAACAACGACGGCGTTGTCACTCATGCACACGTCTACCCCAAGAACACCGAAGAAAAGCCGAAGGTCGACAAGGACTTTGCGACTGATAATGAGAAGACCGAAAAGCACAAATTGAACGGTACTCCTGACGCTGGAAACGATCGTAGAGAAGAACAGAGAGATTCCAAGGTCGTGGGGAATGCCTTTATCGGGCAAAAAGTGAAGTTCACAGTGGACACCATCGTTCCCGCAAAGAGCAACTACGGTGCTTTCCGTTGGAGCGACGTGATGACCAAGGGTCTCACCTTCAATAGAAACGCCAAAAATATTAAGGACTCGAACACCTTTACCGGCGACGTTAAATTTGCACATGAAGATTACGACCTTATTGCAGACGACTATGGATTTACCCTCACCTTGACGGAAAAAGGTCTTGAAAAGATCAACGGTAAAGAGAAGCAACTCAAGTTCCAAATCAATTACTCCGCCACCGTCAACGGTTCCGCTTGGAAGCGCGTGGACAAGAACAACATCATGCTCGAGTACGATCACAAGCCCTTCCAAGACAACGAACCGAAACCCACGACTCCTGATGATGAGAACACGAATATTAGTGTAACCAAGACTTGGGCTGAAGGGGATACCCTTTCGAAGGAAACCACCGTCGTCTACAGCCTCTACAAAAAAGCAGACCACAGCCTTGTGAAGTCCGTCTCCATCACTGGAACGAAAGCCGCTGACTTCAACTACACCTTTACTGGTCTCGAAGCTGGTGTCCAATACTACGTCCGCGAGCGCGTCGTTGGATACAATGCACGATATGATGATATTGTTACCCAAGGTACCATTCCGATTACCAACAATAAGCCCAACCACCCCCACGAAGATCCAGATGAACCCTCCATCGAAAGTGGCGGGAAGAAGTTCGTGAAGGCTGACGCTACCAATCCGAAAGAACGTCTTGCGGGTGCAGAGTTCGTCGTGAAGAACAATACTGGTGACGACAACAATGGAAAGTTCTTGAAGGTTGTCGAAAAAACTGGTTCGCAAGCATTTAAGGATGCTCAAGACGCTTATGAAGCGGCAATTGAAACTTATAACACAGAAGCTGCTAAGGGAGAGAAAGCGGTTGATCTGGCAGGTAAGAAGGCAGCGATTCAAACTGCCCGTGAAGCTCGTGATAAAGCCTTCCTTGAACAGTCCCAAGGCTACACATGGGTCGATGAGGAGGACGCCACGAAGTTTGTTTCTGGTGACGATGGCCGTTTTGAAGTAGTCGGTCTTGCGTTCGGTAACTATATCCTTAAGGAAATCAAGGCACCCGCTGGATATGCCCTCCCCACGAATTCTGAGTTTAGTTTTGAAGTTGGCAAAAACAGTTACGACCAAGGTGACATTAACTATGATCCCGGTCATGAAGAGACTCAAGACGCACAACGCATCGAGAACAAGAAGACCAACATTCCCCAAACTGGTGGGATTGGTACCATTGTCTTTACCGTTGCAGGTCTTGCGGTGATGGGGACGGCTCTCATGAGTCTTCGCAAGCGTCGCCAAGAAGCCTAAGAGAGAAAGTAGGAGCATCCCATGAAGAAACCACTCGTCATAGTTCTTTTGCTCATGGCGCTGATCCTGCCCCAAGCGGCAGTGTGGGCGGATGGCTCCTTTTCCCTCACCCTCTATGCGGTGATGAATGAAGACCATTCGTCGCCAAACTTTTCCTATGACCCGGCGAAGGGACTCGTCGAGAGTTTTGCGGATCGTCGCCTCATCCCTCTGCCGGGGGAAGAGGTGGCCCTCTATCGGGTGGATCCTGCGTCGCGTCTTGAGGTGTTGGACGCTCGTTCTCTCGAAGAACTGGGCGATCCTATCGCCAGGGCGACGACAGATGCCGAGGGAAAGATCGTCTTTCAACATCTCTCCCAAGGCACCTATTATCTGCGCCATGGGAAGGGGCAGATGAAGGCGAAGAACGTCCTCATCACCATTCCCGGGAAGGATTCTCCGGAGACGAAGGACTACACGGTCTATCTCAAGGGGGAGAAGCCCCATGAACCGGAGCGTTCTTTCAAGAAGGTGGACGAGAATCTTAGGCCCCTCGCCGGGGCACGGTTTAAGGTTCTCGAGCGTCTTGGCACAGGAGAGTATCGCTCTGTTCTCGTGGACGGGAAGGAACTCATTGTCACCTCGAATCAAGATGGAGCTTTTTCCGTGAGACTTCCCAAGGGAGAGTATGCTCTTGTGGAGACGGTGAGTCCCGTCGTTGGAGGGGTCAAGTACAAACTTCTTTCTGCGCCGGTGCGCTTTCGTATCGACGAGGGAAGTTTTCGCGAGGAGCCGATTGTGATTCAAAACCTTCCAGGGGAAGAAGTTCCGCCGCCGAATACTCCGCCGGGAACTCCTCCGACACCTCCCCAGACGCCTCCGACGCCGCCAGAGACCCCTCCCGAGGTGCCACCGACACCTCCCGAGACGCCGCCGAACAATCCGCCAACCCCTCCCACACCCGGGATTCACATTCCAAAGACTGGGGACATTGAGATTTTTCTCATGACCTTCGGCGGACTCGTTCTCTTCGGGATTGGGCTTTGGTATTATAGGAAAGAGCGTATAGGAAGCTAGAGAAGCTATGGCTATGCCATGGCTTTTCTTTTTCGAGGAAAGGAGCTTCTATGAAAGATCTGATGAAGAGGGCCCTGCGTTCTAGGCCCTTTCTCATTGGGATGTTCATCTTGGGATTTTTGATTCTCATCTACCCTCTCATCTCCAACTGGTATTACCGGGTGGAACAAGATGAGGTGGTCTCGAGTTACGTGAAAAACGTCTCGGGAATGGAGGAGCAAGAGCGAAGGCGTCTCCTCTCCCTGGCCCACGCCTACAACGAGGGCCTCGCCCGCGCCGGGGGAGACATCTTCTCGCCGGAGCGGATGAGCTTTATTCAAGAGACCATCCGGAAGGAGACCTTCCCGGTGTTCTTCCTCGAGTCGAAGACCATTGGCCGGATTCGCATCCCGAAGATCAAGGTGGACTTGCCCATTACCATGGGGACCACCGACGATATTTTAGAGAGAGGGGCAGGGCTCATGCCCACGGGGTCCTTGCCCGTCGGCGGGGTGAACACCCACGCGGTGATTACTGCCCACCGGGGGCTCCCCTCCTCCCGGCTCTTCCGGGATTTGGGAGAGCTGAAGGAGGGGGACGTCTTCCTCTTGGACGTCCTCGGGGAGAAGTTGGCCTATGAGGTGGAGGAGATTTCCATCATCGAGCCCGACGATCCGGCGAAGCTCGCCATCATTCCCGGGGAGGACATGGTGAGTCTTCTCACCTGCCACCCCTACATGATCAACTCCCAGCGCCTCGTGGTCCGTGGCCACGAGACGGAGCCCTATGAGGAAGGGGAACAAAAGGCGTTGGAGCAAGGGCGTGATGGTCGTCTGCGCCTCTTCTTCGTCCAGTACTGGGAGTACATTGCGGGCATTGGCATCTTCCTCGCCCTCGTGGGGGCGATTGCCCTCCACGACAGGAGAAAGCGTAAGCGTGCTCTCAAGAAAAAGATGATGGCGCGCTTTGGAGAGGAGAAAGAAGACGATGGAAGCGAAGAGTCCTAAGGAAAAACCGCCCCTGAAGGAGCGGCTCAAAACTCTTGGCCTCATGGGCCTCTTTCTCGTCGGCCTTCTCATCTTCGCCTACCCGATTTTCACCCGGTTTTACTACCGGGTGGAATCGACGCGGGTCATCTCCGACTTCCAAGAGGGAAAGAGTGGCCTCACCGACGAGGAAATCGAAGAGCGGATTTCCCTCGCCCGGGCCTACAACGCCTCCTTGACGGGACAGACCGACTTCCACGACCCCTATGTGGACAACGTGGAGGAAGGGGTGAAGAACTACGCCCGGATGATTGAGGTACGGGAAAAAATCGGAATCGTCAAGGTTCCAAGCGTGGGCATTGAAGAGCCGGTCTTTGCGGGGACGAGTGAGGACGTCCTCCAGCGTGGGGTTGGCCACTTGGAGATGACGAGTCTTCCCGTCGGGGGAGAGAGTTCCCACACGGTGCTTACCGGGCACCGTGGCCTTCCCGAGGCGAAGATTTTTACGGATCTTGACAAGGTGAAGGAAGGGGACATTGTCCTCGTGGAGAACATCAAGGAGACTCTCGCCTATGAAGTGGACGGGACGAAGGTCATCGAACCGAACCTCTGGGACGATCTTCTCATTCGCCCCGGGGAGGATCGGCTCACCCTTCTCACCTGCACCCCCTACATGATCAACTCCCACCGGTTGTTGATTCAGGGCCATCGGGTGCCCTATACGCCGGAGCTCGAAGAGGGTCTCGCCTTGGCGCAAAAGATTGCGCTTCTAAAGCAAGTGGGGCTGATGCTCCTCATCTTGGTGCTCTTAGGGCTCATGATTTCCCTTGTGATGAAGAGGCGTCGTGAAATGACGACGAGAAGGAGGCGGAGACGATGAAGGGACGAAAGGGGCGCATCTTCGCCCTTCTTCTCATGATTCTTGGGGTCATCGCCTTCGGGACTCCCTTTGCGGAGCTCTCCTTGGAGGATCTTCGGGAGGAGCGGGCCCGCGCCGAGGAGCTGAAGCGCCTCGAGGGGTTTACGAAGGAGGAGACGAAGGCTCTCAAGGAAAAGGCGAAGGCCTATGACAAGACCTTGGACGCCAAGGGGGGTTCCGTGGTGGACCCCTGGGCGGTGGACGGGTATCGGCAAAGTGCCGGGGGAGATCTCTCTGAGGACGACGCCTTTGGATTTTTGGAGATTCCTCGGTTAGAGGTGCGCGGAAGGCTCTATTTAGGAGCCAGTGAAAAGCATCTTCTTGCAGGACTTGCCCAGGTGGAGGGGACGAGTCTTCCCCTCGGGGGCAAGGGAACGCGCAGTGTCATTGCGGGGCACCGTGGGATTCGTCGCGCCATGCTCTTTCGCTATATCGATCTCTTGGAGCCCGGGGATCGAATTGTCCTCTATGTTCCCGATGGGCCCTTGATCTACGCCGTGACGGATCAGGAGGTTATCGCCCCCTCTCAAAACGACCGGCTCACTCCCGTGGCGGGAAAGGATATGATTACGCTTCTGACGTGTCACCCCTTCCCGGTGAATAATAAGCGGCTCTTGGTCAACGCCGAGCGGGTGGTGGAGGAGAAGGTGACGAAAAAAGAAGAGAAAGAGGTGGCGGTAGCTCCCACCGTGGTGCGTCAAAAGGTGCTCTACAAGGTGGCCGCCGCCGGGTCTCTTCTCGTTCTTCTCGTCCTCTTGGTCCTTCTTGGCCGCGAAATTTTTAGAAAGTAAGACGCCCTCGTGGCGTCTTTTTTCGAGACAAGAACTCTCTAGGCAGGAGGGGAAAGTTCTCGTATACTAGTACGAGAAACCAGTGAAGGAGGTAGACGTGCTCTCTCTCATTTTAGCAGTAAATTTTCAGGTCCTCTTCGTCCTCATGATGAAGTGGGGCAAGGCCCATCGCGTGGACATGGATGGGGCGAACTTGATCAATTACGCCGTCGGGGCCATCGTCGCCCTCGCCACTCTCTTCGGTGGGATTCCCGCCCTGACCTCTTCCGATTGGGGGGTCATTGGGGTCTTGGGAACGGTGAACGGCATCGTCTTTGTGAGTACTCTCTTGATCTTGCAATGGAGCATTCCCAAGAACGGGGCGGCGCTGACGGCGACGTTTTTCCGCCTCGGGGTTCTCGTTCCCGTGGTCCTCTCGGTGGTTCTCTTCTCCGAGATTCCCACCCTCCTTCAGGGCCTTGGGGTCCTGGCGGCGGTGGCGGCGATTCTTCTCTTCGGAGGGGGAAGCGGCGGGGCGTCCATGGATTTTCGCGTCCTTCTCGTCGTCTTTCTCGGCGGCGGGGCGGTGGATCTCATGGCGAAGCTCTTCACCCGCTTCGGTCCCGAGGTGGGCAACAGCCTTTACCTCGCCGTGACCTTCGTCGTCGGGACGATTCTCTCCCTCGGCCTCTTCCTTCGGGCGAAGGGTCGCCTCGACGGGCGCGCCCTTGCCGTGGGGGCGGTGATGGGGGTGGCAAATCTCTTGTGCACCCTCATGATTCTTCGGGCCGCGGCGGTGCTCCCCTCTTACGTCATCTTCCCGGGGTACAGCGTCCTCGTCATCCTCGAGGTGAGCCTTGTGGAACTCTTTACCGGGGAGCTGAAGCTCACCCCACGCCGGCTCCTTGGGTGGGCCGCCATTGCCCTTGCCATCGTCCTTCTGGGACAGTCCTAAGAAGTGCTCCTTGCGGGGGCTTCTTTTTTTGCAGTTTTTTCGGGAAATTGCTGGGAAAATCACAAACCGTTGCCCTGGCAACAACAAGGCCTGGTCCTCCTCGTTAGAATATTGTTATCACATTCACAAAGGAGGGCCTATGGCACAAACACCCTTGGCGAACATCGTCGCCGCATCGGAAAAAAAGATTGGTAAGTTGGAACGAAATCCCCTGGGCTATGTCTTAAGCTCTGGCCTTGCGGGAATCTATGTCGGTCTTGGGATTCTTCTCATCTTGACCGTGGGCAGTTTCTTCCAAGGGGCGCCCTATGCCAAGATGGTCCAGGGTCTCTCCTTCGGGATTGCCCTCTCCCTCGTCGTCGCCGCCGGGGCGGAGCTCTTTACGGGAAATAATCTCGTCATGAGTTTTGGCGCCCTCGCCGGCCGCGTCTCCTGGGGCCGTGTGGTGAAGCTGTGGATCGTCTGCTGGATTGGAAACCTCTTGGGGTCCATTCTCCTCGGATTTCTCTTCGCCCAGACCGGTCTTGTGAAGGATGGCCTTCTCGCCACACTCACCGCCACGGCGACGGCAAAGGCAAGTGCGCCTCTCATGGCCCTCTTCGTCCGCGGGATGCTCTGTAACCTCTTGGTGTGCCTCGCGATCTGGTGTTCCTTTACCCAGAAGGAAGAGGTGGCGAAGCTCATCATGGTGTTCTGGTGTCTCTATGCCTTTATCACCATGGGCCTTGAGCACTCGGTGGCGAACATGACCGTCTTTGCCCTCGCCTATGCGGTGGATGCAGGGGTGAGCGTTTCCGCCATGGGGATGAACCTCTTGGTGGTGAGCCTTGGTAACCTCCTGGGGGCCGTGGTGCTCTTGGTGTTGCCCTACTGGATTGGGAGAGAACGGGACTAATCGGTGAGGATCGATGGAAAGGAGTCGATGATGGGAAGAATCGTATCGCGTGAAGAGATGAACGAAGTCTTTTCCGCACTCAAGGAGGAGTACGTCCTCTTCGGGCCAAAGCGCCTCGAGGGGATGGGAGCCTATGCGGGGACGGATTGTATCCGCTATGAGGAGCTCGACACAATCGAGGAGTTGGAAGTGAAGGAGAAGAGTGCCTTCACCTTTAAGGAGATCTTGACCCCGGTCTCCGAGACCCTCTTCTATTTCACGGAAGACGAGGTGTTGGTGCCGAAGGTGCGTCCGAGAAAGCCCCTGGTCTTTCTCCGGGCCTGTGACCTTCACGGCATCAAGGTCCTCGACGACATGTATCTTCACAACGGTCCCGAGGACTTTTACTACAAGCGCCTGAGGGAGGGGATGAAGGTGGTCCTCATGGGCTGCTCGAAGAGTTTTACCAACTGCTTCTGCGTCTCCATGGGGACGAACCGCGCCGAGACCTACGACATGAGCCTCGACGTGAAGGAAGACGGCATCTACCTCGACTTCAAGGACGAGGAGTTGGCGCGCCTCTTTGAGGGACGCGGGGTGGAGCGCGAGGTGAGTCCCGAGTACGTGACGGAGAACGAGATCACCGTCACCGTCCCCGAGGACTTGGACCCTCGTGTGATTTCCGCATCGATGTGGGAGCAATACGACAAGCGGTGCATCGCCTGTGGCCGCTGCAATTTCTCCTGCCCCACCTGCACCTGCTATTCCATGCAAGATATCTTCTACCAAGACAATGGTCGCGCCGGAGAGCGCCGTCGCGTCCAGGCCTCCTGCATGGTGGACGGGTTTACCGACGTGGCCGGCGGCGGGAGCTATCGGAAGAAGCACGGGGAGCGGATGCGCTTCAAGGTGCTCCACAAGGTCTTTGACTACAAGAAGCGCAAGGGCTACCACATGTGTGTGGGCTGTGGCCGTTGCGACGACGTGTGTCCCGAGTACATCTCCTTCGCCCATGCGGTGAACCTCCTCGGGCCGGCGATGGAAGAGGTGAAGAAATGACAAACGCCTACATCCCCCATTCCTCGCGCATTCGCGAGATCATCCCCCACACCGCCATCGAGTACACCTTCCGCATGGAGTACGCCGATGCGGCGAGTGTAAAGCCGGGGCAGTTCTTTGAGATTAGCCTGCCAAAATTTGGGGAGGCGCCCATCTCCGTCTCTGGAATCGGCGAGGACTTCCTCGATTTCACCATCCGCAAGGTGGGGAAGGTCACCGACGAAATCTTCACCCACGGCGTGGGCCAGAGTCTTCTCCTCCGCGGGCCCTATGGAAACGGCTTTGACGTCAACGACTACAAGGGCCGTGAAATCATCGTCGTCGCCGGAGGGACGGGACTCTCTCCCGTGCGCGGCGTCATTGAGTACTTTGTGAACCACCCGGAAGAGTGCGAGGGCCTCACCGTCATCGCCGGGTTTAAGAGCCCGACGGACATCCTCTTCTTCGACGACATCGCCCGTTGGAAGAAGAACGCCGAGGTCATCCTCACCGTGGACTGCGCCGAGGACGACAAGATTTGTCAAATCGGCCTCGTCACCGAGTTCATTCCCCACTTAAAGCTCAAGGACATCGAAAACGCCGTGGGCATCGTCGTCGGCCCCCCTGCGATGATGCACTTCTCCTCTCTGGGGCTGCTCCAATTGGGCATCCCGGAAGAGCGCATCTGGGTCTCCCAGGAGCGGAAGATGTGTTGCGGCCTTGGCAAGTGTGGTCACTGCCGCATCAACGACGTCTACGTCTGCCTCGACGGCCCTGTGTTCCCCTACACCGTCGGGAAGAACCTCATCGACTAGAAGGGAGTGTGTCATGGAAGAGTTCAACACCAAGAGCCGAGACGTCCACACCGGTCGCCTCAAGAAAAACGCCTTTCGGGTCACCAAGGAACGTGGCGTCACCGCCTCCCGGGTTCGTGTCCCCGGGGGCCACTTGGATGCGAAATATCTCGGCCTCATTCAAAAGATTGCCGAGGAGTACGGCAACGGACAGGTCCACATCACCAGCCGTCAGGGCTTTGAGATCTTAGGCATCCCCTTCGAGAAGATGGAGGAGGTCAACGCCGCGCTCCAGGAAATCATCGAGGGGACGGAAATCAACCAGGAGAAGAAGGGGGAGGGGTACCCCGCCTCTGGAACGCGAAACATCACCGCCTGTGTGGGCCAGCGTATCTGCCCCTACGGCTGCTATGAGACCACGGGGTTTGCGAAGCGCATTGAGGACTTGGTCTTCCCCCACGACCACCACTTTAAGATTGCTCTCACGGGATGCCCCAACGACTGCGCCAAGGTCCGCATGCACGACTTCGGCATCATGGGGATGACGGAGCCCCAGTTCAACCCGGATCGATGCATCTCCTGCGGGGCCTGCGTCAAGGCCTGTAAGCGTCGAAGCGTCGAGGCGTTAAAGATGGTGAACTACCGCCCGGAGAGAAACCACGAGCGTTGCATCGGCTGCGGCGTCTGCGTCACCGTCTGCCCGAATAACGCCTGGACCCGGTCCAAGGAAAAGTACTATCGCCTCACCCTCATGGGGCGCACGGGAAAGAAGAACCCGCGCCTTGGGGAGGACTTCATCAAGTGGGCCGACGAAGAGAGCATCAAGAAGATCATCAAGAACACCTACGCCTATGTCACCGAGTACATCGACCCCACCGCCCCCGGTGGGAAGGAGCACATCGGCTACATCGTCGACCGCACCGGCTTCGAGGAGTACAAGAAGTGGGCCTTGAAGGGCGTCACCCTCAACCCCCTCGCCGAAGTCTATGATCGCCTCTACTGGAAGGGCGTGGAATACCTCCCCTTCGGAAAGACGGAGATCTAAAAAGGACCCCATGTGGGGTCTTTTTTTATCGTAGGGCGCGGATGAGGAGGGGCGATGAAGATGCCCGCGCTTACGAGGATGAGGGCCCCAAGGGGCAGGAAATATTTTTTCATGATAACCTCCTTTCTTGTGATGACCGTCGAGGAAACCAAAAGTTGCAACAAAAAACTTTGAGAAAACATAAAAAGTCCCTTGACAAGAGAGAAACTCCTCGGTATCATGGTCTACAAGTTCAAAGACATTTACAGAAACTGGATGACGAGAAGAGTACTTGTGACGATTCGGCACAGAGAGCCCCCATTGTGGTGAAAGGGGGAGCGAAAAAGCGCGAGGAACATGATCTCATGACAGGGCAATGCGATAGGTAGCGTTGCACGGGTGCTCCCGTTACAGAGATAGGGTATGATGGTACCTGAAGGTGGTCTATTTTAGATAGGCAAAAAAGGTGGTAACGCGGAAGAATTTTCGTCCTTTTCCCTACGGGGGAAAGGGCGTTTTTTGTTGGGAAGGAGAGGCGATGATGATTGAGTTTGACCATGTTGGGGTGGTGTTTCGAGGGAAGGAGACGGTGGAGGCGGTGAAGGACGTAAGCCTCACCGTCGAGGACGGGGACATCTTCGGCATCGTCGGGTTCTCGGGGGCGGGAAAGTCCACCCTCGTGCGTACCATCAACGGACTGACGAAGGCGACGAGTGGACGGGTTCTCGTCGACGGGGAAGACGTCGGGGCCCTCACGGGATCCGCCCTTCGGAAGAAGCGGCAGGACATCGGCATGATCTTCCAACACTTCAACCTCTTTGAGAGTCGCACGATTTTTGAGAACGTCGCCTATCCCCTGCGCCACAGCAATCTCTCGAGGGAGGAGAAGAAGCGCCGGGTGGAGGAGCTCCTCGCCCGGGTGGGGATTGAGGAGAAGAGAAACGCCCGGCCCTCGGAACTCTCTGGGGGGCAGAAACAGCGGGTGGCCATTGCAAGGGCCCTTGCGAGTAACCCGAGTATCCTCCTCTGCGACGAGGCGACGAGTGCCCTCGACCCGCGGACGACCCGGGAAATCTTAAAGCTCTTGCGCGAGCTCAACGAGGAATTGGGCATCACCATCGTCCTCATCACCCACGAGATGGAGGTGGTGAAGGAAATCTGCAACAAGTGCGCCGTGATGGATGGCGGGGAGGTCATCGAGTGGGGCGAGGCGTGGAAGATTTTCTCCGATCCCGAGAAGCCTCTGACCCGAAGCTTCATCAACACGACGAGAAACCTCGAGGACGTCTTTGAGGCCATCGCCTCCGACGAGAGCCTTCGCCAAGACCCGGGAGAGTTGGTTCTTCTCCGATACCTCGGCGCCGCGGCGGGAGAACCTCTCATCGCCGCCCTCTACGAGAGGTTTTCCGTGACGACGAACATCTTGTGGGGAAACATTGAGCGGGTGGGGAAGGTCCCCATCGGCGAGCTCCTCGTCCGCTTTACCGGGGAGGGGGCCCACGTCGCCGAGGCGAAGACCTATCTGGAAGAACAGGGCGTACGCATCGAAGCCGTGGATGGGATTGGAAGGGAGTAGACTATGGAATTTTTTCAAAACGCCTGGGAGATTCGCGACGAATTTTTCCCCGCCACCTTGGAGACCTTGTACATGACGGTGATTTCTGCGGTGGTGGGGGGATTCATCGGCTTGGTCCTTGGGGTGATTCTCACCTTGACGGACCGGGGCGGCCTCTTAGAGAATCGGCCGGTCCACGTGGTCCTCGACAAGGTGGTGAACCTCCTTCGGGCCATTCCCTTCATCGTCCTTCTCGCCATGATTGCCCCCTTTACCCGACTCATCGTTGGAACGACCATTGGAGAAAAGGCGGCGCTGGTGCCCCTGACCTTTGGGATGTTCCCCTTCTTCGCCCGGCAGGTGCAAAACGCCCTCGCCAGCGTGGACGATGGGGTGGTGGAAGCCTCCCTTGCCATGGGGGACACGCCTTGGGAGGTGGTGACCCAAGTCTATTTGAGAGAGGGACTGCCCCACTTGGTTCGCGCCACGGCACTGTCTCTTATCAGCCTCGTGGGCCTCACGGCGATGGCCGGAGCCATCGGGGCCGGGGGACTTGGAAAACTCGCCATTGCCCAGGGGTATAACCGATTCCAAACCGACGTGACCCTCGTGGCCACGGTGATCATCTTACTCATCGTCTTTTGCATTCAGGCCATTGCCGACGGCATCAATCGCCGGCTCCGCGCCTAGGTTCTCATAGAAAGTCATCATCGAACAGAAAGGAATCATCATGAAACACGTGAAGAAACTCATCGCACTCTGTTCCCTCGGCCTCGTCCTCACCGCTTGCGGCGGAGGGGGAAACACGGCAAAGACCGCCCCTGACGAGGGAGAAAAGACGGTACGCTTAGGCGTCGTCGGGGAAGACAACCGGGTCTGGGACGCCACGGCGAAGAAGCTCAAGGAGAAGGGGATTGACCTCGAGATCGTCACCTTCACCGACTACAATCAGCCAAACGACGCCCTCGCCGCGGGGGACTTGGACCTCAACGCCTTCCAACACCGCATCTTCTTGCAAAACTACAACGAGGACAAGGGCACCCACCTCGTCCCCATCGCCAACACCCAGCTCGCTCCCCTTGGCATCTTCTCCCAGAAGGTGAAGGACGTGAAGGATCTTCCCGACGGGTCGAAGATTGCCATTCCCGACGACGTGACCAACAAGGCCCGTGCGCTGCGCCTCTTGGAGAGTGCGGGACTCATCACCCTCGAGGCGAAGGACGACATCAAGATCTCTGAAAAGGACGTGAAGGACAATCCAAAGCACTTGGACATCGTCGCCATGGACGCCTCCCAAACTGCCCGCTCCCTCCCCGACGTGGGGGCCTCGGTCATCAACGGGGGCATGGCCATCGATGCGGGACTTCATCCGAAAAACGATGCGATCTATCGGGAGACCCTCGACGAGCACTCCGAGCCCTACTTCAACATCATCGTCGCCAGGGAAGAGGACAAGGACAATCCCCTCTATCAAGAGGTGGTGAAGGCCTATCACACCGACGAGAACAAGAAACTTTTGGAAGACATCTACCAAGGCTCCTACATCCCCCTCTGGTAACTCCATCTTACGTCTCTCACGAAAAAAGCCGCCGGCATCAGTCCGACGGCTTTTTGTATGGGCTTATTCTTTCGAGTCGATGTCAAAGGGAAAGTGCCCCTCTCGGACCACGTATTCGACGAAGCGCAGAAGAGCCTCTTCAGGGGCGAGGCCCTCTTCGGCTCAGACCTCTTCAAAGGCCTGGGCCAGGGAGGATTCGAAGGTGACGGTGATGGTGCTCATAAGATCTCCTTTCGGGGTTGGAAATATTTTTATAGGAAGAACGTGAGGGCATCGAAGAGTTCTCCCTCCATGGAAAAGATATTGGTAAAGAAAATCTTCGTCCCATCGGCAAAGCGAAGCCACCCCATGGCTTCACTCACGGCGACGACGGCGCCGGTCTTTTCTTCGTAGCGTCCCCCGGATTTTTTCTCGTCGGGGAGGAAGTGGGTGATGGAGAGGATGGGGCGCTCCTTGAGGTGCTCCATGAGGATCTTGTGTTTGGTGTTTAAGAGATGCTCTTCCTCGGAGGTGAGGACGCGCTTTTCTTCGGTGAGGCGACGGGCTTCGGCGATGGCGTCCTCGTAGCCGGTGAGGGCGGCGAAGGGGGAGAACTGGGCGGCGCGGCTCTTCATGGGAAGGGGCTCTCGATTCTTCGGGGTGTACCGCGGGTGGTCCAGGATGTCGTCATAGGGGCCGGTCATAGGGTCTCCTTTCTTGGATTCTAGGCTCTAGTTTAGGCTCTAGGCCTTGTGGCCGCCGATTTGGGCGTTGCGCGCCCGTCCCGTCGCCGCCTCCTCGAGGTTCATTCCTCGGAGAACCGCATTTTTCCCAAACTTCTTCTTCATGGCGAGGATCGCCTCTTGGATGCGCCGTTCCCTTTGCCGCTCCTCTTCGTCTCGTCGCCTCTTCTCATCCAAGGCGGCGTAATCGGTGAAGAGGTCCATCTGCTCTCTCTCGGGAATGGGAGAGGGAGCCTCGGCCTCGGGGAGGGGGCGGGTGGCGACGATGGAGAGTTTTCGCAGGAGGAGGTGGGGATTGACGAGGTCGTCAAAGCCCTTGGCGACGGCGTCCATGAGGGCCCGGGTCGAAGAGGTGTAGGTGGGGAGGTTGATGGTGGCCCGGCCGCGCTTTGGTCGCAGTCGGCCGTAGCCGTCTCGGGACACTCCTCCTGTGACGTATTGTTTCCGCGCCGGGTCGGTGATGTTTTTCACGTCATAGCTTAAGGAGATGACGAGTTGATTGGTGACGAGGCCCTTGTCCACCAGGTCCAAGGAGAGTTGGTCCGCCATCTCCATGAGGACGAGGCGGGCCTCCTTCGCCTCATAGGGGCGGTGGAGGACTTGCCCCGAGCCCATGGATTTCGACTCTGGAGTGTAGTCGGCGACGTCTTTGATGGTGCAGGGCTCCCAGCCCCAGGCGTGGTCCAAGAGGAGCTCGGCGTTTTTCCCGAAGAGGCGGTAGAAGAGGTCTTCGTCGGTGAGGCTTCGACGGGCGATATCCCCCATGGTGAACATGCCGTGTTCTTCCAGTTTTTTCGCATAGCCTCGGCCGATGCGCCAAAAGTCGGTGAGGGGCTCGTGGGTCCAGAGTCTCTTGCGATAGCTCATCTCGTCGAGGGTGGCGATGCGCACCCCTTGAGGGTCTGGGGGCATGTGTTTCGCCACGATGTCCATGGCCACCTTGGCGAGGTAGAGGTTGGTGCCGATGCCGGCGGTGGCGGTGATTCCCGTGGCGGCGAGGACGTCGCGGAGGATGGTCATGGTGAGGTCGTGGGGGGATTTGTCGTAGGTCTTGAGGTAGTTCGTGAGGTCGATGAAGACCTCGTCAATGGAGTAGACGAGGATGTCTTCCGGGGCGACGTACTTGGTGTAGATTTTATAGATTTCGGTGCTGTAGGCCATGTAGAGGGCCATGCGGGGCGGAGCGATGATGAAGTCGATGGCAAGACTTGGGTCCTCCCGCAGGGCAGAGAGGGAGGTGGAGGTGCCGGTGAGGTGGTGGTTCGGTGCGTCGTGCAACCGGCCACGGTTCGCCTCTCGGACCTGGGCCTTCACTTCGAAGAGGCGACCCCGCCCGGAGATGCCGTAGTGCTTCAGGGAGGGGGTCACGGCGAGGCAGATGGTCTTGTCGGTGCGGGAGGCATCGGCGACGACGAGGTGGGTGTCCAAGGGGTCGAGGCCACGTTCTCTGCACTCCACCGAGGCGTAAAAACTCTTGAGGTCGATGGCGACATAGATCCGTTCTCTCATGGCATCTCCTTTCGAGAATCGATTAGCCCAAGAAGTCGCTTCGGTGCTCCACGGTGCGAAGATCCATCCCAGAGTGGGCCAAGTGGGCAATCTTTAGAGCCACGAGGTTGACGTCGGTGTCCATGGCGGTGGCAATCTGCTGGGCGGTGTAGCCATAGTCGTAGACGTACTCCAAGAGGTCGTCGGTGTCCAGGAGAATCTCCGCGGCGACGACGTTGGCCTCGTACTCCGGCTTTGTGGTCATGTCGTAGAGCATGAATTCTTGGAGAGAGCCGCTCGTGGCCAGGTGGCGATGGAGCTGGTCGTGGGCGAGTTCGTGGGCGCAGACGATGCGCTGCATCACCTCGCTTAAGGAGGCGTTGATGAAGATGAAACGGTTTCTCTTGATGACGCGATACATCCCCTTTAAGGGGCCGAAGTCGTCGCGAAAGAGGACCTCGATGCCAAGGCCTTCGGCGATGGCGAAGGGGTCCCTCGTGCGAAAGCGTCGGACCAGTTCTTCGCCGACGGCACAGAGTTCTTTGTCCTTCATCGGGGCACCTCCTTGTGGGGGAAGGGGCTAGCGGTCATGGCGCTTCGGGGCATACTTCTTGTTCTTCTCCTTGGCGATCCAATAGGCGTCGTTTAAGGCCTTCATCGCGCCGTCGAGGGCCTCGTCGGAGAGGCGTCCCCCGGCGAAGAGCCCCGTGACTTCGCTGACGAGTTCTTCGATGTCCATGGCGGCCCTTGGCCCTCCCTGTTCGTGGGCGGCGACGACGAGAAGGCCCTGGCTGCCCAAGAGGTCCTCGGGGGTGGTCTCAAGGACGGCGGCGAGTTTCTCGATGATGGCCATCTTCGTCGGCCTTCTGGTGCCGCTTTCGTAGTGCTGAATCGTGCGCGGGGTCACGGATACCGCCTCGGCGAGCTGGACCTGAGTCAGGTTCTTCGCGAGGCGTTTTTCCCGTAGCCGGTCTTGAAAATACATGGGTCTCCCTTTCTCTTGGACAACTTTTCGATTCCCTATTGACACGAACAATCTGTTCATGCTATCCTGAACACAACGAACGGGTTGTTCGTGATTATCGTATCACACGAACAAGATGTGCGCAAGAGGAGACCAAGACACTGAGGAGGTGCCCAGATGAAAGGATGCAAGAAGGCCTACGTGACCGTCAATCTCGACGTGGATGAAGAGGGGGCGATGCACCCGAGGATGATTCGGTGGGAGAATGGACGGAATTACCCCATTGACCAAGTGATTTACAAGTGCCGGGCCACCTCGGAAAAGGTGGGCGGCGGAGGCATTCGCTACACCGTTCTCGTCGGCGGGCAGACCTCCTACCTCTTTCAAGAGGGGAAGAAGTGGTTCGTCGAGGCGAAGATGTGAAAAAAAAGGACATGGCGCGGGCCATGTCTTTTTTCTATGGGAGTGTTTAGGCGAGTCCAATGGCGTGTTCCACGTCCATGGTGAAGAGAATCCCTTCTCCCGGGAGGTGGAGGGCGACTTGGTCCTCAATGGCGGCGATGATGTCCTCGGTCTTTTCTCGGGGGACGAGGAAGAGGACGATCTCCTTTTCCGGGACGATCTCAATGCCAAAGCACTTGGCCACCTGGCGGGAGTCCTTGGTGGCGGAGCCGCGGCCGTGGATGATGGTGGCCCCGCGTGCGCCGGCGGCGGTGGCGGCGTCGACGACGCGCTGTCCTTCTGGAGAGTTGACGATGGCGAAGATGGCTTCGTAATCCAAGGGGGTGCTCCTTTCTCTCGGGAGGCTGTGAAAGTCGTGGTGGGTGCCCCGCACCGAGGAGAGATTCATGGCGAAGAGAATGCCGTGGTGGGGACGGGCGAAGTGAAAGGTGTCGTCAAGGCCGGCCATCAGCTCCTCGGATTTTTCTCTCGAGGTGATGAGAAGGAGGATTTCCTTCTTTTGGCGGGTGAGGCCCAAGTGGTGCAGGAGGCCCTCCTTCAAGGTCCCCTCTCCATAGAAGAGGGTCCCTCCCGTGGCGCCGAGGGCCTTGGCCCGCTGGAGGACCTTGGCCCCTTGGGGCTTGTTGACGACGGTGACGAGAAGTGTGCTCATGGGGCCTCCTTTCTGAGTCCTTGTTCGTAGACGGTGGCGAGGATGAGGATGGTGAGAATCGGGGTCATGGCCACGGTGGCGATGATGCCAAAGCCGTCGACAAGGGGGTCTGCCCCCGGGGTGGATTCGGCGATGCCCTGGGCGAGGGAGAGGATGAAGGTGGCGGTCATGGGACCGGAGGCGACGCCTCCCGAGTCAAAGGCAATCCCCACAAAGAGGCTCGAGACCCGCCTTGCGAGAAAGAGGCTCAGGCCGTACCCCGGGACGAGGAACATCCACAGGGAGAGGGAGGGGACGAGGATGCGAATCAAGGAGAGCATGACGGCGACGGCGACCCCGGCGGCGAGGGCCATGAGGAGGAGGCGACGAGGGACGGCACCGGCGGTGACTTCTTCCACCTGTTCGGCGAGGACGTAGACCGCCGGCTCTGCAAGGACCACCGAGGCCCCGAGGAAGAGGCCGATGGGGGGCAGGATGAGACCGGTGTGGGAGAGGCTGCCGAGGGTCTGTCCAAGGACTCGGGCCAGGTCGAGAAAGCCGCCGTTGACCCCGACGAGGAAGATGACGAGGCCGAGCCAAGTGTAGACGAGACCAAAGACGATGGGGAAGAACTCCCCCGAGGCGAGGTGAAATCTTCGGCGATTCATGACGACGAAGAGGAGGGCGATGGGCACGAGGGCGATGAGAGACTCGAGGCTCGTGTGGCCGATGCGGGAGAGGAAGGGGGCGAGAAGGCCCTCTTGGGGCACAAAGGCGGCACTCTCTCCGGCGATGTCCTCCACCCCCATGAGAAGAGCCATGGCGAGGACGGCGAGGATGGGGCCCAGCGACGCAAAGCCCACGAGGCCAAAGGCATCTTGTTCCGCTTCCGCGTGGGACTTTAGCATGGAGACCCCAAGGCCCATGGCGAGGATGAAGGGGGTGGTGAGGGCTCCCGTCGTCGCTCCCGAGGCGTCAAAGGCCACGGCGTGAAAGGGTTCGGCGACGAAGAGAAGGAGGATGCCCACGAGGGCGTAGAGGCCGAGGAAGAGGCGCTTCATAGACCACGAGGCGAGGATGCGCAAGAATCCAAGGCCCATGAGAAGCCCCACCCCAAGGCTCACCACCAAGACGATGGTGGCGGTGGGGAGAAGTCCTCCCATTGCCTGGGAGACTTGTTGGGCGAGGATGAGAAGATCCGGCTCTGCAATGGAGATCAAGGTTCCCAAGAAGAGCCCCGAGAGAAAGACCATCTTCGCCGTCGCCGAGGTGGCAATGGCGCGGCCCATGAGGCTTCCGATATGGGAGATGCCAATCTCCGTGCCGAAGAGAAAGATGCCCAGTCCCAGGATGACGAGAAGGGCGCCGATGAGAAAACGCCCCAAGAGTCCCATGGGCATCGCGGTTAGACCACTCATCAAGAGGACGAAGAGGACGATGGGCAGCACCGCCTTCCCCACCTCTTTGAATTTGTCGAAAAGGATGTGCATGGAGGCTCCTTTCAAACGTAGAAAGAACTTGTCCTTTTTAGCGTAGCAGAGCAAAAACCCCTTGTAAAGGAAAAAGATGAAAATCCACGGGACACCTTGAGGGGAAGGGAAAAGTTTGCTATCCTGATTTATAGAAAAGTTGCGTTACTTATTAAAAAGAATGATAGGAGGGATGCCATGTCCATCGGCATCGACATCGGGAGCACGGCGTCGAAGGTCGTCGTCCTCGACGATGAGGCCAAGGTGGTGAAGACACTCTTGACCCCCAGTGGATGGAACAGCAAGGAGACGGCAGAACAGATTTATCGCAGCCTCTCCGAGGAGGGCTTTTCCCCCAAGAGCCACGGCATTATCGCCACGGGATATGGGCGCATCAGCGTCCCCTATGCCCAGAAGACGGTGACGGAGATTACCTGCCACGGCCTCGGAGCCTCCCACCTCTTCGGCGACGAGGCGACGGTCATCGACATTGGGGGACAGGATACGAAGATCATCCTCTTGAGCCGCGGGAAGGTGAAGGACTTTCTCATGAATGACAAGTGCTCTGCGGGGACGGGAAAATTTTTAGAGGTCATGGCGAATCGGTTGGGCTTTTCTCTTCAAGAGATGCTCGACGCCGCGAGGAAGGGCACTCCCGCGAAGATTTCCTCCATGTGTACCGTCTTTGCCGAGAGCGAAGTCATCTCCCTCATGGGACAGGGGAGGTCGCGGGAGGACATCGCCGCCGGAGTGGTGGATTCTATCTGCCACAAGGTGGCCAACCTCGCCGGGCGAAAACAGACCCCCGCCTCCTACGTCCTCACCGGGGGCTTTTCCGAGAGCGATTACGTCCTCGAACGCCTCGGGGAAATCTTGGGTCGGGAGGTGACAAGCCATCCCATGGGGCGCTTCGCCGGGGCCCTCGGGGCGGCACTTCTTGCGAGGAAGCTCTGATGGAGGACATCCGTGACCTGCGGCGGGAGGCCTTTCTCGTCGCCGTGGACTATTTGAGGAGGGGCGTGCCCCTGCTCGGGACCTTTGGCGAGGTGGACGAGGCGCGGATACGAGGGTGGGGGATGATGAGTCTTCCCCTGGAGAGCGTGGACAGTGCCATCTTCGCCTATGGGGAAAGGAAAGAGACCTGCGACGTCATCAACGCGACGCGAATCTATCTCGAGACGGGAAAGTGCCCCATCCTCTTCGCCGCCCGGGGCTTTCTCACCGACGGCCACTGTCCCGCGATGGACGCGCTTCTTCGGGGGACGGGAAAGCCCCTCTTCCACCCCGAGGACTTGGATGGACCCCTGTTTTCCGAGTGCCAGTGGCAGGAGGAGGTCTACGAGGAGGCGAAGGAGGAGCTTCAAAAGATGGAGGCCCTCGTGAAGAAAAAAGAGGGGATGAGTGAGGCATGGGCCCTCGCCCTTCTCTATGGACAGTACATCCCCGACCTACGAGAGAGGCGGAGATTTCTCGAAGAGGTGCTCCCTCGCCTCCCCAAAGGAGAGGGGGAGAGGAGGAGCCTCTGCTGTGGGCGAGGCATTCTTAACGAGAAACACACTGGAAGGATCGTCATCACACCTGGACCCGCGGACATCGCGCCGAAAGGGTGTATCTTTGGGGCCAAGGAAGAACGCCCCTATGAAGGAGGAGACCAATGAACAATCACGAGATGTGGAAATCCCTTGGAATGGACGTAGAAACCCACGACCTGCTCTGTGAGGCCCTGCCCGGTGCCTTCGGCGACGTGTTCCTCTCCCAGGAGAATCGCCCCAAGGGCATGGATTACTTTAACATGGTGGTCGGGGATATCCACGGGATTCGCCCGGCGGAACTCATCGAAGAGCAGAAGAAGGGGAGAAAGGTCGTCGGGAGTTTTTGCATCCACGTCCCCGACGAAGTCGTCCTCGCCGCGGGAGCCATCCCCACGGGCCTTTGTAGTGGGAGCCAATTCTGGGTTCCCGGGGGAGAAAAGGTCCTTCCTACGGCGACCTGCCCTCTCATCAAGGCCTCCCTCGGCGCTCGCTTTGACAGAACCTGTCCCTTCTTCCGCATCGCCGACCTCTTCGTGGGAGAGACGACCTGTGACGGGAAGAAAAAGGCCTGGGAAATCCTCGCCGAAGACGCGCCGATGCACATCATGGACATTCCTCAAATGAAGCGGGAGAAGGACTACGAGAAGTGGGCCGATGAAATTCGCGACTACATGAAGGTCTTGGAGGAGCTCACGGGAAATACGATCACCGTGGAGAGCTTGAAGCACGCCATTCACGTGATGAACGAGAAGCGTAAGGCCCTCCAGCGCTTGAACAACTGCCGCAAACACGAGGTGGTGCCCATCAGCGGACGGGACGCCCTCCTCGTTCACGAGATCGCCTTCTTCGACGATCCGGAACGGTTCACCGCCCAAGTCAACGCCCTCTGCGACGAGTTGGAGGAGCGGATTGAACAGGGCATCTCCGTCGCAAAACCCGGGGACAAGCGCATCCTCTTCTCGGGAACGCCTCTCGCCATTCCCAACTGGAAGATGCACCAAATCTTCGAAACCAGCGGCGCCATCGTCGTCGGAGAAGAGATGTGTACGGGATGGCGGTACTCGGAAGGTCTCGTCGACGACACCCCCAATGATCTCGACGGCCTCGTGAGAAACCTCGCCGACCGCTACCTCGGCCACATCAACTGCGCCTGCTTCACTCCGAACCAAGGGCGCATCGCGGACATCGAACGCCTCGTCAAGGAATACCACGCCGACGGAGTCATCGACATCAACTTGAAGTTCTGCAACCTCTACGACGTGGAAGGACAACTCGTGGAGAAGGCTCTCGAAGAGAAGGACATTCCCGTCATGGGCCTTGAGACCGACTACACCGACGAAGACGCAGGACAACTGAAGACCCGCGCCGAGGCCTTCCTCGAAATGCTCCCATGAAGAGCCTCTACCTCCTCTGCCCCAACGCCGAGGCGGCACTGAGATTGCAAACGCGCCTGCGGGAGGCAGAGATTGACGCCACCTTGGCGCCGACGCCGAGGGAGGCGGACCACTGCTGTGGCTTGTCGATTTTTCTAGGCGAAGGGGAGCAGAAAAGCCAGGTGGAAGAGGTCCTCGCCGAGGGGTTTTCCCACGATGGATTCTTTGAAACCGAGGGGCCTAACCCCTTCCGCATGAGGTTTTCCTAATGGATTTTCGTAGCCTAGAGGCCTTCGTCGCCGTGGCGGAAGAGGAGAGTTTCTCCCTGGCGGCGAAGCGACTGGGCCTCTCCCAACCCACGATGACAAGCCGTATCCAACATCTCGAAGAGACTCTGGGCTTTTCCCTCTTTCACCGGAGCACGAGAAGCCTTGAACTCACGGCTCTCGGCCGAAGTTTTCTCACCGACGCGAGGCTCCTTCTCGAGGAGAGAAGGCGCATCATGGACCGCTACGAAGGGGCGCGCCACCGCCTCTCCATTGGCGTTAGTAGCCTCTGCGCCCGGGTCCTCCTGCCCCGCCTCTTGGGGACACTGGCGAAAGAAGTCGGCGATCTTCCCATGAGTATCCTTCGGGGCAATAGTGGGGAAGTCTTGGAGGACTTACGCCGTGGGCGAATCGACCTCGCCCTCGTGGGGATGGAGGTGGAAGACACCGCCTTCGAGACCATCGCCCTCTATGAGGACGCCTTCGTCGCCATCTTCCCGAAGGATGGGAAGGCCACCCGCCTCCTCCTGCGCGAAGAGGGAAGCGGGACGAGAAACCACCTCATGGCCCATCTCGAGAGGCTCTACCCCACTGCCCCCACAAGCGTCGTCGGGGATACGGATCTTCTGATTTCTCTCGTCGCCGAGGGGACAGGATTCTCCGTGGTCTCACGCGCCGCCCTGGCCCACCACGTGGAGAGGGAGAAGGTGCGCACCGAGGAGGTGGACATCCCGCCTCGCAGCCTCTACCTCGTCACCCGAAAACAACGACCGGCCCACGAGAGCCTCGATGTCTTCCTTCGCCTCTGTTCCCAAGAAAAAAACCTCCCCTAAAGGGAGGTTCTCTTTTTGCTCGTGAGAAGAGATTTTGCCACGACGCCGAAGACCACGAGAAAGATCCCCAGAAGTTGGAGAGGCGTCGGGAGGGGAGAGTGGAGGACGAGGACTGAGAGAATGAGGGTAAACACTGCCTCAAAGGCCTGGGTCGCCTCCACCGCCGCGAGGCGAGGCAGGTGGTGGGCCGCCTTTTGGGTGGCGTAGAAGAAGAGACTCGTCGCCACCACTCCCGAGAGAAGGGCGACGAGGAAGGTCTGAAGGAGCTGGGAAGAAGTGGGAGGGCCCACCTGCACCCAGGCAATCCCCGCCCCGAGAAGCCACGAGGGAAGACTCATCACACTCATCCAAAAGACCCGGGAAAAGGCGTCGAGGCCCTCGGGACCCGTCAGGGCAATGATGCGCCGATTACCGAGGGGATAGGCAAAACAGGCGACGAGGATGAGCCCAACCCCGAGGATCACTGTCTCGGCGCCGAGAATCGTCGCGCTCACCCCTTGAATGAGAAAGGCCCCGATGAGAATCACCACAAAGGGCAAGAACTCACGAGGGTCCACCTGGTGGCGGGTGTGTGGAGAAATCGCGGCGAGGATGGTGCCGCAGACGATGGTGAGCTGCCAAGTACTCGCCACGAGCCACCCAGGAGAGAAGGTGGAGGCGAGGCAGATGGGCATATAGAAGAGGGCAAACCCAATCTGGGAATAGAGAAACCACGCCCATGGCGCGCGACGGATGTGGCGAAGACCCTTCTGAAAATCGATGCGAAGGATGACCATGAGAGCACCGAGAAGGACGATGGTCCAGAGGAAGCGAAGACTTGCCGTGTAGAGCCAATGCCCACCGGAGACCCCCATGACCTCGTTGAAGATAAAGGTAAAGGAAAAGAAGAAGGCGGAGACCACGCCTATGAAGACATCCATAAAAAACCTCCTGAAAAATTTCACGTCCCCCTTGACGAGAAAGTCGCTTTATGTTTTAATTATAACATCGATTGCTTGGGGGTGTAGCTCACTTGGGAGAGCGCTTGAATGGCATTCAAGAGGTAAGGGGTTCGATTCCCCTCATCTCCACCAACGACGAGAGGCTTCGGCCTCTTTTTTTATACCCTCAACTAGACAGAAGGGAGAAAATCTGGTTGAATAAGAGGGAAGAAGAGGAAGAGAAGGGGGTCCCATGAGTCAAGGTGTGATTTATATATTGACGAGTAAGAGTTTTCCAGATCTCGTCAAAATTGGATATGCGAGTAATCTTGAGAGGAGGGTGAGAGAACTGAATCGCTCCGAAGTTCTCCCTTACCCTTTTCATCCCTATGCCTATTACAAAGTGGATGAAAAACTTACGGACCGTGCCCTGCATAAGCTGTTGGATAAACTGAATCCAAGGTTGCGTGCGGAGGAAATGGTGAACGGGAAGACGAGAAGACGAGAGTTTTTTGCCCTTCAACCAGAAGGGGCCTACGAGATTCTCGAGGTCATCGCCCAGCTCTCGGGAACTCTTCATCGCCTCCATCGCCTTGTTGAAGCACCAAAAGAGATGCCGACGGTGGTCGCCGAGGACCTGTCTTCACAAAAGTCCTCCCGGAAGAAGTCAAAACGAGGAGAAAAGAAAAAGACTCCTCGTCGAAAGGCTTTTCGATTTTCTATGATTGGGGTAGAACCAGGAGAAGAGGTCCAATTCCTCTATGATTCGACCATCTCGGCAATGGTTTTAGACGACCGTCACGTCTTGTTTCAAAATGAAAAGACTTCACTCTCGAAATTGGCGGAAAAACTCACGGGCAGCCGACATCCCCTGCAGGGAACCATCTATTTTACCTATCGCGGAAAAATCCTCGATGATTTGCGTAAAGAAAAGGAATCCCAATAAAAAAGCACCCACAGGGGTGCTTTTCTTTATTTCACCTTTTTCTTCGCCTCGTCGTATTCCTTCCAGAGGTTTTCCACGATGGTGGCGACGGGTTCGATCTTATTGAGGTAGGCGAGGGCTTCTCCGGCCATGACGCTTCCCATGGCGGTGTCGCCGTCCCGGGCGGCACGGCGGCTGGCTCCGATGCCGAGTTTTTCAAATTCTTCTTGGGGGGCGCAGCTGCGTTCCAGTTCGAGCATGCGGTCGGTGAGTTCGTTTTTCACGACGCGCACCGGGTGGCCCGAGTGGTTGCCGGTGACGACGGTGTCGGAATCCTTGGCGTTGATGAGGTATTCCTTGTAGGCGGGGTGAATCGGGGTCTCTTCGGCGACGAGGAAACGCGAAGCGACTTGAACGCCTTCGGCACCGAGGATTTCTGCGGCGAGGATTTGACGACCGGTGTAGATGCCGCCGGCACTGACCACGGGGATGTCAACGGAGTCGCAGATGGCGGGCAGCTCTGCCATGGTGTGGAGACTTCCGATGTGTCCTCCGGCTTCGGCTCCTTCGAAGACACAGGCGATGGCGCCTAAATCTTGGACTTTCTTCGCCATCTTGATATTGGCAATGACGGGGATGACTTCGATGCCCGCTTCTTTAAAACGGGGGAAGTAGGGGGTGGGGTTGCCGGCTCCGCAGGCGACGAAGGGGGGCTTTTCTTCGAGGACGACTTGGACCACTTCTTCGAGGTTCGGGTGGGTGAGGACCACGTTGACGCCGAAGGGTTTGTCGGTGAGGGTGCGGGCCTTTCTGATTTCTTCCCGGACTTCTTCAGGGGAGAAACCTCCGGTGGCGATGAGGCCGAGGCCACCGGCGTTGGAGACGGCGGCGGCGAGATCGCTCTTGCTGACGTTGGCCATGCCGCCTTGAATCATGGGGTATTTGATGCCGAGGACTTCGTTGAGTTTCATAGGCGTTCCTTTCTTTCACGGGTCTTTCTTTCTCGTTAGGTTGTTTATACCCTCTTGTTCTCTTGGAAAAACAAAAAGAGCCCAGGGCGGGCTCTTTCTTATTTTCCGTGACGATTGAGATAATCCATGGCGACGCTGGCGTGAAGGGCGGCGCCGTAGACGAACATGGTCTCGTCGAAGTTAACCTTCGGGTTGTGAAGGGGAAGGCCATAGCGGCTGCCGGCTCCGAGCCAGACGATCATCCCAGGAACTTCTTTGGTGATATAGCCGAAGTCCTCTGCGCCGCTCGAGGGCGGAGTTTCCAGGACGTTTTCTTCTCCGAAGAGTTCCTTGTGGACCGGGAGCATCTCTTCGACAAAGTCGGGGTCGGTGTAGGTGGAGGGGGTGTAGAAGTGGCCGATGGAGGCGCTTCCTCTCCAGAGTTTTGCAGTGCCGTGGACAATCTCTTCCACCCGCTTTGCGACGTGGTCCCGGCTGGGGATGTCGAGAGAGCGAGAGCTTGCGGTAATCTTCGCGGTATCGGGGATGATGTTCGAGGCGGACCCTGCATCTAAGACGGTGACGGCCATGGAGAGGGACTTCGCCGGGTCGACTTCCCGTCCGGGGAGGATGTGAAGGGCCTGGACGATTTGGTTGGCGATGAGGTTCGGGTCAATGGATTTGTGGGGCATGGAGCTGTGGCCGCCCTTGCCCTGGATGTCGATGAGCCAGGTGTCGATGGAGGCGGTGGCGATGCCCTTGGAGTACTCGATGACTCCCGAGGGGATTTGGGACTGGATGTGGATGGCGAAGGCTGCGTCAACCTTGGGGTTTTCCAAGAGGCCGTCGTCGATCATGCGCACGGAGCCCGAGCCCATTTCTTCCCCGATTTGGAACATGAGCTTGACGGTGCCCTTGAGTTCCGATTCTCGTTCCTTTAAGATGCGGGCGGCGCCCAAGAGCATGGCGGCGTGGGTATCGTGGCCGCAGGAGTGCATGGCGGGGCGCTTCGAGGCGTATTCGGCTCCCGTCTTTTCCTCCATGGGGAGGGCATCAAAGTCGGCGCGCAGGAGGATGCAGGGCTCCCCTTGGCCGATGGTGGCGACGACGCCAGTGGCCCCTTCGGAGCGGGGGATGCCGATTTTTTCGTAGGCGTCGTTGACTTCGTCGGTCATGATGCCGCAGTCCTTGCCCTCGATGCCCATTTCGGCGAGACGCTCTTTGATGTAGGCGGCACTCTCGGGGAGGTAGAAGCCCACTTCGGGGGTTTGGTGCAGGGCGCGACGGTCCTTGATGATCTCTTCTTCAAAGGATACTGCGAGTTCTAAGTTTTTCTTCGTATCCATGTTAGTCCTCCTTATGGGCTTCGAGCCACTTCATGGCAACGTTGGCGTGAATGGCGGCACCGAGGGGAAGGGTGCTCTCATCGAGGACCATATTCGGGTTGTGGACCGGATAGGCTCCCTTCTTCCCTGCGCCGAGCATGACGTAGCAACCGGGAACGGCTTCGGAGACGTGTCCAAAGTCTTCCGAGGCGGGGACTCCAGAAAATTCCACGAGGTGATCCTCTCCGACGACTTCGCCGATGAAGGGAAGGAGTTCTTCCACGAGGGCGGGGTCGTTGGCGGTGGAGGGGGTATTAAAGGAAAGAAGCTCGTAGTCTCCGCGCCACATCTTCACCGTGTGGTCGACGATCTCGGGGATGCGTTCCTTTAAGTGGTCGCGTCCCTCTGGGTCGTAGGTGCGCATGCCGAATTGCATCTTTGCGGTGTCGGGGATGATGTTCGAGGCGGTGCCCCCTTGGACGGAACCGACGGTGAAGGAGATGAGGCTCGCCGGGTTCGTCTCCCGACCGGGGAGGATGTTGAGTGCGCTGGTGACTTGGTTGGCGATGAGCACCGGGTCGATGCACTTCTCGGGCATGGAACTGTGTCCACCCTTTCCTTGGATATTTAAGATGTAAGAATCGAAGGAAGAACTGGTGACATGTTTGGCGTAGTGGACGATCCCCACGTCTTCGTCGGGCTCCACGTGGATGGCGAAGGCGGCGTCGACGGTGGGATTTTCGAGGAGGCCATCGTCAATCATGAGGCGGGCGCCATAGCCCCACTCTTCGCCGATTTGAAACATGAGCTTGACGGTGCCCTTGAGGGAGGCCTCTTGCTCATTTAAGATCTTCGCGGCGCCGAGGAGCATGGCGGTGTGGGCGTCGTGGCCACAGGAGTGCATCCGTCCTTCGTGGGTGGAGCGATATTCCACGTCGTTGGTTTCGGGCATGGGCAGAGCATCCATGTCGGCGCGCAGGAGGATGCAGGGCTTTCCGTGGCCGATGGTGGCGACGATTCCCGTGGCCTTTTCCTGACGAGGGAACCCTGCGGCGACGTAGTGGTTCATCGTCTCTTCATCGAGGCGGCCGCAGTCTCTGTGTTCAATGCCAAGTTGTGTGAGGCGCTCTTTCACATATGCGGCGGTCTTTGGAATCTCAAAGCCGATTTCTGGAATTTTATGAAGGGCACGGCGGTCTTCGACGAGAGTCTCGGCGATGGCCTGGGCCTGCTCTTTGACGTGTTTCATGGGATCTCCTTTCCATGACTTGAGAGCGTTTTACTGTCTTCATTATACCACAGCACAAGAAAAATCAATCATGGCCCATCTGTTGGAAACCCGGGGATTCGGGGTAGAAAGAGAGTGAAAAAAGTTCTGCAAAACTCTTGCATATTGTCCAGGAGGAGCGTATAATAGACTTTAGTCAGAAAAGGTCAGAAAAACCTCGAGAGGAGGAGCTTATGCAATATCGCGATTACTATGACATTCTCGGGGTGGAGAAGACCGCCTCGGACAAGGAAATTAAAGCGGCATTTCGGAAGAAGGCGAAGGAGTATCACCCAGACCTTCACCCCGACGATGCCGATGTGGAACAGAAATTTAAGGAAGTCAACGAGGCCTACGAGGTCCTCTCGGATCCGGAGAAGAGAAAGCAGTATGATACCTTTGGTCATACGACAAATTTCACCGGGGGACAGGACTTTGACCCAAGCCAATACGGTTACACCACCTACACCTCGGGAGGAGACTTTAGTGATTTCTTCGAGACTCTCTTCGGAGGGCGAGGCCCCAACAAGACCCGCGGGTTTTCCATGGGGGACTTGGGAGATCTCTTCGCCGACATCGGAGGCCGCGGGCGGACGAGTCGCAAGGCAAAGCCTCAGGACGTCTTCAAGAGCGAACTGTCCATCTCCATCAAGGAAGCCTTTGAGGGGACGGAGCGGATTGTCCCCCTTCGGGTGGGCGAGCGCACTGTCGATTTGCCGGTGAAGATTCCCGCAGGGATTACCACCGGGAAGAAGATTCGGGTCAACGGACAAAAATTTGACTTGCCCGGCAATGTCCTCTTTACCATTCGCGTCCTCGACGGGGCCCATATGCGCCTCGATGGATTGGACATCGTGGTGACGGTGCCCGTTGCCCCTTGGCAAGCCGCCTTGGGGGATCGGGTGGTCGTGGATACCCTCGAGGGAAAACTCAAGGTGAAGGTGGCCCCGGGCAGCCGAGGAGACGAGCGTCTTCGCATCGCCGGCAAGGGCTTTAAGGACCGCAAGGGCAAGAGGGGAGACCTCTTCGTCCAGTGGAAGTTGGTCCTTCCCGAACACCTCTTTGACGAAGAGAAGCGCCTCTACGAAGAACTGAAGAGCCTCTCTCACAAGACTTCATAACATAGAACGATTCACCAACGCCAAGGACAGGAAAGGAGCGATGTGATGAATCTCGAACGGTTTACCCAAAAGAGCCTCGAGGCGGTGCAATCCGCCCAAACGAGTGCGATGAACTACGGAAATCCTCAAATCGAAGAGCTCCATCTGCACAAGGCTCTCCTCGAGGATCGGGATGGCCTCATCCCCAGAATCCTCTCCTACATGAATGTGTCCGCTGATGGACTTCTCACCCAGGTGATTTCCGCCATTGAACGACTGCCAAAGCAACAGGGGGGCAGTGTCGGGCCGAGTCCCGAGTTTCAAAAACTCTTGGCAGCTGCCCCCAAGATTGCCGAGGAGTTCTCCGACGACTACGTCAGCGTAGAACACCTCTACCTCTCCCTGATGCGCCTTCCCCGCAGCCGCAGCGCGAAGATTCTCTCCGCCGCTGGCATCGCCGAGCAGGGATTTCTTAGTGCCCTTCAAAAGATTCGCGGCAACCAACACGTCACCAGTGACAACCCCGAGGCCACCTATGAGGCCCTGGAGAAGTTTGGACGCGACTTGACCGAAGAAGTGCGCCGCGGGAAGAAGGACCCGGTCATCGGCCGAGACGAAGAGATTCGAAACGTCGTGCGCATTCTTTCTCGTCGGACGAAGAACAACCCGGTTCTCATCGGGGAGCCCGGCGTTGGAAAGACGGCCATCGTCGAAGGACTCGCCCAGCGCATCGTCGCCGGGGACGTTCCCGAAGGCTTGAAGGATAAGACGGTCTATTCCCTGGACATGGGGGCCCTCATCGCCGGGGCGAAGTACCGCGGGGAGTTCGAAGAACGACTCAAGGCGGTACTCAAAGAAGTCTCCGCCTCCGAGGGGCGTATCCTCCTCTTCATCGACGAGATTCACAACATCGTCGGCGCAGGGAAGAGTGAAGGGGCCATGGATGCAGGGAACCTCTTAAAGCCCATGCTCGCCCGTGGAGAACTCCACGCCATTGGGGCGACGACCCTCGACGAGTACCGGAAGTACATCGAAAAGGACCCGGCTCTCGAACGGCGTTTCCAAAAGGTCATGGTCCAAGAGCCCACGGTGGAGGACACCATCTCCATTCTCCGTGGACTCAAGGAAAAGTACGAAATCTACCACGGCTTGCGCATCTCCGACGGCGCCGTCATCTCTGCGGCAAGTCTCTCGGATCGGTATATCTCCGACCGCTTCTTGCCCGACAAGGCCATTGACCTCATGGACGAAGCCTGTGCCATGGTGCGCACCGAGATCGAGTCCATGCCCACGGAGATTGACGACTTGCGCCGGAAGATTCTCCAAATGGAAATCGAACGGCAGACCCTGAAGAAGGAATCCGACGACGCCTCGAAGAAGAGACTCGAAAAACTCGAAGGGGAACTCTCCGAGGAAAAGAGTCAATACGACCTCTTGATGGCCCGTTGGGAGAACGAAAAGAAGTCCCTCGACGAGGAAAAGACCATCAAGGAAGAGATTGACGCCCTGCGCCACGCCATTGAAGAGGCAGAGAGAAACTACGACTTGGAGCGGCTCAGTGAACTGAAATACGGGGAACTGCCCAAGAAGGAAGAAGAGCTCCGTCGCGCCCAGGAAGTCAGCGAGGTGCGCATGGTGAAAGAAGAGGTCACCGAAGAGGAAATCGCCTCGGTGGTCTCCAAGTGGACGGGAATCCCCGTGTCGAAACTCGCCCAAACCGAGCGTGATAAGCTCCTGAGCCTCGACAAGATCTTGCACAAGCGGGTCATCGGCCAGGAGGAGGCCATTGACGCCATCGCCGATGCGGTGCTTCGCGCCCGCGCGGGACTCAAGAACCAAAACCGTCCCATCGGGAGCTTCCTCTTCTTAGGACCCACCGGTGTCGGGAAGACGGAGACGGCAAAGGCCCTGACGGAAACCCTCTTCGACGACGAGCGGAACATGATTCGTATCGACATGAGCGAATACATGGAAAAACATGCGGTGAGTCGCCTCGTCGGGTCCCCTCCAGGATATGTGGGCTACGAAGAGGGAGGACAACTCACGGAGGCGGTGCGCCGTCGCCCCTACAGCGTCATCCTCTTCGACGAAATCGAAAAGGCCCATCCCGACGTCTTCAACATCCTCCTTCAAGTCTTGGACGATGGACGATTGACGGACAACCGGGGACGCACTGTGGACTTTAAGAATACGGTGATTATCCTCACGAGTAACTTGGGTTCCGACGCCCTCTTAGACGGCATCACCGAAGAGGGCGAGATTGAAGAGAGTGCGAAGGAAGCGGTGCAAGACGCCCTGCGCATGGCATTTCGCCCAGAGTTCCTGAACCGTCTCGACGAAATCGTCCTCTTTAAGCCCTTGCGCCCCGAAGAAGTGGGCAAGATCATCCGCCTCACCGTGGAGAGTCTCAAGAAGCGCTTAGAGGAACAGGAGATTTCTCTCGTCCTCGACGACGCTGCCGTGGACGCCATCTTAGAAGCGAGTTATTCCACCCAATACGGTGCTCGGCCCATCAAACGCTACATCCAAAAGGAGATCGAGACGAAGATTTCTCGCCTCCTCCTCGAGGGGAGTTTGATGCCAGGAAAGACCTTGACCATTGGTGCCGAGGATGGCAACATCACCTTTACCATGAACGAGGGACGCTAAGGCGTCTCTTTTTCTTTTGAAAAATCGTAGGATTCTGGAAGAAATTTTTGGACTAGAGGGGTAGGGTGGAGAAAGAAGGAGGTGAAGAGATGATTGGAAAGATTCTCTATAATGCCCTCTGGGCCACTGGAGTAGCGGGGTGTCTGTGGCGCCTGTCCCATGTCGTCACGGGAAGACGGCTCGATTCTTATGAGGAGCGCATCGCCACTCTCATGATGATTGGGGGAATGATGGGGTCCATCATCCTGCGGCGCATCTTAGAGAAACGAGAAGAAAGGCGCGCGCCTCTTATTTTTATGTGTAGGTTTTCATAGGTGGTAGAGAGGGGGAATAGGAGGGGGACACTCAAGAATAAAGATTTTAGAAAACGGGGAAATTTCAAGAATTGACGGTATTGTGAAGAATTTATCATATTGACGAGACCCCGGTCCTTGTCTATAATGGAAGCAAGAAGTGCAAACGTATTTGTGACGGCCACGCCGTCCCAGCAAGGAGGCATACTATGAGAAATGTTGTGATCGCTTCTGCTGCCCGGACCCCGGTTGGTTCCTTTGGTGGAGCCTTTAAGAACGTCCCCGCAGTGGACCTTGGGGTCGCCGCTGCGAAGGAGGCGATGAAACGCGCCAACGTAACCCCTGAGATGATCGATGAAGTCATTCTCGGAAACGTGTTGCAGGCAGGTCTTGGACAAAACATCGCCCGTCAAGTCACCCTCGGTGCTGGTTGCCCCGAGACGGTTCCCGCGATGACCATCAACAAGGTCTGCGGGTCTGGTCTTCGTGCCGTGAGTTTGGCCGCCCAAATCATCAAGGCCGGCGACGCCGACATCATCCTCGCTGGGGGAACGGAATCCATGAGCCGCGCGCCCTACCTCTTGCCCGACTATCGTTGGGGTGGCCGCATGGGCAATGGTGCCGTCGTCGACGAAATGATCAAAGATGGTCTCTGGGATGCCTACAACGACTACCACATGGGCGTCACCGCGGAGAACGTGGCGAAGGAATACGGCATCAGCCGCGAAGATCAAGATAAACTCGCCGTCACCAGTCAAAATCGCGCCGAAAAGGCCCGCGCCGAAGGTCGTTTCAAAGACGAAATCGCCCCGGTGGAAGTGAAGGGCAAGAAGGGTGCGGTGACTGTCATCGATACCGATGAGTACATCCGCGAAGGAGTCACCCTCGAGGGCATCTCCGGGATGAAGCCCGCCTTCATCAAGGAGGGAACCGTCACTGCTGCCAACGCCTCTGGGATTAACGACGGTGCCGCTTGCCTCATCGTCATGAGTGAAGAAAAGGCGAAGGAACTCGGCGTGGAACCCATGGCGAAGATCGTCAGCTACGCCTCTGCCGGCGTGGATCCCAAGATCATGGGAACTGGCCCCATCCCCTCCTCCCGCAAGGCATTGGAAAAGGCCGGCCTCGAAGTGAAGGACATGGACCTCATTGAAGCCAACGAAGCCTTTGCAGCGCAAGCCGGTGCGGTGGCCAAGGAATTGGGTCTCGACATGGACAAGGTCAACGTCAACGGCGGCGCCATCGCCATCGGGCACCCCATCGGCGCAAGTGGTGCGCGGATTCTCACCACCCTCCTCTTTGAAATGAAGCGTCGCGATGCGAAGAAGGGCCTCGCCACCCTCTGCATCGGCGGCGGCATGGGCACGGCCCTCGTCGTGGAACGGTAAGAAAGGAGAACTCATGGCTTACGAATTTCTCTTGCGCGAAGACCTCGAAGGCGGCATCGCCCTGGTCAAGATTAACAAACCAAAGAGCTTAAACGCCTTGGACTCCAAGGTTCTCACCGAACTCAATGCCCTCTTTACTGAACTCGATGCCGATGACGCCGTGAAGGTGGTCATCCTCACCGGAGAAGGCAAGAGCTTCGTCGCCGGCGCCGACATCTCGGAAATGAGCACCCTCACCGCCGACGAAGGATACACCTTTGCAAAACTTGGGATGGATACCTTCCTTCTCATCGAGAAGCTCTCGAAGCCCGTCATCGCCGCCATCAACGGCTTCGCCCTCGGCGGAGGCTGCGAACTCTCCCTGGCCTGTGACATCCGCATCGCCTCGGAAAAGGCCCTTCTCGGTCAACCCGAAGTGGGTCTTGGCATCACCCCTGGTTTTGGAGGCACCCAACGCCTCGCCCGCGCCATTGGCCCGGCTAAGGCAAAGGAACTCATCTACACCGCCCGCAACATCAAGGCTCAAGAAGCCCTTGAGATTGGCCTCGTGAACAAGGTTGTCGCTCCCGAAGCCCTCATGGACGAAGCCCTCGCCATGGCAAAATCCATTGCGAAGAACGCCGTCCTCGCCGTGAAGTATGCGAAGAAGGCCATCAACGCTGGGCTCCAAACCGACATCGACACGGGCATGGAAATCGAAAAGGCACAATTTGGCCTCTGCTTTGCCACGGAAGACCAAAAGGAAGGGATGAAGGCCTTCCTCGAAAAACGCGCCGCAGAATTCACTGGGAAATAAAGGAGGAACAACATGAAAATCGGAGTCATCGGTTCTGGCACCATGGGATCGGGCATTGCCCAAACCCTCGCAACGAAGCACGAAGTCGTCATCCGCGACATCGCCCCCGAGCAATTGGAGCGCGCCCTCAAGACCATTGAAAAGGGCCTGGACAAGAACGTCTCCAAGGGACGCATGACCGAAGAAGAAAAGGCGACGATTCTCGGCAACATCACCACCACGGAAAACCTCGAAGACGTAAAGGATTGCGACCTCGTCATCGAAGCCGCGACGGAAAACGCCAAGATCAAGAAGCAAATCTTCACCGATCTGTGCAGTATCTGCGACGAAAAGACCATCCTCGCCTCCAACACCTCGTCCTTGTCCATCACCGACATCGCCGCGGCAACGAAGCGCCCTGAAAAGGTCATCGGGATGCACTTCTTCAACCCCGTCCCCGTGATGAAGCTCGTGGAAGTCATCACCGGCATGCTCACCTCGGAAGACGTGAAGAAGACCATCATCGACCTCGCCAAGGAAGTCGGCAAGACTCCCGTGGAAGTGGAAGAAGCTCCTGGTTTCGTCGTCAACCGCATCCTCATCCCCCTCGTCAACGAAGGGATTGGCATCTATGCCGACGGCATCGCCAGCGTGGAAGACATTGACACCGCCATGAAGCTCGGTGCAAACCATCCCATGGGACCCCTCGAACTCGGCGATCTCATCGGTCTCGACGTCTGCCTCGCCATTATGGAAGTGCTCTACACCGAATACGGCGACAGCAAGTATCGTCCCCATCCCCTCCTCAAGAAGATGGTCCGCGCAGGCCTTCTCGGAAGAAAAACGGGCAAGGGATTCTACGATTACAGCAAATAAACCGTGGAAATTTTCAAGAAATTTTTCACATTTTTTGTCCTGGCATTGCTCCTCGCAGTGCTCATGGGGCTTGTAGAGGGGAAAAGCATTGGGCAAATCCTCTCACTGTGAAAAGGCGCGAGCGAAAGTTCGCGCCTTTTTTGCGCCCCGGACGCTCTCGCGAGCGGAAAGAATCGCTTTCCGAAGGTTGAAGAATTTTTTGAAACCGGGTACAATAAAACACAAGACCTTGTGTCTTTGGCGATTGGATGGAAGAAGGGAGGATGCGGAGTGAAAAAACTCAAGGAACTTGAGAACTTGGCCTTGATCTCCCAAGTGGGCATCAGCATGGTCACGCCAATCCTTCTCATGACCTTCTTGGGCAATGTCTTGGATCGCTATCTCGGCGCCCATGGAATCGTGCTCATCGTTTTCATTCTCCTCGGAGTCGGGGCGGGGTTCTACGCCCTCTTTCAGTTGGGGAAGAAGAAATGACGAAGCGCTACATTCTCCTCGCCTTCGGAGTGACGGCTCTCGAGGCGGGAGTGCTCATGTTTTTTCCCGATCCCATTCCAAAGGTCCTTGGACTCGTGTATGGAAGTGTCATTGCGGCACTGATGTTTCACGCCCTCTATTTGAGCCTCAACCGGATGCTCACAAAGCGTCCGAAGGTGGTGCAGGCCCTCGCGATGGGGAGCTATCTCTTTCGCATGGCCATCTATGCCTTGGCTCTCGTGGTGGCGTTGAAATCTCCGAGCTTAAACCTCTACACGGCAACTCTGGGGCTCTTGTCGGTGAAGTTCGCCATTCACCTCGATAATGTCGTTTCATTCGCAAGGGAAAGGAGGTAAGGTATGCAACAACAAGGGGTCGTACTCCACCTGGCTTCAGGGGATGTATGGTTCCATGCAAGTGTGGTCAGTTCCTGGATTATTGTCATTCTTCTGACCATTCTTTCCCTGATCATCTACGCAAAGCTCAAGAAGGCAGATCCATTGGCCAAACCCCATGGGCTTCTGCACCTCGTTGAGATCCTCGTCGATGGCATCGACTCCCTGGTGACCCAGTCCATGGGAGCGCGCAATCTCGGGTTTTCTCCCTACATCATGAGTCTTGCTCTCTTCTTAGTGTTTGCAAATCTTTGGGGGCTTCTGGGGATTACCCCACCGCCTACGTCCGACTACAATGTCACCTTGGCCCTGGCGCTGATTACCTTTGTACTCATTCACTTCTTCAGTGTCAAAACCAAGGGTCCGATCGGCTATGTGAAACAGTTCTTTGAACCACTGCCGTTTCTCTTCCCGATCAATGTCATTGGTGAAATTGCCAATCCCATCTCTCTGTCGTTTCGTCTCTTCGGTAACGTCTTGAGTGGGACGCTCATCATGAGTCTGGTCTATCAAGGACTGGCCCATCTGTCCAGTTTTCTCATCCCCTTTGTCGCAGCGCCACTTCACGCCTATTTCGACGTCTTTTCTGGGGTGCTTCAAACCTTCATCTTCGTCATGTTGAGCATGACCTACATCACGAGTAACATGGCCGACGAAGAGGAATAGTATACATCTAGGAGGTTATTATCATGCAAGGTATTTCGAACGAAGCTTTCATTCTCGGTTGTTCCGCCATCGGTGCTGGTCTTGCCCTCATCGCAGGGATCGGGCCTGGAATCGGGCAAGGTTACGCAGCTGGTAAGGCTGCAGAGGCCGTTGGACGTCAACCCGAAGCCCGTGGGGACATTGTCCAAACCATGCTTCTCGGGCAAGCCGTCGCTGAGACCACGGGGATTTACGGTCTGGTCATCGGGATTATCCTTCTCTTCGTTCGTCCGTTGCTCGGCGCCCTTTAATTGGTCCCTTGAGGAGGCGAGAGTCCTATGATTGATATTTTTGTCATCCCAGAACTGCCCAACATGTTGGCGCAGTGGGGAGCGACCATAGTACTGTTCCTCGTCATTCGTCATTTCGTCTATGCCCCGATGAAGGAGTTTCTTGCCAAGCGTCAAGCCGCCGTCAGTGCGGACCTTGAGGCGGCGAGAAAGGACCGCGCCGAGGCAGAGGCCATGCGCGCCAACTTTGAAAAGGACTTGCGCGAAGCAAAGGATGAAGGCAATCGTATCATCGAGGAATCGAGACAACGAGGAAAAGAAATTGAACGACAATTGACCGAGGAGGGACGCGCCCAAGCGGAGCGACTCCTCGAAAAGGCACGCGGCCAAATCGACAAGGAGAAGGAAATGGCCTATCGCGAGGTGAAAAACTCCACCTCCGACATGGCAGTGGCAATCGCAGAAAAACTCCTGCGCCGTCAATTAGACGACAAGGGTCAAGATGCGATGGTCGACGATCTCCTCGCCGAGTTGGAGACGACTCATGTCTAATGCCGTCGCCGAAAAATACGGTCGTGCCCTCTTTGACGTGGCAGTAGAGAACGGTGAGCTCGACGGGTTTTCTGAGGCTGTGGCCGCACTTCGAAAACTCTTTGGCGAGGAGCCGCAGTTGCGCTCCTTCTTGCACCACATGGCCATCTCCAAGGAAGAGAAGAAACACGTCCTCAAAGATCTCTTTGAGAGTCGCCTTCCCAAGGAGTGTCTGAATTTTCTCTACGTCCTCGTCGACAAGAAGAGAATGGGAGCAGTGGAGGATATTCTCAAGGAATATGAGCGCCTCGTCCGCGAGGAGAAGAACATCCTCGAGGCGAAGGTCATCACCGCAAAGCCCCTTACCGAGGCGCAGAGAGAGCGCCTCATTGCCGCATTGGAAAAGAAGACGAAGCATCACATCGCACTGGTCGAGGAGGTGGACGAGAGCCTGATTGGAGGGCTTGTTCTCGAACTCGACGGGAAGAGACTCGATCGCTCCTTGATCCACGAGCTCAAGGCGCTGAAGTTTCGTATCCGTGAAGCGACCAATTAGGAAGAGGTGAGAATATGGAGCTTCGCTCAGAAGAAATCAGTGCCATCATTAAAGAGCAGATCAAGAATTACGCATCGGATCTCACCATGGAAGACGTGGGCACGGTCATCGAAGTTGGTGACGGAATCGCACGTGTCTACGGGCTTCAAAATGCCAAGGCTGGGGAACTCATCGAGTTTTCCGAAGGGGTCTATGGCATGGCACAAAACTTGGAAGAAGAAAACATCGGGGTCGTCCTCTTGAGCTCCGACGGAAACGTCAAGGAAGGGGACAAGGTCAAGAGTACGGGAGAAGTCGTCCGCGTCCCCGTCGGGGATGGACTCTTGGGCCGCGTGGTCAACGCCTTGGGCCAACCCATCGACGGCAAGGGGCCCATCGCCTACGAGAAGATGAGCCCCATCGAAAAGATTGCCCCCGGGGTCATCACCCGCCAGAGCGTCAACGAGCCTCTGCAAACGGGGATTAAGGCCATCGACGCCCTCTTCCCCATTGGACGAGGACAACGTGAGCTCATCATCGGCGACCGTCAAACGGGGAAAACCGCCATTGCCCTCGATGCCATCATCAACCAAAAGGATACGGGCGTCATCTGCATCTACGTCGCCATCGGGCAAAAGACCTCGACGGTGGCTCAGATTGTGGACACCTTTGAACGCCACGGCGCCATGGACCACACCATCGTCGTCTCGGCGACGGCCAGTGAGTTGGCACCGATTCAATACATTGCCCCCTACAGTGGGGTCACCATGGCGGAAGAATTTATGGCTCAGGGAAAAGACGTGCTCATCGTCTACGACGACCTCTCGAAGCACGCCGTGGCCTATCGGACCATGAGTCTTCTCCTGCGTCGTCCGCCGGGACGTGAAGCCTATCCTGGGGACGTCTTCTATCTCCACTCCCGCCTCTTGGAGCGGGCCGCGAAGATGTCGAAGGACTTCGGTGGCGGATCCATTACGGCGCTGCCCATCATCGAAACCCAGGCCGGGGACATCTCCGCCTACATTCCCACCAACGTCATCTCCATCACCGATGGACAGATTTTCTTGGAGACAGACCTCTTCTTCGCCGGGCAACGCCCCGCCATCAATACGGGTCTCTCCGTGTCCCGTGTCGGTGGTGCCGCCCAGACGAAGGCCGTGAAGTCCTTGGCGGGAACCTTGAAACTCGACCTCGCCCAATACCGCGACTTGGCAAGTTTTGCCCAGTTCGGGTCTGAACTCGACGACGAAACGCGCGCCGCCCTCGATCAAGGGGAACGGATGATGCGCATGCTCCGTCAGCCTCAATATCGTCCCGTGAGCATGGCCCACCAGGCCCTCATCCTCTTTGCAGCGACGAAGCAACACCTCCTCGATGTGCCCGTGGACCGGGTGGAGGAATTTGAACACGACTTCCTCGCCTACATGGACAACCGCCATCAGGATCTCGTGAAGAAAATCGCCGAGGAAAAAGTCTTGACAGATGAGATGCAAAAGGAGATTGAAGCCGCCATCAAGGACTTCAAGGAAACCTTTTAGGGGGTGACTCATGAGTACTACGAGAGAAATCAAACGTAGAATTCGAGGCATCCACTCGATCAAGCAAATTACCAATGCCATGGAGCTCGTCAGTTCCGCAAAGCTTCGAAAGGCACGTCGCGCCTTGGAGGAGAGCCGTCCCTATTACGAGACAGTCCTCGAAAACATCCGCGACGTCATGGGGGTCGTCAGCGAAAACCACCCCCTCTTAGAGCGCAGAGAGGTGAAGCGTCGCCTCGTCATCGTCCTGACCTCGGATCGGGGCCTTGCAGGGGGCTACAACGCCAACGTCATGCGTCTGGCCCAGGAGAACATCGACAACTCCGGGGTGGAGAACACCCTCTTGGCGGTGGGAACCAAGGCGAGAGATCACTTCTCCCGCCGCGGCTATGACATCACCAAGTCCTTTACGGGCATTGGGGAAAATCCCACCTACAAGGACGCCAAGCTCTTGGCGGCAAAGGCCATGGAACTCTACACGAACCGGGAAGTGGATGAGATTCTTCTCGTCTTCACCCGTTTTGAATCGACGATTTCCTATAAGCCGAAGGTCTTGCGTCTGCTTCCCGCAGAGGGGATTGAAGCCCATGACGAGGGGGTCCGCACCCTCATGGAATTCGAACCCTCCCCAGAGGCAGTCCTCGACGCCCTCATTCCCCGCTATGTGGAGAGCGCCATCTACGGGGCCCTCATCGAGGCGGCGGCGAGTGAACAAGGGGCGCGCCGCACGGCGATGGAGGCGGCAACAGACAACGCCAACGACATGATTGACGAACTCGAAACCAACTATAACCGCGCCCGTCAAGCGGCGATTACCAGCGAGATTACAGAAATTGTCTCTGGTGCGGACGCGCTGAACTAGAAAGGAGTGGACACGATGTCACAGAACACTGGTCGCATTGTCCAAGTCATCGGTCCCGTGGTCGACGTGCGCTTCGACGAAGACCATCTCCCCCCGTTGCTTCAAGCCATTCGCATTCCTCGGGAGGAGGATAACCTCATCGTGGAAGTGGCCCAACACATCGGCGACGACGTGGTGCGCTGCATCGCCTTGGGATCGACGGAAGGATTGATGCGCGGCTTGGAGGCCATCGACCTGGGCAGCCCCATTCAAGTTCCCGTCGGCGAAAAGACCCTCGGGCGCATGTTCAACGTCTTGGGAGACCCCATTGACGGGAAGGAAGCTTTAGAGAACGTGGAGACGATGCCGATTCACCGCCTCCCTCCGTCCTTTGAAGACCAAGATACGTCCAACGAAATCTTCGAGACCGGCATCAAGGTCGTCGACCTCATGTGCCCCTACGCCAAAGGGGGGAAGGTCGGCCTCTTCGGTGGTGCAGGGGTCGGAAAGACGGTCCTCATTCAAGAACTCATTCACAATATCGCCAGCGAACACGGCGGACTCTCCGTCTTCACCGGCGTGGGAGAGCGTACCCGTGAGGGGAACGACCTCTACTATGAAATGATTGACTCCGGCGTCATCGACAAGACCTCCCTGGTCTTCGGTCAGATGAACGAGCCGCCGGGAGCCCGGATGCGTGTCGCCTTGACGGGACTCACCCTCGCCGAGTACTTCCGCGACGTCCAAGGGCAAGACGTGCTCCTCTTTATCGACAACATCTTCCGCTTCACCCAAGCGGGAAGTGAAGTCTCCGCCCTCTTGGGTCGCATGCCCTCCGCCGTCGGGTACCAACCCACCCTCGCCACGGAAATGGGTCAGCTTCAGGAGCGGATTACCTCGACGAAGAAGGGTTCCATCACCTCGGTGCAGGCCGTCTACGTCCCTGCCGACGACTTGACGGACCCGGCACCTGCGACGACCTTCGCCCACTTGGATGCGACGACGGTCCTCTCCCGTCCCATTGCGGAAATGGGGATCTATCCCGCCGTCGACCCTCTCGATTCCACGAGTCGTATCCTCTCCCCCGACGTGGTGGGAGAAGAGCACTATGAAGTGGCCCGCGGGGTTCAAGAGGTGCTCCAAGAGTATCGCGATTTGCAAGACATCATCGCCGTCTTGGGGATTGACGAACTCTCTGACGATCAAAAACTCACCGTCTCCCGTGCTCGGAAGATTCAACGCTTCCTCTCCCAGCCCTTCCACGTGGCGGAGCAGTTTACCGGGATGAGCGGCTGCTACGTGCCCATCGCTGAAACCGTCCGTGGATTCAAGGAAATCCTCGAAGGCAAACACGACGATGTGCCAGAAACCGCCTTCTACATGGTGGGCACCATTGACGAGGTACTGAAAAAGGCCGCAAAGAAGGAGGCGTAAGCCATGGTCCTTCTTGAAATCGTCACCCCAGACGGAAAGTTTTACAAGGAGAATGTGGCGATGGTCATCGTCCGTGGCGTCGAGGGAGATTTGGCCCTCATGCACGGCACCGCCCCCATCGTCACCCCCCTGGCCATCGGCGCTTTGAAGATCAAACGAGAAGACGGGACCTGGGAAGCGGGAACCGTCAATGGAGGCTATGTCTCCGGTCTTCCCGAGAAGGTCACCGTCGTCACCGAGGCCTTTGAATGGGCCAAGGAGATCGATCTCTCTCGTGCCGAAGCGGCGAAGGAGCGCGCCGAGCGACGCCTCCAAGAGGCAGAACGCACCGAGGACATCGATGTGGAGCGGGCGCGTATCGCCCTTTCCCGCGCCCTCAACCGGATGCGCATCGGAAACGAACACTAAGACCCCTTTCATGGGGTCTTTTTGTATGTGATTTGCAAGAAAACCGAAAACGAGAAAAAGAAAGAGGAAAAAGGAAAGGATGAGATAAAGAAACAGGAAAAACTAAAAGAAACGCCTTGAAAACACAAGGGATTCTCAATTCGTGAAAAAGAAAACAAGACCGATCTTTCTTGCATTTCCAGAGAAGACCACGTACAATAGAGAGAGATTGTACCCGCTTTGTGGTCATGAAACATTTCTAGGAGGTGGCGCGAGTTGGAGATTTTTGTGGAATACGAAGAGGGCAGAGGCGCGATTCTACACTTGGTGGGAGCTCCTGCGAAGACAGAGGTCGAAGTGCAATTTCCCCACGGCGATCACCAATCCCTTGGTCGTCACCGCTCTCCGCGCCCTCTCTGCGGGAAGACCGATGAAGAGGGGCGGTTCCAGGTGAAGATTCCCCCCTCTTGCACCGAGGAGAAGTGGGTGCGGATTCTCCTACGAGGGGAACACTTCTTTGAACAAGAGCTCTTTCACCTCGGCGGGTGGAAGGAAGAATGAAGAACCCTCGGGGTTCTTTTTTTGTGAGGAGGTTGTGTTCTAGTGTAAGGCGGGAAACTATGGTATAATTGAAAAATATTTTAGAGAGGGAGAGATGACGTGGAAAAGATTTTGGTGCGCCCCTCTGGTCCCCTACAGGGAAAAGTCAGGGTCAGTGGAGCGAAGAATGCGGCCCTTCCCATTTTGGCAGCCTGTTTGTTGGGAACGGAAGATATTATCTTGGAAGAGGTGCCGCAGTTAAAAGATGTGGAGATTATGTGCGAGGTGCTTAGGAGCCTTGGCGCCGAGGTGGAGGCCTTGGGACCGGGGAGCTGGCGCATCAACGCAAAAAACCTCTCGAGTTATGAGACGAAATATGAACTCATGAGTAAGATGCGCGCCTCCTTCCTCGTCATGGGGCCCCTCTTGGGACGCCTCGGACGGACGGAAAATTCCCTTCCCGGAGGCTGCAGCATTGGGTCGCGGCCCATCGACCTGCACCTCAAGGGCTTCAAGGCTTTGGGTGCCGAGGTGGTGTCGGACTTTGGAAACATCTCCGCCTCCTGTGACCACTTGGTCGGGGATAAGATTTACCTCGATTTCCCCTCGGTGGGGGCGACGGAAAACATTATGATGGCGGCGGTTCTCGCCGAAGGAGAGACGGTCATCGACAACGCGGCGATGGAGCCGGAGATTGTCGACCTCTCGAACTTCCTGCGCAAGATGGGGGCCAACGTCACCGGAGCCGGGACCAACACCATCAAGATCAAGGGCGTGAAGACCTTAAAAGGTGCTCGTCACAGCATCATGCCCGACCGCATCGAGGCGGGGACCTTTATGGTGGCGGCGGCGATTACGAAGGGGGATGTCCTCGTGGAGAACGTCATCGCCTCCCACATGAAGCCGGTGATTGCAAAGCTCGAAGAGGCAGGCTGCTCCATCTCCGAAGAGGACGACGCCATTCGGGTGAAGGCCGAGGGGCCCTTGAAGGGATTTGACATCAAGACCTTGCCCTATCCGGGATTTCCCACGGACATGCAGGCCCAGTTCCTCGCCCTGATGACGAAGCTCGAAGGGCAAAGTACCGTGACGGAAACGGTCTTTGAAAACCGGTTCATGCACGTGGAAGAGCTCCAGAAGATGGGGGCGGAGATTCGCGTCGACGAACGGAAGGCCTTTGTCTTCGGCGGACGTCCCTTGAAGGGGGCCAAGGTCAAGGCCACGGACCTGCGCGCAGGGGCGGCCCTCATCCTCGCTGGACTCGTCGCCGAAGGGACCACGGAAATTGGAGAGATTTACCACATCGACCGTGGTTATGAAGAGATTGAAAAGAAGTTTTGCGGCCTCGGGGCGCGCCTCGAACGCGTGGACATCGACGAGTAACCCTCCCCTCCGGGGGGGACTCTTTGAACAGAGGACTTTTCCTCGGCACTAGGAGAAAGGAGGAAACTGTGTACGAAGAAGCACAACAGAGAAGGCGCCCGGTGATTGGCATCTGTGGTGCCAGGACGAGAATGAGCGATTCTCGCTTTGGGGAGCGCGAACTCTCCTATGTCAACGGCAGTTACATCCGTGCCGTCACCACAAACGGCGGCGTTCCCCTCATCATCCCCTTCTCCCACTGTCCCCAAAACGCCGTCGCCCTCCTCGATTACTGCAACGGAGTCATCTTTCCCGGGGGCACCGACGTGAGTCCAGAACTCTTTGGGGAAGAGCCCTCAAGAGACTTGGGACCCGTGGACCCGGAGGTGGATGATTGCCTTCGCGAAGTGATGCTCGAGTGTCTTCACCGGGCGATGCCCATGCTGACCATCTGTAAGGGGATGCAGCTCTTAAACATCCTCATGGGAGGCACCCTCTACCAAGACCTCGCCCATCGGGAGGCGAAGTCCATCAGTCACCTGCAATTCATCGACAGAAGCTTTGCCTTCCACCGTGTGGAGTTCGCCAAGGACTCGCGAATGGCCCAGATCTTTGGGCAGGACCACATTATGACCAACTCGTTGCACCACCAGGCCCTCAAGGAATTGGCCCCGGGCCTTCGAAAAGTGGGGTGGACCGCCGATGGGCTCATCGAGGCGGTGGAGGGGAAGGACAGCCCGGTCCTCGGGGTCCAGTGGCACCCAGAGGACATGCTCTTAAACCCTAGAAATGCCTTGATGAACAATCTCTTTCGAGTCTTTATCGAGGAGATGGCAGGAGGTGCGCGATGAACCTCAAGGAATTCGTCGCTCTCGTGAAAGAGGGGGAGGAGCAGGTCATCCGTCATCGGCGCCACATTCACGCCCATCCCGAGCTCTCCTTTGAAGAAGAGGAGACGGCGAAGTACGTGGAATCCGTCCTCGATGAACTGGAGATTCCCCACGAGCGCATTGCGAAGACGGGAGTCGTTGGGCGCATTGAGACCCATCGCGACGGGAAGACCATCATGATTCGCGCCGACATGGATGCCCTCCCCGTAGAGGAGGAGACGGGACTGCCCTTCGCCTCGACAAAGGCCGGGGTCATGCACGCCTGTGGCCACGACGTCCACACCGCAAATCTTCTGGGAGTGGCCCGTGTCTTAAAGACCCTTGAACCAAAGCTGACCGGGCGCTTCATCCTCCTCTTCCAACCCGCGGAAGAAGCGGGGGGAGGCGGACGAGAAGTGGTGAAGGAAGGCCTTCTTCACGAGGTGGACATGGCCATAGGCCTTCACGTCATGCCCGAACCCATCGGAACGATTTTTCTCGGAGACGGGGCGATGAGTGCCTATTCCGATGGATTCACCATTGACGTCTACGGAAAGGCGGCCCACACCTCAAAACCCCAGGAGGGCATCGATGCCCTCTACGTGGCGGCGAAACTCATCGACGCTCTCTATGGTCTCATGGCCAAGGGCCTCGACCCGAAGGAAGTGGCAACCCTCTCCCTCGGCGTCATCGAAGGGGGCACAGCGCCAAACATCGTCCCCGACCACGTCACCATCAAGGGGATGACGAGGGCCTTGAGCCTCGAGGCACGATCCGCCCTTCACGACGAAATTTCCGCCCTCGTGACAAGTCTCTCGAAGGCCTATGGGGCTCGGGGAGAGTTTACCTACAAACCGGGGTATCCGGCGGTGTACAACGACTCCACCCTCTTTTCACAGGCTGAAAAATTTTTAGAAAAACACCTTTCCCCATTGATGAAAGAGTGTAGAACGGGTATAAATGAACTAGCTGACCCACAATTGGTCACTCATCCAGAGCCGCGCCTTGGGGCCGAGGACTTTGGATTCTATGCGCAAGAGGTACCCTCCCTCTTCCTCTGGTTGGGAACGGGAGAGTCCTATCCCCAACACAATGGACGATTCACCGTGGACGAATCGGCGATTGTACTGGCCACTTGCGTACTGAGTTTGTTGGCGCTTCATCTTACAGATCACAAGGAGGTAATTGCATGAAAAAGAGTGCCCTGATTTTGTCAGTGACCCTCTTGGCAGGGACACTTCTCACCGCCTGCGGTGGCGGAGGTGCTGGCACCACTGGCGGTGCCGAAAAGACCGATCGTGAGGCCTTAACCGTTGCCGTCTCTGCCGATGCGACGAGTCTCGACCCCATCTCGTACAATGACATCTACTCTGAGAATGTCATGAAACAAATCTACAATAAGCTCATGGAGCAAGACGAAGAGGGCGAACTGGTCCCAGGACTTGCGGAGAGCATTGAGCAGCCCGATCCCCAGACCTTTGTGGTCCACCTTCGTGAAGGGATCCAATTCTCCAATGGCAACCCCCTCACCGCCGAGGATGTGGTCTACTCTCTCACCCGTCTGACCACCTCTCCGAAATATGCCTACATCTACGACAAGATCGACACCGACTCCTTTGAGACCCCCGACGACTACACGGTGCGCTTCCGCTTGAAGAGTCCCGATGGGTCCTTCCTCATGGCCCTGTCCCACCCGGCGGCGTCGATTGTGGACAAGGAGACGGTGGAAGCAGCAGGGGATGGCTACGCCAAGGCTCCCGTGGGAACCGGGCCCTTTAAGCTCGAATCCTGGAAGGAACTGGACAACATCACCCTCACGAAGAACGACACCTACTACGGCGACGCTCCCGCCTTTAACAAGATGGTCTTAAAAGTCATCGCCGAGCCCAACAACCGCCTCATCGAACTCGAGAGCGGCCAAGTGGATGTGGCCTATGAGATTGCCCCCAACGACATTGCGAAGGTCGAGGAAAATGACGCCCTCACCCTCTACCGCAAACTGGACAACTCGGTCCACTTCCTCGGGATGAACGTGGAGAATGGCCCCTTTACGAACCCGAAGGCCCGGGAGGCCCTCTCCCACGCCATGAACCTCCAAGAGATGGTGGATTCGGTGTATATGGGAGTCGGCAAGGTAGCGACGAGTACGGTCAACCCCAACTTCCCCTACTCCATCGCGGACACGATGAAGGCCCCCGAGTACAACGCGGAAGAGGCGAAGAAGCTCTTTGAAGAAGCTGGCGTCGCCCCCGGCACTACCTTTAAGATTTACACCAACGACAACCAACAGCGTCAAGACATGGCGACGATTCTCCAAGCGAAGCTTCAAGAGATCGGCTATGACGCCACCATCACCACCCTCGAGTGGGGTGCTTACGTCGAGGCCCTCTCCCACAAGGAACACGACATCTTCTTCATGAGCTGGTCGCCTTCCGTGGTGGACCCCCACTATGCTCTCTACGGTCCCTTCCACTCCAAGAATAAGGGTGTGGGCCCGAACTACATGTTCTACGGCAACCCCACCTTGGATGACCTCTTAGACCGTGGGATCGCCATGGAAAATGGCCCCGAGCGCGAAGGAGTCTACAAGGATGCCCAGGAACTTCTCGGCAAGGAACTTCCCTGGATTCCCGTGGCCTATGGGGAACAGGTCTTTGCAGCACAAAAGTACGTGAAGAACCTCACCCCCTCTGCCTCCAGTTCTCAAACCCTTTACAAGATCACCTTCGAGTAACCATCTCTGAGGGGGAGTCCAAGGACTCTCCCTCGTCTTTATAGGAGGTTCTATGCTTCGATATACCCTGCGTCGCCTCTTGGTTCTCATCCCTACCCTTCTCGGCGTAAGCTTTATTGTCTTTGGCCTCCTGTACTTAACTCCCGGGGATGCAGTGACCGCCTCCATGGGGGCCAACGCTCCCCAATCCGCCATCGATGCCCAGAGAGAGGCCCTCGGCTTAAACGACCCCTTCCTCGTCCAATACGGACGCTTTCTCGGCGGGGTTCTTCACGGGGACCTGGGACAGAGTTATTACACCCACAAAGACGTCGCCGACACCTTGATGGCCGTCTTTCCCAACACGGTAAAACTCTCCCTCTTGGCCCTTGGGGTCGCCTGTTTCTTTGGCCTGGGCTTTGGGATTCTCTCCGCGGTGAAGAGAGATAGCATCTTCGACCAGGTCTCCATGATTCTTGGCCTCATCGGTCTCGCCATGCCCATCTTCTGGTCGGGACTCTTGCTCATCCTCTTTTTTAGTGTGCGACTGAAGTGGTTCCCCTCTAGTGGGTTCAACTCCTTCTCCGCCATGGTGCTGCCCGCCCTCGCCCTCGGATTTCAATCCACGGCGGTGATTATGCGTCAGACGAGGGCCGTTCTCCTCGTGGAACTGGGGCAAGACTACATCCGCACCGCAAGGGCGAAGGGTCTCTCCGAGGGGCGCATCCTCGCCGTCCACGCCTTGAAGAACACCCTCATCACCGTCCTCACCGTCATCGGCCTTCAGATGGGAACCCTCCTCGGAGGCTCCGTCTTGACGGAGACCATCTTCTCCATCCCCGGGCTTGGCCGCCTCATGGTGGATTCAGTGAAGACGAGGGACTATCCCATCATCCTCGGGGGCGTTATGCTCATCGCCGCCACCTATACCTTGATTTCCATCGTCGTCGATCTCCTCTACGGCGTGGTCAATCCCCGTGTTCGTCCCAGATAGGAGGTGACTATGGTGAAGACAACATCTCGTGCCATGGAATTTTGGCACCAATTTCGTAAGAACCGCCTCGCCGTCGTGGGACTGGTGATTCTCCTGGTGATGGTCCTAGGGGCCATCCTCGCCCCCCTCGTCGCCCCGGCGGGCTATGACACCCAGGACCTCTCCCAGAGGTTTCAAAGCCCAAGTGCCGCCCACTTCTTTGGGACGGATAACTTTGGACGGGACATCTTCTCCCGGGTCCTCTATGGAGCCCAGATTTCCCTGGCCATTGGCCTCGGCTCCATGGTCATCTCCGTGGCCATCGGCATGGTCCTAGGGGCCATCGCCGGATACACGGGAGGGGTCGTCGATGGTCTCATCATGCGCCTCATGGACATTTTCTTGTCCATCCCTCAACTCGTGTTGGCCATTGCCATTGCCGCGGCCCTTGGGGGAGGGATGGGAAATCTCATCCTCGCCGTGAGCCTCTCCTCGATTCCTCGCTATGCCCGGATTCTTCGAGGAAGCGTCCTCGAGACCATGGAGAAGGAGTACGTCGAGGCGGCGCGGGCGACGGGAGCGAGCCACGTCCGCATCTTGGCGCGCCACATCGTCCCCAACTGCCTTGGACCCATCATCGTCCAGGCCACCCTTGGGGTCGGGGTGAGCATTTTAAGCGCCGCATCTCTCTCCTTTATCGGCATGGGCATTGAGCCCCCGAAACCCGAGTGGGGCGCCATGCTCTCCATGGGGCGCCAATACATCCGGGACTATCCCTACATGACGCTCTTTCCAGGCCTTGCCATTGCCCTCACCGTCTTCGCCTTAAACGTCGTCGGCGATGGGTTAAGCGACGCCTTTGACCCGAAGAGGAGGTAGTATGAACCATCTCGTAGAATTTGATCATGTGCATACCTACTTCTTCACCGACGAAGGAGTCGTCAAGAGCGTCAACGGTGTGAGCTTCACCATCGACGAGGGAAAGACCGTCGCCGTGGTGGGGGAGAGTGGCTGCGGAAAGTCTGTGACCGCCCTCTCCCTCATGGGCCTCGTCCCGGCACCACAGGGGCGTATCGTCGAGGGAAAGATTCTCTTTGAAGGCAAAAACCTCTTGGACCTCTCCGAGGAGGAGCGCCGCGCCCTTCGTGGCCACGCCATGGCGATGATCTTCCAAGAGCCGATGACGAGCCTCAATCCCACCCTAAAGATCGGCCTTCAGATGATGGAGGTCCTTCCAAAAACCATGGGAAAAGAGGAGAAGAGAACCATCGCCAAGGAGATGCTTGAGCGGGTGGAGATTCACGACGCCGACGCGGTGTTGAAGAGCTATCCCTTTGAACTCTCTGGGGGGATGCGCCAGCGGGTCATGATTGCCATGGGACTACTCAACCGGCCGAAGCTTCTCATCGCCGACGAGCCGACGACGGCGTTAGACGTGACGGTGCAAGCCCAGGTCTTGGAGCTTATGAATCGATTGCAGAAAAACTTTGGCACGGCGATTCTTCTCATCACCCACGACCTCGGCGTCGTGGCCCACATGGCCGATGAGGTGGTGGTCATGTATGCGGGGCGCGTCGTGGAACGAGGGATGGTGGAGGATCTCTTCGACCGTCCCCTTCACCCCTACACCAAGGGCCTCTTAAAGGCTCGTCCCACCCTCGGCGAAGAGCAGGAGCGCCTCTTTAACATCGAGGGCAGCGTCCCCAATCCCATCGATTTGCCCGAGGCCTGCGCCTTTTACGACCGCTGTCCCTACCGGATGGAGAAGTGCCTTGAGATGGTCCCGCCGGAAATCTGCATGGGCAAAGGACATGGGGTCTCCTGCCGACTCTATGATGAGGAGGTGCAATCATGAGTGAACTCCTCGAGGTCAAGCACCTCACCAAGCGCTTTGTCACACGCAAGAGCCTCTTTCAACCAAAAAAGGAACTCCTCGCCGTCGACGACGTGAGTTTTTCCCTGGAAGCGGGGAAGACCCTCGGCATCGTCGGGGAGAGTGGCTCGGGAAAATCCACCTTGGCCCGGTGCGTCATGCGCCTCTACGATGACGTGGAGGGCACAATTCTCCTCCAAGGAGAGGACATCACCCGCCTCTCCCAGCGACAGCTGCGGCCCTACCGCAAGAAGATGCAGATGGTCTTCCAAGATCCATTTAGCTCCCTCAACCCTCGGATGAGCGCCCAGGAGATCGTGGAAGAAACCCTCTACAATCAAGGGGTAGGGGACGGAAAAGAACGGCGAGAGCGGGCCCTTGAGACCATGGAGCTCTGCGGTCTCTCCCGCTATCACGCCACCCGCTTTCCCCACGAGTTCTCCGGGGGCCAACGCCAGCGCCTCGCCATTGCACGGGCCTTTGTGAGCCGCCCCGACCTCGTCATCTGCGACGAGCCCACGAGTGCCCTCGACGTCTCCATTCAGGCCCAGATCATCAACCTCCTTATGGACCTGCAAGAGGAGATGGGCCTCTCCTACCTCTTCATCTCCCACGACCTCGCCGTGGTGGAACACATCGCCCAAGAGGTGGCAGTGATGTATCGCGGGCGCGTCGTGGAACAGGGGCCTCGAGAGGTCATCTTCCAAGACCCGCGCCACGCCTACACGAAAAGGCTCCTCGCCGCCATTCCTCCCAACCACCCGAGAGAGGCGCGCCATCTCCTTCCCGATATGGATCCCGTCTCCACGGAAGGAGAACTTGTTGAAGTTGCCCCAGGACACCTCCTCAGAGTGCTCCCCTAGGGGCACTTTTCTTTTGTTGTCGTAAAATAAAAAAGATGGGCATTTGTGTTGTGAAGAGAGGAGATGGTGGGTATACTAGAGGAAGAAAAATTAGTCAAACCTAAAAATGGAGGTTATCATGAAACGATTCAAACCCTTTGCGGTCTTTGCATTTGTCCTTCTTCTCGGAGGGCTCCTCGTCGGCTGTGGAAATAAGGAAGGTTCCGCTCCTGCAGAAGAAGGCGGGAAGAAAAAGGTCACGGTGAGTACGAGTTTTCTCGAGGACATGGTCCACGAACTCGCCGGGGACCTCGTCGACATCAACGTCATCATCCCTCGTGGGGAGGACCCCCACCTCTACGTGGCGAAGCCCGAAGACCTGAAGAAGGTCCAAGAGGCGGATCTCGTCCTCTATCACGGGCTCCACTTCGAGGGCAAGATGGGGCAGATTCTCGACAAGGTCGGCAAGCCCGTCACCGCAGAATTTACGAAGGAAGACGTGGGCACCATGGAAGAGGATGACGCCGTCGTGGAAGATCCCCACTTCTGGTTCTCCATCCCCCTCTATAAGAAGGCCACGGAAGAGGCGGCAAAGAACCTCGAAGAGCTCCTTCCCGAAAAGAAAGACGTCATCGAGGAAAATCTCACCCGCTACCTCGGGGAACTCGACGCCTTGGAACAAGAGGCGAAGGCCAGCATCGACAGCATCCCGAAGGAGAGTCGCATCCTCATCACTCCCCACGATGCCTTTAACTACTTCTCCCGCGCCTTCGGCGTAGAGGTTCACGCGCCTCAAGGGGTGAGCACCGACTCGGAAGTCGCTGGCGCAGATATTGACAAGACCGTGGACGTCATCGTCTCCCACAAGGTGAAGGCCATCTTTGCCGAATCTACCACGGACCCGGCGCGGATGGAAAAACTCCGGGAAGCCTGTGCGAAGAAGGGCGTCGACGTCACCGTGGTCAAAGGGGAAGGGAAGGAACTCCTCTCCGACTCCTTGGCTCCCAAGGGACAAGATGGGGACACCTACATCTCCATGGTGCGCCACAACGTGAAATTGATGGAAGAATACATGAAGTGAGAAAGAATGAAGACAGTCATTGACATCGAAGATTTAACTATGGCCTATGGGGACAAGGCGATTCTCGTCGACGTGGACCTCTCTCTCTACGAGGGGAGCCGCACCGCCATCGTCGGTCCAAACGGAGCGGGAAAGTCCACCCTCTTAAAGGGGATTATGGGGCTCTTGAAGCCCCTCTCCGGCTCTGTGCTCCTCTGGGGGAAGCCCTATGAAGAGGTCTACAAACGGGTGGCCTACATTCCCCAAACCGGGGCGGTGAATTGGAATTTCCCGACGACGGTGGAGGATGTGGTCCTCATGGGTCGCTACGCCCATCGCGGGATCTTTCAAAGGCCCACGAAGGAAGACAAAGAGATGGTGGAAAATGCCATCCTCGAGATGGGACTTGAAGAGGTGCGAAAACACCAAATCTCCCAACTCTCTGGAGGTCAGAAGCAGCGGGTCTTCTTCGCCCGCGCCCTCTGCCAAGATGCGGATCTCTACCTTATGGACGAACCCCTCGCTGGGGTGGACATCAAGACGGAGAAGGTGATCATGGAGAAACTTCTCACCTTCCAATCCCAGGGAAAGACCTCCATCGTCGTCCACCACGACTTGCATACCGTCGACGAGTACTTCGACCGTGCCCTTCTCATCAACCGAGGAGTCATCGCCGAGGGACCCGTGGAGGAGGCCCTGTCGAAGGAGAACTTGGAACGGGCCTTCATGGAGGTGTGACGTGGGACTTTGGAACTATTCCTATGGGGTCATTGCCCTGGGGACCGGGCTTCTGGCCCTCGCCTCGGCGGTGGCGGGATGCGTCACCGTGGAGCGGGGGAGGGGTCTCATCGGAGACGCCTTGGGCCACTCCACCTTCCCCGGGGTCATCATCGCCTTTATGGTCCTCTCCTCGAGAAATGTCACCGGTCTCATGGTGGGCAGTGCTCTCGCCGCCATCGTCGCCACCTGGGTCATTGGATGGCTCGGGGAGGATCGACGGATGGAAAAGGACGGGGTCCTCGCCATCGTCTTGTCGGGGTTCTTTGGCCTCGGCCTCGTCTTAAAGAGTTACATCTCGGGAAACGCCGCCTACCAAGGCGCTACCCAAGCGGGACTCTCAAGTTACATCTTTGGACAGGCGGCCTATATCTTGGAGAGAGATGTGCTCCTCATCAGCGCCGTCGCCATCGTCGTCCTGGCGCTTCTCGGGGTCTTCTACCGACCCTTGAGCATCTTTCTCTTTGACGACACCTACGCCGAGACTGTGGGGATTTCCAGTCGCGCCATGGAGGCCTTGATCCTCGGGGTGATGATTGCCCTCATTAGCGTCGGCCTCAAAGTCGTCGGGGCCATTCTCATCTCGAGTTTTCTCATCATCCCCGCGGTGAGCGCAAAACTCTGGACGAAGACCTTCCCGAGGACCATGGCCCTGGCGGCAGTCTTTGCCGTTGCGAGCTCTCTCGTGGGCTCGGCGATTTCCATGGTGGTTCCCGGCATGAGTACCGGGCCTGTCATCGTCCTCATCATGGGGTCCTTGGCGCTTGTAAGTCTCTTTGTGAGCCCCAACGGCATCTTGGCGAGCCGTCGTCGAAGGGAGGCCTTGAAATGATTGCGATTCTTCTCGTTCTCATCGTCGTCAGCCTCTCCTGCGCCCTTCCCGGCGTCTTTCTCTACCAACGGCGTCAGAGCATGATCACCGACGCCATCTCCCACGCAGTACTCCTTGGGATCGTCCTCGCCTTTTTCCTCGTGAAGGACCTGAACTCACCGCTTCTCTTTCTAGGTGCAGGCCTCTTTGGACTCTTGACGGTCCTCGCCATTGAAGCGGTAATACGTACGAACCTCGTCGCCCGGGAAAATGCCTCGGGGATTGTCTTTCCCCTCTTTTTCTCCCTGGCGGTGATTCTCATCTCCCGGTACGCCCGAGGGGCCCATTTGGACACGGACATGGTCCTCATGGGGGAGGTCATCCTCGCCCCCTTGGACACCCTCCACGTTCTTGGGATGGACCTTCCCAGGAAATTTTTCGAAGGACTCGTCCTCCTTCTCGTCAACAGCGCCTTCATCGGCCTCTTCTATCGCGAGCTGAAGATGATGACCTTTCACGAGGAGTACGCCCGCCTTCAGGGGATTCGGGTCTCCCTCCTCTCGGCGGCGCTCATGGCCCTTGTGAGTCTCACGGCGGTGGTGAGTTTTGACGCCGTCGGGGCGATTCTCGTCATCTCCTTTATGATTGCACCGGCGGCGGCTGGGGCCTTCTTCGCCAAGAGTTTGTGGGAGAATCTCCTCATCTCGAGCCTGTTTGCCATCGTCGATGCGGTGATTGGAACGGCTCTCGGGTGGCACTACAACGTCAATATTGCGGGGATGTGCGCCTTTGTGGGCCTTCTCCTCGTCCTTCTTTGCTTCCTCTTCCACCGGGATGGGCCGGCGATGCGGCTGCTCCTCAAGCGGCGGAGAAAGACCATGTTTTACGAGGAACTCTTCATCCTCCACTTGGGCCACCACGCCAAGAGTCCCCACGCCCTTCGAGAACTTGGACGGGAGAGCATCGCCTCCCACATCCATTGGAGCGACGCGCGTCTTGAGACCATCTCCCGTCGTTTGAGTGGTCGCGATGAGGTGCGCCTCGAGGCGGGGCTCTACACCTTGACTGAAAAGGGGTGGGAGAGATTTCATCGCCTTGAAAAACGCTACCCAGGAGGCGGCCAATGAGTCCCCATCAAGAGGACTATTTAAAGGCCATCTACGAGGACGTGAAGCGCTTTGGCCATTCCTCGAATAAGTCCCTCGCCGAAGAACTGGGCCACGCCCCGGCCTCGGTGACGGGGATGGTGAAACGCCTTGTAGAAGAGGGGCTCATTCGTCGGGAGAAGACGAAGATTCTCCTTACAAACGAGGGAACAGCTCTCGCAGAAGAACTCCTGCGCCGCCATCGGCTCTGGGAGGTCTTTCTCGTCAAAACCCTGGGCTATGACCCCGACGAGGTCCATCCCCTCGCCGAGGAGCTGGAACACGTCAGCGACAAACGCCTCTTGGATCGCCTCGATGATTTTTTGCACCACCCGGCGTGTTGTCCCCACGGCAGTCCCATCCTCGGGCGGGGGACTGGGAGGACTCTTTCGCTACGAGAGTTGAATCTTGGGAAAAGGGCCACCATCAGTCGCATCGACGACCGCCACACCGACTTTTCCTCCCTCGCAAGTCTTGGCCTCGGCCTTGGGACCGAGGTGGTGCGGCTCTCCGAGGAAGAGTTTTTCATCGGAGAGGAAAAGACCAACCTCTCAGCCTTTCTCGACGACCTCTTCGTGGAAGAAATCCCTTGATTTTTCTTGTCATGCACCCTTGAAGTCGGTACAATAGCTACAGAAAGGGTGATTGCATGAAAGGGAAACGGATTGTGTGGCTCCTCGGGACGAGTCTTCTCCTCGGAGGTTGTGCCCAGGTTCAAGATGTCATCAAACAACTTCCCCTCCCCGCTCGTGTGGAGGAAGTGGTGACCCGTGAGCCAGAACCGGATCCAGTGATTGGGACGAAGACCTATGGGACCTTGCCGGGGCGGATGATTCTCGACTACGCTCCCCTCCCCGCGGAGGAGAACGGGCAGGAAGGAGAGGGGCAAGGCCAGAGCACCGATGGACAAGAGGCCACCTCTGCGGGAGGCTCCGACGAACTCACCCAAGAGGAGAATACCGAGGTCTCTTCTGACGAGAGCCCCCAAGGGGGGGACGATGAGGCCACCGAGGACGGGGATGTCGAGGAGCAGGCTCCTGTGGAAGAAAAGCCTCTGAAAACCTCCTGGACTCGAGAGGAGATTGAGGAGATCCTCACTCCCCACGACACCCCGTTGGATCAGCTCAGTGAAGTGGGAGACTATCTCATCGACTACCACGACCAGGGCCACTGGGTTCGCGAGGCCCTCTTGAAGGACGGAGATCGGTACAATCACCCGATGGTGGAGGCGAAGATTCCCGAAGAACTCGTGGTCATGGCCCGGGGCTACTTCTCCTATCTGACGAAGATGAACGACGCCCTCGCCGGCGAGCACGCCTTTGACAATCAGGAACTGGACCTCACCCTTTGCTACAGCTACCAATACGAGAATACGGATAACTTCATCTTTTATTATCGCGAGTACATGCCCAAGAGTCTTCTCACCACGGGAAATGAGGGCTTTGTCGTCCTCGATAAGAATGGAAAACTCGTCCACTACCTCTCCTTTGGACGCCGCAATCCCGTCGTCTTGTCCTTCACCCCTGCCTACGATCAAGAGACGGCAGAAAAACGGCTCTGGAAGCTCTTCAACAACCGTCTCCACGGCTACGTCGACGACTACGTCCTGACGGATCTCTACCTGAAGATTCCCGCCAACGGCGACCTCGACCGAGCGCCAAAATCTCTGCGACCCAAGTGGCATGCAGAATTTCGCAGCCCTCTCCACTCCCACACCCAGACTCTCATCGATCCGGGAAAATAGGGCTTGCAAAACCTGTCGGTATGGTGTATCATATCGACATATGCTACCGTGGCTCAGTTGGTAGAGCAGCAGATTCGTAACCTGCAGGTCGGGGGTTCAAGTCCCCCCGGTAGCTCCACATCGCTCCCCTTGTGGGAGCTTTTTTTATGCAACAGAAGATGTGTATTCCCTGATTGAAGAAGATGATTGGTAAAGATATAATGGGAAGAAAGAGGTATTAATAACTACCCAGAGGTGGGGAGGTAAAAGTGAGTCATATGAAACAGCTTCATCTAAGGGTGAGCGAGGATTTCTATAATCAAATCCAACATTTTTCAAAAGACATTGAAAAGTCTGTGCAAGATGTCATAAGGGAATCCTTAGCACTTTACATGTCAGATAGAAATAAAAAAATACAAAGAAGCAGGCCTCACAAGTTTACTTTTATTGACCTATTTGCCGGGATAGGAGGAATGCGAATTGCTTTTGAAAGTGCTGGCGGATGTTGCGTGTATTCGAATGAATGGAATAAATACAGCCAGCAAACCTATTTTGCAAATTTCGGGGAGCAACCGGATGGTGATATCACACATGTTGTAGCATCTGAAATACCTACACATGATATCCTTGTTGCAGGGTTTCCTTGCCAACCATTTTCGATTGCGGGAGTCTCTAAAAAGAAGAGTTTAGGCATGGCCACAGGTTTTGAAGATAAAACTCAAGGAACACTTTTTTTTGATATTTGTAGAATTCTCAAGCACAAACGCCCAAAGGCATTTTTACTTGAGAATGTAAAAAATCTACGTAGTCATAATAAAGGGCGTACATTTGAGGTTATTCAGGAATCTCTGGATGAACTTGGGTATGAAGTGTTTTACGAAGTGTTAGACGGACAGAAATATGTACCTCAACACAGAGAAAGAATTTTCATTGTAGGTTTTGATCGGGAGAGATATGGAGAAGGAGTAGAATTTAAATTTACTCTCTCGCCACCAGACAAAAAGCCTGTAATGAAGGATATTCTAGAGTGTAGTGTCCCTGAAAAATACACTCTATCTGACAAACTCTGGACATACCTCCAGACTTATGCAGAAAAACACAAAGCCGCTGGGAATGGATTTGGTTACGGAATTGCACCATTAGATGGAGTTTCTCGGACGATGAGCGCCCGTTACTATAAGGATGGCTCTGAAATTCTTATTGAGCAGAAAGAGAAGAATCCACGAAGGCTCACGCCACGAGAATGTGCAAGGTTACAGGGCTTTCCCGACGATTTTATAATCCCAGTCTCCGATACACAAGCATATAAACAGTTTGGGAATTCCGTTGTCGTACCACTCATTGAAGACATTGCAAAGCTCATGATTAAAAAACTTGAGGACTTAGATGCGAGGCAGGATCTATTACAGATGGCTGGAGGGTTACGATATGATTTCTAATTATGCAGAGAAAGCAATACAATCGGTTCTAGCTAGTGAAAACAGTTTTTGCAAATTTCTTTCAGCAAATGATACAGGTTCAACTGGGGGACATCAAGCAGGAATCTTAATTTCAAAATCAGCCATCGCGATGATGTTCACCCAAAAAGAAATAGAGCAGTTCTCTATTCCAAAGCGTTTGGTGCACATTGTTTGGCAAGATCAGTTAGAAACGCAGAGTGCATTTACTTACTATCATAGTAAAAAAGAGCTACGAATTACTCGCTTTGGAAAGAATTTCCCATATTTAAACCCTGAACAAACAGGGTCTTTGTTTGTACTAACGCAACAGGGCAGAGATGATTATCGAGGTTATTTTCTCGATACAGAGGAAGAAATTGAAGCTTTTCTGAGTGCATTTGGCAAGAGTCCAACAGAAACGAACTGTCTAATTGAGAAGGAATATATTTCACCGGAAATAATTCAGAAAAAAGCCATTCAGGAATTTATTGAAGGGCTCGACACTGAATTTCCCTCGTCAGAGATCATGTCTATTACAGCACGGAATATTGAAGGATGTGTCTATAATCATCGGGAACTGATATTAACAAACCCAGATGCCAAAATAATAAGTTGGACAAATATGGAATATACTCTTTTTCGAGCGCTCGAACACGCGCGCTACGGGAACCTCATCTCAAAAGGTTTTAAGTCCGTTGATGAATTTGTAAGGATTGCAAATATTGTGCTTAACCGACGAAAAAGTCGCGCAGGTAAAAGTTTTGAGAATCATTTAGCGGCTATATTTGATGCAAACTCACTAAGCTATTCATCGCAGGCAACAACGGAAGGAAATAAACGACCCGATTTCTTGTTTCCTTCTGAGGAAGATTATCATAATGAAAACTTCCCTGTGGAAAGGCTTATCTCATTGGCAGCAAAAACCACTTGTAAAGATCGGTGGCGTCAAATTCTTAACGAAGCAAATCGGCTAAGAAATTGCCCTAAATACCTGTGTACGTTACAACAAGGAGTATCAAAGACACAGCTTCAAGAGATGAAAGAAGAAAAAGTTATTCTTGTAGTACCAAAACCTTATCACGCATCTTATCCAAAAGAATTTCGAGGGGATATTTGGACCCTATCGAAATTTGTAAGCTATGTAAAATTTATGGAACACGACTCTTGCCTTTAAAATCAGTACAAAAAAGAATGAGAGTTCAAACTTTTTATAAGAACTATGATGGAAATCTAGCGCGTCGCTAAAACTTATTGCCTCGCCCACTTCAATTCAACTATGAAAACAGAGAAGCCGCGTAATTCCGTATACGATTACGAAGATATTGATGCTTAGGGAAGCATAAAAAAAACCAAGTCATGGGAAGACGACTTGGACGAGAACCATATAGAGGATGGTGGAGGAGACGACGGTGAGAATCGTGTTTTTGTACCGCCGGTGTAAGAGGACGAGAAAGAGGAGCGCGATGACTTCGGGAAGACCATGGTGAACGCTCTTTGGCGCGTCCTTCAAGCAATAGACCACGAGAAGCCCCATGGTGGCCAAGGGGAGGACCGTCCCCAAGTATTGAATGGCCTTCGGGGGCGTGCGGTGCTCGGGGAAGAGGAAAAAGGGGAGGAACCGGGTGGCCATGGTGCCGAGGACGACGACGGCGATGGTGATGATACGCTCTGGTGTGCTCATGAGAGCGCTCCTTTCTTTTTCCCATCGAGAAGGAGGACGGTGACGATGAGGCCCATGGTGGGGAGGATGAAGTTCTTCGGCCCAAAGAGGACGAGGCAGAGAATCGACGCGCCAAGGCCCACAAGCCCCGGGAATTGATCCCGGGACTGCTCCCACTTGTTGAGGAGAAGCACCGAGAAGAGGGCGGTCATGACGAAATCGATGCCCTTGGTGGAGAAGGGGAGAATCTGCCCAAGGAGTGCGCCGGCGAGGGCGCCCACGGCCCAGTAGATTTGATTTAAGAGAGTGACGAAGAACATAAAGTCTCCCCGGTCCACATCCTTGGGGACGATGGTGGAGTTGACGGAGAAGGTTTCGTCGCACATGCCGAAGATGAGAAAGGGCTTCTTCCATCCCGTGCCCTTGAAGGGTTCGAGCATGGAGATGCCGTAGAAGAGGTGGCGCGCCCCAATCATCACCGCGAGGAGAAAGGACGAGAGGGGGGCAAAGGGGGCGAGGAGGAGATCCACGGTGATGAACTCCATGGAACCGGCGTAGATGACGAGGCTCATGATAAAGGGATAGAGGGGATGAAGTCCTTGGCTCGTGGCAAAGAGGCCGTAGGAGAGACCGAGGACGAGAAACCCGATGCACACGGGGAGGGTATGGGGCCAAGCGGCGGCGAATGCACGGCGCACGAAATCACTCCTTTCACCCTACAAGTGTAGACTAGGAGGAAGGAGGTCGTCAAGAAAATTTTTCATGGGATGTAAAAATGTGACATACAAAAAGCCGCCTCGAGGGCGGCTTCTTTATTAGAAATAGGCATCTCCCGGCTCGATGGAGGACTCCACCTCGGGAAGGGGGTCATCTTCCATCCCGTCGAGGGCGCGGTAGACGTCATCTCGCACGACGCGGGTATCCACGAGAAGATCTGCAAGGCTCGCCTTCTGCTCCGTGACAAAGGCGACGAGATAGGGGAGCATGATGAGGTTCATCACATGGCGCCAAAGCCCCTCGCGAAGGAGGACATCGGACCAAGTGAGGTCCTCGTGAAGGGCGCTCACGACGCGAATCTTTAAGATCATCTTCCCCAGGGTCTGCCCCTCGAGCCACTTCGTCAAGAGGGTGAAGTAGCAAGCAGTGAAGAGAAAGGAGCTTACGAGGAGGGCAACCTCGGAGAGGACAATCCCAAAGAGGCCGAGGAGGTTCGAGAAGATGCCCTCGAGGGCGCCGATGATCATCATGTCGATGAGAAAGGCGACAAACCGAGCCCCGACACTTGCGTAGAGGACGTCTCTACCGACGCGATAGGGCATGGAGAAGTGCATCAAGGAGTCGGCGTTTCTCGGGGAGAAGAGGCGACTATTCATAGAGACCACCACCGGGCATCATGTACATGGGCCGGGCAATGCGATCGGTCTCGTAACTCTTTAAGAGATTGGTAAACTCCGAGAGGGGACTCTGGTGAGTCTTCATGGAGAAGAGGCTCGCGAAGCCCGAGAGGTTGGTGGTCATGGTGTAGACCTCGGGGTCCTCGAGCTTCGCGTCGTCGATGAGAGCGTCGAGGGCTTCGTCCCGGTAGCCAATGCGGTCCACAAGACCCACGGCCTTTGCCTGTTCCCCGTCAAAGATGCGCCCATCGGCGAGGGGCAGGAGTTGTTCTCGGCTCATGTGTCGCCCCTCTTCCACCACCTTGAGGAACCGGGCGTAACTGGAGTCGATGAGGCCCTGCATCACCGCCCGCTCCTCTTCGGTTTGGGGGCGAGAAGAGCTTCCGATGTCCTTCATGGGAGCGGATTTATAGACTTGGGGTTCGATGCCTAATTTCGTCAACAGCCCCGTATAGTTCATGCCGCTCATAATCACCCCAATGGAGCCGGTCAAGGTCTCCTTCGTCGCATAGATGACGTCGGCGGGGGCGCTGATGTAGTAGCCTCCGCTGGCGGCCATGGAGCCCATGGAGACGTAGATCGGAGCCTTCTTCGTCTCCTTAAAGGCGACGAGGGCGTCGTGGAGCTCGGCGCTGGCGTAGGTGGACCCTCCAGGGCTATCCACGTCGAGGAAGATGGCCTTCACCGTCGGATCGTCGGTGGCGTCTTTCACCGCGTCGAGAACCGTCTGATGGTCATAGCCAAGACTCGTGGAAAACGCCGAGGCAGAAGAGTCGGAAATGACTCCCGAGACGGGAATGTAGAGGATGCGCTCCGAGGCGTTGGTCCCCTGGATGACTTCTTTCTTGGCCCCTTGGCCAAATTCCGTCCCCAAGAGGCTTGAGATGGAACTCTTGGCCTCGTCCTTTGGCATGGTCCACACCGTGGAGAGACCTTGGAACCCGAGGATGACTACCGCAATCCCTGCGGCGACCCATCGTTTGACTGTTGGATGTTCTTTCTTCATAGTTCCTCCTTTGTGATAGTTCTTTTATACCCAGGGGGTTGACCCTTCACCCGAGGAAGGGAAAAAGAGGCCCAAACTTTTCACGAGAAGGGGAAGAACCGGGCACTTTCAAGCGATTTCAGGGAAATGATGGTATAATAAAAAGAGTTGTAGAGAGGAGGGCCAATGCTTACACCACAATTTGACACTGCAGGGGGAGTTCCCCTTTATGAGCAATTGTATCGCTACATCAAGAGCCAGATTGAAGAGGGAATCCTCGCCGAAGGCACGCGCCTTCCCTCGAAGAGGCACACGGCGGAACATCTCTCCATCGCCATCAACACCGTCACCGCCGCCTATGAACAGCTCGTCGACGAAGGGTATCTGCGCAGCGAGGAGCGACGGGGCTATTTTGTCGAGAATCTTGACCAGGCGATGATTACCACCACGGGTCCCACCTTTGACACCGACGTCGAGGAGGAAGAGGAGCCCACCTACCGCTATGACTTCTCCCTCAACGTCGTCGACGCCCAGAGTTTTCCTCTGGCGACCTGGAGGAGCATCAGTCGGGAGATTCTCTCCCACTCCGATGCCGATCTCTTCAACAAGATGGACCCTCGCGGCCTCGAACCCTTGCGCCACTACATCAGCAATTATCTCCACGACGCCCGGGGCCTCGACGTGAGCCCAGAGCGCATCGTCGTCAGCGCGGGAACCGAGTACCTCTTCCAGATTCTCTTCTCCCTCTTTGGGGTGGAGGTCTTCGCCATGGAAAATCCCGGGTACGAGCGTCTGAACCTCATGTTTGAGGGGGCGCGGAAGGACTTTGTCCCCATCGACCTCGACGAGAGCGGCATGGACGTGGAGGAGTTGCGAAGAAGCGGGGCTCAAGTCGCCTGCGTCAGTCCGAGTCACCAGTTTCCCACGGGGATTACCATGCCCATGACCCGCCGCCTCGAACTCATGCGCTGGGCCACAGAGGAAAAGGGGCGCTACATCATCGAGGACGACTACGACTCGGAGTTTCGCTACGGACGCCGTCCCATTCCACCCCTAAAGACCTTCGACCAAGAGGATGTGGTGGTCTACATGGGGACCTTCTCGAAGTCCATCTTCCCGGGAATTCGCACCTCCTACATGGTGCTGCCCGAGTCGCTCCTCGAGCGGTTCCTCTCGCGCCTCTCCTTCTTCCAGTGTCCCGTCCCCACCTTGATGCAGGAGATTCTCGCCCAGTTCATCCGCGGCGGCTACTTCGAACGCCACCTAAACCGGATGCGCAAGCGGTATCGGAGAAAGTGGGAGAACCTCGTGGCCGCTCTCCAAGAGGAACTCCCCGAGGCAACGATTTGCGGAGAGGCGGCGGGGATGCACCTCCTCCTCTCCCTGCCCTGGGTGAAGGACGAAGAGGGTCTCGTGGAGTACCTTGGTGGAGAGGGGATTCACGTCCGGGGCCTCCACTCCTTCTGTGTGGGAGAGGCCCGGTATCCCTCGGGGCTGGTGCTTGGCTTTGGGGCCTTGGAAGACGGAGAAATCCACCGCGCCGTCGCGGTTCTCGCCGATGAGATTCGGAGAAAGACAGGGGTCAGTTCATGAGAAGACGTCGCCGGATGTTCTTTGGCCTCATCCTCCTTCTCCTCGTCGCAGGGGGTCTCCTCTTCATGGGTCGTGGGGCGAAGAAACACCTCGAGCCCCTCGCCGAGGTGGAACTTGGCTTTGACCCGGAGGCCATGGCCTTTGTCCAGAACCGCCTCCTCACCTGGGACGGAGATATCCTCCGGGCCTATGATGACAAGGGAAAGGAGGTCCACCGGGCAGACTTTGCCATGCAGGGCCTCCTCTGTACCCTGCGAAAAGACGGGGCTTACCTCTACGACCAGGATCTGAAAAAGCTCTTGGTCTACGACGGCAATTGCAAGGAGGTGGGCCAATATCCCCTCGACGGGGAGCTCTACGACATCAAGGGCCAGACGCCGACACTTCACATCAAGGGAGAGGGCTTTGAGCAATTGGCCACCCTCGATGCCTCCCGTGGGGTCCAGAGTTTCTTTCAAACGGAGAACTTCATCCTCTCCTGGGAAGTGGACGCCAAGGGGGAGGGGGTTGTCTCGGAGCTCTCCACCTCTGCAGGAGGATATAAGACCACCCTCTACCTCCTCGGTGGGGACGGGCGAAAGATCGACTTCCCCTCGGAGGTGGCCATGGGCATCTGGTCCCAGAAGAATCGCGCCCTCGTCTTGACGGAGAAGACCCTAAAGAGCGTTGGAGAAGAGGTGGAGGAGATTTCCGTGCCCCTCTCCCAAGCGGCGGTGAAGACGAAGGAAGGGGTCGCCCTCTTTCACAGCGGCGTTCTCACCTTCTACGACGAGAAGCTTCGAGAGAAGAAATCGGAGATTCTTCCCGCCCACGTGGAACGCCTTCTCGGCGAAGACAATCGTCTCATCGCCATCGGCCCCGGGGATGTGGTCTGGGATTTAGGGGGACGCCATGAGAGCCTGTTGCGTCTTGGCAGTCGGATGGACTTTGTGGACCTCTCCAAGGACCGCCTCGCCGCGATTAGGGATCGGACCCTCTATGTCTTTGGCCTCGCCGACGGAGAGGAGACGGGAGGAGCATCATGAGAGACATTTCACAATTCATCACCCGTTTCACCCGAGAGACCGGGGGCCTCAACCCCTGGGGAAAACTCTTTGTGATTCTCGCCATCGTCCTTGGGGTATTTATTCTAGGACGCCTTGTCCACCGCATCGTCTGGCGAAGTGTCTCCAAGAACCAGAGGGAGACCGGCGGTCGGGTGGTGACCCTTGTCGGCCTTCTCGAGCGCATCGTCCGCTACGTCATCTATTTCTTTGGCTTCGTCCTCATCCTCCAGATCATCGGCATCTCGCCCCAAGCCCTCATCGCCACCGCCGGGGTCGGGTCTCTCGCCATCGGGATGGGGGCCCAGAGCCTCATCAAGGACCTCATCAACGGCGCCTTCATCATCGCTGAGGACCAGTACAGCGTCGGCGACGTGGTGGTCATTGGAAACTATGAGGGGGTCGTGGAAGAATTGGGGATGCGGGTGACGAAACTGCGTGCCTTCGATGGCCGCCTCTTCATCATCCCAAACGGCGACGTGGGAATCGTCACCAACAACCAACGGGGGAACATGCGCGCCCTCGTGGAGATCTCCGTCCCCCGTGACGTGGCGACGGAAAAGGCCCTTCAGGTCATTGAAGAGGCCCTCACTCCCTTCGAGAAGGACCCCAGTTGTACGGGAGGCCCCCACCTCTGGGGCATCACCCACGTCGGCGCGGAGAGCTACGTCATCACCGCCGTCGCCTATGCGGTGGAAGGGGAGCAATACGATTTAGAACGAAGGCTGCGGCGGGCCATTCTCGACGCCTTCCACGAGGCGAAGATTCCCGGCCCCTCGCGCCAGACCATCATCAAGGGGGACGTTTCGTGAGATTTGTCTATGAAGTCGGGGATGTGGTCACTCTGAAGAAGGGCCACCCCTGCGGCGAAAATCGTTGGGAGATTTTGCGCACCGGCGTGGACATTAAACTCAAGTGTCTCGGATGCGGCCGCCAAGTGTGGCTCAGTCGCATGGATTTTGAAAAGCGTCTACGCAAGATCTCTGAAGACGGAAAATTTGTAAGTATTCTACACCACCAGCCCAAGTCGGCTGAGAAACCACAAGAAGAAAGGGAAGACATCGATGGATGATGCCGGCGCCTCATTGCTGCCAAAACTCTTGCTCATTGTCATTTTAACGGCGATTAACGCCTTCTTTGCCTCGGCGGAGATGGCCATCGTCTCCTCGAATAAGAATCGGATTGCACGCTTTGCAGAAGAGGGGAATAGACAGGCAAAACTCCTCCTCGCCGTCACCCAGGACCAGACGAGATTTCTCTCCACCATCCAGGTGGGAATCACCCTCGCTGGGTTCTTCTCCTCGGGAAGTGCAGCGACGAGTATTTCCGTCCTCTGGGGAAAGAGCCTCGCTCGCCTCGGGGTGCCCTACGCCAGTTCCGTGGCCTTTATCCTGGTGACGGTCCTTCTATCCTACATCACCCTCGTCTTTGGGGAATTGGTGCCAAAGCGCATCGCCCTTCAAAATGCGGAGAAGGTGGCGATGAAGAGCGTCAAGCCCATTCAAATTATCTCCATCCTCGCCCTGCCCTTCGTGAAATTTCTCTCCATCTCCACCACCCTCGTCCTGAAACTTCTCGGGGCCTATTCTGAGGACGTGGAAGAGAAGATTTCCGAAGAGGAGCTCAAGAGCTACATCAAGGTGGGACAAGAACAAGGAGTCATCAATTCCAGCGGAGAGGAGATGATCATCTCCATTCTGGATTTTGACGACAAGAGGGCCTATGAAATCATGACCCCGCGTACCGACCTCTATATGATTGACTACGACACCTTCGGACCGGAGATTATTCCAGAGATGCTCGCCACGGGCTACTCCCGAGCTCCCGTCTTTCGAGAGAATACGGACAACATCGTGGGGATCATCACCATTAAGGACATCTTCCGCAGCTACGCCGAAGGGGGCTATGCGCGCCTGGACATCGACGGGATTATGAAGGAGCCCTACTTCGTTCCCGAGAGCAAGAACATCGACCAGCTTCTAAAGGAGCTCCAGTCCACGAAGAACTACATCGCTATTCTCATCGACGAATACGGCGGCGTCTCGGGGATGGTCACCGTCGAGGACATCGTCGAGGAGATCGTCGGAGAGATTGAGGACGAGTACGACCCGGAAGGGGAAGAGATTCTCCGCCTCGACGAGAAAACCTACGTCGTCGAGGGGAGCATGGACCTCGATGACATCAATGACGAGTTGGACATTCACCTTCACTCGGACAACCACGAGACCATTGCAGGGCTCACCATCGAGCTTCTCGGGTTCATCCCCGACGAAGAGGACAACGGCATGTGTACCGCCCTCTATGACGACCAGATTCGCCTGAGCGTCCTCTCCGCCCACGACAACCGTATCGAGCGAGTGCAGATCGAACTCTTGGATGAAAAGGAGCCTTCTGAGGCATAAAAAAGACCCCCTGTGGGGTCTCTTTTTTTGTCCCTAGAGCCGGGCGAGAATGATGAAGTTCAAGATGAACAGGACACTCGCACCGATGAGAATCGGGTGGAGTTCCCGGGCTTCCTTGCGCACCACCTTGACGATGATGTAGGTGATAAACCCGGCGGCAATCCCGTAGGAGATGGAGTAGCACAGAGCCATGAACACGGAACTGAAGAAGGCGGGAATGGCCACGTCGAGGCGTTCCCAAGAGATGTCCGCAAAGCTTGCGCAGATCATGATTCCCACGAGGATGAGGGCGGGGGCCGTAGCCTCTGCGGGAACGATGCCCACGAGGGGAGCGGCGAAGATGGAGAGGAGGAAGAGGATGGCGGTGGTCACGGAGGTGAGACCGGTGCGTCCGCCGGCTTCAATCCCTGCGGCACTCTCCACGTAGGTGGTGGTGTTACTCGTTCCAAGGAGAGCCCCCATGGAGGTCCCGATGGCGTCGGCGAAGAGGGCGCGGTCCATCTTCGAGTGGAAGCCCGAGGAGTTTTCCATGGCCCGCTCGTCTTCTGCGGAGAAGATTCCAGTCCGACGCCCGGTTCCAATAAAGGTGCCGATGGTGTCGAAGGTATCCGAGAGGGAGAAGGCGAAGATGGTCATGAGGACGAGGGGAATCTTCGCCGGGTCCTCAAAGAGGGAGATGAGCCCTTCGTGACTGACGGCGGCGCCAACGGTGGTGCCCAGTTGGGAGAAGGCCTCAGAGACACTAAGAGAGGAGGACATTTGGGAGAGGTCCACCACCCCCATGGGGATGCCGATGATCGTCGTGGCGATGATGCCGATGAGAATCGCCGCCTTGTTTCCCTTTAAGAGAAGGACGATGGTAATCACGAGACCAATGAGGGCCAAGAGGGGCCCTGGAGAGGTAAAGTTGATGAGGGCGGGGACTGCGGCGGAACTGCCCACGATGGTGCCGCCTCCTACGTCGGTGTAGGTTCCCGGATCCAGAGTGAACTGCAAGAGTCCTGCGTTCTTGATGCCCAAATAGGCGATGAAGGCACCAATCCCGGCGCTGATGGCGTGTTGGAGTTGCTCGGGAATGGAGCGAATGATGACCTTACGAAAACGGGTGACGGTGATGAAGATGTTGATTAGACCACAGAGAAAAACCATCCCAAGAGCCTGTTTCCACGTATAGCCCAAGCCGAAGCAGACGGTATAGGTGAAGAAGGCATTCAGACCCATCCCCGGGGCGAGAGCATAGGGGACGTTGGCGAAGAGGCCCATCACCAAGGTGCCGATGGCGCTGGCGAAGATCGTGGAGAGAAAGACGGCTCCCCAGGGGATGCCCGTTTGACTCAAGAGGGATGGATTGACGAAGAGGATGTAGCTCATGGCGAAGAAGGTGGTCAAACCTGCGACGCACTCCTTGGACACCGAGGAGCCATTCTCCCGAAGCTTAAAAAATTGTTCCATGGGTCTCCCTTCTAGGAAAAATCGAGAAAACTTTCAGCCACCACGATTGTACCACAGAAATCTTTCCCTGTTTCGGAAAAGAGGCCGAGAAGAATCGACCAATTTGCGGGAGAACGAGAAAAAATTCTCGCGGGAAAACCATATCGAGGGCCCTTTTCCCGAGTGGCCTTTGAACTGTTCGATATGGTTTCATTTCGTGAACGGATGCGGGAATACGATACGCTTTCTTTTGTTGAGATTTTCTGACTTCAGGGGTATTCTTATAGTAGGAGGTGGAACAATGTATACCATGGAACAAGTTCTCGAGGTCGCTGTCCCTCTTCGTCAGCTCCTCCATGAGAACCCAGAAGCACCTGAACAAGAATTTAAGACCCGCGAAATCCTGAAGAATTTTTTGAGAGAGAACACCTCTCTCGAACTCGTGGAACACGAGCGCTGGTTCTATGCCATCCATCGTGAGGAAGGTGCGAAGGAGACCATTGCCTTTCGCGCGGACCACGATGCGATTATCTCCGAAGACGGAAAGGCCTTTCACGGCTGTGGCCACGATGGACACAGTGCCATCCTCGCCGCAACGGCGATGTACCTCGAAGGCCGTACCGTGGGAAACAACATCGTCTTTCTCTTCCAACACGCGGAGGAAAATGGGGCCGGGGCCAAGGAGTGCGTCGCCCTCTTTGACGAAGTCCACGTCGATCGCATCTATGGCCTTCACAACATCCCGGGTCTGCCACTGAAGACCCTCTGCACGAAGCCGGGGCCCCTTCAATGTGCGTCCACGGGGATGATCGTCGAGGTAGAGGGGAAACAATCCCACGCTTCCGAGCCAGAAAACGGCATCAATCCCGTCTATGCCCTCTCGAGTCTTGTAAGAGAGCTAGAGCCCCTCTCCCTCTTCCGTGGATTTGGGCCCATTGACGAGGACCCCTTCCACTTCAAGGGCCTCGTATTGTGTACCATCGTGTCTCTGCGCGTCGGGGAGCAGGGCGCCTTTGGGGTGAGCCCCTCTCGTGCCCGGTTGGAGATGACGGTGCGCGCCGTCTTCGACGAGGACCTCACCGCCCTCATCGATTGGATCAAGGCCCGGATGGAAGAGCTCGCCAAGGAAAAGGGACTCAAGCTCTCCTTCGACTTCTCCGACACCTTCCCCGACACGGTCAACGACGAGAAGATTACTGAGCACTGGTTCAAGGTCATGGAGGCGGCGGGATTTGAGACGCTGCGCCTAGAAAATCCCGTGCGGGCTTCCGAGGACTTTGGGGCCTACCTGAAGAAGAAACCCGGCTGCTATTTCTACGTCGGCGACGGAGACCACGCCGACGTGCACACCATTGAGTATGACTTCCCCGATGAAATCATCGAAACGGGCATCAAGGCATTTTGTGCCCTCGCCGAAAGTCATTTGGAGTAAGGAGGATTGTCATGATTGAGAAAGTTGTCGCCCTGAGAAAGCACCTTCACGCCCATCCCGAACCCTCAGAACAAGAGGTGGAGACGCGAAAGACCTTGATGAAGTTTATCGAGGACAACACAAAGAACACAAAGATCGTTGACAAGGGACGTTGGTTCTATGCGATCAAAGAAGAAGTGGGGGCGAAGGAGACCATCGCCCTGCGCGCCGACCACGACGCCATCATCTCCGAAGACGGCAAGGCCTTCCACGGCTGTGGCCACGATGGACACAGTGCCATCCTCGCCGGCACCGTCCTCGCCCTCGATGAAGCCCAGACTGGGAAAAACGTCGTCTACATCTTCCAACACGCCGAGGAAAATGGCGCGGGGGCCAAGGAGTGCGTCGCCATCTTCGACGAGGTGAAGATTGACCGCATCTATGGTCTGCACAACTTCCCCGGCTTTGCCAAGGGAGAAGTCTACTCCATCCCCGGGACGATGATGTGCGCCTCCAAGGGGATGAGCCTCGCCTTTGAAGGGAAGCAATCCCACGCCTCGGAACCTGAAAACGGCAACAACCCCGTCTACCCCATGGCAAAACTCGTGGAACTCGTGGCTCCTCTCGTAGAATTTCATGGGTATAAGCCCGTGGACTGGAACGGGGAGCACTTTGAGGACATGGTCCTTTGCACCATCGTCAGCGCAAAGGTTGGGGAGCAGGGCGCTTTTGGCGTGAGCCCCTCTCGTGGGGAGCTTGGATTCACCCTTCGCGCAGCGCGCCTTGAGGACTTGGATCACCTCTCGGAAGTGGTGGAACGGGAGGCGACGCGCCTCGCCGAAGAAGCTGGGGTCAAGGTGAGTTTCTCCTACACCGACGAATTTCCCGACACGGCGAACACCTTCGAAGAATATCGTCGTCTCCAAGACCTTCTCCCGAAGGAGGGCATCCCCTTCCATCGTCTGGAACAACCCTTCCGTGGTTCTGAGGACTTTGGATGGTTTACAAAACACGTCCCCGGTTGCTACATGGTCCTCGGTTCTGGAGAGGATTACACCCCTCTTCACACCATCGGCTACGACTTCCCCGACGAAATCATTCCTGCAGGGATTAAGACCTTCTGCGCCATTGTGAGGGGTTGAGATGGAAGACATTCTCGCCCTGAGAAAGTCCCTGCACAACCACCCCGAGCTCTCGGAGCAGGAGGTGGAGACGAGAAACATCCTCAAGGACTTTCTCGCATCGCGGCTCAGTCACACCACCATCGTCGATAAGGGCCGATGGTTTTACGCCATCAAGAGAGAGGAAGGGGCCACGGAGACCATCGCCTTTCGCGCCGACCACGACGCCATCCTAGGCGCCGAAGGTCCCTTCCATGGCTGCGGCCACGATGGACACAGTGCCATCCTCGCCGGAGCCGCCGTGGCCCTCGATGAGATTTCCACGGGGAAGAACCTCGTCTTTCTCTTCCAACACGCCGAGGAAAACGGGGCGGGGGCCAAGGAGTGCGTCGCCCTCTTCGACGAGGTGAAGGTCGATCGCATCGTTGGCCTTCACAACTGGCCGGGGTTTCCCAAGAACGCCGCCGTGGTGAAGGACGGCACCTTTATGTGCGCCTCCCGTGGCCTCACCATCGCCATGGTGGGGAAACAGTCCCACGCCTCGGAGCCGGAGAACGGGAAGAATCCCATCTACGTCCTCTCCCAACTGGCGACGCGCCTCGAACCCCTCTCTCATTTCCACGGCTACGGCCCCGTGAATTGGGAGGGTGAGGAGTTTCTCTCCATGACCTTGGCCACCATCATCCACCTGAAGGTGGGGGAACAGGGAGCCTATGGAGTGAGTCCCTCCCAAGGGGAGTTGGCGGTGACGTTGCGCGGGGCTCGCGTTGAGGATTTGGACCGCTTGGAGGAAAAGGTCCGTGCCATGGCCCGTGACCTCGCAGAAGAGGCAGGGCTTTCTGTGGAGTTTTCCATCGCCGACGCCTTCCCCGATACGACCAATCCCAAGGAGGAAGTGGATCGGCTCCGCAAAATCTTCGCCGACGCCGGGGAAGAAGTGGTGGAGATGGAAGAGCCCATTCGAAGCTCTGAGGACTTTGGGTGGTATCAAAAGAAGATTCCCGGCGTGCTCTTCTTCCTGGGAAGCGGCAAGGACTGCCCGGAACTCCACACGAAGACCTACGAATTTCCCGACGATCTCCTAGAAAAGGGTGTGGAGCTCTTCAAAGAGATTGCCCTCGCCTAGGTCATAAAAAAAGGCCCTCTTTCGAGGGTCTTTTTTAGTGCTCGGGATGGAGGATGGTGCCGAGGAGCCGCCGGTTGGCAATGGAGCTACTGGCGCTGAAGAAGAGGAAGTAGGCAAGAGCGAAGACGGCGTAGATCACGGCGAGGGTGGTGTAGAAGAGGTGCGCATCTGCGAGGCCGAGCATCATGAGAAACTTTCGGATGAGCACAGAGGCCACGAGGATGTGGACATAGGCGAGAAGAAGGGGCAAGAAGGCACTGCGCCGGGCCTGAGAGGCGTTGATGGCGGCGATGGTCTCCGGCTTCATCCCAATGCGCCACATGGTGGAGAAGCGCTTCTTCGCATCCTCGGCGTCGAGGAGTTGCTTGTAGTAGACATTCGTCGCCGTGGCCACGAGGTAGCTCACTGCGAGGACGATGCCCACGAAGTAGATGGAGCTAAAGAGGTGGAGAAATTCCAAGGAAATGGCACTCTTGAGGATGATCTTGTGGACATCCAAGTCGAGGGCGTGGGCGAGGGAGGCGCGGAGCTCTTCCGTCTTCGCCGGATCCTTGGCATCAAAGGAGAAGGTGATGTTCTCCTTGGCGTTTTTCGTCGTCGGCATAGAAGCCTCGGGGACGGTAAAGACGCTCTCGGACTTGTAGAAGGTCTGGGCCTCAGACCAGGGAAGGGGTGCATCGGAGAGCATATCCTTCGTCACCGTCAGCCCCTCCGCCGAGGCACCGGCTCCAATGTCTTCTCGGGTGGTGGCGAAGCGGAAGGCCTCTGGGGCCTCGTAGTCCACGTCAAAGCGCAAGGTGTCGTGGGTGATGGCCTCCGAGATGACGGCCTCTCCTTCGAGGGGGTGGAAGGTGCCATTGTCCCAATTCCCCACGAGGAATTTGGAGTGGATGAAGGTCGTCTCTCCCATCTCGGCGCCGTGGGTGGCGACGAACTCTTTCAAGGTCTTCACCGTGTCCTCGACGGAAGTTTGGGAACGAGGCTTAAAGTTGATTTCGTGGGGGAAGCCGGTTTCGATGGCGTTTTCCACCCCACTAAAGAGGGTGCTCGTGGAGACGAGAAGAACGAGTGCCCCACAGGCGGTGATGCAGATGTTCGCGAGTCCCGAGGCCTCTCGGCGCACCGTGCTTCGCAACAGGGCGTTTCGCACATAGACCTTCGCCGAGGTGTGGGCAGAGAGGCGTTGAAGCAGGCGAAGGAGAAGGGGCAGGACGCCACGGAAGAGGGAATGGGTCCCCACCATGACGAGAGTCGAGGCGATAAAGAGATAGATGAGAGAATCCATCGGGGAGCGTACGGAGACGGCGATGAAGTACCCAAGTCCCACGAGGACAAGTCCGAGGACAGTGTGGAGGGCGAGAAGGCTCTTCTTCACAGGGCGCTCGGTGCTCTCGAGGAGCATGGAGCGAGAATTCTTCTTCCGAAGGACGCGAAAGCTGGCCCCCATGGCGACGAGAGCCAAGAGGATTGCCGTCCCCACCATGGCGACAATGGCCAGGGGATTGGGGAAGAAGACGAGTGGCAGGGAAATCTGGGAGAGGCGAGAGAAGGCGGCGATGGCGAGGCCATAGAGGAGAAGGAGAAAGAAGACACTCCCCAAGAGGGTCTCGACGGTGAGAAGGAGAATCTCACGGACGCCGACGCCAAAGAGTTCTCTTCGGGTGAGCCCTAAGATGAACCAGGTGGCGTATTCTCTCTGGCGCATGGTGGAGAGCCGCTTGTAGAGTCCATCGATGAAGAGGACGATGAACACGGTGTTGACGAACACGGCCAGTCCCAAGATCGTCTGCAAGTGGTTCATGTAGGGGAGCTCGGTGAGTCGATGGTCCGCAAAGAGGGAGGTGAGAAGCCCGGTAATGAAGAGGGTGAGGCCGAGGAGAATCCGATAGGGGATGTAGATCTCCCTGTGGCGACGGATGCCCTCCCGCGCCATGGTCCAGAGGACTTTCGAACGTTTCATTGGACACCCCCAAGGGCGGAGAGGGAGTGGATGATGTCTCGTTGGAAGGACTCTTGGTCCTCATCGCCTCGGTAGATCTGGTGGTAGATGCGACCGTCCTTTAAGAAGAGAACGCGGCTTGCATAGCTGGCGGCGATGGAAGAGTGGGTCACCATGAGAATACTCTGTCCCTCTTCACGCAACTGCTCAAAGGTTTCGAAGAGGGTGCGGGCGGTCTTCGAGTCTAGGGCTCCCGTGGGCTCGTCGGCGAGGAGGAGCCGGGGAGAGATGGCGAGGGCGCGGGCGACGGCGGCGCGTTGTTGTTGTCCCCCAGAGAGTTCGTAGGGGTACTTCTTCGCCAGGGCCTCGATGCCCAAGTGCTTCAGTTCGTCACGGGCTCTCTTGTGTGCCTCTGCCGAGGATTTTCCCGCGAGGAGCAAGGGGAGGGCCACATTCTCTTCGACGTTAAAGATATCCAGGAGGCTATAGTCTTGGAAGATATACCCCATGTGGTCCCGACGATAGAGGGCGCGGTTCTCGTCGGAAAAGGAGGTGATGGCCTTGCCGTCGAGGGAAATCTCTCCCGTCGTCGGGGTGTCCAGGAGGGCGATGAGGTTTAAGAGGGTACTCTTGCCGCTTCCCGATTCTCCCATGATGGCGACGAATTCCCCCTCTTCCAGAGAGAAATCCACTTCTTTTAAGGCGTCAACACTCACCCCGAAGCGCGGCGAGTAGGTCTTGGAAACGTGTTGTACGTGTAGCATCTTTTCAGCTCCTTTCTTGGTGATTCCAGTCTATCAAGACGAGGGCGAAAAGACGTGACAGAGGTCTAAAGCTCATCTTACATCTTTGTCACTTGGGAGGGCGAGGACGACGGTCGTCCCAACTCCTTGGGTGGAGGCGATGGAAATCTCTCCACCGAGGCGGGTGAGAATTTCCTTGGCAAGGGAGAGGCCAATCCCCGTGCCCTGGCCAAAGCGGCGGCCATTTTCTCCCGAGAACCCCCGATCGAAGACCCGAGGAAGGTCCTTTTTCGGGATTCCAATTCCCGTGTCGGTGATGGTGAGGGCCCTCCCGTCCCAGGAGAGGGAGATGGTTCCCTCGTCGGTATACTTGATTGCGTTTAGGAGGACTTGGTCCACCACGTAACCGAACCACCGAGAGTCGGAAATCATTGGGACGTCTACGGCATCGAGGGAGACGGAGAGCCCCTTTGCGAGAAAGAGGTGGCGAAGGCGGCGCACCCGCTCTTGGCAAAAGGCCTTGGCGGGGAGGGGGCGAAAGAGAAAATCCTCTTGGCGAAACTCTTGGCGCAAGACCATGAGGAGTTGTTCCACATACCCCTCAATGCGAAAGACCTCGGGGAGGAGCTCCTCCCGGTGGAGGGTGCGACTCGTAAGGCCTAAGCGCAACGCGGCGATGGGGGTCTTGATCTCGTGGCTCCAGAGGAGGAGGTAGTCCTCTTCCTGTCGCCGCTCCTCTTCCAGGGCGAGGCGCAGTTCTCTCTCTTCGTCGAGGGCTCTCTGGGCCCTCTCTTGAAGGGTGACGAGCTCCCGAGAGATGGGGCGCTCAAGGAAATCCCTCTGGTCCTCGAGGAGCTGGCGATGGCCTAAGACTGCGAAGGCGAGAAAGAGAAGGCCGACGAGGAGAAGTTCATAGAGGAGCAAGGAGACGGGAAGATCAAAGGCGAGGGAGAAAAGGAGGATGAGTCCCTCGACGCTTAAGGCGAGGAGGAGAAGTCCCTTCCGGTAGGATCTATCCCACATAGTATCCCACTCGCACCTTGGTCCTAATGAGATCTCCCGCGCCGATGGTGGCGAGGGTTTGCCGGAGGCGACGAATGTGGACCGACAAGGTGTTGTCGTCGATGTAGACGTCGCTCATCCAGAGGGCGTCCATGAGGTCGGCACGGCGTACCACTTCGGGGGCAGCGCGCATGAGGACCGAGAGGCTCTTCGTCTCCGCCGCCGAGAGTTCCACGCTCTTGCCCTCGTAGGTGGCGCGAAGTTCCTCGGGATAGAGTGAGAGTCCCGCCACTGAGAGGGTGGAGTCCTCTTTGGAAAACTCGAAACTGCGGCGCAAAAGAGCGGAGATCTTCGCCTCGAGAAGCATCATGTCAAAGGGCTTCGTCACATAGTCGTCGGCGCCGAAGGAGAGGGCCTCAATGACGTGAATCCGCTCCGACGCCGAGGAGAGAAAGAGGATGGGGGTATTGATTTTTCGGCGGAGAGTGCGACACCAGGTAAACCCATTTTGCTCCGGCAAGGTCACATCCATGATGATGAGGTGGGGATCAAAGGCGAGACACTCCTCATCCACTGCGGTGAAGTCCTCGACGAGGCGCACCTCGTAGCCCCAAGCGGCGAGTTCTCGGGAGAGGCTACGTCTTAGGGCCTCATTGTCTTCGACGAGAAAGATGCGATACATTGGAACTCCTTTCTAGAGGATGGTGGGGAAGAAAGATAAAAAAGCACCTGGGAGAGGACGAAAGGATTCGCCGTTTCCAGGTGCTTTTGAAGATGGTCGAGATGACAGGATTTGAACCTGCGACCCCATGTCCCCCAGACATGTACGCTACCAAACTGCGCCACATCTCGATGCGCTTCTCGTTTATTATAGCACCCCTTTTTGAAAGATGCAAGAGACTTTTTCCGCACTTTTTTTGACGGGGCTTTTTGGGTACAATAGAAGAACTGTTGTTGGAAAGAAGGATGACTATGCACTACGAAGAACTCGTACGATTTCTAGAAGAACACGGGGTGCGCCCCAGCCTCTTACAGGACGTGGATCACTTCCGAAAGACCTACAAGACGGGCGAGGTGGACCGCATCCCCTCGCCCATCTATAAATACTATGGCGTCGAAATTTGGGAGAAGGCCATCACCGCCCTCTTAGAAGGACACCACATTCTCCTCTCGGGCCCGAAGGCCACGGGGAAGAATGTCTTGACGGAGAATCTCTCCCTCCTCTTTGGACGGCCCCAGTACAACATCTCCATGAACGTCACCTCCGATGCCCAGGGACTCATTGGTGCCGACACCTTCCGGGGAGGCGAGGTGACCCTTCGCCCCGGCCCCGTCACCGCTGCGGCCCTCTCCGGCGGGTTTGCCGTTCTCGACGAGATTAACATGGCGAAGAACGAGGCCATGAGTGTGATTCACTCGGCTCTCGACTATCGCCGCATCATCGACGTCCCCGGCTACGACCTCATCCACCTCCACGAGGCCTGTCGCTTCATCGGCACCATGAACTATGGCTACATCGGCACCCGTGAACTCAACGAGGCCCTGGTCTCGCGCTTCCTCGTCATTCACATGCACACCATGAGCCCCGAGGATTTTCACGCCATTTTGCGAGACAAAACCCACCTCACAGAAGAAGCCATCAATCTCTTGAGTCGCCTCTTTTTGGATCTTCAAGAGAAGAGCCTCTACGGAGAAATCTCCTCGAAGGCCATCGACATGCGCGGCCTCTTGGGAGCCGTGAGTCTCATGGAACGAGGCCTTGGCATCTACCCCGCCCTCGCCATGGGCATGGTGGACAAGTGTTTTGACGACTACGAAAAATCCCTGGTGGAGGATGTGATTCGATCCCTCATCCCCGAGGATACGAAAAGCCAGGACTTCTTCTATGACCGTTGACCTCAGGCGGGCGAACCGGTTCTGGACCAGCGCCGAGGACTACGACCTCCCCTATGAGGAACTCTTCTTCCCCGAGGCAGAGGACTTCTACCTCCAGGGCCTCGAGGGGTTCTTGGGCTATGTCTTCGATCTGGACCTCTTGCGGGAGTACATGCGCAGTCACATCAATCGCCTCACCAACGCCAAGGACCTCAAGTGCATCATGGCCCTCACCCTGGAAGAGAAAGTCCTCGAGGAGATGAAGAAGCGTCGCCCAGGTCTTGCACGGGCCCGAGAAGTCCACGAGAGACGGGTTCTTCGCAAGGCCCAAAAGAGGTGGAAAAAGACTTTTTGTGATGACGTCACCACGACGATCTACGCCATGCGCGCCGGGACGGTGCCCAAGATGACCCCGATGGTGGTGCGCCTCTGTGAAGAGATGCGAGAGGCGAATTTTACCACGACAAAAGAGGCGATTGCCTTTTTTGAAGACCTCTTCTCCCGCCACTTTCACGTCGAGGCCTCTCCTGAAAAGAAAAAGGCCATCGAGGCGAGGGAGGAGAAGAAGCCCGGGGAAAAACGGGGGCAGCGCCGCCGAGAATTTCGGGAGATTGTCACCCAGACGACCCCGGTGGAGGAGCTGGAGAAATACAGCATCGGCTCCGCAGAGTTCACCTCCGTCGAGGAGCTCTTAACCGCGGAAGAGGCGCCGATTCTCGTCGGGGGAGAGGGGCCAAACGTCGAGGAGGAGAAGATCTTTCAAAAGGTCATCACCCGCTACGGGAAGAGCATCCTCTCTCCTGCAGAATCCCACAACCTGGAGAGTCGCCTCTCCACGGGGATTCACGAGGGCATTCGCATCCACGTCACCCGAGGCGTCTTTCCCGAGGACCTCAGCGCCCAATACTACCGGGACAATGTCCTCCAAGGGGAGCTGGAGGCCCGTCGCCTCTGGGAGCGGGACGAACTCATCTACCGCCGCAGCGTCCTCCAACTCATGGAGATCTTAAAGAAAAATGTCCTCCAAGAACTGGAGGAGGACATCACTCGGGCCACCTCGGGAAACCTCGTCGCCTCGCGGATGTGGAGACGGGAAATCTTGGGGGACGAGCGCCTCTTTGAACGGCGGATGCGCACCGAGGCCACCCAGCTTTCCGTGGATCTTCTCCTCGACGCCTCGGGCTCCCAGTCCGAGCGACAGGCCCAGGTGGCGATTCAGGGGATGATTATCGCCGAGGCCCTGACGAGACTTCACATCCCCACCCGGGTCATGGGGTATCACAACCTCTTTCACGTCCAGGTCCTCGACCTCTACCGGGACTACCACGAACCCCGGGAGGCCAATGGGCGCATCTTTCGGTACAACACCTCGGGGAGTAACCGAGATGGGTTCGCCCTTCGCCTGGTCACCGAGACCATGAGTCGAGAGGCCGAGGAGCGCCTTCTCATCGTCTTAAACGACGGAAAGCCCAACGACAAGATTCACCTCGGCATGGTGGGCGGTCCAAAGCTTCCCGGCACGAATTACGAAGAGGAGGAGGCCATCGCCGACACGGCGCGGGAAGTCCTCCAAGCCCGGATGAAGGGAGTCCTCGTCCTCGGCATCTTCACCGGAGAGGTGGAAGACCTCCCCTCCCAACAGACCATCTACGGCAGAGATTTTGCCTATACAAAGGAAATCTCCCGCTTCGCTCCCACCGTGGGACGGTATCTCAAAGGCCTCGTCGACGCCCGTTAGGCAGACGGGGCCTTTCTTTGAAAGTGGTCTCGGGCGGCGCTCATGTCCTGGACGAACTCCACGGTGCCGATGTAGTTTTTTTCTTCATCGCGAAGGGCGACGTAGGAAATCAAGAGGGGCTTTCCTTTGAGTTCCATCCAGAGCTCGACTCGGTCCTTTTCCCCTTGACGAAAACTCGTGAGAATCTTCTTCACCATGGGTTGAACCCTCGGGGGATGACTGGTGTACACCGAGTGCCCCAGGGCGACGCTGGGGCGCTTGAAGATTTTCTCTCCTTCGTTGAAATAGCGGTTGATGTCCTCGCCGTCGACGACGCTCACCTCGAGGGGCAGCACCGCCATCATGGCCCGGAGCTCTTGCAAGGTCAGGCTTCCCCCGGGAAGGAGGATCTCGCGATTCTCTTGAGGAAGGTCTTCCGATGCCCCGTAGAGCACGGGAGTCACCCCAAAGGCTTCCCCATAATCTCGCGCATCTCTTGCGATGCGGGCCCAGTCCTCGTCGGTGAAGTGCTCGGCGCAGAGGGGGAAGAGGATATTTTCTTCCTTCGGGACCATCTCTCGGATACGGGGAAGGGCGGCGTCGTAGTCCTTCGCCTTCAAGGCATCGCGAATCTCGTCATCGACTTGCCACATGACCTGGGCGGGACCCGAGACGCCGTAGACATCGGCGAGGTGGGGATAGAGGAGGTCCCCCTTTTTCTTGTAGTGAATGGTAAGGCCCTCGAGAATCTCCTCGATGCGATCCTCTTCGAGAAGGGCGAGAAGCTTCAAGTTTTCCTCGTGAAGGGCGCTTAAGGGGTGGGTCTTCTCTTCATAGATGGACTGAAGGGGAGAAGTCTCTTTCGCCTCCTTCATGCGCTCCTCCTTCGTCCGCCCTTCAAAGAGGGCACTGTGCAGATCGCAAAGGCGTTGGACTTCTCCCAGGGGCGTTCCCCCTTCCAAGAGAATCTTCTCCGCTTCGACGATGTCCTTCGCGTCGACGGCGAGAAACTCTTGGCGAAATTCTTGTCGCAGTGTTTGCAAGTCTTCCCCATCGTGGAGACGGGAGAGGTAGTGGCTCAGGCGTGGGGCAATGGGATTTGTCATAGAATGCTCCTTTCTGTTCTCCTCCTATTCTATTGAAAACGGCCATCAAATACTGTCACAGTTGTGACGGAAAAATCTGAAAACTTGGGGTAGACTGAATCTAGAGTCACAGAAAGGAGACACCAATGCAAGCACACACCCCCTACACCCTGAAAAATCTCTTGACCTACGAAGAGGGCACCGTCAATAAGAAGGTCCTCCTGAAAAACGAGAAGAGCCTCACCATCCTCTTCGCCCTGGGAAAGGATGCCCTCCTCGAAGAGCACACCGCCCCCGGGGATGCCCTGGTCCTCGTCCTCGAGGGAGAGGCCCTCTTTACCATTGAGGGGAAGGACGTTTCGTTGGAAGAAGGGGAGAGTCTTCTCCTTGAGAAGGGCGTCCTTCACGCAGTGCGCGCGAAGAAGCCCATGGTCTTTCTCATCACCATCGCAAAATGAGGGGTTCGCCCCTCTTTTTTTGTGTACGTTCAGATATCCTTTTCCCGTTCAAAAATATTCCCATAAAGTTCTGGAACGAGTGGTATAATGGATGTGGATGTTTGGGTCCAAAGGGGACCTGAATCGATTTGAGCGAGGTGAACATACGATGAATCTACAACATCTCACGTTTTCCGTGGGAGGCGTTCACATGGCGGAGCACAAGGAGCTTGCGGAGAAGTGCCCTATTGAGGTAATCCCCGAGCCCGCACTTGTGCACATTCCCATGAGCCAACACATTGGCGCACCATGTACCCCTCTCGTAAAAGTCGGCGACGAGGTGAAAGTAGGACAGAAAATCGGAGGATCTGAGGCATTCATTTCCGCCGCCGTCCACGCTTCCGTCTCGGGAAAAGTCGTCGCCATTGGAAAGCGCGCAACGGCAGATGGCCGTTTCTGTGATTGTGTCAGCATTGAAAACGATGGACGCCACACCTTGGACGAGAGCCTCGTGCCCTTTGAAGGCTATGGAGAAAAGCCCATTGAGGAGCTCATGGGGTTTGTGAAGGAACACGGACTCGTCGGCATGGGCGGGGCAGGGTTCCCCCTCCACGCGAAGCTCAAGGGAGAGAATCCTCCCCTGGACTGTGTCGTCTTAAACGGCGCCGAGTGCGAGCCCTACCTCACCTGTGACCATCGGATTATGCTCGAGAGAGCCGACGAAATCCTCGGCGGGCTCAAGCTCTTTGCGGACCTCTACCGCACGAAGGAAGCCTACATAGCCATCGAAGAGAATAAGCCCGATGCCATCGCCCACATGCAAGAGCGCATCGCCCAAAATCCCGACTGGAAGGATCTGAAGGTCGCCGGGTGTAAGACCAAGTACCCCCAAGGGGATTCGAAGCGTCTCTCGGAAGCTGTGGTCAAGCGCATCGTCCCTCAAAACGGCGTCACCAATGACGTGGGCGTCTTCCTCACCAACGTGGGAACGACCCTCGCCTTCTACGATGCGATCGTCAAGGGAATGCCCACTGTGAACCGGGTCATTACTGTCAGTGGAAGGAGCATCGAAGAGCCGAAGAACCTTCTCGTCCCCATCGGGACGCCTGTCAAGGATATTCTCGCTGCCTGTGGGGGAACGAAGGAAGATCTCGTCGAACTCGTCTGCGGCGGCCCCATGACGGGGAAGAGCATCTTCGATCTCGACGCGCCGATTACGAAGACCACCTCGGGAATTCTCGCCCTCTCCGAAGAGGAGAAGCCCGCCGTCGAGGAGAGCCCCTGCATTCGCTGCAGCCGCTGTGTGGACCACTGCCCGGCGAACATCAACCCCACGGGGATCAACCAGGCCATGATGAAGGGCCGGGTCAAGCTCGCCGCTGAGCTCCACGCCGATCAGTGCATGGAGTGTGGCATCTGCTCCTTTGTCTGCCCCGCGAAGCGCCACCTCAGTGAATCGGTGAAACTTGCGAAGCGGGAAATCCGCGCAGGGATTAAATAGGAGGGAGTCTTATGTCTCGAGAACACGTTCAGGGAGAATACTTCGTCTCCCTCGCCCCGCACATTCGCGCCGGGGATACGACCCAAAAAATCATGCGCGATGTCCTCATCGCCCTCGTTCCCGCTGGCCTCGCCTCGGTGTACTACTTCGGCCTTCGGAGCCTCTTGCTCATCGCCGTCACCGTCGCCTCTTGCGTCGCCTCGGAATACATCTTTCAAAAACTCACCAAGCGCCCGGTGCGCATTGGAGATTTGTCTGCAGTCTTAACGGGACTCTTACTCGCCTATAACCTCCCGCCGACGGCACCGGTGTGGATGGCCATCTTCGGAGCGGTCTTCTCCATCATCATCGTCAAGGAGTGCTTTGGTGGTATCGGCAGTAACTTCATGAACCCGGCCCTCGCAGGTCGTGTCATGCTCATGGCGAGCTGGCCCGCCCTTATGACCGACTACGTCGCCCCCACGGCAAAAGCCATTGCCCACGCCGCAGGAGATGCAGCAGCTGCCGCCACCACTGGCGCCACTGACGCCGTGGCCTATGCGACCCCCCTTGCCATCATCAAGGAGAGCGGAGACCTCACCCGTCTTCCCTCCCTCATGGATATGTTCCTCGGAAACATCGGCGGCGTCCTCGGGGAAACCTGCGCCGCAGCACTTCTCCTTGGAGGGATCTATCTCATCGTCCGTCGGGTCATCGACTGGAAAGTGCCCGTGATCTATTTCGTATCCACTGCCGTCTTCCTTCTCGTCTTCGGCGTCGACGCGAAACTCTTGGGCTACGAACTCTTAGGCGGAGGACTTTTCCTCGGAGCTTTCTTTATGGCAACAGACTATGCATCGTCGCCGATCAACGCTCGTGGTAAGATCATCTTTGCCCTTGGATGTGGGTTAATTACGGCACTCATTCGTGCAAAAGGCGGCATGCCTGAGGGCGTTTCCTATTCCATCCTCGTGATGAATATGTGTGCACCCCTCATCGATCGCCTCACAAAGACGAAGGCCTATGGACCCCAGAAAGCATGAGGTGAGAACTGTGAAAGAATCTTTAAAGCTCGGTCTCATTCTCCTCATTATTTCCGCCTGTTCGGGATTGATCTTAGGTGTGGCAAATTCCTACACCTCCGAGGTCATCGCCCAAAAGGAATTGGAAGCAACCCTTGCCTCCTATCGAGACATCTATGGGGATAAGGCCGACGCATTTGAACCCTATGATGAAGAAAAACTCCAGGCCCTTCAAGAGAAACATCCAAGTATCGCCAACGTCTTCGTGGCGAAAAAGGGTGGAGAAGTCGTAGGGTATGGGATCAACTTCTACGCCAATGGTTACGGCGGACAGATGCAAAATGCCGTAGGATTTTTAGGCGCCGATCGCATGGCAGGATTTAGGAACATTCAAAACTCGGAAACTCCAAATCTCGGGAGTCGTATTGCGGAAGAACCCTTCTATTCTACCTTTACAGATAAGTCCATCGAAGGACCTTTGACCGGCAGTGCAACGGGTGCCGGTGAGAATGAAGTGATGAGCATGACGGGAGCCACCATCTCCTCGAAAGGTGTGCTCAACGCCCTCAACGAAGTCATCGAGATCTATCACAATGAAATCGAAGGAGGTGCACAAGGATGAATCTCGGAAAAGTCTTTACCAACGGGATGTTCAAGAACAACCCCATCTTTGTTCAACTCATCGGTTTGTGTTCGGTTCTCGCCGTGACAACGAGCCTACAAAATGCCATTGCCATGGGAGCGGCAGTCACCTTTGTCGTCACCATGAGTAACCTCGTCGTGAGTCTGCTTCGCAAGGTCATTCCAGAAAAAGTGCGGATTCCCGCCTTTATCGTGGTCATTGCCACATTCGTGACCCTTGTGGAGATGATTCTTCACGCCTATGCAAGTGCCATCTATGAGGCCCTTGGCATCTTCCTTCCTTTGATTGTGGTCAACTGCTGTATCCTAGGAGAAGCGGAAGGATTCGCCTATAAGAATAAGCCCATTCCCTCCATCATCGACGGATTGGGGACGGGACTCGGATATAGTCTTGCAGTGTGCGCCATGGGATTTGTTCGAGAACTCTTCGGAAACGGAACACTTCTCGGCACCCGCCTTCTTCCTGAAGCCTATCCGGGAATCGGATTTCTCACTGCACCTGCAGGAGCCTTTATGCTCTTAGGGTTCCTCATTGCGGGATACCGCGGTCTCATGAAGAGAAAGGAGGCATAAGATGGCGGCCATTGCAACCATTCTGATTTCGACCATTCTCGTCAACAACTACGTCTTTGCACAATTCTTGGGGATTTGTCCCTTCTTAGGGGTTTCCTCAAAGGTTGAGACCGCCACGGGGATGGGCATTGCGGTCACCTTCGTCGTCGTCATGGCGTCGGCGATTACTTGGGCACTGCAAACCTTCGTGTTAAACGTCCTCGAAATTGAGTACTTACAGACCATTGTGTTTATTCTCGTCATCGCCTCTCTCGTACAATTTGTCGAGATGGTCATCAAAAAGACTTCCCCCGCACTCTATAGCGCCATGGGAGTCTTCTTGCCCCTCATCACGACGAACTGTATGGTTCTCGGGGTGACAGTCTTGAACATCCAAAACGACTACAACTTCATCGAGGCAATTTTCTCTGGATTTGGTGCATCCATCGGATTTAGTATTGCGCTGATCTTGATGGCATCGCTTCGAGAACGCCTTGAACTAGCAGATATCCCGGCGCCCTTAAAGGGCGTGCCCATTGCACTTTTGAGTGCAGGGCTCATGGCAATCGCCTTCTCGGGATTCTCGGGATTGGTGTAAGGAGGCCATCATGACAACGGAACTCATTCGTGCAGCAGGAGTCTTGGGACTCTTGGGAATTCTTTTCGGCGTCGCCCTCTCCATTGCCTCTCGAGTCTTTGCCGTAGAAATGGATCCTCGGGTCGTCGCCGTCCTTGACGCCCTGCCCGGGGCGAACTGCGGAGCTTGTGGATTTCCAGGATGCGAAGGCCTCGCCAACGCCATCTGTGCCGGGAATGCTCCCGCCAATGGATGTGCCATCGGCGGGCAGGCCGTCGCCAATCAGGTCGCAGAAATTCTTGGGGTCAACGCAGGCAACTTAGAACGTCAAGTGGCGGTGGTGCGCTGCCAAGGAGACTGTGCCAAGGCGAAGGAAAAATATGACTATCATGGGATGATGGATTGCCGGCTCATTGCAGACTTTGTCGGCGGATCAAAATCTTGTGGCGCAGGGTGTCTCGGTGGAGGAACCTGCGTCGGAGTTTGTGAATTCGATGCGATTCACATCGTCGATGGGCTCGCGGTGGTGGATAAGGAAAAATGTGTCGCCTGTAAGAAGTGCATTGCCATTTGCCCAAAACACATCATTGGCTTGATGCCCTACGAGCAGAAAACCGAAGTCAAGTGTTCGAGTCACGATAATGGAAAGGTCGTCCGCACCAACTGCAGCATCGGCTGCATCGGCTGCAAGCTCTGTGAAAAGAGCTGCCCGAAGGACGCGATCCACGTCGAAGAGAACCTCGCCTCCATCGACTACGACAAGTGCATCAACTGCGGAATCTGTGCATCGAAGTGTCCCACGGGGGCAATCTTCACTGAATACCCTGAGCGAGTGGAAAAGTTGAAACTTGCAGCGAAAAAAAAGGCAGAAGCGGCGAAAATGGAAAAAGAGAGAGAACGAATTCTTTCATGAAGGGAAAAGACGAAGAACAAAAACGAAAAATTAAAATTTAACGGATAGGAAAAACAAAAACGGGGTTGCGCATATTGCGACAAACCCCGTTTTTATGTTATATTCTAGGTTACAGCAATCCTGGGGGACATTTCACCTCCTCTAGAAGAAGGAAAGAAGGAACTGTGAAAAAAGGAGGATGCAAGTGAAAAGATTCACCTATTTCTTCCTCGTCTTCGCACTCTTATTGACGAGTGTGACACCTGCCTTTGCAGCAGAGACGACGGGAGCGAGGGTGCGTCGACCGCGATCCATTCGCCCCGCAGAAGAGAATGAAAAGGTTGCAACCTTTGCGTTCTATAAAAGCAAAGAGGCCATGGACACCGCGAAAGGACGCTACGAGCAAGGACAGGGGATTTCAGAAGAGGGACTCGTATCAAAACAGAACCTCGACGAGACCCGCTATCCAGCGAATGTGCTCTATGAACCACCCTTTGATGAGTACGCCTTGACCCATTTTCTGGGATGGCATTACATGGATGGCAGCACAGAGAAACGTGTCAACTTCGGGACGCCGATTGGAACAATCGAAAAGAAGGTCTATTTTGCGTACCCCAAATACGAAGACTCACGGCACGTGACTTTGGTCTACGGCGGTGTCGTCGTCGGCTCTGTACCCATGAACGACGATGGTACCGTGGATAGTGCAAGGGCGATGCGCATTGCAGGGTCCACGAAATCCCTACAAAACAAGGCCATTCGTGGTTGGGCAACTGCACAAGAGAAGACCTATGAAGATGCAGTGGAGCATCAAACCATTGTCCATCTCAAGGGAGAAGACCGGGGAGAAACCCCAACGAAGTTTGAGATTAACGAAACCCTCTACCCCATCGTCGCCGATATCTATCCGGTGCGCTTTTACATGGGAGAATTTCCCGGAAACGTGGGGATCAACCTTCCTCTTGCAGGAGCCGAGGAAGTAGAAGGCACCTTATATACGACGGTTCCCGTCCCGACAAAGGGAGGAACTTTTACCCCAGGAACTGCCCAAAATGGATGGAAGAATTCTTTCACCGGGGGAACGGATTATACGACCTGGGGACAATCTTCTGAGAACAAGACGGGATACCTTTTAAAGGGATGGTACACCCTCGAGAAGAATCCCTCTGGGGGAGAGAAAATCCGCGTCGAGTTGGTAGAGAAAGATGGAATCTTCTATAGAAAGAGTAAAGACGGAAGTGCCACAGAGCCCTACAAGATTCATGGATTTACAAACTTCTACGCAGACCTTGAGGGGGTGGAGACAACCTATCGGGTCATTTTCATGCGGGAAAAACGCCCAGCGGATAATTACCGCAGCGACAAGGGACCTGAAGGGGCGCACTATACCTACTATGGAGACCCCACGGTCTATTCCGAGAAACAATACGAATACTTTACGGCCTATGAAACGAAGGATCATAGGGATCAGGAAGAGATCAACAAGATCTTAACGGGAAAGGTCGGCTCTTGGCTTGAAATCTCTGAGGTAAAGACCTCCGATGGGAAAAAGACCTTTGTACAACCAAACCCCGAAGGGAAGAATGCCTTCCCAAGTTGGGAGAGTTTTGGGGGCGCTCTTTTTAACACAGAAGATGATTACCTCGGATACCACTACAATTGGGAAAAAACGAAGACCAAATTGCAGGAGTACGTCCAGAAGAAGGAAGACTTTGCACGTCTGAATGAAAAAGGTACGGGGAGCATGATCATCTACCTCGATCGGGACGATGTGGAGATGCACTTCTATACCCCAAGGGGAGAGGGCTATTCCATTTATAAGGGATATGTCTACGGTCAGGATTCCGGGACGAGCTTCATGAAGATCAACGAGGATTTGGTCCGTCGTTATGCAAGGGAAGCGAAGGAATCGGGAGAAGGGATCACGGCATTGGAGTTCAATGTTCCAAGTTCCAATATCCTTGCAACGAACGGGTCCAATGCCCAGTTGATTCCCACCACCTTAGAGCGAGATATCAAAACGAAAAATCATAGAAATTTCTGGAAACCAGGGACAGATCTCTCCGCCTTACACGCAGTCAATCCTGAGGTGCCAGCAAGAAATGACCATGCCTGGATCCAAGGAATGGTTTATTCTCCGAATCCTAGCAGCGACCCAGGAAGGGTCTATGCCTTTATGCCCCTTGAATGGAAGGGAGAGATCCCCTCGGGATACGGAGACATTCTCCCATTTCATAAAGCGCTGGAAGCTGAAGTGGGACCCATTGACGAATTCTTTGTACGGGCCACTTACCCAGAGAAAAAGGCACAGACCATTCTCGACAAGTATGCCATCTACTTAGGGGAGACGCCCTATGCCTTCATGACCCAAGTCTCATTAAGAGCGTCAACTGGCCTTTCTGCGGAAGAGTTGAAGCCCTTCCCTGGATTTACCATCATGGAACGCTCCCAGGGTAATCGAGTGTTACAGTTGAGCCAAACCCATTCCATGCCCAATAGGTTCCCAAGACTATCGACAGTGATCTGGGACATTGTCAACAACGAGGTGGATAAGGATCTATGGAAGCCTTGGATTCGTGTCTTCCCCCATTATCTCGACGAAGAAGAGAAGACAATACTAGACAACTTCTGGGATGATCAGGAACAGCTCTATGCACGCTGGCTCGATGTCCACAACGAAAAATCCTGGGTCAGAACTAATGTTTCGGGAGGGGGACAGGTCGAGGAGTTTCGGAAAGCGAACCTCGAGGAATTTTTACGTGGCCTCAATAAATCGTCTTCTCCAGGAGAGACGGATGATCGAGACCGGCCCTTTACCGGAACTTATTTTGAGCTCTGGAAGGAAGAACCAATTCCTGTAGA
>JAEZXH010000014.1 GCA_023442775.1 Bacillota bacterium
GATGGCACTTATAAAATCAAGGATGCCACTTGTAAGGTCAAGGTCGTCGAATCCCAGGGAAGGCTCTATGGCTATATCGTCTCGGATTCTGTCAATAAGGCCAATGAGAGAAGCTGGGTCACCTATAGTGATACCGACCTCCTCAATCTGACCCAACTGTCTAAGCCAGTGGTCACGACGCCGGAGGGCGAGAAGATTCCCCCGATGTATCAGGGTGGTGCCTACCATGATGGATACGTCTACACCGTCCAACAGGAAATGTGGACGATGGACAATATCATCTACCGCGGCTGCGCCCTCTATAAGACCAAGGTGACAGAGGGCGAAAATGGTGAGCCAACTGTCTTCGGCGATCCTGAGCGCATTGGCCATAGCCTCGATATTGAGCTCGGTAACCTCGCCTTCGACTACAACACGGGCCGCCTCTATGCCATCGACCTGAAAAACGGTGGTCTCGCCGTCGTCGATCAGGAGACGGGCGCGGTCGATCCCCTCGGCGAATTCACCTTTACGAAGAATTCTGAGAAGGGCGACAATGTCATGACGAGTATGACGATCATCTGTGAGGGGGATCAGACGATGATCCTCAGCTCTTCGATGAACGGCAATATCTTCATGATCAATCCTGACACTCTTGAGGCGACGAATATTGGCAAGGCACCCAGCGAGTACTGGTTCTATGGTGCGATGCACTATGACTACAACACGAAAAATATTTATTGGGCACCTTCAATGGGACCCAATAATAACCCACTCTATCTGATCAATCTCGAACATGTTGGTTGGGATGATCAGAGCCACGTCGCAAAACTTGTCCTCCTCGGCAGCGTAGGAAGCCGGGCGGGCGTCGAGCAGACCGTCATCTTTACCGTTCCAGAGACTGAACCTGAGATGAAGTACATCCCGATTGAAGCGATTGAAATCGTCAATGGCGACAGTCTCGTGGGTCTTGTCGGTGCTGAAATTAAGCTCGAGACGAAGATGACGCCGCTGCGTCCGACGGTGCAAAGACGCCTCTGGAACTCAAGTAACGAGGAGGTCGTCACAGTAGATAGCTACGGCAAAATGACGCTGAAGTCAGTAGGCGAAGCCGATGTCACAGTTTCTATTACAGACAGGGATGGCAGCATTTATACAGATGTCATCCACGTCACGGTCCTGCCGTCTCGCGGCAATCTCCAGGCCTTCCTCAATTCTGATTACGAGGGCTCGCGCTACTACGACTTCTTCATCACAATCCCAGACTACCAGCCGACAGCGTCGATAGCGGTCGAATCTATGATCGGTACGCTGACGATGATCGCAGGTGAGTATTTGGATGGCTACTACTATGGCTACGATGATGAGAAGAATCTGATCCAGATTAACGCAGATCGTCTGCAAGAGTACAAAGTCATCGGCAAGGCTGAGAACCTCGTCGACCTCGCGGATATGGCCTTTGACTATACGCGCAGCGAAATGTTCGCGTTGACTCGCTACATTGAGAATGAATACGTCAATGGGCAACCCGTTAAGAATAAAGCGGCTCAGCTCGTCAAGGTTGATACGAGCACGGGGGCCATTCGGGATGCCGTGGACCTCAATGTTCCAATCTATACGCTCGCGGTTGACAAGCGCGGCAAGATTTATGGAACGGGCAGCAAGAAGATCGATTATAGTCACTATGAAGATGCCTGGCTCTATGAGATCAATCCTGAAAGTGGAGAATGTACGCCGATCCATCAGATCGCAGGCGCAAAGGTCTATTCGGGTGCTTATAACAAGCGTGGCTCGAGCATGACCTACGACTTTAAGCTCGACCGCCTCTACCTCAATGCCGTTGTCTCCAACTCGAACCATCCTTCTGGCTCTTCCCTCCACCTCGTCCAATTCGAGGCCAATGGAGAAAATGGGGCCAGCGTCAGTGGTGACGTCAAGCTCGGGACCATCGCTCTCACTCTCAAAGGTGAGTCAAAGATTGGTGGCAAGGCGACCCTTGGTATGCTCGCCATCCGTCATGATCCCGCAGACTTGCCGAGCGACATGAAACTCTTTAATCTCTCGCTCGACCGCGACTACCTGCGGATGAAGGTCTTGCAGGATATCCAACTCAAGGCCATTGCCCAGCCAAGCTCAGTTGAAGTACAACTCAGCTGGGTCAGCGACAATCCAGCAGTGGCGACGGTCGATCAGAATGGACTGGTCTCCGCGTATCAGCTGGGTCAGGCGAATATCACTGTGACGGATCAGATTTCTGGGAAGTCAGCAAGCTGTCGCATAGAAGTCGTGAGCGAAGAGGGTGGACACTTGGCTTATGCCTATGTGCCGTCCGTCGGTGTGGTCGTCTTCGATCCTGAGATCCCCTCGGCCTACCGCGTCATCGACGATCAGCTCAAGATTCCAGGAGAACTCGTCGGCCTCGACGTTGACCATGCTGGTAAGCGTCTGCTCATAGGCTGTACAGATGAAGGTAGCATCGGGGTCCTCCTCTATCAGTATGACCTCGTCAATCATAATCTCGCGTTCCTCGGCCACCTGAGCAATGAGGTCCAGATGTGTGATCTGGCTTATTGTGAAGAAAAAGATACCGTCATCATCGGTGGTGGCTTCTACGCCTATCAGTTCTATCTGCCAAGCCTCAGCAAGACAGAGCCGAATCTCGGCGATCGCGTCGGCTTCGACGGTTATCCCCACTATGGCGTCCACGGAATTACCTATGTCGGGACGATTCCCTATGTCATTACCGTCAATGATGGCAAGAGCTATCTCATCAAGGTGGATGAGAATCTCAAGGGCTATGAGGTCGTAAGCCGTAAAGACTTTAAGGTGCCAACTTCCAACTACATCTCTGAATTAGCTTACAGTCCTGTCACCGATCGCTTCTATGTCACGAGCGCAAGCGATGACATCTATAGCTTCGCCAGACCTGAGAGCTCTGAGAGCCCGCTGGTCGCCAATCTCGTGGGCAAGCTGGGTGCTGATCTCAAGATCCAGGGCCTCGGCATCAGGCAGGGTGACGACTACAACTTCGATCTCTATCCCATCACGGTGCTGCCAAGTGAGCACGGACAAGTCGTGCCGTCACAGCGTGGGGCTTTGGCCGGAGAGACGGTCAAGCTCAACGTCGCGCCAGAGAAGGGCTATGTCCTGAAATCCATCAAGGCGATGGCGGGTGATCAAGAAATTGCGCTGACGCTGATTTCTCAGCCAGATGCGCTGCCCGTCTACAGCTTCACGATGCCGGCCTCGGAGGTCGTGGTGACTGCTGAATTTGAGGCGGAAAGCTCTGACGATGAGAAGGTTCTGCCTCAGGCCAGAAACCTGAGAGTCCAAAAGGGTCAGCAGCCCGATGCTGCAGATGCTATTACGAACAAAGCAGACTTGCCACAGGGAACGACGATTGCCTGGGAGACTGAACCTGACACGACTGTGGCGGGCACAATCCCAGCGGTGATTATCGTGACATATCCCGATGGCCAGGTCTATCGCATCGAGATCCAAATAGAAGTGATGGATGCACCGCAGAATGAAATCTATACGCCGGTGGCGAAAAAACTGAATGTGGCTCAGGGCACGACGCCAGATCCTCGAGAGGCCATTGCCAACCTCGATGAGATGCCCAAAGATGCACAGTACTCCTGGCAGGAGATCAACACGGAGACCGTGGGTGAAAGCACAGCGACCCTACTGATCACTTATAGTGATGGAAGCCAGGCAATCCTCGAGGTCCCACTGAACGTCTACGATCCCACAGTTCACGTCAAGGTCCGCTTTATCTGGCATGACGCTAAGGGAACTGTGATCGAACAAATTGTTGAACAGGGAACGGCCATCGCCAAGCCAGAAGATCCCGTCAATGGGACAAAGCTCTTTGCCGGCTGGTTCCAGGATGCGCAGTATACGCTGCCATTCGACTTCAATACGCCAGTGAACGCGGATCTCGATCTCCACGCCAAGTGGGAAGAGAAAGAGAAGCCTGTGGAAGGCTGGACGGTCACCTTTATTCCTGAGAATGGTGAAGACAACTTCCAGAAGAACGTTCGCGATGGAGACTTGGTCGAACGGCCAGCGGATCCCAGCTTTGCAGACCACGTCTTCAAGGGTTGGTTTGTCACCGTCGATGGTGAAGTCGCGAGTGAAGCCTTTGACTTCAATACGCCGATCCACCAGAACTTAATTCTCACTGCGAAGTGGGAAAAGAGTGAAGAACCTGCACCCGATCCTGGTCCTAGCCCAGGCACCGAATGGAAGGTGACCTTTGTCAAGGGTAATGGGGAAGAGGATGCCGTGAAGCTCGTTAAAAATGGGGAAACGGTTACGCCGATAGAAGATCCTAAGTGGGAGGGTCATACCTTCTCTGGATGGTATATCATCATCAATGGTGTGGAGCAGAAATTTGACTTCAACACGCCGATTACCAGTGATATTACCTTGACGGCGAAGTGGGATGAGGGCAATGAGCCAGGTCCTACACCAGACCCCGATCCGAGTCCTGGCAAG
>JAEZXH010000023.1 GCA_023442775.1 Bacillota bacterium
ACTAAGAACAGCTCATAGTCCATCGCAAGCCCGAACAGCACGCCCATCAAGATGATAGGCATAAAAGAAATGACCGGACCGACTTGGCCAATAAAGAGGGCGTCGTTACCCACACCGTGGATAAACACGAGTGTGGTCATACCAAAAGCTGCGCATACGGAGAACAGATAACCCAGGGTAGCTTTGATGGGGACAGCGATGGAGCGAAAAACGATTAATAAAAGCAGTAGGGACAGTCCCACGACGACCAGACCGAAGGGGAGTAGCGCGTCAAATAACCGCTCGGACACGTCAATGGCAACAGCAGCTTGACCTGTGACCTTCACATCCTTGAAGTCGTATTCGACCTCCCAAGTTTTCGCACGATCTCGCAGTTCGTGGACGAGGTTTTCCGTGCTTTGCGATTCTGGTCCGGCCTTGGGAATAACGACGATAACCCCCAGATCTGCCTCTGGATTGGGGGTGGAGAGCTGGACGTCTTGCACGTCAGGAATCTGCAAAACTTCCGCACGCAGGTGATCCATCATGTTCAGTGGATCTTTAGACGTGACAATATCGCCTATGACTAAGAGGGGGCCGTTGGCTCCGGCGCCAAACTGTTCAGCCACAAGGTCATAGGTTTGGCGAGGCATCGTTGACTCGTCCTCAACCCCATTATCTGGCAAGGCTAACCGCAATCCGGATACGGGGAGGGTCATGACGAGGACGATTAACGTGACCGCGACCATCGTCACCCAAGGGTGGCTGGTGACCGTGCCCACCCACCATGAAGAGGCACGACGCTCATTTGCCGACTGTTCGGATGATTTGCGTTTGGAAACTTTCGGCCGCAACTTATCGCCCATCAGAGCCAAAATGGCAGGCAAGCCTGTCACAGCCATCACTGCCGCCACAGCTACAGCGAGTGCTGCACACAATCCCATGATGGTGAGGAAGGGAATGTTGGCCACCACCAGTGCGACGAGGGCGATGACAACGGTCGTGCCCGCGAAGAGGACGGCCGCTCCAGAGGTAGCGATGGCGCGGGGGATGGATTCTTCGACAGAGAGCCCCTCAGAAAGTTGATCGCGATGTCTGGACACGATGAAGAGGGCGTAGTCGATGCCAACGGCCAAGCCCAGCATGATCGCTAGGGTAGGGGTCGTAGTAGAAATGGGGATGAACGCGGCGATGATCATGACGATGGCCATAGCTATGCCGACACCTAGCAAGGCTGTGATGATGGGCACCGCAGCTGCACGCAGTGAACGAAACGATACGGCTAGCACGATTAAAGCCAAGATCACGCCTACGGCCTCAAGGGGGGATAGGGGAATCTCTGTCACGGACATAATCTGCCCGCCTACGTGCACACTCAACCCGAAATCTTTAGCCTGTTGCGCGATGCGCACTAAGTCATGTACAGCCTGATCGTCAATCGTGTCTAGAGAAAAGTTGAACTGGACTTGCGACATGGCGTAGCGCTCGTCGTCAGAAATGATCGGATCCATGAGCGTGTCGTCAAACGGGTCGGCTACAGTCACGACATGGGGGATCGACTCGATCTCATCCAAAACGCCCTCAACCTGGGTTTGGTAGTCCCAAATGTTGCCATCTTCCGGTGCGCCAAAAACGACTTGACCCGATGTGCCCGCCATTTCTTCAAAGCGTTCGGCAAGGACATCTAAGCCGTTTTGGCCTTCTGTTCCCGGGATGGTGAAGTCGTTCGTCAGTTTGCCTCCCAGGCCAAACATGGCTGCCACTGCCACCAAGAGCAGGACAATCCAAGCGGCGAGCACAGCTTTCGCATGTTTCACCGTGGTCGTGGTGATCCGATATAGGACCGATGACACTTGCGCCTCACAAGAAACTCAATACATTATTGTATGCAATACTATTATGTATCCAATTGAAGGTAAGCGAAACTTGAAACCGGTTTTTAATGGCTATGGAAGTTGAAAAGCGCGCTCGCACACATACGCTACGTAAGTTGATAACCTCTGCGGCTCACGTATTTGCGCATAAGGGTGTGGCGGGGGCTTCGGTGGACGACTTGGCGAGCGCGGCGGGATTCACCAGGGGAGCATTCTATTCGAACTTTTATTCGAAAGAGGAAATTTTCGCGGCGACCCTAACAGATTTCACAGAAGGCCTCGTCCAAGCTATGCAAGATGCAATTGAGCAGGTGGGGGATCCAGAATCTCCAGAACAGGCCATTCGAGCTGTTTTATCGGCCATGCGCCCGGTGGGTCGCATTTGGGTGATGTTAGATGCTGAAGGTGTGCGCCAGTCTTTGATAGATGAGGACGTGCGTCGCGTCTACTTGCAAGCACACGATTACTTATCGCGCGCACTGTTGGCGTCGATCACGCAGGGGGCGCACCAATCTAGTGGCGTGTTTTCTACCTACTCGAAGGCGGCGTTACAAAATTTGGCGAACTTACTGTTAAGCGCATATTCCCAGTCCATTATCTTAGAGATGCTAGAAGGTCCAGATTCCACCGAACGGCTTGTGGACTTGCTCATGCAACTCTTATTCGCCCAAGCCAGCGACGCCGAAGAAACTTCATAGACACCACTCAACGTATGCGCCTATCGTCGGTGCCCATAGGGAATAGGTTGTCGAGTTTCGCGCTTCCATTCTCCTAAACATTTCTGACATAATGTACATTATCGGTGCGGCATACAGG
>JAEZXH010000010.1 GCA_023442775.1 Bacillota bacterium
GACGGTTGGGGGTCTCGTACTCGACGTGGGAGGTGGAGATGGTGATTCCACGCTCGCGCTCTTCGGGTGCCTTGTCGATGTTGGCGTAGTCGACGAATTCACCGCTGCCGTATGCTTTGTTGAGCACGAGGGTGATTGCGGCGGTGAGGGTGGTCTTGCCGTGGTCAACGTGGCCAATGGTTCCAATGTTGACGTGGGGCTTGTTGCGTTCAAATTTTGCTTTTGCCATTGTGAAGTGTTCCTCCTGAATCATTTAGTACTAGAGATTCTCCCGTATATGATATACGAAGTGGCCGGAAAAATCAACCTTCGACGAGAAGAGCGTTCCGAAGTCGAAGAAGGGCCTCGAGAAGGACGGCCTTGGGACAGGCGAGGTTGATGCGCTCAAACCCCGCCCCCTCCTCGCCAAAGATGTAGCCCTCGTCGAGGTAGAGGTGAGAGGCGAGCATCTTCTTTTCAAGAGCCAGAGGGTCCTTCTCATAGGCCCGAAGGTCCACCCAGAGGAGATAGGTCCCCTCGAGGGGCGAAACCACCGCCTCGGGGAGGTGCTCCTCGAAGAAGGCACAGGCGGCCTTGCGATTCTCATCGAGGACGAGGAGGAGTTCTTCGAGCCAGGGAAGGGCCCTCTCGTAGGCGATGCGCGTCCCCACATAGCCCAAGAGATTCCAGTTCATCCGGTGGCTCTTCTCCTGCATCCGCGAGAAGGCGGCGAGAACTTCTTCGTTCTTAAAGAGAATGGCGCTGGTGGAGAGGCCGGCGAGATTAAAGGACTTCGACGCCGCAGTGCAGACAAACCCTCGGTCTTCAGCGGTAAACAGACGCCCCATGGAGGTGTGATGATGCCCGGGAAGAATGAGGTCCCACCAGATTTCGTCACTAATGAGAAAGACGCCGTGGCGACGACAAGCCTCCACCACGAAGCCGAGCTCCTCTTCATTCCAGACCCGCCCCACGGGATTGTGGGGATTGCAGAAGATCATGAGTTTGACGTCCTCTCGGGCGAGACTCTCTTCCAGGGCCTTTTCGTCAATGGAGTACCGCCCCTTCTCATTCACAAGGGGGACCCGCACCATAGTCCGTCCCGTCTCCTCGATGGCCACGGAGAAGGGATAGTAGACTGGCGTGAGAATCACCACCCCATCCCCGGGCTCGGTGAAGGCTTCGATCCCCGTAAAGAGGGCACTCACCACCCCGGGAGTCGAGACGATGTCCTCGGGGCGAATGATCACGTCATGACGCTCTTTCGCCCAACGGCAGACACTCTCCCGATAGCTCTTTGAGACGGCGGGGTAGCCGAGAATTTCTCTCCCGACATAGTCGGCAAGTCCCTTGGAAATCTCCGGCGCCGTGTGAAACTCCATATCCGCCACTGAGAGGGGGACGATGTCCTCTCCCACGTCGGGGGCAATGGCGCGCATGAGCTCCCACTTCTGGGCGTCGCCGCCTCGATGGGTGCGGCTGGTGAAATCGTAGACCATAACAGACCTCCTGTTCTGATGTTTCTCTTTCCAGTATACCAAGAGTTTCCCACCTGGGGAGGCTTTGTCAGCGTGGTTCTATGATTTTCTCTATTTTCTTCTTCTCTTTGGGCTCAATAATTTTTCGACGATTTCTTCGAAGTTTTTACAACTCTTTTTTCGAGAAACTCTCAAACCATTGGAAATACTAACTTCTTCGATTGTGGAAACTTTTTCTTCCCTGTTGACACCGCCCCTCTTCCTGGGTATAATAGAACCACAAAGCAACAGATATAAGTCCTTGTTAAGGATTTAACGTAAAGGGGGTTCTCATGAGACAACATGAATTTACAGAACGTGCACGCAAGGAAAAGCTCACGGGCCTCTACATTCGCTATGACAATGGGTTCTCCGAACGCAACAACATCTTAGGTTGCACACGGATTGACGACCTTTGGTACATCTACGAAACCGACGCCACGGGCAATAAAATCGTGCGCATGATTAGCGACGATGAAGAGAAGACCTTCGATACCTTCTACAAACACGTACTGAGAAAGCAACAGCCAGAGGTTTGCGCTGCACAAGCCTAATCCCCAGATCGTTGCTTTGCCCAACCTTCTATCACATGCACAACACGAAGAGGGAGCCGAGAGGCTCTCTTTTCGTTTGTGCATCTCTTTCCTCGCTTCTCCTCTTCTGTCTTCCCAGACCCTCCTCCATCGAGTCTCCTCTACAATCTTCAGAATCTCTCCCTCGGGTGTTCTTTTGGGCCGATTCCCCTCGACCTCATCCCCTCTTCCTTATATCCTCCTCCTTTCCCCGCCGTTTTTTTGGAAACACCGCATCCTTGTCGCATCTACTCCACTCCTCACGTCGCCTCTTCCGCCTCAAAAGCCCTCGGGATTCTAGCCACAATCACATCATCCTGCTCGTTTCCGGCGCTTCTCGTCATCCTCATGTCCCCCTCTACTCTGAATCCATCTGGTTCTCCTAGAGTCCCCTCTAGAATCCCACACCCCTCCAAGAGTTCACGTCCTCGCATTCTAGAAGCAAAAGCCCCTCTCCTCCTCGAGGCTCCACACAGGGTAGAGCTTCCCCCGTGGAGTTCTTGAGCTCTCCCTCCTCAGTGGGGTCTTAGGGTTCTTCTTCCTGCTCTCCCATGTTCTGAGACCTCGCCTCTTTTCCCCTTCTCTCCCAATCTCTTCAGTCTCCGTATTCCTCGATGCCCCTCAAATCTGATTCCTCAAAATTTTTTATTTTTCTTCTTCTCGTAGATTCAAAAACTTTCTTTCTTCTTCATCTTCCCTTGTACTTTAGGCAAATGTGTTCTATACTATGTGTAACAATACTGTTCGAGAAATCATGGAACAAGAAAGGAGGTGGTGGCGTGAAGTGGACCATTGTCCTCGATGCAGAGACCCCCATCTACACTCAGATTCTTCGCCTCGTCATCCTCGGCGTCTCCACGGGAGAGCTGGAAGAGGGCGAGGCTCTCCCTCCCCTCCGCGGTCTCGCCGATGCCCTTGGGGTGAATCTTCACACCGTCCGCAAGGCCTATCTCGAGTTGGCACAGCGGGGATACGTGAAGCAAGAGGAGCGGCAGAAGGCACGCATCGCTCCCCTGCCCCTCGATCCCTCTTCCTATCCCAGCCCCCTTCAACGAGAGGACTTAAAGGTCCTTCTCGCCGACGGCCTCAACCACGGGCTCTCCAAAGAGGAAGTTCGTCGCCTCGTCGACGAACTTCTCGCAGAACTCACAGAAAGGAGCTCCTCATGAATCTCCATCTCCCATCTCTTCTCCCCCTCCTTTTCATGGTGCCCATTGCCCTTCTTGTGAACCTCGCCGTGACAAAGAGTTGGTCCCATCCCGACATCTTTATGGGCGCGCGGATTCCTCGCGATGCGGATCGAGAGAACTTGCGCCCCATTGCAAAGCGATTCACGGCGATGAACGTTCTGACGACCCTTCTTCTCCTCGTCGTCGGCGTCCTTTGTCTTCACGCATTCCCCGAGGCTCCCCAACTCATTGGCCTCTGGCTTGTTCTCTACCTCATCCTCACCTTTTGTCACGTGATCCCCGCCAACAAAAAGGTGCGAGAGCTCTACCCCCAATCCCACGGCCCCATGACCATTACCGTGGACACACAAGATCTTGTGGAGAGACCCAAACCCTTCTCCCTAAAGCTCTACGCCATTCCCATCGCCATTGGTCTATTCTTTCTCCTCTTCCTCGCCGTTCAGTACAAGTCCCTCCCCGAGGAAGTGCCTCTTCACTTTGGCCTCAACGGTCCCGATCAATTCACGGCGAAGACCCCGGTGAGCGTCTTTGTCGGCGGGAGTATGCCCCTCTTCTTCGGCGTCGTCTTCCTCTTCGCCCACTACACCGTCTTCGCTTCGACGAGACGGCTGAAGACCCATCCCTACCCTCGCCTCTTTCACTGGTCCCTCTTCCTCTTTGCCACCCTCATGAGTCTCCTCTCGGTGCTCATGTTCCTCGTCTTCTTCGGTTTTCTGCCCCAAGGGTGGATGAAACCTCTCATCATCCTCATGCCCATTGCCGCCCTACTCCTGCCCTTCGGACTCCTCGCCACGACGCGGCACAGAAACCCACCCGAGGACATCTCCCAACTCGCCCCCGACGACTATTGGCGCCTTGGAGGCACGATCTACGTCAACCCGAAGGACCCGGCCCTCTTCGTTCCCAAACGAGTGGGCATTGGGACGACAGTGAATTTTGCTCGGCCAAGTGTGTGGATCGCTCTCTTTCTTCTCCTGCTTCCCTCGATTCTTCTCATCCTCCTTCTCTGCCAATAAAAAAAGACACCCCTCGGGGTGTCTTTTTTATCCGTAGATGCGCTTTAGAGCTTCGGCCATCTCTTCGCCGAGCTTCACACAGGCGGCCATGTCTTCTTCCTTGGCCATCCCCTTGGCTTCTGGCTTCGTCTCCAGGACTTCAAAGCCACTCTTTTCTGAGAAGGCGACGAGTTCTTTCATCGCGCCACCGCCCCAGGCGTAGTTTCCAAAGAGCCCGAGGACGTGGTTTTTCATCTTCTGTTTTTCAAGGGTGCGCACGAGGGTTTCCATCGGTGGGAAGAGACCCACGTTGTAGGTGGGGCATCCGAGAATGATGCCTCGATACTTCCAGGTGTCGGCGATGAGGTAGGAGAGAGGAGTCTTGGAGATGTCGCGGATGCGAATGTTTTTCACGCCATTTTGGGCGAGGGAGCGGGCGATGATTTCTGCCATTTTTTCCGTGTTTCCATACATGGAACCATAGCAGATGACGACGCCGTCTTCCGTCTCTTGATTGGCGAGCTTCGCATAGAGCTCTACGATGCGCTGGGGCTCATGGCGCCAAATCGGGCCGTGGTCGGGGCAGATCATCTTGATGTCGAGGCCCTCGAGCTTCTTCAGTGCCCGTTGGACCTGCACCGAGTACTTGCCCACGATGTTGGTATAATACCGAATGGTCTCGTCGAGGTAGAAATCGAAGTTGATCTCGTCGTCGAAGATGGCCCCGTTGAGGGTCCCGAATCCGCCGAAGGCATCTTGGGAGAAGAGAATCCCCGTGGACTCTTCAAAACAGACCATGCTCTCGGGCCAGTGGACCATCGGAGTCATGTAGAAGGTGAGGGAGGTGTTTCCAATCTCCACCTTCTCCCCTTCTTCCACGATGCGGATGTTCTCGGTGATGCCGTAGAAGTTCTCCAAGAAGTCGGCGGTCTTCTTGTTCCCGATGATGGTGATGTCGGGGAAGATGTCGATCATCGTGGGAAGACTCGAGGTGTGATCCGGCTCCATGTGGTTGACCACCACATAATCCAGGTGGCGCTCCCCGAGGCACTCTTCCAATTTTTCCAAGAAGACTTCCACCGAGGGAATCTTCACGCAGTCGAGAAGACAGGTCTCCGTCCCCCCGTCGAGGAGGTAGGAGTTGTAGGCCACCCCGTCGGGGAGGGGCCACATGCTCTCAAAGAGGTGGGTGTATCGGTCATTGACACCGATGTAGTGAAGATGGTCGGCAATCTTCACAGACAGTGGGTTCATCATAGTTCCTCCTTGTGTTTTTATTGTCAATCCTTAGAATTATTGTAATCCAATCCCTAGTGTTTCACAAGGTTTATTTCGAATTGAGAACGAGTTCTACTGGGCAGTGGTCCGAGCCGAAGACCTGGGGATGAATCCCCGCAGATTCCACAGAATCCATGAACCGATTGCTCACGAGGAAGTAGTCAATGCGCCACCCGATGTTTCGCTCGCGACTCTTGTTGAAGTTGCTCCACCAGGTGTAGGCCTTTTCGGTGTCGGGATAGAAATAGCGGTAGGAGTCGGTAAAGCCCGCGTCGAGAAGTTCGGTAAACTTCCCCCGCTCTTCGTCGGTAAACCCAGCGTTACGTCGGTTCGAGGCGGGATTTTCCAAGTCAATTTCCTTGTGGGCCACGTTGAGGTCGCCGCAGATGACCACGGGTTTTTTCTCGTCGAGGGCGGCGAGGTGGGCTCTGAAGGCATCGTCCCAAACCATGCGGTAGTCGAGTCTCTCGAGGCCTCTCTTCGAGTTCGGGGTATAGCAGGTGACGAGGAAGAAGTCTTCGAATTCACAGGTGATGACCCGCCCCTCTTGGTCGTGTTCCTCAATGCCCAATCCATAAGTCACGGAGAGTGGGGTCTTCTTCGTAAAGATGGCGACGCCACTGTAGCCCTTTCGCACCGCGTAGTTCCAGTAGAATTCATAGCCGGGCAGTTCTAAATCGATCTGCCCCTCTTGGAGTTTGATCTCCTGGAGGCAAATCACATCGGGATCGAGGCGAGCAAAGTCCTCGAGACACCCTTTGCGCACCGCGGCGCGCAGTCCATTGACGTTCCACGAAATCAGTTTCATTGTTCCCCCTCATAGTCTTCTAAAAAGCTGTGTTTCTTCCCGTCTTCAATCCACCCGAGGATGGCGTCGACGTTGACGTTTTGCGACGAGCGGAAGATGCTCATCCCCACGTCTTTGTTCTTTTCCTTCAACTGAGAGATGAGCTCCTTACAAAAGGCGCGCATCCCCGCATCCTTCCCCTCTTCCGTCTTCTTCTGGGTGTGGGCGCAGGCGCAGTTGATGGCGGTGTAGCCCGTGGAGTTTAAGAAGCGGATGATGGCCTGTTCCTCGATGTAATAGAGGGGGCGGATGAGCTCGAGCCCCTCGAAGTTTTGACTCTTAAGCTTCGGCATCATGGTCTTGTAGTTGCCGCTGAAGAGGACGTTTAAGAGGATGGTCTCGATGACGTCATCGAAGTGATGTCCCAGGGCGAGTTTGTTGCACCCAAGGGCCTGGGCCCGGGCGTAGAGATTTCCGCGGCGCATCCTGGCGCAGAGGTAACAGGGGTTCTCCGCGGCGATTTCCTCGGTGATGGCGAAGATATCCGAGTCGTGAAACTGGACGGGAATCCCAAGGCCCGCGCTCACCTCTTCCACCTGGGTGCGAATCTCTGGGGCGTATCCCGGATCCATGCAAATGAATTCCAACTCAAAGTGTTGCTTCCCGTGGCGCTTCAGTTCCTGAAAGAGCTTGGCCATGGTGAGAGAATCCTTCCCACCCGAGATGGCCACCGCAATCCGATCCCCTTCGTCGACGAGGTGAAAATCCTTCACCGCGCGGATGAACTTCACCCAGAGGTCTTGCCGATAGGTTTTGATGATGCTGCGTTCGATTTCTCGCACGCTTCGTGTCATAGACACCTCCTAACTTTTTCTTCCTAAGAGAACGACGGCGGTGAGGATGAGGATCATCCCGCAGACGTCGACAATGCCAAATTGTTGACCGAGAAGGACGGCGGAAAAGAGGACCGCCGCCACCGGTTCCACACAGACGATAAGACTTGCCTTCACTGGCCCGATGAGAGAGACGCCGTGAAGATAGAGACTGTAGGAGAGGACCGTCCCGACGATGACGAGACCCATGAGCCCCAAGATCCCCGAGACACTCCAGAGGGCCTCCACCCCCGTGGGACACCCCGTCAGCGTCAAGACGATGCCCCCAAAGAGCATGGCAATCCCCGTCACCACCAAGGTGGGATAGCGGCGAAGCAGATCCTCGGGCAAGATGTTGTAGAGGACGAGGGCAACGGCGGCGAGGATTCCCCAGAAGAGGCCGAGACCCGAGAGCTTCAAGGCGTGGAGATTTCCCCCGGTGACGAGGACAAAGGTCCCCACCATGGCGAGGAAGAGACTCAAGACCTCGAGGGGCTTCGGGAGGCGTCTCTCTTTGAGACACATGACGAGGACGAGGAGGGCCGGTCCGAGATATTGGAGCACCGTTGCCGTTCCCGCGTCGGAGTAGGAGATCGCCGTGAGGTAGCTGAGCTGGTTAAAACTCACCCCGAAGAGGCCAAAAACGCCGAGGGAAAGAAGATCCTTCGGCGAAGAGAGGAGTTGGCGCGTCTCCTTGGGATGAAAGAGAAGGCCCAAGAGGGTGAGGATGAGTCCTCCAAGGAGGAGGCGCACCTTCGTGAGTCCCAGAGCTGCCACCCCTAATTCCCCCATAAGGTACTGGCCGCAGGTCCCGGAAAACCCCCAGAAAATGCCTCCGATGATGGTAATGATGACCCCAAATTCCATAGGCCCTCCTAGTACAAAATCACCCGTGCCAGGTTAAAGTAGATGACGAGCACGAGAGAGTCGATGATGGTGGTGATGAAGGAGCTTGCCATGAGGGCCGGGTCGGCGCCGAGGCGCTTCATAAGAATGGGCAGGCACGCCCCCATGAGTTTTGAAAGGATGACCGTTACAAGGATGGTCAAGCTGACGAGAAGAGCCACAAAGATCGGGGCACTGGTGAGAAAATAGAGGCGCGCAAAGTTCACTGCACCGAGGAAGAGTCCGGCGATGATCCCGACCCGCATCTCCTTCCACATGACCCGGAAGAGGTCCTCGAGTTCGATTTCTCCCGTAGCGAGGCCGCGGATGATCATCGTCGAGGACTGGCTTCCCGTGTTTCCGCCGGTACCGGTAATCATCGGGATAAAACTCGTGAGAATAATAAAGTCCGACACAATCCAATCGTAGTGATTGATGATTCCCCCGGTCAATGTGGCGGAAATCATGAGGATGAGAAGCCAAGGAATCCGACTCTTCGCCAAGGACCAGGGAGTCTCGTCGGCGTAGTCCAGTTCCGAGGGCTCCATGGCGGCCATCCGGTGGAAGTCCTCGGTGGCCTCGTCTTCCATGACGTCCATGATGTCGTCGACGGTGATGATCCCACAGAGGCGGTGCTCCCGGTCCACGACGGGAAGGGCCAGGTAGCCGTACTTGCGGAACATATCCGCCACGTCCTCCTGGTCGTCCATGGTCTCGGCGAAGATGACATCCTCCTCCATGATGTCTTCAATCTTGTCCGACTCATCGGCGAGGACCAAATCGCGCAAGGAGACAAAGCCCAGGAGTTTTTGGTACTTGTCCTTGACGTAACAGGTGTAGATGGTCTCCTTCGTCATCCCGATGCGCTTGATATAGTCCACCGCCTGGCGCACCGTCATCGAGGGAGAGAGGTCCACGTACTCGATGGTCATGATGGAACCCGCCGAGTACTCGGGGTATTGCAAGAACTCGTTGATGAGCTTGCGCTCCTCCGCTGGGGCCTGAGCGATGATCTTCGTCACCACCCCCGCGGGCATCTCCTCGAGAAGGTCGATGAGATCGTCGAAGTAGAGATCGTCCATGATCTGCTTGAGCTCCTCGTCGTTGATGGAGCCCACGAGGCGCAGCTGTTGGGAGGGAATCATGTAGGTAAAGACTTCGATGGATAGGTCCTTCGGCAGCATCCGGAAGATGAGAAGGGTCTCCCGCTCGTCAAAGTCCTCGAGGACTTCCGCCAAGTCTGCAGCGTTCATCTCCTTGACCTCTTCGCGCAAGGTGCGCAGGTCCTTCGTCGTCAGGAGGTGGCGGAGGTATTTTGCTTGTTGTTTTAGGTCCATGGCATCTCCTTTCCTAGACGTGATAGAGAATCAGCGCCGCCAAGTTGAAATAAATGACCAATACGAGGGAGTCGATGATGGTGGTGATGAGAGAGCCCGCCACCAGCGCCGGGTCCACGCCAATGCGCTTCATGAGAATGGGCAGACACGCCCCGAGAAGCTTCGAGAGAATCACCGTCACCACAATGGTCAGACTCACGAGAAGACTCACCGCAAACCCCGCCTTGACGAGAAAGAGAAGGCGCAAGAAGTTCACCGCGGCGAGAACCACCCCGGCGATGACCCCCACCGTCGCCTCTTTCGTCATGACCTTGAAGATGTCGTGAAGGGCAATCTCCCCGGTGGCAATCCCGCGGATGACCACGGTGGAAGCTTGGCTCCCCGTGTTCCCCCCGGTGTCGGTAATCATGGGGATGAAGGTGGTGAGGACGATGAAGTCGGAGATAATCCACTGGTAGTGGTTGATGATGCCCCCGGTAAAGGTGGCGGAAATCATGAGGATGAGCAGCCACGGAATCCTGCTCTTCGCCAGAGACCAGGCCGAGGTCTCCATGTAGTCCCCCTCCACGGGATCCATCGCCGCCATCTTGTGGAAGTCTTCCGTGGCCTCGTCTTCCATGACGTCCATGATGTCGTCGACGGTGATGATCCCCAGAAGGCGTCCTTCCTTATCCACGACGGGGAGGGCGAGGTAACCATATTTGCGAAACTTCGCCGCCACGTTCTCCTGGTCCTCATGGGCCTCGACGGAGATGACTCCTCGCTCCATGAGATCGGAGACGAGGTTGTCCTCCTTGGCGATGACGAGTTCTCGCAGGGAGACGAACCCCTCGAGTTTTCGAGAGTCGTCGAGGACGTAACAGGTGTAGATGGTCTCCTTGTCCGCCCCGGTTCTGCGGATGCTCTGAAGGGCCTCTTTTGCCGTCCACTCTGCCTTCAGCTCCACCTGCTCGATGGTCATCAAGCTCCCGGCGGAGTCCTCGGGGTAGTTTAAGAAGGCGTTGATGAGTTCTCGCTCCTCGGAAGAGGCCTGGGCGAGCATCTTCGTCACCGCCCCTGCGGGCATCTCCTCCAAGGCGTCAATGCGATCGTCAAAGGCGAGTTCTTCCAAGATGGCGCGAATCTCCTCTTCGTCGGCCACTCCCAAGAGGTGGCGCCTCTGGGCGGGAGTGAGGTAGGAGTAGACGTCGACGGACTGGTCCTTCCCTAAGAGTCGAAAGACGAGGAGGCGATCGGGAGGGTCAATGTCTCTGAAAAACTCCGCAATGTCTGCGGCGTGCATGGTCTTCAGCTCATCGGTAAGGGCTCCGAGATCACGAACATCTAAGAGATGACTCAAATAATCACGTCTCGTGTTCTGTTCCATCCCCAATCTCCTTTCCTGGTCTACAAAAGAGCATTCTCTAATCTTCTATTGTAGCACAGGAGAGAACAAATGGGCCCCATGACGCGAAAACGCCCCCGATGTGGGGGCGCTTTTGGTTGTTACTTGTTGAGTTCCTTCAAGAGGGCTTCCACGTCAAAGCCGTGGACCATCGCTGCCTCTTCCAAGCTCTCCATTTGGCTCGAAGGGCATCCGACGCATCCCATCCCGAAGCTCATGAGCACGGGAATTGCCTCGGGCTTTTGACGAATGAGTTCACCGATCAGCATATCCTTGGTAATCATCTTTTTCTCCTTCCGTTTCCTAATACCTCTATTATACGCGAGATTCAATCCCAAGTAAATAGCAAGGTTATTCCTTCTTTCGCGAGGGCATCTCGGCGATGATGATGGCGATAAACATGATGGCGCAGCCGATGAGTTCCCGAGCGCTCATCCGCTCCCCGAGTAACAGCGCTCCCCCGACGACGGCGAAGACACTCTCTAAGGAAAGGATGAGGGACACGAGGGCCGGCGGCGTCTCCTTCTGAGCGACGATCTGCAAGGTGTAGCCCACGCCACTACTGAGGACCCCGGCGAAGAGGATCGCAATCATCGCCTGGGAAATCCCCGCCCAGGTCACCGTATCCTTCACCACCATGGCAATCCCCGAGAGAATCGCCGCCACGACGAATTGAATGGCACTCATGCGAATCCCGTCCACCTTCGGAGAAAAATGGCCGATGACGAGGATGTGGAAGGTGTAGAAGATGGCGCAGATGAGGACGAGAGCGTCGCCGAGGCCTAGGCGCAGACCCTCCTCAGGGCGAATGGAGAGAAGATACATCCCGTAGGCGGCGAGGAGGACGCAGCCCCAGATTTTCTTCGCTGGACGATGGCCAAGGGCAAGGCCAAAGATCGGGACGAGGACCACGTAGAGGGCGGTGATGAACCCCGCCTTCCCGGCGGTGGTGTACCCCACTCCAATCTGTTGGAGGGTCATCGCCAAGAAGAGGGCCACCCCACAGGCGGTGCCCCCAATCCAGGTCAGCCGACTCTCCTCCCGGGAGGTCCGAGGCTTGTTCTCTTTTTTCTCCAAGAAGAGGACCAATCCCCCGAGGAAAATCGACGAGACGACGTTTCTGGAGAAATTGAAAGTAAAGGCCCCCACGGCATCAGCTCCCGTACGCTGGGCCACAAAGGAAAATCCCCAGATCATGGCGGTGAGCAAGAGGAGAAGACTCCCTCGAAGACTCTTGTTCATAGGTCCCCCTTTCTACACAGGCGAATCCACATTCATCAGTTCATATAGCTTCATTGTAGCATAGAAAGGAAGATGAAAACGCGGGAAAAAGATTTTCCCCGAAGGCCTCTTCTCCCTTCTTTTCTTGAAAAAATGACGGGTTTTTATATTTCTAAATTTTCGCCGAAAATCCGAAAAATTCTAGGCTTTATCACGATGTATACAATCCGCATCCTCTTTTTTTATTGTGTTTCGCCTGCTCGTAGGGTATACTAGGTGCAGTAGGATAACCTTCACATACGTGAATCGTCGTTTTCATACTCTGACTTAAAGGAGGACACACACCATGAAAAACGATTCGACTGCTAGAAAGAGAGAGCCCCACAAGGCCAATCTCTTGCAGGCATTCATCACCTTTGGCCTCTTGATTCTGGCCATGGGCGTCGGCATCATCGTCTTTGAAGTCGATCCCCACATGCCCATGTTCATCGGGGTCATCATCGCCGCAGTCATGGCACTCTTCCTCGGTTTCGACTGGGCCGACATCGAACAGGCTATGGTCCACGGGATTACGCAAGCTCTCCAATCCATTATCATTCTCGCCATCATCGGGATTCTCGTCGGCGTCTGGATTCTCGCAGGGGTCGTGCCCAGCATGATCTACTACGGCCTCATGATCTTGAAGCCCTCGATCTTCCTCGTTGCTACGGTGCTCATCTGCTCCATCACCTCTCTGGCCACTGGGTCCAGCTGGGGGACCGCAGGAACCATGGGGATCGCCCTCATGGGGGTCGCACACGGCATGGGCATTCCCGCTCCTCTCGCCGCTGGTGCCATCCTCTCCGGTGCCTACTTCGGAGATAAGATGAGTCCCCTCTCGGATACGACGAACCTCGCTCCTGCCATGGCAGGGACCGACGTCATCACCCACGTGAAGGCCATGGCAAAGCCCACCGTTCTCGCCTACATTCTCACCCTAGGGATCTTTGCCTATTGGTCCTCGAAATTTGCCGGTGGCGCCGCAGATACTTCTGGCATCGCCGTGCTCCAACAAGGTCTCGCTGACAACTTCACCATCAGCCCGATCCTTCTCCTGCCCCCGGTCATCGTCATCGTCTCCATCGCCTTGAAGGTCCCCGCCATCCCCGGCATCGTCCTTGGGATCATCTCCGCCACGATTATGGCTCCCATCTTCCAAGGCGCCGACTTCGGTCAAATCTTAGGCGCTGGAATGGACGGCTACACCGCAGAGTTTGGCATTGAATCCCTCGATAGACTCCTCACCGCCGGTGGTCTCTCCGGGATGATGTTCTCCATCTCGCTTACCATCATCGCCATGATGTTTGGTGGGATTGCAGAACTCACGGGAACCTTGGAAGTCATCGTGAACCTGATCCTGAAACTCGCCAAGGGCGCAACGGGTCTCGTCACTGCCACCATCGCCACCTGTATCGTCTCGAACCTCACCATGCCCGAGCAATACATCTCCATCGTCATCCCCGGTCGTATGTATGCAAAGACCTACCGTGACCGCGGATACCACCCAAAGATGCTCTCCTCCACCTTGGAAGCTGGGGGAACCGTCTCTGGGGTCTTCATCCCCTGGCACACCTGCGGGGTGTACATGAGCGGCGTCCTCGGCGTTGGCGTGTTGCAATTTGCTCCCTACGTCTACTTCAACATCCTCATGCCCATCAGTGCCATTGTCCTGACCATCATCGGGCAAAACACCTTCTGGGCAAAGGACGACCCAGACACCATCGTCGCAGACTAAATCAAAAAAAGAGAGCCCGCACGGGCTCTTTTTTTGCGCATGTTGTGAGGTCTTCCTAGGAGACCTCGACAAGTTCCGCCCGAAGGACAGGGGGCACCTTTCGGACGATGGAGAAATCCTTGGGCAGTCGCGCCTTCACCGAGTCCTTCATGGAGTTCATCTTTCCCCGCCAACTGGCGATGCGCACCCTCGAAGCGGGACGACGCTTCATGAAGGAGACGGCGAGGCCACCTAAGAGAAGGCCAAGGTAGAAGCTCACGAGGCGACTCAAGAACATCCACCCAAAGGCCCGGTCCGGACCCATGTAGAAGCTTCCCACGGCGATGAGGCTCGCCTCACTGGCCCCGACGGAGCCGGGAAGGGGAAGACTCTCCACGGCGATGCGAAGGATGGCCTGAATGAGGATGAGGTCGAAGAACCCAAGGTCCACGACGCCGAGGCTTCGGGCCACGAAGGCGGTGGTGGCGTAGAGGCAGATGAGCACCCCAAGGGCTCCGAGCCCGGAACTCACCATCATCCGAGGATGACTGCGAAGTTCTTCTCCCGCGCGCCGGAAGAGGTCAATCTGCTCGTAGAGCATCGCCTCTTTCTTTGTAAGGCGCGAGAAGAGGCGGACCTTGACGAGGCGGCGATAGAGGGAGAGGACGAGGCGAGTAAAAATCCGCGGGGCGAAACAGAGGCCACCCTGGAAGAGGATGAAGAGAATCTGTGCCGCCGTCCCAAGGGGAACCAGCCACCCCATGGGCCCCACTGCCATGATGCGGCTGCCGTGTCCCAGGAGAAAACCCAGAAGTACGAGGCCCACCATGGCCACGTGGTAAAAGAGGTTAAAGACGGTGAGGCTCATCATACACGTCGCCGGGGCGATGCCGTCCCTCGCCATGTAGAAGAACTGCCCCGGTTGCCCTGCGCTTCCCCCGGGGGAAATGTTCGAGAAGAAGACGTCGGCGAGGGCATATCCCGTGGACCGGGATAGGGAGACCTTCTCCCCTTGCACCCCGAGAAGATCACGAAAAGTCGCCCCTTCACAGAGGAGATAGAGAAGAAAGAAGAGAACCGCAAGGCCAAGGTCGAAGAGATTGGCCCCTTGGAGAATCCGCAGGGAGTGGGGTGGCGCTCCTTTGAAGAAAAACGCCGTGGCCACAGCCCCTGCTCCAAAGACCCCGAGGACTTTTATCCAAGATTTTCCCTCCACGAGATCACCTCCTCTCGTCGTCTATCCATGACCCGGGAAAGGGCCGGTGCAATCTCCGTACATGCATCTCTCACTGCCGCACCCAGGCTTCCATCGTGTAACACCACGACGCCTCCTCGGTCAAAGGCGCGGTCTAGTCGTTTCGTCAACTCCTCCACCCCGGGCTTTTCCCAATCCCCGACGAGACTCTCCCAGTGGACGGGGAGGAGACGGTGTCGTTTCATGACGAGGACATCTGCCAGGGTATAGAGCCCATGGGGCGGTCTAAAATAGGAAACCTCAGAAAACTGAGAAAGGATCCTGTATCCCTCCTCCATCTGAGCCCATCGCCTCCAGGGAAATTCCTCCCAAGGGCGACGATGGCGTCCCGCGTGGAGACCGAGGGAGTGTCCTCGCGCCACAATCTCTCTCACCAACTCGGGGCGATTCTTCGCCTCTTCTCCCACGAGAAAGAAGATGGCCCGTTTTTTCTCTTTGTCGAGGAGATCTAAGATCGCCTCGGTCCCCTCCCCCGGTCCATCGTCAAAAGAGAGAAAGACCCCGTGGGAATCCAAACCTGTGGGCCGCCTGTAGAAGAGACTGGGAGCGACGTAAAGGCCTGCGGCGAGGACGATGAGTGGGAAGAGGAGACCCATGGTTGACCATTCCTTTCAAACGCTTCACAATCTGTCCATCTTCTGGCCTCGAGGCGAGCATCCGCTCCTGCATGGCGAGAAGTTCCTCCCGCGTCGGCAGGTGGACCTCGTCGACGCCGACCTCAAAGCCCATCCCCGTCTCTTCGAGAAACTGGCCGTTTCGCGCCTCTTGGGGAAGGAAGGGGGTAAAGTACCCAAAGGGGAGCCCCCATTCCATGGCCTCGAGGATACTCTGTCCCCCCGCCTTCCCGACAACGACGTCGGCCCAGGTGAGGTGAGGCACCATGTTCGACTGAAATCCCAGGGCCTCGAACCCCGCGGCTTGCAGCCGTTCTTTGAGGGCGTGGTTGAGGCCGCAAAGGATCCGAAGCTTCGCCCCGGTACTCTCCTCGAGATGGCGATAATAGGAGACATCCTCCGGCAAGAGGCCAAGGCCGCCGCCACTTAAGAGGATGTGGAGCTCCTCTCCTATGGGGCGCACCTCGTGGGCCTCCCGCTCGAGGAGGAGAATCTTCTCCGAGGATACCCCAAAGGCTTCGAGGCTTCTCTTCGTCGCCTCGGAGAGAACCACGTAGAGGTCCGTCATCTCGTTGACCCAGAGCTCATGGGGCTCAAAGTCGGTGATGAGGGTGACGAGGGGGGTGGAGAATCCGTCTTTCTTCTTGAGGCGACTCAAGAGGTGGGCGGCAATGGAGTAGGTGGCGACAAAGACATCGGGAAGGGGGCGGCGGCGCACCGCCTCGTTGAAGCGATGGCGCAACGGCCCGGCGAGGGTGATGAGGTTCTTCTTCATCTTGTCCGCCTTGAGGTAGGTCTTGTAGAGGCCCCCTTGTTTCGTCATGGCGTCTTTGTAGGTCTCGTAGAGCACCGGGGCGAAGGTGGGCACCGCCTCCTCCACGCTGTCGAGGATGGTGACCTCGAAGGCCTCTTGTAAGATCTTCGCCATACGGGCCGCACCGGCACGGTGCCCCGCTCCAAAACTACAGGTGTAGATGTCTGCACGCATTGCTCTTCCCTCCTTCTATTACTAGTATACCCTCATCAACAAAAAGAAAGACACGCCCGCCCCAACCTTTGGCGCAGCGTATCCTCTTCTTAGACATTTGTTAATTCTTTTATCCCTGTCCGATGCGATAGGCCGCATAGACGAGAAGGAGAGCCATGAGGGTATTCATGAGCTGGTAGTGCCGGTTAAAGACCACCCGAAGCCCCGACCCCGCCAAGGACCAGAGGAGGTTGGCCACCATGGGCACACTGGCGAGAAAGACCGCATAGGGAAAGATCTCCCACTTCGCCCCCATGGCGGGGAGCACGAAGCGGGTCGCCGCCAAGAGGCCGTAGAGGATGACCTTCGGATTGATGAACTGGAGCATAAACCCTTGGACGTAGCCCATGGGCTTTGCCTCGACGCTTCCCACCTTCCCCCGTGTGAAGTTCTTCCACGCCAGATAGAGCAGATACACCACCCCGACGCCGCGCATCACGGGAAAGAGAAAGGAGAGGCCCATCATCGCCTGGCCCAAGAGAAGGCAGAGAACCATGACGAGGATGAAGGAGGAGTAGATTCCTCCTAGAAGGGGTAGGGTCCGTCGAAACCCGTAGGCGTTGGCGTGACTCATGCACACGAGGGGATTCGGCCCCGGCGTCCACGTCGCCGGAATGCAAAAGAGTAGAAAGGCCCCGATGTCCATCATCGCCTTGCCGCCTCGATGAAGGCGCGCCACGTCTTCAACGTCGCCTCATCCTCTGAAAAGCGAAGTTCCGGATGCCATTGGAGCCCGACGTAAAACCGCTTCTTCGGGTCGTAGAAGGCCTCGACGAGACCGTCCTCGCTCGTCGCAAAGGCCACGAGGCCCTCCCCGAGGCGAGAAATCGCCTGGTGGTGAAGAGAATTGACCCCAAACTCCCTGGGCAACACCTCCCCAAGGGGGCCTTCCGAGGAGACGGTGACGGTGTGGTGGATGGCATTGTAGGGCTTTTCTCGGTCGTGGTTGAGGCGCGCCCCTTCTTCTTTTTCCAGATCTTGGAAGAGGGTGCCTCCGCGCAGGGCATTGGCGAGCTGAAGCCCGCGACAGATGAGAAGCACCGGCACGTCTTTGTCCTCAAGAGTCCTTAAGAGGTTCACCTCGAGGGCATCCCGCTTTGGGGCAAGGGCCCCGCACCACGCCTTTTTCTCCTCGCCATAGAGCGCCGGGTCGATGTCCTGTCCCCCGGTGAAGACGAAGCCGTCAAAGGAGGAGGCCAAGACCTCAATACTCTCCTCATCGTCGACGAAGGAGAGCACCACGGGCACCCCACCCGCCGCCTTCACCGCATCCACATAGGCCTCGAGAATCCACGTACTGTCCAGCTTTTGGTCATAGAGGGGGGTAATCCCAATGAGAGGTTTCATCCTCGTCTCCTTTCCAGATATGAAAAAAACGGGGACGCACCCCGTTTTTCTCCCGTCGAAGGAAATTTACTTCACAGTGACGGTAGCGCCAACTTCTTCGAGCTTGGCCTTGATTTCTTCTGCTTGGTCAGAAGGAATGCCTTCCTTGATAGCCTTGGGAGCTTCGTCGACGAGAGCCTTAGCTTCCTTGAGGCCGAGACCGGTGATGTCCTTCACAGCCTTGACGACCTTCACCTTTTCTTGTCCAGCGGACTCGAGGATGACGTCGAAGTCAGTCTTTTCTTCAGCGGCAGCAGCTCCGCCAGCAGCGGGAGCAGCGGCGACGACTGCAGCAGGAGCAGCAGCGCTCACGCCAAATTCTTCTTCGAGAGCCTTCACAGCTTCGGAGAGTTCGAGGACGGTCAGGTTCTTGATCTCTTCAATAAGAGCTTGTACTTTTTCGCTAGCCATGTTTATACCTCCAAATGGTTTGATTTAAGCCGTTTCTTGGCCCTTCTTCTCTGCGATTGCGTTGAGAACGACAGCCATACCCTTCATCGTGCCATGCATGACGTTGGCCAGACCTTGGATCGGACCGTTCATGCCGCCGAGGAACTGCGCCACGAGAACTTCCTTCGAGGGAAGCTTCGCCAACTGTTCCACACCCTTGACGTCCAAGATTTGCCCGTCCACGAAACCAGCCTTTAATTCAAGGGCTTCGTGATCCTTGGCAAAGTCAGCGGAGATGCGCGCAGGAGCTGCGAGATCTTCCATCCCGAAAGCCACTGCCGTGGGCCCCGTGAGGATGTCGTCAAGGCCTTCGATGCCAGCGTCCTTGAATGCGCGACGCATCATCGTGTTCTTGTAGACCTTGTAGTCCACACCCGCTTCGCGGAACTTTGCACGAAGTTCAGTGACTTCCGCAACGTTCAGCCCGCGATAGTTCATCAAGACGAGGGACTGTGAATCTTCAATTTTTCCCTTGATCTCCTCGACGAGGGAAACCTTGGATTGAAGTTTCTCTTCTTTCATTCCTTCACCCCCTACAACAAAAAAATCTCATCGCAGACCGATGAGACCTAAAGATTGCTCTTTATGTCGAAATCTCACCTCGGTAGGACATTAAGCCTCTTGGCACCTACTGTCTGCGGTAGTACCCGTCTACTATACCGAAGAATTCCCTCGGTGTCAAGAAAAAATCCAAAGTTTTTGCGCAAAAAAAGAACCCCGAAGGGTTCTCTTAGTTGACCTCCAAGGCTCTATGAAGCTCTTCGAGGTTGGTGAGGGTGGCGTGGGTCTTGGGGTCGATGGTCCAGGAGATGGTGGGGCCATTTCGCGGGATGAGGGAGAGGGTCGGCGCGTCTTTATAGACGCGAAAGGTCCCTACTCCCTGTCCCTTTTTGACGAGGGTGTAGGTATAGAGGCCGTCCTCGTCGGGAACGGCACCGATGGAGGCATTGTCCCCTGCGCGATCGGCGGTATCTCCCAAGAGGTGGCCAAGGATGTCCACCTGCTCTTTGTCGGTGATGCGCTCGATCTCCACGCCCTCTCCATCGGAGATGATGTAGCTTTCCTCTCGTATCCTTGGGGTACAGCCGAGGAGAAGAAGGCAGAGAAGAAGGGGCAGAATCTTTTTCATCAGAGACTCCTTTCGAGACACCTGTGATGTGTTTCTCTTATACCCCCTTCTCTCACTTTTTTAATATTGGGGACCTGTGCCCTTTGGGGTACTTGTGCCCTTTGGGGTACTTATGCCCTTTAGGGTACTTATGCCCTTTGGGGTACTTGTGCCCTTTGGGTGTTTATGCCCTTTAGGGTACTTATGCCTTCGGATGTTTTTCCAAGAAGGAGACGAGTTCTTCTGCGTCCTTCTTCCCGAAGGTGACCACGTCGTCGTCGACGATCATACAGGGCACGCTCATGATGTTGTACTTCTCACGAAGTTCGGGGAAGTATTGCATGTCCCGCATGGAGACGGTCCAGTTCTCAAGGCGTGCGCCTAGGCGCATGGCGGCTTGGACCAAGTCGGGACACATGGTGCAGGAGAGACTGACGACGATATTTAACTCGCGCTTGCCCGTCTCTTCGGCGCGCTTTAAGAGGCCGTCGGGAATCTCTTGGCCCGGGCCGGCGACGTTGTAGAGGGCGAGGACGAAGGAGTTGAACTCGTGGCCTCCAGGGACGCCATAGAAGGAGATGCCGGCGTCTTTGCCCTCTTTTTCTACGGCGAGGCGAGGTTCTTCGCTCTCTCGGATTTCCACGGCAACCTTCTCGTGAATTCCCTCGATTTCCTTGGCAAAGCCACGGAGGTTTTCCCCGAGGGGAGAATTGTCCACGTAGGCGACGAGGGTGACGGGGGAGGCGAACTTCTCGAAGACTTGTCCCACTTGGGCACGCATCTCTGCGGGGAGGAAGGCGCCTTGGGCGTCACTTGCACTCTTCGGGGCCTCCTTGGGGCTTGCCATCTCGCCGTGGTCGACGCGGCTCGCTTCGATTTCGAAGGGGGCAAGGCCCAGGGCTTGGTGAATCCGCGCCGCTTCCTTCTCGGCGCTGGTGGCGGCGATGGCTCCATCGGACACTGCAGTGACCACCTGACGGAGATTTTTCACACAGACGTCTCCGGCTGCAAAGACGCCAGAGCGGTTCGTGGAGTGGTCCGGGCCAGTGATGATGTAGCCTTGCTCGTCGAGGTTGACCCAACCTTGGCAGAGTTTCGTGTTGGGGACGTAGCCTGCGAAGACGAAGATCCCGAAACTCTTTCCTTCCGGGGCGTCATAGCGCCAGGTCTCTCCCGTCTCGTTGTTGCGGAAGACGGCATAGGTCAAGAACTCATCGCCGCCCACTTCCACCACTTCCGAGTTATAGTGAATGTTAATGTCTTCGTGTTCCTTGACTTCGTCGGCGATGGACTTGGCGCAGGTGAAGTCGGGTTCGCGGACGATGAAGGTGACGCTCTTCCCATAGCGGGTGAGGAACATCCCCTCTTCCGCGGCGGCAAATCCTCCGCCGACGACGAAGATGTCGAGGCCCGAGAAGAATTCTCCGTCACAGGTGGCGCAATAGGCGACGCCGCGGCCTGCGAACTCGTCTTCTCCCTTGAAACCAATGTGGCGAGGATGGGCACCGGTGGCGAAGAGGACGGTGAGGGCGCGATAGACCTTCCCGTCGGCGCAGGTGATGGTCTTGATGTCCCCGGAGAGGTCAAGTTCCACCACGTCGCCGACTTCGATGGTGGCGCCAAAGGCCTTGGCTTGGTTCGCCATGGTGGCGACGAGTTCACTCCCCGAGGAGCGGAAGACGCCGGGATAGTTCACCACTTCTTCGGTGATGGTAATCTGGCCGCCGACCTTCGCCTTTTCGAGGACCAAGGTCTTATAGCGTGCACGGCCCATGTAGATGGCGGCGGTGAGCCCCGCTGGGCCCCCTCCGATAACCGCCAGGTCGTAGAGGTCTTTTGTATCGATGGTCATAGATTCTCCTTGTTGTCGAGAGATGGAAAAAAGAGCCCCCTCGGGGACTCTTTTCACATCTTAGAGTTGGCCAACGAGGTCGAAGCTGGGCTTTAAGGTCTCAGCGCCAGGTTGCCACTTCGCGGGGCAGACTTCATCGCCGTGTTCTGCGACGAATTGGAGGGCTTGCACCTTGCGCAGGAGTTCGTCGGCGTTACGGCCCACGTTTCCGGCGTTCACTTCATAGGCGACAATCTCCCCTTCGGGGTTGACGACGAAGGTTCCGCGCTCGGCCATCCCGTCGGCTTCAATGTAGACGTCGAAGTCGCGAGAGAGAGAAGCAGTGGGGTCTGCGAGCATGGGATAGGTGATCTTGCCAATCTTTTCCGAGGACTCGTGCCACGCCTTGTGGACGAAGTGGGAGTCGGTGGAGACGGAGTAGATTTCGCAGCCGATCTTCTTGAACTCGTCATAGGAGTTTTGAAGGTCTTCGAGCTCCGTGGGGCAGACGAAGGTGAAGTCTGCGGGATAGAAGAAGTAGACGGCCCACTTGCCGAGGGTGTCTTCGAGGTTCACGGTCTTAAAGTCGTTGTTGTAGTAAGCTTGGACGCTGAAGTCACTTACTTTTTTTCCGATCATGGACATGGTTTCACACTTCCTTTCATAGCGTAGTTAAAACGGTCACACCTGTTTCGATGAAAACAGGTCTGGGACCATTATACCCTGAAACTCATTCTCAAAACAGTGTTTTGAAACTTTTTCTCAATTTCTTCTTCGGGAAAACTTCATTTTCCTGTGTTATAATAAGAAGAACATGGAAAGGAGCGATTTGGTGACAGAAAAGATTTTGGTGATGGGGCACAAGAATCCTGACACGGATTCCATCTGCGCCGCCATCGCCTATGCCCAGTTAAAAAATCATGAAACTCCGGGGTTGTGCAAAGCGGTGCGCCTGGGAGAGGTGGGACCGGAAACCCAATTTGTTCTCGACCGCTTTCAGGTAAAGGCCCCGGACTACGTGGAGACCATGCGGCTTCGGGTGAAGGATTTGGAGATGGACGTGCCCCAATCCGTGGGAAAATCCGTCCCCATCGGCCGCGCCATCTCCCTGATGCGCCAGTCCAACCGCCACGTCCTCACCGTCGTCGACGAGGACAACGCCCTCTACGGCATCGTCTCCATGGGAAACATCACCCGGGTGAACATGGAGATCCTCGATCCCCAGATTCTCGGGCGCGCCGAGACTCCCCTTGAAAACATTGTAGAGATGATCGACGGGAAGATTCTCTTCCGTCCCGAGAACCCTCAGCCCCACAACGGAAACATTGCGGTCCACACCATGCTTCCCGAAGGGGGACGCTTCTCCTTCGCCCCGGGAGACATCGTCCTCACCGCCGATCGCCCCGACGCCCAAAAAGACGCCTTGGACCACGGCGTGGCCCTCTTGATCCTCACCTTGGACGCGACGATTTCCGAGGAGCTCTTGGAATTGGCGAAAGAGAAAGGGACGACGATTCTCTCCACGCCCCTCGATACCTACAGGGCGACTCGTCGCCTGCCCCAGTCCATCCCCCTCTCCTTCGTCTGTTCCACGGAAGAGCTCGTGAGTTTTCATCCCCAGGACTTTCTCGGCGTCGTCCGCCGAAAAATGGAGGAGACCCGCTATCGCGCCTACCCCGTCCTCGACGAGCACGAGCGGGTCGTCGGGATGATCTCCCGCTACCACCTCCTCACGGCGCGTCACCCGAAGGTGATCTTAGTGGACCATAACGAACGGTCCCAAAGCGTCGACGATTTGGAAGAGGCGGAGATTTTAGAGATCATCGACCACCATCGGGTGGCGAACATCTCCACCCAAGGGCCGGTCTTCTTCCGCAACGAACCCGTGGGCAGCACCTGCACCATCGTGGCGCGGATGTACCTGGAACGGGGCCTCACCCCGAAGAAGGACATCGCCGGGCTCCTCTGCGCCGGCATCTTGTCCGACACCTTGGCCTTCCGTTCCCCGACGACGACGGAAACGGATCGGCAAATCTTGGAGGTCATGGCGAAGATTGCCCGCATCGACCCGAACACCTTCGCCCGGGACATGTTTGAAGCGGGCACAGATCTCACCGGACGCACGCCGAAGGAACTCCTCCACGACGCCAAGACCTTCCTCATCGGAGACTTGTCCCTTCGCGTCGCCCAGATCTTTACCACCAACGCCGCCTCCTTCGACCCGATGAAGGCAGAGGTCTTAGAGGACATGAAAAAGCGCCTCGCCCGCTCAAGCGACGACGTCTTCATCCTCCTACTCACCAACATCTTAGAAGAATTTAGTGACGTCTACGTCCAAGGGGCGGACCTCTCCCGCTACGCCGAACTCTTCGACAGCACCCCAGAAGAGGACCACTTCCGCGTCGAACGCCTCCTCTCTCGGAAGAAACAAGTCGTCCCCACCCTCACCGAAGGCCTGCGCCGCATGCCCGCCCTCTTTCATAAGGACTAAAAAAAGACCCAGGGAATTGCCTTGGGTCTTTTCTTCACAAAGGATTAGTTGAGGATGCCGAAGGTGTAGCCTTCCTCTTGGAAGTAGTCGATGACGTCGGGCAGTGCCTCGAGGGTCAAGGACTTGTTCTCTGCGTCGTGCATGAGAACGACGGCCATGTTTTGATGGCGGTTGGCCTTGAGGCTCTTGTCCAGATATTCCACCATCCCCGCGGTGGTCGTAGGGCGCACACGCTTCGGTTCCGCGTCGCCGATGAGGCAGTTCCAGTCAATCCACTCCGCTCCCGCGTCTCTCACCGCTTGGTCGGGGCCGTCGGTGAGGCCCTTCCAGCTCAAGTGGCCGCCGGGATAGCGCCAGACCGTACTCTTGAAGTCGGGGCCGAAGTACTCTTGCAAGATCTTCTGGGTCTCCTGGGCCTCGTAGCCGATGCGGTTCGTGCTGCCCACCCGGCCGGGATAGAGCTTCGAGTAGTCGTGGGTCATACTGTGCATGGCGATGGCGTGGCCCTCCCGCATCTCACGGAAGAGGACGTCCTTGTACTTGTCCGTCAGGTTGCGCCCGACGACGAAGAAAGTCGCCGGCACCTTTTTCTCCTTCAACACGTCGAGGACCTTCGGGGAAATCTTGTGATTTGGTCCGTCGTCAAAGGTGAGAAAGGCGATTTTCTTGCCGTTGTACTCCTCTTCCCCGCGGATGACACTTCTCACATAGGCGGTGTCATAGGCGTAGGCCGAGGCCTTCTTGTTGTGGTTCTTCCCCGGTTCGATCTCCACGAGGAGATTGCTCATCGCCTCGTAGCCCGCCATGGAGAGGGGGGTCTCAATGAGGTCTCCATCCCGGTGATGGATGTACCAGGAGAGGGCCTCGCCTCCTGCAAAGGCGGTGTGCCGTGGAATGAGTAGGCGCACCAGCGTCGATAGGAGCAAGAGGATGATGAGGACGAAGGGAATCAGGAGCAGCCGACGTCTCTTCCGCGCACGCTCCCGCTCTCGGCGCCTGCGGATCCTCTCCCGTCTGAGTTCTTGTTCTGTCATGTTCTCCTCCTTCCTCCTTTTCTCGTTTCTCTAGTATACCCGAAAAGGGGCGGGGAAAAAAGTTACAGTCCATTTACAAATGCTTTTCATCGCAGAACTTTCCCGATTATTGGCTTCTGACCCGGTGGGACAAATTTTGCGGGAAACTCCATGAAAACGATTGACGAACTTCTCATCATTTGTTACAATATCGTCGAGATTGGAGAGACTATCTCGAACGTACCTTTCGCCTTACGACGTGAAGAAAGAAAAAGGAGGAATCCCTCATGTCCAAACGCAAACTCCTCTCCCTGTCCTTGGCAGTGACCCTCTCTGCTGGTCTTCTCGCCGCTTGTGGTGGCGGAGGAAACGCCGCCAAGAACGCCGGTGGCGACGCCGCCGCTTCCGACGCTGCTGCAAAGGCCGGTGTCCTCTACTACAAGTACAACGACACCTACATCTCCACGGTGCGTCGTAACTTGAACGACCTCGCCAAGGAAGATGGGGCCCTCACCCTCATCGAGCAAGACGGCCAAGACAACCAAGGGACCCAAAACGACCAAATCGACACGGTCATCTCCCAAGGCGCCAACGTCCTTCTCGTGAACATCGTCGACACTGGGGCTGCAAAGGCCGCCATCGACAAGGCCAAGGCCAAGGATCTTCCCATCATCTTCTTTAACCGCGAGCCCGAAGATGCCAACGTCTACGGCACCTATGACAAGAGCCGCTTCGTGGGAACAAAGATCGAAGAAGCCGGTGAACTCCAAGGTAAGCTCATCGCCGACAAGTGGAACACCGACGCGGCCAAGTACGACCGCAACGGCAATGGCAAGCTCGACTACGTCCTTCTCCACGGTGGGATTGACAACGCCGAAGCCGTGGCTCGTTCCAAGTACGCCGTGGACACCATCAAGGCCGCTGGCATCGAAGTGAACGAAATCGGCATGCAAATCGCCAAGTGGGATACGGAGCAAGCGAAGAACGCCATGGATGCTTGGATTGCCAAGAGCATCAACGACATCGACGTGGTCATCGCCAACAACGACTCCATGGCCATCGGTGCCATCAACGCCCTCAAGGCCAACGGCTTCAACGGCTCTGATGCCGACAAGCACGTCCTCGTCTACGGTGTGGACGCCATTGAAGAAGCCCAAAAGCTCATCGGTGAAGGCGCAATGGACGGCACCGTCAAGCAAGACGCCGAAGCCATGGCCAAGGCCCTCTTTGCCCTCGCGAAGAACGCCGCCGCTGGCAAGGACTTCCTCGACGGAACTGACTACCAATACGACGAATCTGGCGTTGCTGTGCGCATCCCCTATCAAGCCTTTGAAGGAAAATAAGTTGTCAACGAAGGGGGTCTCCCCTTCCAGAGAGGGGCACTCATCGGGTGCCCCTCTTCTATGATAGAAAGCAGGTGACAAGGTGAGCGCATCGCGTTATCTCCTCGAAATGCGAGGCATCAGCAAGTCCTTCCCCGGGGTCAAGGCCCTCGACGACGTCAACCTCCTGGTACGCCCGGGTACGGTCCACGCCCTCATGGGAGAAAACGGGGCGGGGAAGAGCACCTTGATGAAGTGCCTCTTTGGCATCTATCGTGAAGACGAAGGGGAAATCTTCCTTGACGGGGAAAAGGTCCAGTTCCAAAACCCAAAGGACGCCCTGGAACGAGGGGTCTCCATGGTCCACCAAGAACTCAACCAAGTCATGAAGCGCTCCGTCGCCGAGAACATGATGCTCGGCCGCTTCCCGAAGAAGATGGGCCTCGTGGACCACAAGGCCATGTACTCCTTCGTGGACGACGTCTTCAAGGACTTGGGCCTCGATATCTCTCCAAAAGCCAGAATCAACACCCTCTCCGTCTCCCAGCGGCAGATGGTGGAGATTGCAAAAGCCGTCAGCTATGACGCCAAGATCCTCATCCTCGACGAGCCCACCAGTTCTCTCACGGAACAGGAAGTGGACAAACTCTTTAGCATCATCCGCCTCCTAAAGGACCGGGGTATGGGCATTGTCTACATCTCCCACAAGATGGAAGAAATCATGGAAATCTCCGACGACATCACCGTCTTCCGGGACGGTCGCTGGGTGGCTACCAACCCCGTCGAGGAGATGACCACGGAAAAGATCATCAACCTCATGGTGGGCCGGGAGCTCACCGACCGCTTCCCGCCGAAGAACCACACCATTGGCGACGTCATGCTCGAGGTGAGAAACCTCACGGGCAAATACCAGCCCCACGTCAAGGACGTCTCCTTTGACCTCCGAGAAGGGGAAATCCTAGGCGTTGCCGGCCTCGTCGGCGCGCGGCGCACGGAACTTCTCGAGGCCCTCTTTGGCATCGCCACCTTGGAGAGCGGAGAAATCCTCCTCCGTGGCCAGGCGATTCACAACAAGAATCCCCGAGACGCGATTAGAAATGGCTTCTCGATGCTTACCGAAGAGCGGCGCAGTACGGGAATCTTCCCCGCCCTTGACATTACGGCGAACTCGACGATTTCCTCCCTCGGCCAATACAAGTCCGGGCCCCTTCTCTCCTCGAAGAAGATCTCCACCGCCACGGACTGGGTCATCTCCAGCATGAAGGTGAAGACGCCGAACCGGCGCACCCTCATCCGCTCCCTCTCGGGGGGAAACCAACAGAAGGTCATCCTCGGCCGTTGGCTCCTTACAGAGCCCCAGATTCTCCTCCTCGACGAGCCCACCCGAGGCATCGACGTCGGGGCGAAGTATGAGATCTACCAACTCATCCTCTCCCTCGCCGAGAAGGGCAACGGCATCATCGTCGTCAGCTCCGAACTTCCCGAACTCTTGGGGATTTGCGACCGCATCGCCGTCATGAGTAACGGACGCCTCGCCGGCATCGACGACGCGAAAAACCTCAACCAAGAAAAAATCTTAGAGCTCTGCGCCAAGTACCTCTAGGAAGGAGACCCTATGGAACAAAACCTTAACGCAGCAGCCCGCCGGGAACGAACCCGGGAACTCTTCTTCAACTATGCGCTCTACTTCATTCTGGGCATGCTCATCGTGGGGATTATCGCCTACGATCCATCCTTCTTAACGCGCAACAACTTCGTCAACATCCTCACCCAGGCCTCCACCCGGGCGATCCTTGCCCTCGGTGCCGCCGGCCTCATCGTCTTACAGGGGACCGACCTCTCCGCAGGGCGCATCCTCGGCCTCTCCGCCGCCGTCTCTGCCTCCCTCTTGCAATCCGCAGACTACGCGAGCCGCATGTACCCCAACCTCGGGGAAGTGAACATGCTCATCCCCTTCGCCCTCGCCATCCTCGTCGGCGTCGTCTTCTCCCTCTTTAACGGACTCGGCGTCGCCGTCTTGAAGATTCACGCCTTCATCATCTCCCTCGGGACCCAACTCATCGTCTACGGCATCTTGCAGATGTACATCGACTCCCAGGAGATGGGGGCGCAGCCCATCGGTTCCCTCTCGGAACGCTACACGAACCTCGTCAACGGAGAAGTCTTCCTCCTGCCAAACCTCGTGTGGTTCATGATCATCATCGCCATCATCATGTGGGTCATCTGGAATAAGACTGCCCTTGGGAAAAACATGTTCGCCATCGGCGGCAACCCGGAAGCTGCAGAAGTCTCCGGGGTCAGCCTTGTGAAGAACATCATGCTCATCTACCTCATCACTGGGGTCCTCTACGGGATTGCAGGATTTCTCGAAGCGGCCCGTATCGGTTCGGTCACCGCGGGAACCGGGACCAACTACGACCTCGACGCCATTGCGGCCTGCGTCGTCGGCGGCGTCTCCTTCTCCGGTGGGGTCGGGACCATTCCGGGCGTGCTCATCGGCACCATCATTTTGCAGTTCATCAACTACGGTCTCCAATACATCGGCGTCAATCCCTACCTTCAGGGCGTGGTCAAGGGAATCATCATCATCGTCGCCGTGGCCATTGACGTACGCAAGTACATCGTGAAAAAATGAGTCTCTCTACGATTCTTCTCGAGAACGAGACCTTTGCCCTCGAGATTTGCCCCGCCCTTGGGGCGAAGGTCGTCTCTTTGGTGGCCAAACAATCAGGGCGCAACCTCCTCTTCGAAAGCGTTGCGCCCCTGAGATTGGCCTCCTATGGGGCGGCCTTTTCTGATTTTGACACCTCGGGGATTGACGACTGCTTCCCCACCATCGACCCTTGGGAGGAAGAGGGCCTCTCCTATCCCGACCACGGTGCCCTCTGGAGCCTACCCATGGAGATCACCAAGAAAGAGAACGCCCTCACGAGCCGCTTCTCCTTAGAAGAGACCATGGGCCTTCCCATCACCGGAGAGCGCACCATCGCCCTCGACGGGGACAAGGTCTTTTACACCTTCACCGTAAAAAACCACGGAGATACCCCCATTCCCTACATCTGGGCCTTTCACGGCCTCTTTTCCCCAGAAGGGGCAAGGCTCCTGCTACCCTTCTCGAAAGAGGACGTCATCCTCTTGGACGGCAAGATGCCCGAGGGCCTCGAGGACTTTTCCTCCTATCCCGAAAATGCCACGAGCAAGTGGGCCTTCCCCGGCCCCTGCCCCGAGGGGGAGATTGGCTACCTCTATGAGAAAGACGGGTTCGCCCTCCTCCTCGACTGGGACAGAACCGAAACCCCCTACCTCGCCTGCTGGGTGAGTACGGGAGGCTTTAAGGGGGAAAAGAATTGGGCCCTCGAGCCCATGAGCGCCGCCTTTGACACCCCAGGAGATAGGCCCCATCTTCCCGGGAGCACCCTTTTCCCACATGAATCTCGCACCCATCACTTGACCTTGACCTACAGGGAGGTTCGTCATGGCTGAATTACGTTACAATCCCCTCTTAGGCGACTGGACCATGGTCTCCGCCGACCGGTCCAAACGCCCTGACATGCCCAAGGATTTCTGCCCCTTCTGTCCCGACTCAGGGCGCGTCCCCCCGGACTACGAAGTCCATCGGTATGACAACGACTTTCCCATCCTCTCCCAAGACCCTTGGGAGCCCGAAGCCGTGGGAAGCGACTTCTACAAGACCATGCCCTCCTATGGGAAGTGCGAAGTCATCCTCTACTCCTCGGATCACCACGGCAACCTCCGCGACCTCTCCCAAGAGCACATGGAGCACCTCGTGGATTTGTGGACCGAACGCTACGAGGAACTCATCGTCGACGAGAAGATCAAATTCGTCTTCTGCTTCGAGAACCGTGGACGAGAAGTGGGGGTCACCATGCCCCATCCCCACGGCCAGATCTACGGCTATTCCTTTATGCCTCTTCGGATGAAGGTGGAACTTGCGCGGGCAAAAGAGTACTATGAAACCGAGGGCGAAAACCTCTATGACCGCATCCTCCAAGAAGAACTCGACTTCATGGACCGCCTTGTCACCGAAAACGACTCCTTCGTCGCCTTCATCCCCTTCTTCGGCGAATACCCCTACGGCGTCTATATCTTCCCCCGTCGTCCCCTCGCCTCCTTCTCCGACTTTGACGAGGCGGCTCGCCGTGACTTCGCCGCCATTTTGAAAGAAGTCACCACCCTCTTTGACGCCCTCTTCGACGCCACCTTCCCCTACATGATGGGCATCTACAACGCCCCCGCCCACGACGACCTCGCCGAGGGAGCTTCCGACTACTTCCGGTTCCACGTGAAGTTCTTCCCGCCCCTGCGCGCCAAGGGCAGCCTCAAGTACAACGCCTCCTCGGAGACGGGAGCCTGGGCCTACGGCAACCCGCGGCGGGTAGAAGACTGCGCACGAGAATTAAGAGAGACGAAGGAGCGGCTCCATGGATAGACTCAAGGAGCGCATCGCCCATTTTGAGGAACTCTTTGGCAAGGCGCCCACCGCCCTCGTCTACGCGCCGAGCCGCATCAACCTCATCGGAGAGCACTTGGACTACAACGGGGGCCACGTCCTCCCCTGCGCCATTGAGCTCGGGACCTACGCCCTCATCGCCCCCTCGGAGTCCTTCGACTTCGTAAGCCTTAACATGGAGGAGCGCGTCCGCGCCAAGGTAGAGGACCTCGCCACTCTCCCCCCCAAGGGGTGGGGCGCCTATCCCCTCGGCGTCGGGAAGCGCCTCGAGGAGCTGGGAACCCCGGTGAAGGGATTTTGCGGCCTCTTCTGGGGAGAGATTCCCACGGGAGCCGGCCTCTCCAGTTCCGCCTCCTTGGAGGTCCTCACCGCCACCATCTTCGCCCACTTAGGGGGCTTTGACCTCGATCCCTTGGAGAAGGCCCACATCGGCCGGTGGGTGGAGAACGTCCACTTGGGCCTCAACTCCGGGATTATGGACCAATTCGCCATCGCCATGGGGCAGAAGGACACGGCGTTTTTCCTCGAGACGGTTCACGAGACCTACGAGCCCATCCCCTTGGACCTTCAGGGCCACGCCCTCGTCGTCATGTACACGGGAGTGAGTCGACAACTCGTGGAAGGGGCCTACAACGACCGATTCAACGCCTGCCAAGAGCTCCTCGCACAACTCCGAGAGCCCTTCGGCATCAACGCCCTCTGTGAGCTCCCCTTAGAGCGGCTGGAAGAGGCGATGAACCTCGTGGAAGACGCCACCCTTCGCCGTCGCCTGCGCCACGTCATCACCGAGGAATCTCGGGTGAAGGAAGCAGTAGAGGCTCTTCAAGGGGGAGACCTTCTCCGCTTTGGCCACCTCTTAGACGGCTCCCACGCCTCCCTTTCGGAAGACTACGAAGTCTCGAGCCGAGAGCTCGACATGATCACCGAGCTTGCCCGTCGCCACGGGGGCTGCCTCGGCGCACGCATGACCGGTGCCGGATTTGCGGGCTGCGCCATCGCCCTCGTCCGGGAAGACCGCCTCGAGGACTTCCTCGCCCGCATCCCCCTCGCCTACGAAAAGATGAGCGGACACACCCCCACCTTCTTCGTCACCAAGGCCTCCCACGGCCCAACCACCACCCCCCTCTCCTAGAAAGGAGTTTCCATGAACGTCCTCATTATCGGCGGAGCCGGCTACATCGGCTCCCACTGCGCACGCACCTTCCTCGAAGAAGGAGACGAGGTCATCGTCCTCGACAACCTCTCCACCGGGCACAAAGACGCAGTTCTCACCGACACCTTCTACGAAGGCGACGTCCGCGACCGCGCCCTCCTAGACGACATCTTCCGCCGCCACAAGATTGACGTGGTGCTTCACTTCGCCGCCCTCTCCCTCGTGGGCATCAGCATGACCGAGCCCGCAGAGTACTACAACAACAACGTCTACGGCGCCTTGGTCCTCTTAGAAGCCATGCGGGACCACGGCGTGAAGAAAATCGTCTTCTCCTCCACCGCCGCGGTCTACGGCGAACCGGAAGAGACCCCAATCTTAGAAGACGCCGCCACGAACCCCACCAACCCCTATGGAGAGACGAAACTCGCCATGGAGAAGATGATGCACTGGTTCGACGTGGCCTATGGAATCAAGAGCGTCGCCCTGCGCTACTTTAACGCCGCTGGTGCCTCCTCCGACGGCCGCCTCGGCGAACGACACAACCCCGAGACCCACCTCATCCCCCTCGTCCTCCAAGTCCCTCGAGGCCTTCGGGAAAAAGTCGCCATCTACGGCAACGACTACCCGACGAAGGATGGCACCTGCATCCGGGATTATATCCACGTGGAGGACCTCGCCCGGGCCCACTACCTTGCCGCCAAGAGTTTGGAGGACAACACCTCGAAGACCTACAACCTCGGCACGGGGACGGGATACAGCGTCCGGGAAGTCATTGAGACCGCCCGCAAGGTCACGGGGCACCCCATCCCCGCAGAGGAGACCCCGCGTCGCCCAGGAGACCCGGCAGTCCTCGTCGCCTCGGGAGAAAAGGCGAAAGAAGAGCTCGGCTTTACCCCGAAAAAAGACCTGGAGACCATGATTAGAGACGCCTGGAACTTCTACCAAGACTACGACAAGAAAGGAGAACCCCATGCTTAAGGACACCATTTTCAATCGCCGCACCACGAGAAAATACAAGGGCGGCCCCGTCCCCCACGACCTCTTGGAAAACCTCTTGATGCACGCCTCCATGGGCCCCTCCGCGGGAAATGCCCACCCCATTGAGTTCATCGTCGTCGAAGACCCGGAGACGAAGGCAAAACTCGCCGCCGTGGAAAAATTTGGCACCGCCTACGTGAAAGACGCCCCGACCCTCATCGTCCTCATCGGAGACACGGAAACCTCCCGCACCTGGGTCGAAGAAGGGGCCATCGCCGCAGCGTACCTCGGCCTGCTCCTCGAAGAAGAGGGATACTCCTCGAGCTGGATCCACCTCCACGGCCTCACCACCCCCGAGAAGGAAGATACGGAGTCCTACGTGAGAAACCTCCTCGGCATCCCGGAAAAATACGGCGTCCTGTGCATGCTCCCCGTCGGGGAAAAGGACGAGCGCACGAAGCGCCGCAAGGAGTTTCCCATGGGCGAAAAGATGCACATGGAAAAATTCTAAGAAAAGAGAGACCCTCGGGTCTCTTTTTTCGTGACTCAATTGACTTTTCTTCTAGTTTATGATGAGATAGAGGAAAATGTTTCTTTGATGCAACCATGAGAAAGGAGAGTGCCATGGGTTTCATCAAAAACCCTCACGTGGCGAAGGTCTTGCCCCTTCTCCTTCAAGATAAAACCACAAAGCACCCCATCATCTGGGCGACGGACACCTATGCCCACTTGGGAGGGGAATTCACCGACACCGCCCCAATCCGCCCCGAGGCCCTCCTCTGGCACCCGGAGCTCTTGCGCCCCCGGATTCAAAAATCCCAGGAAGACCAACAGAGCCGGACGAGAAAGCGCGCCGAAGTCTTCACCCCCGCCTGGCTCTGTAACGCCATGGTCAATGCCCTCGACGCCGACTGGTTCTCCCAAGACGCGGTCTTTACCAAGGAAGAGAAAGACGGCACCTGGACTACCGTGGAGGCCCCCATCCCCTTTCCCGAGGACAAATCTTGGCGGGACTACGTGGACTCCCGGCGACTGGAGATGACCTGCGGAGAGGCGCCATTTCTCGTCTCCCGCTACGACGCCTCCACCGGGGACTTCATCGCCTCGCCGAAGCGGCGCATCGGCATCCTCGACCGAAAACTGCGGGTGGTGAACGAGAACACTAACGAGGAAGAGGAGTGGCTCTTCTGGACCTTTCGGGCCTACGAGGCCTGTTACGGCTACGAGGTCCAAGGGGATAGCCTCCTCATTGCGAGGATCAATCTCCTTCTCACCTTCGTCGACGTCTACGAAGAGCGGTGGGGACGAGTGCCCGAAGAGGGGCTCCTTCGAAAACTCGCCAATAAGATTTCCTGGAACCTCTGGCAGATGGACGGCCTCACCGGCACGGTCCCTCTGGGAAAACCCGGGGGAGGCTACGAACAGCTGAGCCTCTTTCACTCCCCCGACGACACCCCCATCGCAGCCCCCTGCACCCTCTACGACTGGAGACGACGCACCCCCCTCACCCTCGGACAGATCAAGGAGATGAGAGCCATGAAGAAAAAACTCTTTGACTACGTCATCGGCAATCCCCCCTATCAGGAGGATTTTAACAACTCCGGCGACAACAAGAACTACGCCAAACCCGTCTACAACCTCTTTATGGACGCCGCCTATGAGGTCTCAGACAAGGTGGAACTCATCCACCCGGCACGATTCTTGTTTAATGTCGGAAGTACTCCAAAAGACTGGAACCGTAAAATGCTCGACGACCCCCACTTTAAGGTCTTGCGCTACGAGCCAAAAAGTGTCGTGTTTTTTGACAACGTAGATATTAAGGGTGGCGTCGCCATTACGTATCGAGACACCACGAAGGACTTTGGCCCGATTTCAACATTTACAGCTTTTCCTGAACTCAATGGTATCGTCAAAAAAGCTGCAGCTTCTTCCGAAGAGGAAAGCCTTGCTTCCATTGTCTATACCCAGACACGTTTTGATTTAGAAAAACTTTATGAGGAGCACCCCGAATGTCGTAAAGCCATCGGCTCGGGCGGAAAAGATAAAAGATTGCGGAACAATACCTTCGATAAGATTCCCCTCTTTACCGATGAGCCTCAAGATGAGTCCGACATAAAAATTCTCGGTCTTCAAAAAAATAAACGCGTCTGGAAATACATCCCCGCCCGCTTCATCGACCAGTCCCACGAGAACTTGAACTTTTATAAAGTTTTTGTGCCCGCAGCCAATGGCTCTGGAGCTCTCGGAGAAGTGTTATCTACGCCCGTGATCGGGCTACCCGTAATCGGGCATACGCAAACTTTTATAAGTTTGGGTGTTTTTGAAACTAAAGAAGAAGCGCAAGCTCTCATGAAATACATTAAGACTAAATTTGCACGCGCAATGTTAGGCGTGCTGAAAGTTACGCAGCACAATGATAGAGGCGTATGGCGACTTATCCCCCTCCAAGACTTCACCCCACAAAGTGACATCGACTGGACGCAGTCCGTAGCGGACATCGACAGACAACTCTATAAAAAGTACGGTCTCTCCCCCGAAGAGATTGACTTCATCGAGACCCACGTGAAGGAGATGGTGTGATGAAAGAGCTTCGTCTTGACACCTTCGAGCACCTCGTCCCCCAGTGCTACGCCTATGTGACCCCCGGGGTGGCCAAACACGAGGGGTGGACGAAAATCGGCTACACCACGAGAGACGTGGAGGAGCGGATCCTCGAGCAGACCCGCACCGTGGGCCTCGATGCAGACATCTGTTGGTCCCGCCTCGCCACCTATACGAAAAAGCCCTTCGGCACCTTCACCGACAAGGAGTTTCACGCCTATCTAGAACACCAAGGGATTGAGAGAGAGCCCCACCGGGAGTGGTTTCACATCGACCCCGACACCGCCGAGAAGCTCTTCGCCGACTTTAGTGCCCACGATGGCCACCTGGCAAAGGGCGACGCCCCCATCTCCTATCGCCTGCGAAAGGAGCAGGAGGAGGCGGTGAGCCGTACCCTCTCCTACTTCAAGACCCATGACGAGGGAAAGTTTTTGTGGAACGCAAAACCGCGCTTTGGGAAGACCCTCGCCGCCTATGACCTCATCAAACGCCTCGGCGCCGAAAAAGTCCTCGTCATCACCAACCGCCCCGCGGTGGCTCAGTCCTGGGTCGACGACTACAACACCTTCCTCGGCCCCTCCTCTGGCTACGTTTTCGTCTCTCACTTGAAGAACATTCAAGGGGCGAAGAACGTCTACACGCGGGAGGAATACCTAAAGAGCCTCAGCGACGAAGAGAAAAACCTCATCGAGTTCGTAAGCCTCCAAGACATCAAGGGGTCCATCTACTTCGGCGGCGAGTTCGACAAACTCTCAGAACTTCGCGCCGATGGGGGGATTCATTGGGACCTTCTCATCATCGACGAATCCCACGAAGGGGTCGCCACCGAGAAGACCGATGTGGCCTTGGATCGCATCAAGAGAAAGGCCACCCTTCACCTCTCGGGAACCCCCTTTAAGGACCTGGCGAACCAAACCTTTCCCGAGGAGGCGATCTACAACTGGACCTATGCCGACGAGCAGGGGCGCAAAGCCTCTTGGGGGGAGCGCGAAGAAGAGCGGGGGGAGGAGAATCCCTATGAAACTCTTCCCGAACTCCAACTCTACACCTACCAGATGTCGGAAGTCCTCCGAGATACCCTCCTCGACGGGGTGTCCATCGACGAGAAGGAGGTCGAAAAAGTCGCCTTTGATCTCAACGAATTCTTTTCCACGAAGGAAAACGGAGAATTTGTCTACGACGATGCGGTAAATAAGTTCCTCGACGCCCTAACGAAGAATCCTCGCTTCCCCTTCTCCACCGACGAACTTCGCGCAGAGCTCGCCCACACCTTCTGGCTCCTCGACAGGGTCAATAGTGCGAAGGCCCTGGCGAAAAAGCTCCAGGTGCATCCCTATTTCAAGGACTACAAAGTGGTCGTCGCCGCGGGAGACGGGCGGACCGAGGGGATGGACGAGGAGGCGAAGCAGGAGCACTCCCTGAAAAAGGTCCGCGACGCCATCGCCAACAAGGAGAACGCCCCGACCATCACCCTCTCCGTGGGCCAGCTCACCACCGGGGTCACCGTTCCCGAGTGGACGGCGGTCCTCATGCTCTGCAACATGACGAGCCCGGCTCTCTACATGCAGGCCGCCTTCCGGGCCCAAAACCCCTGGGTGCGCCCCACCGCCATGGGGATGGTGATGAAGAAGCGGGCCTATGTCTTTGACTTCGACCCGGCGAGAACCCTCACCATCTTCGACGAATTCGCCAACGACCTCATTCCCGCCCACGCCACGGGGCATCTCACCCAGGCCGAGCGCAAGGACAACGTCCGAGAACTCTTAAACTTCTTCCCGGTCTACGGCGAGGACGAGGAGGGGGAGATGGTCCTTCTCGACGCGGAGAGGGTCCTCACCATTCCCCGACGCATCCACGCCCGCGAGGTGGTGGACCGCGGGTTTATGTCGAATTTCCTCTTTGCCAACATCGGGGCCATCTTCTCCGCCCCGAAGGAGGTGGTGGAGGTCATCAACCGCTTCCAGCCCGTGGACGCACCGAAATCGAGTCGTCCCTTGGAGATTGACGAGAATACCCGCGCCGAACTCTACCTCAACGACAAAGGGGAGGTGGAGATGCCCGAGGAGGTGGTCATCGGCCTTTCGAAGGACATCTTTGGGGAGAAAATCTACTCCCCGATGGCTCAACTCGTCGAAGAGAAGACCGAGGAGCTTCAGGACACCTCAGCCGAGGAGATTCTCGAGAAAAAGAATCCCGCGAAGGACCTGACCAAACTCTTTGCCGGTCCGATGACAGACATCGTTCTCGACACTTTGAAGGAGAAAGCCCCCTTCCCGGTGAAAACCTCCACCGCCAACGCCATCTCTCGGAGTATCCACGACGCCGTTGGCCAAGAGGTGCGCGAAGTGGTGACAGACTACACTGTTGAGAAGAATCAGCGAGAGCGCGCCTTCCAAAAGCGTCTTCAGAGGGCCCAAGAGGAGAAGGTGCCGATGGCAGAGATTGCTGCTATGAGGGAAGAGCACGAGAAGGGGTTGGCAGACCTGAAACAGTCCGCGAAGACAAGGCTCAAGGAGAAGATCGAAACCCACGAGTTCATCTCCTCTATCTACCAGGACGCAACAGAAATCGGAGTCAAGGACAAATCGGAGAACGAGAGAAAATCCTACGAGGACGCCATCCGGGACCACCTCCGCGGCTTCTCCCGCACCATTCCCGCCTTCCTCATGGCCTATGGAACAGAGGATACCACCCTCGCAAATTTTGACTCCCTTGTCCCCGATCACGTCTTCCTCGAGGTCACCTACAATCCCCAAGCAAAGGAAGGAATCACCCTTAAAGACTTTCGCCTCCTCCGCGACGGCGGTGAATTTAAGAAAGACGGCGAAATCGTCCACTTCCCGGGACACCTCTTTGACGAGGTGGTCTTTAATGACGCCGTGGCAGAGTTTATGCGGCGCAAAAAGGAGCTGGCGAACTACTTCGACGAGTCCCAGGAGAAGGACATCTTCGACTACATCCCCCCTCAGCGCACGAACCAAATCTTCACCCCAAGGGCAGTGGTCAAGGAGATGGCAGATCTTCTTGAGAAGGAAAATCCCGGCTGCTTCGGCGACCCGGAGGCGACCTTCGCCGACCTCTACATGAAGTCGGGGATGTACATTACCGAGATTGTGAAACGCCTCTTCCGAAGCGAGGCAATGAAAGCCCGATTCCCCGACGACCACGCCCGCCTCATCCACATCTTCAATCACCAGGTCTATGGCTGTGCGCCGACGGAGCTCATCTATAAAATCTGCGAGAACTACATCCTCGGCTTCTCCGAGGAGCTTCCCATCAAGGAGCACCACATCCGCCGCTTCGATGTACTGGAATGCTTGAAGGGGGAAGAGAGTTTTGAAGAGGCTCTTCAGAAGGTCTTTGGAATTTCCAAATCGTCTTCTCCCCACTAAAAAAGAGACCCGCTCGGGTCTCTTTTTTCATTGCATTCTTATGAAGGATCACAAAGGATGCACCGACGTGATCACAGAAAACAAGAACTCATAGAGAAGAAGAAGTCCTAGTGGAACGCCCACATAGGAAAAAGACACCGCTGGAGGATCCACCGATAGGCCTCCTTCCCAGGTCAGTTTTTTACGGACTCCCAGCACGACCAGAAGAATGATCCCCAAGAGTGCCAAGATGGCGATGACAGGTGCCATGGACCGATAGAGTTCACTACAGGTGACGAAGATGTTGTTCAGCACATGAAGAATGATCGCATTGCGCAGTCCATAATGATACTTCGCATAACCAAAGACCAGACCACACCCTGCAGCGGCAATGGCCTGATAGAGATCATGATGCATAAATCCAAAGAGAATCGCTGAAAAAATCACAGCCCGCTTCGCCCCGTAGGGTTCTAAGAGATGTTGCACCCCTCCTCGATAGATGATCTCTTCAATGGCAGGTCCGATGATGCAGCTATAGACCACAAACATAGGCGTATTTTGTACGATCAAATCCTCCATGTTTGAGTTCTTCGCCGTCCATCCTAGTGCCTTGAGAAGGGTTTCTATGGGAAGAGTTAGCATAGCTCCGAGAAAATTTAATGCGACACAGCAGAGGAAGAGGAGAAGAATCACCTTGAGAGAGATCCACCGACTCCGACGAATCTCCTCGAGATAATCCTCCACCCCTCGCCCCCACAGCACCAAGGGCAAGACGGCGCAAATCGCTGAAATGAGAAGATAGAGCCCCTCATCTCGAATCAGCCCCGAACGCATGAGCCCTTGGGACACCCCGAGGAAGATAAAGGTTTGTAACCAAAGGGCGATGAGAATTTTTTTAATCTTTTGACTACTCACAAATTTCTCCTTCGTCCACGCCTCTTATTTCTTGGGAATGAGTCGATCTTGACCGCCCATGTAGGGTTGAAGGGGGGCGGGGATTTTCACGCTGCCGTCTTTTTGCAAGAGGTTTTCCAAGAAGGCAATGAGCATCCGTGGCGGTGCGACCACCGTATTGTTCAAGGTGTGAGCGAAGTAGTTGCCCTTTTCCCCACGGAGGCGAATCCCGAGGCGACGGGCTTGGGCGTCTCCCAAGTTGGAGCAGCTTCCTACTTCAAAGTACTTGTTTTGACGGGGGGAGAAGGCTTCGACGTCGAGGCTCTTCACCTTCAAATCCGCCAGGTCCCCACTGCAGCACTCCAGGGTGCGCACGGGAATCTCAAGGCTTCTGAAGAAGTCCACGGTGTTCTTCCAGAGTTGGTCGAACCAATAGGGGCTCTCCTCGGGTTTGCAGATGACCACCATCTCCTGCTTTTCGAATTGGTGAATCCGATAGACGCCACGCTCTTCGATGCCGTGGGCGCCGACTTCCTTCCGGAAACAGGGGGAATAGGAGGTGAGGCACTGGGGCATGGTCTCCTCGTCTTGAATGGTGTCGATGAATTTCCCGATCATCGAGTGCTCACTGGTGCCGATGAGGTAGAGGTCCTCCCCTTCGATTTTGTACATCATGTTTTCCATTTCGGCGAAGCTCATGACCCCGGTAACCACTTGGGAGCGAATCATGAAGGGGGGCACGTAGTAGGTGAAGCCACGGTCGATCATGAAATCCCGGGCGTAGGCGAGGATGGCGGAATGGAGTCGGGCGATGTCGCCTTTTAAGTAATAGAAGCCGTTGCCAGAGGTGCGGCGGGCGGCGTCTAGGTCCACGCCATCAAAGCGCTCCATAATATCAATGTGGTAGGGAATCTCATAATCGGGGATGATGGGCTCGCCGAACCGTTCAATTTCCACGTTCTCCTGGTCGTCCTTCCCGATGGGCACCGAGGGGTCGATGATGTTGGGGATGACGAGCATCTTTTCCCGGAGGTCCTTGGCGAGGGTCTTTTCTCTTTCCTCGAGCTCTTCCAGTTCTCTGTTGATGTCGCCGACCTTGGCCTTCACTTCGTTTGCCTTTTCAATCTCCTTCTTCGCCATGAGGGCGCCGATTTCCTTGGAGATCTTGTTGCGCTCCCCGCGCAGGGCGTCAGCTCTCGTCTTCGCCTCGCGAAGGGCTTCATCGAGGGAGACCACCTCGTCGACGAGGGGGAGTTTTTCCTCTTGGAATTTCTTCTTGATGTTTTCTTTCGTCTCTTCGACGTGCTCTCGCACCCATTTGATATCGAGCATGGTATTTCCTTTCTAGTAAGCCCTTTTGATGGCGTCTACAGTATCCTTTGTAAGGTGTCCCTCGAGGACCGCATAGGCGAGGAGTTTGTCAATGGCCCGGACGTTGATGTCCTTCTTGAGGTTCAGCTTCATCTTCCCCACTCGGGTCCAAAGCTCCACCTCGGCAGTGAAATCCAAGGTCCCTGCGTTTTCCGAGGAGAACATGAGGATGGAGGAATAGGGGATGGTGAAGACTTCAATCTTCTTTCCCGTCACTCCTTGGGCGTCTCGGATGATGAGGCGTCTGTCGGTAAATGTGGCACTGTCTCTTACGGTCTTAAAGGACCAGAGGGCCACTTCGCCCTCGATGAGAAGATCTTCCACGATCTCCGGCGTGGGAATCTCCTTGGAAAAGACCCAGGTGAGGGGACTCAAATCACTTGGCATAGTTCCTCCTTTTGGGCACACAAAAATCCCGCCCCTAAGGGACGGGATTTCCCGCGTTGCCACCCTTTTTCGCTTGCGCGCTCTTCATTAGAAAAAGGACTCCGAGGCGGATTCAAGAAGTCCCGTGACCTTCTCCCAGCGCCGAAGGCTCTCTTTACACGGGGGAGTTCCCTACTGCTCCTCTTCCTCGTCCTATGCGGTTTGTGACCTATTATACCACAGGAAAATTTCTTGACAAGCCTCAGTAGCGAAGAAGACTTTCCACATTGATGCCCTCGAGGGCCTTCCGGCCGCCTAAATCGGGTAGCTCAATGAGAAAGACGCAGCCCACCACGTCGCCTCCCAAGAACCGCACCATGTCTACCGTGGCCTTGGCGGTGCCCCCGGTGGCGAGGAGGTCGTCGACGATGACCACTCGGTCTCCCTCTTTGATGGCGTCCTTGTGCATCTCCAAGGTGTCGGTGCCGTATTCCAAGGTGTAGGTGGCCTTCACCGTCTCCGCGGGAAGTTTTCCCGGTTTACGCACGGGGACGAAGCCACAGCCGTTCTTGTAGGCGACGGGGGCTCCGACGATGAACCCTCGGGCCTCAATCCCTAAGACCACGTTGGCGTCACAGGCCTTGGCCTTCTCGGCGAGCCAGTTGATCGCCTCTTGATAGGCGTCGGCGTCCGCCAAGAGGGGGGTGATGTCTCGGAAGGTGACCCCTTCTACGGGGACGTTTTCGATGGGGCGAATCTTCGCAGAAAGATCCATGAATTTCTCCTTTTCGGCAAAAAAGAGGCGCCGCAGCGGGCACCTCCATCCTTACTTATCCAGCAGCGTGTCGAGGCGAGCCTTGTCGAATCCGACGATTTCTTCCCCGCCGACGACGATGACGGGCACTCCCGTGTAGCCCTTGTCCATGAGCTCGGTGCGGGCAGCGGCGTCAGTTTGGACGTTCTTCTCTTCGAAGTCCACGCCCTTTTCCTTCAAGTAGTCCTTGGCCATAGTGCAATATGGGCAGGTGTTGCTGGTGTAGACGATAACTTTTTCCACAGTGTTCCCCTTTCTCTTCTCAAATGTCTATCCTCTTTATGCCCACTTCAGGGGCGGATGAAACAGCTTCTCACTCTTCCGGCTCATCTTTTCGGTGGGCGGCGTGGTCATACCCCTCTCTAAAGAGGGAGAGGACGTGGGCGTCGTCGAGGGAGTAGATGGCGCGGCGGCCGTCCTTCACGCTCTTGATGAGACGCTTCTTCTTCAGGAGGGCGAGTTGGTGGGAGATGCTCGACTGACTCATGTCCAAGAGCTCGGCGATGTCGTTGACGCAGAGGTCCTCCATGGAGAGGGCGTAGATGATCTTGAGCCGAGTCGGGTCCCCCAAAACCTTGAAGATGGAGGACAGGAGGTCCATCAAGGTCTCGTCTTCTGAAAATGCGGAAAACTTCTCCTGCACCTCTTCGCGGCAGGCTTGGTCTTGATCGTAACGGTACAAAGATACCTCCTCTCTTCTATCTTCCCTTGGGCAGGGCCTTGGCGAGGGCGAGAAAGGACGCCTCATCGAGGGCCTCGGCCCGGGTATTCTCTTCGATGTTTGCCTCGCCTAAGGCCTCGCGTACCTCGTCTTTACTCCAGCGCCCTTCAAAGGAGGAGAGGGCGTTTAAGAGGGTCTTTCGCCTCTTGGAGAAGGCGGCCTTCACTACGAGGAAAAACTGCTCTCCTCCCTCGGGGAGGTTCTCCTTGAGGTCCATGTGTATCACCGCCGAATCCACCCGCGGCGCAGGATAGAAGACGGTGCGAGGCACGTCGAGGACGATGGCGGCGTGGGAATAGTACTGGACGAAGACGGAGAGGGCGCCGTAGTCCTTCCCCCCAGGGGGCGCCACCATCCGCTTCGCCACCTCCTTTTGCACCATGACGGTGATGGAGGAGAGGGGGAGGTCCTGGCCCAAGAGGGCGCCGAGGATGGGCGTGGTGACGTAGTAGGGAAGATTCGCCACCACCTTCACCTTCTTCCCGGGAAAGCGACGAGCGAGCTCCTCCTTGAGGTCCACCTTCAAGACGTCTTCAAAGAGAATCTCCACGTTCTCCAGGCCCTCGAGGGTGTCCTCGAGGACTGGGGCGAGGCGGGTGTCAATCTCCACGGCGAAGACGGATTTCGCCGCGAGGGCCAAGGCTTCTGTCAGGGTTCCAATTCCCGTGCCGATTTCTAGGATCACGTCCTCTTCTCCCACCTCGGCGCCACGGAGAATCCCCTCGACGATGTTTCCGTCGATGAGAAAGTTCTGGCCAAAACACTTTTTCGTGTCGATGCCGTGGTCCTTCATCACCTGGGCGAGGCGCGTCGGGCGATAGAGTCTATTTCTCGTCAAGGCGCTGACACTCCCTTTCAAAGTCCTCCCGGGAAATCCCGAAGTGGTTGAGGCGTTTCAAGAACTGTTTCCCATTGGCCTCCCCAAGGCCCAAGCGACGGCCCACGATGCGGCGCCGTTTCGTCGCCTCTTCTCCCATGAGGAGATTGTGGGCGAGGAGGTCCTTCGTGGAAAACTCCTCTTCTCCCTTCTCCTCCGTGGCCTTCGCCTTCTCGAGGGCGGCGCGAATCGCCTCAGGGCTTGCATTCTCCACGCCGATGTCCTCTCCGCGGATGGCGAGGTCGCGGGGCAAGAAGGCGTGTTTTGCCCGGGGAAAGAGCTTCGCCAGGTCTCGTCGAATCCGCTCCCCCATAAAGTCCGGGTCGGTCAAGATGATGATGCCCCGGTTCTTCTCTGCGGTGCCCAGGACCTTGAGGAGCCTCTTCCCATAGGCGTAGCCTCCAGTGGCCACCACCTCGGCATCGACGGCGCGGCGCACGGCGGTGATGTCGTCTCTTCCCTCGACGACGATGATCTCTCGAATCATAGGCCGTAAAACGCCCGGGTGTTGGCGTCGGTGTGCTCCACCAACTCCTCCACGTCAATGCCGCGAAGGTTCGCGATGTTCTCTGCGACGAGGCGGACGTATTTCGGCTCGTTGCGCTTGCCCCGGTAGGGGACCGGGGTGAGGTAGGGGGAGTCGGTCTCGAGGAGAAGCTTCGTCAAGGGGACTTCCTTCGCCACTTCCTTGGGGACTCGGGCGTTCTTGAAAGTGGTGGTCCCGCCGAGGGCGATGTAGGCCCCTCTCTTCGTATATTCCCGCATGAGTTCCACGCTGCCGGAATAGCAGTGAATGAGGACCCGATCCTCGGGGTGCTCTTCCATGTGGGCCTTGATGAGGTCGAAGGTCTCCTGGTCCGCCTCTCGGCTGTGGATGACGATGGGTAGTCCCAGCTCGTGGGCGAGGGCGAGTTGTCGCTTAAAGACTTGTCGCTGGACATCTCTTGGGGAGAAGTCGTAGTGAAAGTCGAGGCCAATCTCTCCCAAGGCGACGACCTTCTCTTCCTTGGCGAGTTCTCGAAGGCGGGCCTCCACCTCGTCGTCGTAGGTCTTCGCCTCGTGGGGATGGACGCCGACGGTGGCGTAAATCCGCGGGTGTTCCTTGGCGAGAGCCACCGAGGCCTCACTGGAGGGAAGGTCTGCGGCGATGTTGACCACGAGATCGATTCCTGCGGCCTCGAGGCCGCCTATGACCTCCTCTCGGTCGACGTCGAAATCCTCGTCGTCTAGGTGTGCGTGGGAATCAATCATGGATGGTCCTTTCTATTAGCCAATCTCCGCCCCGTCGACGATGTCCTCGAGGGTGGAGGCAATGGTGAGGTTGCCCTCGTCGTCCTCTGCGGCGAGGAGCATCCCGTAACTCATGACGCCTCTAAACTTCGCGGGTTTTAAGTTCGCGAGGATGAGAATCTTCTTGCCGATGAGGTCTTCTGGTTTGTAATAGTCCTTGATGGAGCTGACGATGTCTCTCTTCTCTTCTCCCAGGCGCAGGTGCAGGATGTAGAGCCGATCCGCGTTGGGATGGTCCTCGACCCCTTCCACATAGGCGACCTTGATGGAGAGTTTTGCAAAGTCCTCAATGGAGATTTGGGGCTTCTCTTCCTTTTCCTTCTTCGGTGCATCTTTCGGGGCCTCCTTCTTTTGCCCCATGGCGAGTTTTTCCGCCTTTCTGCGCTCGAAGAGCTCAACGTTTGCCGCGTCTAGGGCCTTGGCTTCCTCCTCGATGTCGAGGCGTGGGAAGATGATGTCTCCCTTCTGGACCTTCACGCCACTCTCTCCGAGGCCAAAGGTCTTGGCATCTTCCCAGGAGACATCCCCTGCGAGGGCGAGTTGTTCCCTGATGGCAGCGGTGGTGCGGCCCATGATGGGGCTGATGAGGATGGAGACGATGCGAAGGGCCTCTCGGAGGTTGTAGAGCACCGTGCCGAGGCGCTCCTTCTTGTCCTCTTCCTTGGCGAGAATCCAGGGGGTCGTCTCGTCGACGTACTTGTTCGCCCGGCGCACGAGGGACCAGATGGCGTCCAAGATTTCCGAGAATTGGAAGGACTCGAGGGCCTCTTCCACCTTCTCGGGGAGGCTCTCGGCGAGGGCGATGAGCTCCTCGTCTGGGCCCTCAACAGCTCCACGAGGGGGGACGGTGCCGTCGAAGTACTTCTCAATCATGGAGACGGTGCGGGAGAGGAGGTTTCCAAGGTCGTTGGCGAGGTCGGCGTTGAGGCGTTTAAAGAACTTTTCCTTGTTGAAGTTTCCGTCGTTTCCGAAGGAGAACTCTCGGAGGAGGAAGTACTTCAAGGCATCGACACCGTAGCGTTCGACGATGGGCTCGGGGTAGACGACGTTGCCCTTGGATTTACTCATCTTGTCGTTGTCAAAGAGAATCCAGCCGTGGCCGAAGATTTTCTCGGGCAGGGGGAGGTCTAGGGCCATCAAGAGGGCGGGCCAGATGATGGTGTGAAACCGCATGATTTCCTTGCCCACCAGGTGAACTTGGGCGGGCCAGAAGGCCTTGTAGTTCTCTTCGTTCTCCGTCCCCATCCCAAGGGCCGAGAGGTAGCACGAGAGGGCGTCAATCCAGACGTAGACCACGTGCTTCTCGTCGAAGGGGACTTTGACCCCCCAGTCAAAGGAGCTGCGGGTGACGGAGAGGTCTTGCAGCCCTTCGGCGAGGAAGTTTTTCACCATCTCGTTTTTCCGGAAGGCGGGCTCGATGAATTCCGGATGGTCCTCGTAGTACTTGAGGAGGCGGTCCCGGTACTTCGAGAGGCGGAAGAAGTAAGACTCTTCCTTGCTGAGGTGGGTCTTTCGTCCGCAGTCGGGACAGGTGTGGCCCTCGCCGAGTTGGGACTCGGTCCAGAAGGCCTCGCAAGGGGTGCAGTAATACCCCTCGTATTCGCTCTTGTAGATCTCCCCCTTGTCGTAAAGCTCTTGGAAGATGCGCTGGACATTCTTCTCGTGGTGGGGATCCGTGGAGCGGATAAAGGCGTCGTAGTCGATGTCCAAGAGAGTCCAGAGCTTCTTGATCTCGGCGACGATGCCGTCGACGTACTCCTTGGGGCTGACCCCGGCTTCAAGGGCCTTCTCCTGAATCTTTTGTCCGTGTTCGTCACTTCCCGTGGTAAAGAAGACCTCGTAGCCCAAGAGCTCCTTGTACTTCTTCAAGGCATCGGCGGCGACGGTGCAATAGGTGTGGCCGATGTGCAGATTATCGCTGGGATAATAGATCGGCGTGGTGAGATAATAGCGTTTCGTCATGACTTCTCCTTCCTCCCCCTCTCGTGGGATACACTCCTTTCATTATAGCCGTTTTTTCATCCCCCTTCAATTTTTGAGGTGACAAAAGGAGGAGAGGGCCGGAAAGGGAACCTGGTCTGGGATCGCAAACGACCCTCTGGGAATGGATGATTGATAAATCCTAAACACTTTTCAGTATCTTTAACGTTTCGTTTATTTTATTAAAATCCTACAACGAATTTCAAATTCTTAACGCAGGGGAATCCGTTTTCTGCTATGCTAAAGAGGTAGGATGTTCCGTACGAGAATCTTAGGAGGTCACCCTATGCCATCATTTCTCACCATGTTCGCCTCGATCAACAGGAGTCTCAACACGGTCCTTTGGGGGCCGCCGATGCTCCTCATTCTCGCAAGTGCGGGCGCCTTTATGGCTCTTCGCACCAAGGGATTCGCCTACAGACACTTCCCCTTCGTCCTCAAGAACACCTTTGGAAAAGTCTTTGAAAAGGATGCCACAGGACACGGCCAAGTCTCCCCCTTTCAGGCGCTGACGACAGCGCTTGCCGCCGGGGTGGGCACCGCCAACATCGTCGGCGTGGGAAGTGCGATTATGATGGGGGGCCCGGGGGCCATCTTCTGGATGTGGATGGCGGCTCTCGTGGGGATGAGCACGAAGTTCTCCGAAGTCACCCTCTCCGTGGCCTACCGCGACATCGACGAACACGGCAACGTCCGTGGGGGCCCGATGTATTACTTAACGAAGGGGCTGAAGTCTCCCTGGCTCGGGAAGCTCTTCGCCGTCTTCGGCGCCTTTGCCACCTTTGGCATCGGCTGTACCGTCCAATCCAACTCCATCGCCAACTCGGTCTATGAGGTCTTTCACGTGCCCCACTTGGTCACGGGCCTCATCGTCGGAGTCATCGCCTTTGTGGGCCTCATTGGGGGCATCAAGCGCATCGGCCAGGTGACGGAACGCCTCGTCCCCTTTATGTCCATCATCTACATCACCGGGGGGATTGTGGTCATCTTCCTCCACCGGCACAACTTACTCCCGGCGCTTGCCTCGATCTTCCAACACGCCTTTCATCTGAAGGCCGTCGGCGGAGGTCTCACGGGCTACACCATCGTCATGGCGATGCGCGCTGGAGTCAGCCGTGGCTTCTTCTCCAACGAAGCGGGGATGGGGAGCTCTCCCATCGCCCACGCGGCGGCGACGACGGATCACCCGGCGCGCCAAGGGCTCTGGGGGGTCTTTGAGGTCTTCGTGGACACGATCGTCATCTGTTCTCTGACCTCCCTCGTGGTCCTCACCACGGGAATCTGGCAGACCCACGACAACCCGGCGTCTCTCGTGGCCATGAGTTTTGGGGAAGGGTTTTTCATTGGACCCTACATCGTCACCGCAGGACTCGTCCTCTTCGCCCTCTCCACGGTCCTCGGCTGGTCCTACTACGGAGAGCGTTGTGCCCAGTACTTGGGCGGAGACAAGTTCTCCCGGTTCTACCTCTACGTCTATGTCGTCCTCGTCGTCATTGGAGCCATTGCCGATCTCGATTTGGTGTGGCTCGTCGCCGACAACTTAAATGGTCTTATGGCCATTCCAAACCTCATTGGGGTCATTGGCCTCTCTGGGGTGACGGTGCGCCTCTTGCGCGACTTCCTCTCCGATCCAAAGCGAATCAGAGAGAGTGCCGAGTGGCAACAATACTTACGTTAAATCCCGGCCCTTTGGGCATGTAGGAGGTATCTATGGAACATTTTCTAGATCAAGTGCAAGCGACTGCCAATGTGATTAAAGACTTTATCTGGGGCCCGCCCCTGTTGGTTCTCGTCGTCGGCGGAGGACTCTTCCTCGCCCTGCGTTCGGGAGGCATCGCCTATCGTCATTTTGGCTACATCATCCGCAATACGGTGATGAAGATGTTCAAGCAAGAGTCTCACGGAGATGGGGAGGTCTCCTCCTTCCAGGCCCTCTCCACCGCCTTGGCGGGGACCGTGGGAACGGGGAACATCGTCGGGGTCTCCGGCGCGATTCTCCTCGGAGGACCCGGATCGATCTTTTGGATGTGGATCGCCGCCATCGTGGGGATGACCACGAAGTTTACCGAGGCGACTCTCGCCATTGCCTATCGTGAAATCGACGAAACCGGTCGGGTTCGCGGCGGTCCAATGTACTACATCAAGAACGGGATGCGCCAACCCTGGCTCGCCAAGCTCTACGCCTTCTTCGCCGGCTTTGCAATGCTCGCCATCGGTAGTCTCGTTCAGTCCAACGCCATCTCCAACACCGTCCTCGATACCTTCCACGTCCCCACCTGGGTCAGCGGCATCATCATCGCCGTCCTCGCCCTCTTCGTCGTCGTTGGGGGCATCAAGCGCATCGGCCAAGTCACTGAACGCCTCGTGCCGATTATGGCGGTCATCTACATCATCGGGGGCATCATCGTCCTCATCGTCCACCGCGCCCACCTCTGGGAGGCCTTTACCTCGATCTTTACCTGTGCCTTTAGTCTTCAAGCCGCCGGTGGTGGACTTGCGGGCTACACCTTGATCATGGCCATTCGCGCCGGCGTCAGCCGCGGGGTCTTCACCAACGAAGCTGGTTGGGGAAGTTCTGCCATCGCCCACGCCGCCGCCACCACGGACCACCCCGCGCGCCAAGGGATGTGGGGCGTCTTTGAAGTCTTCGCAGACACCATCGTCATCTGTACCCTCACCGCCCTCGTCATCCTCTCCACCGGCGTGTGGCAAGGACACGACAATGCGGCTTCCCTCGTGGCGTTCTCCTTCGGGGAAGGCTTTGCCGCCGGACGCTACATCGTCACCATCGGTCTCATCCTCTTCGCCTTCTCCACCGCCCTCGGTTGGAACTACTACGGCGAAACCTGTGTGGAATATCTCCTGGGACCCGTGGGCAAAAACGTCTATCGCTACATCTACATCGGCTGCCTCTTCATCGGCGCCGTCACCGAGCTGCCCCTCGTGTGGGTCTTTGCAGACATCTTAAATGGTCTCATGGCCCTTCCCAACGTCATCGGCCTCATCGCCCTCTCCGGCGTTGCGGTAGCTCTCTTTAAGGACTTCTTCAAGGATCCCGATCGCATCCGCACCGATGTCTCGGAATGGAAAAAACTCGTCCGCTAACCTTGACGAAACCCCCTTTTCCTCTCATACTGAGAAGGGAAAGGGGTGTTTTTATGAAACACATCATCGACCTTCGTGCCCCAGAAGACTACAAGAAGAATCATCGGGAGGGCGCGGTGAATCTCTCCCTCTTCGATCTCCTCGCCTACGTTGAGGAGAACGTGAAGGAGGGCGACGAGATTGGCCTCTATTGCTACCATGGAAACCGTGCAGGTCACGGCGTCCTCCTCTTGGAAGAGGCGGGCTACACTGCAGAAAATCTCGGGGGCTACGAGGAATAATCGAAGAGAATGATTCTTCCGCAAACAAAAAGACGTGCACCGCGCACGTCCTTTTTTATGTCTCCTTGCGATGGCGAAACTCTCCATCGATGATTGTGGCGAGACACCTGGCGTCCATCTCCCGTAGGGGATTCTTGTCGTAGATGCAAAGATCTGCGTCCTTGCCCACCTCAAGGCTCCCCACCCGATCCGCAATGCCCACGGCACGGGCCGCCTCGATGGTGATGGCGCGTAGGGCCACCTCTTCGGGAACTCCCTCGGCGACGGCGAGGCCCGCCATGCGGGGGAGGCTCTCGCAGGGGAGCACCGGGTGATCCGTCATCATGGCGAAGGCAATCCCCTCCTCGGCCATACGGACGAGGGTGTGAAAGCCCTTCTCCTTGAGTTCAAACTTCGACTTCGTCCCGAAGGTGGGGCCCAAGATGATGGGGATCTGGGCCTCCTTCAGCTCCTCCCAGATGAGGTGGGCCTCGGTGCAGTGGTCCAAGGTAATGTTCACGTCAAACTCCCTGGCGATGCGAAGCGCCGTGAAGATGTCGTCGGCGCGGTGGGCGTGGGCCTTTAGGGGAATCTTTTTCTCAAGGACCGCCACGAGGGGCTCCAAGGTCGGGTCCAAAGGCGCCTTTCCCACGGCGAGGTCTCGTCTTCTCTTGTACTCCATCGCGTCGAAGAGGGCCTTTCGAATGAGCCAGGCCACCGCCATCCGGGTCTTCGGCATGGTGTCCCGGTTCATGCCGTAGACCTTTCTCGGATTCTCCCCGAAGGCAATCTTTTGGGCCACTGGGTCCTTCAAGACCATCTTGTCCACACAGCGGCCCCAGGTCTTCATGGCGAGGAAACTCCCGCCCATGACGTTGGCGGATCCAGGGCCGGTGACCACGGTGGTGACTCCCTTTTCGAGGGCCTTCTCGAAGCTCTCGTCCATGGGGTTGATGGCATCGATGGCGCGAAGGTAGGGCGTCACCGGGTTCGACCGCTCGTTTTCGTCACTGCCCGCGGCGCCGATGATCTCCTCCATGATGCCGATGTGGCAATGGGGATCGATGAAGCCGGGGAAGATATTGGCGTCGCCGAAGGAGATGACCTCTGCCCCCTCGGGAATGTCCCCGTCGCCGACGCCGACGATCTTTCCTCCCTCGATGAGGAGGTGTCCCCCTTCGAGGATCTCCTCACCGGTGTAGATGCGTTTTGCACAGACGGCAATCATTGGGGTCTCCATTCTAAGCCGATGCGATGGCGCTTCTCGTCGATACTCTCCACGGCGACCTCGACAATGTCCCCAACTTGGAAGAGGTCTCGGGGGTGCTTCTTCGACCCGGCCATGGCACTGCGGTGGATGAGGCCATCTTGTTTCACACCGATGTCTACAAAGGCCCCAAAGTCTACGACGTTTCGCACCGTGCCCTTTAAGACCATGCCCACGGTGAGGTCCTCAAAGGCGAGGACGTCGCTGCGAAGAATGGGAGCCTCCAGGTCTTGACGCGGGTCGCGCCCCGGCTTTTTGAGTTCGGCGACGATGTCTTGTAGGGTGGGGAGGCCGACCCCTAATTCCTCGGCGGTGGCGGCGAGATTGAGGGAATCCAAGTCCTTGTCCATGAGTTTTCGCGCCACGTCGTAGCTCTCGGGGTGGACGGCGGTGCGGTCCAAGAGATCCTCTCCGTCGGGGATGCGCAAGAATCCCGCCGCCTGTTGGTAAGTCTTCGGCCCGAGGCCCGGGACCTTTTGAATCTCCTTCCGAGAGCGGAAGGGCCCCTTCTCGAGGCGAGTGTCCACGAGGCTCTTCGCAAGTTTTGGCCCAAAGCCCGCCACGTGTTCCAAGAGGCTCTTCGACGCGGTGTTCACGTCGACGCCGACAGAGTTGACACAGTCTTCCACGACGCCGTCCAATGTCTCCTCGAGTTCTTGGCGATTGAGGTCGTGTTGGTATTGGCCGACACCGATGTGGCGAGGTTCAATCTTGACCAGTTCCGCCAAGGGGTCCTGAAGCCGGCGTCCGATGGAGATGGCGCCGCGAATGGTGACGTCGAGGTCGGGGAATTCTTCCACCCCCACCTCCGAGGCGCTGTAGATACTCGCCCCCGCCTCGTTGACGATGGCATAGCGCACGTCGAGGGACTTTTCTCGGATGAGGTCGGCGACGAGTTTTTCCGTCTCCCGGCTCGCGGTGCCGTTTCCGATGGCGATGACGTTGACGGCGTACTTGCGAATCATCGTCTCCATCTTCCTGAGGGCCTCGGCTTTCCGGCTCGTGCTCCCGACGAGGTAGAAGACGCCATAGTTTAAGACGGCTCCGTGGGGATCGAGGACGGCAAACTTACACCCGGTACGAATCCCCGGGTCCAAGGCGAGGATCCGCGCCCCCGCCAAGGGGCGCCCAAGGAGGAGGGGGCGGAGGTTCTCCCCGAAGACGGCGATGGCCTGACTCTGGGCCTTGGCTGTTAAGTCGTGGCGAATCTCCCGCTCCACCGCCGGGTAGACGAGGCGTTTGAGTCCATCTTTGACGGCGAGGTTTCGCTCTTCCTCGAAGGGATTCTCCCGGTTGTAGAGGGAGAGGATTTGACTCGTCAAGAGCTCCTCGTCAAAGGCGAGGGAAATCTTCAAGGCCTCTTCTCTCTCTCCACGGTCCATGGCGAGGATGCGATAGCCCACGGGGCGGCGGAGGCTCTCCTGGTGCTCCTTGTACATCTCGTAGGTGTCGGAGGGGTTCTTCCCCTCAGAGGAGACGAGAGAGCCGGCTCGGGAGAGAAACATCTTCACAATGCTTCTGACCCTCGGGTCGTCGCCGACGATTTCCGCCACCACGTCTCGGGCTCCCTGAAGAATGTCCTCCTGGGAAGCCTCTTCCAAGAGGGGAGCCATGAGGGCGTCGAGGTCCTCCTTCGTGGCGCCGTTTTTCAAGAAGAGTTCTCCGATGGGGCCATAGCCCTTCTCTCTGGCAATGACGCCACGGGTGCGCCGCTTGGGCCGGTAGGGGCGATAGAGGTCCTCGAGTTCCGTCACCGTCTCGGCGGCTTTCACTTGACCGGCGAGCTCGACCGTGAGGACGCCGAGGGTCTCCATCTTCCGAAGGATGTCCTCTCTCTTCTCCTCGAGGTTTCGCAGTTGTTTCAGGCGACTCTCCAAGGCGCGAAGGGTGACGTCCTCTAGGCCTCCCGTCACCTCTTTGCGGTAACGGGCGATGAAGGGAATGGTCTGTCCCTCGTCGAGGAGGGCGACGGTCTTCTCCACCGCTTCCGGGGAGAGGGACAATTCTTGCGCCAGGCGAACAATCAGATCCATAGGTCTCCTTTCTCGGGTTGTGGACGTGTGTCACGGGTTCGTCTCCATGGGTCCTGCACCCTTTGAGAAGTTTCCGTGACCATCCTAGATAGAAGAAAGACCGGGAGCCCCGGTCCTTACTGTGCCTTTAAGTAGGCGTTGATAAAGGTGTCGAGATCGCCGTCCATGACTCGGTTGACGTCGCCAACCTCGGCGCCGGTGCGGTGATCCTTCACCATGGTGTAGGGCTGGAAGACGTAGGATCGAATCTGAGAACCCCAGGCAATCTGGGCGTAGTTGCCCTGGAGGTCTTCGATCTTCTCCTTCTTCTCCTCTTCCGCCAAGGCGATGAGTTTCGCCTTCAACATCTGCATGGCCCGCTCCCGGTTTTGAATCTGGGAGCGTTCATTTTGACATTGGACCACAATCCCCGTGGGCTTGTGGGTGATGCGCACCGCCGAGTCCGTGGTGTTGACGTGCTGTCCACCAGCACCACTGGATCGGTAGGTGTCCACCTTCAGATCCTCGTCGCGAATTTCCACATCCGTCTCTTCGTCGAGTTCGGGGAAGACATCCACGGAGGAGAATGAGGTGTGGCGCTTCTTCGCCGCGTCGAAGGGGGAGATGCGCACGAGGCGGTGGACCCCCTTTTCCGCCTTCAAATACCCATAGGCGTGGGGACCACTCATCTTCATGGTCACCGACTTGATCCCCGCTTCGTCCTCGGTTTGCAGGTCCAAGGTCTCCACCTTGAAGCCTTTCTTTTCCCCGTAGCGACGATACATCCGGTAGAGCATGTCCGCCCAGTCCTGGGCCTCGGTGCCGCCTGCTCCCGCGTGGATGCTCACGATGGCGTCGGAGTCATCGTATTCCCCGTCGAGGAGGGTGGCGAGTTTGAAGCTCTCCGCATCCTCTTCAATGGCCTCGAGGCTCTCCTTGAAGGAGTCGTAGAGTTCCGTGTCCTCTTCCTCCTCCATGAGCTCCATCATCACCCGCGCCTCTTCAATCTCCTCCATGAGCTTGTCGTAGGTTTCGATGGTCTCCCGGAGAGAATTCTGCTTCTTGATGACCTTCTGGGCCTTCTGGGAATCGTCCCAGAATCCTGGGGCCATGGTCTGTTCCTCCAAGGCGGCGTGCTGAGCCCGCAGCTCCTCTAAGTCGAGGGAGCTCCCAAGCTCTTTCACGAGGTGCTCCGCCTGATCGAGACGTTCCTTATCGAGATAGAGATTCTGTTCCATGCTCCCTCCCTGTTCTAAGCGTTCTTTCCGCAGCAGTTCTTATACTTCTTCCCACTTCCGCAGGGGCAGGGGTCATTTCTGCCCACCTTTTCTCCCTTGCGGACGTAGGGTTTTTTCACCCCGTCCTCGGAAGGGGTCTCAATCTCCTTGGCGACGCGGACCCGTTGGACCCGCTCGGGGTTGACGACGTGGAAGAGCATCTTCACCGTATCTTCACGAATGGCTTCGTTCATCTTCTCAAACATATCGAAGCCTTCGTTTTGATAGGCGCGCACCGGGTTGGTCTGCCCCACGGCGCGAAGGCCAATCCCTTGACGGAGTTGGTCCATGGCGTCGATGTGATCCATCCACTTCTGGTCCACGTTTTGAAGGAGCACCACCCGCTCCACTTCCCGGAAGCGATCGGCGCCAAACTCCTCTTCCTTCTCGGCGTAGCGCGCCTGTGCAAGCTCCGTCATAAAGTCGGTGATGGCCTCGGGGCTGTCGGTCTCGTGGCCTGCGAGGAATCCTTCCTCGAACATGAAGGTGTCCACCCCAAACTGGGTGAGGCCGCCGAGGTCCAAGGTGCGGTTGCCCTGTTCGTCGGGCTTGTTGTAGAAGTCCACATAGGAGGCGATGAGGCCGTGGATCATCTCCAAGATGTCCTCCTTGAAGGAATCCCCTTCGAGGACCTTCTTCCGCTCGCCGTAGATGACTTCCCGCTGTTTGTTCATGACGTCGTCGTATTGGAGGACGTGTTTACGGATGGAGAAGTTGTTGCCCTCCACCTTTCTCTGGGCGCTCTCGATGAGGCGGGTGAGAATTCGGTGTTCGATGGGCTCGTCCTCTGGGGCGTCGATGGTGTCCATGACGTTCTTGAACCGGTCTCCCGCAAAGAGGCGGATGAGGTCGTCGTCGGCGGAGATGTAGAACTTGGAACTTCCTGGGTCCCCTTGACGACCGGAACGACCGCGGAGCTGGTTGTCGATGCGTCGGCTCTCGTGGCGTTCGGTGCCGATGATGTGAAGGCCTCCGGCCTCGAGGACCTTCTTCGCCTCTTCGTCGGTTTGGGCCTTGAATTTCTCCAGGTACTGTTGGTAGAGCTTACGGGCTTCAATGACCCGCTCGTCGTCGGTCTCGAAGAAGGAGTCCACGAGTTCTAAGACCTCTTCGGGAGTGCCGAGTTTGACCAGTTCCTTCTTCGCCATGAACTCGGGATTTCCCCCGAGGACGATGTCCGTCCCACGACCGGCCATGTTGGTGGCGATGGTGACGGCGCCGTAGCGACCTGCCTGGGCGACGATCTCCGACTCCTGGGCGTGACGCTTGGCATTTAAGACTTGGTGAGGGATGCCGGCGCGCTTTAGGTACTTCGACAAGTGCTCACTCTTCTCGATGGAGATGGTGCCGACGAGGACGGGTTGGCCCTTGGCGTGACGCTCTTTGATCTCCTCGGTGACGGCGCGGAACTTCGCGTCTTCGTTTCTGTAGATGGCGTCGTCTAAGTCCTTTCTCACCACGGGGCGGTTCGTCGGGATTTCGATGACGTCGATGTGGTAGATGTCCCGGAATTCCTCTTCTTCCGTCTTTGCCGTCCCGGTCATCCCGGCGAGTTTCTTGTACATGCGGAAGTAATTTTGGAAGGTGACGGTGGCGAGTGTCTTCGACTCGGCGCGGACCTCGATGCCCTCCTTCGCCTCGATGGCTTGGTGGAGCCCTTCAGAGTAGCGACGGCCATACATCAAACGCCCGGTGAACTCGTCGACGATGATGATTTCCCCATCTTGGACCACGTAATCGATGTCCCGCTTCATGGTGCCGCGAGCCTTCAGGGCCTGGTTGATGTGGTGGGCGAGCTCCATGTTCTCGAGATCCGAGAGGTTCTCGACGCCAAAATAGCTCTCCGCCTTCACCGTCCCCTGGTCGGTCAGCGTCGCCGTCTTCTTCTTTTCGTCGACGACGAAATCCACGGTCTCGTCGTGGAACTCTCGGTTGAAGATATCCATGACCTCTTCGTTTTGATCCTTGATGCGGAAGCTCAAGGTGTCCACGAAGTTCTTTGCACGAGTGTAGAGGTCCGTGGACTCATCCCCTTGGCCGGAGATGATGAGCGGCGTTCTCGCCTCGTCGATGAGGATGGAGTCCACCTCGTCGACGATACAGTAGTTGAGGTCCCTTTGAACCCGCTCGGACTGGTAGATGACCATGTTGTCCCGGAGGTAGTCGAAGCCAAACTCGTTGTTGGTCCCATAGGTGATGTCGGAGCCGTAGGCAATTTGGCGCTCTTCCGGGCTCATGTCGTGGAGGATGCAGCCCACGGTGAGGCCCAAGAACTCGTAGACCTTCCCCATCCACTGCTTATCCCGGTTGGCCAGGTAGTCGTTGACGGTGACTACGTGGACCCCGTCTCCCGAGAGGGCGTTGAGGTACGCCGGCAAGGTGGCCACAAGGGTCTTCCCTTCCCCGGTGCGCATCTCGGCAATCCGGCCTTGGTGAAGGATGATCCCCCCGATGATTTGCACCTCGAAGTGCTTCATCCCAAGGACGCGCCACGCCGCTTCTCGCATGACGGCAAAGGCCTCGACGAGGAGATCGTCAAGACTTTCGCCGGCTTTGTATCGGTTCTTAAATTCTTCTGTCTTCGCCTTTAATGCTTCGTCGGAGAGGGCTTCCATCTCTTTCTCGAGGCCGAGAACCCCCTTGACGAGAGGCATAATCTTTTTGACTTCGCGTTCACTGTAGGAACCGAAGATGCTTTGGAACAATCCCACGTTCTCCCGCCTTTCTCTCTATACGCTAATTGTCAATTATACCGCTTCTTGTCTCTATGTTCAAGGTTTTGAGACCTCTTCACAAAAATTTCACCCCCTGTTGAAGCTCGGCGATGTCTCTTGGGGTCGTGCCACAACAGCCGCCGATGCCATCGACGCCAAGGCCCACCAAGGCGAGGGCCCCTTCCACAAAATCCCCGCCCATGGCGTTTGGCTTGGCAATCAAAAAGCGTCTTGTCTCTTGGCGCAAGTGGGCGAGAGCCTCCTTCATCGACCAAGGCCCCGAGGAGCAGTTGAAGCCAAGTCCTGCGAGGTCGTAAGTCTCTCCAAGGCGCGCCAGGGCCTTGACCTCTTCCTTCGAAAAGCTCTCGTCGATGCTCATCGTCCCAAAGAGGGGGACGCCAAGGCTCGAAAGTGCGTCAAGGTCTCTCTCGAAATCCGCGAGATTCGTCTCAGTCTCGAGGAGGATTCCGTCGGCTCCTGCGACGACCTCCCCCACCCAAGAGAGTCTCTCCCCCATACTCGGGCCGAGGGAGAGGAAAATCTGTCGTCCAGTCCTCTTGGCGAGGGCGATGGCCTCCTTTGCGAGTGCCACTTTCTCCCCCTCCTCCATCGGGGTAAAGGCGAGGCTAAAAGTATTCGTCGAGATGACCTCGGCACCGGCGCGGGCATAGGCCTCGTGAATGGCGGCGACGACGTCGGGACAGGCTTTCGTCGCCTCGTGGGTGGGGCCACGAAAGCCCCGGGCGAAGAGCTCCGTCCCCATGGCCCCATCAAAGATGCGGACCATAGTCTCTCCAAATCTCTTCGGCACAGGCCTTGGAGTCTCGATTGGTGTAGGTCTTCTCCACCTCGGTCCCCAGGCGATACTTCGGGTCATAATAACTCGTCATGAGCTCCTCGATGAGGCTATCCACCTCTTGGTTGCGAAACTTCTCCTCCATGGCGAGAAGGCGTTTCGGGTTCACGTAACGGCCGAGGCTGTGGAGGGCGCGAAGAATCTCCTCGTCATTTCCCTCTTTCACGTATTCCTCTCGAATCCGGGCCACGCGACACTCCATCGGCGCATCGATGCGCAGGCGGATACTTTTTCTCATCTTTTCGTGAAGGGACTTGGGCAAGAGGAGGCTTCCGATGCGCATGGATTCACCCTCGGTAAAGATGGGCCCCTCTTCCCCTTCGAGGGCGTCAAAGAGGGCGGACTCGAATTGCTTTTGACTGGGCTGATCTCCCAACCCCACGCCCCCTAAGAGAGAGCCTCTGTGGTTCGCCAGGCCCTCGAGGTCGAGAACCCGGGCGCCGAGGTCTTGGAGTTCTTCTAGAATCTCCGTCTTCCCACACCCCGTCATCCCATCGAGGACGATGAAATGATGCTTGGCGATGCGCTCTTCGAGGCCCTCGCGCACAAACTTCCGATAGGCCTTGTACCCGCCTTCGAGGCGAGAGACGGGGACGTCCATGCCGTGGCGCAGGAGGTGAAAGAGGCTGCGGCTCCTATAGCCCCCTCGGGCGCAATAGATGACCAGGTCTTTGTGTTCCCGGGTGAGGCGAAAGATCTCCTCCATCATCGCCGGGAATTTTTGACTCACAAACAAGACCCCTTGCCGCTTTGCCTCTTCGATGTCCCCCTGGACGTAGAGGGTCCCCACCACGGCGCGCTCCTCGTCGTCTAAGAGGGGAAGATTCACCGCTCCCGGGATGTGGGCATCTTCGTATTCCTTGGGACTGCGCACGTCGAGAAAGAGGACCTCTCGTCCTTGGCAGTCTTCGATTTTCCATTCTCCATACATTGAAATCACCATCCTTCATTATACCACGTCCCCAAAGGCCTCCCCTTGGCTGTGCTATAATTAGAGAAAGAAGTTTCTAGAAAGGAGAAGCCATGAGTCAAGATCTCTTTGTCTGTGGGGGGTGCAATGCGAAGATTGGCGCCAAGGACCTGGACAAGATTCTCCAGGCCATCCCCATCCACAAGCGCGACGACGTCCTCGTGGGCTTCGAGAAGAAAGACGACGCCGCGGTGATTCAGATGGGAGAAGACCTCGCCATCACCACCGTGGATTTCTTCCCGCCGATGGTGACGGACCCCTATCTCTTTGGGCGCATCGCCGCCACCAATGCCCTCTCGGACATCTACGCCATGGGAGGAGAGGTCATCAGTGCCATGAACCTCGTCTGTTTCCCCGAGGAAGAGGACCCGGCGATTCTCTCGGAAATCCTCCGAGGGGGTGCCGAGGTGGTGGCGGAGGCGGGAGCCACCCTCTGCGGGGGACACTCGATCCACGACCCACGGATTAAGTACGGCCTCTCCGTCTTCGGAAAGGCGACAAAGGACACCCTCTGGCGCAACGACACGGCCCGGGAAGGGGATGCCCTCATTCTCACAAAACCCCTCGGCGTCTCCCTTCTCATGACGGGCTACACCGTGGGGGAAGTCTCAGAGGAGGACTTTCAAAAGGCCCTCGCCTTCATGGCCACGTCGAACAAAGCCGCTGCAGAGATTCTTAAGAAGTTCTCCCCCCACGCCGTCACCGACGTCACGGGATTTGGTCTCTTGGGCCACCTCGCCGAGATCTGCGACCATCGGTTGACAGCGACCCTCTTCATGGAGGAGATTCCCATGATGGATGGCGCGAAGAAGGCGGCGGAGGAATTCGTCCTCACCGCCGGAGGCCAGCGCAACCGCAAGGCCTTGGAGGAGAAGGTCCTCCTCGAGGGTCTCTCCTTCGCCGAGGAGGAGATTCTCTTCGATCCCCAGACCTCGGGGGGCCTTCTCGTCGCCCTCTCCCAAGACCGACTCCAAGATGCCCTCGCCTCCCTTCACGCCGCAGGAATCGACGCTCGTCACATTGGAAACCTGGGACCGTCCCTTGCCATTGACGTCCTCGTAAAACACCAAAGAACCCACTAGGAGGAACTTATGAACACCATCGATGCCCTGGGCCTCGCCTGCCCCCAACCCGTCATCCTCACAAAGCGCGTCATTCGCGACGAGAATCCGGAGGAACTCCTCGTCCTCGTAGATAACGAAATCGCCACGGAAAACCTGGCGAAGATGGCGAAGGAACTCGCCTACACCGTCTCCACCACCCACCCAGAAGAGGGGCGCTACGAAGTCCGCCTCACGAAAACGGGCGCCGCCAAGGAAGAGAAGACGACTCCTGCAAGGAACTCCTATGTGGTCGTCTTGGCCCACAATCTCATGGGCAGCGGCGACGAAGCCCTCTCAAAGACCTTGATGAAGAGCTTCCTCTACGCCCTCACGGAACAAGACGAGCTCCCGGAAGCGGTGCTTTGTTACAACGCCGGAGTCTTCCTCACCTCCGAGGAGTCCGACGCCTTAGAGGACCTGAAAACCCTCGAAGAGAAGGGGGTCTCCATTCTCTCCTGTGGCCTCTGCCTCGACTACTACCACCGCAAGGAGAATCTCCTCGTCGGTGAGGTGACGAATATGTACCGCATCGTGGAGCTCATGCGCACCCACCACGTGGTGAAGCCCTGGTAATGGCCATGGTCCTCTTCACCTTCGCCTCGACCCACCTCGCCATGGAGGCGGAACTCCTCGTCGAGGGAACATTCGCGGCGCGGCTCATCCCCCTGCCTCCGAAAATCAGCGCGGGCTGTGGCCTCTCCCTTCGCTGCGAAGAGAAGGACGCGGCGGCGATTGGGGCACTCCTCGAAACACGCGCCCCCTATGACGGCGTCTATCTCCGCCAAGGGGAGGACTACGTCCCCTGGGAGGCGCGGCCGTGATCTATCTCGATAACGCCGCCACCACCATTCAAAAACCGCCCTCCGTCACCGACGCCATCATGAAGGTCCTTACCTCCGAGGTGGGAAACCCGGGGCGGGGAGCCTCGGGGCCCTCCCTCCATGGCTTGCGCCTTCTCACCCGTTGGCGACATGCCATGAACACGACCTTTTGCGACGGCACCGCCGATGCGGTCATCTTCGCCCCCGGGGTGACCTGGGCCCTGAACCTCATGCTCAAGGGCCTCCTCAAGAGTTCGGATCACATCCTCACCACACCCCTTGAGCACAACAGCGTCCTTCGCCCCCTCTACCAACTGGAAGAGGCGGGAGCGACTCTCTCGGAACTGCCCCTGGAAGGGGATGTTCTTCGCTTCGACGAGAACCTCCTTCGGGAGAACACACGCGCCCTCGTCATCACCGCCGCCTCCAACGTCACTGGAGCCGTGACAAACCTCCAAGAAGCCAGCGACTTTTGCGAGAAACACGACCTCTTTCTCATCGTCGACGGGGCGCAGGGCCTCGGGTGCATCCCCCAGGACCTGGGGGGTCTTCCCCGCTTTCTCTACTGCTTCACGGGACACAAGGGACTCCACGGCCCAACGGGAAGTGGCGGCGTCTTCGTCAAGGGGGAGTATCCCTTTTCTCCCGTCTTTTCCGGGGGCAGTGGCTACAATTCCTTCTCCCACACCCAGCCTCTGGACCTTCCCGGCCTCTTCGAACCGGGGACGGTGAACCTCCTAGGAGTCGCCGGGCTCATGGGGGCATTGGAACTCTCCTTTGACGAAGAGCACTTCGCCCACATGGCGAGTTTGCGCCGCCTCCTCGTCGACGGCCTCTCGGCGATTCCCAACCTGGAGAGTGTAGGCCCGAAGGAGGAGGGCGCGCCTCTTGTGAGTCTTCGAAGCACAAAAAAAGACCCCGAGGAGATGGCCCGCATTCTCTGGGAGGACTACGCCATCGCCAGCCGTGCAGGGAGCCACTGTGCCCCGAGGGTTCATGAGTTGTTGTCCACCGAGGGCCTCTTGCGCCTCTCCCTCTCCCGGTACAGCACCGAAGAGGAGATTCACTCGGCCCTCGAGGCCCTGGAAGCCATCCTCGCCTAGAGAATGGCCCGCAGCCGTTTGCCCAAGACTTCGTAGAGAATGATGGCCACGATGACGGCGACCACCGCATTGGAGAGGGAGACAAGGGCCTTCATCCCGAGGACGGGAAGGACGGCTTCCATCGGGTTTCCCAAGACGAAGTGAAGCATCAAGAAGTTCTTCAAGGTGTAGAGGGCGGTGTAGGAGAGGGCGCCGATGACCGCCGAGATGATGGCGTGGACTCGTCCCTCTCCCCGTCCCATGACGGCTCCGACGAGGAACCCGTAGAAAAATTTCAAAATAAAGGTAATCCAAAACTCCGCGGCGAATTGGGGGTCGAGGAGATCAAAAATCGCCGAGCCAATCCCTGCGGCGAGGCCTCCTGGCACCGCGCCGAAGAGAAGACCTGCAAGGATGCAGCAGACGTTGCCCAGATGGAGCATGGTCGGGCCAAGGGGGGTGGGGATGGTGATGCGAATGTAGGTCCCCACAAAGACGAGGGCGGCCATCATCCCCACTTGGATGATCCGCGTCGTCGACGAGTTGCGTTGCATCAAATCACTCCTTTCTTTCTCCATTCTAAAAAATCTCACCGAAGGCACAAAAGCCTCAGGTGAGATTTCTTTTTTGGGTTCAGATGTGTTCTGAGACGTACCACCCCGTCGGGGCGAGCATGTCCCAAAGGAAGCGATTCCCGTCGACGTCGCTCTCTCCGCAGTCGATGACTTCCGTGTGGGAGCGAAGCTTCTCAAGGACCTGTCGGCCCACCGCGGGAATCTCGTGGGCGAGCATCTCCTCGGCAAAGGCGTCGGGGAGGGCGTGGCCCGTGATTTCAATGGCCAAGGAGGCGTCTGAGATGTGAATCTCCTCTCCCCAGCGGCGGCGATAGGCTCCCTTTACCGCCCTTGCCACCACGAGATTTCCCAGGTTCTCAAGGGCCCGGAGGAGAGCGTCGTCCCTTTGAATGCGAATCCACTGTGCATCGGCGACGGAGACGGAAATCCTGTGCCCCTTCGGGAGCGCAAGTGGTTCAAAAGTCATGGCCTTCCCTCCTCAACAATTCTCTCTTCCAGGTAAGACCTCCAGAAAATCCCCCGAGTCCCCCAGACTTTGGGAGGACGCGATGACAGGGGATGAGGATGGCGATGGGATTTTTCCCCACGGCACTGCCTACGGCGCGCACCGCCTTTTCGTGACCAATGGCGGTGGCAATCTCTTTGTAGGTCGTCGTCTCCCCGTAGGGAATCTTTAAGAGCTCTTCCCAGACCCTCCTCTGAAAATCTGTCCCGTGAAAGGCGAGGGGAATGGAAAACTCCTTCCGCTCTCCGGCGAAGTACTCCAGGAGTTCTTTCTCAGCTCTTTGGAGGAGCTCCGTCTCGCCACGGGCATTCTCGTCAATAAAGTCGACGCCGACGAGCTTCCCCTCTTCTTCTGAAAGGGTCAGGGGGCCATGGTCCGTGAAGATGGTGCGTTTTTTCATAGGAGTCCCTCTTTCTCGAGAAAGTCGTGGGCGACGGCGCGAGGATCTTCGTGGTTTTCGTCGACGCGATAGTTGAGTTTGGTCATCACCTCGTCGGAGAGGTGTTCTCCCAGTTCTTGGAAGAGTTCCTCCAATTCCGGGTGCTCCTTCAGAACCTCTTCTTGGAGGACGGGCACCGCCTCGTAGGGCGGGAAGAAGTGTTTGTCATCCTTCAAGACCACCACGTCAAACTTTTCGATGAGGCCATCGGTGGAGAAGACGTCGAGGACGTCGGTATCCCCGTTGTCCAGGGCGACGTAGCGGTTGGCCCCATCGATGCCCACCGCGTCCTTCGCCATGAAGTTGTAGGCCTTCTGAAGTCCGACGAGGCAATCCTCCCGGTTCATAAACTCTAGCGTCGCCCCGAGGCGTAATCTGTCGGCGTGGGCGGCGTAGTCGGAGATCGTAGAGATGCCGAGCTCCTCGGCACGGCTTCTCTTCATCCCAAGGGCGTAGGTGTTGTTAAACCCAAGGGGAGCGAGGACGTCGAGGCCGTACTTCTCCTTCAGCTCTTCCTTCACCGTCTTCGTCACTAGTTCCACGTCAGAGGAGGGCTCGTGGCCCAAGAGGTCGCCGTAGGCGGTGCCGGTGTACTCGATGGTCATGTCCACGTCCTTGTGGGTAAGGGCTCCAAAGACCACCTGGGTGCCGCCGAGGTTTAACCGACGCTCTACGGGAATTCCCGTGCGCTCTTCGATGAGTTCCGCCACCATGTTCCCGAGGATGGTGTGTTCTGTAAAGTCCTTCATCCCGATGGAGAGGCCCTTTTCCTTCCCACTGGGAAGGGCGCGAAGACCCACGAGAAGAATCAACACCAGGGCGAGGACTCCGGCGATGATGCGATGCTTCCTGCGCCCCTTTCGGTAGAGGCTCCGGGAGATGAGAAAGTCGGGGTGAATCCCACGGGGGACGATGAGGTACTCCACCGAGGCGAAGAAGACGTCCACCCCGAGGGCCAAGAGACAGGCGGGGATCGCCCCGGCGAGAATCTGGAGGTGGTTCACCGTGCGAATCCCAGAGAAGACGAGATACCCAAGGCCTCCCGCACCGATGAAGGCCGCCATGGTCATGAGGCCCACGGCGGTGACTGCACTGACCCGAATCCCGGTCATCATCACGGGAAGGGCCATAGGCAGTTCCACCTTCCTAAGGATCTCCCAGCGGCGCATCCCAATCCCTCGCGCGGCGTCAATGGTCGCCGGATCCACACCGGCGAGGCCCGTCACCGTGTTCTTAATGATGGGCAAGAGGGAGTAGAGGATGACCACCACCACCGCGGGGACGGACCCGATGCCCATGAGGGGGATGGCAAATCCCAGGAGGGCCATCGAGGGAATCGCCTGCAAGACGTTGGCGATGGCAATGACCCCACGCTTTAAGAAGGCCACGTTGTGAACCAAGATCCCAAGGCTCACCCCGATGAGAATGGCGATGAGAAGACTCATCCCCGTAAGAGCCAAGTGTTCCACGGTGCGGGAGAGGATTTCCCCTGCGTGGTCGGAAAAATACTGGAATAGACTCATCCTTCCACCTCCTCATACCGCGTTGCCAAGAGGCGCACCAAGTGGGCGCGGGTGACGAGGCCCACAATCGCCTCGCCTCGGAAGACGACCCCCGCCATGACCTGGGGATTCTTAAAGAGTTCCATGACCTCGGGAAGGGTGGTCTCCTCTTTGAGAATCGCCGCCTCGGAGCCGAAGATTTCTCGAAGCCTCGCTTCCGGGTCGCTGGCCATGAGTTCAAAGGTTCCAAGGACGCCGCGGTAGGCCCCTTCTCGGGTGCAGATGAAGTACTCCCGCTCTTGGCGACTCAAGTGCTTTAGGGCCTCCTTCACCGTCAAGGCCTCGTCGAGGATCACCGGACTCTCGTCCATAAAGTCCTTTACCTTGATAAACTCCGGATTGTCCCAGATGCGCCCCTCTCCCACAAAACTCTCGACGAAGTCCGACGCCGGGTCTCGCAAGAATTCCTCCGGGGTGCCGAGTTGGCCGATGTGTCCGTCCTTCATGAGAAGAATCCGCTGCCCCAACTTCATCGCCTCCTCCATGTCGTGGGTGACGAAGACGATGGTCTTCTTCGTCTCCTCGTGAAGGCGAAGGACCTCCTCTTGAAGATCGGCGCGGGTCATCGGGTCCAGGGCGGAGAAGGGCTCGTCCATCAAGATGACGTCCGGGTCGATGACAAGAGCGCGCGCCACCCCGACACGCTGGCGCTGCCCTCCCGAGAGTTCACTTGGGTAGGCGTCGTGGTAGTCCTCGTAGGGGAGGTTGACGAGCTTCATCACCTCGCGGACCCGGCGCTTCCTCACCTCTTCCTCGACCCCTTCCAGTTCGAGGATGATGCCGATGTTCTCCTCGACGGTCTTGTGGTTAAAGAGTCCCGTCTGTTGAATGACGTAGCCGATGCTTCGCCGAAGTTCAGTGACATCCACCTCCTTCAGGTCCACCCCATCCTTCACAATCCGCCCGCCACTCGTCTCCTCGAGGCGGTTGAGCATGCGAAGAGTCGTCGTCTTCCCGCATCCAGAAGGACCGATGAGGATGAAGCGCTCCCCGCTCTCGATGGTAAAGGACAAGTCCTCCACCACCTTCTTCTTTCCATAGGTCTTCGAGACCTTCTCGAACGAAATCATAGACATCCTTTCTCTGAGAAAATACGTACTGTATTTCTATACCCAAAGTTTGTAAGAAAAAAAGCCCCTTAGGGCTTTTCTTCTACTCATAACTTAGTTCGAGGGCAGGGTATAGACACTGTCCTCCTCGCGAAACTCAAAGGGGAAGGTCTCCGATTCGTCGAGAGCGGTGAGGAGTTGCTCTTCCGTCTTCGGCGTTCCTCCATCCTCCTTTAAGGAGGGCAGCTGGACCAAGACCTTTCGACTCACCCATGCTCCATGACCCTCACCATCACTGAGACTCACCATATCGAGACCATCGGTTAAGAGGAGGAGCTTTGCAAGGGAATGGGCGAGGTCATCCCTCTCCTTAGGGTCGATATCCTCCTTGACCTCCATGACTGCAAAGCGAGAGGTCTCATCAAGGCTTACCGAGGAAATCTCGTGTCCCTTCCAATCCAAAGCCTTGAGGACAGGAGAGTCCACAGAGAGTTCCTTCGCCGTAGTCCTCATGGCTAAGAGATCTTTGTTTGCAGATCCCTTGGCACACCCTGCGAGGAAAAGGAAGAGAACGAATACTGCCAAAAGGATGCTATGCCTACAAACCATTCTTTCTACAGGACGCTTATTCCACATTTCTCTTCTCATCTTAGAACAATCCCTCCTGTCGAGTTGAAACGAAACCACACCAGTATTGAATGGTACTATCCTATTATGAGGATACCACACTTTACTTCTCCGTGCGTATTTTAAATATTTTTATGATATTTCGCTTTGGACTCCTACCTCATGACCACAATCCTACACATACAAATTCGTCCAAGAAAAAAAGCCCCTTAGGGCTTTTTCGCAGGAATCGTTGTGGTTTTTATCGTATGAATCTCTTTAGAGGGTTCCTCTTGGTGAAACTGGGTCTCTTGTATCGCTTGAAGAAGTTTGTCATGATCCTTATCTTCTAGGGTGAGTCCGTGATCCTCGGCGATCTTTTCTATATTGTCTTTCCCTGCGTAGGTGTAGAAATCTTTCGCTGAGAGACTCTCTGGACTGTCAAAATCCTTTTCGTAGACCAAAATCTCCGGCATCCCCTCAATCGATGCGCAGAGAAGATGCGCCTCTTTAAGAACTTCTGAACGGCTCAAGGGCATCTTATCTTGATTGATGATGACCTCAAGAACTCCATCCTCATTATAGGATACGCTCAAGTCTTCTGGCGCACACCGGAACTTCTTGTCCGCAAGGGCTTTCGTCGCGGTGAGATCCTCCCTTGGAAGAATCTCCGTCGGTGCCTTCTGACAACCAAAACTTAGAACTGCAATAAGAACGACCAGGACCGAGAGCTTTCTCATCATCTCATTCTCCTTTCCTCATCGGTGAGACTCACGGATTGGCGTCACCTTCAGAGGCGTTGAGTCAATGACTTCACCGCCGCCCTCTTCAAGGTGTACCTGAAGCCTGTCCACATCTTGAAGGCACTCCAACCATTCTTCCGAGGTCTTTGGTTCTCCCTTCCCCTGTCGAGAGGGCAAAACCTTGAGGACGTCTTCTGTGACCCAGAGCATGGTGGATCCATCTGCCTTCCCATAGGCCACATCAAGGCCTTCGGTGAGAAGGACAAGTTTTGCCAGTTGCCGAGCGAGATGCGCCTCTTCATCCTCTCGAATCTCTCCTGCCAACTCGAGGGTCAAACTTCTCTTCTCTCCGTCGATGCTCAAGTTCTTTGGGGTGTGAGCCCTCCAGGAAAGAGAGGTGACAAGGGACGTTTCTAGGGAGATTTCTGATAGGGAGCTTCGCATCGTAAGCAGATCTTCATTGGAGACTCCTCCCTCTCTCTGACATCCACTGAGAAAGAGTCCTACGAGAACACTTCTCATCAACACGAGAAAAACGCCCCATCGACGTATCTTGTTTTTCTCCACCGCGATCCCTTCTCGATGTCACAAACGTTTCTCTTCTCTCATCAAGCCCCCAAAAGAGGACACCTCTCATATCTCCTCCAGAAGGTCTCCTTTTATTTTAACACACTCTCACATACATTTCATTTTTTGAATTTTTATTACCCTTTCGTGGAGGCGCTCACATTTTCTTTTTCAATGGCGCGTAAGAGTTTTTCGCGATCGGCTTCCTTAAAGGGGTCAAGCTTCTTCTGGGCGGCAAAGATGCGTAGGAAGGTCTCGTCAAACATGGCGAGGCTCTTTTCCTCCTTCGTCTCGTCTTCCTTCACACTGACCTGAACCTGGGGGTGCTCCTCGATGAGGAGGGTGAGCATCGCCGCGTTTTTCCACGCCAACTCCCGGGCCTCTTTCGTGTTCTCTCCGTCGACTTGAATCATAAACCGATGGGGTTCACTCAAGGTCTCATCCACCGCCAGCTCTCCCCATTCCAATTCTTCGACGAGGCTCTCCACCGCCTTGGGATCCGAGAGGCTCACCGTCTTCTCCGAGAGTTCCTTCGCCTTTGAGGGGGTGCATCCCACAAGGAGGACAAGGCTCAAGAGCCCTGCCATGAGTCGTCGTTTCATCGTCATCATCCTTTCTCTCAGTCTTGTCCCTATTGTACACGAGAAGTGGAGGAAGGACAAAAAAAGTAGCCCAAGGGCTACTGAAGCTCCACTGTATCGCCGTGGACGCGGAGATGTTGAAGCGTTGTTTCGAAGGCTTTGTATGCGGTAGGGTCCTCGCGAAGCTCCTCGGGGGATTTATAGTAAAAGTCCCCAAATGGTCCCACGGGATAGACCTCATGCCCCGTGTCGAAAAGAATCTCCTTTTCTTCCAATCCCTTAACGAGGACCTGCAACCTCCGCGCTTCTTTCACGAAAAGGGCGCGCTCTTTATCGGTGAGGGCATTGATGGGAGTCTCGAGGGTAAGTCCTTCCTCGGAGAGAGAAACCTTCTTGACCTCCACCCCTTCCCATGTGAGAGCACTAATGAGGTGAGCAACCCCATCGGCGTCTTCTAGGTTGGTCTGTAACTCTTCTGGGTTTCCTGGAGCCTTCACAACCTCTCGTTCCCATGTACTTCCCTGCATCGTACAGGCGATGAGGAGACTACACAACACCATCGCAATGAAAAACTTTCCCTTCATAGACTCCTCCTTACAGTGCTTCCATCAGGTTGATGGTGTCCTCCACGTGCCCCTCGCCACGGGTGGCGAAGTCCTCAATGGGTACTCCCATCACCACGACGATGTATTCGTGTCCCTTCTTTTCGCAAAGCGTCGCGAGGCAGAGCCCCGCCTTCATCGTGGTTCCCGTCTTTCCCCCGAGAAGGGTCCATCCCGAGATCTCGTGGCCTTCGAAGTGGTCGAGGACCGTGCTCGTCATGGCAATGCCCTTCGGGTGGTTTCTCGTCTTTGTCGACGTATAGTGCATCTTCGTCAATATGGCGCGAAAGTTTCCATCGTCGAGGGCGACGCGCAGGAGTTCTCCCACGTCTCTCGCACTCATCTGTTGCCCCTCTTCGTCCATGCCGTCGGGGTTTTGGAAGTGGGTTTTTGTTAGGCCCAAGGCCTTGGCGCGGGCGTTCATCCAAGCGGCGAAGTCCTCCCGGCTCCCGGCGAGGTTGATGGCCAAGGAGTCGGCGCACTCTCCTCCCGAGGGGAGCATGGCTCCATAGAGGAGGTCCCGGTAGGTGGTGCGCTCGTTGCCGTAGAATCCCGCCATCGATGCATTCTCGGAGACAAGGCGCTGGTAGCTCTTCTTGTCCACCGGGGCGATGGCGGAGAGGTCGTCGATGTGCTTCAGGGACTCGTAGACGGTCATGAGCTTTGTTAACGAGGCGGGAAATCTCGCCTCGTCGGCGTTTTTCTTTATCACCACGTGGTCGGCGGTGAGGTCATAGACGTAGACACTCGCCGCTTGGGTTTCGACCTTCGGGGCGAAGAGACTCCATGGAATCCACTGTTTCACCTCGTGGGATAGGGCCTTTCGCCTCGTCGGTCCCATCACGAGAGCGCCAAGGACGAGGACCGCGCACAACAAGAGGGCGACGACCATCATCCCGAGGCGCCTGTATTCTCGTTTCTCCATCTCCTCGCTCCCTTCTTTTTCTTCATCCTACCAAAGAAAAAGAGGGGACACCCCCTCCTTTTCCCCTTCTTCGGGAAGAGTTTTCCAGTTCTTAGAAAAGTGTCTTCGCCGTCTCCAAGAAGTCTTCCACGTCGGCGTAGGTGGTGCGGTAGCTGGTGACGAGACGAAGGACAATCTTATCCCCTAACCGTCCACTGTCTTCGACGATGTGGGCCTCTTTGATTGTTTGCGCCTCCTCTTCCCCGACGGCGATGAAAATCTGATTCGTCTCCCAGGGGGAGGCTAGTTCTCCGCCGAGGGCGCACCAGCCGTTGACCAGGTGCTGGGCCATGGTGAGGGCGTGTTTTGCATTCTCCCGATAGAGGGCGAAGTCGTCGGCGAAGAGGGTCTCGAATTGGAGACCGAGGAGAAATCCCTTGGCCATGAGGACCCCGCGCTGCTTCATGTAGGAGGTCATCCCTCGGCTGATGTCCTCGGAGAAGACGAGGAGCACCTCCCCGAAGAGGGCGCCGTCCTTCGTCCCCCCAAGGCTCACCGCGTCGCAGAGACTGGAAAGGTCCTCGATCTTCACGTCGCCAGCGACGAGGGCCTGAGCCATCCGCGCCCCGTCGATGTAGAGGAGAAGGCCCTTTTCCCTCGTGTAGCGATAGAGAAGGGCGAGTTCCTCCTTGGTGTAGAGGGATCCGGTCTCCGTGGCGTTGGAGACGTAGACGATGCGGGGGACCACCTCGAAGAAGGAGTTGTAGTGTTTCAAGGCCTCCTCGATGGCAAAGGGGGAGATCTTCCCATCCACCGAGGGGACGGAGATGATTTCGTGGCCCAAGCCTTCGATGGCTCCCGCTTCGTGGCCCACGATGTGTCCCGTATCCGCGGCGACGATGGCCTCATAGGGCCGAAGAGAGATGGTCAGAGGCAGGGCGTTTGTAATCGTCCCGCCGGGGAGGAAGAAGACCTCGCCTCCCGTCCTTTTCCCAAGGTCTTGGCGCAGCTTCTCCGAGACTTCGTCAAAGCCATAGCCCTGGTAGAGCCCGTCATTTGCCCGAGAGAGGGCCTCGAGAATCTTCGGGTGTGCCACGTCGGAATAGTCGTTTCTAAAGTTTGCCATGTCCCCTCCAAAAAAAGAGCCGGTTGCCCGGCCACTTTTATTTTTCCAATGCCTTCATGTACTTCTCAAATTCCTTCAAGGCTTCGTCCTTGGACTCCACTCCTTGAAGGATGGAGAACACTTCGTCTAAGAGAATCTTGTCGTTCTCCGGCAGGTGATCCCCATTCATCTCTTCTAGGCGACGGATGGACGTGTCCAGATCCCCCGTCTCCACCAGTTCCTTCGCAGCCTTTAAGGCGCGTTCCCCCTCGGGGCTCATTGCCGCAAAACGTTCACGTAAGCTACTCATAGGATGCCTCCTTTTCTTTGGTTGTTGTCCTTTTCATACCCAAAGAGAAGCCTTCTCACACGGCTGTGGTATACTCAAACTAGGAAACCTTGAGAAGGGAGGACCCCATGAAAAAAATCGATGCCCACGGCGCAGACCTCTACGCCCTCACCCACACCTACCACCTCCGCCCCGAGGACATCTCCGACTTCTCCTCAAACATCAACCCCCTTGGCCCAAGCCCCAAGGCCTTGGAGACATTGAAACATCACCTCGACGCCGCAAGAGTCTACCCCGACCCCCACTACCGGGACCTGAAAGAGGCCATCTCTTCCTACCTCGGGGTGAAGGATGCGCCCCTTCTCCTCGGAAACGGGACGAGTCAGCTCATCGCCGACGCCATTGAGACCATCGCGCCGAAAAAGGCCATGGTGAACGTCCCCTGTTACAGCGAATACGAAAACGAGCTGCGCCGCATCGGTGCCGACATTGTCCATCTCCCCCTCCTTCCCGAGGAGGACTTCGCCTTTGACGTGGACCGCGCCATCGATCTCATCGAGAAGGAGTCCATCGACCTCTACGTCATCACCAACCCCAACAATCCCACGGGCACCCTCATCTCCCTCGAGGATCTCTTGCGCCTCTTAGAGGAGACCGAGGTGGTGCTCCTCGTCGACGAGACCTATGTGGAATTCGTGGGCCAAGAGGCCTCTGCCATCCCCCTCGCCCTCTCCCATCCGCGAATCCTCGTCCTGCGCTCGACGAGTAAGTTCTTTGCCAGTCCCGGCCTTCGCCTCGGCTACGGCGTCACCTCTGACGAGGCCCTCTTCTCCTCCATAGAAAACGCCTCGCGCCTCTGGGGCCTCTCCATCTACGCCGACCTTATGGGACAGGCCATGTTTCGGGATGTCTCCTACCAAGAGGAGGTCCTCACCCTGGTGAAAACCGAGAGAGAAAAGGCACTGAAGCGATTGGGGACTTCCCCCCATCTTCGCCCCCTCCCCTCCTTTGGAAACTTCATCTTGACGGAAATCTTAGGCCCCGTCTCGGCGAAAGAATTGCGGGAGGCCCTTCTTCCCAAGGGGCTCGTCATCCGGGACTGCGCCTCCTTCGGCCTCGGGAGTCAATTCTTCCGCTTCTGCATCCTAAGCCCTGAAGAGAATGCTCGCCTCCTTGCGGACATCTTCGCCTTCATGGAAAAAGAGTGCCCCTAGGGAGCACTCTCAATAGCCTCGTTCCAGATTGATGGCATTGACGAATTCTGCGTCGGTGCCATCTTTTTTGTAGCGGATAAGATTTTCGAGAATCGGGGCGAACTCCCGCTCTTCCCGGTCCTCGGCGGCAAAGGAGTTGTGGGGCGTCACGTAGACATTCTCCATCTCCCAAAGGGGACTCTCCTTCGGGAGTGGCTCCTTCTCGAAGACGTCGAGGCAGGCCCCTCCAAGGTGGTGCTCTTCAAGGCTCTTCACGAGGGCCTCTTCATCGACGATGGTGCCGCGGGCGATGTTGATGAGGTGCGCCCCCTCTTTCATCGTCTTCAAGAAGTCTTCGTCGACGAAATGGCGGGTCTTCTCCGTCATGGGAAGGCCCACCACCACATCATCGACCGTAGGAAGAACCTCCTTAAGGTGCTTCTCTTCAATGATCTCATCGAATCCCTCGACGGATTTTCCCGAAGTATTCATCCCAATGCGCTGACATCCAAAGGCCTGAAGCATCTTCGCCGCCTCTTGGCAGATGGAGCCGGTGCCCAAGAAGAGGATGCGCTTCTTCTCAAGGCTTCCAAGGGAAAGGTCCTGCTCCCAGATCTTCCCATCTTGTTGGCGCAAAAACTTCCGGTCATTCTTCCGAAGACGCAAAAGACTAAAGACAATCCACTCCCCAATGGCCCGGGAGTAGGCGCCCTTGATGTTCGTGAGGACGATGCCTCGCTCCTTCAAGAGGTCTAGGGGAAGGTAGTCGATGCCCACGCTCTTTAAGAAGACGGCGCGAAGATCCGTCATCTTCTCCCAGGGCATGTGCTTCAGGGCCTGAGACCCCACCGCCACCTCGGCGTCGGGAACCTCGCCCTTCTCCTGCATCTCCTTGGTGAAGACGGTGAGTTCGTAGCCCAGGGCCTCCATCTTCTCTTTCATCTCTTCGGAGATATTTCGTGCAACAACTGCTTTCATGGCCATAGCATCTCCTTTCATCGCCTCACGGCTTGGAAGACATCGTGGAGCACGGAGCAAAAGCCCTTCAGATCATCAGTCATGGGAGAGTGGCCCACGTGCATGGGAATGAGCCGCGCATGGGAAAAGGCCCGCACTCCTCTTACCGCCTCGAGATAGGGGACCACCGGGTCCTCGAGGCCGTGAATCCAGGTGATGGGAAGATGAAGCCTTGGAGCCTGTTGACGAAAGGAAAAGTCCTTCAACGCCTTCACCATGTCCTGGTCGTTTTTCTGGGAGAGGGAGGTGACGATGTTTCGCTCCATGATTCTTGGACTCGGCGGATTCGCGCCGTAGATAAAAAAGCGCCAGATGGCATCGATACGACTGCGCCTCACCGATTCTCCCAAAATCCCAAAGGGATCGAAGAAACTCGGCGACGTGTTGTGCTCGAGGTTGAGCCCCAAGTGCTCAATTCCAGGGGCCCCGTCGATGCCCACGCTTCCCACGAGGACGAGCTGGGAAAGCCGCCATCCCTCGGGCCCCGCCGCCACCTCCATGGCCACCCCGCCCCCGGCGGACCAGCCCACGAGGTGGACCTCTTTGAGGTCGAGGCGCTGGAGAAAACTCGCCACGTCCTCGGCGTAGCGGGTGAGGCTCTTGGCACAATTTCTGTAACTACTCTCCCCAAACCCTCGCATGTCCACTGCATAGCTGTGGGCGTCACAGAGGTTCTCCATGGTCTCGGTCCAGTGGACTGCACCACTCATATTCCCGTGAATAAAGACGACGGTGGGGCCTTGCCTCTCGCTCTCGAGATAGGAGAGGACCTCCCCCGTCGCCACAGTGATTCTCTTTCTCTCCATGATTCTTCCTTTCCATTCCTTCTACTCATACCCCAAGCCCCCTTCCCTGACACAGTAGACCAGAAAGTGCAAAGACGGTATAATGAAGATGAACACCTCATCATGGAAGGAGGGCGCTATGTACGTGCTCACCGTGCCGACGACGGTCTATCTCCACCCCAAGGAGGACCTGCAAGTCGTCGGGGCCACCCTCTCAAACCCTGAGCAGGATTTTTCACTTGCCATCGACGTCTTAAACCTCTCGGAGGACACGGTCGAAACCGTGGAATTCGACGTGGTGTTTTTTGATGCTTTTAAAAAGGCCCTCTACAACGCCGAAGAATTCTCCTTCCAAGGCGTCGGCCCCATCGCCGGGAAAAGTCTTCACTACTTCTCCCCCTTCCCCCTAGACGAGAGATTTCGCGCCGCGAGAAGCGTCTCCGTCCGGGTCAAGGGTCTCACCTATGCCGACGGCCGCGAGGTCCACTACGAACCCTTAGAAGAGGTGGGCTATCCCCTGCCCCTTCTCACCTTGGAGCGGGAGGAGCTCCTCCGAAAGACCTTTGGGGAGGACGTCATCACCTACGGGGAGAACATGATCTCCGCCTGGCGCTGCGTCTGCGGAGCCACCAATGATCGCCTCTCCACCACCTGTCGCCACTGCGGGCGAAACAAGAGCTTCGTCCTCTCCCACCTCACCGAGCCCTTTATGAGTGCCCGGCTCCTCCAAGACGAGCACCCCACCATTTCCTCGGACTTTACAAGGACCCAGATGACCAAGGTTCCCGAGACCACGGAGATTCTCGAGAAACGAAGCCGTCGCGGCCAGGAAGAAAAAGTGATGATCTCCTGGAAACGACTCGCCCTCTTCTCCATCATTGGTCTTCTCCTCCTCTCGACCATCGGCCTTGGTGTCTTCTTCATCTCCGGTCTCCAGTCGAACCACCTCTCCTTGGAACAGGTGCGCCAACTCCTAAAGACCGGCCACTACGAAGAGGCGAAACAGACCCTCGACCAGATTCACGGCGCCGCAGAAGACGAGGAATACCAGAGCCTCCTAAAGTCCACGGAAGCCCTCCTCGCCTCGGGAGAAAACTACGACTTCGGCGTCTCCCACAGGGAGAAGGGTGAGCTCCTTCTCGCCCTGCGCCACTTCCAAAAGGTCCTCCCCGAGGACGGCCGCCACTACCCCGACGCCCAGGACGCCATCGCCCACTTGGAACAGGACATCTTAGGGGAAGCAAGGGAGAAGATTCGCGCCGGGGACCGCACTGGTGCGGAAGAACTCCTGCGCCAATACATGGACATCGTCCCCGAGAGTGCAGAGGCCACCACCCTCCTCGAGTCCCTCCACTCCACGACGATTCCCAAGGTGAGCACACCCCCAGGGGAAAACTCCGGACGCACCCGCTCCGACATGAACACCCTCGCCAGTCGCCTCCTCCACACCTACCGCCTCGTCACCGAGGAAGACGCCAACCTTCGTCGCGAGCCCTCGATGGAGGGAAAGATTCTCCTCACCCTCGATGAAGGAGATGAACTCTACGTCTACGAGACGAAAATCGAAGGCACCGCCCGGGTCTGGTGCCACGTCGACGTCACCACCGACAACGGAAAAATCTCCGGGTGGATCTCCTCCAACGTCCTCGACGAACCCCCGGTCTCCGACAGTTAAAAAGCGCCC
>JAEZXH010000019.1 GCA_023442775.1 Bacillota bacterium
GACGGTTGGGGGTCTCGTACTCGACGTGGGAGGTGGAGATGGTGATTCCACGCTCGCGCTCTTCGGGTGCCTTGTCGATGTTGGCGTAGTCGACGAATTCACCGCTGCCGTATGCTTTGTTGAGCACAAGGGTGATTGCGGCGGTGAGGGTGGTCTTGCCGTGGTCAACGTGGCCAATGGTTCCAATGTTGACGTGCGGCTTGTTGCGTTCAAATTTTGCTTTTGCCATGGTGTGAGGCCTCCTTATTTATTCTTCTTGTCGCCGAGAACTTCTTCTGCGATGTTCTTGGGCACTTGCTCGTAGTGGTCAAACTGCATGGAGTAGGTTGCACGACCTTGGGTGTTGGAACGAAGGCTCGTAGCATATCCAAACATTTCGGCGAGGGGCACGTAGCAGGTGACGTTTTGCGCACCGGAGACGAGCTCCATCCCTTCCATGCGTCCGCGGCGAGAGTTGATGTCGCCGATGACGTCGCCCATGTATTCTTCAGGGGTGACGATCTCGACCTTCATCACGGGCTCGAGGAGGACGGGATTGCCCTTGGAGAGGGCATCGCGAAGTGCCATGGAGCCTGCGATCTTAAATGCCATTTCCGAAGAGTCGACATCGTGGAAACTCCCGTCGTAGAGGGAGACCTTGAGGTCGAGGACTTCGTAGCCACCGAGGACACCGGATTGCATTGCTTCTTCAATCCCGGCTTGGGTCGGCCCGATGAATTCCTTGGGAATGGCACCACCGACGATGTTGTTTTCAAAGACAAAGCCGCTTCCGGGTTCACCGGGTTCGACGTGAATCTTTGCGTGACCGTATTGTCCACGACCACCGGACTGACGGACATAACGGCCTTCGCCGTCTGCAGCAGTGGTGATGGATTCGCGGTAGGAAACTTGGGGGTTCCCGATGTTGGCTTCGACCTTGAATTCACGAAGCATACGGTCGACGATGATGTCGAGGTGAAGTTCGCCCATCCCGGCGATGATGGTTTGACCCGTTTCTTCGTCGGTGTAGGTACGGAAGGTGGGGTCTTCTTCGGCGAGCTTTTGGAGTGCGAGGGTCATCTTGTCTTGGCTGGCCTTGGTCTTGGGCTCGATGGCGACGGAGATGACGGGCTCGGGGAATTCCATCTTTTCGAGGATAACTTCGTGCTTTTCGTCGCAGAGGGTATCCCCAGTGGAGGTATCCTTCAATCCGACAGCAGCGGCGATGTCTCCTGCGTAGACTTCTTCAACTTCTTCACGCTTGTTTGCGTGCATCTTCAAGATACGGCCAATGCGCTCACGCTTACCCTTGGTGGAGTTGTAGACGTAGCTTCCTGCTTGAAGGACACCCGAGTAGACGCGGAAGTACGCGAGCTTTCCGACATAGGGGTCGGTGACGATCTTAAAAGCCAATGCAGAGAAGGGCTCGTTGTCGTCAGCGGGACGCGTCGTTTCTTCTTCTGTTCCAGGGATGATCCCCTTGATTGCCTCAATATCTAGAGGTGAAGGGAGGTAATCGATGATGGCATCGAGGAGGAGCTGAACCCCTTTGTTCTTGTAGGAAGAACCGCAGGTAACGGGGGTCATGGCCACAGCAAGGGTCCCCTTACGGATGGCGGCCTTGAGTTCCTCTTCGGTGATCTCTTCCCCTTCGAGGTACTTCATCATGAGGTCTTCGTCGTATTCGGAGGCCTTTTCGATGAGGTTGTCGCGATATTCGTTGGCGAGATCTTCGTATTCTGCAGGAATGTCGATGATCTCAATCTCGGTCCCGAGCTCATCCTTGTAGATTTCCGCCTTCATGGTGACGAGGTCGATCATGCCGACGAAGGTGTCCTCAGCTCCCATGGGAACTTGGATGGGGACGGGGTTGCCACGGAGCTTCTTGTCGATGGTTTGCACCGAGCGGAAGAAGTCTGCCCCGGTGACGTCCATCTTGTTGATGTGGGCAATACGGGGAACGCCGTAGCGATCCGCTTGACGCCACACGGTTTCGGATTGAGGCTCAACGCCGCTCTTCGCGTCGAAGAGGGCGACGGCACCGTCGAGAACGCGCAGGGAGCGTTCCACTTCGACGGTGAAGTCCACGTGGCCCGGGGTGTCGATGATGTTTAATCGATGGCCCTTCCAGAATGCGGTGGTCGCTGCAGAGGTGATGGTAATCCCACGCTCTTGCTCTTGCTCCATCCAGTCCATTTGGGCGCCACCCTCGTGGGTTTCCCCGATCTTGTGAATCTTACCAGTGTAATACAAGATACGCTCGGTGGTCGTGGTTTTCCCCGCGTCGATGTGGGCCATGATCCCGATGTTTCTCGTGTTCTTTAACGAAATTTCTCTTGGCACGTATGATCCCCCTTTAAGCCAACCAGCTTACCATCTGTAGTGGGCAAAGGCCTTGTTGGCTTCTGCGGCACGGTGCATTTCTTCCTTACGCTTGACACTTGCGCCAAGTCCGTTGGATGCGTCGAGGATTTCCTTGGCGAGGCGCTCACGCATCGTCTTTTCGCCGCGGTCACGGGCGTACTTGACGAGCCAACGAAGACCCAGGGTTTGACGACGTGCAGGGCGCACTTCCATCGGGACTTGGTAGGTCGCACCACCAATGCGGCGGGCCTTGACTTCGAGGACGGGCATGACGTTGTTGAGAGCCTTATAGAAGACCTCGAGGGCTTCTTCCCCAGTGGTCTCAGCAACTTGTTCCATCGCACCATAGACGATGCGTTGTGCCGTCCCCTTCTTCCCATCGAGCATGACGTTGTTCACGAGCTTCGTGACCACGACGTCATTGTACATGGGATCGGGCATCACTTCTCTTTTTTGGATATGTCCTTTTCTTGGCATATTCTTCCCTCCTTAACTAGATAGAAAGATCATCGGTACTCGACGTTGTCGCCGTCTTGCCACTTCGTTCGAAAACGGGCGACCGCATCGCTGCCTTAGTTCTTAGGTCTCTTCGTACCGTACTTGGAACGCGCTTGACGACGAGTGTCGACTCCAGCGGTATCCAGGGTTCCGCGGATGATGTGGTAACGCACACCAGGCAAGTCCTTGACACGACCGCCGCGGATGAGCACCACACTGTGCTCTTGGAGATTGTGGCCAATCCCGGGGATGTAGGCCATGACTTCGTAGCCGTTGGACAAACGGACACGGGCCACCTTACGCAGAGCGGAGTTCGGCTTCTTCGGGGTTACCGTACGAACCGCGACACACACGCCACGCTTTTGGGGAGAATTGACTTCCGTCTCTACCTTGCGAAGACTGTCAAAGTTGACGTCGAGGGCAGGAGACTTGGATTTGTGTTCGACCTTTTGACGACCTTTACGAACCAACTGGTTGATTGTAGGCATCAGGCACCTCCTTAAAAATTTTTTCGAACGAACTAGGATGCATCTCAAAATCACAACTCCACTGGGGGTGGGGAACCCTCGCAGTGGAGATTGTGCTTTTTCCATACTTATTCAGATTATCATCTTCACTTGGCCGTGTCAACAGCAAAGTTTGGTTCCGCCTTGAATTCATCGAGTTCTTCGAGGATTTCAAGGGTGTTTTCCTCCCGTAAATCGGTCTCCTTAAGGGCCACCTGTGCATTGGCACGAATGCCCGTCCCGGCGGGGATGAGTTGACCGATGATGATGTTTTCTTTGAGGCCTTGGAGCTTATCTTCTTTCCCCTTGATAGCCGCATCGGTAAGGACGCGAGTCGTCTCTTGGAAGGACGCCGCAGAGAGGAAGGAGTCGGTGGCGAGAGAGGCCTTGGTGATTCCCAAGAGAGAGGGCTCTCCCGTTGCGGGAATGCGTCCCTCTTCCTCGGCGCGACGGTTTTCTTCGCGAAACTCCATGGTACTAACAAGAGATCCTGGGAGAAGCTTCGTCTCTCCAGCGTCGTCGACCTTGATCTTGCCGAGCATCTGGCGGACGATGACTTCCACGTGCTTGTCGTTGATGTCAACCCCTTGGAGACGATAGACCCGCTGAACTTCCTTGACGATGTATTCTTGGACACCCTTCGGTCCCTTGACGCGTAGGAGGTCTTGGGGATAAACGCTCCCTTGAGTGAGCTCGTCTCCGGCCTTGACCTGATCGCCGTCCTTCACTTTCAAGAGGGCACCAAAGACGATGTTGTAGGTCTCAGTGGTGCCGTCTTCGGCGCGGATGACGACTTCGCGCTTGAGACCGTTCTTTTGAATCTCCACGACACCGTCGATTTCCGCGATGACGGCAAGACCCTTGGGCTTACGCGCCTCGAAGAGTTCTTCGACACGGGGTAGACCCTGGGTGATGTCCGCTGCAGCGGCGACTCCGCCGGTGTGGAAGGTCCGCATGGTGAGCTGGGTCCCAGGTTCTCCGATGGACTGGGCAGCGATGACCCCGACAGCTTCTCCAATCCCCACTTCGTCGTTGGTGGCGAGGTTTCGGCCGTAGCAGTGGGCACAGACACCGTTTTTCGCATGACATCCGAGGACGGTGCGCACCTTCACCCGCTCGATCCCTGCGTCGACGATGGCTTGGGCGATGTCGTCGGTGATCATGGTGTTTGCGGCGACGAGGAGCTCTCCCGTCTCGGGATGGACCACGTCTTCGAAGCTGTAGCGTCCTTCGATGCGGTCCTTGAGTTCCTCAATGACTTCGCGTCCGTCGACAAAGGCCACGGCTTCCAGGTATTCGTCGGTGCCGCAGTCGTCTTCGGTGACGATGACCTGTTGGGCAACGTCGACGAGACGGCGGGTGAGGTACCCCGAGTCCGCAGTACGAAGTGCCGTATCCGCGAGACCTTTCCGGGAGCCGTGGGTGGACATGTAGAACTCCAAGACGTTTAAGCCTTCGCGGAAGTTCGAGGTGATGGGGACCTCGATGGTGCGTCCAGAGGGAGACGCCATGAGTCCACGCATTCCAGCAAGCTGACGAATCTGGTTCTTCGAACCACGGGCCCCGGAGTCGGCCATGATGTAGATGTTATTGAGGGCATCAAAGCCACTCATCACCTCGTTGGTGAGTTCGTCAGTGGCGTCGTTCCAAATCTTAATGACCTGTTCGTAGCGCTCATTGTCGGTGATGAACCCGCGGCGGAACATCTTCTCGTATTGGTCCACTTGTTCCTCTGCACGGTGCAGGATTTCCGGTTTCGTCTCCGGCACTTCCACATCTCCCATGGAGATGGAGATGGCGCCGATGGTGGAATAGTGATACCCGGCGTTCTTGATTTCATCGAGGAACTGGGCGGTCTTGATGTTGCCGTGAATCTTGTAGGTCTTCTCGATAATCTTTCCGAGGAGCTTCTTGTCGATGACCTGGTCGATTTCCAGGGAATAGGGGTCGACATTTCGATCCACGAATCCGAGGTCTTGGGGGATGTATTGGTTGATGATGAATCGTCCCACAGAACTTTCGACGATCTTGCCCTTCTTGTCCTCTTCCCCAGCAAAGCGACGAACCTTCACGCGGGAGTGGAGGTGGAGATAGCCGCAGGCATAGGCGTGCATCATCTCGTCGAGGTCGCAGAAGGTCATCCCGGATCCCTTTTGCTCTTCTTCTCGGTCCATGGTCAGGTAGTAGCAACCGAGGACCATGTCCTGGGAAGGGGTGGTGATGGGCTTCCCGTCTTTGAGGGCCAAGATGTTGTTCGTCGAGAGCATGAGCAGGCGCGCCTCTGCTTGAGCCTCTGTGGACAGGGGCAAGTGGACTGCCATTTGGTCCCCATCGAAGTCCGCGTTGTAAGCGGTACAGACGAGGGGGTGGAGCTTGATGGCCTTTCCTTCCACGAGGACGGGCTCGAAGGCTTGAATCCCGAGACGGTGAAGGGTAGGCGCGCGGTTCAAGAGAACGGGGTGATCCTTGATGACCTCTTCAAGGACGTCCCAGACCTCGGGACGTACCCGTTCCACCATGCGCTTGGCGCTCTTGATGTTGTGGGCGTATTCCCTGGCCACGAGTTCCTTCATGACGAAGGGCTTAAAGAGTTCGAGGGCCATATTCTTCGGCAAGCCGCACTGGTAGAACTTGAGCTCTGGTCCGACGACGATGACGGAACGACCCGAGTAGTCCACCCGCTTTCCGAGGAGGTTTTGACGGAAACGACCCTGTTTCCCCTTGAGCATCTCCGAGAGGCTCTTGAGAGCCCGGTTTCCGGGGCCCGTCACAGGACGACCACGGCGACCATTGTCGATGAGGGCGTCCACCGCTTCTTGGAGCATCCTCTTTTCGTTGCGCACGATGATGTCGGGAGCCCCGATGTCCAAGAGCTTGCGCAGACGGTTGTTCCGGTTGATGACCCGACGATAGAGGTCGTTTAAGTCCGACGTAGCGAAACGGCCACCGTCGAGTTGGACCATGGGGCGAAGGTCTGGAGGGATGACGGGAATCACGTCGAGGACCATCCAGGAGGGCTTGTTCCCCGACTGGATGAAGGCTTCGATGACTTCGAGGCGGCGGGTGATGCGCACCCGCTTTTGTCCCGATGCTCCTTCGAGTTGTTCCTTCAGTTCTCTCGATTCCTTTTCGAGGTCGAGGCCTTCGAGGATTTCCTTAATGGCCTCGGCCCCCATCTTCGCCTGGAATTTGTCCGCATACTCTTTACGATAGGTCCGGTACTCCGTTTCACTGAGGAGCTGTTTCGGGTAGAGCTCCGTCACTTCCGGAGAGACCCAGGTGACGATGTAGGAGGCGAAGTAAAGGACCTTCTCCAGTGCCCGTGGGCTCATGTCCAAGACGAGGCCCATGCGAGAGGGAATCCCCTTGAAATACCAGATGTGGGAGACGGGAGCGGCGAGCTCAATGTGGCCCATCCGCTCACGGCGCACCTTCGCCTTGGTGACTTCCACGCCGCACTTTTCACAGATGACACCCTTGTAGCGCACCCGCTTGTACTTTCCGCAGTTACACTCCCAATCCTTAATCGGACCAAAGATCTTTTCGCAGAAGAGGCCCTCTTTTTCCGGCTTCAGTGTCCGATAGTTGATCGTTTCGGGTTTTTTGACTTCTCCATAGGACCATTCACGAATCTTCTCAGGCGATGCTAGCCCAATCTTGATGGAATGGAACAATTCATTTTGACTCAAGGATTGTCCTCCCCTTTCTTCCTCGCACTGCGCCATTAGTATTCATCGTCCATGTCTTCGTCGCTTGCGGCAAAGTCGTCGTCCCCATTTTCCTCTTCCACATAGCCTTCTGGGGTCTCTCCAGAGATTCTACGAATTCCTGCGTGAGGACTCATCCCTTGGCTCTTCTCGATGAGCTCGGTGACCACTTCCTCTTCCACTTCCCCATCGAGGCGGTCGATGCGAGAGAGGTCGTCGTCATCGGTGCGAAGATCTGCTTCGTTGCCGTCGGCATCGAGGACCTTGATTTCGAGGGCGAGACTCTCCAGTTCCTTGATGAGAACCTTGAAGGACTCGGGGATTCCCGGGCGTGGGATGTTTTCGCCCTTGACGATGCTCTCGTAGGTGCGTACACGACCGACGATGTCGTCGGACTTCACGGTGAGCATCTCCTGCAGGGTGTGGCTGGCCCCATAGGCTTCGAGGGCCCACACTTCCATCTCCCCAAAGCGCTGACCACCAAATTGGGCCTTACCGCCAAGGGGTTGTTGGGTGACGAGGGAGTAGGGACCCGTGGAGCGGGCGTGAATCTTCTCGTCGACCAAGTGGTGGAGCTTGAGCATGTACATATAGCCCACGGTGACCGGGTTGTTGAACTCTTCCCCGGTGCGCCCGTCGCGGAGTTGAATCTTTCCGTTGTCGGGATAGCCCGCTTCGCGAAGGGTGTCGATGATGTCTTGCTCGTTGGCTCCGTCAAAGACCGGCGTGGCCACGTGCCAGCCGAGTTTTTTCGCCGCGAGTCCCAAGTGGACCTCGAGGACTTGCCCCAAGTTCATCCGAGAGGGGACCCCGAGGGGGTTCAGGACAATCTGAATCGGCGTACCATCGGGCATGTAGGGCATATCTTCCTTGGGAAGAATCCGGGAGATGACCCCTTTGTTCCCGTGGCGACCGCACATCTTGTCCCCGACGTTGATCTTCCGCTTCGTGGCGATGAAGACGCGCACCATTTCATTGACGCCGGGTTGGAGTTCATCGCCGCCCTCGCGGGTGAAACTCTTCACGTCGACGACGATTCCCGTGGCCCCGTGGGGTAAGCGCAGGGAAGTGTCTCTGACTTCTCGTGCCTTTTCCCCGAAGATGGCGCGCAGGAGGCGTTCTTCTGCGGAGAGCTCTGTCTCGCCCTTTGGTGTGACCTTTCCGACGAGGATATCCCCGGGGTTGACCTCGGCACCGACGCGGATGACGCCGCGTTCATCCAAGTCTTTGAGCATGTCTTCGCTGACGTTGGGAATGTCCCTGGTAATCTCTTCGGGCCCGAGTTTCGTGTCTCTGGCCTCGGATTCATATTCTTCGATGTGAAGACTCGTCAGGACGTCGTCGATGACGAGTTGCTCGTTGACGAGCATAGCATCCTCGTAGTTGTACCCTTCCCAGTTCATGAAGGCGATGAGGATGTTCTTCCCAAGGGCCATTTCCCCGAGGTCGGTGGAGGGGCCGTCGGCGATGACTTCCCCAGCGGCAACCTTCTGTCCCTTCTTGACGATGGGGCGTTGGTTGATGGTCGTCCCTTGGTTTCCTCCCACGAACTTGTGGAGAGGATAGGTGATTTTCTTTTTGGAGTGATCGCCCTTGACCTCAATGGCGTCTCCAGAGACCTTGGTGACCACGCCGGATTCCTTGGAAAGAATGACCACGCCAGAATCCCTTGCCGCCTTGTACTCGATTCCCGTCCCGATGATGGGGGCTTCGGTCTTCAAGAGAGGCACGGCTTGGCGCTGCATGTTCGACCCCATGAGGGCGCGGTTCGCGTCGTCGTTTTCCAAGAAGGGAATCATCGCCGTCCCGACGGAGACGATTTGCTTCGGCGAGACGTCCATGTAGGCCACATCCTTGGAGTCGTAGATGTCGACGACGCCGTTAATCCCACGGGCGACGACCCGCTCGTTGACAAAGTGACCCTCTTCGTCCAGGGGTTCGTTGGACTGAGCGATGATGTTGAGGTCTTCTACGTCGGCGGTGAGGTATTCAATTTCCTTCGTAACCCGCCCCTCGCCCTTGATGACCTTCCGGTAGGGCGCCTCGATGAAGCCATACTCATTGATGCGCGCATAGGTGGTCAGAGAGGTGATGAGACCAATGTTTGGTCCTTCAGGGGTCTCGATGGGGCACATCCGTCCATAGTGGGAGTTGTGGACGTCACGCACGTCCATGCCAGCCCGGTCACGAGAGAGTCCCCCGGGTCCAAGAGCCGACAGACGGCGCTTGTGGGTGAGTTCCGAGAGGGGGTTGTTCTGGTCCATGAACTGAGACAACTGGGAGGACCCAAAGAATTCCTTGATTGCCGCAGTGACGGGACGAATGTTGATGAGGGCTTGGGGCGTGACCGTGTTCGCATCTTGCACCGTCATGCGCTCACGAATGACCCGATCCATCCGAGAGAAACCGACCCGGAATTGGTTCTGCAGGAGTTCTCCCACGGAACGAATGCGGCGGTTGCCCAGGTGGTCGATGTCGTCGGTGATGCCCACGCCGTGGAAGAGGTTCAACTCGTAGTTCACCGCGGCGATCATGTCGTCGGGGATGATGTTCTTCGGGCTGATTTCACGGATGCGCTTTTCGATTTCTGCGCGGATGGCGTCGAGGTCCTCGTTGTTGTCGAGAATCTCTTTGACCACAGGGTAGTACACTCGCTCCTTGAGGCCGAGCTCTTCCCAGTCGAGATCCACGTCAAAGCCCTTCGGGTCGACGAAATAGTTCCCGACGATGGTGAGTTCTTGTTCCTCTTCCCCTTCTTTCGTCCCCTCTTTGAGGATGAGAGCGCGGTTAATCCCCGCAGCTTCCACGGCCTTTGCCGACTCTTCCGTGAAGCGCTCCCCTGCGGCGATGAGGATTTCTCCCGTCTCTTGGTCGACGATTTCTTCCCGAGAGATGTAGCCAATCAAACGGGCGGAGAGGGCGAGTTTTTTGTTGAATTTGTAACGTCCCACACGGGCCAGGTCATAGCGCTGGCTGTTGAAGAACATATTCTCGAAGAGGGATTGTGCCGGTTCGAGATTGAGAGGTTCACCGGGGCGCAACTTCTTGTAGATCTCAAGGAGTGCCTCGGTCTTCGTCGTCGTCGGGTCCTTCTCATAGATGCGCAGGAGCTCTTCCGTCTCGCCCATGAGACGGGTAATCTCCATATTGCTCTCCACGCCGATGGCGCGAAGGAGAATCGTGGCGGGAATCTTGCGGGTACGGTCGATGCGGACGTTGACCACCCCTTGGGCGTCGGTTTCAAACTCGAGCCATGCCCCGCGATTTGGAATCAGGGTCGAAGAATAGAGTTTCTTCCCAGCCTTGTCCGTTTCTTCCTTAAAATAAGCTCCGGGAGAGCGAACCAACTGGCTGACGACGACGCGCTCTGCCCCGTTGATGATGAAGGTCCCCGTCGGGGTCATCAAGGGGAGATCCCCCATAAAGACCTCTTGCTCCTTCACTTCTCCGCTGTCCACGTTGATGAGACGGACGCGCACCTTCAGCGGCGCACTGTAGTTTGCATCGCGTTCCTTCGCTTCGTCGACGGTGTACTTCTTGTCCTCGGAGACGTAATAGTCGACGAACTCGAGAATGAGCTTGCCCGCAAAGTCCACAATGGGAGAGATGTCGTCAAATACCTCGCGCAATCCTTCGCGAATCAGCCAATCGAATGAGGAAGTCTGAACCTCCGTCAAATCTGGCAGCTCCAGGACCTCTTCAATCCGGGAGAAACTCTTTCTTTCCCGTCGTCCATACTGTACAGGATGTACCATGCCTAATTCTTCACCCCTTCTTGCCCTCGAATGAAAACCCATCTGGTAAACAGGCCGTAATCATTCTATAATAGAAGAAAACGACCGCCTTTTGCGGGAAAATTTTCTCACCATAGAGATAGTTCCCCACGTTAAAGGGTAATTTTGCAATTAACTATTTTACCATGACATGACAAGAGAAGCAACCTCTTTTCCATAGAAAGGATGCTATGAATCACTATACCCTCATCGAAGAAAAACAACTGCCGGATACGGGTTCCTTTGCCCGGCTCCTCCAACACAACCAAACGGGGGCGCGAGTCCTCCTCCTCGATAACGACGACGAGAACCGCACCTTCTCCATCGGGTTTCGCACCCCTCCAAAGGATAGCACGGGAGTGGCTCACATCGTCGAGCACTCGGTCCTCAGCGGCTCCAAGAAGTTCAAGACCCGGGAGCCCTTTATGGACCTCATTCAGACCTCCCTTCAAACCTTTCTGAATGCGATGACCTACCCGGACAAGACCCTCTATCCCGTGAGTAGCCGCCATCCCAAGGACTTTCAGCACCTCTGCGAAGTCTACCTCGACGCCGTCTTCTTCCCGGCGATGGTGGAGCGGCCGGAAATTTTCTGGCAAGAGGGATGGCACCTCGAATGCGATGAGGACGGACACCTCCACTACAACGGCGTCGTCTTTAACGAGATGAAGGGCGCCCTCTCCGACCCGACGGACCGCCTCTCGTCCCTCATCCCCCAATACTTCCACCCAGGCTCCACCTATGGCCACGAGAGTGGCGGAAGTCCCGCGAATATCGTGGATTTGACCTACGAGGACTTCCTCTCCTTCCACGAACGCTACTACCATCCCTCCAACAGCTACATCTATCTCTATGGCGCCATGGAGAAAGAACCTCTCCTCGAGTGGATGCACGACGAATACCTCTCGAAGTTTGAACAAAAGACGCCGAACTCTTTCCCGACGACGAATCCCCCCTTCTCCGAGGTGCAACACGTCCACGCCCTCTATCCCACCGACGAAGAGACGGATCGGGATACTTTCTACAGCTACACCGTCTCTATGGGGCAGAGCGAGGACGCCACCTCGATTCTCTTGCGCGATCTCCTTGCGATCCTGATGACCCAATCCGAGGCAGCGTTCATAAAAGAGGCCTTCCTCGCCGAGGAATTCGGAGAAGAGATCTACACCGAGACGTCTTCCAGCCACCCCTTAGATTTTTCCATCATCGTGAAGAATGCCCCGAAGGACCAAGAGGAGCGATTCCTCTCCATCCTCCGCTCTGCCGTGGAGAAGAAAATCAGCGAGGGCTTTGACGAGGAAGAGATTCTCTCGCGGCTGCGCCGTATGGAGTTTCGCGTCCGGCGAGGCGATGGCCCCCACCAAGGAATTATCTACTACCTCCGCGCCATGAACGCTTGGCTCTACGACGCCTCTCCCTTTGAAGGACTCGACCTCCGCGAGGCGTTTCAAACTCTCTATGACGCCATTGGCACCTCCTTCTATGAGGACCTCCTCAAGGGGCTTTTCCTCGAAGAGAAAAACGCCCTCGTCCTCACCATGGATTCGGACAAAACCCTACAAGAGCAGGAGAAAAAAGAGGAAGAAGACCGCCTGCGCCAGTTGGAAGAGAGTCTGAAAGAGCAAGACTTCGACCACATTCGGGCCATGGAACAACGCCTCCGCCTCTACCAACAGACCCCGGATTCTCCCGAGAACAAGAAGACCATCCCGCGCCTTGTCCGGGAAGACCTCACGAGTGACCTCGAGACAATTCCCTGTGAAAAAGAGACCATCGACGGCGTCACCTATGTGAAGACCCCTCTCTTTACAAACGGCATCGTCTCCACCCTCTTCTCCTTCCCCGCGAATCACGCCCCCTTGGAAGACTACTTGGGCCTTGGCCTTCTCGGCACCCTCCTCGGAAGCCTCTCCACAGAGCACTATTCCTACAAGGAGTTGGAGACGAAACTTGGCCTCTACACCGGAAGTCTCGGCTTCTCCGCCAGTGTCCACGACAAAAAAGACGGAGAACCCCTGGTGCGCCTCACCATGACCCTTGCCCATCTGCCCGAGACGACGAAGGACGCTCTCCATCTCGTTGAAGAGATTCTCTTCCACACCCGTTTCGACGACAAAAAGCGCATCCGCGATCTCCTCGCCGCAGAGCTCAGTGCCCGTCAATCGATGATTCTCCCCTATGGCCACTCTCTCGCCGTGTCCCGTCTGAAGAGTCACCACGACAAGGCTAGTTTCCTCGCGAACCACTTAAGCGACTTGGATCATCTCTTCGCCCTTTCGGATCTTCTCAGCCACTGGGAGGAGCGCGCCGACGACTTTATCGCCTCCCTCCAAGGCCTCGTCAGTCGTCTCTTCCAAAAGAAGGACCTCGTTCTCGGTATCACCGCAAGTGACGAAGACATCTCCTCGGAAGTCCAAGCCCTGAAGACCTTCTTCTCCTCCTTCCCCGTTGTCGACACGACGTCGTGCGACATTGCCTTTACTCCCGAGAACAAGGTGGAAGTCTTCACCCTTCCTACGCCGGTTCACTACGTCGCCATGGGAGGAAAGAGTACATCCCCCTACCGCGGGTCCATGCAAGTCCTCGCAAACTATCTGAGCACCTCTTATCTTCATCATCATATCCGCGCCAAGGGCGGTGCCTATGGGGCTGGACTTCAAATCAGCCGCCAGAGAAACATCAGCACCTACTCCTATCGAGACCCTAATCTCTTGGAGACCATTGGTGTCTATGAGAAGATGGCCGGTACCCTTGCGGACCTCGACTTGAGCGAGGAGGATCTCACTGGTCTCATCATCGGCTCCCTGAACACCTTTGATCCCCTCTTGACCTCAGAACTCAAAGGCGCCCTCAACTTGAGCCACGCCCTGACGGGATATAGCTTCGACGACTTGGCACGGGCGAAGGAAGAGGCCTTGGAGACCACCGTCGACGAGCTTCGCTCTTATCAACCGGTCCTCGAGGAAGCCTTTGACCCCTCGAATCTCGTCGTCATCGGAAACCCCGAGTCCGCCAAAGTTCTCGCTTCCTATCACCCCACTGTTCGCTCCCTCTTGAGCAAATAAAAAGAGCCCCAAAGGGCTCTTTTTTTCTGCAAGTTATGCAGCGTTTTTCTCTCTCTTCTTGAAGTGAACCGCAGGTTCGTGAGGAATGGAGAAGAGAGGAACGAAGCGATCGAGACCGGTCAAGGTCAAGATCAAGATGGAGAAGACGGCAATCATTGCCGTGAAGTTGTACTTGATAATATCGATGGCCTGGAATTCGTGGAGTGGGTAGACCGCACTTGCAATCCCTACATAGAAGGAAATGTACACGTGCCAGGGAATGAGTTGGGACCCGAAAACGCCCATGGCATCAGAGAAGGTCGCATTTCTCAAGTGCAAGGTGTACATGTCTTCCTCGGACCCTTCGATGTTTTGATCCACGAGTTCGCGGATGATGGGGCCGACGGTGACGATTTGGGCCATTTCGTCGGCGAGGAGGGCGTTCCCGGCAATGGAGAGGACGCCGTTCCAGAACATCAAGGTACGGACACTGTTACTGAGGAAGAGGACGAGGTCGCTCAGGGGCTGGAAGGCGTTCATGCGGTTCATGATGCCACCAAAGCCTGAGATCCACATCATCATGACGATGACCCATCCACCAGCTTCTGCAAATCCGGCGCCGACGATGTCGGTCAAGAAGGTGCGAAGGCTGGTCACAGTTCCGGCAAAGGCACCGAAGACGAGGGCGGATACAATCCCGAGAGACAAGCACATGAGGGTGGGGACCCCTGCGATAGCAGCGCCGATGACAAGTACGAGCGGAATGGCCATGTACCCTGCAACCCCGTTGGCAATCTGATCCAAAAGTGTCACTGCCGCAGGTCTTTCTTGGGCAAGAGCTTCCATAGCTTCCTTCGGGATCGCGGCGACAGCTTCTGCTCCAGAGGCGGTCGTCGAGGGAAGGTGGGCACTTGCGACGGCAAAGGCCACCCCTCCGAGGACGAGGACGAGAAGGGACCAAACCCCTTGGTGACGAATCCGACGAATGACTTCAACCCCTTGAATCCCGGAGCTGACGACGGTGGTATCGGAAATGAGTCCAATGTTATCCCCAAAGCAAGCGCCACCTGCGATGGCTGCGGTGGTGAGGTAGAGATCCCCGCCAACGATGTGGTTCAGCCAGAGGAAGATGGGCGCACAGGCCGCAAAAGTTCCCCAGCTCGTTCCCGTTGCCACAGAGAGGATTGCGGTGATGGCAAGTCCCACAGGGGCGACGGTCTTCGCACTCATCCCGGCGCTCAAGGCGAGGTTCACGACGGCGGCACCGACACCAGTTTCCATAAAGGCACTGGCCATGGCATAGGCCAACATGAGGATGAAGAAGACGAGTTGAATGGTTTTGACGTTTTCTACAGCCACGTCAATGGCTTCCGTAGGGCGCACCCCTTCGGTAATGTAAGCAACAATTGCGGCATAGATTGCGGCAATCGGAGCGGCGATAAGTACGTCGAAGCCTCCCAGTTTGACCGGTCCCACCTTTTCCATCATGAGGGCAGCCAAAACGAGAACGGGGGAGAGCTTCAAGATTGCCTTTAATACTCTCATAAGTTCCTCCTAATACAACGATGTCTGTGGTACGAGCAGCACAACTTGCTCAAGGTTGCGCAACGTTTTCATGTAGTGCCCCCTCCCCACAGAAGAGGAGTTCACGTATCCCCATTATAACCGAGGTTCATTCTTCTGACAACTGAATAACAATACCATTCTTCGTTTTCCTCACTTTTTCCTCCAAAGAAAAAAGAGCCTCAAAAGAGGCCCTCGACAATGGAGAAGAGTGAAGAGAAAAGCATATTTGCCCCCTCGAGGACGCGGTCGAGAGTTGACCCGACCCCCTCGAGAAACTGTGGATCGAGTTCTCCCGAGAAGGCGAGATAGGCGACGACCCCAAGAGCGAAGAGAAGGATGAGAAGAAGGGCGCAGCCACATCCACAACCGAAGGCGCAGCCGTTTGTCTTTTCTCGCGGTCTTCGAAAGAATCTGCTCTTTTTCTCGAACGTCATCGGTTCCGCCTCCCTTGGGGGCTCGAAGATGTGATCCTCGAGCCTCGAGCCGATGGTGGTGTTTGTTGTGGCGGAGGCCCTTCTCCCCTTCTTTGCGGAGTCCTCCCGATGGAATTCCTCTTTCGAATAGATGCGACGGGGTTCTGTCATGATTTCCTCCTAGAGAACGGGAGAGAGAAGGCGACTGATACTCTCCTTTACCCGTACGGGAATGGAGCGCGTCATGTAATCTTGATAGGTGTAGCGTTCAGATTCTTTCACATCGTTCCAGAAACTCTCTCGGAAGTGGGAGACAGTCTTGTTGTTGAAGATAAAGGCGTTGACCTCAAAGTTCAATTCGAAACTTCGGATGTCAAAGTTTGCCGTCCCAATCCCCGCCACTTCGTCGTCGGCGAAAACGAGTTTTGTGTGGAGAAAGCCGCCGGTGTACATGTAAACTTCGGCACCGAGCTCCAAGAGCTCCCCGAGGAAGGAGACGCTCGCCCAGTGGACGAAGGGGTGATCCCGTTTCTTCGGAATCATGATGTGGACCTTGACGCCGCGCATCAGGGCAATCTTAAGAGAGTAGAGAAGTCCGTCATCGGGGACGAAGTAGGGAGTCTGGATGTAAATCTCTCGTTCTGCCCGGCGAATCACCTCGTCATAGCCGTTTCGAATGGCGTTGGCCTTCGTATCGGGGCCCGAGGTGACGATGCACATGGGGACGTCCCCCTCCCTCGGCGGCGCCACCGAGGGGAGTACCGCTTTTTCCCCATCCTCCGAGGCGAAGCGAAAATCGAGGAAAAAGCGCCATTGAAGGAAGGACACTGCCGGCCCCACGATGCGCAGATGGGTATCTCGCCACTTTCCAAACCGCGGGTCCTTGCCTATGTACTCATCGCCGACATTAAACCCACCGAGGTAGCCGATGACCCCATCGATGACCACGAGTTTTCTATGGTTGCGAAAATTCATGTGGGTATTGACCCGAGGTAAAATCCCTGGGAAGAAGATGGCCACATCGACTCCAGCTTCTTTCAGGGCGCGACGATCCTTGAGTTTTAGCCCACGGGCACCCATCCCATCGACGAGGAGGTGGACCGTGAGTCCCTCCCTCGCCTTCTCCTTCAAGATGTTCATAAACTCCGTCCCCAGCCCATCGGATTTGAAGATGTAGTATTGGACGAAGATGGACTCCTTCGCGGCCTTTAAGTCCTCGAAAAGACAGTGAAATTTTTCGTGACCATCCTCGAAGATCTCCACGGAATTTTTACGCGTCAAGACTTCGTTCTCCGCGCGATTAAACATCTCCACCATGCCGACATACTTCTGGACAAGGGGTTCATCTTGGGCAAAACGGCCCTCTTCCAAGGCCTTTAACTGCCCCTGGGCGAACTCCTGCATCCTCTCGTCTTCGGTGCGCTTCTTGCGAAACATCTTACTCTTCGACAGATCCTGGCCGAGGATGAGGTAGAGCAAGAATCCAATTCCCGGCAAAAAGTTGATGGCAAAGACCCAGAGCAGCGTGGAGATGGGCTTCTTCCTCTCCAAAAAGATAATCATCAAGGAGAGGGCCGCATTGATGACAAAGAGTTCGAGAATGATGGTGACATAGTCGAGCACCATGTGATGAAGGCTTCCCTGGAGCAGATGCATGAGACCCTCCTATTTGTTCTTCTTCGCCTTGTACCTTAGATTTGCGTTGAGGATTTCCTTGCGAATGCGCATCGCATCAGGGGTGACTTCGATGAGCTCATCTTCTTCGATGAACTCCAAGGCCTCTTCAAGGCTCATATTGCGATGGGGCGTCAGGCGAATGCCGTCGTCACTTCCTGAGGCGCGAATGTTGGTCTGTTTCTTCGTCTTCGTCACCGAGACTTCCAAGTCAATGCCCTTGGGACTCTCGCCGACGACCATCCCCTCGTAGACGTCTTCTCCGGGGCCCACGAAGAGAATCCCCCGCTCTTGGGCGGCATTGAGTCCGTAGGCACTCGCCGTACCGCTGTCGTAGGAGATAATGGAGCCACTCTTTCTCGTGGGAATGTCTCCGCGATAGGGTTCGTAGCCGAGGAAGGTGGTGTTGAGGATGCCGTCTCCCTTGGTATCGGAGAGAAATTCTTGACGATACCCAATGAGGCCTCGCGCGGGAATCTCAAAGATGAGGCGGGTGTACCCTCCCGTGGGTTCTTGCATCATCTTGAGTTCTCCCTTTCGCCGACCGAGTTTTTCGATGATGGTCCCGACGCTCTCCGAAGAGGCGTCAATGGTCGCTTCTTCAATGGGTTCGTAGAGCTTCCCGTCAATTTCTCGCATGAGCACTTGAGGTTTGGAGACTTGAAACTCATAGCCTTCCCGGCGCATGTTTTCAATGAGAACACTCAAGTGGAGCTCTCCGCGGCCGCTGACCTTAAAGGCGTCGGTACTCTGGGTGTCTTCCACCCGCAGGGACACGTCGGTTTGAAGTTCGCGATAGAGCCGTGCCCGAAGTTGGCGAGAGGTCAAGAATTTCCCACTTCTCCCGGCAAAGGGAGAGTCGTTGACGCGGAAGGTCATAGCAATGGTCGGTTCGGAGATTTTCACAAAGGAGAGGGGTTCTGTCTCCTGATCCTTCACCACCGTATCCCCGATGTTGATGCCCTCGATTCCCGTAACGGCGACGATTTCGCCAGGTCCTGCTTCCTCGACCTCCACCCGGTTGAGCCCCTCAAAGACGAAGAGACCCGAGGCCTTGTGTTTGAGGAGACGATCCTCGTCAAGGGCATTTTTCACAAAGATCGTATCTCCGACGCGAAGCCGCCCCTGCTCCACCTTGCCGATGCCAATACGGCCGACGTAGTCGTTGTAGTCGATGGTGGAAATCAAGAGGGCAAAGGGATCCTCTTCCCGATCCTCTGGGGCGGGAATGTACTCGAGGATGCCCTCGAAGAGAGGTTCCATAGACCCCTCCCGCGCCTCGGGGTCGAGGGAGGCGTAACCACCCTTTGCCGAGGCGTAGAAGAAGGGAGCGTCGAGAACTTCATCCCCTGCTCCCAACTCGATGAAGAGCTCGAGGACCTCGGACTCCACTTCCTCGGGGCGGGCTCCTGGGCGGTCGATCTTATTGATGCACACCACTACGGGCAAGTCCAGCTCGAAGGCCTTCTTCAGCACGAACTTCGTCTGGGGCATGGGTCCTTCGAAGGCATCGACGAGAAGAATCACCCCGGACACCATTTTGAGGACCCGTTCCACTTCTCCCCCAAAGTCGGCGTGGCCCGGGGTGTCGATGATGTTGATCTTCACATCTTGATAGCGAATCGCCGTATTCTTCGCGAGGATGGTAATCCCCCGCTCTTTTTCAATGTCGTTTGAATCCATCACCCGCTCATCGAGGATTTGATTTTCCCGAAAAGTCCCAGATTGACGCAAGAGCGCGTCCACCAAGGTGGTCTTTCCGTGGTCCACGTGGGCGATGATGGCAATATTTCTAAGATCGTCTCGTTTTTTCACACTGTCTTCCTTCCATAATCTCAGTTCCCCCTATTATACCACTACGCCCCTCCACCAAAAAAGAGCCCTGGAAGGACTCTAGATTTGGATAATGACGAAGACTTCATTGTCGAGAACAAATAGATTGTCGCAGAGCGCCTCGACGAGGACGAGACCTCGTCCATGGGTCGACCACGGAGAGCGAGGCGGGGCAATCATGGCGGGTACTCCCATCCCCTCATCTCGTACACTGATGCGCAAAGCGTCGGCCTCCCGGCCAACAAAGAGGCTCACGCGCTTCTTTGGGCTGCAACAATTTCCATGCAATGCCCCGTTGACGACCAGCTCACTGATGACGAGTTTCGCATCGAAGTAGCGTTCATGGTTTGGAATATGACGCTCTAAGCACCCCGACGCCATCTCTAAAAACTCGTGCACCACTGCGAGATCACTGGGGACAGACCCTTGAAAGATGCACTGTCCCATCATATTGATCACTCCTTTTCGTTCTATTTGTACCCACCTCATCGAGGTGTAAAACAGAAGGGTGAAACTTTGCTCATCCTTCTTTTTTGAAAATGAGCCCAAAGAATTTTGAAATTTCCTCTTTACACAGGGGTGTGGATGTACTAACATGAAATCAGCAACAACGCGAAAAAATTCAAAAGAACGAAAGGAGACATTCACATGGACAAGTATGAATGCCAACTCTGTGGTTATATCTATGACCCCGCTGAAGGGGACGACGACGGCGGAATCGAGCCCGGCACCAGCTTTGCTGATCTTCCTGAAGATTGGGTCTGCCCCTTGTGCGGCGCTGGAAAAGAAGACTTCGAAAAGGTCGACTAATCCAAAACACTCAAATAAAAAACCCTCGAGAACTGTTCTCGGGGGTCTTTTTTATTCTTCAGAGTAGTGGCGCACGATGTCGCGAAGGGTCCACCACATCTCCTCTTGAAGGTCCTTTCTCTCCGTGGAGAAGGGGAGAATCTGTTCCTCATCGATGTCCAAGGTCTTCGCAATGAGGCGACGATTCTTGGCCCACTCGTTTCGTGAGAGTTTGTCCACCTTCGTGGCGATGACGAGGCCAGAAAAACCACTGTCGCGCATCCATTGAAACATCTCTTGGTCCTGGGCCGAAGGGGCGTGGCGCCCATCGACGAGGAGAAACACCTCGAGGAGCTCCTCCCGACTCTCGAGGTAGGTGTTGATCACCGGCGCCCAGGATTCTCTCTCCTTTTTGCTGACCTTGGCATAGCCGTAGCCGGGGAGATCGACAAAGCGCAGTTCTTCGATACGATAGAAGTTTACCGTTCTCGTCTTCCCAGGCTTCGAGGAGGTGTAGGCCAATTTCTTTCGCTTCGCCATGGCGTTGATAAAGGAGCTCTTGCCCACATTGCTCCGTCCCGCAAAGGCGAACTCTGGGACATTACCTTCTGGGTACTGGGAGGGCCATGCCGCCATGGCCTCGAGCTCTGCACGGGTGATGTTCATCCTCGTCCTCCCACAATGGCCAGGGGCAGGACTTGGTCCATGCTCTTCACGGGATGGATATCCAGACCCTTTGTGATTTCCTCATCGAATTCCTTGAGGTCCCGCTGATTTTCGTAGGGGATGAGGACGGTTTTAATCCCCATACGCCCTGCGGCGAGGAGCTTTTCCTTGAGGCCCCCGATGGGGAGAACGCGCCCTCGAAGGGTAATCTCTCCCGTCATGGCGACGGTGCGCTTCACCGGACGCTCCGTAAGGGCAGAATAGATGGCGGTACACATGGAAATCCCGGCTGAGGGGCCGTCCTTGGGGACCGCGCCCTCGGGGACGTGGATGTGAATGTCCATCTTCTCCCGAAAACCTTCTGGGAGGTTCAGTTCCTTCTCGTGGGCGGCGAGATAGGACAGTGCAGCCATCGCCGATTCCTTCATCACGTCTCCCAGTTGTCCCGTCAAGAGAATCTTCCCCTTCCCGGGGACGACGCCCACTTCAATGGAGAGGCTCTCCCCTCCCACGGGAGTCCAGGCCAGTCCATTGACGACGCCAATCTGATCCTTCTCGTCAATGGCGTCGAAGCGGTAGCGCTTTTCTCCGAGAAACTCGGGGAGGTTCTTAAGGGTCACTGATACTGACTCTTCCCCTTTTTCCAAGAGGCGCAGCGCCACCTTGCGAATGATCTTTTGAATCTGCTTTTCCAGGGACCGCACTCCCGCTTCTCTCGTGTAGCTGCTGATGATGGTGCGCATCACCGAGTCGGAAATCTTCACCTGTTTCTTCGTCATCCCCGCTTCCTCGAGGGCCTTCGGGAAGAGGTGAAGTTTCGCAATGGCGAATTTTTCCTCCGGGGTGTATCCCCCAAGGGTGATGACTTCCATCCGGTCGAGAAGGGGCCGGGGGATAGTCTGAAGGGTGTTCGCCGTGGTCATGAAGAAGACCTTCGAGAGGTCAAAGGGCAGCTCCAGATAGTGGTCGGTGAAGGTGTTGTTCTGTTCTGGGTCGAGAACCTCTAAGAGGCCACTTGCCGGGTCCCCCTTGTAGTCACTGCCCACCTTGTCGATTTCGTCGAAAAGAAAGAGGGGATTCTTCTGCCCCGCCTTCTTCATGAGGCTGATGACTCGTCCAGGAAGGGCACCGATGTAGGTGCGCCGGTGTCCACGAATCTCCGCTTCGTCAGTGACCCCACCGAGACTCATCCGGACGTACTCCTTCCCAAGGGCCTCGGCGACGGATCGGGCGATACTCGTCTTCCCCACTCCAGGGGGCCCAACGAGGCAGAGAATGGAGCCGCGCCCGCCACCAGAGAGGCGACGAAGGGCGATGAATTCTAGAATGCGCTCCTTCACGTCCTTTAATCCATAGTGCTCCCGGTCGAGAATCTTTCGTGCCTCTTCGATCTCCACGTCCTCGGGAGCTTCCTCATTCCAGGGCAAATCGAGAATCCAGTCGAGATAATTGACGAGCACCGTGTACTCGGGGGAGGAGGCGTTTAATTGGGAGAGACGGCCCAATTCCCGAAGGGCTTTCTCGCGCACCTCCTCGGGGAGATCCTTCTCCTCGATGCGCTCACGATAGGACACCTCCATGTCCTCTCCGTCGTCGGAGCCCGTGAGTTCTCGGCGAATGGCCCTCATCTGTTCCTTGAGGTAGTATTCCCTCTGCACCTTGTCCATCTCCTGGCGCACTTCTTCGTCGATGGCACTCTCAAGGGCGAGAACTTCAATCTCCCGACTCAAGATGCGGTGAAGGACCTGAAGTCGCTCTCCCACTTCCACCGCTTCGAGAACCGCCTGGGCGTCCTCGGTCTTCATGCTCATGTAGGTGGCAGCCATGTCCGCCATGGCACCGGGGCGGGTGGCGTCGATGATGGCCTCGATGAAGCCGTGCATGCTCCGGCCCCCGACCTCGGAGTAGCGGGCCAAGTCCCCTTCCACGAGGCGGACGAGGGCCTCTTGTTCCACTTCCTCCATGGCACTCGTCTCCGGGAGCAGTTCAATGTGGGCCCTCTCCACGGCGCCGCGATCGACGGAGAGAAGGCGCGCGCGAGAGACCCCTTCAATGAGAATCCGGGCCACGCCGCCGGGAAGGCGCAGAATCTGTTTCACCGTCCCAAGGGTCCCGATGTCATAGAGATCTTCGCGGTTGGGTTCGAGGACCGAGGCGTCTTTTTGGGTGACGAGAAAGAGTTCTCGCCCCTCCATTTCCGCCGCCTCCATGGCAGCAAGGGACCTGGGCCGTCCCGCGTCGAAATGGCTCACGATCCCCGGGAAGATGACGAGGCCGCGCAGGGCCATGAGAGGAACGATTCTCTCGTTGTCGTTTCCTGTTGTCATAGTTTCCCTTTCTAAAAAGGGACATCCCACGGATGCCCCTAGCGATTTTCTTCTTCCTTGAGAACGAGTTGGACCTCTCCCTCTCCAAGGACTGCTTCCTTGGTGACAATGACCTTCGCCACGTCCTTGCGCGAGGGAATCTCGAACATGACATCCATCATCGTTTGTTCGATGATTCCACGCAACCCGCGGGCACCAGCCTTTCTGGCAATGGCCTTGTCCGCAATGGCTTCGAGGGCGTCCTCTTCAAAGACGAGCTCCACATCATCCATCCCGAGGAGGGCCACATATTGTTTCACGAGGGCATTCTTCGGCCCGGTGAGAATCTCCACGAGACTCTCTCGATCGAGCTCTTCAAGGCTTACGTGAACAGGCAGCCGCCCAATGAGTTCGGGAATGAGGCCAAAGCGCAAGAGATCCTCTGTGGAGACTTGGCTCAAGAGCTCCCCAAGGTCCTTTTTCTCCTTGATCTCTTGTCCAAAGCCAAGCCCCCCCCTGCTCAAGCGGGATTCGATGATCTTATCAATGCCATCAAAGGCACCGCCCAAGATAAAGAGGATATTCGTCGTATCCACTTGAATAAACTCTTGGTTCGGGTGCTTTCGTCCCCCTTGTGGCGGGACGTTGGAGACGGTGCCCTCGATGATCTTCAAAAGGGCCTGTTGGACCCCTTCCCCACTGACATCTCGGGTAATCGACACATTCTCTCCCTTGCGGGCAATCTTGTCGATCTCGTCAATGTAGATAATCCCCTGCTCCGCGGCCTCAATGTTGTAATCTGCCGCTTGGATGAGCTTAAGGATGATATTCTCCACGTCCTCCCCGACATACCCCGCCTCGGTAAGAGTCGTGGCGTCGGCGATGGCAAAGGGAACATCGAGAAGGCGCGCGAGGGTCTGGGCCAAGAGGGTCTTCCCCGAACCCGTGGGGCCCACCATGAGGATGTTGCTCTTCTGCAGTTCCACGTCGTCTTCGGAGACGTTGCCTCGGCGAATCCGCTTGTAGTGGTTGTACACTGCCACGGCGAGAGCGCGCTTCGCACGGTCTTGCTTGACCACGTACTCGTCTAAGGTCGCCTTGATCTCCACGGGACTTGGAAGGGCTTCAAGGCTCGGTGCCTCCGCCGCCTCTTCTGAGTTTCCAATGATTTCGTTACACAGGGCGACGCACTCGTTACAGATGAAGACCCCCGGGCCTGCGATGATGCGCTCCACCTGACTCTGGTCCTTCCCGCAGAAGGAACAAGCCACGTGGCCTTTCATATGGTCGTCTTTCACCGCGCGCTCACCACCCGGTCGATGAGCCCATAGCTCACCGCTTCTTCCGCACTCATGTAGAAGTCGCGGTCCGTGTCCTTGTCAATCTTTTTCAGGGACTGTCCGGTGCGCTCCGCCAGGATGCGATTGAGTTTCGCACGGGTCTGGAGAATCTTCTCGGCGTGAATCTTGATGTCCGAAGCCTGCCCCTGGGCGCCGCCAAGGGGTTGGTGGATCATGATGTCTGCATTGGGAAGGGCCATTCTCTTTCCCTTGGCGCCGGCTGCGAGAAGAACGGCCCCCATGGAGGCGGCAAATCCAACGCAAATCGTCGCCACGTCGGGCTTGATGTATTGCATCGTATCGTAAATGGCAAGACCGGCGGTCACCGATCCCCCAGGACTGTTGATGTAAATCTGAATGTCCTTTTCCGGGTCCTCAGCTTCCAAATAGAGCAGCTGGGCCACGATGAGGTCCGCCATCTGGTCGTGGACCTCACCACTTAAGAAAATAATTCGTTCTTTGAGTAGTCTCGAATAGATGTCGTACGAGCGCTCACCACGATTGGTTTGCTCGACGACCATGGGTACTAACGGCATTGCTCCTCCTTATTCTTCGGAAGAACTCCCTTCTTCCTCTTCCTTCTCCTCGACTTCCTTGGCGTGTTCGAGGAGCAAATCCAAGGCACGACGTGCTTCTAAGTCGTGACGCATGGCTTCCATGTTGCCTTGGAGCATAATGTCCACCATTTCCTTGGCCTTGTCTTCGTCGGCGAAATTCTTCTTCGCCACTTCAAGGGCCTCTTCGCGAATCTCATCGTCGGTGACCTTGAGGTTTTCCTTGGCGATGACGGCTTCGAGTCCGAGGCGACCCTTCACTTCTTCTTCCGCTTCTTCACGCATGTCCGCCTTGAAGGTATCCATGTCGGAACCGAGCATGGTGAGGTAGTCGGAGAGCTCAATCCCTTGGCTGCGCATGTTGTATTCGTAGTTGCGCACACGATCTTCCACCACGTGGTCCACCATCACTGCGGGGACTTCCACGTCGACGATGTCGGCAAGAGCTTCCATGACGCTGGCTTCGCGGGCGCGGCGCACGTTCATCTTCACCTCTTCGGCGAGGCGCTTGCGAATCTCTTCGCGGTACTCGTCAAGGGTGTCGCATTCGCTGACGTCCATGGCGAATTCGTCGTCGAGTTCGGGAAGTTCTTCCACTTCGATGCGCTTCAAGGTCACTTCAAAGGTTGCACCCTTGCCAGCGAGTTCGGGGTGGTATTGCTCGGGGAAAGTCACTTCCACGTCGAAAGTATCCCCTTCCTTCTTCCCTTCAATCTGCTCTTCAAAGCCGGGAATGAAGGTGCCACTTCCGAGCTCGAGTTCTTGATCTTCAGCACTTCCGCCCTCAAAGGCTTCTCCGTCGATGCGGCCGATGAAGTCGATGGTCACCATGTCGCCGACCTTGGCGGCACGATCTTCCACGTGGACGCGACGGGCATTTTGATGACGCTCTTGATCCAGGGCGTTGTCAATGGCCTCTTCCGTCACTTCTTCGGAGAGGGCGGGGATTTCAAGACCCTTGTATTCGCCGAGGCTCACTTCGGGCTTAACTTGGACGTTCACGTGAACGAGGACGTCTTCTCCGGGCACCACGTGATCGATGTTGATTTCAGGGCGATCGATGACGTCCAAGGAGAGCTCTTCCACCGCCTTGTCATAGGCTTCGGGGAGGAGTTCGTTGACTGCATCTTCAAAGAAGACGCCCTTCCCATACATGTTTTCGATGATCTTGCGAGGCGCCTTGCCCTTGCGAAAACCAGGAATGTTAAAGTATTGCTTATTCTTCTTATAGACACGATCCTCTGCGGCCTTCACCTCTTCAGCGGGAAGGGTGAGGTCAAAGAAAACCACGTTCTTTTCTTGTTTCAAAATCTCAGTCATCGGTGTTCCTCCATACCAAAAAATTCACGGGCCTCGCCTTGGCGCCCATGTGACTTATCTTTTCATTTTACCTGAATTGTGCCATGTTGTCCACTTAGGCCAGGTTTGACGTAGAAAGAGGAGAGGTTTCCCTCCCCTCTTGCGTTAGAGTCTCTCAATGTGCTCCTTGATGACCTTCGCCGAGTCGTGATAGCGCTTCAGCTCCTCGTCGGTGAGGTCGAGTTCCAAGACCTCTTCAATGCCGTGAGCGCCGATGACGCAGGGCGTGGAGATGTAGAGGTCCTCAAGACCATATTCTCCATCGAGGTGCGCCGACACGCAGAGAATCTCGCGAGTGTCGTGGACAATGGCGCGGATAATGGCGTTGACCGTATTGGCGATGCCGTATTGGGTGGACTGTTTTCCCTTAAAGACTTCCCAGCCTCGTCCACGGACGTCGGCTTCAAAGGCGTCCTTATCAAAATCTGGAAGGGCTTCGGGATACTTTTCCATGAACCGATCGAAGGGATAGGGGCCGACCTTGACCTGGGACCAGGGGGTGAATTGGCTCTCCCCGTGCTCTCCGAGCATGAGTCCCGTCACCGCACTGGGGGCGAGATTTAACCGCTCAGCGAGCATGGCGCAGAACCGCGCGGAGTCAAGGGCCGTCCCAGAACCGATGACCTTGTTGGCGGGAAAGCCGCTGGAGCGCAGGACTTGGTAGGTGATGATGTCACAGGGATTGGTGACGACGATGAAGTATCCGTCAAAGCCCTTTTCCACCACGCTCTTCGTGTAGGAGGCGACGGCGTCCTTATTCAGTTCGAATTCGTAGAGGCGATCTCCCTCTTCGGGGATGAGTCCCGAACAGACGACAATGATGTCGCAGTCCACCAGGTCCTCATGGTCTCCGAAGGTGGCCTGGACGCGGTGGGGGTAGAACAAGGACCCATCGACGATGTCCAAGGACTCACTGCGCATCCGCTCCCGATTGATGTCGTGAAAGACGATCTGATCTGCAAGTCCCCGAATCGCTGCGGTATAGGCGACGATTTCTCCAACGTGTCCTGCTCCAATTAAACCTAATTTCATACTGTCTCCTCTCCGATGTCTTCTTGGTTTAAGAGTTTGCGTAAGGCGAGGATTTGTTCTCGCGTAAGGCCAATCCCCTTGCTCATCTTCTCGTGGTCCGGGTCCCAAGAACGAAGGTCGTACTTGGGGGCTCTCCCATTCCACGAGATGAGGTTGAGTTCCGTGGTCCATCCCTTGGGATTGGTGGAAATCACCCCAAGGTGCTTCTTGATCTCGTAGGAAAAATCCATTACCGTCTCTTTTCCCCGAGTTCTTTCATCTGCTTGTCGAGCTCGTCAATCTTCTTCCCAAGCTCAGTCACACTGCGCTGCAATTCTTCGACGTCAGCGCGGTTTGGTCCTTGCATAAAGGAGAACATCTCCCGCAAAATCGCCTCTTGGTCATGGCGGAATTCCTCCATGGCATTGGCGGTCTCTTGGCTTAAGTGTTGAAGTTCTTCAGCTCCAAAGGCGCGCTTCACATACTCGTCCCGCTTCTGGGTCCAGAAATGGTAGAATTCTTCGAAACTCTTTGGCTTCACACCCTCTTGCAACGCCTTGGTGAATTCCTCAAAGGCCTCCTTCGCACTGGACTCGATGACGTCGCCCAAACGGCTGTAGTAGGCCCTGAGGGCGTCACTGTAGCGCTCCCAACGCTCGATGAGGCGCGTCTGTGCCGCCATGAGGCGGTCGTCTCCCACGAAGAGGGGCGATTTCGTGTAAGCTTGGACACTCTCCTTCAAGTTTTCCGCGTATTGGTGGAAGAAGTCGAGGGTTTGTCCCGGTCCCTTCATCATGGAGAAGGTGCGACTTCCCAAGTCTCCCATATCCTCCACAAAGGGGCGGGAGAGATCCATCATCGCTTGTTGCCAGGTTTCAGCGGTCTCCACATACTTCTCCGCCACCTGTTGGAGTTCTCGAGGAAGGGCGGGAACGAAGGATCCCTTGAGGTAGTCCGCATAGTGGCGAGACCAGGTTTGGTAGAGGTGTTGAAGGTTCTCGGGACTCATCTCCTTCATCCCGGAGAACTGACGCCACAGATCATAGGCGCTCATCATGTTCTCAAACCCGTGACTGGTGCGGTTCCACAGCTCTTCAGGCTTCACGAAAGCCTGCATGAGAAAGCGCTGGAACCCCAAGAGATTTTGCCAAGAGGCATCGGGCATGGTGCCATAGGGGGCCATCATCCCGGGAAAAATCGCCATGGGACTGGGCATCTGACGGGCGTAGAATTCCCGCAGGGTGCGCAGTTGTTCCTCTTGGAGTTTCATCATCGACTCAAAGATCGAAGGTTTTTCCTCCTTCACCTCTTCTTGGTGATGCAGGGGCTTCATCCACACATCCATCATACTCTTTTGGGCCTCTGCCCATTGTTCGTACAGATTTTTCGCCATGGGTACCCTCCTTCATTGTGTTTCTTTTCTTCATGATACCCCAAATCCTAGAAATCAACAATATTTCCCCGCCTTTTTCCCGAAATCAAAAAAAGCCCCGGAGGGCTTTTCTTAGAGGACCGTGTAACCAGCGTCGGCAATGGCCTTCGAGATTGCCTCTTCCGAGAGGGCTTCTGGGGCCTCGATGGCGACTTCCTTGGTGTCGAGGGTGACCTCGGCCTTTGCACCAAGGGCGGCGATGGCGTCTTCCACCCGCTTCTTGCAGTGGCCGCAGCTCATTCCGTCGACGTGAAGGGTGATGTGTTTCATAGGTGGTTCTCCTTTCTCAGATTCTTTCTCTTCGTAGGCCACCTCGCGCAAGACTTCATCCTTTGGACGGAAGAAATTGAGGCGCAAGGCATTAGTGACCACGAACACCGAACTAAAACTCATGGCGAGGGCTGCAATCATGGGATTTAATGTCAGCCCAAAGTGGGGGTAAAAGACCCCGGCGGCAATGGGAATGCCGATGACATTGTAGAAGAAGGCCCAGAAGAGGTTCTCCTTGATGTTCTTGATGACGGCGCCGCTGAGGTCGTAGGCATGAAGAAAATCGAGAAGCGACGACCGCACGAGGACGATCTCCGCACTCTCTAAGGCGATGTCCGTCCCCGCTCCAATGGCGACTCCCACGTCGGCGCGGGCAAGGGCTGGGGCGTCGTTAATCCCGTCTCCCACCATGGCGACCCGGGACCCCTTTTCCATTTCCTCACGGACGATGCGCTCCTTGTCCTCGGGTAAGAGATTTGCCCTCACCTCATCGAGGGGGAGGTCCTTCGCAATGGCCCGCGCAGTCTTCTCGTGGTCTCCCGTCAAGAGCTCCGTGTGAAGGCCACGTTTCTTCAGGGCCTCAAGTGCATAGCCGCTCTCGCGCTTCAACGTATCCGCGAGGCCCAAGACCCCGCGGGCCTTGGGACCTTTGGCGTAGATCATCACACTCTTTCCCTCGTCGCTAAGGCGAGAAATCTCCTCTTTCAAATCCCCGAGGAGAATCCCCCTTTCCTCCATCAGACGAAGATTTCCGAGAAGGGCCTCTTCCCCATCGATGAGGGCGCGTACGCCGCGTCCCGTAAGGACTTCCACGTGGGGGTCTTCGGTTAAGGGCATTTCGACGGCGATGTCTCTTACCACCGCCTTCGCCAGGGGATGGTCCACCTTGCTCTCCATGGCCACCACGGCGGACGCATCTTCGGGTGAGAGGATAGAGTCGGTGACCTCGAGACTCCCCTTGGTGATGGTCCCCGTCTTGTCGAAGAGGACCGTATCCACCTTGTGAAGCTTCTCCATGGCCTCGGCATCCTTGTAGAGGACACCAAGGCTGGCTCCACGTCCCGTCCCCACCATAATCGCCACCGGTGTCGCAAGGCCTAGGGCGCAGGGACAGGAGATGACGAGGACCGCAATGGCCCGGGAGAGGCTAAAGGAAAAATCCTTCCCGACAAAGAGCCACACCAAAAAAGTCAGTAGAGCAATCCCGAGAACTGTGGGGACGAAGATGGCACTGACCTGGTCGGCAAGTTTTGCAATCGGGGCCTTGGAACTTCCCGCTTCTCGCACGAGGCGGATGATGTTGGCCAAGGAGGTGTCCTCCCCAACCTTCTCCGCCACAGCCTCCAAGGAGCCGCTGAGATTCGTCGTCCCCGCCATGAGGACGTCGTCGATGCCCTTTTCTACGGGGAGGCTCTCCCCGGTGAGGGCCGATTCATCGACAGTGCTCTCCCCCTTCGCCACCCGGCCGTCCACGGGGATTTGTCCTCCGGGGACGACGAGGAATCGATCCCCCTTCACCATGTCCTTGACGTCAATCTCTTGCCAAACATTGTCCCGATAGACCTTCACCCGCTTCGGGGCCAGGTCCATGAGTTTTGCAATGGCGTCCCCGGTGCGCCCCTTTGCCCTCGCCTCCAAGGTCTTTCCCAGAGTGATGAGGGTGAGGATCATCGTCGCCGATTCGAAGTAGAGATCGTGGAGATGATGGTGGACGCTGTGAAGGTCCTGGAGGGAGAAGGCGGTAGCGAGGCGGAAAATGACCACCACCCCGTAGATAAACGCAGCAGAAGAGCCCAAGGCGATGAGGCTATCCATGTTTGGCACCCGATGCCAGAGACTCGTAAATCCCCGGATAAAATACTCTCGATTCACGTAGAGGACGGGGAGGGTGAGAAAGAGTTGGCATAGAGCAAGATGCATCCCCCGCTCCACCCCCTTGAGGTAGCCAAGCTCGGGGAGTCCCATCATTGGCCCCATGGCGATGACCATCAAGGGAATCATGAAGAGGAGAGAAATGAGAAATCTTCGGCGGAGTCGAAGATAGTCTTCGTAAAATCCATTCTCCTGCTCCTGAGATTCTTGAGCGGCTCCTCCTTGAGGACGTGCCGCATATCCCGCCTTTTTCACTGCGGCGACAATGGCGTCGTCGGAGGCCTCCCCCTCGATTGCCATCTCCTTGGCAAGGAGATTCACGGTGACCTCGTCCACGCCATCGAGGCCTCGCACCGCCTTTTCTACGTGGCCCACACAGGCGGCGCAGGTCATTCCATCCACATCAAAGCGTCTCTTCATGGCATCACTCCTCTCTTCTCCATGTGTTCTACTAGGAATTATAATTCTATATAGAAGCTTTCGCAAGTCCTTCTTGAAGAATCTCTTCCATGGTGAGCACATACTCCGAAGATTCGACTCTTCGGAGGTGTTCGAGAAGGGATGAAGAGAGATGTTCTTGCACAGATTTCGAGACATCCACCTCTTCGAGAATCCCCTGGGTATACCAGCAAAGACGGGCCCCGAGGATGGGCTTTTCGAAGATCTCTTCCGCAGCCATGGCGTAGAGGGCGAGCTGGTCGTGGTAGCGCCTCTTTTTTGCCTCCATGAGGGGAGAATCTTCCCTGGGATTTCCCGCCTTAAAGTCCCAGAGAGTGATCCCCTCGTCGGTGAGAAAGACGGCGTCGATGCCCCCTTCGATGGAAAACTCCTCGAGGTTCATAACGAAGGGGTATTCGGAAAGGACCTTTGCATCCTTGGGAAGAACTCCTTGGAGCCAGGTGAGGTGGGATCTCTCTCGGGAAGACAGTTCTTGGAAATCCTCGAGTTGCCGACCACGGAGAAGAAGGGAAATCATCTTGTGCATCTTCACCCCAAAGCGCGCACTGCCACGCTCCTTGACGTCGAGGTCGTAGAACTCCTCTCGCAGCCCGGAGCGTAGGCCGAGGGAGGCCTTGGCAAAGTGAGAAGCCTCCTCTTCTAAGGTGGTGCCGAGGCCTTGAAGATGGGTGTAGGAGTAGGTTTTTCTCTTGAGGCGCCGAGGAGAAGAGGCGAGCTCCTCTCGCTTTTCTTCTTGGAGGGTCTTCTCTTCACGACCCGACCAGGGAGTTGGAGAAATTTCCGGGAATTCTCCCGCGATGTCGAGAAGACTGTGGGACTTCACCTGTGCCCCCTCTTCATGGAGAAAGACGAGGGCATCTCGCGCCCGCGTCATCGCCACGTAGTGAACCCGCATCTCTTCTTCCAATTCTCCCACTTGATCTTCTTCGAGATTTAAGAGGTGTTGCCCATTTCTTCCCTCGACATTGACTCCGAGGACCCCTTGACGCGAAAGGTTCACCTTAGGCGTTTTCCCGGAGGAGAGCTTGTGACTGTTGTAGAGGAAGACGTGAGGAAATTCCAGTCCCTTTGCCCCGTGAATGGTGAGCAGCTGAACCCCTTCTCCCTCGGTGAGTGCCTTTCTCTCCTGTTTGAGGACGTTCAGGGCATCGCGCCAACTCTCCCAGGTCGCCGTCTTCGACTTCTGGAGGGCCTCGGCCTCACTGAGGAGTCGCTCCATCGCCGCACTTTCTTGGGAGGAATCGAGAACATCCCAGCAGCGAAAATCTTCCACTATCTCCGCCACTTGCATCCCAAAGGGGAGGTGTTGACGCTGGCGCATCCGCTCCAAATTCCCCAAACACTCGGCGAGAATCTTCCCGTCCTCGTGGGAGAGAAGGGAGGGGTTCCACTCTCGTCTCGGAAGCTTTGCCAGGACTTCAAGGCCTGGAAAACTCATGCCCATCCAAGGCGCCGCCAAGAGGGCGAGTCCCTTCCCTCGATGGTGCCCATAGAGAAATGCTTCGGTGATGAGGGTCATCATCTGCAGGGCGCGAGAGGCTCCGAGTCCCCCAGATTTCCCATTCCACACGGGAATCCCTGCGGCGAGGAGACGTTTCTCCACCTCTGCCATCGGGTCGCCGCTTCGGAAGAGAATCCCCATCTCCTCCCAGGCCGCGCCGTCGTCGTGGAGGGAGCCGAGGGCGTTGATGAGGGATATCTCTTCCCCCTTTTCCAAGGCGAGTTGTGTCACCGTCGTCTTCTCGGACCGCGTGGGAACAAGGGCCTCGTAATCGGTCATGATGGGAGTAAAAGCATCGTTGACGCACTGTAAAATCTCCGCGCCGCAGCGGTAGTTCTCCTGCATGGAGATCATCGTCGCGTCGTGGGTCCTTAGGAGGTTCACCATCTCATGGAAGGAGGCAATGTCCGAGCCGCGGAAGCGATAGATGGACTGTTTAGGATCGCCGACAATGAAGAGTTTCACGGGAGAGGGGGTTCCATCGAGTCCCGCAATCCTGCTGAGAATCTCGCTCTGTACGGGGTCTGTGTCCTGGAACTCGTCCACCATAATAAAGCGCAACCGCTCTTTATAGATTTGACAGATATTCGGGTCCTTCATCAAGCGACGGCCTAGTTTCATGTGGTCGTCAAAATCGATGACCTCGAGGGTTTCTTTTCGCCGGGCATAGAGTTCTTCCAACTCCTGAAGGAGACCGAGAAGCAACCGATAGAGGGGAAGATTCTTCCCTTCTTCTGCGAGAGCAAGGGCAGTTCTCGCCTCCTTCACCGCCTCAAATCCCGGCTTTGCTTTCATCGTCGACGTCACGGTGTCGTCGAGAATGCGGAGGAGTTCTTGTGGGGATTTCCCCTCTTCGTCCACCTCTTTGGCCATGCGGAGTGCCTGTTGGTAGGCCTCGGAATTCAAGAATTTTTTTGGCTTTGTGTTTCCCCGAAGAGGTGTGGCAAATTCCTCGTAGGCTCTCATCAGGGTTTGGGCCCCATTGGGAGCCTCTTTTCCCTCTGGAATCACAACCTCCTCGAGATGGTAGCGCTCCTTGGTGAGGGCGAATTGCACGAGGCGACTCGTCATGGAGTCCATGGTGAGGGGCCACACCTGCCCCAAGAGGAGCATCTCTTCTCGGGTAAACCGCCGAGCGGCGAGGGTTTCCCTGGCGCACTGGGTCAAGAGGGCGGTGGCCTCAATGTCGTCTAGGATGCCCCACTCCCCTTCTCGCGGGGCGTATTGCTTGATGAGACTCTTACAAAAGCTGTGGAAGGTGCTCACATGGACCTCGGAGCCACGACCCTCGTAGGGTGTCCCTTGGAGGGCCCGGTCCAAGCGCTCTCTCATCTCCGTCGTCGCCTTCTCCGTAAAGGTGATGGCAAGAATCTGAGAGGGATCATAGCCCTCTTCGAGGATGTGAAGGATCCTTGCGATGAGGACGGCGGTCTTCCCCGTCCCCGCCCCGGCAAAGAGGCAGACGTGGTTGTGAATCGTCTCAATGGCTTGCCGTTGACTGGGATTAAAGTCCATCCTCTTCTCCTTTCCTCCACTCTACCCCGCAGAAGGACCAATAGGGACATTTCTCCTCTTTACATTTCTTTGGAATCGGACGAAAATCTCCCCGTTGAAGCTTTGCAATGTGGCGGCGAATCTCGGTGTCACAGTCGTCTAAGCGGGCATCAATCTCTTCGGCACTCATGGAGTAGTGCTTCGAGATGACGTCATCCTGAAGGGACATCTTAAAGATCCCTTTAGAGAGGACCCCATAGCCCGCTCCCACGATGCGCTTTCCTTGTTCTCGACGGGAGAGCATGTAGATGGGCAGCTGGTAAAACTCCCCGTTCCAAAGATTATTCGACGTGGGGAGATGAGAATCAGAAGACTTATAATCCAAGAGGATTTCCCCCTCGGGACCCTCGTCGATGCGGTCGATGCGCCCGCGAATCTGGACGCCACCGACGTTGATGTGACAGGGCACCTCCACCGCCACAGGGCCGTAGTCCTTGAGTGTTTCGCGTCTCTTTCGGTCCTCTTCGACGAGGGCCTGAATCTGGTCGATGAGGGTTTCTCGCAAGAAGAGTTTCTCGTTGTGTCCCATGACTTCTACGGAGAGAGCCTGATCCACAAGGCTCTCGATGTCAATCTCCTCGCCCCTCTTCGTCCACTCTTCGAGAACGCTGTGGGCGATGATTCCCTTCTTGAGGTCGAACTCCCGGTAGTGTGGTTCGATCTTTAAGACTTTCTTCGCGTAGAAAAAGAAGGGACATTGGGCATAGTCCTCAAAATCTCGCACCCCGATGGTCGTAAGTCCCTGAGGGGACATACCTGTGCGACAATCCACCAGGTGTTGGCGTTCCTCTTTGCGCGGTACGAAGATGCTCTGACCCGTCAAGAGGGGCATGGGGGCCTTCCCCTTGATGGTGGAGACGAAGAGGTGCTCCGACTCACAGATGAGGTCGTGGAGAATCGCCTCTTCATAGGGGAGATTACTCATCTCGCGCCCTCCTCCTTCGAGCCAAGAGAGTGTCTTTGTGTCGAGGACTGAGGCATCGTAGTCCACAAGAAAGGTCACCGTCGCCGAGAGGCCCACACTCTCCGAGGGCCCCATAATCTGTACCCCTTGAAAATCTTGGTGGAGATGGCCCACCCGCTTCTCTAGAACATGGCGCAGATAGGTCAGAAGGTCTTTTGCCGAGAGCGCACCGAGTTCATTACGGTGATGATAGAGGAGCTGACGAATGTCGAGAAGTGTGGAAAAGGCGGTGTGGATGAGGCCCCGTTCCTCTAGGGAAAGAGGCTTCTGCTCTTCCATCAAAAACGCCTCCTCGAGAGCCTCTGGGCTCACCATCTCAAAGAGCTTCCCAAGGGGCGCGGCCTCAAAGTCCTCTGCTTCCTTCTTCCAAAATCTCAGCCACCGAAGGAGATGCTCCTCGTCCTCCATGAGGACGTGATCCTCCAAGGGGCGCAAGAATTCCTCAAAGCTCCACCCCTCCATCTCCCGAAGAATTTCCTGGCCCTCGTAGGAGAGGCGCGCCTCTCTTGGCCAAGACAGTTGGCCCAGAGCGAGAAGGGAGGTGGGCGTTTGCATCCGCAAGGCATCGAGGCGCGTCATGAGCGCGCTGCAGACGGAGAACCCAATCATCGGTTCACTGACCACATTGGAAACGAGAATCCCCGCTGCTTCAATGCCTCGCACAATGCGCATCATATCCTTTCGGTTGCGGACGATGATGCGCATGTCTTCTGGGGAGACCCCCTGGTCGAGAAAAGACTTCAATCCCTCGACGACCCCGAGGACCTCTTGGTGGGCGTTGTCGTAGAACTTCGTATCAATCTTCGGATCTGCCTCGGGTTCGTAGAGGGAGACGTCGCATCCGAGGGCCTCACACTTCCCGAAAAAGGCGGCGATGTGTTCTCTCCCTGGAAGGACGATGGCGAGGACTTTCTTCTCCACAAGATCGGCGCGGTGAAGATTTTCTGTCGCCCTTTTCACCAAATCTAGGCGAAGAATGCTCCCCTCTTTTGCCAAAGACTCTCGCACGCGGCGAAGAATCTCCTCCACGGCGTCGAGGTGAACCACCCGCTCCCTCGCAATGAGGCCCTGTTCCATCTTCTCAAGGAGCGGCTCCACTTGGAGAGCCTTGACATCGGCGCGCACGTCCTCGGGGAGCACACGGCGCAACACCTCCAACCCATGGGCAAAGAAGAGGAGGCGACTCTCTTCCTCGGAGGCGACTTCCTCGAGGATGAGTCCCTCGAGAAACTCCTCGAGAGTCAGGATGCGAAGACTCTTCGCGATTCCCTCTTCAAAGGTCCACTTGCGCAGATCGATGGCGAGGTTTCTCTGTTCCACGAGGACGAGGGCACCCTCCCCTCTTGCCTCGAGAATCCACTCTTTGAGTCTCATGATTCTACGAGCCTTCGCGCTAATGCGGCAGCACCGAGGATGCCCGCATCATTTTGAAACGCAGCTGGGCGAATGTCGAGTTCATGAGGACAATTCACCGTCTCTGCCACAAGGGCCATGCACTCGTCCCACCACATGGGCGCACTCTTCACCACTCCGCCACCGAGGACGATGACCTCGGGGTCAAAGGCATTTTTCAATGAGGCGAGGGCGAGGGCGAGATCGTGCATAAACCTACGCATACTCTGACGCGCCGCCACATCCCTATAAGAGATTTGCATAATCTCGACCCCGGAGAGGAGCTGCCCCGTCTCTTCCCGATAATTTTCTTGGAGCGCCGTGCCGCTGATGTAGCGTTCATAACAGCCACGCTGGCCACAAAAACAGGGTCTTCCCCCCGGGTGAAGGATCATGTGCCCAAACTCTGTGCCCTTGGTGTGGGCGCCGTGAAGAAGCTCTCCACGAGAAAAAAAGGCTCCCCCAAGACCCGTTCCCAAGGTGAGCATCAGAGCACTCTTCGCCCCCTTTGCCGCGCCATAGGTCACCTCTGCAAGGAGGGCCACATTTCCATCGTTTTCGAGCATCATGGGCCGATCCGTCCACTGGGAGAGAATGTCACAGACTTCCGTCCCCGCCCAGTCTTCGATATTTCCAGAGATTTCCGTGATGCGCTTCTTCTCCACGTCCACAGAGCCCGCAGTCCCGATGCCGATGGCCTCCGCCTTCTCCCCGAGTTCTGTGACAATCATGCGAAGGCTCCGAAGGACGCTGTCTCTCTGCCCCTCTGAGGACAGGGTCAACTGCTCGTGGAGTTGCCCCTCTTCGTCCACGAGGGCCGCCTTGACCCCAGTGCCTCCAATGTCAATTCCCAGTACAAAACTCATCTGCTCTCTCCCCCAATCCTTCTCTCAAAATCCGCGCCAACTCCTCGGGAAGAGGCGCGTGAAATGTCTTTCCCCTCGCCTCGCCCGAAAACGTTTCGGGGATGGAGAGGCTCACGTTGTGAAGCCATTGTCCCTTTAGGGGTGTTGACCTTGCCCCATACTTTCCATCTCCGACGATGGGATGCCCAAGGGCCTTTGCCTGGGCCCGTATCTGGTGGGTCCGCCCCGTCACCAGTTCTACTTCCACGAGGGACATCTTGTCGGAGACGAGGAGGGGCCGAAAGACACTCTCTGCCTCTTGGCCTTCTCTTGACGCATGGACGCGATTTCTCGACGCGTTCTTTTGAAGTCGGTTGCGATAGACTCCCTCGTAGGTCCACGCCCCCTCGACAAGGGCCCAATAGACCTTCTTCAGTTCCCTCGCCTTCATCCGCGCATTGAGCTCCCGAAGAATCGGAGCAGTCTTGGCCCCGAGGAGAATCCCCGAAGTCTGACGGTCCAGGCGATTGACCACCGCGGGGGTAAAGGTCCCCTCCCGTCCCGGGCGATACTCCCCTTGGTCGCGTAGATAGAAAATCATTCGAGACACTATGTCTTCGTCCCGATAATCTCCCGCTCCATGGGTCAGCACCCCACGAGGTTTTTCCAAGACGAGAATCTCAGAATCCTCGTAGAGAATCTTTGGGTAGTGCTTCGCAAACCGCTTCGGCAGAGGACGAAACTTCTCCATGGTCTCGTCGGAGAAATAGAAGGTAATCTCGTCTCCAAGGGCCAGAGTTTCATCCCCCTGAGCCCTTTTCCCATTGAGGACGATATTCTTTTTTCTCAAGGACTTGTAGAGCAGTCCCTTCGGTGCTCTCGGAAGATAGGCCTTCAAAAAGCGATCTAAGCGCCGCTCGCGATCTTGATTTCCAATGGTGACAGTCTGCATACGCACTCCTTTCTCTTTCTATTATACACGGTCGAGGAATTCAAAAACCTGTGATATAATGGGACAAACGCGAAATTAGAAAGGAGAGGCTATGTCTTTTCGTACCCGCCTCGCTGATTTTTTTCATAGAATCCTGCATCTCTTTTTTGTGCTCCTCTTTCTCGCCCTCCTCGTCCTCATTGCGGGGTGGCGGATGCGGCATCTCTTCATCAAGGGCATTGACCCAAGCCTTGCCCAGCAAGACCTTTCCGCCATGTTTCGGCCTTCAACGCCAATCAAAGAGGCGGCGGAGGAGGACGCAGCCGTAGAAACCACCTCCTTTGCCGTCACAAGCGAAATGACTCCCCTCTTCATTGGAGAGCGCCTTACAGAGGAAGGATTCATCACTGACCCACAGGCCTTTGTCGCCCTCGTCAATCAAGAACAGGCCGCAGGATATTTTCGCCCGGGCAACTACGCCATTCCCAAGGGTGCCAAAGCGACGGAAATTCTCGAACTTCTCACGAAGGACGGCCGCCAAGAGCGGGCAAAGGACTATGAAATCACCCTCCCCGCCGGCTGCACCGCCACCCAATTGGCGGACATCTTAGAAGCCCAAGGCCTCGTCGAAGACCGCGCCACTCTTTTACAGGAACTGCAGCAGAAGGACGTCGTCTCCCGCCTCGTCCCGGGCATGCACTGTGTCCACGGACCCTTTACCACCTCAGAACTCTTAGAGCTCCTCTGTTCCGACGCCAACCTCCGCAACTCTCCGGCATAAAAAAAGAGCCCCTTTCGGGGTTCTTTTTTTTGTCTTATTTTCCGAGCAAGATCGCGCCAAACTGGCTGGCCAAGACGACCATGATCAAAGCGACGGGGTAGGTTGCAGCGTAGGAAGCGGCAACGGCGTCACTCTTGGCCACGGAAATCAAGCTTCCGAGTGCAGGCGTCGAAGTCATCCCACCGGTGATCGATCCGAGGGTGTCGAGCAAACCGAGCTTGAAGATCTTGCGAGCAATGACGTAACCGATAATCATCGGGATCAAGGTGACGGTCACGCCCATGAAGAAGAGCTTGAAGCCGTGTTCAGCAAGGACTTCCACGAGGCCAGAACCTGCTTCAGTACCAGTACCCATGAGGAAGAGGCACAGACCGAGTTCGCGGAGAGCTTCGAGAGTCTTCTTGCCAACGCGAAGATCGATGCCACCAATGCGGCCAAGGTTTCCTACAAGGAGACCAACAATAAGTGGTCCACCGGAGTTCCCGAGGCTAAACTTTGCACCACCAGGAAGGGGAACCTTCACTTGGCCCAAGAGGATTCCAAGGGCAATGGCCAGTGCAAATGCAAAGTAGCCAAAGCTATCGAACTTGAGACCGCCGGTCTTTTCTTCCACAACGACGGCCTTTTCTTTTCCAGCACTTGCGCCTTCAAGAAGGGCAATCTCTTCAGCCATGTTGGCCCCCACAATACGGGGAAGGAGTTGGACGAAGAGGACGACACCGATGACGCCGAAGGGATAGGCAATCCCGTAGCCGATAGCAGAAGCCGGGTCACCCGTTGCTTCTTGAGCAGCAGCCAGACCAGGAGTCGAGGTCAAAGAACCGTTCATGATTCCGAGGGCGAGAGGCGTGGGCACGTCAAGGAGAATCTTTCCTGCGGCCATAGTCAGCGACCCGAGGAGAATGACGACCACCCCTAAGAGGATGTAGGCCGTCGCCTTGTTCTTAAAGTTTTCGACGAAGACGGGACCAGCAATGAACCCGACGGAAGCGACGAAGATGATGAGACCAAAGTTGCGAACGATGTCGGGAACGAGAAGATTAAAGTGTCCAAAAATCAGAGCGACGATCAGGATCCCAGAGGTTCCCAACGAAAGACCTTTGACCGTGATTCTTCCAAGTGCATATCCGCACACCATAATGAGGAAGATGATTAAGAGTTCAGTCAATTTAAACATAATACTATTCCCCCTTGTTTGAATAGTATGTTTGGGGTCGGAGAAGGCTCCTCATAGGAGGAGCCTCTCTGCCACAGTGAATATCTTGCGAATCCCAGAGGGACGGTCATGCCCCACCTGGGGAATCTTCACAGGAAGTTAGCTAAAGAGTGTCAAGAGGACTCCAGCGGCGACAGCCGACCCGATAACCCCAGAGACGTTGGGCCCCATGGCGTTCATCAGGAGGAAGTTTCCTGGGTCAAACTCTTGTCCCACCACATTGGAGACGCGGGCTGCCATAGGAACGGCGGAAACCCCAGCGGAACCAATGAGAGGATTCATCTTGTTGCCTTCCTTGAGGAAGATGTTCATGACCTTCGCGAGGATGACCCCGGAAGCAGTTCCCACACTGAAGGCCACGATCCCGAGGGCCATGATCTTCAGGGTTGCAGGAGTGAGGAAGTGCTCAGCAGTTGCCGACGCTCCAACGGAAATCCCGAGGAGAATCGTCACGATGTTCATCAGCTCGTTTTGTGCCGTCTTGTTCAAACGTTCAACGACGCCACATTCACGCATCAAGTTCCCGAGCATGAGCATCCCGATCAAGGGAGCTGCACTAGGAAGAACCAAGCTGACGAGAAGGGTGACCATGATGGGGAAAATAATTTTTTCCGTCTTTGAAACGGCACGCATCATGGGCATACGGATTACGCGCTCTTTTTGGGTAGTAAGTGCCTTCATAATCGGCGGTTGAATAATCGGAACCAGTGCCATGTAGGAGTAGGCCGCCACGGCGATGGGTCCAAGAAGGTGGGGAGATAATTTCCCGGCCAGGTAAATGGACGTTGGTCCATCTGCCCCACCGATGATTCCAATGGAAGACGCTTCAGGACCTGTGAAACCTAAGAAGATGGCTCCTACAAAGGTCAAGAAAATCCCAAATTGTGCCGCCGCTCCGAGAAGCAAGGACTTCGGGTTTGCAATGAGTGGGCCAAAGTCCGTCATTGCGCCGACGCCCATGAAGATCAGCGGTGGGAAGATCCCAAGTTCGTCTCCCAGGAAGAAATAACCTAACAGTCCACCTGGTTGCTGGATGTGGCTTACCACGCTCATAGTATTTTCAACCGCATCCACGTTTTGAATATGCAGAGTGTTCACTCCTGCTTCCATGAGGTTGGCAAGCGGGAGGTTTGTCAAAAGCATCCCAAAGCCAATGGGAAGCAAGAGGAGGGGTTCGAATCCCTTCTTAATGGCGAGATAGATGAGCACACATGCCACAACAATCATGACAATGTGTTTCCAAGTCATTGCCGCGAACCCCGTGGATTGTAAGAAGTCAAAGAAAACTTCAGACATTGGGTTTCTCCTTTCCAGGGGTTACTTCAACGTAACTAGGACATCCCCCGTATTCACGCTTGCGCCCTTTGTCACGTCGATGGAAGCTACGGTTCCATCAGCAGGAGCCTTGATTTGATTTTCCATCTTCATTGCCTCGAGGATAATGAGGACATCACCCTTTGAGACACTTGCGCCCTCAGCGACCTTGATGTCGTTGATGGTCCCGGGCATGGGAGCGGTGATGGTGCCAGCGCCAGCGGCGACGGGAGCAGCCTTCTTAGGTGCAGACTTGGGAGCTGCAGGTGCCTTACGAGGTGCAGCAGGAGCAGCGGCAACAGGAGCAGCCCCGTCGCGGAGCTCTTCAACTTCGACTTCGTAGCTCGTTCCGTTTACAGTAACGTTAAACTTTTTCATTGTTCCTCCCCTTATTGCAAAGGTCTCATAGCATCTTGGGAACCACTGACGGCCCAGTTGGGACGTTGACCTTCCACGCGGCTAATCTTGCGCACGGTCAGGGCTCCTTGTCCACCAGCGCTCATCATTGCAACGACGGCGCCAATGACAGCAGCAATCTCTTCGTCGTCATCTTCTTCCACCACATCTGCAGCGGCAATCGGTGCAGCGGCAGGTGCCACCTTCTCAGGTGCTTTGTTGGTCCCTGCGAGGATCTTCCCCATGAGCTTGATGGCATACATCAAGACGATGAGGACCAAGAAGACGATGACCATCGCCAACAGGGTAACCGTCAGTCCCCCGAGGATCTTATCTCCCCCAGAGAGCTCGGCGCCCGTTTTCATTTGTTCAATCAGTTGGGTTGCATTCATGGAGACCCTCCTTTAGAGAGGTACGTTGCCGTGCTTCTTAGCAGGGTTGGCCTCGCGCTTACTCAGGAGCATATCGAAGGCATCCACGATTCTCTTCTTCGTGTCTGCAGGTTCGATGACGTCATCTGCGTACCCACGTTCTGCAGCCTTGTAGGGGGTTGCGAACTCGTTCTTGTACTCTTCAATCTTCTTGGCACGGGTTTCTTGAGGATTGGAGCTTTCCTTGATGTCGTTTCGGAAGATGATGTTCGCAGCTCCATCGGGACCCATGACGGCGATTTCTGCGTTGGGCCAAGCGTAGACGAGGTCTGCGCCGAGTTCCTTCGAGCACATGGCCAGGTAGCTTCCGCCATAGGCCTTGCGCAAGATGATGGTCACCTTGGGCACAGTGGCTTCACTGTAGGCGTAGAGCATCTTTGCCCCGTGACGGATGATTCCGCCATACTCTTGGGTCGTGCCGGGCAAGAAGCCGGGAACGTCGACGAGGTTCAAGAGGGGGATGTTGAAGGCGTCACAGGTGCGGATGAATCGAGAAGACTTATCCGAAGCGTTGATGTCAAGGCAGCCTGCCATGTAGGCGGGTTGGTTGGCGATGATCCCCACGCTCTCCCCACCGATGTGGGCGAAACCGCAGATGATGTTCTTCGCAAACTCTTCTTGATACTCGAAGAAGTCGTCGCCATCGACGAGGTGATAGATGACTTCCTTCATGTCATAGGGAGCGTTGCTGTTTTCGGGGACAATGCCTTCGAGGGCTTCGATGCGCTCGTTGATGTCAGCAGGCATGTCGTAGGAAGGCGCAATCTCCGTGTTGTTCGAGGGCAAGAAGTCGAGAAGACGCTTGATTTGCTCAATGCAGTCTTCATCGTTGGAAGCCATGTAGTGGGCCACACCACTGGTGGAATTGTGGGTGTAAGCACCACCGAGGTCTTCGGCAGTCACTTCTTCGCCGGTGACACTCTTGATGACTTGGGGACCGGTGATGAACATTTGACTCGTCTGATCCACCATGAAGATGAAGTCAGTCAGTGCAGGGCTGTAGACAGCACCGCCGGCGCAGGGACCCATAATGGCACTGATTTGAGGAATGACACCACTTGCCTTGACGTTTTGATAGAAGATGCGTCCGTAGCCAGAGAGGGCATCGACGGCCTCTTGAATCCGGGCTCCACCGGAGTCGTTCAATCCGACGAGGGGAGCGCCGACCTTCATGGCCATTTCTTGGACCTTGACGATCTTGGCGGCGTGCATTTCACCAAGAGATCCTCCAGTGACGGTGAAGTCTTGGGCAAATGCATAGACGAGGCGTCCGTTAACCTTCCCGTATCCGGTGACGACACCGTCGGTCAGGGGACGATTCTTCTCTTGGCCAAAATTCGTGCAACGATGGCGCACAAAGGCGTCGAGTTCTACGAAACTTTCGGCATCAAAGAGGCGCTCGAGACGCTCTCTCGCAGTGAGCTTTCCCTTCTCGTGTTGCTTCGCGATGCGCTTTTCACCGCCGGCGAGGGCGATTTCTTCACGCAGGGCTCTTAAGCGTTCTAATTTTTCACTCATTGGACTCCTCTTTCGATGTTAGTGGTCGCAGCGGGAGCAAAGTTCGACGAGAATACCGTTGGTGCACTTGGGGTGAATGAAGGCGATCATCGCTCCACCAGCTCCACGACGGGGCTCGTTGTCGATCATCGTGATACCCTTGGCCTTGATGTCAGCAATGGCAGCTTCGATGTCGTCGACGCGAAGAGCCACGTGTTGGATACCACCGCGTCCACCGTTCTTGGCGATGTACTTGGCGATGGGGCCATCGGGGCTGGTGCTTTCGAGGAATTCAAGTTCCGTAGCGCCGATGGGATAGAATGCCGTGGTGACCTTTTGGTCTTCCACCGTTTCTTCCCCAGTGGATTGGATGCCGAGGATGTCTTGGAAGACGTCCTTGACGCTGTCGAGTTCAGGTACGGCGATACCGATGTGGTCGATGTTGAGAATCTTAAACATAACTCCTCCTTATTGAAGTAGTTCTTTGAGAATGTCGTTTCCGATGGCAAAGGGGTCGGTCTCTCCGCGCAGAGATGCGTCGAGGAAGGCGTCGCGCTCCTCCATCTGTCGATCGAGTTTTTCTTCGAAACGTTGCTCGACGAACTGACGGACTTGAATGGCTTCGCGGGCCTTACGGCGCTTCTTGAGCTCTCCAGAGCTGTGCAAGAATTCCGTATGCTTGGCAATGTTCTCGACCAAGGTGTCAATCCCCACCCCGTCAGAGGCGATGGCCAAGGAGACGGGGGGCCGGAAATCCCAGTCGCGGTTAAAGTCGAGCATCATCTCGATTTCGATCTGCGTCTTCTTTGCCGCGTCATTATCCGCCTTGTTGACGACGAAGACGTCGCCGATTTCCATGATTCCCGCTTTGATGGCCTGGATGTCGTCCCCGAGACCGGGCACCATCACCATGACGACGGTGTCGACGGTCTTTACGATGTCAATTTCTGATTGGCCAACGCCGACGGTTTCTACGACGATGACGTCGCATCCGTAGGCATCGAGAACTTGGATGGCGGCTTGCGTCGCCTTGGAGATGCCCCCGAGGCTGCCCCGGGTGCCCATCGAGCGGATGAACACGCCGGGATCTGTCGAGAGTTCTACCATGCGAATACGGTCTCCTAAGATGGCACCGCGAGTAAAGGGACTCGTCGGGTCGACGGCGATGACGCCGACCTTTTTATCCGACTTCCGATACTCTCTGACCACCTTATCCACGAGGGTGGATTTCCCAGCCCCTGGCGGCCCAGTGATGCCGACGATCGTCGCCGAACCCGTGTGGGGATGGATCTTCGAGAGCAATTCGACGTAGCCGTCGTACTCGTTTTCCACCAAGGTTAGGGCACGGGCGCAGGCGACCTCATCTCCTTGGATGAGTTGTTCCCATAGTTGCATGATATCCCACCTTCTCGCGAACAGGAGCGATGCTCTGTGTCCGCGGTCCTTGAGTTAGCGCTTTACATTCTCCTTGATGAATTTGATGACGTCTTCAAGGTTGGTCCCGGGAGTGAATACTTCAGCGATTCCTGCTTCCTTGAGTCCGGGAATATCATCGTCGGGGATGACACCGCCGCCGAAGACGAGCATGTGATCATAGACGCCGCGGTCCTTGAGCATGTTGACAACCGTGGGGAGAAGGTGGTTGTGTGCCCCGGAGAGGATGCTCATTCCGAGGACATCCACGTCTTCTTGAACGGCGGAAGCCACGATTTGTTCAGGGGTTTGACGAAGACCAGTGTAGATGACTTCCATCCCTGCGTCACGAAGGGCGCGAGCGATGACCTTGGCTCCACGGTCGTGACCGTCGAGGCCCGGTTTTGCTACGAGTACTCTGATTTGCTTATCCATGGTTCCCATCCTTTCCTTAGAGGCTCACGGTTTGCTTGTATTCACCGAAGACACTACGCATCGTGTCGCAGATTTCTTGGAGCGTGGAGTAGGCGCGCACGGCGTCCAAGATGTAGGGCATGAGGTTTTCGTCGGTGGAGCAAGCGTCCTTGAGGGCCTTGAGGGTGCGCTCGACTTCTGCGTTGTCGCGCTTTTCCTTGAGTTCCTTGATCTTGCGTGCTTGGTTTTCTCCCACGCTGGGATCGACCTTGAGCAGATCCTTTGGCGGCTCTTCCTTGGATTGGAACTTGTTGACGCCAACGACAATTTCGCGACCTTCGTCGACGGCCTTTTGATATTCGTAAGCGGCTTGCATAATTTCTTGTTGGATGAAGCCCTTTTCGATGGCGGCAGGTGCTCCGCCGAGGTCGTCAATCTTCTTGATGAGCTCCGTGGCTTGACGTTCGATTTCGTTGGTGAGGTACTCGATGTAGTAGCTGCCAGCGAGGGGATCGATGGTGTCAGCGACGCCCGATTCGTATGCGACGATTTGTTGGGTGCGAAGTGCAGTACGCACGGAAACTTCCGTCGGCAAGGAGAGGGCTTCGTCCTTGGAGTTGGTGTGCAAGGATTGGGTTCCGCCGAGAACGGCTGCAAGGGTTTGAATGGCCACGCGAACCACGTTGTTTTCCACTTGTTGTGCCGTGAGGGTGGACCCTGCGGTTTGAGTGTGGAACTTCAAGCGCATGGACTTGTCCTTTTGAGCGCCGAAGCGTTCCTTGAGGATCTTGGCCCACATGCGACGTGCCGCACGGTACTTCGCAATTTCTTCGAGGAAGTTGTTGTGTGCGTTGAAGAAGAAGGACAGACGAGGAGCGAAGTCGTCGACGTGGAGTCCTGCTTTTTGCGCAGCTTCAATGTAGGCAATCCCGTCTGCGAGGGTGAAGGCCACTTCTTGGACGGCGGTGGAACCTGCTTCGCGGATGTGGTATCCGGAGATGGAAATGGTGTTCCACTTCGGCACTTCCTTGGTGCAGTATTCGAAGACGTCAGTAATGAGGCGCATCGAGGGGCCGACGGGGAAGATGTAGGTTCCGCGTGCAGCGTACTCTTTGAGGATGTCGTTTTGGATGGTTCCGCGGAGTTGGTCCTTGGAGACGCCTTGCTTTTCTGCAACGGCGATGTACATGGCCAAGAGCACGGAAGCGGGAGCGTTGATGGTCATGGACGTGGAGACCTTGTCGAGGGGAATCTCGTTGAAGAGGATTTCCATGTCGGCGAGGGAGTCAATGGCCACACCGACCTTCCCGACTTCCCCTTGGGAGATGGGTGCGTCGGAGTCATAACCCATTTGGGTGGGCAGGTCGAATGCGACGGACAGTCCACTACCACCAGAGGCGAGGAGGTACTTATAGCGTTCGTTGGATTCTTCAGCGGTAGCAAAACCAGCATACATACGCATGGTCCAGTAGCGACCACGATACATGGTGTTTTGGACACCGCGAGTATAGGGGAATTCTGCGGGGAATCCAAGATCTCTCATATAATCGAAATCTTCGATATCTGCCGGCGTGTAAACTCTCTTTACGGGAATCTTCGAGCTCGTGAGGAACTCTTCGCGGCGTTCAGGGAACTTTTCAAGACTCTTTTCTACCCCTCCATTATAGGAAGAGAGGGATTCCTTGATTCCATCTAACTTGTCTTTTTCAAACATATTTAACCCCCTAGTTCTAAGTTATTTCTTCATACTGCCCGTTTCTGCGAGGCGAGTGTACCAATCGAAGGCTTCGCCGAGAAGATGTGGCGTGTGTTTGAACTTTCCTTCGAGCGCCTTGTTAAGGTACTCGCGAAGGGCGTCCTTGTAGTCCGGGTGAGCACAGTTCTCGATGATGAGGTTGGCGCGTTCCACGGGATCGAGACCACGAAGGTCTGCAACGCCTTGTTCGGTGACGATGACCATGACGTCGTGCTCAGTGTGGTCGATGTGGGCAATCATCGGGACGATGGAAGAGACATCGCCGCCCTTTGCCGTCGAAGCCGTGGTGAAAATGGAGAGGTATCCCGAACGGGTGAAGTCTCCACTTCCGCCGATTCCGTTCATCATCCGAGTCCCGGAGATGTGGGTGGAGTTCACGTTACCGTAGATGTCCACCTCAATGGCCGTATTCATGGCGATGACGCCGATGCGGCGGGCCACTTCTGGGTTGTTGGAAATCTCTTGGGGACGAAGCACAATCTTGTCCTTAAACCGGGGAAGGTCTTGGGCCAAGGTCGCCGTCTTTTCAGGCGAAAGGGTGATGCTCGTTCCCGAAGCAAAGTCGACTTTTCCGCAATCGATGAGCTCGAAGACGCTGTCTTGAAGCACTTCAGAGTAGACGTTTAAGTGCTCAAAGGGCGAATCCGCAAGGCCTGCGAGAACGGCGTTTGCCACGCTGCCGACCCCGGATTGGAGAGGCAGGAGATTTTCCGGAAGACGTCCAGCTTCTACTTCCTTTTGAAGGAAGCCGATGAGGTTCGCCGCCATCTTGCGGCTGATGTCGTCCACGGGAGCCACGGGACGGGACTTGTCCGTGATGTCCGTTTCCACGATGGCCACAATCTTTTCGGGATCGCAGACGATGTAGGGCGTCCCGATGCGATCGTCGGCCTTGGTAAGAGGAATGGGCTTGCGATAGGGTGGAACGGGAATGTCATAGATGTCGTGGACACCTTCCAGTTCGAGAGGCTGACTCGTGTTGATTTCGACGATGACCTTATCCGCCATCTCGACGAAGATGTTGGAGTTGCCCACCGAAGTCGAGGGAACGATGTTGCCATCTTCAGTGATTGCCACTGCCTCCACAATGGCAATGTCGATCGGTCCCAAGAATCCCGCCTTCATTTGTTGTGGAGCGTGGGACAAGTGCATATCCACATACTTCACAGTGCCAGCGTTGATGGCATTACGGCAGGTGGAGTTGGTCTGATAGGGGTAGCGTCTTGCCATCGCTCCAGACTCGACGAGAGCCTGGTCAATTTCCGGACCCACAGAGGCCCCGGTCATGATGGTCAATTTCAGGTCTTCCCCTTCTTCTTGGCGCTTTGCAAGCTCGAGGGGCACAGCTTTTGGGTAACCCGAGGGCGTGAATCCACTCGTTCCCACAGTCATGCCGGGCTTGACAAATTGCGCCGCTTCTCGAGCGCTCATCACTTTCGAGGCGAGCGCTTCACAACGTAAACGTCCTTTGTCCATTTTTTACCCCCCTTGTTGGTAAATCCCTTAATTGAATACTTGAAAATAGCTAGTCGACAAGTTCCTGTGTCTCTTCGTGAATGTGTTCGTTGCCGAGAATCTGACGATACTTCTCGGTGCAGATGGAGAGGGCCGATAAAATGGCCTTCTTCGCCGCCCCGAAGTAGATCTCGTTAAAGATGGCTTCAATCTCCTCGACGTTGCGCAAGGTCTTGCCCACGAGGGCATCGCGCACAAAGCCAACGGCGACTTGGGTCGCGAGGGAACATTCAGCTTGGATGATTCGTCCGCTCTCGCGCTCGACGACGAGGCCTAGAATCAGGCCTCCGTAGATTTCGTGAGCCGTTGTCCCCTTCGGGAGCTTTGCATATCCCGAGATAAACAGGAGATTTCTCTGCATCTTTTTCCTCTCTTTCAAGTCGCCGGCCGTGCTTACGTTTTCCAGGTGACGGCAACTTCTAGGTACTTGGTTTTTTGACAACAAAAAAACGGCAAGACAACCCACCGCTATCCGCGAGGGAAGCGTTCGAGGAATGATCTTACCGCAAATGACAGACTCGGAGCACAACGGGAGTGTTGTCAAGAATCTATCTGGCAAGTATTCAATTAATTTATCTACATGTTATCACAAGGTTTGGCTTTGTGCAAGAGATGTCAAACATTTTCCTAATTTTCCCAAAATTTCCTCCCCTTTCTTTGAGAAAATTTCCTTCATTCATCCTTCTTTGTCTCGTTTTCCCCTTTTGCCTCAGTAAAACACCGAATTTCCTGGAGTATCTCCACTTTTACACCGTCGCTGCTTTTACTCAAAGTTGCCCCTTTGCGCGTACAATCCCGTGCGTCTGACATTCTCTGCTTCATCTTTTGTGAAAAATTCCTCACCAACTCTCCGAGCAGGCTTCAAAGAGATCACGCACATAGGCATGATCGGCCCCCTTCAAGTCCTCACGTCGATACACGCCGACCAGCTCCCCTCGATGCAAGATTCCAATCCTCGAACAGGTCCTCTGGACACAGCGCACATCATGGGAAATCATCAAGATCGTCAAGTCGAAATCTTCCTTAAGTTCCAGGAGCAGTTCGAGAATCTTCGCCTGGGTCGTCACGTCGAGAGCAGAGAGAATCTCGTCACAGAGGAGAAACTTCGGTTTGACAGAAAGAGCCCTCGCGATACAGACCCTTTGGCACTGGCCGGTGCTCAGTCCCGTTGCCCTCTTCTCCCAATGTTTTTCTTCAATTCCCACTCGTTGCAGGAGTTGCGCCGCCAGATCTCTTCGTTCCCCCTCGTCGAGAAGGCGTTGATAGACGAGAGGTTCCATGACGAGATCGAGGACGTTTCTCCTTGGATTGAGGACGCCACGAGAGTTTTGAAAAATCATCTGACGCCTCTTTACGAGATGACGCCTGTCATCCTTCGTGACCCTTCCCATATCTCTTCCTTCAAAGATGATCTGTCCCTCTCCCTTCTCGAGTCCCATAATGAGCCGCGCCATCGTGGATTTCCCAGAACCACTCTCTCCGATGAGTCCGAAGATCTCCCCTTCTTTCACTTCGAGATTGATGTCTTTGAGGACCTTGTGATGTCCGTAGGATTTTGAGAGATGCTCAAGGCGCAGAAGGGTCTTTTCGTTTCTCTCTCGCCTCCCCTGCATCGAACCAATGGCCCGATAGGACGCAATGAGTTCCCTTGTATAGGCATGCTTTGCCGTCTTCAAAAAATGTTCCTTCGGAAGGTCCTCACAGACTTTCCCATGGCGCAACACCACAATGCGGTCGGCGACAGAAAGCGCCACAGAGATGTCATGGGTGATGAGAAGAAGGGTGGTCCCCTCCAGGTTTTTTAAGTGTTCATTCACGCGCTTTGCACTGACTATATCGAGGGCAGAGGTTGGCTCATCGGCAATCAAGAGTCGTGGTTTGAGAGACAGGCACAACGCGATGCACACCCGTTGGCACATCCCACCGGAGAGCTGGAAGGGATAAGCACGGAGGATGGACTCGGGTTCTTGAAACCCCAAGGATTTTAATAGTTCTTCTGCTCGTGAGGCAATCTCTTCCTGGGGACAAAGGTGGTGCAAGAGCAGGAGTTCCTCAAAGTGTTCTTTCACGGTTTTCGTCGGGTTCAAGGATTGGTGTGGGTCCTGGAAGATATAGGCAATCTTTCCTTTGCGCAGGTCGGTGAGGTTGTGAAACGCCCCTCCTGAAAAGATGTCCTCCCCTTCCAACCGCCACGTTCCTTCCCGACATGTTGCGGAACTGGGAAGGAGGCCACCAAGAAATCTTCCTAGACTCGACTTCCCCGCGCCACTCTCCCCGAGAAGGGCAACCTTCTCTCCTTCTCGAAACTGTAGCGATAGATCATCGATGACCGATTCCTCTCCCCGGGAGGAGTTATAGGAGAGGCTGAGATGACAAATTTCTCCAAGGACTTTAGTGTTCATGATTTCCCTCCTCTCCAAAGGGCACGAGGTCATAGGGGTAGTCCTCGTCTCGCATCCCTTCTCCAAGGAGGTTGAGACCGAGGACCACGGCGACGATAAAGGCGGCGGGCCAGAGGAGGACGTGGGCTGAGTAGAGGAAATAACTTCGTCCGTCGCTGAGCATGGATCCCCATTCCGGGGTGGGCGGCTGGGACCCCAAGCCAAAGAAGGAGAGGGTGGAGATCGTGAGAATGAGGCTGGAATACTCTAGGGTCAAATATATGCAAAGCGCGTAGAAAATTTCCGGAAGAATCTCCGAGACGATGATGCGGCTCGTCGAGGCCCCAAGGACGCGTGCAGCAAGGATGGACTCTCGATCCTTCACATTGAGAACAAGGGATCTTGTATAACGGGCAAAGGGCGCCCACCAGACCAGGACCACGATGAGTAAGAGTTTCTCGAGGCCTCTTCCGAAGATTGCAGACACTGCCATGGCAAGCACCATAAAGGGAATCGCAAGGAGGACATCCACCACCCTCATTAGAACTCGATCGAAAAGTCCTCCGTACCACAGGGCAGAGAAAATCCCGAGAGTCGCTCCAACTGCCCCTGTCAGAGTGATGGTCACAAAGGCCAGCGGCAACGTAATACGCCCTCCGTAGAGAATCCGCGTGAAGATATCTCGCCCGAAGTGGTCCGTCCCCATGAGGTGAGCCCGGCTCGGAGGAAGAAGCCGCGCCGTCGGGTCGTCTAAAATGGGGTTGTACGAAGTAAACATCGGGGCGAAGATGACAAGGATGCCAATCAAGCATAGTAACCCTGCGCCTAGCAGAATCATCATGCGGCTTTGTCGTCTCATGACTTAAGACCTCCTTAGTCGTGGGAGAAGGAGAGGATAGAGCCAATCCGTTACGGCGTTGACGAGGATGACGAGGACGGTGACCACGAGGACATAGGCCTGAATTGCCGGATAATCTTGGCGCATGATGCTCGACATCCCATAGTCCCCTATCCCCGGCCATGAGAAGATGCTCTCCGTCACCACCATCCCCCCAATGGAGCTGGCGAAAGTCATACTCAGCGCCGTACACACGGGCAACAGCGCATTTCGAAATGCCTTTCGAAGAATCTGCCCCTTAGAAAATCCTCGGGAGATGTACACCACGACGTACTGCTGTCCAATCTCGTCCAAAATGGCATTGCGAATGATGCGCGCGAGGCGAGGGAAGGTGCTGAGGGCCACGGCAACCGCTGGTAGTGCCAGACGAGAGAGACTTGCCGAGGTAGAAATCTCATAAATCCCCCATCGAGTGGCGAAGAGGGACAAGAGGATGAGACAGATCACAAAAGAGGGTAGCGAACGAAAAAAGATACATACAACCCTTAAGAGATGGTCCGGCCAACGATTGTAAAAGTATGCGGAATAAAACCCCACCCCACTGGCGAGAACCAATTGAAGAACGCATCCCAATGCTGCAAGAAGAAGAGAATGGGGCAAAAAACGGCGCATCGAATCCGCGATGGACTGCCCTGTGACGATGGAAGTGCCCAGATCCCCTTGAAGAATATGGCCCATCCACCTCGCGTATTGTTTCATCATCGAATCATTGAGCCCCAATTCTTCTTTACGCCTCTCGATTTCCGCCTGTTTCAGATCTTTGTCGGTGATGACTTGATCCACAGGTTTTGCCAACATCAACGTCACTGGGTCAGCAGGCGCCGCCCGGACGAGGAGAAAAATCGAAAACGTGGCTAGAGCCAGGGTAAGTACGATGCGAAGTAGATGGCGAATGAACGAAAGCATCCTAAGACCTCCTTAAAAAGGAGGTGACTCTGGCCACCTCCTCTCTCTTTATTCATCGACGAATTCCAAGTGATTGTTGATGTAGTGCTCGTGTTGGATAAAGTGCAACTCAAAGCCCTTGAGATTCTTTTTGATGGCAATAAGAGTGGGGCGAGGCATGAGAGGTACCAGGACTCCCTCTTCCGCCACAAGGGTGTTGATATCGACGACAATCTTATGGATGTCGTCCTTGTTTGTTGCCTTCTCCAGTTTTCCCAGGAGCTCGTCAAGTTTGGGGTTGCGATACTTGCCGTAATTGAGGCTTCCTTCTGGACCGAAGTGATTGTTCACAATGGAATACATGTGTCCGAAATGGGTCCAGGTTTCAATGAGGCCATCCCAATCGCCGGTTTGTCTTGCCTGTTCTACGACACTATAGTCCACATAGCGTAAATCCACATGAATCCCCATCTTCGCCCATTGATTCTGAAGGGCTTCCCCGAGGACCTTTTCATTGCCCCAGGTGTAGAGGATGAAGTTGAAGTCCTTGCCGTCTTTGTGACGAATATGATCCTCGCCCATTGTCCATCCCGCCTCGTCGAGGAGTTGGTTCGCCTTGTCCAGGTCGTAGTGAGGATAAACCATATCCTTCGTTTCAGCATATTCGGGATTGGAGCCAAGCCACGTCGAGACCGCCATGCCATACCCGCTGGTGGACAGGTCCACGAGTTCTTGACGATCCGTCCCCCAGTTCAGGGCTTGACGTACTTTGACGTCGTCGAGGGGAGCGTGTTGGTGATTGAGGAATACAGAAAGGGTGCCACTGGGGTTGCTGGCGAGAAGCTTCATGTCCTTACTCTTCTCCACTTCCGCTGCACCAGTTGCAGAGAGAGACACAATGTCTGCACGTCCACTCATGGCCACCATGAGGCGCGCTTCATCGTCGAGGATTTCTTCAAAGAGAATCTTTTCAATCTTCGGCTTCTCTCCCCAATAATTCTCGTTGCGCACGAGCTTTAAGTTTTGCTTCGGATTGTACTCGACAATCTTATACATCCCCGTAAAATCGATTTAATCCACCGAGCTAAAGTCGAGCTCTGGATTCGCAATTGAAACGGAGATGAGGCGAAGAGGCACATCCACATGGGACTCATCGGTTTGAATGAGAAGAGTGTAGTCATCCTTCGGGGAGATCTTCAGTCCTCGAAGCGCAGTTTCGTAGGAGGAGTTCTCCTTTTTCGAACGCTCTAGCGATGCAATCACCACATCTGAAGTCACGGGTTTTCCGCTCCAAAACTTGGCGTTCTCTCGAAGGTCCACTTGCCAAGTGTGATCGTCAAGTTCTTGTGCCCTCTTTGCGAGTTGGGGGATAATTTCTCCTTTGGCATTGGCTTTGAAGAGAGCCTCAAGGGCGCCGACGCGACGGAGGTACCCATCGCTTTGGGGCTTCGTTGGGTCGAGGGTGGAATTGATATCTCGCGCGACATAGACGAGCTCGTCTTTGTGTGCCGCTGGAGTCTTTGTCGTCGTTGATTCCTTCTCCTGTCCACTTGGTGAAGCGCAACCTGCGAGGATCAGAATCAGGGCCAGCATCATGGCCAGAGACTTTTTCATAGATGTCATACGTCCTCCTTGTTCATCTCTTGGAAAGAAAAAGGGCACCCCAATACGGAGCGCCCAGGGCTCCTTCCTATCCATCGTAGAAAAGAGTACCCAAACGAAGTCTTCTGGCTCGTGAAACCTTTCACTTACAGTGGCGAGACCGCGGGAGATTTTCACTCCTCTTCCCTTCCTCATGTTTGGGTGGTTCGCCTTGATTTTAACAGATAAAGGCATTCATTCGCAATACCTAGGTTGTCAATTCCCAAAAGAAAAAGAGCCCTACCCCTCGAGGTAGCGCTCTGCGTTCATGGCGGCGATGGCTCCGTCGCTGACGGCGGTGACCACTTGGCGATGGCCTTTTACCCGGATATCTCCAGCGGCGAAGACGCCGGGGACGTTGGTGGCCATGGTTTCATCGGTGAGGATGTAGCCCCCTTCGGTCTTCACTTCTTCGGCGAAGATCTCTGCATGGGGGGTATAGCCGATAAAGGCAAAGATGCCAATATTTTTCAACTCAGTTCCCGAAGAGAGGACCGTCTCTTCGTGGGTTTTGACATTTTCCACCACGAGCTCCTCGGCAAATTTATCGCCACGAACTTCCTTCACGACGGTGTCCCAGAGAAACTCAATCTTGTCGTTGGCGAAGGCCTTTTCCTGAATGGACTTTGCAGCACGCAGGGCGTCGCGACGGTGAATCACCGTGACCTTGCGCGCAAATCGAGTGATAAACATCGCCTCTTCCACGGCGGCATCTCCCCCGCCGACGACGAAGACGTCTGCGTCTTGATAGAATGCGGCGTCGCAAGTGGCGCAATAGCTCACCCCACGAGAGGCGAAGGTCTCTTCTCCAGGCACGTCCATCTTTCGAGGACTTGCCCCGGTGGCGATGATCACCGTCTTCGCCTTGTAGGTGTTGGACTTGCCAACGAGGACTTTTTCCTGTCCCTCGAGGTGGGCTTCGACGATTTCATCCATGGCAAACTCTGCACCGAAGTCCTTGGTTTGCTTCGCCATGCGCATCGCCAATTCCATCCCCGTCTCCCCTTCCAGGGCACCAGGGTAGTTTTCCACGTCCATGGTGTTGACAATTTGCCCCCCTTCAAGGCCCTTCTCGATGATGAGGGTCTTGAGTTTTGCCCGGGAGGCGTAGAGGCCTGCGGCGAGCCCAGCGGGACCCGCTCCAATGACAATGACGTCGTACATAGTGTTCCTTTCTATTCGAAACGTCCCGGTCCAAAGAGGGTGGCGAGGGTGCCACTGAGCCAGTAGGGGGACTGTTTCAGTTCTTCGAGATTGCGCGCTCCGACGAGAACCATGAGGATGCGCACCTTTCTGAGGAGTTGTTCTAAAAATTCTTCTGCATAGGCTCTGCCGCCGTGGGTGAGGTAGCTCAAAATCTCCCCGGACATAGCGGTCATGTCCGCGCCGAGAACGAGGCTCTTCACCAGGTCCAGGGCATCTCTAATGCCTCCGGAGCCCACAAGACTCAAGTCCGAGAGCCCGAGTTTTTTTGCCCCGAGAATGCACAACGTCGTGGGATTTCCCCAGTCGAAGAGGTCGGAAAAATCCTCCTCGGGGTGGCGAAGGTTCTCCACTTCAAAAAAGTTCGTCCCTCCAAATCCTGCCACGTCGACGCAGCGGACGCCGACGTCATAGAGGGTCTTTACCGTGGAGGGGCTCATGCCAAAGCCCACCTCTTTTACGATGACGGGGACTTCGATGCCTTGGACGATTTCTGCGATGTGGGCAAGGGACTTGGAGAAATCCCGATCTCCTTCTCGCATGACCATCTCCTGGGCCGGGTTGAGGTGAATCTGAATCCCATCGGCACCGAGAATCTCCACGGCTCGACGGGCCTCGTCGAGACCATGGAGGGCACTGAGGTTGGAAAAGACGGGAAGATCTCCCATGATTTCCCGCACCACCTGGAAGCTTCGGTGACTCGTCGGATCTTCCAAGGCGATGGTTTGACTGCCCACGGCCATGGGAAGGGAGAATCTCTTCGCCAAGTGGGCCAAGTCCTCATTAATGGCCTGGGCAAAATCACTTCCCCCGGTGATGGCGTTAATCATGAGAGGGGCGGCGAGGTCAAAGTCCAGCCACGTCGTCGAGAGGTTGACGTCCTTCTCTCCCATCTCCGGCAGGGAGTTGTGGACTAGGTGAACATCACAAAAGAGGGCATCTCCTTTGTGCGTGCTACGAAGATAATTTTCGATATGCTCTTGTTTGCGATACTTGCGCACGGCTCTCTCCTTTTCTCTTCTGCACGAGATTACCCTCTAAGTATACCCGAGAGGAAGACTTCCCACAAGATAAAGAGGCGCACCAAAGAAGGGCAGAAGAACTCTGAGAGGAGATGAAAAAGAGTGGCCAGAAGGTTATAATAAAAACGACTCTTGTTCTGAAAGGAGGTTCTTATGACACTTCGCCTCGCCCTTTACGGAAAAGGCGGCATCGGAAAATCAACCCTCGCCACCCACCTCAGCACCGCCTTTGCCCGCAAGGGGCTTCGAGTTCTGCACATCGGCTGCGACCCCAAGTCCGACTCGGTGCGAAACCTCGCCAAGGAAAGGATTCCTACGGTTCTCGAGACCCTCTCGAAAACCCCGACGCCGACGCAAGAAGAGCTCCTCTTTCCCGGGGCCTTCGGGGTCACCCTCGTCGAGGCGGGAGGTCCCGTTGCGGGCCAAGGGTGCGCTGGGCTTGGGATTCTCGCCATGGCCGATACTCTAGAACGTCTTGGGGTCTTCGCCGAAGGGTGGGACATCATCCTCTACGACGTTTTAGGCGACGTGGTCTGTGGTGGATTTGCCATGCCCATGCGCCAAGGTTTTGTGGACCGTGTGTTTCTCGTCACTTCTGCGGAATACATGGCCCTCTATGCGGCGAATAACATCCTCAAGGGCATTGCCCATTACGAGCGGGGCCGTCCTCTCCTTGGAGGGATTCTCCACAATCGCTGCCACGACGATGGGGATCGTCGGATTGTCGAGGAGTTTGCCTCGGCGGTAGGGGGCCATCTGCTTCCTTCGATTCCGGATTCTAGCGCGCTACGTCAGGCAGACTTTCTCGGGCGCACCGTCCACGAGATGGATCCCGAGGGAGAGATGTCCTCTCTCTTTCTCTCCATTGCGAAGGAGATTCTCGCCCTCTGTCCCACCCACGCCACAGCGTTGTCCGAAGAAAGACTTCGATCTCTAGGAGGTGATGGGGATGCTCTATCTTCGACACGAATCCTGTGAGCCGCGCCAAGAGCCCATGGCCAATCTCAAGAAGATTTTCTCTCGCAAGGATATTCTCCTCATTGGCCTCGGCTCCTATGGTTGTCTACGAGGCATCGCTCTTTGTGCCAAGACCCTCGAGGCAGAGGGTCGTTTCCTCCCCTGTCCTATGAGCCCCATGGACATCGCCCTTGGGAGAGCGCCGGAAAAACTCTCTTCTCTCGCCTCCCAGATTCCTCCTGAGATTGGAGGCATTATCGTCTATCTCTCCTGCGCAGAAATCCTCTCCCATGTGGATGCGTATGCGTTGAAAGCGTCCCTTGCCCCTCTTTCCTCCCATGTTCTCGTTCTCGAGCGCGGGCCTCTCGTCGCAAGACGTGCCTCCCCGATGAAGGACATCGAAGCCTTTCTCGCGGCGACCCCTGAGGGAGAACAGGTCCTTCTTTCTTCCCCCATGGCTGAGGTCCCCCCGCCCGATTATGTCGGGGCATTCTGGGAGGCGATGGGTGCCGGGCGCCGCGTCCTTCTCATCACTCCAGGAGGGTGCGCCTCTGCCATTGGCCTCGACGAAACGCGGCCATCCCTTCCCTGGGCCCATACGACTCTCAATGATTTGGATTGGTCGATGGGTGCAGAGGAGAAGGTCCTCGAGGCGGCCTCGTCGTTTTACCGTCAAGATCCGTCCCGTCCCCTTACCCTCATCACCACCGCCGTGCCCCACATCTTGGGCTTTGATCTCCCCTCCGTCGTCTCTTCCCTTCAACAGAAGGGCTTTGACGTCACGGGAGTTGCCACCGACGGTTTTTCTACCACTTCTCACTCCCATTAGAAAGGATAACCTATGAAAAAACAACTACTCCTGCTTCTCCTCGCCCTGCTCCTCGGATGCGCCGGGTGCGCCAATTCGACTCCCAATGCCGCACCCTCCTCGGATTCCCAAGGGACCCGCGAGGTCGTCGACGCCATGGATAACCACGTCACCGTCCCTGAAGACATTGCGCGCATTGCAGTGACTCCCCTTCCCTGGTCCTCGGTCATCTATGCCATCGACGGCTCCTCGAGTCGCCTTGTGGCCATCCATCCCGGGGCCATGAGTGCATGCAAGGGCCACTTCCTTGAAACCCTCGACCCCGCCTATGCCGACCTCGACACGAGCCCCATCGGCAAAGACTTTTCCGTCAACGTAGAAGAACTCGCCAACCGCCAGACCCAAGCCCTCGTGTTGTGGGATCACCAAAGCGATGTAGCGGAGCAGGTCAAGAGCCTTGGCATCACCCCGGTGATGGTTAAAAATGAAACCCTCGAGGACCTCCAAAAGAGTTTTACCGCCATTGGACAACTTCTGGGAAAGGAAGACCGGGCCAAAGCCTTTAACGACCTCTACCAAGACGTCTACGACGAGCTCAAGGCCAAGGAAAAAGACTTGGCCCAGGTCGAGAAACCTCGAGTCCTCTACCTGCGAGACAAAACGCTCAAGATCCAAGGGACGGACATGTTCATCCAGACGGCCCTCTCCCTCGCCGGCGCACAGAACATTGCCGAAGGGCAAAAGAGTCTCACCATGGAAGAAATCCTGAAGAAGGACCCGGAAATCATCTTCTTGAGTCAATTCGACGACTTCACCCCGGAAGACCTCTATGAAAACCGCCTCGATGGACAAGACTGGTCCCAGGTCAGTGCCGTCAAGAATAAGCGCGTCTACAAGACGCCCCTTGGCATCTATCGTTGGGACGCTCCCGGCGTGGAAACGCCCCTGATGATGTGCTGGTTGGCCGAACACATTCAACCCGAGGTCTTCCCCGACATCGATACACGAGAGAGGACACAAGACTTCTTCAAGACCTATTTCAATCGCACCCTCTCCAAAGAGGACCTCTCCATGATTTTTGCCGAGGACGCCAATGCAAAGAGCCTCCCGCCCCAATAAGGCACTCTTTGGAGGCGGCCTCGTCCTCCTCATCCTCTCCGCCTTTCTCTGTCTCTTCATCGGGCGCTACCACATCTCCTTGAGTGAATTTCCCGCCCTTCTTCAAGGAGTTAGTAAGTCCGGCCAAGGCGCCACTGTCCTCTTTTCCCTGCGCCTTCCACGTATCCTTGCAAGTCTCCTCGTAGGCTCAGCTCTTGCCATCTCCGGGGCCACCTATCAAGCCATCTTGCGCAATCCCTTGGTGGCGCCGGATATGCTCGGCGTCTCTTCAGGGGCCTGTGTCGGTGCTTTCTTAAGCATCTACCTCGGCCTCTCCCAGACCACGACCCAACTCGTCGCCCTCTTCGGCGGTCTTCTCGCCGTGGGCCTTGCCATGACGATCCCACGACTCATTGGCAATTCCTCAGTGATGAGCCTCGTCCTCTCTGGGGTCATCGTGGGAGGGTTTATGAGCGCCGCCCTCGGCCTCTTGAAGTACGTCGCCGACCCGGACACCCAGTTGGCGTCCATGACCTATTGGCAGCTGGGAAGCCTTGCCGAGACCTCATGGAGAGATGTTCGTGCCATGAGCCTTCCCATCTTGGGGTGCCTTCTCCTCGTCTTTCTTCTTCGCTTTCGCCTCAACATCCTCTCCCTCGGCGACGATGAAGCGAAGAGCCTTGGAGTCGACGTACTTCGACTGCGCCGCCTTCTGATTCTTTGTGCCACCCTCCTCACCGCCACCTCGGTCTGCTCCTGTGGCACCATTGGGTGGATTGGCCTCGTCATTCCCCACATGAGTCGCCTCTTCGTCGGCGCGGATCATCGGATGAGCATCCCCTGCTGCGCCCTCCTTGGGGCCTTCTTCCTCCTTCTCATCGATACCCTCGCCCGGACCCTCACCATGGCGGAGATTCCCTTGAGCATTCTCACGGGGCTCCTGGGGGCACCGACCTACTTCTTCTTACTCCTTCGACAAGGGAGGAATCTCCAATGAGTCTCACCATCTCCAGCCTCTCCTTCGCCTATCCCAAGGAGCCCCTTCTCTTTCACGAAGTCTCTTTCTCCCTAAATCCCGGGGAGCTCCTCACGATTCTCGGGCCCAATGGCGCAGGAAAGTCCACTCTCCTTCATACCATCGCAGGCCTTCTCACCCCAAATTCCGGGGAGGTTCTCTATGAGAATCAAAACCTCCATCGCCTTTCTCCGAGAGAGCGCTCTCTCAATCTCTGTCTCGTCCCCCAACAGCAAAACACCCTCTACGCCTACTCAGTGCGCGATGTCCTTCTCATGGGGCGCGCCCCTCATCTCGGCCCCTTTTCCCAACCCAAGGAGGAGGATGTCTTACGCGTCGAGGACGTGATGACTCGTTTTGGCTTGGAAGGCCTCGCTTCCAAGTCCTATGCATCACTGAGTGGCGGAGAACGCCAACAGGTCAACATCGCCCGGGCCGTCGTTCAAGGAAGTCCGGTGATTCTCCTCGACGAGCCGACGAATCACCTCGATTTCGGCAACCAGGTCCGAACCTTAAGGCGCATCGCCAAGCTCCAAGAAGATGGCTTCATCCTCATCATGACCAACCATCACCCGGACCAGGTCCTCTACTTAGGCTCCTACGTAGGCGTCCTCGATGGGAAGGGGCACTTCACCATGGGGACTGCAAAAGATCTCGTCACCGAGCGTCTTCTCGACGAGCTCTACCACGTCCCGGTGCGCATTGTGGAGCTGCCAGAATTTCACCGAAAGATCTGCGTTCCCGTTCCATAAAAAAAGAACCCCGTTTGGGGCTCTTTTTTTTGCGCCGATTACTCAGCGATTTCTTCTTTCAAGGCCTTTTCCTTGCGATAGAGTTCGGTCACGCGAGGAACGATGGCGTTGAGGTCGCCGACGATTCCGAGGTCTGCCACATCGAAGATGGGAGCAGTTTCGTTCTTGTTGACGGCGATGATGAGATCCGATTCTTCCATCCCTGCCAAGTGTTGGATGGCTCCGGAAATCCCAAAGGCGAAGTAGAGGTCAGGACGCACGGTCTTCCCGGTCTGTCCGACTTGACGATCCTTTTCAATCCAACCAGCGTCGACGGTGGCACGGGAGGTGGACACTTCCCCGCCGAGTTCGTCAGCGAGTTCTTGGAGGAGTTTGAATCCTTCGGGTCCGCCGATTCCACGACCGCCAGAGACGAGGACGTTGGCTTCGGTGATGTCCTTCTTCTTGGATTCGCTCTTGGCGATCTCACGAATGGTGACATTCATATCTTCGGGAACGAAGTCGATCTTTTCTTCGATGATTTCCCCTTGGAGGCTCTTGTCCGAGGCGAGGGGAGTCATGACGCCGGGGCGCACGGTGGCCATTTGGGGACGATGTTGTTCACAGAGAATCGTCGCCATGAGGTTTCCGCCGAATGCGGGACGGGTCATCATGAGATTCTTCGATTCGGGGTCGATTTCGAGGCCAGTACAGTCGGCGGTGAGGCCGGTGTGGATACGAGCGGCGAGGCGAGGAGCCAAGTCGCGGCCGATGGAGGTGGCGCCGTAGAGGACGATCTCGGGATCGTACTTCTTCACGATGGCGTTGATGGCCTTGGCATAGGGCTCGGTGACATATTCCTTGAGCATGGGATCATCGACGACGATGACCTTGGCTGCACCGTGGTGAATGAGGGTTTCTGCGAGGCCCTTCACATTCTCCCCAAGAAGCACGGCGACGACTTCTTGACCAAGATCCTTGGCGAGTTCGCTGGCTTTTCCGAGGAGTTCAATCCCGACCTTTTGGAGTTCGCCGTCGCGTTGTTCCGTAAAGACAAATACATTCTTACTCATTTTTTCACGCTCCTGTCCGAACCCTTAGATAATATACTTTTCCTTGAGTTTGGCGATGATGGCAGCGGCGGCTTCATCGGCATTGACATCCTTCAAGAGGACGCCTGCGCCCTTGCCTTCCTTCGCATAGGACTTCTTGACCTTCGTCGGGGAGCCCTTCAAACCAATGTCTTCGAGGTTGAGGTTGTCCTTAATGTCATCGAGACCCCAGACCTTGACTTCTTTTTGATAGGCGTCAAAGACACCGCCAACGCTCATGTAACGGGGCTCGGCGAGTTCCGTCAAAGCAGTGACGAGGCAGGGCATCTTCACGTCGATGATGTGGTAGCGGTCTTCGAATTGACGCTTCACCGTCACGGTGTCGCCGTTGACGGAGAGTTCTTCTGCATAGGCGACTTGGGGAAGGCCAAGGTGCTCAGCGATTTGGGGTCCGACTTGGGCGGTGTCCCCGTCGATGGCTTGACGACCGGTGATGATGAGGTCGTAGTCACCAATGGTCTTCAATGCGCCGGCGATGGTGCAAGAGGTTGCCCAGGTGTCGGCACCACCGAATGCGCGGTCACTGACGAGAATCGCTTCGTCAGCGCCCATGGCGAGGGCTTCACGAAGAGCGGCATCGGCTTGCATCGGTCCCATGGAGAGGATAGTCACCGTGGTATCCGGGTGCTCGTCCTTGATGCGAAGCGCAGTTTCGATCCCGGCCTTGTCGTCGGGGTTGATAATACTTGGCACGCCATCACGGATGAGGGTGTTCGTCTTCGGATCGAGGCGCACTTCCGTGGTGTCGGGTACTTGTTTCACACAGACAATAATCTTCATCGTTATCCTCCTCTGTGCCCTTTAGTTGACGCCCATCCATCCGGAGATGACCATGCGCATAACTTCCGAGGTCCCTTCGTAGATCTCGGTAATCTTTGCGTCGCGCATCATGCGCTCGATGGGATAGTCTCTCGTGTAGCCGTAGCCACCGAAGAGTTGCAAGCAGCGACGGGTAATATCACTCGACGCTTCAGATGCAAAGAGTTTCGCCATGGCAGCGAGGTGTCCATAGGGTTCCCCTGCGCCCTTCATGAACGCAGCGCGATAGACGAGAAGCTGAGCAGCGTCTGCCTTGGCCTTCATGTCGGCGAGTTGGAATTGGGTGTTTTGGAATTGAGAGATGCGACGGCCAAACTGCTTGCGTTCCTTGGTGTACTTCACAGTTTCGTCGATGGCGCCTTCTGCAATCCCGAGGGCTTGGGCCGCGATCCCGATACGTCCGCCGTCCAAGGTCTTCATGGCGAGGGCAAACCCGCGGCCTTCGCGACCGAGCATGTTTTCCTTGGGGATGCGGCAGTTTTCGAAGACGAGTTCGCAGGTGGAAGAACCGCGGATCCCCATCTTGTCTTCGGGTTCACCGACGGTGAAGCCTGGGGTGTCGCGTTCGACGATGAAGGCGCTGATGCCCTTGGTGCCCTTGGCGGTGCGGTCGGTGATGGCGATGATGATGAAGACATCGGCAAAACCAGCGTTGGTGATGAAGATCTTCGTCCCGTTCAAAACGTACTCATCTCCGTCGAGGACGGCGACAGTTTGTTGGCCAGAAGCGTCGGTCCCGGCGTTGGGTTCGGTGAGACCGAAGGCACCAATCTTGCGACCGGAGCACAAATCGGGGAGATACTTCGCCTTTTGTTCCGGAGTCCCGTTTTCGTAGATGGGAGCGGCGCAAAGGGAGGTGTGTGCAGAGACGATAACACCCGTGGTCCCGCAGACCTTGGAGAGTTCTTCAATGGCCATGGCATAGGCGAGGTAATCTGCGCCCTGTCCACCGTATTCCTTCGGGAAGGGAATCCCAAAGAAGCCGGCCTTGGCCATCTTCTTGATGTTTTCATAGGGGACGACTTCGTCGGCGTCCACCTCAGCGGCCATGGGCTGCACTTCGTTTTGCGCAAATTGTTGGAACATTTGACGCAGAAGGATGTGCTCCTTGTCCATTCTAAAATCCATGTGTTAACCCCCTTCAGAGTCAATAAGTAAGCGACCTTCGTCGCAATCGGGAGATCGAGGAAGCCACACCTCGACCTCAGTACTGAGTCTTGCAAACCCTTACATGTTCATTATATCGTTTGTGAAGAAATAGACAAGTTCTTTTCCAGAAAAATTTTGCCTTCATCACCCTTTTAATCAGTCGTTGATATCTTGACGAAACTCTGTTGTTTTCCTGTTTTCTCGATTTTTTCCCGAAGACCTCCCTCTCAGCGCTTCACGTCACCTCTCGTCGGAAGAGTTCAGCTTCGCTCCTCATCTCCACGTGAGAATAATTTCGTTTTCCCGCACTTTCCTAAGAAAAAAGGACGCACACGGCGTCCTTAACGGAGGTTTTCGAGCATGCGGCTCTTGTATTCCTCCACTCCTGGTTGGTTGAAGGGATTGACCCCGAGGAGAATCGCGGAGATGGCGCAGGCCTCCTCCATGGAGTAGAGCCAAACCCCTAAGTGGTAGGCGTCCTTCTTCGGTAGTTCCCACACAAAGTTTGGCACGTCGCCCGCCTCGTGGGCGTCCATAGTGCCCTCGATGGCGGCGCGGTTCATCTCCTCCATGGCCCGGTGGCGAAGGGCCTCGACTCCAAGTCCCAAGGACTCCTTGGGAATCATGGTCTTTGGCTCTTCCGTGAAGAGGAGCAGCGTCTCAAAAATCGTCCGTGGCCCCTCTTGGATCCACTGGCCCATGGAGTGGAGATCGCGGGTAAAGAGGAGACTCGTCGGGAAGAGGCCCTTTCCCTCTTTTCCCTCGGACTCCCCAAAGAGCTGGGCGTACCACGCCCCGAGGCCCACCGCCTTCGGGTCGTAAGTGGCGAGGATTTCAATGGATTTTCCCGCTTCTCGTTGGATGGTGCGATCCATGGCGTAGCGCGCCGCGTCGGAGTCGACACCTTGGCGCTTCATATCCTCCTTCGCGTCCCTCGCCCCCTCTAAGAGAGCCTTGACGTCAATGCCTGCGACGGCCAAGGGGAAGAGACCCACGGGAGAGAGGACGCTGTAGCGACCCCCCACGTCTTCGGCGACGGGATAGGTGAGGAGTCCTTCTTCCTGTGCAAAGGGACGGAGGGCTCCCTTTTCCGGGTCCGTGGTGACGACGAGACGCTCTTTCCAGGACTCGGGATAGCGTCGGCGCAGGAGTTCCTCCACAAAGGCAAAGGCCGCCGCCGTTTCCAAGGTCTTCCCCGACTTGGAGATGACGTTGACACCGAAGGACTTCCCTTCGAGATAATCGAGGGTTTCCTCGAGGATTTCCGAAGAGAGATCACAGCCCAAGAAGAGGACTTCCGGACATCCTTCGATGGGAGAGAACTTGGGGGCCAGGGCTTCATAGACCGCCTTCGCCCCGAGGAAGGACCCTCCAATCCCAAGGATTAAGAGGACATCGAGGTCCTTTCGGAATGACTCACTCCGCTCTAGGAGTTCTTCAATCCCGTCGAGTCCCTCCTCTGGAAGGCGTCGCCATCCGAGAAAATCGGATCCGGGAATGTCCTTCTCCTCAATGGCCGCCATGACCTCTTTCGTCCTGTCCTTGAGACCTTCGCTGTAGGAGGTTTCTCCCCCGCGGCGCCCGTGATACAATCTCATGTTTCCTCCTAGAATATTTCGAGTAAGAGTGCGGTGACATCGTCTTTTTGGATCCCCTGGGTGTGGCGATGGCGATCCTCCTCAATCCTCGTGAGAAGATCGGGATGGAGCTCCCGGGCCTGGCGATAAATTCGCCCAAGGCCATAGGCCTCTCCCCCAGAACTCGTGGATTCTGAAATTCCATCAGTAAAGAGGAGCAACCCGTCGCCGGTGTAGAGGTCCACGTAGTAGTCCTCGTAATGGACCTCGTCGAAGAGGGCGCAGATCGGCTTTCCCGACACCTCGAGGGGATAGATCCTGCCTTCGCTCAGGCGCAAAGGGGCGCAGTTGTGTCCCGCATTGGCAAAATAGACCTTGTGCACCTTTGGGTCATAGACTCCGTAAAACATGGTGAAATAGGTGTCCACGTCGAGTCCCAGAGCCACAAAGCGTCGGTGCAAGATCTCGAGGGTCCTCGAGGGAATCATCCGCTCCACGTCGAGAATGCTGCGCATGGCCTGACGAATGAACATCGTCGTCATCCCCGAGGCAAAGCCGTGGCCCACGGTGTCACTGATGTAAAAGCCCACCCGGTTTCCCGGAAGGGGAAAGACGTCAATCATATCCCCACTAATCGCCCCTTGGGGGCGGAAGAGATAATCCACCCGCACCTGGTGATAGAATCCACGTTGGGGCAGCAGGTGCTGTTGAATCACTCGCGCCTGGTCCATCTCCCGAGAGAGGGCCCGGGTCTTTTCCGTGAGTTGGCGTTCCAAGTGCTTCTCACGGGTCTTGTTACGAAAGACTTCCACGGCACCGACGATTTGCCCCTCGTGCCAGATGGGGGAGGTCTTCACCGAGTAGATCTCACCCGCGTAGTCCTCCTCCCGCTGGATGATCTCCCCGGTTTGAAGACTTCTCTCGGTGATGTGGGGATTGCACAGACAGTGTTTCTCGCAATCCAGGCTACAGGTGAGCCTCGCCTCATCCCCAAGGAGACACTCCCACATGGCCTCGTTGACGTAGACGACCTCGTTCTGATCGTCGACGACGCGGATGAGATCGGCAATGCCATCAAATATGTGCATTCCCCAGTTCCCACTGAGGCGCGTTAAGGGTCCTTGTCCTCCTTGCATGAGGCTTCCTCCAGGGTCTTTTCTTACTTGCGCAGTTGCCCCTCAAAATCCACCATGAGGGTCAAATCCTCTTGCTCTCTCGCAAAGGCGTAGATCGTATCCGCAAGGCGGTTGACGAATTTCACCACCAAGGGATCCACTTCCACTTCATGGGAGAGGCTCACGATGCGGCGTTCTGCACGGCGGCACACGGTTCTTGCCAGGTGAAGATAGGCTGCGCTCTTACTCGTGCCATTGATGACAAAGCCGGTAAATTCCCCAGCCCGCTCCATATATTTATCCACGAGCTCTTCCAGCCAGTGAATGTCGTCTTCCGTGATGTGGTGACGGACCTTGGCAGGATCCGAGGTCGCCAGATTTTCCGAGACGACGAAGAGGTGGTTTTGGATGCGCATAATCTCTTCGCGCAACTCTTCGTCTTCAATATAGTTCCGGGCCACGCCAAGGCTTGCCCCGAGTTCGTCGACGGTGCCGTAGCTCTCGACGCGGATGTCATCTTTACTCACGCGTACTTCGTCGTAGAGGGAGGTCTTTCCCTTGTCGCCAGTCTTCGTATAAATTTCCATGAGGTTCCTCATTTCTGTCTCTTCCCCACCTCGCGCGGAGGACGGGGGCCATAAAACTGGTAATAAGTCACTTCAATGCGCCCATTGTAGAGGCGGCGCAGGCGATCGGGTTTCTTCCCGAAGAGCTTTGGCGCCTCCTTGAGGCTGGTGACCATGTAGGTGGAGTAGGTGTGAAGACTCTTGTGAAGCCGTCCGAGATCCTTGTAGACCCGCTCGAGATCGGAGCCCTTCCCAATCCGCTCCCCATAGGGGGGATTGGTGATGATGACTCCGTAGTCGTCGGGGTAGTCCACGGTGGCGACGTCCTTGCAGAAGAAGGAAATGTCGTCTGCAACTCCTGCTTCCAGGGCGTTTTGCTTCGCCACACTGAGGACCTTCCGGTCAATGTCCGAGCCCACGAGTTCGAGGCGCGTTTTCGTATCCACGACTTCATAGGCCTCCTGACGCAGGCGTTTTACAAGGCCTTTGTCAAAGCGCATCCAGGATTCGCAGTCGAAACTGCGCCCAAGGCCCGGGGCCATCTTTCGCGCCGCCATCGCCGCCTCGATGAGGATGGTTCCCGACCCGCAACAGGGATCGGCGAGGAGGCGATTCGGCTTCCAGAAGCTGAGGTTGACAAGCCCCGCCGCCAAGGTCTCCGTCAAGGGAGCTCGACCACTTCGGGCGCGATAGCCCCTCTTGTGAAGTCCCTCCCCCGAGGTGTCGAGGGCGACGGTGACCACGTCTTTTAAGAGACTCACCTCGATTTTATACCGCTCGCCACTCTTTGGAAAACGGAGAATGGGGTAGGTCTTTTGCAGTCGTTTGACGATGGCCTTTTCCGCAATCCTCTGACAGTCGGAGACGCTGTAGAGAGTGGATTTTACACTCTTTCCCGAGACGAGAAAACAGCCCTCTTTCGGAATGTGTTCCTCCCAGGGGAGATTCGTCACCCCTTGGAAGAGTTCTTCAAAGCTTCGGGCGACGAATTCCCCGAGGACGAGATAGATTCTCTCCGCGGTGCGCATCCAAAGATTTGCACGAAGAATCCCCTCTTCGTCTGCGAGAAAATAGACCCGCCCATCCTTGGCGTGGACCTCTTCGAATCCAAGGTCTTCCAGTTCTCGTTTTGCAACAGCTTCCATGCCGAAGTTGACTCCGGCAAAACATTGTAATTCTTTCACACCTTCACCTCTTCGTTCATTATAGCATAGATGGACTTCTTCGCCGAAAACACCTCTTCCACAAACTTTCAAAAAACTGTGTGAAGAAAGACAATCTTGGGTAAAGAAGAACTGAACCATCAAAGTATTTTCAGGAGGTATGCACAATGCGCAAACTGACGGAAACCGTTCAATCTGGTGACTGGAAAAACGAAAAGCACGTTCCCGTGATTCACGTGAACAAGGCCGACGGCAAACTCGACATCAAGGTCGTCGTCGGAGAAGACATTCCCCATCCCAACGAAGCGGAACACCACATCGCTTGGATCAAGGTTTTCTTCCAAGCCGAAGACGCCAAGTTCCCCGTGGAAGTCGGCTCCTATGCCTTCACGGCTCACGGCGAAGATGGGCTCTACAGTGACCCCGCCGTCAGCGCCACGGTGAAGACCGAAAAGGGTGGCGTGGTTTACGCAATGAGCTATTGCAACATCCACGGCCTCTGGGAAAATTCCGAAGAGATTGCCTAACTCTTCAGGGGACGCCTCGCGCGTCCCTTTTTTCTTCGCTGCCCACAAAAAAGAAGCCCTCTTGGGGCTTCTTCTTTTATTTGAGTTCTTCGGGAATGTTCACGTTCTCGAAGGGGGTCTTGTATTCGGAGCCCTGCATGTACTTCGTGAGGGCACGCTTCACCTTCGTCGTCGACGCGATGGTCCCCACGCCGGCGATGCAACCGCCGGGGCAGGCCATCCCCTCGAGGAGGTAGCCGTTCTTCTTCCCCGCCTTGGCGAGTTTTAACATCTTCATGCACTCGTCGAGGGAGTTTGCGCCCTCGATCATAATCTCCCGCTCAGGAGCGAGGCGCTTTGCCACTTCCGCAACGGCGGCGGCAACCCCTCCCGCCATGGCGTAGCCGCGCGCCGAGGCCGAGGCGTCTTCCATGGTCTCATCCACTTCCACCTCTGCGGGGTCGATGCCCTTAGCGACGAACATCCCCATGAGCTCCTCAAAGGTGATGACGAAGTCCACATAACCTTGGACCTTGGTGTCAATGGCCTCGAGTTTCTTCGAGGTGCAGGGGCCGACGAAGCACACATAGGCATCGGGATCCTTGGTCTTGATGTGCTCCGCGGTGTACTTCATGGGGGAGCCGGAATCGGAGATGTAGCCCTTGAGTTCAGGGAAGTTGTATTCCACCATCAAAGACCAGGAGTAGCAACAACTCGTCCCCATGAAGGGAATCTCGGCGGGGACACGCTCCAAGTATTCCTTCGCCTCGTGGAGGGTGGTCATGTCCGCCCCGAGGCCGACCTCCACCACGTCCTCAAAGCCCAATTGCTTAATGGCTTCTGCCACTTGGACGGGAGAGGCGAGGGCCCCAAATTGCCCAATGAAAGAGGGTGCGACGATGGCGTAAATCCGCTTTTTACTCGTCAGCGCCTTCACCAATTGATAGATCTGGGTCTTGTCCGCAATGGCCCCAAAGGGACATTGGGTGATACAGCGCCCACAGGCCACGCATTTGTCGTGGTTGATGACGGCGCGTCCGACGTCGTCGTCCTCAATGGCGCCGACGCCGCAGACGGAAGCGCAGGGGCGTTGGTATTCCACGATGGCATTGTAGGGGCAGGTGTTCTTGCAACGACCGCAGCGGACGCACTTCTCCTTGTCGATGTGGGCGCCGTATTTTCCAATGGAGACGGCATTGACGGGGCAGACGTTGGTGCAGGGGTGGGCCATACACTTTCTGCAGTTGTTGGTCACGAAGAAGGCCCGAGTCGGGCAGGACTCACAGGCGAACTTGATGACGTTGACGAGGGGCTCTTCATAGGCGTTCTCGGCGATGTTGATCTTGTCAAAGCCCTCGGTAATCTTCGTGTACCGGTCCATTTCCCGGATGTCCATCCCCATGGCCAGGCGAAGCATTTCCTCGGCGATGGCTCTCTCCCGGAAGATGTCCTCTCTCACCGTCGCCACTTGTCCGGGGAAGAGGCGATAGGACGCATCTTCGAGTTCGGACAAGTCCGCATCTTCATAGGCAATTCTCGCCACTTCGGCGAAGACCCGCCGGCGAATATTCACAATACTTGCGTAGCTTTCCTTCACTGTTTTTCCTCCATGTTGTATGTACGCATTCTGAGATGTTTCCCTTGCGAAACAGAAGATGTGCCCAGATGATGACCTCTCCATTCATCTGTGCCTCTTGGGGGGCCAAGGGATTCTCAAAACTAGGAGAATCCTTTGGCGCGCTTACGTGGTATGGCCTTAGGCCTCAAGCTCAATCGTGGCGAAGGACTCGGTCTCTCACCGCGTGGTTCTTTTCCAATTGACTGTAGACGGGAACGCTGACGAGGGTGCAGATAACGAACTCACTGAGGGCGACGGAGAGGGTCACCGGCAACACCAGGTTCCAGTCGTTGGAGACATAGGCAATCTCCAAGCCGATGATAAAGGAGAACAACGTAGGCCCGAGGGACCCGACCCATTTGTTCTTCATCTTCGCCATAAAGAGAAGACTCACCAAGGTGTGAAAACTTCCCACCACCACGTCAATCATTCCTAAGGGACTGCTGAGGTTTGCCAAGGCGCACCCGAGGACGATCCCTGGAATGTAGACCGGATTGTAAAAGGCGAGAAGATTCAAAATCTCCGACACCCGGAATTGAATCATCCCGTAGCTCACAGGGGCGAAGGCAAAGGTCAGGGCCATGTAGGCCGCCGCCACGAGGCCCGCCCGTACGAACCAGGGGACTTGTCGTTTTGTCATGATTCCTCCTTTGTCTGGGCCGCATGGGCCAGGCGCGATGCACTCGCTGCCGCAAGAGCTGCCACCAAGTCATCGGTGAAGGTGGTGACGTCCTTTCCCTTTCGGGCGTCGAGTTCTTTGATGATGCCCACCTTTTCCTTGTCGAGGTAGCCAAAGTTAGTCAGGCCAATGGTGCCGTAGACATTGACCACACTCAGGGGCAAGATTTCATCGATGCCATAGAGCCCTTCGTCGGTTTCCACAATGGTCTGCAGCGGCTCGGGGAGGAGTTTCCGATTCGCCAAGTCGTCGAGGGCGAGCCCCGTCATGACGGCGTGGAGAATCTCCCGTTTCGAAAGCACCGCATCCAAGTGTTCCAGACACATCTCCAAGGTGAGATAGTCCATGTACTTCTCCTGAAGGTGCATCACAATTTCTGCAATGTCTTCCAGATGCACGCCCCGGCCCTCGAGTTGAGAGATGACCTGTGCCTTTAATTCTTCTAGATTATAGGGATACACGTCCTCACCTCCTAAAATCCTCGCCCTTCGTCGTCCCGTGGACATCGATGGCCCAGAGGCCGCGACGTTCTTCCCGGGCGCGACGGGAGAGCTTCAAAAACTTCTCTTCATATTTTACATCTGGGGGGAAGGTGTAGACTTGGGCGTAGCCCTCTGCGGCGAGCATCCCCGCAAAGTTCTCCTCTTCAAAGGCCCCCTTCCCCGGACTCTCTACGAGCCAGACATGGCGCAAGAGTCGTCCATAGCGATCCCTGTCCGAGACGTCCTTCTCCAGATAGACACGTTTGTGGAGGAGCATTTTCTTCGCAAAGATGGTCGCCTCCTTGCCGTAGGGCTCCTTCTTCTTCGTGTTCTCTGGGGTGTTCACGCCGATGATGCGCACCTTCTCTCCCCCTTCGAGAACGTAGGTGTCTCCGTCGACGACCCGCACCACATAGGCGGCCTCAAAGGGCCCGTGGTTCTCTCGTCCTTGAAGCCAGAGCCCGGCGAGGACGAGGAGAACGAGGACGAGAACCGCGAGCTTTCCCTTCTTGAGTTCTCTCATTGGCGTCTCCTCCTTCTGGCCCGTCGTATTCTCCGCAGGTGGACAATCCCAGTGCCGAGGGTTAGGAAGAGCCATGGCGCCAAGGGCATGAGAACGAGAGTCCGAAGACTCATCCCCTGGCGAAACAGTCCGAGGACGAGGGATTCTGGGAGCATGAGGACATCATAGGGAAAGCGCCAAAGACTGGCCCCCACCCCTTGAGAAAAGACCCCCGGCCCCTCAGCGAGGTAGGAGATCGCCAAGAAACAACCCCCGAGAAGGGGCAGGGCGATGGTGGAAAAGAGGCTCATCCACCAGGTACTCACCCCGAGAAGTTTCGTCAAGAGCCAGTAATAGAAGAAAATAAAGGCGACGAGGAGAAACCGCCCGCCTCCGTGGAGAATCTGGGACTGCCATGCGGGATGGCTCTTGGAGATGGCGAGGATGCCGAAGAGAAGAAGACTCAAGAGAATTTGCCCAAAGAGGGCCAAGAGATTGTTTCTTCCCATGTTCTCACCTAGGACTCATTGGTAGCCCCGAGGCTTCCCAGGATGGGCTCCATCCCCTTCGTCCACTCCTTTTTCCCATCGGGGAAGACCCAGTAGGCCTCCACCCCATCGAGGCTCTCCACGAGGCGACGCCCCTCCTCATAGGGCAGGAGGAAGACGGCGGTGGAGAGAAAGTCCGCACGGCCCGAGTCCTTGGTCACCAAGGTGACGGCGCGAAAATGGGTTCCGGGATAGAGGGTGTCCGGGTCGAGGATGTGGTGATAGAGCTTGCCATCGACGATGTAAAACCGCTGATAGTCTCCACTGCTCACCACCGAGGTGTCGTGGACGTAGAGAGTGTCCAGGACATTTTCCCCATCCTCGGCATCGGTCAAGACCTCGGGGTTTTGAATTCCAACGACGTATTCCTTCTTCTTGGGATCGGCGGGGTGACCGATGAGGCGCACATTGCCCCCAGCACTGATGAGGAAATGTTTCACCCCATCGGCTTCCAATTCCTTGGCGATGATCTCCGTGGCATAGCCCTTGGCCACGGCACCGACGTCGAGGCGCAGAGCCGGGTCCTTAAAGGAGATGGTGTGGTCCGTGTCATTGAGAACGACGTCGTCAAGGTTGGCGTGTTTCGCCGCCTCTTGGAGCTCTTCATCGGTGGGAAGAGTCGCCTTTCCCCCTTCGGAAGTCTGTCCCTCAATGCCCCCTTCGTGTCCTTCCCGGTGGGAATTCCAGACGTCGATGACCGTGCCCATGGCGATGTCCACCTTCGGGGAAATCTCCTTGGCCGCTTCCTTGGAAAACTTCACCAAGTCGTAGAGTTCGTCGGAGACGGCGACGGGGTGATCCCCTGCGTCTCGATTGACCACGGCGAGGTTTGTCACCGACTCATCGGGGTGGTACCGGTCGAAGAGATTGTGCAGGGTGCGGAAGCGATCCTCGACGCGGTCGAAGGTCTTTTCCGCCTCCTCTTCACTCATCCCGTCGGTGGAGAGGGAAATGATCGTATCGAAGGCTCCGTAGATTTCCCTCCGATACACCGGGTGTTCTTCTTCGCTCTTTTTCGAGGCCCCTTGGGAGCAGCCCATACAGAGCACCACCAAGAGTCCCAAGAAAAGCCATGTTCTTTTCTTCATACTCGTCCTCCCATTGCCGGTTTCCAAGTTAGGATTATACCACAGGTTGAGGAGACTCCGGCGGGTTTTGTGAACTTTTTCTCAAACTCTTTCTTCATCTTATCCTTCGCGTTATCCTTCGCGTCGATAGACCGGCGTCACACAGGACTCGTAGCCCTCTTTGCGACCGTGGGCAATGTCGAAAAAGAGCTCCTTCAGCGCGCGAAATACGGGGCCTGGTTCTCCAGTGCCCACGGTGCGTCGGTCCACTTCCACAATGGGGCCCACTTCCATCGCCGTTCCCGAGAAGAAGACTTCCTCGGAGTTGTAGAGCTCGGTGCGGGCGATGGGGCGCTCCACCACCTCGATGCCCAGCTCATCCCGAGCCAAATCCATGACGAGTTGGCGGGTGATGCCCTCGAGGATGTCCTCGGCGGTCGGGGGCGTGATGAGCTTTCCACGCTTGACGAGAAATACATTCTCTCCCGGACCCTCACAGACGTTGCCGTGACGATTGAGGAGAATCGCCTCGTCAAACCCATTCTCCACCGCCTCGAGGTTGGCGAGGGCACTGTTCATATACCCCGCCGTGGCCTTGGTCCGCGGGGGGAGCATGTTGTCCGCAATCCGGGTCCAACTCGAGACTTGGACGCGGAAGGCGTCCTTTTCAATGTACTTATCCAAGGGCTGGCAGTAGATGGCCATATCGTCGTGGTCATTTCCTGCGAGGCTCACCCCGATGGAGAGATCGTTCTTAAAGGCGATGGGGCGAATGTAGACCGTGGTGTGAAAATCGTTCTTTTCCAAGAGCTGACGTGTGAGTTCCACCAACTCCTCGGCGGTGTAGGGCAGGCGGATATTCACCGCCTTTGCAGAAAGGAGGAATCTCTCATAATGTTCTTTCATCATGAATCCATAGAGTTGATCCTCTTCCTTGTTGTAATAGGCGCGGATTCCCTCAAAAACACCGAGTCCGTAGTTGACGATTTTACTGCGAATGGAGAGAGAAATCTCGTTCTCGTCCACAAGTTTCCCATTATACACGATGGTCGATGTCATAAATTCCTTCTTTCTATTCCATTCCGTTACGCCGAATGTGCGGGATTATGGCTAGTCTACGAAAAACACCCTGTTTTGTCAACGGGTGCAAGTCTCTCCCAACAACCCCCTTCTCCCAGACCTATGGTATAATGTGTTCTTGATAGAAGGGAGTTAACAATGACCAATTCAACCCATATCTTTGTGGACGCTGCTGGGGACTTCCCCAAGGAGTTCCTCTTCCATGAAGACATCTCTGTGATTTCCATGGACATCTCCATGAACGATCACATCTTGCCCTATAGTCCCCTCACCTCCGATGAAGAGACCATGGAAGTCTTTTACCGCGATGTCGCTGCTGGCGCCCTTCCCACCACTACCATGGTGAGCGCTTACCGCTTCGAGGAACTCTTCGAGCCCCTGCTGCGTCGAGGAGAAGACGTCCTCTACCTCTGCCTCTCCTCGAGTCTCAGTGGAATGTATGAACAGGCCCTCCTCGCCCAGAGAGCCCTTCACGAGAAACTCCCGGAGGGGGGAAGACTCTTTCTCGTCGATACCCTCACTGCCTCGGGGGGCCTCGGCCTTCTCCTAGAGGACGCGGTGCGCCTACGTAAAGAGGGCCTCTGTGCGGAAGAGATGGCCAAAGAGCTGGAAGGTTTGCGCGAGAAGATCTCGGTCCTCTGCGCCGTGGAAGATCTCTTTCATCTAAAGCGGGGCGGGCGCATCACCGCCGTCAGTGCATTCCTCGGAACTGCCTTAAAGGTGAAGCCCCTCCTTCACATCGACGAGATGGGACGTCTCCTCCCCTTTGGGAAAACCCGTGGGATGCAGAAGGCCCTTCGGGAAATCATGAAGCTCTACCAAGAACGGCGCACCTCAGAAGATGGGGTCATCATCGCCCACGCCGATTGCCCGGAACTTGCCGAGGAATTGGCAAAGAGCCTCGCCGAACTCTCCATCGCCTCCACCATCGTCCCCGCCTCCCCCGTCATCGGCAGCCACACCGGCCGGGGAATGGTCGCCCTCTTCTACCGAGGATGGCGCACGGGAAGGGACGCAGAATAACTTGGACTAGAAATTTTCCTCGTATTCTGGTATAATACTTAGCTAGTTGCCGACTGTGGCAAAAATTGACATGGAGGTTTGAAGAACATGAATAACGTGACATTCACCGTCAAAAAGCGTGAAGAGGTCGGCAAGAACAGCGTCGACAAGCTCCGCCGTGAGCGCCTTGTTCCCGGGGTACTCTACGGAAAGGAACAAGAGCCCATCAACATCGTGGCCGTGGAAAAGGAACTCGTCCGCCTCGTGGAAGAAGCTGGTACGAGTAACCTCATCGACCTCAGTCTCGATGGCACCACCACGAAGGTCCTCATCAAGGACATTCAAAACCACCCCTACAAGAACCAAATCCTTCACTTTGACCTCTACGTCGTCAACATGAAGGAAACCCTGCGCATCTCCATCCCCGTCGTGCTCCACAACCGCGACAACATCAAGGCGCAGCCCTCGGTTCTTCTCCAACAACTCGACGAAGTGGAAGTGGAATGCATGCCCACCAACCTCCCTTCCGCTGCAGAGTTCGACGTGGAGAATCTCGAAATTGGCGACGTGGTCACCGTGGGCCAACTCGACGTGGCTTCCATCCCCGAAATCACCGTTCTCACCGACTTGGAAGAAACGGTCTGCTCTCTCCAAGAGCCTCAAGAAGAAGAGCTTCCTGAAGAGGGTGAAGAGTCCGAAGACGTGGACGCCGCTGACGTTCCCACTGTGGACGAAACCGAAAGCGAAGAAGAATAAAAAAGAGAACCCCGCGGGGTTCTTTTTTTGTACTCAAAATTCGATGCCGGCGCGGGCCTGGACGCCCTCTTGATAATAGTGTTTCACCTCGCGCATCTCGGTGACGAGATCTGCATAGACAATCATCTCTTCCGTGGCCCCTCGTCCCGTAAGAACTACCTCGGTCTCTGGATTTCGCCCATCGAGAACGGCCTTCACCGCCTCCCAGGTGAGAAGGGAAAAGTCCACGGCGACGCAGACTTCGTCGAGGATGACCACGTCCCAATCCCCACGAAGAACCTCGCCGAGTTCAGCAAGTCCCTTCTCGGCGCGGCGGCGGTCCTCTTCTGAAGGGGCGCGATCGATAAAGCAATCCGTGCCATACTGATGAATGGTGAGGTTCTCAAAGGACTTTTGAAGGTCCAACTCCCCGTAGTACATTCCCTTGATGAACTGCCCCATAAAGACCTTGCGCCCCCGCATGAGACTGCGCATGGCGAGGCCTAGGGCCGCGGTGGTCTTTCCCTTTCCATCTCCCGTGTAGATGTGTACATATCCCTTCATGATTGTCCTCCTTGGATGCCGAGAATGACGCCGTCGGTGCGCTTCTCCGTTCCTCCGCTATAGATTTCCCCATGGCGCAAGATAATTTGTCCTCGTCCCATCTCTCGATAGTCGTCGAGGCGGGTGAGGAGGTGTCCCTTCTCTTCGAGGCCTTGAAGAAGCTCTTGTCCAAATTCTCGTTCTACGTCGAGGCGACACCCCTCCTTCCATTGCCACCTTGGCGCATCGAGGGCCTCTTGGGCGGTGCAACCCTCGTCGAGGAGCCGCGAGATGACTTGGAGCTGACCCTGGGGCTGCATGAATCCTCCCATGACCCCAAAGGCTCCGAAGGCTTCTCCATCCTTCGTCATAAAGCCGGGGATGATGGTGTGATAACTGCGCTTGTTGGGACCGACGCAGTTTGGGTGGCCCTTTCGCAGGTTGAAGTTACAGCCCCGGTTGTTAAGGGCCACGCCCCACTCAGGGACCACGACCCCGCTACCAAAGCCGTCAAAATTCGATTGAATCATCGAGACCATCCGCCCCGCCTCATCGGCGACGGCGAAGTACACCGTGGAGGGACTGGCCCCAAAGGAGGGCACCGGCGAGGTGGCGCGAGAGGCGATGAGGTCGCGGCGTCCCTGATGATAGGCGGTGTCTAGGAGCTCCTCCACACTGACCTCCATGTACTCTTGGTCCGCCACCACTTCCTTGATATCCACATAGGCGAGTTTCATCGCCTCGATGAGGGCGTGCTGCCGTTCGATCTCACTCATCGACTGAAGGTCCATCTCCTCGAGAATTCCAAGGGCGACAAGGACCGCAATGCCGTGGCCGTTGGGGGGAATCTCCCAGACGTCCACCCCGCGATAGCGCACGGAGATGGGATCGACAAACATCCCCCGATGCACCTCCAAATCCTCTTTTCTGAAAAATCCCCCAACCTCTCTCATCGTCTCATCGATGGCCTCGGCGATTTCTCCTCGGTAGAAGGCCTCTCCCTTCGTCTTTGCAATGGCGCGAAGACTCTTTCCTAGTTCTGGCAAGGAGACGATCTCCCCGGCTCGGGGGGCGCGCCCCTTTGGTGCAAAGATGGAGAACCAGGGCCCATAGAGGCTTTCTTCTCTGTGGGGCAAAAACCGTTGGAAGGACTCCTCCCAGAGAAGGGCCAATTGTTCCCCGACGATGAACCCCTCTTCGGCGAGAGAAATCGCCGGGGCGAGGACCTCTTCAAATGCGAGACTCCCGAAGGTCTCGTGAAGGTCCACCCACCCCGCGACGGCGCCCGGCGTCATGATGGGCAACACCCCGTCCTTTGGGAGGGTCTCACAGGTGGGGCAGTGGTGAAGGTCCAAACGGCGGGGACTCTTTCCGCTGCCGTTGTACCCGTGAAGTGTCTCCCCGTCCCAATAGAGGCAAAAGAGGTCGGAGCCCAGTCCATTGCAGGTCGGTTCCACCACGGGAAGTGCCGCCGCCATGGCCACCGCCGCATCCGTGGCATTGCCCCCTTTGCAAAGAATCCTCTCCCCCACTTCACTCGCCGCAGGGCTCGAAGAGGCCACCATCGCCCGTCCAAAGGTGAGTCGTCGTTCTGAAGGATAGCGTCCCACTCTGTGCTCCTTTCTAAGCAAAAGGCCCGCTCGAGAAGAGACGGACCTAGCCTTCGAGGAACGAAAACCGCGCAAAGACTTCGGCGCGATTCGACACCTCGAGTTTCTGATAGAGTATCGTGATGTTGTTCTTGATGGTCTTTTCACTGAGAAACAAGGACGAGGCAATCTCGCGGTTGGAGGCACCTGCGAGAATCTGGAGGAGAATCTCCTCCTCCCGCTCGTTTAAGCCCTCAATGAGTACCCGTTCATGGGAGGGGCCATAGAGGCCATCGAGAAGTGTCTGGATGGCGCGTTTTTCCTCCTCAAGACTTGTCCCCTTTGGCAAGCAATGGACCCCGTCTCCCAACTCTTCCACGGCAAAGATTTCACCGTCAAAGGCCTCCGGCAACCTCTCTACCACTTCTAGGCCCACCCCATAGACTAAGAGTTCTTGCGCAAACCCCTTGGCCAAGAGATGAGACGTCGTGATCAGAAGGGCTTTGGCATTCATGAGAGTTCCTTCACACTGTCTCGTTTAATCACTTCCACGGGCAAGAGCATGGGGTCCTCTTCCACCCGAACCCCCTTCATCTCAATGGTCTTTAGGAGGCGACGAATGGCGACGGCGCCGATGTCGTAATAGGGCTCCTTCACCGTGGTGAGCCGCGGACGGACGAGACCTGCGATATCCGATCCCCCAAAACCACAGACCGACACCTCTCCGGGCACGTCGATGCCGTGGTCGCGGAAGGCGTTTAAGAGATGAATCGCCAAGAGGTCCTGGGTGCAATAGAAGGCGGTGACCCCCTCCTTCTTCGCCGCCAAGATCTCGGGGAGGATGTCTTGGAGATCCTCTTCTCCCGTCCCCTCGATGTAGATGAGAGGCGCGTCGAGGTCGCGCTCAATCATCGCCTGGCGGTACCCCTTAATCTTGTAAATCTCGTTGGTGCGGTCCATGTCCTTTCTCAGGGCAATGTAACAGATCTTCTTGTGTCCCATCTCCAGGAGATGGTTCGTCATCTTGTAGGAGGCGTCCTTGTTGTTGATGGACACCGTGGGGGCCTCTTCGATGTTGTAGAATCGGTTCATCACCAAGTAGGGAATCTTAAACTCGTCGAGCTTGTAGATGAGCTTCTGATTGAGAATCTCCGAGATGACGATGATCCCCTCCACTTGCTTTTGGGAGAAGAGTTTCGCAAACTTCAGCTCCACTTCTGGGTCACCATAGGAGCTGGAGAGCAGAATGTCGTAGTTGTACATCCGTCCAATCTCCTCGACGCCGCGAAGGACCTGGGAGATGTAGTAGTTCCCAATATCGCTGACGATGATGCCGATGAGGTTGGACTTCTTCGTGACGAGACTTCTGGCCACTTCATTGGGCTTGTAGTCGAGGACCTCAATGGCGTGAAGGACGCGACGACGCGCCTCTGGGCTGACGGGTTTTGAATCGTTGATGACACGAGAGACCGTAGAGATGGACACGTCGGCCATCTTGGCCACATCTTTAATCGTAGATGCCATGGGGACCTCCTTTTAGGTGCATAGGGTCAGGGCGTTCTTGACCACTTGAAACGTCATCGGGAGATCTCCTGCTTTCTCGCCATCGACGTCGACGGTCATGGGGCGATCACTGGCAATGGTGACCTTGTCGGTCTTCATGTAGAGGACCTTATCGTGGTGGAGATGGTTGCCGAGGGCAAAGGAGCGGAGAATATCAAAGGCCTCGGCAAATTCTACGTTCTTGAGGATGAGCACGTCGAGGAGTCCATCCTGAATTTCTGCAAGAGGAGCCAGGTTCTTGAATCCCCCGACGGAGGTGGAGTTGGCGACGATGAAAAACGTCGCCTCTTGGGTCATGGTGCCCTCGTCGGTGGTGATTTCAAAGATGGGGCGCTTCTTCTGTCCGCCCAGGTGTCCAATGAGTTCCTTGAACCCCTCGAGGTAGTAGGCCATGCGCCCGAGAATCGCCTTCGAGTCATCGCTGACGGTGTAGGCCACCTCGGTGAGAAGCCCCCCTGCGGCGACGTTGATAAAGGGCCGATCGCCTGCGAGGCCCATGTCCACCTCCATGGTGCGCCGGCGCTTGATCATCTCGTAGAAACTTCGGGTGTCCTGGGGCATGTGAAGGTAGGAGGCGAAGTCGTTGACGGTGCCGCTGGGAAGAATGGCCAGAGGCGTCTTTCTCCCCGAGCGGTAGATTCCCCCCACCACTTCATTGAGGGTGCCATCGCCGCCGCAGCAGACGATGACATCTTCTCCTTCATAGTGCTCTGCAAACTGGGTCCCGTCCCCGAGACGATGGGTGAAGAGAAGCTGAATGTCCCAGGGGTCCTCGGACATGTAGTTAATCAGTTGATTCACCTTTAAGAGGGCATACTCTTTTCCCGACGATGGGTTCGCGATGATTTTCACTCTTCGCATGTCCATTCCTCCTCATATCCTCAATTATATCCATCGTGGAAAAGTTTGTCCACCTCGAACAAAAAAAGAGGCGGAATTCTGAGATTCTCGCCTCTTTATCCTCTTATCGACTGAGGAAAACGTCACGCAATGCCTCGACGACTTCGCGCAAAATGTAGAAGTAGTCGATGACGTTGTTCGCATTGATGGAGATCGTCTTCGCCGTATCGGAGATGTTTCCAGAGATGTCGTTGACGGTGTTGGAGACGACGAGGGCCGTCGTGTCCAGACGATGGGAAATACCGTCGACGGTATCGGAAACATTGCTCATGGTCGCCGCGAGCTTTTGCACCTCGGGTTTGATTTCGCCGACGAGGTGATTTGCTTCACCGCTCATCACGGCCACATCGGAGCTGATCTTGTTGGCATTTTGTGCAATCTGTGGCACCTGCTTGATGGTGTCGTTGATCGCGACTTCATTGGCGTCGAGAAGATCCTTGATGGATCCGGTGATCTTCAGCACATTCTTGAGCACAAGCGCCAGATAGATCAGTACCCCCGCTCCTGCAAGATACAGGACAATCTTCAGAAGATCCTGTAGGGTAATGGTCGTATTCATGGTGTCCTTCTTTCTGTGCTCTTACTTGTCCTTGACTTCCTTCTCAATCTTTGCGCTGGACTTCTTGGCCTCAGCTTCGACCTTCTTTGCAGATTCCTTGGCCTGATCTGCCACGTCCTTTGCGGAGCTCTTGGCCTGGTCGGCAACGTCCTTGGCGGCGTCTTTGACTTCTTCGCCAGTGGCCTTCAATTGGGCCTTCACTTCTTCCCCACTGTCGCGGACGATTTCACCGATGGCGTCGGCCTTAGCCTTTGCGATTTCGATGTCGTCGAGGACTTCGTCCTTCTTGATGGCGGCGCGAAGCTTCAGATCCTCGTAGGTGCTCTTGACGGCTTCAGAGGCTTCGTAGGCCTTGTATTGAACGGTCTCAGCCGCATCGCGAGCAGCTTCTTGTCCCTTTTGAGCGAGTTCACGGCTCTTCTCAGAGATTTGTTCACGGGTTTCTTCCCCAGATTGAGGAGCGAACAAAATGCCGAGAGCAGCGCCGGCGAGACCACCAAGGGCCACTTTGGAAGCAGCGTCAATGCGACGTTGACGACGGACTTCTCTTCTCTTGCTTTCAATCAAGTCAAATAAGCTCATAAGTAACTCTCCTTCTTCTACCTTTCGGGTGATTTGCTGTTTATAGTATACCCGATAGCATTGGTTTCAATCACCTTCCGAGAAAAAATCCAAGGGGTCTCGATTTTCTTTTGTCCCTGGGCTATGATGGGAGAAGAAAGAGAGGTCTCTATGTTTGACTATCACATTCACAGTACCTTCAGCATCGACTCAAAAGAAGACCCACGACATATCTTGACCGCCGCCCGTGAGCACGGCATCAAACACCTCGCCATCACGGACCACATGGACCCCTATCCCACGGAACACCCCCATGAAGCATCTTTTCCCATCGCCGACTATTTCACGACCTGGGAGGCCTTGGGAGAGGAATTTTCTGATCTCGACTTCTCCATCGGCATGGAACTCGGCCTTCAAGAGGGCCTCGGCCCTTCGAATGACGCCTTGGTCTCCGCCTGGGATTTTGATGTTGTCCTCGGGAGCATTCACGCCGCAGAGGGGGAGGACGCGGTGATGGGAAGCTTCTTAAAACGATACACCCCCGCCGATGCCATGGCCCGCTATTTTGAGGCGACTCGCGCTTCCATTCTCGAACACGAGAACTTTCACGTCCTGGGGCACCTGGATTATCTCGAGCGCTATCTTCCCAAGGACTCTCCCCTCCCCCCAGCCTCCACCTACGAAGAAATCGTCCGCGAGATCTTTTCCCTCCTCATCAAAAAGGGCAAGGGCATTGAAATCAACACGGGAGGCCATCGTCGAGGGCTCCCCGAATTTCATCCCAAGACCCATTACTTAAAGATCTACCGCGAACTCGGCGGAGAAATCTTAACCATTGGAAGCGATGCCCACTTTGCCAAGGATGTCGGCTCCTACGCAAAGGAGGCCATGGCTCTGGCCCAGTCCTTGGGCTTTTCTTCCATTACTACCTTCAAAAAGGGACAACCCATCTTTCACGCCATCTAAAAAAGCACCCCTCGGGGTGCTTTTATCGTCTGCGCCAAGCGACGAGTTCTCCATCGATGAGGTCCTCATCGAGGGCAATGGTGAAGAAGTCTCCCGTGTGGACATAGGGCCGCTCTCCTGTGAGGCGATTCACCATGTCTCCAATAAATGGCTCGTGGGTGACGACGACCACGTGCACCGTGGCGGGCATGGTTTGAAGGGCTCGCATCAGGTAGGAGGAGTTGGTCACCGTCAGATACTCGGCAATCTTCACCGGTGCGCGGAGATAGCGTTTCACAATCTCTGCGGTCTGTCGCGTCCGCAAAAAAGGACTGGCCCAGATCTCGAGAGGCTCCCCAGAAAAGGAGAGGCTTGAGAAGGTCTCACTGATGTCCAGACGCCCCCTTGCGGTGAGGGGGCGTTTCTGGTCCGCATCCATGGTACAGCTGCCCATGGGCTGGGCCTCTCCATGGCGAAGGAGGGTCAGCTTCATGCGAGGTTCGTAAAGGTGGCGCCACCGGGATAGACGGCGACTTCACCGAGACCGTCTTCAAGGCGCAACAGTTCATTGTACTTTGCCACCCGGTCCGTGCGGGCAGGGGCTCCCGTCTTAATCTGCCCCGTGTTGAGGGCGACAGCGAGATCTGCAATGGTGGCGTCTTCCGTCTCTCCAGAACGGTGGGAGATGATGGCTCCCATGCGGTGACGCTTCGCCATTTCCACCGCCTCCAAGGTCTCGCTCAAGGTCCCGATTTGGTTGAGCTTGACGAGAATGGCGTTGGAGACGCCGCGGCGAATCCCCTCTTCGAGACGCTTGGGGTTGGTGACGAAGAGGTCGTCGCCGACGAGTTGAATCCGCCCGCCGAGGCGTTCGGTGAGGACCTTCCAGCCCTCCCAGTCGTCTTCCGAGAGGCCGTCTTCAATGGAGATGATGGGATAGCGATCCACCAAGTCCTCATAGTAGGAGACGAGTTCTTCTGCAGAGAAGCTCTTCCCTTCCCCGGCGAGGGTGTAGGTCCCCTCTTCATAGAGTTCCGTCGCCGCCACGTCGAGGGCGAGGAGCACGTCGCCGCCGGGACGGTATCCCGCCTTTTCGATGGCTTGGACGATGACCTTCAGCGCCTCTTCGTTGCTCTCGAGGTTCGGTGCAAATCCACCCTCGTCGCCAATGGCGGTGGAGAGGCCGCGGTCCTTCAACACCGTCTTCAAGGAGTGGTAAATTTCCGCGCCCATCTGAAGGGCTTCGGCGAAGGTCTCGGCTCCCACGGGCATGACCATGAACTCTTGGATGTCCACGTTGTTGTCCGCGTGTTCTCCCCCGTTCAAGATGTTCATCATGGGCACGGGGAGAGTCTTCGCCCCGACACCGCCGAGGTAGCGATAGAGGGGGACGTCGAGTTCGTCCGCAGCGGCTTTTGCCACGGCAAGAGACACCGCCAAGGTGGCATTTGCGCCAAACTGAGACTTGTTTTCCGTCCCGTCGAGGGCGATCATTTCCTTGTCAATGCCCTCTTGGTCAAAGACGTCGTAGAAGAGGAGGGCTTCGGCGATGGGACCGTTGACGTTTTGCACGGCCTTCAAGACGCCCTTTCCGCCATAGGCCTTTTCCTTATCGCGCAGCTCCACCGCTTCGTGGGCTCCCGTCGACGCCCCAGAGGGGACGCTGGCGCGGCCAAACCCGCCGGCTTCCGTTCGCACTTCCACTTCCACCGTGGGATTTCCACGGGAGTCGAGAATCTGTCTTGCGTAGATGTCTACAATCGCACTCATGCTTCGACCTCCTCATCGGTCCACAAATTTTCTCCACTCATCTGCACTGGAACCTCAAGTCCCATCAAGGTGAGAATCGTCGGTGCCAAATCGGCAAGGCGACCCTCTTTCATCGAACCCTTAAAGCCGTAGCCATAGAGGGGGACGATGTTGGTGGTGTGACTCGTCACAGGTCCCGACTCGTCAAACATCACTTCACAGTTGCCGTGATCGGCGGTGATAATCGCCGCGCCGCCCACCTTGTCTAGAGCCTCGAGAATGCGCCCAAGACAGGTATCCACGGTCTCCACCGCTTTGATGGCGGCACTCAGGACCCCAGTGTGTCCCACCATGTCGGGATTGGCGAAGTTGAGCATGATAAAGTCGAAGTGTTCCGCCTCAATCTGCTCCACCACCTTATCCGTGACTTCGATGGCACTCATCTCGGGTTTTAAGTCATAGGTGGCCACCTTCGGCGAGGGGACGAGAATCCGCTCTTCCCCAGGATAAGGGGCCTCGATGCCTCCGTTTAAGAAGAAGGTCACGTGGGCGTATTTTTCCGTCTCTGCAATCCGCAGCTGGGTCTTTCCCTGCTCCGAGAGATATTGACCCAAGGTCTCTTCGGGGATGATGTCGTGATAGGCCACTTTCACGTGGGGAATGGTGACGTCGTATTGGGTCATGGTGACGAAATCCCCAGTGTAGTCTGCCCGTTCAAAGGCAGCGAAGGCCTCGTCCACGATGGCACGGGTGATTTGACGCGCCCGGTCGGAACGGAAGTTGAAGAAGATGACCGGATCCTCTTTTCGAATCGTGGCCTCGAGGCCCTTCTTCACCATCATCGGCAGGAATTCGTCGGTGACTCCCTCGTCGTAATTCTTCTTCACCCCGGCGATGAGGTCCTCTTCCAGGCGCCCCTCGCCATAGACGAGACCACGATAGGCCATCTCGGTGCGCTCCCAGCGGTTGTCCCGGTCCATGGCGTAGTAGCGTCCACAGACCGTGGCCAGGGTGCCCACTCCCTCGGTGGCACAGTAGTCCTGAAGTTCTTGCAGGTCTTCGTAGGCGCTCTCCGGAGCCACGTCCCGGCCGTCGGTAAAGGCGTGGATGAAGACCTCGGGAACCTCTTCTCTCTTCGCCATGGCGATGAGACCCTTCAGGTGATCCATGTGGGAGTGGACGCCCCCCTTGGAGACGAGGCCCATGAGGTGCAAACGCCCGGTGAGACGCGCCTTTTCCATGGCCTCGAGGAAGGCCTCGTTCTTAAAGAAGGAACCCTCCTCAATGTCCCTGGTGATCCGGGTGAGGTTTTGGTACATGATGCGCCCGGCCCCAATGTTTAAGTGGCCCACCTCGGAATTGCCCATCTGCCCCTCGGGAAGGCCCACGTCGTAGCCCGAGGCGTGAAGAGAGGAGACGATGGCCTCTTTCTTCAATCGGTCGAGGACCGGGGTCTTCGCCTGGGTCACCGCGTTGGCGGGGCCGGGGGCGGTGGTCCCAAATCCATCGAGGATGATGAGCATCATCGGACGTCTATGCCCCATAGTGCGCCCCCTTTTCGAGAAGGGTCCAATAATCCTTGGCGACGAGGCTCGCCCCGCCGACGAGGACCCCATCCACGTCGGACTGACTCAGGTATTCTTCCACGTTTTGGGGCTTGACGCTGCCACCGTAGAGGATGTGAATCTCTTCGGCGAGTTCTTCCCCAAAGATTTCCCTGCACCACTGGCGAATGGTCTCCGCCATCTCTTGGGCGTCTTGGGAGGTGGCGTTTTGCCCGGTGCCAATGGCCCAAATCGGCTCATAGGCCACCATGACCCGCTTCATCTCTTCGGGTTCTAAATCCTTTAACACCCGATGGAGCTGCCCCGCCACCTTGGTGCGGGCGCGCCCCTCCTTGCGCTCCTCTTCGTTTTCTCCCACGCAGAGGACAGGGGTGAACCCATGGGCGAGGGCGGTGCGCAGTTTTCGCGTAATCGCCGCATTGTTCTCGTGGTAGAAGGCGCGGCGCTCCGAGTGTCCGATGAGCACCGTCTTCACCTCCATGTCCTCGAGCATGTCCCAGGAGATTTCTCCCGTAAAGGCCCCGGCGTCTTGGGCACTCATGGTTTGGGCCCCGAGAATGACTCCCGTGCCTTCCAGGGCTTCGCCTAGGGGGTAGAGGTCTACGAATGGAGGAAAGAGCATGGCCACCACTGCCTCGGGAATCTTGCCAAAACTCTTCAGTTCCTCGGCAAAGGCCAGCGCCTTTGAAGGGGCGTGGTTCATCTTCCAATTCCCAGCAATGATGACTTTACGCATGACTTCCTCCTTCTATGGCTTCGATCCCGGGAAGGACCTTGCCCTCCATAAATTCGAGACTGGCTCCTCCGCCGGTGGAGATGTGGGCGAAGGCGTCGCTACGCCCAGAGAGTTTCACCGCAGAGGCACTATCTCCTCCGCCGACGATGACCTCCGCATCCCCATCGGCGAGAATGTCCACAAGACCCATGGTCCCTTTGGCAAAGGCCTCCTTCTCGAAGACCCCAGCGGGGCCATTCCAGATGACGTTTTTCGCCTTCTTCAGGAGCTCTCCCATGACCTCGAGACTCTTCGGCCCAATGTCTAGAGCCATGTCGTCGTCGCCAATCTCCTCGATGGAAACGACCCGTCCCTCTTTTGCGTCGAAGGACTTGGCCACCACGAGGTCCACGGGAAGGACGAGGTCCACATTCTTCTCCTTCGCCTTCTCCATGACTTCCTTTGCAAGGCCAATCCGCTCCTCTTCCACGAGGGAGATCCCCGTATCGTAGCCCTTGGCCCGGAGGAAGGTGTTCGCCATGGCGCCGACGATAATGAGGCCATCGATGCGCTCTAAGAGGTGCTCAATGACGCCAATCTTGTCGGAGACCTTAGCCCCTCCCAAGATGGCGACGAAGGGACGCTTGGGATCGTTGAGCATTCCCGAGAGAGCCTCCACTTCCTTCGCCACGAGGAAGCCAAAGGTCGAGGGCAAAAGGGCACTCACTCCGACGTTGGATGCGTGGGCGCGGTGACTTGTCCCAAAGGCGTCATTGACGTAAATGTCCCCAAGGCTTGCGAGTTCCTTGGCAAACTCTTCGCCGTTCTTTTCTTCTTCCTTGCGGTAGCGAGTGTTTTCCAAGAGGGCCACTTCTCCATCCTTTAAGGCGTCGACTCCCTCTTTCACCTTCTCACCCACCACGACATCCGAGGGGAGGAAGTGGACCTTCTGGCCCAATTTCTCCTCCAAGGCCTTCGCCACCGGGGCGAGGGAAAATTCTGGCTTCGCCTCTCCCTTGGGTCGACCCAGGTGGCTCATGAGAACCACCCGCGCGCCTTCGCCTAAGAGGTAGCGAATCGTGGGAAGGGCGGCGTCAATGCGCGCCGTATCCTGAATCTCTTCGCCCTTCATCGGGACGTTGAAATCCACCCGGACGAGGGCTCTCTTGCCCTTCCAGGAAAAATCTTGAAGATGCTTCATGAGTCACCTCACAGACTCTTGGCCACCATGTCTGCCAAGTCGATGACCCGTTGGGAATAGCCCCACTCGTTGTCGTACCAGCTCACGAGCTTCACCATGCGATCCTTCACCAAGGTGAGTTCTGCATCGAAGAGGGAGGAGTGGGGATCGGCGACGATGTCCGAGGAGACGATGGGCTCGTCCACATAGGCGAGAATACCTCTCAAGGGACCCTCTGCCGCTTCCTTCATGACGCGGTTGATGTCTTCTACCGTCGCTTCCTTCGTCAGTTCAAAGGTCACATCCACCACAGAACCGGTGGGGACGGGGACGCGAAGGGCATAGCCCGTGAGTTTTCCTTGGACTTCGGGAAGGACGAGACCCACCGCCTTGGCGGCACCGGTGGAGGTGGGGATGATGTTCTCCGCTCCAGCACGGGCGCGTCGCCAGTCCTTTTTGTGGGCGTTGTCATGGATATTTTGGTCGTTGGTGTAGGCGTGAACCGTGGTCATGAGTCCGCGCTCAATTCCGAAGTTTTCGAGAATCACCTTGGTGATGGGGGCGAGGCAGTTCGTGGTGCAGGAGGCGTTGGAGATCACCGTGTGCTTCTCGGGGTCATAAACGTGGTCGTTGACTCCCATGACGATGGTCACATCTTCTCCCTTGGCGGGAGCGGTGAAGATGACCTTCTTCACGCCGGTACCCAAGTATTTTTCCGCGCCCTCACGGCTGTTGAAGGCCCCGGTGGAGTCGATGACGATGTCGATGCCCATGTCGCCCCAGGGGATGTTTGCGGGCTCGCGGTCGTTGACCAACTGAATCTCGTGGCCGTCAATGACGAGCTTGTCGTCCTTCAGCTCCACGGTGCCGGGGTAGCGCCCGTAGACCGTGTCGTACTTAAAGAGGTGGGCGTGTTGTTCAAACCCGCTGGTGATGTTGATGAGAGCCAGCTCAAAGGCCTTATCTTCTCGTTGCATGATGCCGCGCACCACGTCGCGACCAATTCGTCCAAAACCGTTCACCGCTACTTTAATCGTCATGTCGTCCTCCTATAACATCGCGTTGATTTCTCTTGCCGCTGGTTCGTCAATGATGAGGGTCATGTCGGGATGCACCCTCGAAATGGCCACAATGGCCTCTGCTTTTTCTGCGCCGCCGGCGATGCCGATGACGCGGGGAATCTTCGAAAAATCATCCAGGGAGAGGCCCACGGAATTCTGTCCATAGACCTCCTTCCCGTCGAGGGTGAAATAGTGGCCAAAGGCCTCCCCGACGGCTCCCTTTGCCAGAATCTCTTGGCGTTTTTTCTCGTTGAGATGGCGCACGTGGCTCATCCGATCCGCCCGGCCAATCCCAAAGACTAAGATGTCCAAGTGGTGCAGGGCGCGGTAGGCCTCGCGAACGTCCTCGTTTTTCAGAAGATAGTCAAGGGCTTCCTGTCCCACGTCATCGGGTAGACTCAAGAGCTTGTACTGGGCGCCACACTTCATCGCCAAGTGGGCGACAATGGTGTTGGCCTGGTGTTCCGCCGAAGAGCCGAGGCCCCCGCGCGCGGGGACGAAGGTGACGTTCTCCATGGTGGTGGAACTGGGCATCTCTCGCGCCAGAGCGTGGAGAGTTCTCCCTCCCGTGACGCCGATGACGTCTCCGGCACAGATGGCCTCGGCGAGAAACTTTGCCCCGGCGGCGCCGAGATTTGTCATGGCGGCATCCACCTTTGCACTGTCTCCCTTGACGACGAGGACTTCCCGCACTCCCAAGAGTTCCTCAAGGCGCACCGAGAGTTCGTTGAGCTTGTTGAGGCCACTGTAGAGTTGTTGCAAATTGTTGCACATGAGCTTTCCCTCTCGGGTCAGCATCGTCCCTGCGCCGCTGACGGTGACCAGTCCGAGATCTTTTAACGTCTCGATCTCCTCCCGCACCGTCCTCTCACTTAGGCGCATGCGTTCCGAGATGGTACGCCTCCCCACCCCGGGATTTCTCTTGATGAATTCCATCACCTCATAGCGCCTCAGAAAGAGGGGGCGAAACTCGGGAAGGAACCCACAGATCATATCGAGATTCATGGCACCTCCTGGACGAAATTGTTCCCGCAAGAGCAAATTTGCTCCCGCTAGGTGTAGTACTATCCACAAAAATAGTACCCCTAGGCTCCTGCCTTTGTCAAGGATTCTGAGAATTTTCCCCATTTTCATTATTGTCCCTCTCAGCCCTTGGATTCTTGCTATAATAATGAGGTACTTACTCCCTTGTTTCCGCCCCTTCGCTAAACCCCTAGACCCTAGCCTACAAGCGGTTTCTTAGATTTTAGGTCTACGAAGGGAGCCCCTCGTGTGTGCAACGCGTGTGCAACGATTTAGTCAGCCCGTGGCGACCCTAGGTTCTTCTAGGGTCTTTTTTTTGCATAGAAAAAGGCCCTAGAAGATGCGGGGGTTTTCTTTTATTCTTGGAGTTCTTGGCGACGTTCGAGGATGAGGGCAGAAAGTTCCTCGAGGTCTTCGGCGGTGGCCTCTTTTTTGATGAAGCTGCGGGCGGTGCTTCGCCGGTTGAGGTAGCGGGTCTTTTCTTTGTTTTTCTTCCGCCAGCGGGCGTTGGCTTCGGATTGTTCTGGAGCTTTTCCAGGGCCCTTTTTTGCTGTTTTCCACAAAAAAAGAACGGGGTGTCCCGTTCTCTTTTTTTGGCCGACAAGTCGTCTAATGGAAAGAAAAGTACTCGAATGGCCCTCGCAAAGTGTATAGCGAATACCTTGGCCGCCGTGTCGTTAAAGGAGGTGATCTTTCCAGCGAAAGGAAGTTAGGGGATTCCCCTTGGCGTCTAGGGGGGCCGTGTATCCCCTAGACTCAGCATACCAAAAGAGGGGCTCACTTTTCTTTCATAAATCGAAATTTGAGAAGGCGACGTCAATAATTTTGTCGTAGAGCTTGCACGAGGCGAGGCCGATGACGATGCCGTTCAAGATGGCCTCGACGCTTGGGCCTCGAAGGGCGACGGTGGCGAGGGCTCCGAGGATGACGGCGACGAGCTCGATCATGCGCACGGGGATGAGTCCCGCTTGTTTGAGGGCCTCCAAGATGGCGACGAGGGCGCCGACGGTCAAGAGGTTGGCGGTGATGAGGTCTTGAAACAGGTTCATGCTTTGACTCCAATCATGTTATTCAGGCGGCGGGCACTGTGGATGCCTTGGTTGTCTTTCCAGAGCATCTGGGTGCTTCCTCCACCGTCGAGGGCGATGGCTCCTTCAAGGCCTAAAGCCTTCATCTTGTCCCGAAGGGTGGGAAGGCTCATGGCGTCGTCGGTGGCGACGAGGTAGACGGTGCGCCCCAAGAAGCCAATGGCACTGCGTCGTGTGGTGTAGCTGATGGAGGTCGGGACTTTTTCAAGGCGCGGGTCAAAGCTTGGGAGGAGGCCAACGCCTCCCACCGCCCAGGTGATGGGCCTTTCGACTTCGGCGATGTCGAAGATGCGCTCGACGGTGAGTCTCCCCTCTCCATAGATGAGGGTGGCGCGCTTGGTGCCGTCGTGGTGGTTTCTCGTGGCGTTGGGGCCGAGGGGCTTGCCTCCGTTGATGGCGATGCCCCAGCAGCCTTCAGGGCGATCCGGGTGGGCCATGTCGAAAAAGGTGCCGTTGATGCCGTAGGCCCCGACTTGGCGCAGGGTCTTGCCCCCTAAGAGGGCGAGATAAATCTTCTCCGCGGGGACTTTCAGGATGTGCAGGCCGTTTTTATGGGTGTAGGTGGTGTCCGTCTTTTCCATGGGGGCCTCCTTCTTCTCCACGGGGACGGCGACGGAGTCCTTGGTGGTGTCGATGCGAAGGCGCATGGGTTCCTCGAGACTCTTCTTAAAGGCGTGCCACCGCGCCCAATTGTTTCGCATCATGGAGCCGGGGCAACTCTTGCGGCTCGCGTCGTAATGGCGCACCACGTGGGCGTTGTCGATGCCGAAGCGCTCCTGGAGATTCTTCACGAGCTCCCGGGCGTTGGCGACGGCCTTGTCATAGTCGCCGTCGCGGTTGATGCAGATTTCGATGGAGAGGCTATTCTGGTTGGTGATGCCGTAGCGTCCTCTTCCGTCGCCGACGGCCCAGGCGGCTTTCGAGTCGCCGACAAATTGGCAAATCTCGTGGTCGTCGACGAAGTAGTGGGCACTGGCTCCCCTCGTGTTGGTGCCCACATAGGTGCGGTGGGCCCGTGCGGTGGCTCCCTTCCCGTCGTTTCCCGTGTCGTGGATGACGATGTAGCGGATGGCCTTGCCTCCCCGGCTTGAAAAGTTCTTTCGCACCGGGAGGTAGGAGTAGCGAAGACTCATGTTCTCCCCCTTTCCTCTTGGACTTCTTTTTCCACGTCGGCGGTGATTTTAGACACGGCGGCAGAGGCGCGCTTTCTCGTGGTTTGGTTGGTGAGGATCATGTCGCAAATTCGGCCGTTGACCCGGGCGGCGGTGAAGATTTTCTCCCCGAGGCCGTCGTGGTCTTTGACGAGGCTCTTCGTCTCCTTGATGTCCTGGCTCATCCCCTCCAAGGTGATGCGCAGAAGCTCTAGGGAGTGGGCGACGTTCTCGTTACTCTTGGCGAACTGCTCCATGGCCTCTTGTTGGGAGCGGGCCAAGTCCCGAAGGGCCGCCTCGGAGCTTCCCATGTGGGACACTCCTTGCTCAATGGCGACGATTTTCGGAAGGATGGTGCGGTACTCGTGGATGATGAGGCTCAGAAAAACGACGCTCATCACCAGGGCGATGCCGTGGTTTTCCACGAGTTGGAGGGTCTCACTCATCTCCCTTCTCCGCGGGGCCCTTTCCCGACTCCTTGGGGTCGTCCTCCGATTCTTTAGGGCCCTTGTCGGTCTCCTCTTCTTTGGACTCTTCCTCGTCGGGTTCTTCTTTCCTTTCTCCTTGGATTTCACGAATCCGCTTTTCCATCTCTTGCATCTTGCGCTGGTGCTCCGCTTCTCGAAGACGGCGCTCCGCTTCCCGTTCGTCGAGGACGGCGTAGACCATCTCCTGGAGGTTCGAGAGCTTGGGCACCTGCTCCCGACGACGAAGCCCTGCTTCAATCAATCGCACATAGACGCCGACGAGTCCGCTTTCTTTCGTAAAGGTCATTGCACACCTCCTAAGGTTGTCACGAGTTCCGTCAGTTCTGTCATGGTTTGGCCAAGGGCGGCAAGTTCCGTGCTAAACATCTCCACCATATCCGCCACCATGGCATCGCGCTCCACGTTTTCCGGGGCGTGTTTTTCGCGTTCCTGGGCCTGCTTGAGGCTCATCTCTCGGGTGATATGAATCATTTGTAACCTCCTCCAATGCCCATAATCCAACTTGGAGCCTCACTCGTCCCGGGAAGAATCTCCACCTTTGCGCCGACGGCCCAGCTGGCGTGGGTCTTCGTGGCGTTGGTAAAGGTGTGGGCGAGGCCCGCTTCCACCTTCCCCGTCATCTCCTCCCAGGTGGGGGAAGCGTCGAGGGCGTTGTTGCACCCGTAGACCTTGAAGATGGCCCCTTTGGCGATGTCCCGGTTCACGTCGAGGTAGAGGCTCGTCGCCTTGGCGTCAGTCTCTTTCTTGAAGATGTAGTAGCACTTTTCGAGCTTTCGCGTGAAAGTGAAGTTCACCACCGCGCTCGCCTTTTGCACGTCCTTCACCACGAGGCGGGCCTTCGTTGGCGAGGCGTTTTTGATTTTTGCAAAGGCCTTCTTCGACAAGGTCTCGGAGATTTTTCCGCCCTTGGGGACGTCTTTGTCGACGATGACCGCCTCTTCTTCGATGAAGAGGGAATAGGTCATGGCGTCGCCTTCTAAGTCCGTCGCCGTGACTTCGAAGGTGGGGGGCGTGGTGATTTCCCCGAGGTCTTGGAGGTCGGTCTTCGAAAGGGTGGGGGCGGTGTTTGACCGCTTGAAGTACTTGTAGCGGTAGGTCTCGGCCCCTTGGTTGTCGCTGACCTTGATCTGCACCGTGTTGAGTTCTCCAAGGGCGACGGCGAAGACCTTCTCGTCGGGGATGGCGATGTCGTATTCTTGGCGACGCTTGGCGTTTTGGATGGTGCGAAGCACCTCGCCGTTGAGCTTCGCCTCGATGGTCAAGGTGTCCTCGGGGTCAGGGTCGTCGACGGTGAAGCGGATGGAGAACCCGGTGTTTTGGTTGCCCAGGTCCTCGTCTTCTCCCGAGATGGTGGGGGAGGCGTTGCCCCGGGAGAAGGTGAAGAGCTTCGTGTCCTGAGCGCCGTGGGGGTCGGTGGCGGTGACCTTGAGGCGGTGCTCCCCTAGGGTGTAGGCCTTGGGGTTGATGGGGATGCGCCTTGTTTCTCCGCTACGCAGGACGAAGGGGCTTCCCGGGCGGGGGGTGTCGTCGATGGATTCGGCGACGGTGATGGTGCCCCCGTCGGGGTCCGAGACGTTATAGACGATTTCCGTCGCCTCCGAGAGGGTGCCGAGGGCGGTGGTCGTCGCGCTGATCAGCGGCGCCTGGTTCACTTCCCCGATGAACTCGTAGAAGAAGCCCCCCTTCTCCCCATTGTCGGGGAAGGCGTGGCGTTCGGTGGAGGTGACTTGTTCCAGGTAGGTGCCTTTAATGATCACTTCAGAGGACTCTATAGAAACAGGACTCGCATCGCAGATGTATGCGCTCGTCACATTAAAGGACGTCCCCCCGCTAAGCGGAACCGGGATTGCAATGTTTGCACCTTCCGCATGCGAAACATAAAAGAGTGTTTCATCTTCCCCTAGCGAATAGGTAGACTCACTGCTATCCACATAGAGAGAATATGTCGGTCCACTGCTGTCACGGATGCTATACCTTTTCGCCGTATTCGAATACCTTGCGCACACATAACCGTATGCGTAAGATGTATACAACTCAGTCTGCGTTCCGGATAATCGGACGGTCCTGCTATTCATCGCGGTTGCATCACGATAGAGTCGCGCCGATTCAAACGCAATCTTTCTAGAAGAGCCCCTTCTTAAAATCCATTTTGTTTTTCTGCCTACTTGATACTTCCTCCACCCATACAATGCCATGGATTACCCCCTTCCTGGATAGAGGCCGAGGCGACGGCGTTCCTCGTCCCAGACCCCTTCGTACTCTTCGCTCTCGAGAAAATCCGAGAAGGTCACGGCGAAGATATTCTGATTCATGCCGTTCGCCGTGGCCCCTTTGAGGCTCGCAAGTTCCACCTGAAGCTTCAAGATGTCCTCGGCGTTTTTCTTCACGTTCTCCTCGCTCCAGTTCTTCCCGGCGAGGCGTAAAAACTCCTCGTAGGTGACGTAGACCATCGAGGGCGGGGCGGTGACGGTGACCTCCGCCGCGTCGCCGACGATGACCACGATGCGCTGGAGCATCTCCACCGGGTGGGTGGTCTTCGCCGGGAGAAAGTCCGCCTCTTGTCCGTTGTCGCAGACCATGTAGAGAATTTCCCCGTGTTGGGGGTCCTGGGCGTAGACCCCGACCTCCCCGATGGAAAAGCCCCGCTCAAGGCTTTCGTTTTTCACATAGGCCTCGAGGGTGCTCGTGGCGTCCTTGTTGTCCGTGGCCTTGGTAATGGGGACGCTCATCCGCTCATCCTTTAAGGCGGTGGCGGCGCGCATCTCCTCCACGGTGTCAAAGTGCCCGGCCCCGAGGCCTAGCCGGGTGAAGGTGATGGTGGCCCCGTGGTGGGTGCGGTTTAAGAGGTCCGCCCCGGCCCGGGTCAAGTGCATTCTCGTCTTGTCGCTCATAAACACTCCTTTCTAGGAGGTGACCTTCCTCACCCATGAGGGGTGGAAGGCCCCGATTCGCTTGCCTTTGTAAAGGGGGAAGGTGAGGAAGACTTCCCCGAGACGGGGGGAGGGACGTTTAAGGAATTCTGTAGCCTTTATTCCCTCCTTGTTGGTGACGAGAGCCATATGAAATGCGCGCCTCCCACTGTAGCGGAATTCGTCTTGGGTGACCTCTCCGCCAAAAAATCGCCCGATGTAGACCCCTCCGCCAGGTCCAATTCTGGCTCCCTTGGGTAGATAGATGCTATAGGTGTAGGGAGAGTCCGCAACGATAGAAGGCCTCCACGTCACCGCCACTCCCTCCTTCCCCGGGGGTGGGAGGAAGAACCAGGTGGAGACCCCTGCCGCCTCCCCCCTCTCGTTCACCACGGGGACCGCCTCATACCAGCCGGCGACGGTGCGATAGAAGAGGAGGTCGGGAATCTCGACGACGGCCTTCCCGCCCACGAGGTCGAAGAGCTTCGGGGTGTAATGGCCCCGGGGACCATATCCCGAGTCGCCGTAGGGCTCGCCGAGGGGGGCGAAGGCTAAAGAGTCCTCTCTATAGCCCCACTGCTCCTCCCCGACGAGGACCCGCCCCTTCGGGTCTCTCACCATGACCTTGCCATAGGGGAGGCTACCGGGGATGGCCTCGATGGGCACCTTCACCACTTCGCAGAGCCCCTGCTCTTTCATCCACGCCATCAAGGGGAAGATGTGGGCAGAGACGTCGAAGGTGCCGTCCCAGGAGAGAACCCGGTGGGCCAGCTGGTTGTAGGTGGTGGTCTTCGTCGTTACGGGCACCGCCCCACAGACTGCGCCCCCGACAATCTCCCCAATCTCCGAGGGCATCTCGAGGAGGTGGGTCACCGTCTTTCGGAAGAAGGGCACCGCCAAGGCCACAAGGGTGTCCGACCCTTCCCACACGCCGGAGGTAAAGGGGAGGTAGGTGTGGCGTTTGACCGAAAACCTCGCCCCGCCTGCGTAGATGTCCCCCTCCTTCTCACGTTCAAGGACCAAGGCCTCGAGCCAGGAGCGGGTGTTTTTCACGGTGTAGAGGGCGCGAAAGAACCGGGAGAAGGCCTCGTCGTCGCTGAGGCGGTCACGGGTCTTCACCTTGAAGAAGTAGGGCTTTCCCCCGTACTCAAACCACTCGGAAAGCTCCGACGTGGAAAAGACCTCGGAGAGGAAGTCTTCCACCGCCTTCGGGGTGCCCTTCTTCCGGTGGTAGCGGATGGAGGCCTTGACGATGGCCCGCTTCTTCTCGAGGGGCAACGTCTCGTCGTAAAAGTCCACGTGAAACTGATAGGCGAGGTGGGAGAGGAGCTCCTCGTCCATGGTGTCGATGCGTCCAAAGAGAAAGAGCCTCGCCGCCTCCTCCATGGCGCGGATCACTTTTGGGGAGAGAATCTCCGCCACCTCGTAAAAGGTCCGGTCCTCCCGAAGGACTTGAGGAAGAAGACGGGTTAAGAGTTCCATCACTCTTCCTCCATTCCTTGGTAGAGGGCCTTGGCCTCGTTCATCCGCACCACTTGGGTGTCCTTGAGGGCGGCAAAGGCCTTGTCCCCCTCAAGTTCCACCCGCTTCGCCCCCGCGTCCACGAGAAGGGTGACGAGCTGGTCCGGGTTGTAATCTCGGCCAAGGCGAGTGGTTTGCCAGGTGACGAACTCGGAGAGGGCGGACATAATCGCCGCCTTCGTCTCGGGAAGAAAGTGCTCGTTGTTCTTCCCAATCCAATACTTCACCGTGACCCGCTTGTCCACCGCCTCGGGCTGTTTGACGCTCACGCGGTCGGTGAGGGGGCGAATGGTGCGGTCGTTGCACTTCTCCTCGATGGCTTTCAAGATCTCCCGGTTCGGGAACTCCCCGTCCTCCATGAGGGCGACGATCTGCACCTCTCCGGGATTCGGGGAGGAGACGGTGACGTCCCCAAGCCCCGGGTGGGCGGTGCGCGCCCAGTACCGATAGCTCCCGTCGGGGCCCGCGGTGGAAAACTTCTCCGCCGCCTCGTGGATGCGGTCTCGGTAGTGGTCGTCGCTCTCCCGTGGTCGGCCGCCGCTCGTCGTCGTCTCGTTCTCCACCTTCGCCACGTAGGGCACCAGGTCCACAAGGCTTGTGATGGACCCCTTCACGATGCCGTTCCCCTCCTCCCCGGGGGTGAGGGCGTGGGCCTCGATGGTTCCCGTGGTCTTGTCCTTTGAAATCTCAAGGGCCCCGCTCGTGGCGAAGAGGATGCCCTCTTTGCTCTTGACCCGGGTTCCCTCGGGGATGAGAAGGGCCTCTCCGGAGAGGACGGGGTTTTTCGTAAAGACGAGGCGACACGTCGCAGGACTTGCCCCGAGGCGCACCTCGTCAAACATGGCCCCGATGTGGTCCAAGTACTCCCCACGGGCGTAGGCCAAGAGATTCATCTGCCCCGTGTCGTTGATGAGGGCCTTGGTTTGCAAGAGCATGTGAAGAAGGCTGTCGAGGAAGAGGCCCTCGGGGCTTGCGGGGTAGAGCCGTTTTCCAAGGGCCTGCCCCAGCTCCTCTCGAGCCTTCGCCTTCTCCTTCTCTACGTCCACCTCCACGAATTCAACGGGATTCAGGGAAAAGTTCATCCTCCACCTCCTTCACGTCCAGGCGCACCTTCACATGAAACCGTCCCGAGTCACCGTCGGGGATTCCCTCGATGGACTTCACCTTCACCCGTGGCTCGTAGTCTTCCAGGGCGAAGAGCACCGCCTCGTAGAGCTTTCCCGAGTGGGTGATGGGACTGTCCAAGATGTCCGGGGAGAGGCCCAGCCGACGATTCAACGGGGCCTCCCCCACCATAGTCCGAAGCAGGGTGTAGACGCATTGACGGATGTCGGAAAATCCCGTGGCGGTGAGGTCAAACCCCACCTCTTCCCGGGTATCGATGAGCATCTCCATCACCTTGCCCCCAACTTCTCTCGGCTCGTCTTTTGCGCCGTCGTCGTCTTCTTCTTCACGTCCACGGCGGTGACGTTTTTCTTCGTGACTTCTCGCTTCTTCACCGTGTCCTTCTTCTCCTTCACCGTCGCCTTGTTCGTCACGTACTCCTTCAGGGCCACCTCGGCGTGAATGGCGAAGGGCCGGCCCTGGTTGTCGATGCGAAGGAGACTCTCGGAGAGCCCGGTAATGAGAAAGCGACCGCTCCCCACGGGACGGTTGCCGAGGAAAAAGGAGAGGACCTCCCCCTCGTCTCGGGCCTTGCGCAGGGGGGCCATCGCCTCCTCGGGGTTGACCCCGTCCTCCACACGCCAGGAGAGGGTGAGATTTACGTCCTTCGTCCCCTGGCCCACGAACTCCGCCACGGGTTTTCGCCCCAAGGTCTCGTGAAAGCTCACCCGGGGGTCCTCCTTCGTTGAGAGGGTCTTCAGGGTCTTCACTTGGCGGGAGCTGGAGACGAAGACCACCTCCCCGAGGTAGCCAATCATATGATCCCTCCCGTGCGACTGCCTGCGGCGACGTTGCCCGAGACGCTGAGGCTTCCCGAGACGGTCATGTTCCCGGTCAAGGCCACCTCGCCGGTGATTTTCACCGGCCCCTTCAGTTCGAAACACTTGTTTTCCTCGTCGTAGCGCAGATAGAGGCGATCCCCCTCTCCCGACACCCCGAGGTGTTCCTTCTTCGGGAAGTGGGGCGGGTGGGCCTCGTCGTAATAGCTTCCGAGGACGAATCCCTCCTCCATGTCGTGGCCGTTGCCCAAGAAGGCGCAGAGCACCTGGTCCCCCACCTTTGGGAGACTCTTCGTCTCGGTGACGCCACTGGTGGCCCTCGCCGTCAATACGACGAGCTCCGCCGAGGGGAGGTCGTCGCGGTCTTCAAAGATGACCCGCACCCGGTGGGTATCGGGGAGCACTGCGCTCACCGTCCCCGCCATGAGTCCTCGCATGTTTTCCATCTCAACCTCCAATCCGTCGGTAACACTTGGTAAAGGACTTGCGCATCTTCGTCACCCCGACGCAGCTCTTCCCATAACTGGCCTTGGTGGCGCCTCCGCACTCGAGGACGTGGCCCTCGTCGTAGACCAGCCCGACGTGACCCTTCGCCCACAAGACATCCCCGGGTTTTCGCTCCGAGAGGGGCACTTCTTGAAAGCCCAAGGACTTTGGGTTATTGCGAAGAGCGGCACTTGTGAGCCGACTGGGAAGGGGGCTTCCCGCCTGTTTGTAGGCCCAGGTCACAAAGCCGGAGCAATCCGCCCCGCCGCGGAAGGGGTCGGTGCCTCCCCGGGTGTAGGTCTTCCCCTTGGCGGTGAGGCCTACGTCAATGACCTTCGAGCCCGTAGCACCTGCGGGGGCTTCTCCCCCTTTTGTGGCGGTCTTCTCGTCGAGGTCGCCGCGCTTATCTCCCTTGTTGATCCGTGTACACTCTAAGTCCACGGTGTACCCCGCGTTCGTCACATGATGGGAGACACTCATGATGAGGTACTTCCCGTCAAAGGCCCCCCAGCCCTTCACGGCGATGACTTGTTTCGCCGCAATGGGGCGCAGAGGGAAGACGGAGAAGCGGGCGCGCTGAATCTTCTTGTTTTCCCCGTCGAGTTTTTGACGGGCGAGCTCCTTCGCCTCCTCCTCGGAGGCCACCTTCTTGTTGATTTTTAACGTCTTCTTGAGGGTCTTCTCCTCGGTGTCGTTTTTGACCTTGGCCTTCATGGTCTTTCCCGTCTTCGGGTCCTTGTAGGCCACCTCCGCCGCCTCGTAAGCCGAGAGGGAGGACTGGACGAACTCCCAGGAGAGAAGCTCCAAGAGGTCCCCTTCTACGATGTCTTTTCCCTTTTCCGGATAGCGGATGGTGAAGACGGGTTCGCGCTTCTCGTAGAACTGCTCCTGGGTGATGATGAGCTTTTTATCCTCCACCTTCACCTCGAAGCCCCTGTCCTCGGCAAGCTTCTTCACAAAGGCCATATCCGAGAGCTGACGCTGTTCCACGTGGTCGTAAAAGGGGGCCGCCTCGATTTCAAACACCGCCTTCATGCCGTTTCTTTTTGCAATCTCCGAGATGAGGGCGCGAAACTCGATGTGTTCCCAGGACTGGGAGCGACTCTCGGTGGAGGCCTCACTCATGAGGTGGGAGACGGCTTTAATCTTCGTCACGTTGGGAGAACCCGAGGCGGTGATTTCGTCGACGAGAAACCGCCCGCAGGGAATTTCGTAGTCCTCCCCCTCCCCGGTGGCGTGGCGCATCTTGATCTTTGGGAAGATTTCGTCCCCTCGCTCGGGGAACCAATCGAAGAGCCAGAGCCGGTCCCGGTTCTCGAGGCTCAGTTGAATCTCCTCCCCCTCCTTATCCTGGTCCGTGTAGGAGAAGTCGAGGAGATAGGCGTCGATCTCCTTCGTGATGTCCTTGCCCTCGTAGGTGAGGAGGACTTCCGTGCGCCTCGCCTTCATGAGGTCCTCTTCCAAGGCGGAAGGGTCTCATCCATGGGCAAGGGGATGTCCGGGCAGGTGATGGGGACGTGGCCCTGGAAGAAGACGGTGGCGATGTGCTGGGGATTTTCCTCCATGAGCTCTCGCATGTAGCGTTCTTTTCCGTAGACCTTCATGGCAATCTGGTCCCAAGTGTCCCCGGAGATGGTGTGGTAGATGTCTATTTTCATCGGTCCTCCTAACTAAAGGCCCGGCGCGCCTGGTCCCGTCTCGCCTCTTCCATGGCCCGGAGAACCTCCCGCTTTAAGCTCGGCAAGAAACTTTCAAGCTCGGCGCGCTTCGCCTCGCCGTGGACGGTAAAGTTCACCGTCACCGTCGACGAGGAGGTGGAGGTTTGACTCATCCCAAGGGCGGCTCCCGTGCGCTCCCAAAGGCCGAGGCTTCGCTGGTTGCGCTCTAAGGGAATCACCGCCTCGGCACTTCTCCCCTCGCCGATGAGGCCAAGGGTGGGCCGGGTGACGATGCCCCCACGGGCGTAGGCCCCGACGGGAAGGTTCGTCGTCCTCGGAGCCTTCTTCTCGGCTCCTAGGCCTAAAAAGCCCTTCACCGACGAGGTGATCGCGGAGATTTTCGCACTGACCCAGGAGATGGCCCCGCCGATGATGGAGCGAATCTTCGCCGCAATGGCGGAGAGAATCCCTCCAATGCCCTGGGCCATGGACTGGAAGGCGTGGACGAAGGCGTCCTTGATGCGACTGCCGATGGTCTTCGCCGTTTGGGCGAGCCAATTCCATCCGGAGACGATGGCCGCCTTCACCGTGTCCCAGTGTTTCACGAGGAGGTAAATCCCCGCCGCCACCGCCGCAATGGCAATGAGGTAGGGGTTCGCCGCGAGGAAGGCGGCGATGGCCTTCATGGCCCCGAAGACCTTGGAGATTTTCGAGCCGATGGAGGTGATGCTCTTCACAATCCCCAAGAGCCCCTCCCCTTCCTTCAGTGCCTTGAGGGGCAAGAAGAGAAGCTTGAGTCCGCTACCCATGAGGCGCAGCCCACTCATGGCCACGCTCATGGCGATGAGAGACGCGGTGACTTTCACGATGGTGGAAAAGAGCTCGGGGTTTTTCTGTTGCCAGGCGACGATCTTTCCGATGACGCCTCCCACCTTTTCCATCAAGGTGTTGAGGAAGGGAAGGAGGTCGTGGCCCACCGCCACCTTGAGGTTTCCAAGTTGGTTTTTGAAGAGCTTGAAGCGGTTCGCCGTCGTGTCCTTTCTCGCGTTGAACTCCTTCTCTAAAGAGCCCATGGCCTCAGAGCCTTCCACGCTCTTGAGTTTCTCCTTCACCAGGTCGATTTGATTCAAGAGGGGAGCCACCGCTTGGACGTTTTCTTGCCCAAAGAGTTGGGTAAGCACCGAGGTTTGGGCCACCTCGTCGAGGCTTCTCACCCGTGAGAGGATGTCGGTAATCGTCGCCGCCGCATCTTGTTGCATCGATGCCGCCACCGCTTCTGCCGAGAGGCCGAGGGCGTCAAAGGCCTTCTGCTCCGATTTTGTCGCCGCCGCCCCCTTGGTGAGCGTCGTGGAAATCTTCTTGATCCCCGTCGCCGCCACGTCGGACTGAACCCCCATGGTGACCATGGAAGCCCCGAGAGCTGCCACTTGGCTCGCCTTGAGTCCGGCGAGTTCCCCAAGGGCCCCGACTTTCGAGACAATCCCCGCAATCTCCGCAGATTTCGCCGCGGAATTGTCCCCGAGGTAGTTGATGCGGTCCGCAAGACCCACGACGGCCTCTTGGCCCATGCCAAAGGCACTGCGCCACTTCGCCATCATCTCCCCGGCCTCTCCCGCAGAGATGTCCATGGCGATGCTCATCTTCGCCGCGTCGCTTCCGAAGGCGAGGAGCTCGTCTTTTTTGATCCCCGCCCCCGCCGCGCTTGCGATGAGTTCCCCATAGTCGGAGAAAGCCATGGGAATCTCCGTGGAGAGTTGCTTTCTCATCGCCTTTTCAAAGGCTCCCTTCTCCGCCACGGAATCAAAATCCACCATCTTCCCCACGCCGGCCATGGTCTCCTCGGCATCCATCGCCGCTTGAATCGGTGCGCCGAGAATCCTCTTTGCCGCGTAGGCCTTCGCCATGAACCCCATAGCGTGGCCCATGACTTGTTGACGCTGGGCCGCCATGTCGTTTTTGAGGGCACTAAACTTTTGAAGCCGTCCCATCTTGGACTGGACCTTCGCCTGGACCTCGCCGAGTTTATTCGTGGCAAACCCCGCCCCTTGGAGACTCTCTTCGAGGCCGTCGAGCTTTTGCTTTTGCTTCGCCGCCGCGTCGGTGAGTCGTCCCATCTCGGAGCGGGCCCGGTCTTGGGAGGCGGAGAGGGCCTTTGTCTCCTGGGCGCTCTCCTTGTAGTTGCGCTTTAAGATGGAAAGCTCCACCTTCGCCCGGGCGAGGGCTCGGTTCTCCTCGTCGTTGGCCCTGCCGTGTTTGGCGACGGCAAGGCTTAAGCGGTCCACCTCTTCCTGGGCCCGTTTGACCTCCGTTGCATAACCGGCGGTCTTCTCCTTTGACGCGGCGAGGGCCCTATCGAGGCTTTGAAACCGCTCCTTCGCCTTCTCGATGCGACTAGAGAGCTCCGTCATCCGGGCGCGGCCGTCCTTGAGGCTATCGAACTGGAGGTTCACCTTTTCCAGGACCTTGAGCCGGTCGGTGCTCTTCGTCACCGACTTCGCCAGCTCGCTTAAGGAGTTCTTTGCCCCCTTTCCCAGGAGGCCGTCAATCTTAAAGACGAGTTCATGGGTTTTCGCCATGGTGCCTCCTTTCCTTGGCTAAGAGACTTAACAGGACGAGGAGTTCATAGAGGGAGAGCTCTTGGGCCTCCACCACCCCCGTCGACGAGTGTTGGGAGAGGGCGAGGGCCATCTCTAAAAACCCCCGGGAGATAGCCCGCGGGCTCACATCTCCCAGAAGGAAACGAAAAAAGTGAGCACCCTCTTCGTGAGGACCACATAATCCGCCGCCGCCAAGTTCTCCACCACGGCGACGGGAATCCCCGCGGCCCGGGCGAGCATAAACTCTTGGAAGGCATAGGTGAACTCGGGCTGCTCCCCGTTTTTTGGCTTGGCGTAGGCTTCGCCACGCTTGGCGTCCTTGCCCGTCAAGGTGGTAAAGTCCACGTGAAGCTCCTCGATGGGGACCCCGTCGACGAGAAGAGGATGGGCGAGGCGATAGGTGAAGACCCCCTCCGCCTCCAATTCCTCCGCCAAGTCCGGTGTCTCGTCGATGAAGTGGCCCGAGGGGATGGAGGGGCCCACCTCGGCGATGGGCTCCATGTGGGTGTGTTCTTGGTACTCCATAAAGCCTCCTTTACATGCCTAGGTGCTGGCGCACCGTCTCCAAGGCGTCCCGGCCTCCGATGCGGCAGATGAAATTCGCCTTGTCAATCTCCACCATCTCCTCGTCGTCGATGGAAATCTTCAAGTACGCCACTTCCCCCTCGAAGGAGGTGTCCATGGCCTTTGCCACCTCGAGTTTTCCAAGCTCCATGGTCTTGGGAAGAAGGACGGTAAAGACCCGAAGTTTTCTCGCCTCGGTCTTCGCCGTGGAGGTGTCGTAGAACTGGGAGGAGCCGCGAAACTCCACCATGGTCCCCCCGGCGTGGAGAATGGCGAGGAGGTTTTCCTCCATGGTGCGGATATTGAGCTTTGCACTCATCGAGGAGAAGTGGCCGATGGTCGGCGTCTCCATCTCCCCGGCAAAACCCGCCCCTGAGAGGGTCTCGCTCATGTACTCAAGCTTTGGCAGTTCCACGTCCACCGTGGCCACAAAACGGCCGTCGACGTAGGCGCGGTAGTTGATCAAGTGGTCGGGGTAGAGATTGCTCATGCGTCACCTCCCAGCTGGTTCGCAAAGGCCTCGAGGGCCTTGGTGTCGTACTCCATGACGAAGTGAATCGCCTCGGCGGGGGCCGGCGGCGTGATGGAGACGTGGAAGCGGATGATGCCATCCATCAGGTCGGTCACCGGATTTTCCTCGGCGATGAAGCGGACATTCGCCCCGATGAGGGCCCCGCGGGCGACGAGGGAGTTGAGCCAGATGTTTGCCGAGTCAATCACCGTTTCCACGAGGCGGCGGTTCATCGGGTTATCCACCTTTTGCCAGAATGTGAGGATCAAGGTATTGCTCACCCAGTTGAACATGCGCCGCACGGGGATGAAGCAGTCCTTCGGGTCGGTGTTTGCCGGATAGGCCGCGGTGCGGTTGCCCCAGGCGCGCCATCCTCCCACCCAGTTAAGGGCGGTGACCATCCCCTGGGAGTTGAGGTAGTTGGCCTGTTCGAGGGTGGGGAAAAACTCCTTGTTGTTGAAGACGAGGGAACTCACCTTCACCGGAGTGTTCGACGGGCTCCAGAAGGGGATGTCCTCCGCCTTCTTGTCCGCCACCCCGATGGCCCCGGCAATCTGGGCAGAGAGGGGGAACTGGCGGTTCCCGAGGTTTGTTGCGCCAACGCATGCCACCTGGTAGGGGGAGAAGACGTTGCCCTTTTTCTTCCACTCGAGGGCCTTCGAGAACTCCTCCGGGTTGAAGTCGACGAGGGCCATGGCCTGGAAGAGGCCGTTGATGGAGCGGGCCTTCGTGTCCAATGCCGCCGCCACCGTGGGCAGGTTGTCGTCGCTGATAACGTCCGAGGTCAACAAGAGCCCCGGCACGAGGCCAAAGCGTGGGAAGACTTCTTCCACGCAGCCGATGGCCTTGACGTAGGCCGCCGCATCCACCGAGGAGTTGTCCAGGATGGAGTAGGTTGCCTTATAGGTTCCCGAGGCTTCCCCGGTGAGTTCAACGACGAAACTTCCGTCGTCGTCGTAGTAGATGACGTAGTCTTGGTTTTCGGTGAGGGGTGTCTCGTCCTTTTTTAGGGTAAAGCCCTTCAAGAGCACCTGGTCAAGGATGCGGGCTTTCGCAGGGTTGCCCTCAAAAATCACGGGCTGGTCGGTTTGTGGTTTCGTCTTCTTCACATCCGACACCGTCACCGCCACCACCGGGGAGAGGCCGTAGAGGACGAAATAGGCGTAGAAGAAGTCGTGAAGCCCGTTCTTGTCAGTGTCCTTCCCGAAGAGCTTCATCGCCTCCTCGTAGGTGTGGATGAGGTAGGGAGTGTAGGCCTCAGCGGGTTCCGTAGCGTTGTGAAGAGCGGCCTTTCCCACCACAAAGGGAAGGCTCGCGTCCACCCGTACGGGAGGGATGACCTTCGTCCCCAGTTCTTGGGAGTAGACTCCGTGCTTAAATGCGGCCATCTTGCACCTCCTTCAATCCCTTGAGAAGTGCCGCCTCGGCAAGCTCCATGCGCTTGTCCTTTTGATGGAGCCTTCCCGCCGCGTCGCTCATCGTGGAGAGTGTCGGGAAGAGGAGCTCCCCGAGGGGTTCTTTTTTGATCGCCTCTTCCACCACCTGGGGAAGGGCCTCCTCGTAGAGGGTCCCGGAGAAGAGACCCACCGCAGGCACGCTACGCCCGATGTAGTAGCGCGCCTCCTTTTTTGTGTTTTTTTCCTTCGTCATGAAAACTCCTTTCCGCCCCAGGAGAGGGGGTCTAAGAGATAGAGGTCCACCTTCAGCTCCCCGAGCCATAGGGGATAGGGCATCTCGTCGGGAAAACTCACCTCGACGCTTGTGGGGATGGGAGAGATGACCCCGCCCGTCGCCCCCGAGAGGAGCCAATCCCGCACCCGCTCGAGCATCAAGGCCACGTCCTCCCACCCGCTTCCGTCCTCGGCGCGGTCGTAGGCCATGGCGATGATGGAAATCTTCGCCCGCCACCCTTCGCCGTCGTGGGAAATCTTCACCGGGGAGAGGAGCACCTCGGGGGCGCGGACCTCACTTCGGGCCACTTCCCACCCCCGGCGCACCAGGACCTTCTTTTCGTCGTTGTTGCGGGTCTTGTAGATGGCCACGTCCTCGGAAAAGACCTCCCGAAGCGCCGCCTCCATCTCCCGCAAGAGGTTTACAATGTGCATCATTCCTCCAAAAACCGCTCCGCCTCGTGGAGCACCCGTTCTTCTAGGACTTCACTCGCCCGCTCCTCCATGGCGAGGAGGACTTGGGGTTCTCCCATCATTTGGGGAGCCGACACCCCCATCAGCTGGCGGATGGGAAAACTTCTCGTCCCCACCCGCTCGTAGACACCGACGTGGGCGTTCGAGGGCATGCGGGCAATAAAAGCGTGGGGAAGACTTCCGCCTCCCGTCACCTTCACCCGGGCAAACACCCGTGCGCGTTGGACAGGAACCTCGGGGCGAACGTCGAATTCCATCAGGGGCCGGCGACGCCCCACCACCTTCATATGGTCCGGGGCCATCTTGATTTGACGGGCGAGGCGCATCCCTTTAATGGTGTACACCTCCCGCGCCCGGCGCATCCCCTCCGTCTTCGCCGCCACGAGGGCCCTTTTCGTCCCACGCTTCACGGCGACCTCCGCCCGTTCGGGAATCGCCTCGAGGGCCCTTGCGAGTCGTTCCATCCCCGAGGCGTCGACGATGAACTCACTCATACGTCCCACTCCCGTAGGCGAATGACGAGGACCCCCATCTCCTCGGTCACGTCCACCACCTGGTAGAACCGCCCGTCAATCTCCATCCGCTCCTCGGCGGTGGGACGGGGGATGTCCGGCGTGGCGACGTAAAAGAGAAGATGGCGACCGTAGATAGCCCCCATGCGGTGCGAAAGCCCCGAGGGGTCTCTCTCCTCGGTCTCCTCCCGGTCGAGAAGGCCCACCACGGGCTTTCCGTTCACGTCATAGAGGTCGCAAAACTCCAAGAGGTGGAGAAAGCTCCGGCGCACGTCCTTCGCAATCTCCTCCTTGAAGAGACTCACAGCACCGTGGCCACGCCCCAGGCGTCGAGGCTTGCGGGAACGGGAACCGGGCGAGAGGTTAGGCGGATCATGCGGGTGTCCGCGTTTAAGTCGTCCCAAATCTTCGGAGCCTTGGCGGCTTGGAAGGTCTTAAAGCCCCCGTTAATCAGTTGGGTGATGGCCCCGAAGCGCATGTTCCCAAGCCCTTCTGCGGCGAGGAGAATCTTTCCTGCGGGCATCATCGGTTCTGCGCTCTCGTTCTCCTCGAAGTAGGCATCATAGGTGTAGAGGTCGAGGCCACAAATGGCGATGCGCCCCACGTAGGTGGCCCCACTTCCAAGGTCGCGAGCAGCGAGGGCCCCGGTGGAGATGCTCCGGTTGTCGAGGAGCTTCCCGAAGGCCTCGTTGGTGAGAAGGGCGGCGAAGACGTCGGAGCTCATCACCGCCACCGTGGGGCTATGGCCCGAGGCCTTTGTAATCTCCGCCTTCCACTTGATGAGGTCCGTGGCGATGTCGTTGCCCGCCTCGTTCCACTTCTTCTTCGGCGTCAAGGCCACCGCCTTCCCGTAGGTGATGGTGGACTCTTGGAAGTTCTTGTTGGCGTGGTCGATGTATCCCTTCATCACAATCTTGCCGTTGAAGAGAAGCTCGCGCACCATGTGCTCCATGCGACGATCGATCATGTCGGAAAGCTCCTTCAAATCCTGGGCGAGGAGCTCCTTGGCCCGCTGTTCGGGAGTCTTTTGGGTGATGAGGTCCTCCCCGAGGCCCCGGGCATTGATGTGTTCGCTACGCAGGACGCGCTGGGGTGCAATGCGAAGAGGCTTCACCACGCTGGTCTCGTAGCTGTCTCGGGAGACGGTGGCCCCGCCCACCCCGTCGGCGACGAAGGGAGCCAGGCGTTCGCGGCCCTTTTTCGTGTCGATGGCCACGGTATCCGTCAAGAACACCTGGTCATTCTTCACGGGGAAGAAGAGGTCCCGGAGGAAGGTTTTCGCCTTGGGCATCTCCTCCACGGCAGAGAGTACGGTAATGGGATCATAGATATTCATGGAAACCTCCTTTAGACCATTTCCTTCACGAACATGCCAAGGGCGCGCATCGCCTCTTTGTGCTTCTCTAAATTGTCACTTCCCCCGAAGGTGAGGACCCCTCCGTTAAACATCCCCGAGGAATAGGCGGTGGCGAAGACGTCGGCGTCTCGCTCCTCGCTATCAAAGGCCAAGATGGCATAAGGCTTGTCCTGCCCTTGGCCAGATTTTGCGGAATCCACCGCCACCGCATAGCCGTCCGTCCCCACGGCGAGGACCGTCCCCGCCTGGATCTTCTCCTTTCCCTTCTTGAGTTTTACCGACACCGTCGCAAGGGGAATGTCCGCACTGTAGACGAGGTTCATCAAGGGGTTTTTCTTCTCCGTCATGGTCTCCTCCTATTTCACTAGTTGGGCGATACTGCGTCCCACTTCCCGTGGGTCTTCCTCTTGGAGAAGATTGGCGCCGTCGATGACAAGGCCCTTCTTCTCCTCTTCCATGGCCACCACCTGCGCCGCTCCGAAGCGGGCCTCGGCGGCCTTCTCCTCTTTTTGCGCCTTCAAAACCTTGAGGGCAAAGGCTTCGGGGGTGAGAAGACTGCGATACTTCGCCTCCATGGCCAGAGCCTCCATTCCGGGGCCCACCAAATCCTCAATCCCTGAGATCCTCGCCCGCTCCGCTTCCACGGCGCGCTTGACTTCTTCTTCAACATTGACGGGCTTCGCGAGGTTGTCCTTTTGGCGCAAGGCCTCGAGGCGGTGAATCCCCTCCCGGGAAATCCCTGCGGTGAGACTTGCCACCGCCGCCTTCGCATCGTAGGCGATGAGGCCGTCGGCAAACCCCGCCTCCACCGCCGCTTCTCCCGCGTAGTAAGTCGTCTTTTCCATCTCCTTGGCAATCTCCTCCTCGCTCTTTCCCGTTCTCGTGGCGTAGGCGTAGATGAGGGTCTTGTCCACCTCGTCGAGCATGGCGGCGAGCTCCTTGAAGTCACGGGCGTTGAACTTCCCCTCGGTCTCCACCCCGGCGTTGTGAAGCATGAGAAGGCTCGTCGGTCCCATCTCGATGCGGTCCGCCCCCATGGCGAAGAAACTCGCCGCGGAGCAGGCCATCCCCACCACTTGGACCGTGGTGTGTCCCTCGTAGCTCTTGAGGGCGTGGTAAATCTCCGCCGCCTCCACCACCGAGCCCCCTTCCGAGTTCACCACGAAGGTGACATCCTCCCCGGTGAGGGCCTCTTTGACCTTCTTTGCCGTAATCGTCTCCACGCCGATAAAGTCGTAGAGCTCCCCGAGGTTTTGGTCAACCACGGGCCCCTTCAGATAAATTTTCTTCATCGTCTCGCTCCTTTCCTCGCAAACTCTCTTCCACGATGAGGGCCCGGGCGTTGGCCTCGTAGTCGCCTCCCGTGAGTTCAATGGTCTCCCGAGAGCGGGTGGAGAATCCTTCCTCCACGCGCCTTGCCGCGGCGTTGACCTCTTTTAATGGGTCAATCTGTCCCGGCGTCGGCCCCGCCCACTCACAGCGCAGGTAATTCTTGCGCTGCCTCGGGTCGGTGAAAAACCCGGGAGCGTCAATCCGACCCCGTCCCACCGCCTCGCGCATCCACGCTTCGTAGACCGGGGCGCAGAAGTCGCTCACCAGTGCCTCGCGCTTCATCCGAAACATCTTCCAGGCCTCGAGAAGTGCCGCCCGTGAGGCGGAATAGGAGCTCGTAAACTGCTTTAAGAGAAGCTCCTGGGGAATCTCAAGGGCCGCGCCGATTTGCCGACTCATGGCGAGGACGAAGCCGTCAAAGTTGGCATTTGGCCGGTTCGTCGTCGCCTCCCGAATCGTCTCCCCGGGCTCCAGCCCCACAATGGAGCCATAGCCCAGTTCAATGGCGTTTTCGTCCGCGTCGAGTCGTGCCTCTTCGGGGATGCTCTCCCCGAAGAGTGGCTCCATCGGGTCGAGGTTCGCCTCGGGACTTCGTTCGATGAAGACGGTGAACATGGCATTGACCACCGCCGCCATGAGTTCCGCTTCCGTGTAGCGACCCAGTTGCTTCAGAGGCTCAATCACCGAGGCGAGAAGGGGAACGCCTCGGAGTTGTCCCGGCCGTTCCGCCTCCATGACGTGGAGGATATTCGGGCACCCCGTCTTGTCATAGGCGGGGATTTTGCGCCGCTTCGGGGCCACCATCTTCCCCTTCGGGTGGGACTCGTAGACGTAGTAGGCCACGGGTTCGCCGAAGCGCCCCCGGAGGATGCCCCCGTCCTCGTCGAGGAGCTCCCCGCCGACGTAGTCCGCCTCGAGGACTTGGAGGCAAAGCTGGTAGGGCCCGCCCCGGTCGATCATCGGCAAGAGAACAAAGACCTCCCCGCTCATGAGCTGGGACAAAAACACCAGCTGTTGGAGTTCGTAAAAGGTGTTCATCCGAAGGGCATCGCAGTCCTTCGACGTGCTCCAGAGCAAAAACTCCTCTTCCATCTCCCGCTCCAAGGCCCTTGCCTTTTCCGAGCTCATCCCGAGGGCCTTTTCGTCGAGGCGAGGCTTCACCTTGAGCCCCGCCCCCACCACGTTGGTGCGCATGGTTTTGAGCGCCCCGGTGGCCATCGCCGCGCCTCCCATGTAGAGGTCGCGACTTCTCTCACGAAGAAGGGGGAGGTTGTCCTCGATGTCCTCCTTGGGGCTTCCCCCTTCAGAAATCCACCCCACGAGGCCCTTTTTCGTCCGGTTGGCCCCGTGGTTGCCATAGCCCGAGGCGAAGACCCGCCCCAGGCGCGAGAAAAAATCCCGTCGTTTCATGCTCACCTCCTAGAGGTCCCGCGGCGTGATGCGCATCGTCTTCTTCACCCGTCGCCCACCGGAGAGAATCACCGCGAGGCGATTCTCCCAGTAACGCAAGAGCTTCGAAATCTCATCAAGATCTGCTCGGCGCAGTTCCCGGGAGCCGATTTTGTAACTCTTTCCGCTGATGAGAATTGCCCGCTGAGCCTCTAGAAGCTCCCCAATCCTCTCCCGCACAAATTCTTCGGTATAGATCACATTACACCCCCTTCGAGATGAGCCCTCGTCGCCTCTTGCGCCGACTCACGCGCTCCACGTCGCCGCCAATCATCTTGGCGAGGGTCTCAAAATCTGGGTTTAGAATCTCCATCGCTGCCGTGGCGTAGTTTCTGCAGTCCAAGGGCTCGTTTCTCACCCCTGGGCGCACCTCCCACGTCACAACCGCTCGCCCCTTCTTCTTCACCACCCGCCGCGTCTCCGAGGTCAGTCCCTCGAAAAAGAGCTGGGTGTATCCCGACTCGGGGTTGATGGGGAAATGGCAATACCCGGGGCCGACGAACTCCTGTTTCAGTCGCCCCATCAGGGCGCTCTTCAAGGCGTCCACCCCGAGGTGGTAGAGTTTTGCCCGCATGGGCCCGACGACACTTGGCCGACTCACCACCGGCACCCCAGTGCCCCCCTTCCCCTTGATGGAGAAGACGAGGCGGTGCTCTCTCGCCTTCGTAAACCGGTAGACCTCAGTGGTACAATGGCCCCCGGAGTCGACGCAGGCGGCACTGATGTGAAGCGTCGTCCCATCTTGGCGCGAAAAGCCCCGGAGGAGAAAGGCGTCGAGCTTCTCCCAGACCCCCTTCTCCCGCGGGTCGCCGTGGAAGACCCGGTAGGCGATGCCCCAACTCTCCCGACCAAGGCCCCAGCCCACCACTTCCACCTCGAGGCGGTCGTCTTGGGTGTCCACCCCGGCGGTCAAGAGCACCGCCCCGTCGGGGACCTCCGCGTCGTAGCGCTCCCTGCGCTTTAACACGTAGTCATAGGAGACCTCCGTGGGAATCTCCCAGCTCTCCCCGAGGCTCGTGTTGACGAAGACTTGCAAGTCCTCGGGGCGGTGGCGCATCTCCAAGAAGTCGTCCACCACCTCCCGCCACCTCTTCCAGGGGCTCGCCAACTCGTTTAAGTGAAACCCCCGCTTCTTTGGGTTTTGGGCACTTGCCTCCCACCGTCCGGGCTGACGCTTCCACGAAAACTCCTCGAACTCTTCCCCACAGTGGGCGCACTCCATGGTCACCGGCCTCGTGGCGTCGTCGGGATTGAAGTGAATCGCCGCCCAGGTGTAGGGCTGGTAGTGGCCACAGTTGGGACACGCCACGGTCCACTCCTCCCGAGAACTCGTCAAAAACTCCTGCTCGATGCGGCTCGCCCCCTTCACCGTCGGGGTGGAGACGAGGACAATCTTCCGGTTCCAGAAGGTGTTCGCCCGCTTAATGGCCAAGTGAATCGGGTCCCCTTCGTTGCCCGCACTCATCGGGAAGCGGTCCACCTCGTCGGCCAAGATGATCCGCGCCGAACGGGAAGCAAGTGCCGCGGGAGAGTTCGCCCCGGAAATCTGAAGGGTCCCCCCGGGAAACTCCTTGCGCCCGATGCTGTTTCTCGTGTCCCTGCCCTTGGTGATGACCAGCTCCGAGAGAATTGGGGTGTCCCTAAGCATGGTTTGCACCCGGTCCTTCGAGAAGGTCTCCGCCATGTCCTGGGTCGGTTGGAACACCAGCATGCTCGACGGGTCTTGGCTCATAAAATAGCCTACAGTGTTTAAGAGGACTTCCGTGTTGTGGGTGGGGTAGCAATTCTCCCCGCAGAGGTAGAGGTGGCTCTTGTCGTCGACTTGGATGCATCGCACCGGCCGGGAAGGCACCTCGTAAATCGCCGAAATAAACCGCTCTTCCGCCGTCTCGCCATCATCTGCCACGAGAAAGAGCCGTCCCTCGTAGGCGAGAATCTCCAGGGCACTGACCTCGTCGGTCTCCCCCTCTTCCGTTACCACTCGCCAGAGGTGCTCACCGTCGCAGACCACCTCGCCCCCGTCGGAGAACTCGAGGCAAAAACACCGCCGCCCCTCCATGATGGAGGAGACGAAGACCACCTCCGTCTCCCTTCGTCCAAGAGAATAGACCACGTCGCCGACGGCAATGTCTCCCATGGTGCGCCAGCCCTCGGTGGTGAGAATCGGCGTCGCCACGTCGAGGGCTTTTCCCACCTGGGCGCTCGTCATCAACACCACCGTCTCCACGCTTCTGTCCGAGATGGCGTCCATAATCCCCTTCTGGTAGGGGGCCCGGCTCGTGCGCCACCTGCCCGGCTCCGCACTTGTCTCCCGGGAGAGCATCCGGTAGTTGTCCGCCCAATCGCTCATGGAGAGGCGTTTCGGCGGCCGGAGCACCCCCATAATCTCCGAAAAGAGTTCCTCAGTCTTTCCCACGGCCACCCCCTTTCTTCTTCGAGGTCTTGCGCATCTCCTCCACGGTCTCGAGAATCGCCTCGTCCACCATGGTCTCCGATTGAAACATCTCCGGCGCGTATTCCGAGAGCTCCGAGAGAGCTCCGAAAATCTCCTCTTCGACAATCCCCTGAATTGACGCCTCGTCGGTGTAGGCAATGGCCTTCGGGGCCACCTTCGTGGGAATGGAGAGAAGGCGCGCCCGCACCGTGGCAAGCATCTGTTCCATCACCCGCTTGACCTCTTCGGCGCGGTGAAAAGTCCCCATCATCTCCCCGAGGACGAGTTCTGCACGCATCCGCTTCGCCCGCTCGTGGAGGGCCTTCTCCTCTTCAAAGACCACCGGCCCGTCGCTTTGGGCCTCCTTCTTCGTCTTGAGGTGCAACACATAGGCCTTGATCGTCGGGGCGAGTTCGTAGGAGCCCGCCTCGGTCTTCGGGATCACCCCCGCCTGAGCGAGGTTTCGCACCTGGCGGTCCGAAAGGCCAATGAGATCCCCAATGACCCGCGCCGGCACCACCACTCCGTCCACAGTTCCCACGCGCTTGCCCATCGCCTCACCTCCTTTGTCCTCTCCTCATCCGTCAATCCCGGAGCACCTGCCCCAGAGGCCTCCTATTTCGCCCTGAGAGCCCTTCTTTTCCTTTGGGCATATCCTTATATCCCCTCGAGGAAAAATTCGCCTCTCGTGGTAATTTACGGCCCATTTTTTGCATCTGTCCCCTTCGTGTCCTTCGCCTCTTCGTCCCCATTTGGGGGACCCTTCACACCGTTGCCCCTCGTCAAGGAAGGCACGCCATCCCCGCAAGGCCATGGGGGACACATTCCTGCCTCTTCGTCCCCATTTGGGGAACTCTTGGCCCGTTTTAGGGAGTTCTCGGCACGATCCCCCGCCATCGAGAGGGTTCCTCTCTTCTCGAGGTGTGGAAGGAGCGTTCCCCAAGAGGCGAAACACCCCCGGGTCGCCTCTTCGTCCCCATTTGGGGAAGTCATCGACCTTTTTGCGACGTGTTCCTCCAATTTTCGAGGCTCTTCGCCCCTTCGACCTCGTCTTTTACCTTCTCGAGGGGTCTTCTCCCCCTCTTTTGCATTCTCGTGGGGCCTTTGCCCTCGTGTTTTGCAATCTCCTAGGGCCTTTGACCTCGTGGCTTGCCTTCTCGAGGAGTCTTTTCTCTCCTCCGAGGTCGTCTTTTCGCATCTCGAGGCCATATTTCTCGGTGAGTTTTCCCTTTTCCTTTAAATGCTAGGAAATTCACCGATTTTCCCCTATGCCTAGACCCCGCCCGGGCCTCACCGGACCCGCGGACGCTCATGTCCCCAGAAGGACCCGTGCCCCTTTTCTCCAGCATAGCCCAACACCATGCCCTAAAAGGTGCCAAGTTTCTGCCAATCCTGCCAAGTTTCTGCCAACAAAAAAAAGACCCGCCCTCTAGGGGCGAGCCTCTTCCTCTAAAAGCTTCTCACGCTCCGCCATCAGTTGGCGCAACTCCTCCAGCTCCTCATGGGTTGCATGGGCACGGATAAAGAGGCGGGCCGTTCTCAGATACCGGCCGTGGCGCGCTTGCTCCGGGTTCTTCTTTTCCCAATTGCGGGAGGCCCGTCGTTGGGCCTCGCTCGTCTTCTCTTCAGCCATTATTTTTCCCTCCAACGCTTGACCCGCTCGATAAACGACCAGACCCCATTGAGTACACTCACCACGAGGAGAATCGCAACGAGTACGGCTTGATAGCCTTCGAATGTGATGGACATACGCTTCATGAACCGTTATACTTGAGATAGGAGAGGGGGGCGGAGGTGCCCCCGCCCTTTAGTGCTTGAAACGCTTCACGATGCGCTCAATGAATTGAATGCAAGTTTCAATCACTGCAACCACCGTGAACACGCTCCAGATAGCGCCAACCATCTCAAGAATCGTGTTCATGTTTTTCACCTCCTTCCATGGTCAGGGTTTTCCTTGACCATGTTTTTATTATAACGCCTTCGTTATATTTTTGCAAGACTTTTCCCATCTTTTCTACAAAAATATTTTCTCTACACCCCGTATGAATACAGGGCTTCAGAACTTTTCCCAACAGAAAAAGACCCGCCATCTTGGCGAGTCCTTCTCTTACTCTTGTCCCTTTTTCTCCATCTCCTCGAGGGCCTTTTCCCGCTCCTGCATCAGTCCCCGGAACTCCTCCAAGTCCTCCCGGGTGGCGTGCTTCATAATAAAGCTCCTCGCCCGTGAGCGATGGGACAGGTAGCGGGTGCGCTCCTTGTTCTTCTCTTGCCATCTCTTGTTGGCTTCTGTTTGCGCCGATCTCATCTCTTGCGCCCCTTCACAAAACGCCACACGTGACGGGTCACGAGAATCATAGCAGTAAGACTCAACAGTTCATAAAATACGCCCATTGTCTTTTTTCGTCATGGATGATATACTGAAGCTATCCCCCACGAGGGGGAAGGGGATTACTCCCCCTTCTTCTCATGCATGATTGCGAGAATCACAGCAACGAGGTTCAGAATCGCGGCAAGCAGTTCCAGAACCGGCTTCAGATCGTTCATGACGTTTCTCCTTTCTAGGTCGTGGGGTTTTCTTACTCTCTTATTATACTACGAGTAGTATTCTCCCGCAAGGGGTTTTCTCTTTTTTCTACAAAATATTTTCGCCTCTATCCCGCATAAACACTTAGTTTAGACGTTCCCACTAAAAAAGCCCGCCCCCTCGGCGAGCCATTTTTTATTTCCCGATTACACCCCTTTGAAGAGGGCCACCTCTTGTTCCCTCTTCTTGCTGAAGGAGTGACCCTTGGCACCTCGTCGTGTAGCGGAGTGGAAGGGCATCATGGTGCACCCGCCTCCCGTGGGCCGTCCCTCCTTCCAGCGGATGAGCACCTCGTCCACCGTCGACCCTTCCTCCGCTTCGAAAAGGATGCGCTCGAGGCCATGCTCGTAGCAGAAGAGGAGCACGTGAGGACATTGACGAAGTACACGAAGTAGGTGCAATGTCCCTGCCAGGGTGATTCCCCCTTTGTAACTTACGTCATCCCCTGAGAGATAGGGCGGGTCCACGATGTAGAGGGTGTCCTCTCGTGGGGTAATGAGTTCCAGGGCATCACACCGCACCCGGGTCACCCCATTAAGATACCCCCCCCGGTGGGAATTGTGGACGTTGGCACGTTGTGGTAGCAGGCCTCTTTTGCATGTCCGTTGTATTGAAAATTTATCCACCCGCTTACTGTCGGGGCGTGGAGGTGGGTATAGTCTTTGAGGATGGTGGCGATGGTACCCTTCTCCTCTTCGGTGTACCTCGTCTCCTTCTCCTTGAGGCTCCCGTCGGGTCGGCGCATGGCCTCTTGGAGGGCGTGGCGAAGGGCCTCGTAATCCTCGATATGGTTGAGCCGTTCGGCGTAGTTGTCGTAGTCGTTCCAGATGACTTCCCGGTCGGGGAACATCTCCTTGAAGAGGTTCGCAAGAAGTCCCGAGCCTCCATAGGCGTCGACGATCCTCGTGACATGCGCCGGAAGGCCGTGCTCGGCAAAATAATCATAGAGGCCCCGAAGGGCAAACCGCTTCTGCCCAACAAAGGGCAGGGGGGCTTTCTTTTGAATGTGGCGATAGGCTTTCATCGTGCTCCTTCCTACGAGAAAAGCACCCGGGGAAGGTGCTTTCGAACAAGAGGGTGACATGGTGGGGAGATTGCTCTTCCCCCCACTTCTAGCCTATCACGGGTGTAAAAAGAAACACTGCCAACTTTTTGCCAAGTTTGCGCCAAATTGTGAAGGACTTAGCCCCGTGCTTCTTCTTCCTCGAGCTTCTTCATCAAAGCGATGACTTCACGGGTTTCCTTCCGGTACCCCCACCAAGCCACAAGAACGAGGCCAAACATCACATAAACGCCAACCTGCAACAATTTATGAAGCATTCTTTTTTCGCATATGGTAGAATGATCGAGGAGGGGTTATTCCCCCCTCGATTTTCGCAGTTCTCGCTTTAGCTTTAACTTTTGGAGTCTTCTCAGTTCCTTGGCGTCCTTGTAATCTAGCCAAGTCACAACGAGAGCCGCTAAAGCGATGACTGTTGTACCCATATGCGTTCCTCCTTTCTTTAAGATGGTTTTATTTTATCATCAAAACCGTGTTTCGCCAAGGTTTTGTGTGAAAAATCCTCTTGGGAAGGGAGGATTTTTTTTATTCCTCCTCCCCGTAAAAGAGGGTGCAAAGGGTGGTGAGGACTTGATTGCGCAGGCGATAGATGGTCCGCTCACTCATGCCGAGCTCCCTCTCCAACTTCCACATGGGGAGACGGCGCGGGACAAAATAATAGGTCTTCAAGAAGTGGATATCCTCCTCCCGTAAGTAGCTGAGGGCCTCCTCCACCGCTTGGACCTCCCGGGTTGCCCTCTCGTGGCGTCGAATGAGATCGCCCAAGGCGCGGGCCTCCTCGGGGCTTGGAGGGTGGTGCATGGACTCACGGAGCATGAGAATTTCCCGGCGAAGGTTCTCGATGCTCTTTTTTTGTCGTAGGTAGCGTTTGAGCTTGGTTTCCGTCTCCTTCTTCGGTTCCATCCCGTCCTCCTTCCACATAGACCGCCATGGTGAGGGCATGGACGCCCAATTCCGTCAACGCGCTCGCCAGCTCGTCAAGGCTCTCCCCATCACCCGGGTGCATCTCTAGGGAGAGGGCCGCCCGCTTGATGGCGTGAAGCCCGGCACTGAGGCGCGCCACCCCGTGGTGCAGCCCCTCCTTTCGAAGACCTCGGCGAAGGCCCACATCAGGGGCCCCTACGTCGTCCATGAGGTGAGACAGTGCCGTCCACACCCGGGCCTCTTCTTTCACCCGGGAGGCGATACTCTCCCCCACCGCGGGCTCACATGAAGGGAATCTCATCGTGATCCACGGGGTAGAAGGGCTCGTCCCGGCGTGCGGCGGTGGCGATGGGTGCGGCGCTCTCCCGGCTCTTCGGCAAGAAGTGGAGCCGCTCCACGGTGACGTCGGTGGTGAAGACCCGCTGGCCGTCCCGCTCATAGTTGCCCGTGGTGATGCGCCCTTCAAGGAGGATGGCGTCCCCCTTCTTGAAAGACCGTTCCACGAGCTCGGCGGTCTTATCCCAGGCGACGCAGGAGATAAAGTCCGCGGTGGGTTGGCCGTTGGCTTGGGCCTGTTTTCTCTTCTCCACGCTCATGCGCCGATTGACGGCGACGACGAAGCGCGCCCAGGCCATTCCCCCTTGGGTGGTGCGGACCTCCGGATCCTTGGTGATGTGTCCTAAAAGCGAAACGTGATTCATAGTCTCCTCCTATTCCTGTTTTCCTTATCAGGGCAATAACTTCAGCACAGGTGCAAGCATAGATTTTGTAATTCCATTCTCGATGAGCAATCGCAATGCCTGCATCTGCTCCCAATCAAACTCTTCTTTCGCATAGATGCTCACATCAAGCCCCTTTTCCAGCCCACACAGAATCTGCTCCATCTGTCTACAATCAAACTCAGGCTTGGCATAGACATTCACATCAAACCCCTCCATAAGCCCCCATCGGATTTCGTCCAACTGCAGTCCATTAAACACGCCCATATCTTCGTACTTCTTCATTTCAGCTTGAATATTCATATTCTCCTCCAGTCAGTGAATGGACTCCAAGAAGGCGCGCCCCTCTTCGGGGATGTACTCCGCCCACTTGGTCTTGATGGTGTCAATCTGTTGTGCCTCAAGGATTTCCTTGAGAACCTTCGGTGAGTGGTGAAACTTCGCCGAGGCCTTGTTGAGGGTGAGAAGGTCTTTCACCCGCTCCTTCTCCTGGTGCTCCTCCTCCTTTGCCCTTTGAATCTCCTCCACGTCCACGAAGCAGGCCCCGCCGACGCGCTTGTAGAAGAGGCCCCGGCTTGTGACGAAGTCGGACAATGTCCGGTAATACATCCCGAGATGGGTGCAGGCTTCCATGATCCGCATGATACTCGGCCGAAGCCGGTCCAGCTCCCGGAGGGAGACAAACTGGGAGAGGGACTCCTTCTGGTAGCGGGTCTCGTCGTCGAAGGCCCTGGTGTGGATGAAGCCGAGGCGCAACCCTTCGGCAAGGTCCTCCTGCGTCAAGTGAAACCACCGTATCGCCTCTTTCTCGGTGACCCACGCAGGGTTTGCCTTCTTCGGCCGGCCCCGCTTTTTCTTGGGCTTTACCTCGTCGGCGAGGTGGGCCTTCCCCGTCGCCGGGTGGTCCAGGTCAATCTCGTAGAGGCTCCCGTCTTTTCGCAGGTACACCTGTTTCGGGCCATCCCGTCCCCACCGGAAGGACCGAAAACAGTCCATGCAAAACCATTCCCCGAAGTTCACGTCATTGAGTCTTCCCCCGCATACGGGGCACTTTTCTTGGTCCATCCTGCCTCCTACTCCCCCACAAACTTCCGGAAGAGGTCGCGGATTTTCTTCACGAAGAAGCCCTCGGGCTCCTTGAAGGGATAGAGTCCCACCTCCACCCGGGGGGCCTCCTTGTCCACGAAAAAGGCGTGGGAGATGTCCCCGATTTGCTTCCACCCGTCGTTTTCCAAGACCCCGGCGGCGACGAGGCCGTCGAGGATGAACTTCACTGCGCTCGCCGTGTTGTCCGGGTCCTTGCGCATGTTCTTGCAAAACCACCGGCAGTGGACGCCGACCTTTTTCTTCACCGGGCCCACCCCTTGGAGAAGGGCCGCCCGCTTCACCTCTTCCGTCGCCCGTTTTTTGAGGGTCGCCCCGGCATAGGGGCTGAGGCGGTTCTTGTTGATGAGTTCGTTCATCGCCGGAAGCTCCCCGTCGAGGATCACAACCCGCACGTCTCTTTCGTCCATTCTCCCACCTTTCTCGGAATTCCAAGGCCTTCTGCCTCTTGAAGTACCACGTCAAGGAGCCTGGTCATCGCCTCTTTGTCGAACTGGCTGACCCCGGGATAGCACCGGCAAAGCACCATGTCCCCCTCCTCGTGGAGGATGCGCATCATGCGGTAGTCCGCCAAGTGCGCCGCAAAGACGTCGAGGGCCCGACGGGACACCGCCACGTCGTCGTATTCCGCCCCCGCCTTCTCCAAGGCCCAGTGGTAGAGAGCCACCCGCCCCTGTTCCGTGGGAACGCCGTGAAGGAGCTTGTCCATCTCGTGAAGCGTCGCCCAGAGGAGGGCGTTTTGCTTGAGGCTCTTCGCCTGTTTTCGAGGCTTTAACCGCACGTCCACCCAGTCCCCTTCCGAGAGGCCAAGGACCTCCCTGCCGTCGAGAAGAGGGCTCACATCGAGCGAGAGGCGCACCCAGCCGTCCCCAGAGTCGGCGACGGGCCCCACCTTCGCCGCGAGTTTCACGCCTCCTCCAGAAGGCCCCGGATAAAGGCCCGTTTTCGCTCCGACTCCGCAATCCGCCGCGGCGGTCCCTCGATGGGCACCGGCGTACACATCTCGGCGATGCGGTCGTAGGTCCGGGGGACGCCCCCATAGGTCAAGTGCTCCCGCAACTCATTCGCCGAGAGGTTCGTGGTGATGATCATCGGCGCCTTTTGCCGGTACCGGTAGTCAATGACCTCGTAGAGTTGGCTCATGGTGTAGTTGCCCCCGTGTTCCGCCCCTAAATCGTCGAGGATGAGAAGGGACGCGGACTTGAGCTGGTTGAAGAACCGGGTCGCGTCCTCCCAGTGGCCAAACTCGGAGAAGCCCTTCATCGTCCGGAGAAGAGAATTGCTCGAGATGGCCACCACGGAGATCCCCTTGTCCAAGAGGGCGTTGCCAATGCAAAAGCTGATATGGCTCTTCCCCACTCCCGGGGCCCCGTAGAAGATGAGCCCCGCATTCTCTCGCTTCACCTCTTCCCACCGCGCCACGTAACGACGGGCGAGGCGTAGGACGTTGTCGTTCTCCGGGGTCCTCGTCGTGTTCTCGAAGGTGCAATGGCGAAAATGGGCGTCCATGAGGCTTGCGTCTCGGAGACGGCGCATCCGGTCCCGCTCCTCCTTGGCCCGGTCCTGTTCTTTGAGCCGTTCCAGTTCCTTCGCCCGTTCGGGACTCATCCCGGGAATCTTGAAGACCGTCCCCATGAACTCGAAGACGTGGAGAGTGCTCCCGTCCTCTTGGGGGATTTTCTCGTAGACCGGCCCCGTCTCAGTGCGCGGAATCATGGCTCACCTCCTCGAAGATGTTCCACTTGTCGTGCTCCTGGTAGAGAGCCTCGTATTCCGGCAAGACCTTTGTCGCGGGCTTCTCCTTCTCCCAGGGCGGACCGTCGCTTCTGAGGCCATAGAAGGTCTGCCAACACCGCTCCACCGACTGGTTCACAATGGCCACCCAATCCCCCGGAGGCCCCAGTTCTTGGAGCTTTGAAAGCCCCAGTTGGGCCGCCCGTTCCGTGAGGGGCTTCTTGATCTTCTCCCGCATCTCCATGAAGTCCATAAAGGCCCGGCGAAGCTCCTCGTTCTCCCCGGCAAATTCCAGATAGACATCCCGGGCGGTCTTCGGTTTTGGTTTCGGTCCCTTTTTCTCCGAGACACTCTCTTTGGTGCGCGCCGACGACTCCGCCCCCTTCGAGGGGGGTAGGGGGGTGTTCTCTTTACTCTTCTCTCTAGACTCTTTACTCTTTACTCTATACTCTTTTATACTGTGACATTTCTGTGACTCGTTTGTGACATTGTCACAGTTTTCCTCAGTTTTCCCGGCCTCCTCCGAAGGCTGAACCCGTTGCAACTTCTTAATTTGACGGGATTTTCGTTGCCTTCTTGCCGCATCCGTTTCTGCTCCGGTTAGTTCGTGAAATTGAAGCAAAACGCAATTGGAATAGAGTCCCATCGCGCTCAAAACGTCGAGAAGTTGCGACAGAATGGTTTTCTTTTCGCCCGTAACGATGGCCAATTCGTCGACAAAAGTTCCCAGTTCGTTGTAATAGGAAAGGTCTCCGTCATACTCAAGAGAGAGTAAAAGAAGCTTCTGGTATGCGATAACCAACTTTGCCCCATTCCTTTGCGCGAGTAGTCTTTGAATCTCTGGCATGGTGAAAAAGTCTTGGGTGATCTTTAACCAGTGATATCTCTTGTCACTCATCCTCGTCCTCCTTATCCATTGCCAACTCTGGAAGTTGAACCAATTTTCCCGACACCAACAGCCCTCTTGCCGAGAGATAATCCAAGAGACGCTTTAGCGTTCTCTGTTGAATTCCAGAACAGATAGAAAGTTCCCTCTCGAAATCCCCGTACTTTTCTACGACCCGAAGATCCCCGTCATACTCCAAGCTAAAAACAAGAAGTTGAAGATAAGCCGCAAACATGGAGTTCCCATTCTTTTGGGCGCGCATGGCACGAATCTCGGGGCTCGTGAGAAAATCCATCCCAATCTTTAACCAGCGATAAGTCGTATCCATCCTACACCCCCTTCATCTCGTGAAGTAAGATCTTCACCTCGTCAATGGCCAAGTCCTTCGCCTGGTGCTTCCCGAAGAGATTGCGCATCCTAGCCTTCACCGCATCGGGAGAAATCCCCTTCTCCTTCGTCACCCGGGCAAGCTCTAGGAGAAGCTCCGTCACGTTCTCCGAGCCCTCGTCCGCATCCTTCTCCCCGGAGAGGGCCAAGAGCCCCGCCAAGGCGTATTTGCGGGCGTAACTCGATGCGCTTCCCGTCACTTGGGACACGTCCATCCCCTTCTTCTCCTCCGCTTCTCGGGCGTAGGCCGTCGCCTCAATCGCCGGCCCCTCCCCCGAGAGAAGAGACGCCCGCGCCATGACATAGAACCTCTCCCCCTTCTGGACCAACTCGTCGGAGAGCAGAAGCGCCGCCCCCATCTCGTTGGCCAAGGGACGCGCCACTTCTAAAATCCCCTCCGCCGTGCGGTACTGGTACTTCCCGAAGCTGTTGTACGCGTTCTTCGGTGCCTTTACCTTCTCTTGGAGAACTTTCAACACATCAAGGCCCTTCATCGGATCACCAAACTTTCTTTCCCAGGCACCAACGTCGCCACATCCTCGGAGACCTCGCCCCGGCGGATGGCCTCCGCAAGTTCGCGCTTCTTCACCTTCACATCCACCGCCAGAAACTCTTCCGGCACCGCCTCCGTCCGATAGACCACCACCTTCTCCCGCCCAGGACGGCGAGAAAAGGAGAAGAGCGTCGTCCGTACCTTATCCCGGCCCATCTCTCGGAGACAATCCGTCGTATAGAGGCGAAGAGACGCCGCTTGCGCCTTCACCGCCCGGGCCCGCTCCTCGAGCCGCGCCGCCTCTTCCCGGAGGGCCTTCTCCTCGAGTTCCATGCCCCGCAAGGCCTTCCCGATGCCCTCCATCTTTTCCTCCAGCGTCCCCTCAAAGTTGCGAAGAACCGTCTTGTACTCCTCAGGGCTTACTTGCCCCTCCAAGGCCTCAATCTGGGAGAGAATCCCCGGCAGTTCATACAGCTTCATGGAGCACCTCCCCAGTGGCAATCCCATGGACGAGCCTTTGCGCCGCCACCGTCGCCCGCATACTCATCCCCAGATCAATCGCAAGAGGCGACCGAGGCCCCTCAATTTCCGGGGAAGCCTCATACACCTCGTCAAACACCTGGAAGAGTCTCGCCGGGTCCGACCCGTAGAAGGCCCCCAGGCCACTGTAGCAAGCCTCGGAGAAGAAGAGCGCCAGCCCCACCAAGGAGGTCGGAATCATCCCGCGCCCCTTCGCCAAGGGCTCCACCCCGTCGTACATCGGCCCACTCATCCCCCGGGCCCGCTCGTCCAAGCAAATCCGCACAAGATGCGCCATCAAATCCCTCTCCATCTTCTCGCCCCCTCTCATCGGTAGAACTCCCCTTCTAGCGACTTGTATTCCAAGTACTCCCGGACATCCTCCTCACGGAAAACCAAGCGCTTATTATTTAAGCGAATCCCCTTGATTTCCCCCTTCTTGTGAAGATCGCGGACAAACGCCGGGGCCACTCGTAAAATCTCCGCCACCTCTTCCGGTGTCATCGTAGGAGGCACCGAAGGACCGCGACTCCCCTTCGTCAGCTTCTCCACCGACTCCAGCGCCGCAATCATCCTCTCGAAGAGGTGAAAATCCATAGTCATCGTCACCGTCGCCGGCGCCGACATCCCGTCCAAGGTCCCCGCAACAGCCCTCGGGAGAACCTTCAATTGTTCGCTTCCTTTCACCGTCGCCACCCCCTTAATACAAAAAGTCTTGCCGCGCCGTTAACGAATCATTGATGCGACGCATCTCCTCACGAGCCCGGTTTAATGTTTGTTCCAGGTGGAAAATCTCTTCGCGGTAGACCTCGATCTGATCTTCTCGCCAGATGAAGTTCAGCACCGAAATCAGCGCCGCCCCCGCAATGAAAAGCACCATATCCCGACGGAATCGCGCTTGCCGGCGCGTCTTGGGTCTTACGAGTTCATACAACATCTTGTACTCCTTTCTTAGTTATACCACAAGAGGTGGTCACCACTCTTCCATAAAACCCCTGCCAAGGGTTGACTCTAGTTTTTTCTTTCCTGTTGTTCCTTCACGCGTTCCCATCGTTCAAGAGCATCCCAACACGCTTGCACCATCCAAGCGTTCAAGGTCAGCCCCTTCTCTCGGGAGGCGTTTCGAATCTTCTCCCCCAATGCGGGGACGAGTCTTATCGTCAGTTTTTCCATGGTCCCTCCTTTTCTAGCCGTTGTTATGCCGTCATTTGCCCTAAGTATATATCAGCCGTTGTTATGCCGTCAAGTCTTTTTTTCAACGACAAGCACGGAATATGCTAAAATGAATATGCCAGCAAAACGCCACCAAGGAGGAAGCCATGGAAAAACAAGCAAAATTTACCCTGCGCATTGACGCCGATCTACTTGCCAAATTCTCCCACGTCGCCGAGAAGAACGACCGAAGCGCCAACCGAGAAATGGAACGCGTCGTCCGTGCTCATGTTGAAGCCTATGAGAAGGAGCATGGCCCCATCTCCCTAGAAGGGTAATTCCATCCCTACAGCATCCCAGAAGATAAGAGCGCAAAGCGCATTGATGGAAATCCCCATCCATTGCGCCGCCTCTTCGAGAGCCTCGGACAAGTCGTCCTCGATCCTCAGCGTCACCTTTTCCCGCCCCTCTTGGGGCCTTTTTTTGTTCATCCTTCTTCCTCCTCACTCCTGCCAAGGGTTGACCGTTCTTATCTTTCCAATGGTTGAGCCTTCAACTTCCAAAGCCAGGCGACAATCAGGCCGTTCATCGTCAAGCCTTGGTAATGAGCTTCGTCTTTCAACGCCTTCCAAAGAGCTTCCGGAAGGCGTATGGTAATACGCTTCATCGCACCCTCCTTTCGTGATGCCATTATAATGCTATGTTCTGAGCATACTATAATGCCGTTTTAATGTCAAACACTATTTTGACATCATCCACGCGCTACAATGGTGCTAGGAGGTGTGTCATGGAAAAAAGATTCTCGCTGCGAGCCCCCGAAGACCTTCTCGGGAAGTTCGAGTATATTGCCAGAAGCGAAGACCGAAGTATTAACGCCCAGCTTTTGCGCCTGATGAAAGACGCCGTCAGCGACTACGAGAAGCATCACGGGCCCATTCCCTACCCTGACGAGAGCGATCAATAAGCCCCCACAGGGAGGAAACCACCACCCCATTCACCGACATCCCCGACGCCTCACCGACGCCCTTGAGCCTTTCATAGAGGGCATCGGGGAGTCGGACGCTCACTTGTTTTTCCCGCCCCTCTCGGGGCCTTTTTTTATTCATGGCTAGCCCCGTAGCTTCTCTATAAGGAGAAGCACCGCCGACCCTATCAGGAAAAACCGGAGCCACACCAGAAACGCCACCAGAACCTCTTGCCAAAACTTCCGGTCCTTCGACCGGGGCTCACCTTTAAACATATTCTTCATACTCTTCATCGTCTTCATCCTCCTCCTCTTCGTCATCGTCGTACCCGTCTTCCTCATCCCAATGGCCTTGGAAAATCCTCAGAATATCCTTCTTCACTTCCTCATCCTTGAAGAGAGACTCGGGAATAAACGGAAAAGCCTCCTCCTCGTCAGAGAAGGCAAGAAGCGCCAAGTGCGGAATCTTGCGGGCATTCTCCCCCGCAAACTGAAGAGCCTCCCCGCAGCGTCTCACCGCCTCTTCCACCACTTCCGGATCATCCCGCAGGCGGTCACTGGCGTATTGGAGAGCCATCGGGGAATTCTTCACCGCCTCGAGGACAATGTCCCTGTCATCTCGGAGAGCGTCCGAGGCATAGAGGAGGGCGTCCCCGTTTTGCTGGACCGCCGCAAGGACGATCTCGCGATTGTCCCGCGACGTGTCCCCGGCGTAGCGAAGAGCGCGGCCGTTTTGCGTAACCGCCGCGAGGACAATCTCCGAATCATTGCGTAAACCCATGGACGCGTACTGAAGGGCCGTCCCCTCTTGCTTCACCGCGATGATGACAACTCCGGCGTCATTGCGCAAGTCCCAAGACGTATATTGAAGAGCCAACCCTTGGAAAATCAACATCGATCCCGCGCTAGCCCAGTCCCCGCGCATACTCTCACTCGCAAAGCGAAAGGCCCGCCAATCCGAGTCAAACGCCGTTCTGACGATTTCCCAATCATCCCGAAACTTCTCCGGGGCAAACTGAAGCGCCTCCCCGTTCGCCCTCACCGCCGCAAGGACCACATCCTCGTTGTTCCGGTACTCATCCTTGAGATAGTAAAGCAGTTCCGGCGACTCCTTGACCATCTCTATGATTGCATTCTTTCCAAGACAAAACACCTTGTCCTCCTTTCAACGCTTGGCCTAGTGTTCTGGGTCTTTGTTCTTCTTTTCTCGTGAAGCTGTCTTCCTTCGTTTTGCTACTTCCTCCGCGATAAGCATGCTAATAAAAGCATTCTTACTCACCCCCAAAGCGTCGCAAATCGTCATGATCTCATCGTCGAGCCACTTGGGGAACCGGAGAGTGATGGATTTCCTGTGCATCTATCCTCCTTCCGTTTTGACGTCACTTCTAACCCACATTATACAATGAAAGCATTGTGGGGTCAACACGGAATTTTTAACCATCCACCAGTGATATAATGATTTCAAAAGGAGGTCAAAATGCAGCGAAATTTTTCTTTCAGAACCCGCGAGGAGTTACTGAAGCAACTCGGTTATATGGCTGAGTACAACGGCCGAAGCGCAAACAAGGAGCTTGAACAACTTCTCATTCGGGCGATTCGTGACTTTGAAAAGACACATGGCCCCATTCCTCTTGATAATGACGAAGGAGGAGCCTAAATACCCAGCGATTGATAGAGTCGCCTTCGCCCTTCGCGACATCGTGGAGGGCGTTCCAATAACCGCAAGGAATGCGCAACGACATCGCTATAATTTCCCGCCCCTCTTGGGGCCTTTTCTTTTCCATCCTTGCCCTCCTTTTCTGCCCCGTGTTCTGGGTCTTTGTTCTTCTTTTCTCAGTCCTCCTCCTCGCACAAGGGGCGCGCCGCCAACAGGCCCAGCAAAAACCCGAGAAGCCGTTCCTGCTCTCGCGCCTTCAGCGTCCTCGAGAACTTCTTAAACTCCTTGGACTCCTTGAACTCCTCAGAACTAATCATCAACAACATCATCCATTCACCCCCTCACGAGAAGCCATAAACCCGCACCCACGACGATCAGTCGGGCAACCTCAAACAGCAATCCTAAAAACTTCTTCATAACTTAGTCCGGAAACATGGTAGAATAGGTCCTGGGGGAGTTGAGCCCTCCCCCTCATCTCACCCGTTCGCAATCATCTTGATGACTGCAATGAGTGAGCCTATTTCTAGGGCGAGTAGAGTCAGCTTGTGGACAAGCTCCGCAAACTGCTCGACTCGCTTTATCCATATCTCCATGACCTTCACCTCCTCTCGTTGTTTTGTATTTGTACATTATACGCCATTAGTTAAACACATGCAAGGCCTATGTTTAACACTTGAACTTTTTACGTTGACCTTGTAGTATCCTTTGCGGTACAATAGCCGTAGAAAGGAGTCATACAATGAACCAGCGTGTCAAGGAAGTACGAAAAGCCCTCGGCCTCTCCGGCGAGAAGTTTGGAGAAATCCTAGGAGTTAAGCGTAGTACCATCTCCCAGATTGAAACCGGGAAGAGCAATCTCACCGAGCAAATGCTCAAGGCCATCTGCCGGGAATACCACGTCAACGAAGAGTGGCTCCGCACCGGAGAAGGCACCATGTTTGAAGAGAGCCAAGGCATCCCCCTGGAAACCCTCCTCCAGCAGGAAGACCTAACCGAGCTAGAAGCCGAGCTCCTGCGCGCCTATCTCACCCTCCCCAAGGACGTACGCCAACGCGCCGTCCGTCATTTTAAGGAGACTTTGATTTCTCAAGACGAAGACTGAGAAGAAGGCCCTCGAGGATCCCACAAAGAACCCTCAGCCCCTTCCCGTCCATCTCCTCCATACACTCCATAAACAGCGTCCACACCCGCATCTTTAAGCGGGCCTTTTTTTGTTTGGTCATAGGCACCTTCATCCTTTCGCTCCCCTTCCCCTGCCACGGGTTGACGGGGTGATTCTTCTTCGATGGCTTGTAAAAATCTTCTGACGCATCACCCTCCTTTGTTTCGTAACGAGTTACTTTTTCCCGAAAAAAAATTCCCCGGGGTTTTCAATGTTGAGTATGTCAATCATGCGCTCCATCTCCGAGGATAAGAAAACCTCTCGTTTAAGCTTTCTATAAAATGAGTTCGACGAGATTCCAAGCAGCTTTGCGACCTTTTGGCCCGTCAAACCCTTTTCGACGATTTTCGCGCGGATCAGATTGGCGTTTATACTTTCACCGCCCTTCTGTAACTTGTTGCGTAACTCTATGATACCCCCCCCGCACCTGTTACTTGTCAAGATACTTTTTTCATGTTCTGCCCCGTTTATGTTGCACAAGATGAAAAAAATAGGTAGAATAGAACGGTAAGGAGGTTCCACATGTCATTAGGAAGTAGAATGCGAGACGCCCGCCTTCGCCAAGACCTCACCCTTGAGCAAGTCGGCGAAAAAGCCGGTGTCAGTCGCGCAACCATACAACGCTATGAAAAAGGCGTGATTTCAAACATCCCCTCCGACCGCATCGAAGCCATCGCCCGCGCCCTCGACGTCACCCCCTCCTACCTCATGGGGTGGGACGACACCGGGTATGGAGATGAACAAGAAGATTTGCGCATCAAGTACCAAAACACCATCCCCGTCCTCGGGCGCATTGCCGCCGGCACCCCCATCCTCGCCGAAGAAAACTATGACGAGCGCATCAGCCTCGGCGACCTGCGTGCCGACTTCGCCCTGCGCGTCAGTGGCGATTCCATGACCGGAAGCGACATCTTCGAGGGAGACATCGCCTTCATCAAGAAGACCGAGACCCTCGAAAATCGAGAAATCGGCGCGATCCTCATCGATGACGAAGCCACGTTAAAACGCTTCACCCGCATCGGTGACCAAATCCTCTTAGAGGCCACCAACCCCACCACCAAAGGCTGGCCCCGAGTCTACAAAGACTATCAGCTCGACGACATCAAAATCCTCGGGCGACTCGTCGGCGTGTACCACCCCGTCGACTAAACCCCCTGCCACGGGTTGACTGTTCCAGAGAAAGGACAGTCAACAATGAAAAAAAGACAAAACGGAGACGGCAGTTTCCAAGAAACCACCCGCAACGGAAAACCCTACTACCGAGGCGTCGTCACCATCGGCGTCACCCCCGAGGGAAAACTCATTCGAAAAACCGTCAACGGCTACAACCGCGCCGAAGTCATGAAGAAATTCCGCGCCCTCCAGGTCCAAGCCGACCAGGGCGAATTCCAACGGCAAGCCAGCGACACCCCCCTCGGCACCTACCTCATCGAGTGGATTGACGATGTAAAGGCTCCCATCCTGCGCCCCGCCACCATCTCCAACTATCACAACCTGTACCGGCGCTACGTCGAGCCCTACCCCATCGCCACCGTTCCCCTCCAAGAAGTCAGCCACCGCGCCCTTCAGCGTCACGTCGGCCTCCTCGTGGAGAAGGATGCCACCCCACTCCAAATCCAGCGCACCATCCGGCTCCTAAAAAGTTGCCTTGAATACGCCGTGCGCGTCCAGGACTTGCGAGAAAACCCCGCCCGCCACGTCATCACCCCAAAACAAGAAAAACAGCGGCGACGCTACGTCTTCACAAGAGAAGAGCAAGATCACTACATCGCCCACCTCGAAGACACCCCCTTCGACCGGAGCATCTATCTCCTATTTGCCACCGGTCTACGATGCGGCGAGCTCCTCGGCCTGCGCTGGCAAGACATTGACGGCGACACCCTCACCGTCCGCCAGCAAGCCCTGTGTCACCCCGACACACGAGAACTCTACTTCGGCCCTCCGAAGACCGCCACCAGCGTCCGCACCATCCCCATCGCCGAAAAAACCAAGCGCATCTTAAAGGCCCAAAAAGCCCACGTCACCAGCATGCGCCTGCTTCATGGCACCCATTGGCAAGACCATGACCTCGTCTTCCCCGACGAGTTCGGCACCCCCCAAACCCCTCACACCTACACCACCCGCCTCCGCGCCCGCACAAAACGCCTCGGCCTGCCCAGCTACGGCCCCCACGCCTTCCGCCACTCCTTCGCCACCCGGCTCTTTGAAGAAGGCGTTCAGCTCAAAACCGTGCAGACCCTCCTCGGCCATAGCGACCTCGCCATGACCGCCAACATCTACACCGAAGTCTTCGACGACACCAAAAAGAACGCCATCGACGTCCTCGAAGGCATCCTCTAACCCTAGGGGCCCCAAGCCCCCATGCGGATCCGTGTGCTACGGTGTGCAACAGTGTGCAACCCAACCCGCAAAAACCCATCCAATCCCCACCCCCGACATCTCACGAAATCTAACAAAAACCCAGAAAAACCCATTCATTCCAACCATTCCAGCTCTTTTCGCCACGCGTTACCCACTCTTTCAAAAGGGAAAACCCCTGGAATTTGGAATAATGAGGTACAAAAGTTTCCCGAGAATGGAGGCCTCGATGACTGAAGAAAAACAACAACCGATCATCCCCTCGATCGAGACAAAATTAAAACATAACCTCGTCCGCATGCCCGAGGCCATTGGAAAAGCCTCTGGATTTTGCGTCCGCGGTCGGAAGATGAAGAGCTTCCTCTTCTCCACCGACGTGGCCATCATCAGAAATACCAACGCCGATGCCATCTTTGCCGTCTATCCCTTTACCCCAGAGCTGTCCATCATCAAGGCCATCCTCTCGGTGGCGGAAGTTCCGGTCTTCGTCGGCGTCGGCGGTGCCCTCACCACGGGAGAGCGCTCGGTCCACGTGGCCCTTCAAGCCGAGTTAAATGGTGCCCTTGGGGTCGTCGTCAACGCCCCGATGCCCGCGGAGATGATTGGGCGCATCGCCGAGGTCATTGACATCCCCGTCGTCGCCACCATCGCCAGCGAAGAGGATGACATCTACGGCAAGGTGAAGGCCGGTGCCCAGATCCTAAACGTCTCCGGCGGAAAGAACACCGCGGCACTCATCGAGTACTGCCGCAGCCTCGTCGGCGAAGATTTCCCCATTCTCGCCACCAGCGGCTCCACGGAGGAGGCGATTTACTCCGCCATCGACGCCGGCGCCAACGCCCTCACCTACACCCCGCCTTCCACGGCGGAGCTCGTCCGGGAGATGATGGCGAAAAACCGCAAGGAGGACGACCATGAATCCTAATGCCTCCCTGAGAAAGAGCCTCCTCATCCTCGCCAATGTGAGCCTTGTCTTCGTCATCCTCTTTCTCCTCTCGAAGACGACGGACTTTCTCCAGCCGATCTACAGCGTCATTCTCTTTCTCCTGGCGCCCCTCATCCTCTCCCTCTACGTCTTCTACGCCCTTCGCCCCTTGCGCATCTTTCTAACCAAGGTGACGAAACGGCCCTCCATCGCGGCGATTCTCACCTTCCTCGTCTTTATCGCCCTCCTCGTGGGCCTCTTTGGGCTGTTGAGCTCCCTCTTCTACACCCAGATTAGTGAGATTGTCACCCGTCTTCTCGTCCACTTGGACTTCACCGATCTCTTCGACGCCAAGAACCCCCTCTTTGATAAGGTGGGCACCTATGTGAACCTGGAGAAGGTCACCCAGGCCCTCCAAGAGCGGATTCAAAAATTCGCCCTCTCCGTCCCCAATCGGATGAGTTCGATTTTCTCCGGCGTGGGCAACTTCGGGACCCAGCTCCTCATGGGTCTTCTGTGCATCTTCTACCTCTTAAAGGATGAGTCCCTCGCGGTGAAGACCCTCCACGGATTTCTCCGCGGCCCCTACGAGACGGAACTCACCGCGATGTTTGCGAAGATTCACGAGACCCTAAAGACCTACATCTCTGGGCAACTCACCGTCGCCGCCGTCCTCGGGGGCCTCATGTTCATTGGCTACCTCATCATCGGCCTGCCCTATGCCTTCTTGATGAGCGTCCTCGCCCTGGTGACCAACTTCATTCCCTTCATCGGGCCCATCTTGGGAGCCCTGCCTGCGATTCTCATCGCCTTCACCATCGATTTGCCCATGGTCATCAAGGTCATCGCCGTCACCGTCATCGTCCAGCAATGTGAGTCCAATCTCATCACTCCGAACATCATGGGGTCGAAACTCGACATCCACCCCTTTGTGGTCATCGTCGTCGTCTTGGTGTGTATGAATCTCTTCGGGGTCTTGGGCGCCCTCATCGCCACCCCCCTCTATCTCATGCTCATCACCATCATCAAGACCCTCATCGCCATCTCCTACAAAAAGAAAAACCTCTGCCCCGTCGATTTCTCCACGGAAGAAGAGGTTGAAGAATAAAGACTGGGATTGCCCCAGTCTTTTTTTATAGCTCTGCTCGTTTCTTTGCCACGATGGGGCGCGTTGGTTTTTTCTCTTCGAGATTCTTTCGCGCCTGGGCAAGCATGAGTTTGATGCGGTTGAGTTGGTTGACTTCAGAGGCGGAAGCGTCGTAATCGATGGGGACGATGTTCGCCTTCGGGAAGTCCTCCCTGAGGACCTTGATCATCCCCTTCCCCGTCACGTGGTTGGGCAGACACCCAAAGGGCTGGACGCAGACGATGTTGGGGACCTCCATATGGATGAGTTCCACCATCTCTGCAGTGAGGAGCCACCCCTCCCCATATTGGTGCCCAAGGCTCGCATAGGGTCTGGCGTAGTCCACCAAGGTCTCGATGGTGGGCGGGACCGAAAATTGACTCGAGGAGAGGATGTCTCGGACGATCTTTCGGTATCTCTCGATGTAGCCCATCACCGTCTTCGTCACGATGCTCGTCGCCGGATTCGTCCCGAGAAGGTCCGCCTTTGCCTCGGTGTTTCTAAAGCAATACATGAGAAAATCCATGAGGTCTGGAATCACCACCTCAACCCCCTCGGCTTCGAGGACATCTTGGAGGTGATTGTTCGCCGCCGGGAGATACTTCACGAGGATTTCCCCGACGATGCCCACCCTTGGCTTCTTCTCTACGCGTCTTTCGAGGCAGGAGTATTCGTGGACCATCTGGGCGATTCTCGTGCGGAAGGCGTCGAGATTCTTATAGGCGGAGAGGTCCCGGGTCCGTTCGAGCCACTTCTCCATGAGCATGTTGGCGTAACCTGCAATTCTTTCGTAGGGTCGCGTCGCGTTGGTCAGACGCATGATGACGTCGCCATAGAGAACTGCCATGACGAGACGGCGCAGGATCCGCGCCCCCTTGCCCATGGAGACGTTGATCCCCGGATGCTTCTCGATGCCCTGGGCGCTTAACGCGAGGACGGGAACGTGACCAAATCCCGCATCCTTTAAGCCCTTTCGGATAAAGGCCACATAGTTCGAGGCCCGGCAGGCCCCTCCCGTCTGGGAGATGATGAGGGTGGTGTTCTCCGGGTCCACCTCGCCGCTTTTTAGCGCCGCAATAAACTGGCCGACGACGAAGATGGAGGGGTAGCAGGTGTCGTTATTCACATAGCGCAGGCCCTCTTCCACCACGTGGCTGCCCAAGTCCTCGAGGACCTGGACATTGAAGCCCTCTTCTTGCAGGATTGGAGCGATGAGGGAGAAGTGGATGGGGCTCATCTGAGGAATGAGGAGGGTGTGATGTTTCTTCTCCTTGGTATAGAGAACGGGGTGCTCGGTAAAGTCCGACTTTTCGTCCTTGTGCCGCGTCCTCTTCTTCGCCGCCTCGATGAGGGAGCGCAGGCGAATCTTAATGGCGCCGAGGTTACTCACTTCGTCGATTTTGATGACGGTAAAGATCTTGTGATAGGCCTCGAGAATCTCCCCGACTTGGTCCGTGGTCACTGCATCGAGACCACAACCGAAGGAATTGAGCTGCACCATCTCCAAGTGATCGTGCTCGCCGACAAACTTCGCCGCGCGATAGAGGCGACTGTGGTAGGTCCACTGGTCGAGGACCCGCAGCCCGCCGCGAAACTCGGTCCGTCTCGCGACACTGTCCTCGCTGAGTACCGCAAGGCCCAAGGAGGTCATGAGTTCCGAGATGCCGTGGTTGATTTCTGGGTCCACGTGGTAGGGCCGCCCGGCGAGGACGACGCCCAAGAGATTCTCCTCTTCGATGATGCGAAGAGCCTCTTCTCCCTTGGCGAGGACGTCTTCCCGATAGCGCTCCTGCTCCTCAAATCCTGCCCGAACTGCTCGGCGAATCTCCCTCTTGGAAATCGCGGGGAAGGTCTCGGCGAGGCGGCGCACCAGGGCCTTTTCGTTGTCAAAACTCAGGAAGGGATGGAGGAAGGTGATCTTCCGAAGTCCCTCCACATTGTGCCCCAAGACCTCTGGATATCCGGCGACGACGGGACAATTCAAGATATTCGCCTGGGCGTCGTCAGCGCGCTTCTCGTAGAAGATGCTCGGGTAGAAGATGAAGTTGACCCCCTTTTCAAGGAGTTCTTCGATGTGGCCGTGGGTGAGCTTTGCGGGGTAACAGGCGGTCTCGCTGGTGATGGACTCCATCCCCTTCTCATAGAGGGATCTCGTCGATTCCTGGGAAAGAATGACCCGGTAGCCGAGCTCCGTAAAGAAGGTGTGCCAGAAGGGATAGTTCTCATACATGTTGAGGACCCGAGGAATCCCCACCTCTCCACGAGGCGCATCCTCCAAGGGCGCATAGTCGAAGAGGCGGGCCCGCTTGTAGGCGTAGAGGTTAGGGAGGGTTTCCCCAGAACTCTCCACGGCTCCCGCTCCCTTTTCACACCGATTGCCGGTGATGAATCGGCGACCGTTGGAGAAGGTGTGGACCGTCAAGGCGCATTGGTTCGTACAGCGGCGACACCGTGCGGGCTTCGAGGAATAGGTGAGTGCTTCGATCTCCTCTCTCGTGGCAAGGCGACTCGTCTTTTGCTCCCGCTCCTTGGCGAGAAGGGCCATCCCATAGGCCCCCATGAGCCCCGAGAAGCTGGGGCGCACCACATCTCTACCCGTAAGGAGTTCAAAGGCCCGAAGGACTGCGTCGCTGTAGAAGGTTCCCCCTTGGACGACGATGTGTGTGCCCAGGGCGCGAGGATCGCGGATCTTGATGACTTTTTGGATGGCGTTCTTGATGACGGAATAGGCGAGGCCCGCGGCGATGTCCCCGACTTCGGCTCCATCCTTTTGCGCCTTCTTCACCAAGGAGTTCATAAAGACGGTGCAACGGCTCCCTAAATCCACTGGGGCCTTGGCAAAGAGGGCGACCTTTGCAAATTCCTCGGCGCTGAGTCCGATGGACCGGGCGAAGGTCTCGAGGAAGGACCCGCACCCCGAGGAGCAGGCCTCGTTGAGGGTGATGGAGTCGATGACCCCGCCTCGGATGCGCATGCTCTTCATGTCCTGTCCGCCGATGTCGAGGATGAAGTCCACCTCGGGGTCAAAGGCCTTCGCCGCACGGAAGTGGGCAATGGTCTCCACCTCCCCGAAGTCAAAGCCCAGGGCCTTTTGCAAGAACTCCTCCCCGTAGCCGGTGACCCCCGCTTGGGCAATCCACCGCTTCTCATTCACGTTTTGGAGAATCTCGAGAATCTTTTCGCGGACGAGGGAGAGGGGATTGCCGTGGTTTGGCCCGTAGGAGGTGTAGAGAATCTCTGCCTCTTCCCCAAGAAGGACGATCTTTGACGTGGTACTTCCCGCGTCGACGCCGAGATACATGGGCCCCTCGTAATCCTTGAGGTCTACGGTCTTCGGCCCATGGGAGCTGTGGCGCTTCAGGAAGGCTTCATAGTCTTCCTCCGAGGAGAAGAGGGGCGGCAAATCCCCAAGGCGCGAGGTGCTCTTCTCCTCCCCGCGAGTCCGCTCCACGAGGTCGAGAAACCCCATGGGCTTCGTGCTCTCCCCTTCGAGGGCGGCGCCGAGGGCGACAAAAATCTGAGAGTTTTCAGGGCACAGGGCATCCTCCTCGGAGAGGTGAAGACTCTCCTTGAAGGTGGCCACGAGTTCGGGCAAAAAGTGAAGGGGCCCACCGAGGAAGGCGACCTTCCCGCGAATGGGGCGGCCACAGGCGAGGTTGGAGATGGTCTGATTGACCACCGATTGAAAGACGCTCTTTGCAATGTCAGCGCGACTCGCTCCCTGATTCACGAGAGCCTGGACATCGGTCTTTGCGAAGACGCCGCACCGGGAGGCGATGGGGTAAATCTTTTGGGCGTCTTGGGCGAGGAGGTTGAGCCCAGAGGCATCGGTTTGCAAGAGGGCCGCCATCTGATCGATGAAGGCCCCGGTGCCCCCGGCGCAGATGGAGTTCATCCGCTGCTCGAGACTGCCTCGAAAGTAGGTAATCTTCGAATCCTCGCCGCCGAGTTCGATGGCCACGTCCGCATCGGGGAGATACTCCTCAATGGCGCGACTGCCGGCGATGACTTCTTGGACGAATTCCACTCCGAGGATTTCGTGGATACCAAGGCCCCCGCTTCCCGTCACCGCCATGGTCACCGTGTCGAGCTTAAAACGGCCCGCGCATTCTTTGAGTACCTCGTGGACCGTCTTTTTCACGTCGGATAAGTGCCTGCGATAGGTGCTGTGAAGAAGGCGATGTTGCCCATCGAGAACGACTAGCTTGACCGTGGTGGACCCCACGTCCAAACCCATATGACAGATCATAGACCCTCTCCTTTTCTATTTCCTTCTTATTTATCGGTTGCCAACTTAAACTCTTCTTATTATAAAACATTTTGTCCCATTGTCCACCCCCCGTCATGAGTTCAATCTTTTTCAACTGACGCACACGTGAACACGTCGTTTTCCCCAGTGATTTCCCACCCTTGTCACGCCCTAAAGCGTCGTCTATAATAGGCCTAGAGTAACTCCAGAACCCTAGAAAGAGGCGACTATGGGAAAAACATTGACGATGCGCATCTTAGAGGATCACCTCCTCGCGGGAAACCTCTCCCAAGGAGAGGACATCACCATCCGCATTAACCAGACGCTCACCCAAGACTCCACGGGCACCATGGCCTATCTCCAGCTCGACGCCCTGGCACCCGTTGAGGTTCAGACCGATCTCTCCGTGGCCTATGTGGATCACAATATGCTCCAGGCGGGGTTTGAAAACGCCGATGACCACGCCTTCATCGCCTCTGCTGCCCAAAAGTATGGCGTCCTCTTCTCGAAACCCGGTGGAGGCATCTGTCACCAGGTCCACCTCGAGCGCTTTGCAAAACCTGGCATCACCCTCATCGGAAGCGACTCCCACACTCCCACCGCCGGGGGCATTGGGGCCCTGGCCATTGGAGCCGGGGGACTCGACGTAGCCATCGGCATGGCAAAGGGCATCTATTCCCTCACCTGCCCGAAGGTCTACGGCGTCCACCTCACCGGTGCCCTTCCCCCAATGGTCAACGGAAAAGACGTCATTCTCCACGTCCTAGAAAAACTCACGGTGAAGGGCGGCGTGGGCTACGTCATGGAGTATTTTGGCGACGGAGTAAAATCTCTCTCCGTCACCGACCGAGCCACCATCTGCAACATGGGGGCAGAGCTCGGAGCCACCACCTCCATCTTCCCCTCCGACGAAAACACGAGGGATTTCCTCCGTCGTCAGGGACGAGAAGAGGATTATCGTCCCCTCGCCGCCGATGAGGACGCCTCCTATGACGCGATTCTTGAGATTGACCTCTCCTCCCTCGTCCCCTTGACCGCCGCACCTCACAGCCCCGACGCTGTCCACCCCGTGGCGGATCATCCCATCAAGGTGGACCAAGTGGCCATCGGCAGCTGCACCAACTCCTCCTTCAAGGACATGATGCGCGTCGCCGAAATCTTAAAGGGAAAGCGGGTTCACCCCGACGTCTCCCTCGTCATCAGCCCCGGCAGCGCCAACATCTTGCGCCAACTCTCGGAAAATGGCGCCCTCGCCACGATGATCGCCGCCGGCGCGCGCATCCTCGAATCCTCCTGCGGCCCCTGCATCGGCATGGGACAGGCTCCGAAATCTGGAGGTGTGAGTCTGCGCACCTTTAACCGAAACTTCAAGGGCCGTTCTGGAACCATGGACGCCAAAGTCTATCTCGTCAGCCCGGAAACCGCAGCAGTCAGTGCCATCACCGGCGTCCTCACCGACCCTCGGGCCACGGAGATTGCCCCCATCGAAGAGCCCGACTCCTATGGACGCACGGACCACTATTTCGTCGAGCCCCTCCCCTTGGAAGAGCGTCCCAAAGAGCTCGTCATGGGCCCCAACATCAAGCCCTTCCCCACGAAGGAACCCCTGAACGAATCCGTAGAGGGCGACGTCCTCTTCAAGGCCGGGGACAACATCACCACCGATGACATCGTCCCCTCCAATGCCCGCCTGCTCCCCTACCGCTCCAACATCCCCCACCTGGCAAACTTCGCCTTCACCACCCTCATCGATGACTTTGCCGAGAGGGCCAAGGCCCACGACGGCGGCTTCATCGTTGCGGGAGAGAACTACGGCCAGGGCTCTTCTCGGGAACACGCCGCCCTCATCCCCCTCTATCTGAAGGTCCAAGGGGTCCTCGCCAAGAGCATCGCTCGGATTCACCGGGCAAACCTCATTAACGCTGGCCTTCTACCCCTCGTCTTTGACGACCCCACGGATTACGAGGACCTGGGCGAGTCGAGCCACATTCTCCTGCCCCATCTCTTGGAGGAACTCGACGGCGGCCGCATCACCGCCAAGGACACCACCACGGACAAGACCTTCGTCCTTCGCCTCGACCTCTCCCAGCGCGAACGAGACATCATCCGCGCCGGAGGAAGTCTCAACCACTCGAAAAACTTGGAGGTGCCACGATGAAACAGGTCACCCTCATCCACGGCGACGGCATCGGCCCGGAGATTACCGCATCTCTGAAGAAGGTCATCGCCGCCTTAAAGACCCCGATTGCCTTTGAAGAATTCTCCGCAGGAGCAAGACACTACGAAAAGACCGGGACCTTCCTCCCCGAGGAACTCTTTCGCTCTTTAGAGAAGACCAAGGTTGGGATCAAGGGCCCCATGACCACCCCCATCGGGACCGGGTATCGCTCCTTAAACGTCAAGCTTCGGAAGGACTATGATCTCTTTGCCAATGTGCGCCCGGTGAAGAATCTCCCCGGCGTCCCCTGCCGCTATGAGGACGTGGACCTCGTCATCTTCCGAGAGAATACCGAGGACCTCTACGCCGGGATTGAAGAGGAGATTTCCGAGAGCGAGGCCCATTCCATCAAGATCATCACTTGGGAAAAGTCGGAACGCCTCCTCCGCCGCGCCTTTGACTACGCCGTGGCCCACAAGAAGGACAAAGTCACCGTCGTCACCAAGGCGAACATCATGAAGGCCACCGATGGACTCTTCCTCGCCGTGGCCCGCCATGTGGCCAAGGACTACCCCATCGCCCTGGAAGAAGTCCTCGTGGACAACATGTGCATGCAACTCGTCATGAATCCCTCCCAATACGGCGTTATCGCCACGGAAAACCTCTATGGCGACATCCTCTCCGACCTCTGCGCCGGCCTCGTCGGCGGTCTCGGCGTCGTGGGAGGGGCGAACTTTGGGAAGGACATGGCCCTCTTCGAATCAGTTCACGGCACCGCCCCCGACATTGCAGGAAAGGACCTGGCCAACCCCACCGCCATGCTCCTCACCGGGGCGATGATGCTCGAGTACTTAGATTTCTCCGAGGACGCGAACCGCCTGCGCTCTGCCCTCTATGAGGTCTTGGAAAATCCCGCCACCCGCACCAAGGACCTCGGCGGAAGTCTCTCTTGTACGGAATTCACCGACACCCTCGTCGCCGCCATAGAAAGGAGCCTCCCATGAGCAGTTTCTCTCGTGAGCGCCTCGAACACCTCGAGCACCTCATTCGTTCCCGCTCTCACATCGATCCCGCCCTCTACGACACCCATAATGTGAAGCGCGGTCTTCGAAACAAAAATGGCACCGGAGTCCTCGTAGGAATCACCACCATCGCCGACGTCATGGGGTACACCTACGTCGACGGAGAAAAGACCCCTTGCGAAGGAGACCTCTCCTATCGTGGGTACAGCATCCTCGATTTGGTTCACGAAGGCCAAAAGGAAGACCGCTTCCTCTTTGAGGAGATTAGCTACCTCCTCCTCTTTGGTGCCCTACCCTCCCAAGAGGCCCTCGCCGACTTTACCGACGCCGTCGCCGCCCATAGAGCCCTGCCCCCGGATTATCTCGAGACGGTGATTATGCGCCTTCCCGGGGAAAATATCATGAACAAGATGATGCAGGCAGTCCTCTCCCTCTACACCTTTGACGACGCCCCCGAGGACACCTCCACCATCAACGTCCTCACCCAGTCCCTCTCCCTCATCGCAAAGATGCCCCTCATCATGGCCTACTCCTACGCCGCGAAGAGACACTACATCGACGATGAGAGCCTCATCATCCACCGGTACTGCCCCGAGTACTCCACCGCGGAAAACATCCTTCACCTCATCCGCCCCGACTCCCAATTTACGAAGGAAGAGGCGCAGATTCTCGATCTTCTCCTCGTCCTCCACGCCGAACACGGAGGCGGGAACAACTCCTCCTTCGCCACCCACGTCGTCTCCTCCTCGGGAACCGACACCTATTCCGCCATCGCCACTGCCCTCGGCTCCTTGAAGGGTCCCCGTCACGGTGGTGCCAACCTCATGGTGGCCTCGATGCTCGAAGACATCCGTGAGCACGTGGAACACCTCGACGACGAAGAGGAACTCACCGACTACTTAAAAGCCATCCTCGCGGGAGAGGCCTTTAATGGAGAGGGCCTCATCTATGGACTGGGCCATGCGGTCTACACCCTCTCCGACCCCCGCGCCGTCCTCTTAAAGGAAAAGGCACGAGAACTCGCCGCCCACAAGGGACGAGACGAGGACTTCGCCTTTGTGGAACGGGTGGAACGCCTGGGAGGCGAACTCCTCCAGGAGCGTCGCCGCACCGACTACCCCGCCCCCGCCAACGTCGACCTCTACTCGGGCCTCGTCTTCGACATGCTGGGCATTCCGAAGGAGCTCTACACCCCGCTCTTTGCCCTGGCCCGCACCAGCGGGTGGTGTGCCCACCGCCTCGAGCAAATCATGGACGGCAAGATTATGCGCCCCGCCTATGTGACCCTCAACACTCCAAAGGACTACACGCCACTTACCAGGCGCTAAAAAAAACCTAGGCGATATCGCCTAGGTTTTTTTATTAAAACATTCGTGTCAGAATGGTTGCCAGTTCGGCACGCGTCGTTTTTTTTCATTGGGCCAAAGGTGTTGTCCTCATATCCCGTCATCAATTGTGCGCGATGAGTCCAACTCACTGCTTCTCTCGCCCAATCACTCACCTTGTCTTGGTCGTTAAAGAGAGATAAATCGCCATCGGTGGGCGGAGTGCCCATGTAGCGGTAGAGCATTGCCGCCATCTGCTCACGAGTAATCGGTGCATCGGGGAGGAAGTGGGTTTCATCTACTCCCTTGACGATTCCTTTTTCGACAGCCCATTGCACGGCGTCAGAGGCATAATGGGTGGATGGCACATCCATAAATGGATGCTCTCCACTGACCCCCGGACTCTTGGCCAAGCGATAAAGACTCGTTACGACCATGGCGCGTGTCACTTCTCCTTGCGGAGCGAAGTGCTCTCGATCCACACCTTGAAGGATTCCTTCCTTCCGACATGCTTCGACAGTAGTATAGAACCAATCCGAAGGCTTCACATCGTGATAGCTTGGCTTCGAAACCAGTGTATCCGCCTTTTTCACGACTTCTTTCGGAGCCTCGACCAAGGACTTTCCATAGAAAGCAACCTCAATCACTTCCCTTTCTTCCTCAGGTCTTGGATTCTCAGGTTTGCCCGGAGTAGGTGTTCCTGGCTCTTCGCCTTCTTCTGGATCTTCAGGTTTTACATCGGGGTTGGGTTTTTCACCCTCACTGCCCTTTTCAAGGAGAACTTTGTAGGTCTCTTCCGCAGCGAGAAGTGTCGTCAGATTGTCCACTTGTTCCCGCTCTTCTTCAGAAAGGGCATCGTAGGCTGCTCTCGCTGCGTCGATTTGTGCTTTTTTCTCTAACGTCACTTCTCCAATGGCGTCGATGAGTTTTTCAACTTGAAGAACCTCTTGACTCTTCTTCGGAGTCTCTTCAGGGGCTTCGTCACCCTGGTAGAAGAAGACAATGGTGTCCCCATCTTTAAGGATGTATTGATGCAAGTAGAGATTTGGAAGAATCCCATTGACCGTATACATCCAGCCACTCATCGTGCCATGATCGAATTCCCCGAGTCGTACGCCATTGGGGTCGGTGACTGCAGGGATATAGCCTTCGCCCTCATACTGATAGTTGTGTTCCTTCAAGACGGATGTCAAGGCATCCCAAGCGGTCACGTCTTGATCCGAAGAAGCGGTGTACGTCGTTGCAGGAAGAGCTTGGAAGCCGTCATATCCACCACGTACCTCAACGGTCACACTCAGGGTGCTTGGTTGAGGATTCGGATTTTCACCACCCTCCGTGCCCTTTACTGTCACTGTTGCCGAAACTGGGTGCTTATAGAAGGTTTCAAACTCTTCGTAGAGTGGATTGCCCTTGAACTTTTCCCAATACTTGGCATATTTGGTATAAGTCAGGACACTGTCCACCTTCACCGGCGTGTCGTATTCAGGTCGACGGACGAATAGCGTCTCGCTCGAAATAATCGTCTCGCGACTCGAACGGAATTCACGCCATGGTTGTGCATGCATGGGATCATACCCGGGAAGATCGTCGACTTCGATTCCCCCAAATGTAATGTTTTGCATCCCGTAGACATAGTCGAAAGACCCATCGTCCTTCTTTACAATCTCTACGAAGGGGTTGAGATCTTCTGTGACTTCTTCCTTGCTAGGATTCTTCCCTCGAATTCCTTCCCAGTACACGTCGTCTGTCGCAACTTTTTCCATCCATGCCTTTGCCTCATCGATTTCTTGTTGCGTCAGCGGCATAACGCGCAAGGTAAAGGTCTTTTCCGCCAAGGTCGCGTTATTTCTCCGGTCTTGGATGGCAATGGTGTAATTGACCTCTACTGGTTCTTGCCCTGGTAAGGGACGATAGATTTTTGCATGATATCCATAGAACTCGAGGACGTCTTCATTGGAACTATGCATCGTCACCCGTTGATTATAACGATCCGGCAAAATTCCCGCTTTTTCCAACTCACCAGGCCGAGGCATCTGTAAATCATCTTCCACTTCCGTGAGGTTGAGGGGGCCTTTTTTGGTGACGAAATCTTGAATCATCTCTGGGTATTTGTCGAGATTTGCAAGGATTTCCTTCGATTGGTCCACATCGTTTGGAGCAATGGTTACGACGAAGTTTTTCAGGCCGACGACCCAGGGCGACTCCTCCCCTTGCATCGTGGCTTCTTTCTTCGTGTATTCGTCAATGCGATTAAACACAGCCTCAGCCGTCAATGTAAAGGTAAGAGGCTCTCCTCCAAATGGTGGACGGTTTAATGCAGCTGAATAGGAGCCATCTGGATTCTCATCGATGAAAAGAACGCTAGTGTCTTTTGCTTTCCAACGAATGGTGGCATCAGGATAGCCAGGAAGATGTCGAGGCAGAGTGAGATCCTTCGTCAATGGGTCTACAACGCGGACGGTCTCCCACCAATCCCCTTCTCTTCTCTCTTGCTCAGCCTTATCCGTGTTCTCGCCACGCAACATGTCCCAGGTGATGTGGTTTACAGCACCGTCAAGATACTCTTCGAGGTAGTGCTGATCCCAACTGATGTGAACCCGAACCTTAACATCAATCGATTGTCCCGATTCCTGGATGACTGGTTTGCCTGGTTTCGAATCATCGCGCTGGGGTTGGCCCCCCTTCCAGATGCGGAATGTGACATCGCGATATTGGGCGTAGTTCAGTCCATATCCGCCTTCTCCACGATAATAGGTGATAGTTCCATCCTTTGCAAGGAAGTCACCCGATGCGGGGAATGTCAAGGTGCCTGGATCGACAAAACTTACCCTGACACCTTGCCCGTTGTCGTAGGCGTATTGCGCCATATCCACATCAATGTCATGTCGCGCAAGGTATTGCTCGAGGGCTTGGGTTACATTGGTGTGTCCATAGGCTTGGAGAGGTTCGATAAAGACACTCGTCTGTTCCAACTTCTCCTTAATTTGACGCAGGGCTTCTTCCTCTTTCTCTTGGTCTGCCCAAAGAACGAGGGGGAAGCGCTTCACCTCTTTGTGATTTCCCTTCTGAATTGTCGCGACGAGAACGCATTCTTCGTTGCGCTCTTGTGGGAGGGTCACCACCCCAGTGTCAAGATTAAGACCTTGAGTCCCTTCTGGTTCCACCGTCCAGGTTACAGTGCTCCCATGCGTCCCTAATTTCACGAGGTCGAGAGTTAGTGGGCGACGAATCTGATATTGACCTTTGGCGTCGGGTTGAAGGATTTCTCCACCCTTTTCCTTCAGGACCAGCACTTCACGGTCGGATTGAACATCCTTTGCATCTTCATCGGTAACGGGTTTCCCACCTTCCCAGAAGAGAAGTGGCCGCCCCATTTGGATGTTGTCTTTATCCTGGTGGAATTGGGTACCAAGGCGGACAACCATTGCCTCGGAAATCAACTCTTTCTCGCTGACATCTGTCGCCTCTGGGGCCATTGTTGCCTTTTGGGCTGCAACGAGTGGGAGCGTCCCCTCGAGGGCGTAGGCGTTCTTTACCGTCCCTTGGAGCGTCCCGACGAGGCGTCCTGTCCCCTTTTCAGGTCCAGTGATTTCTCCCGCATAATACGCATTTTGGAGTGTCCCCGAGGCATACAAACTGCCTACGAGTCCACCTAATGCACTGTTCGTTTCTCTGTCCGTTCTTGCAGTAACAGTACCGATGGCATAGCAATTCTTGATGTTTCCATATGCATATCCAACGATGCTGCCGGTATTCAGGGATGTCGCATAGGACGTGGTCTGATTCTCAATGGCCGCATCGACCTTGCAGCCGACGATGGCACTTTCTTTTCCCTGTGCGCGTCCGGCGATTCCGCCGAGACTTCCCGATCCAAAGGAACCTCCTGTACTGACGAGGCGTCCTTGGAACTTACAGTTCTCCACGGTACCATAGAGAGTGTTGACAATGCCTCCAAGGTTTCCAGAGCCAGTAATTTCTCCTTCAAGAGAGAGGTTTGTGATTTTTCCCTCTGCCCCAACGGTGTCAAAGAGACCACTCTTTCCTGCAAGACCTTGAATGGAATGTCCATCTCCATCGAGAGCCCCAACAAATGGGGTTTGATAGCTTCCGATTCCTTTCCATTCCTTCTTGCCCATGTTGAGGTCGGCAAGAAGTTTTCCTGAAATTTTAGGGTCTTGTTTTGCCTTTTCTGCGAAATAATAAAGTTCTGCGGGTGTAGAGATTTGGTAAACTCCTGCGTCGATGGTGGGCTCTTTCGATTCCTTCCCATCCCAGGGTACACTCTGATTGTCTTGTCCCAGGACTTTGATTCTTCGATTATTGTCGAGGGAAATGTCCTCATCACGAAGAACGACACCCTCCTTGGTCACAGTGAAATGATACGTTCCATTAACAAGATGATAGGTTGGTTCCTGTGCTGAAGAATCCGATGGGATTTCACTCCCATCCTGCGTCGTGACACGAACCTCTGCATGTTCCGGCAACTCAAATACAAGGTCATAGGTTTCTCTCACGAGGGTGATTTCTTTTTGGACTGGGGCGTCTTTGATAACAATAGACCCTTCTTGCGCCACATACCCTTCGCTCTCGATGCGATAGTGGTATTCTCCTGGCTCAACTTGATAGGAAGTGCCAGCGGTGGGGGCAATCGTCTTTTCCCCAGAGGTCAAGGTGACGGAAACATCCCCATCTTCGACCTCTCTATGGATGATAAAGGAGAGCTCGTAGGTCTTCTGTTCCGTACTGCCACTTTGTGCATCTTCCCAAGAAAAACCAGGAAGGTGTCCAGGCTTTGAAACAAAAGGAGTGGAAAGCTCACGGGCAAACTCTTCTCCTCTTAACTCCTCGGAAGATTTTGCAATGATCTCATTCCCGTCCTCTACTCCATTGGCGCCTTTCGCCATCGTGGCGTCGTAGTAGGACTTTAGGATTGTCGCCTTATAGACCCACCCGACAAGACCACCGACATTTGTTGCCTTTGGGGGTACAGAAATCTCTCCGCCATTGACACATCGCTGGACGATGGTGTCCGTCGACGCATACCCCAAAATACCACCAACATTGGCTCCTGCGCGGTTGCGTTGACCGCTCACAGCCCCATCGTTATAGGACTCAGTGACTTCCGTCTTTTCAGCGTGACCAGCAATCCCTCCAAGAAACCGTGCACTTGGATTCTCCCCTAAAACGGCACCATGATTGGCCAGTTCCTTGAGGACACCCCCCGTGGCCTTTCCCACGAGGCCGCCAATGTAGCCTTGCGAGGTAGCACTTGACACCGATGCCTGATTGGCGCAACGTTGAATCTCTCCCTGGCTCGTTGCTGCAATGGCACCAACGGGACTCGTTCCCTTCACAGAGCCCCAGGTGATGATGCCCGTTACTTTGGCGTTAGCTCCAAGGCTTGCAAACATCCCAGCAGGTCCGTCCACATCCATTGCGAGTTGAACCCGATGGCCCTGGCCATCAAATTCCCCCTCAAAGGTTTCAGGATAAGGAGAATGTAGTGTAATGTCTTCTCCTAACACATACGTGCCTTTTGGTTCCATCGCCAGAAACTGTTCTTCTGTACGAATCGTTTCTGCAGCAAATCCCTGTGTAGGGATTGCTGTAAAGAGGAAAACAAAGGCTAAAAAAATGCCAGTAATCTTTTCATCAGTTTTCCTTTCTGTTCATTTTCTAACAATTGCCGGTTAGTTTTAGCATAGCATAGACGAGAAAAAGAGGATTGTTCCATTCTTGCCATTTTTCCTATTTGTCATCGACAAGTTGAGAGCGTTTTTCAATTTGTGATTTTTTTCACGATTTTCAAAAGTTCCATTGATTTTTTGAAACGGCCTGCTATAATAGAAAACAACAAGTGAAATCTGAAGATTCTTAGGAGGTACATACTCATGGCTCACATGATCTCTGACGCTTGCATCGCTTGCGGCGCTTGCAAGGCCGAATGCCCCGTTGACTGCATCAGCGAAGGCGCAATCTACGAAATCAACCAAGACGAGTGCATCGACTGCGGTTCCTGCGCTTCCGTCTGCCCCGTTGGCGCTGCCCAACCCGAATAAGAAAAAAAGCCCCCTCGTGGGGCTCTTTTTTTATGCGTCTCTCCAGGCTTTGCACACGTCGACCCAGGAGAGGGCCTCGGCGCACTCGTAGAGTTCTTCCGGTGTGAGTTTTACTGCACTGTGATCGTCCCCCGCCGCAGGGTAGACATAGGAGAACCGTCGAAGACTCACGTCGAGGGTGACGCGCACCCCTTCCTTCACCCCAAAGGGGCAGACTCCCCCAGGGGCATGGCCCACGAGGTCCTCCACCTCGTCGAAGGAAATCATCTTCGGTTTACACCCGAATTCCTCGCGAAATCTACGGTTGTCCACCTTTGCATCCCCTGCAGCGACGACGAGGATGGGCCCCTCTTCCCCATAAAAGGCAAGGGTCTTGGCAATGTGCTCTGGCTCACAACCCACGGCGCGGGCCGCCGCCTCCACCGTTGGGGTCGGCGCCTCAGGGGTTTTGATGCGCTCCTCAAATCCAAAGGCCTTCAAACGGTCATAGGCTTCTTGAAATCCCATAGCTCTCTCCTTTCTACTGCCCCATCATACCATAAAAAAAGAACCCCTGAGGGGTTCTCTTTATTTGTGCTCGTGGGGGATGGAGCAGCTGCCGCCGCATCCTTCACATCCGCACCCGCAACCGCCCTTTTGCTTGCGCACACGGCGATAGGCGAGGACACAGATGAGAATGACCACAAGGCCGACAATGATCGTACTGAGATTGGCTGGCATAGGACACTCCTTTCCAGAAGTTAGGATTCATGCACCGCCTTGATAGCAGCCCGCTTCTTGTTCGGGTCGGGTCTAAAGAGGAGGTAGAGCATGACGATGAGGACGACACCTGCAAGGGCGGTCCAGAGGTTTGCCCCTTCGCCCAAGACGAGGACGCGGCCGAATTGATAGACCATGAAGGACACCGCATAGGCAAAGCCCGTCTGCCACAGGAGTGCAAACCAGGTCCACTTCGCGGAACGCATCTCTTGACGGATGGCCCCGACGGCTGCGAAACAGGGGACGTTTAATTGGTTAAAGAGCATGAAGCTCAACGCGCTGACCATCGTGAATTGTTGGGCGGCAAACTCGAGCATGGTGGGATCGTCGGCACCGAGGTCGCTGCCAAGACCGGCGACAACACCGTAGGTTCCCACGACGACTTCCTTCGCTACGAGACCGAGAGCCGTTGCCACCGTCGCCATCCAATCCCCAAAGCCAAGGGGCGCAAAGATGGGCGAGAAGAACTTCCCAACGGCGGCGAGGATGCTGTCGGTGGAGGCGTCATCCCAGACGTGGAATTCCCCGTGGACGGAGATGTTCGAGAGGAACCAGATGGCCACCGTGGCCAAGAGGATGATGGTCCCCGCCTTGATGACGAAGGCCTTGCAGCGGTCATAGACGCTCTTGAAGACGTTAAATGCGGTGGGCATATGGTATTCGGGCAGCTCCATGACAAAGGGAGCGGGATCGCCGGCGAATTGTGCCGTCTTCTTCAGGATAATCCCGGAGATGATGACGGCGAGAATCCCCGAGAAGTAGAGGAGGGGACTGAACCACCAGACACCGAGGAAGACAGACCCTGCAAAGAGGGCGATGATTTCCGTCTTCGCACCACAGGGCAAGAAGCTTGCCACGATGACGGTCATGCGACGGTCCTTTTCGTTTTCAATGGTCCGCGTCGCCATGATGCCGGGAACGGAGCAGCCCGTTCCGATGAGGATGGGAATAAAGCTCTTCCCAGAGAGGCCAAACTTTCTAAAGATGCGGTCGAGAATGAAGGCAATCCGGCTCATGTAGCCGATGTCTTCAAGAATTGCCAGGCAGAGGTAGAGGGTGGCGATGATGGGCAAGAACCCGAGGACGCCGCCGACCCCGCCGATGATGCCGTCGACGACGAGGCTCACGAGCCATTCTGCGGTGCCCATGCCCTCGAGGAAGGTCTGGACGTTGCCGCCGATGATTTCGCCGAAGAAGGTGTCGTTGACCCAGTCGGTAACCGGGCCGCCGACGACGACTACGGCGAGGTAATAAATCGCCGTCATAATCACAGCAAAGATGGGAAGGGCGAGGAATCGGTTCGTGACGATTCTATCCACCTTGTCCGAAGCGGTGAGGCCCTGTCTCCCCTTGGTGACGGCGCCAGCAGTGAGTGCGGAGACGAAGCAGTACCGGGCGTCGGTGATGATTCCTTCCCCATCGTCGTCATAGGCGTCCTTCGCCTCCTCGACAATGGCGCGCACTGCATCGCGTTCACCGGGAGTCAGGTGAAAACTCTCGGGGAGCTTCTTGTCTTCTTCAAAGAGCTTGATTGCGAGCCAACGCTTTGCAGGGTTGGAGCGAAGGGCGGAAACTGTCTCTTCAATGCGGCGAATGTAGCCTTCCAGTTCTGCGTCAAAGGTCTCCATGACAGCAGGGTGTTGCCCCGCCATAGACTTGGCCACGGCGATGAGTTCGTCGAGACCGCGCTTGCGAAGGGCGGAGACTTCCACGACCCGGCACCCTAGTTCCTTTTCCAGTTCCTTGGTATTAATCCGGTCCCCATTCTTCTCCACCACGTCCATCATGTTGAGGGCGACCACCATGGGGACGCCAATCTCAGCGAGTTGGGTGGCGAGATAGAGGTTGCGCTCGATGTTTGACGCATCGATGACGTCGATGATCACGTCCGGGGTTTCATTTAAGAGAAAATCCCGGCTGACCACTTCTTCCAAGGTGTAGGGAGAGAGGGAGTAAATCCCGGGAAGGTCGGTCAAGAGGACCTCGTGATCCTTTTTGAGTTTCCCTTCCTTCTTCTCCACCGTGACCCCAGGCCAGTTCCCCACGTATTGATTGCTCCCAGTCAGAGCATTAAAGAGGGTGGACTTCCCGGAGTTGGGATTGCCCGCGAGGGCGATACGAATACTCATGGTTGTACCTCCTCGGCGATTTCTTCCACATCCACAAGGGCGGCGTCGTCCTTGCGAAGAGTGAGCTCATAGCCGCGCAGATTAATCTGCACCGGGTCGCCTAGGGGCGCGACCTTGACTACGAAGAGCTCGGTGTGCTTCGTCAGCCCCATGTCCATGATGCGACGACGCACAGGACCCTCGCCGTGAAGCTTCGTCACGCGGTAGCGATGGCCCACCATCGCATCGCGAAGACTGATTGCCATAGTCATCCTCCTTTAGATCTCAACGACGTTGATGAGAAGGGCCAGGTCCTTTCCCAGGGCTAGACGGCTGTCCTTCACATTGACGATGAGATTCCCAGACACTTCGGTGATGACAGAAATCTTTGCACCAGTGACAAGACCCAGGTTTGCAAGAAATTGGTCCTGTTCGTCCTGGCCCTTGCGCTTCCGTACCTTGACGATCTCCAAGGGGACGTGCATCGGTGCCATTGCAAGATTCATGTCTTCTCCTCCTTGTTTCAAACATTGCGACTGATTCTCAGCACACCTCGAAAAAAGAGAGGCACTTGCCTCTTATGATGCTCAATGGAATTCTGAAATATGTACTGATTATCAATACCTACATTATAGTCCTGTTCTTGCCCTTCTGCAAGAGGTTATGAAAAAGACTCTCAGGATTTTCCCAAGAGTCTTTCAAAGTGTAAAACCCCCTCTCCGCGAGGGGCCATTTTCCCAAGATTGACAATGCGTCCGTGGAAGAGTTTTGCCTCGTGAAGGGAGAAATTCTCGGCAAAAAACGACGCCTCTTCTCCCCTTCTCGCCTGCTCGTAGGAGGTGTACTTCCCCCGCCCCGCCGCCTCGAGGAGGCGCCTCCCATAGGTGTCGAAGATAAAGAGGGGTTTTTCGTAGACGTAGAGCAAGAGATCGTCCGCCGTCTCCGGTCCCACGCCGCGAAGGGAGAGGAGTTCTTCGCGAAGAATCTCTCGCTTCTCCGCGGCAATCTCCCCATGGTGGGCGAGAAACCAGCGACTGATCTCTCGAAGGTAGGTGGCCTTGGCGCGAAAATACCCTGCGCTTCGAATCGCCTCTTGAAGGGCTTCCTCCTCACTCGAAAGAATCGCCTCGGGATGAAAGAGGCCCCTTTGGCGCATGTTGATAAGGGCCTTCTCCACGTTTTTCCAGTTGGTGTTTTGGGTGAGGATCGCCCCGATGACAATCTCAAAATCACTCTCTCCAGGCCACCACCCCTCGCCGGAATCGTAGTTCCCGAGGGCGTCAAAGATCTCTCGATAGGTCAGTGTCGCCATGGCATCTCCCAGATTTCCTCCCCGCGGTCGTAGAGCTTTCCCTTGGCGGTGATGGTCTCCAAGGCGATTTTCAAGACATTGGTCCTGTGAAAACTCCCGCGAAAGGCCTTGTCAAAAAATTCCATGCGGCTCTCGGCATACTTGAGGCAAATCTCTCGCATGGCTGAGCGCTTCTCCTCCTCGCCCTCGACGACGGACACCCGCCCCATAGCCACCGCCGAGGCGTACTCCGTGGTGAACTTCTCCGGGACGAGGTGGGTAAAGGAGACGGCGCTGACACAGACCCGGGGATGGGCCTTCAAAATCTCATTCTTCGTCCCCTCGAAGGCCCCGTGAATGTAGAGACAATCCCCGACGAGGACGGGGCTAATGGGGACGGCGTAGGGCTCATTCTTTTCGTCGACCATGGACATGGTGGCGTATTCGCAGGTCTCAAAGACTCTTCTCCCGAATTCTTCGCTCCGCTCACGATCTTCTCTTCGCACAATGGCCTCCTTTCTCTCCATGCGTCTCTCTTCGATTATATCAAAGTTTTTCACAAAAGAAAAAGACGCCTAGATGGCGTCTTCATCGGAGACAAAGGTGACGAGTGGACTTCCCTTGCGCACCCCCAGGGAATGGGAGTGGTAGAGGCTCTGGCCACGGAAGGGGGCGCGGATCTCTTGAAGTACCTCGCCCTCATAGGAGACGAGAGTCCCAAGGACCCTTCCCTCTTCCACCACCTCTTCGTCGACGACCTCGGGAAACCAGCACCCATCGGCGTCAGCTTCGAAGTAGTGAGTCTTTGTCGCTTCTCTCTGCTCTGTGTTTTCGAGGGGTGTCCCCATCATCCCAAGATGGGCCATGAGGTTTTTCACCGACGCCACCTCGAGGCTCACCAGCTCCTCGCTCCAGCGTCCTCCGCAGCCGATTTCCACAATCATCCCGGGGATGCCGCAGTGGGTGGCGTGGCTGTAGAGGCCATTCGATGCCGTCGAGGGGAGTCGCCAATCGACGAGGATGTGCTTTGCCGCCTCCCGGGTCTTCTTGGCAATCTCTTCTCCACTTCCCACGGGGAAGAAGACCAGGGGGACCATGGTCTCGTAGATTTCCCCACTGTGGAGGTCCAGGAGAAAATCTGCCTTTGGGTAGAGGTGCTCCTTCACGGCACGAGCGATGCGAGCACTCTCGTCGTCAGTTTCTGCCGGCGGGAAGGCGCGGTTTAAGTTGATGCCATCCGAGGGGACCACTTCCTTTCTCCCCTCGTAAAACCCGTTGGGGTTTGCCAGGGGAAGCATGACGACCCGTCCTCGAAAGTCCCCCGAGGCCAGCTCTCCATAGAGATGGCGCAGGCACAGAGGCCCCACGTATTCAGCACCGTGGACTCCCGATACGAGAAGAAGGCTCGGCCCCTCCTCGCGCCCAGAAATCTCCCAATAGGTCAGGCTCTCGCCCTTTCCAATGGGAAGGGTCTTCTCATGTTCTGGCAAAATTGGCTTCCAAGTCTTAAACATACACACTCCTTAGACACAGTGACAGGCGACGAAATGCCCCTCTCCTCGGGGCAAGAGTTCTGGAATTTCTTCTCGGCAAATGGGTTTTGCCATGGGACAGCGGGGATGGAAGGGGCACCCCGAGGGGACGTTGGTGGCACTGGGAATCTCCCCGCGAAGACCACAGACGGGACGGGTGAGATCCCCGTGGACCGGGAAGATGGCGTCAATCATCGCCCGGGTGTAGGGATGCATCGCCTCGTGGGCCACCTTCTCCCCGGGAAGAATCTCCACGATTCCCCCGAGGTAGAGCACCGCCGCCCGATGGGCAATCTTCTGGAGCAGGGCCAAGTCGTGGCAGACGAAGAGCATTCCGAGGTTTCTCTTCTTCTGAATGTCCACGAGAAGGCGCACGATGGTGTCTTGAATGGACACGTCGAGGGCGCTGGTGGCCTCATCGCAGAGAAGCACGTCGGGAGAGAGGGCCAAGGCCCTTGCAATCCCCACCCGCTGGCGCTGCCCCCCACTCATGGCGTGGGGATAGCGGTCCATAAAGTCATGGGGCAGTTCTACGAGCTCGAGAAGCTCTTCAAGGACCTTTTTCTCCTCTCCCCGCTTCACGAGTCCGTAGTTCTTCAAGGGCTCCAAGAGAGCCTCTCCCATGGTCATCCGAGGGTAGAAGACCGACGTCGGGTCCTGAAAGACCATCTGGACGTGGCGACGGTGTTGGCGAAGTTCTTCTCCCTGAAGGTCGGTGACGTCCTTGCCGCGGTAATAGACCCTTCCCTCGGTGGGACTCTCGAGATGGCCGACGATCTTTAAGATGGTACTCTTTCCGCCGCCGCTCTCTCCGACGAGACCCACGGTTTCACCGGCATGAATGGCGAGGTCGATGTCGTGGCAGGCGCGAAGGGTTCCCCCTTCTGGGGTATTGTAGATTTTCGTAAGGCCCTTGGCCTCGAGGAGAATCTCAGACATAGCGCACCCCTTCCATTTCCGGCACCGTATCGAGGAGAAGTTTCGTGTACCCGTCGGTGCGAGACAAAATCTCGGGAACCGTCCCTCGGTCCACCACTTCTCCGTGGCGCATGACGAGAATCTGATCCGCCATGTGGGCGGCGACGCCGAGGTTGTGGGTGACGAGGAGAATGCTCGTGTTGTAATCACGGCGAAGATCCATGAGTTGGGAGACGATTTGCGCCTGGGTCGTCACGTCGAGGGCACTCGTCGCCTCGTCGGCGATGAGGAGCTTCGGCTCAAAGGACATGGACATGGCAATCCCCACCCGTTGACGCTGTCCACCGGAGAGCTCAAAGGGATAGGCCTTCATAATCCTCTCCACTGCAGGCAGCTCCATCGCCGTTAAGAGTTCCATGGCACGACTTCTCGCCTCGTCCTTCGTCATGTTTCGATGGGCCCTTAAGGTCTCGACGAACTGGGAGCCAATGGTCTTGATGGGATCGAGGAAGGCCCCGGCATCTTGAAAGATCATGGCCATGTCTCTGCCGCGAATGTCGAGCCACTGCCGCGGCGTCATGTGGGTGACGTCTCGTCCCTCAAAGGTGATGGAACCCGAGGCGATGCGTCCAGCACTTGGGAGAAGTCCCATGGCCGCGCGCACCACCGTCGTCTTTCCACTGCCGCTCTCTCCGACGAGGGCGACAATCTCCCCTTGTTTCATTGTGAGATCCACCCCTGAGAGGACGACCTGCTCCCCATAGGCCACCGAGAGGTCTTTGATCTCTAACATGTTTGCCTCCTTATTTGGAAACGGGCTTGATGTCAGGAGTCAACCAGTAGTAGTCGATGGTGGCAATGTCTGCCCCAGTGACGCGGTCGGTACGGGAGAACATCCGGCTGTTGTAATATCCATAGACAATCGTCGCCGCGTCGTCGATGAGGATTTGTTGGAGCTTTTCGATGAGTTCCTTGCGTTTTGCATCGTCGAAGGTCGCCAGGAGTTCTTCATAGGTCTTGTCGTACTCGGGATTCTTATACCAGCCAAACTCGTGGGAGTTCTTCGAATACCATCCTCCGAGGAAACTTTGGGGATCGCCTTCTCCTACGGTGGTGGTGTTCGCGGTGATGAGGTCGAAGTCTCCACTGCCTTGGACGCCGGTGGCAGTGTCGTAGTCCACGACTTGGACGGTGCAGCCGATGCCAATGTCGTTGAGCGCAATGGCGGTAGCTTGGGCGAAGTCAGCGAGGTTACGGCTGTCATAGGCAATGTACTTGAGGTCGATGTCCTTGCCGTCGAGTTCACGGATGCCGTTGCCGTTCTTGTCCACGATCCCCGCATCGTCCAAAATCTTCTTCGCCTTTTCCACGTCGAAGGAGTAGGGGCTCTTCAGGTTATCATAGCCGTAGTCGAGGGAGGAGGGCAACACGCTGATGCCAGGGGTGTACATCCCACCTGCGGTGACGTCGGCCATGGTGTCGTAGTCGAGGGCGGTGAGGATGGCTTCACGGAGTTCCTTCTTGGCCAGGACGCCCTTGTAGTTGAAGTAGGCGTTTCCGAGGCGCACACCTGCGGCTTCACTGACGTGGAAGGTATCGTCCTTGGAGAGGGCTTCCACGTCACTTGTGGTGGTGATGTTTTCCGTCACGTCCACGTCGCCGGAGCGAAGGGCCATGGCCTTGGTGGAGCTGTCCTTGGCAAAGATGACCGAGACGGTTTCGAAGGGCACGTCGCCGCCCCAGTAGTTTTCGTTCTTGGCGAGTTCCACGCCGACGCCTTCGTTAAACTTCACGAGTTTGTAGAAACCAGTCCCGATGATTTCACCCTTTTCAGCGGCTTCTGCGTCGATGATGCAGAAGAAGGGATAGGCGAGGATGCCGTCCACGTTTTGAATCGGCTCATCGAAGGCGAGGGTCACAGTGCGCTTCGCATCGTCGGCGGTGATGGAGGCGGGAGTCATGTAGAGGGTCGGGGTCGAGGAACCGGTGCCCCCCTTGTCGGGGTTGGTGCCATCATAGAGGTGATCCAAGGAGGCCTTGACGGCGGTGGCGGTCATGTCCTTGCCGTTGGAGAACTTGATGCCATCCTTCAAGGTAATGGTCCAGGTCTTAAAGTCTTCCGAGGATTCAATCTTCTCGGCGAGGTTGGGCTGGGCCTTGACTTCCTTGTCGAACTTAAAGAGGTTTTCCCCAATCCCGAAGCGGACGCAGTTCCAGCTGGCGTTGACATTGTTCACCGGGTCCACTGAGTCGGAAAAGTTGGTGCAGCCGAAGTTTAAGTGAGTCGCCGCAGCGGCGGGAGCGTCTTTCGCAGCGCCTGAGTTTCCGCCACCAGTACAGGCGGAGAGGCCGAGGATCACGGCGAGGGAGAGGCATGCGAGAGCCTTTTTCTTAATGGGCAGTTTCATGAGAGTTCTCCTTTTCTTGGGTGTCGTTGGTTCCGCGTCATTGGAGCGCGGGTCGAGGACGTCGCGAAGGGCATCCCCAAAGAGATTTAAGATGACAACAGTGATGAAAATCG
>JAEZXH010000020.1 GCA_023442775.1 Bacillota bacterium
TTACGAACGGTATCGGTGGGTTGTGCACCAACTTGCAGCCAATACAAAGCTCTGTCGAAATCTAAAGTGATGGTAGCGGGATGCGTGTTCGGGTTGTACGAGCCGATCCTTTCAATGTACTTTCCATCTCGTGGAGCTCTGCTATCTGCAACAATAATTTGATAGAAGGGATAGTTTTTGCGTCCTCTTCTTTGTAAACGAAGTTTTGTTGCCATTTAGTAGTTCTTTAAAATGAGTTTGTATAATTTTTAATTGCGGGTGCAAAGGTAAGAATTATTTTGTTATGAGCAAAGAACTTTTTCATCAACTTCCATTAAAAATCTGCACGGAAAGCAACTTTTCCACGTTTGGCGCAAGTTTGCAGCTTTTCGTAAAAACGAGCGTTGCTACTGCGCAAATCCTTTCGCGTGGATGAAACAGAAGTTTAATTTAGAAAAAGTCAAAATAACGATTTTTATTCGTCTTTAAGTGTTTGGTTATTCGTTTATTATAAATCGGAGAAATTCTATTTTTCTCACGCAAAGCGTTCATTTCTAAAACTATTTGACAAACATTTTTTTTATTTTTAAAAACTCGTTATCTTTGCATCCACAATAAAAAACATCAATAAACTTAACTAAACTATTATTTATTATGGCTTACGTAATTAATGAAGATTGTATTGCTTGCGGAACGTGCATTGATGAATGTCCGGTTGACGCAATTTCTGAAGGTGATATCTATGTGATTGACCCCGATGCATGTACCGACTGTGGCACATGTGCAGAGGTATGTCCCACCGAAGCAATTCATCCGGCATAACATACCGATTAACTCTTAAAGAGAGAATGAAAAAGAAAAGAGGCTGAACACACGTTGTTTAGTCTTTTTTTGTGCTCGCCCGCGCGAAATGGTGGCGACAAAAAAAATGCCTTCCGTGAAAAGAAGGCATTTTTGGTATTGTATTAAGTGGATAAAAGATTATCCGTTTACTTTTTTCATATGTGCGATTAAATCCAACACTTTGTTTGAATAACCCCACTCGTTGTCGTACCAGCTTACCACTTTCACGAAGTTGGCGTTCAATTGAATGCCTGCTTTTTCGTCGAAAACGGATGTGCGTGCGTCGCCGATGAAGTCGCTCGATACCACGTCTTCGTTGGTGTAACCCAAAATGCCTTTCAATTCGCCTTCGGAAGCTTCTTTCATTGCTTTGCATACTTCTTCGTACGAAGTTTCTTTTTCTAAGCGAACGGTGAGGTCAACCACAGAAACGTTCAACGTGGGAACGCGGAATGACATACCGGTAAGTTTTCCGTTCAATTCAGGAATTACTTTTCCAACGGCTTTTGCAGCGCCGGTTGACGAAGGAATAATGTTGGCAGAAGCAGCGCGGCCACCACGCCAGTCTTTTTTAGAAGGGCCATCAACGGTTTTTTGTGTAGCGGTTGTGGCGTGAACGGTTGTCATCAACCCTTCAATTACACCAAATTTATCGTTCAATACTTTGGTGATGGGGGCCAAACAGTTAGTCGTACACGATGCGTTTGAAACAAATTGCACCCCTTTTTCATATTTATCTAAGTTTACACCGCAAACAAACATAGGCGTGTCGTCTTTAGAAGGAGCCGACATAACCACATATTTCGCGCCGGCGTTAACGTGTGCTTGCGCTTTTTCTTTTGTCAAGAAAAGGCCAGTAGATTCCACTACATATTCGGCATCTACTTCGTTCCATTTCAGGTTATTGGGATCCATTTCCGATGTAACGCGAATGCTGTTTCCGTTTACCACAAGGTTACCGTCTTTAATTTCGATATCACCTTTAAATTGGCCGTGAACGGTGTCGTATTTCAACATATACGCGATGTAATCCAAGTCGAGCAAGTCGTTGATACCTACAATCTGAATATCGTCTCTTGTTTGAGCCGCACGAAAAACCAAACGTCCGATACGTCCGAATCCGTTAATACCTACTTTAATCATAATTCTGAAAATTTATTTGTTAAAAATGTTCTAATAGTCCTTATTAAGAGCGTGCAAATTTACAAATATCTTTTTGTTTTAACGAATTATTCGTGGTAAAAACTGTGAAAGATATATTCTGTAGATTCAAAAATAACAATCTCCGATATGCGCCAATATCTTTTGGTAAACTCACTGATGAATAAATTACAAAAATATGGTTATTTATACTTTGAAAAGATTGAATTTGTTATTAACGGTTTGGGGGTTACTGAAGTGGCGGATTCATAGCACTTAAGTTCAATAAAATTACTAATGGTAAACTTGCACAAATGTCCAATCGCAGCCGTTCAGCCCTGCTTTTGACAATACCTTGTTGTACGTTCGTTAATTTTCATCAGATATCTGTGTTCCAATTGACCAAATATTTCCTGCAAAGTCCTTAAAACTCCCTCGTCTGTCAGGGTCTCCTTCTTTTTCTTTTGGCCTTTCCATAGGTTCACATCCTAAATCAATTGCTTTTTGATACACTTTGTCAACATTTGGGACGTAGATATGAGTCAACAATTTATTCGGTGGAAACTCGTCCGAAGAATTTCCGAACATCAGAACTGAATCGTCAATTTTAATTTCAGCGTGCATTATTGTTCCGTCAGGCATATCATACCTTCGCAATTGTTTCGCATCGAAAATTTTGATTAACAACGCAATCAATTTATTTGCTCCGTCCACTACAAAATAAGGTGACACAGAGTTATATCCTTTCGGCTTAAATTCGTGTTTCATATTTTATCCATTTTGAGTTTTTATCTAGTTGTTTTAATGACGCATAACGTTTCGGGTATTGCCGAAGGCGGGGAAATCGAAACGGAAAGTTTCGATTTTGCACCGAGGCTAGCCAAAACGAATTTTTATGAGTTAAATTTAAAGATAAAAAACGAATAAAATTCGTTTTTGGCGGTGAACGAAGCTCAAACTTTGAATTTAGCACTTTAGTCCCGCTTTTGGCAATACCTTGTTAGCGGTAGTTCTTTTATACAGTAATTAACTCTGCTAATTTCTTGGCTATATTATCCATTGTGTCTTCTTGGGTGTCAAGTCCATTTCTAGATCCTAATAATGGACTAACATCTCTTAGTTCGTCATATGTTGTATTGTGAACAATTGGTACTAATTGGTCTCTTGCAAGTAAAGCGGACAATTCTTTGTCTGCAACACCTTCGTTTTGGACTCTTTTAAGGAAGTTAGGCGTAACTAATACAATTCCAATTTTTGATTTAGCAAGTCCTTTATCGATTTCACGCAGAAATGAACTTCCTAAAGGAATATCTTTTTCGCTAAACCATACGCTTACACCGTTAGATACTAGCAAGTCGTGTAATTGTAAAGCAGATTCTTTTCTGTCATCCCAAGCGTGGCAAAGAAAAACATCTCTCAAATCTGGCTTTTCAGCTCTTTGTTCTACAACCTTTCTAACAGGTGTTAATGCATTTATTTCAGCTGGAGTATAATAAATTGTTGAACCTGATTTTGACCACCTTGCTTTTTGAGTTCTACCTTTTGAAGAATTATAGTTAGAAGTAGAGTTTCTACTTGATGAATATGTGTCAGGATAACTAGGATATGAATAGCTTGATCTATATCCGTATCTACTACCACACGCAGGACAATTAGCTGCACCGCTTGCAGTTCTATGTCCATTTCTTGGAGCTGTACATCTTGCCATAAATTATTTAATTGGATTAATGGTTAATTATTTATAACGGCTGTTCTTTAAGAATTACCGCCAACGGTTGGTGTATGAAGCGTTGGGCATTTCGAAGCACTTTACTGTCAAACCGCTACAAAGTTTATTAAATGTAACGCCCTTGAAATTAGCACTATCCGCCCAATGATTTATACACTTTGTTAGCAA
>JAEZXH010000006.1 GCA_023442775.1 Bacillota bacterium
CGCTCCATGGAAGAGGGGCTTGCAACCCGGGTGATGTTCATCGTCAGAGGAGCACTGCGATACGTACTCTCACGAAAAGCGGCGTTTGGATCTTGCGCCACCGTTTGGAGGAAGAGATTTGTCGAAGAACTCTCCTCGGGGACCGCAAGACTTGCGGTGAGATCCCGAGTGTTCTCGAGGCGGAAGGACGCGGGCTCACTGGCAGGCTCTGCCATCGGTGCTTCCATCGCCATGAGGCTTTCCAGTGGGTCCATGAGGAAGGGACTTGCAAGGCTTCGTCTCGTCCGCTTCACCGGGGTGTCTGTCGGGGCGTCTGTCGTGTAAAGGGAGATGGGTGCTTCCACGGCTCCCCCCTCGGTGGCAGGGGCATTTTCCGTTTCCCCCAAACTTCCCGCAGGGAGTAACTCGATGGTGGCGTCGGCCTCTCGTCCATCAAGGCGATGGGCTTTGACAGCGAGGCCACCCTCCTGACGAATCACTTCCAAGGAGAAGTGACGCTCGCCTTGCGGTGTCGGGAGAATCACGTCGTCCACATAGAGGGGATCGATGTAGATTTCATCCTCTCCCATGAGAAGCATTCCCGTACCCATCCGTTCGGTCAGTCTCTCACGGGATCCATCGAGGAGAATGTCTTTCGTGCGGTAGACCTCTTCTCCGCGAAGATTTTTATAGTAGAGTTCCGCAGTGTATGCACCGGGAGCGAGGTTCTCAAAGTGGGCTTCTCGATCGAGGGCTCCGAGGCGTCCATCGAGGAAGGGCATCCCGTCCTTTCGGAGGGTGATGGTGGCACCACTTGCGGGCAGGTCTCCCACGAGGGCCATGGTGATGTCCGTGACCTTCTCTTCAACGGGGACCTCCTCTTGGGGCGTTGCCTCTTCCGCGGGGAGGGTGTCCACGGGATCGGTGGTGATGGTCTCCTCTTTCGCGGGGACGGTGGTCACTGGAGCAGTGGTGATGGGCACCTCTTGGCTCTCGGCGGGCTTCACCGTCTCGGGGGTGAAGGATTTTTCCACCGTCTGTGTCCTCGGGGCCTCTTTTGTCGGAGCCTCTTCAGTCACCGGCGCCGTGGTAATCGGGGCGCTGGTGATGGGGGCCTCTTCCTCCAAGATGGAGGTGGCGCGAGAGTCGTTACTCGCCGCGAAGACGAGGTTTCCCACGGGCTCTAGCAAGATCACCAAAGCCAAGAGAAGGGTGATGATCCTTCTAAGGGGTCTCGATGTTTCTTTTGAGTCGTTCGTTCTGTCCATGGGTCTCCTCTTTCGTTCTCGGTCTTTTTCAGGCATTTCTCTCATAAAACCCTATAGTATCTGGGGTCAGGTTTGCACAATCGAAATTCCTCCGCGCTACGTTCTTCGTCACGGAGTTGTCATATTTCGTTTCGGTGACAATTGTACCCCCCCCGGTTCAATTCGTCAAGATATTTTTCACAGCGAAAACGAACGCCATCGTTGCTTTTGCAATTCCGATTTTCGGAAACTTCTTGATTTTTTTCCTAATTCTTCGAAATCTCTGTTTTTGTTCTCTATCATTTTTTTAAGTTTTTCATTTCTATCATCATTTTGCATACATGAGCCTCAATTCATCCCATTTGTTTTCCCGAGATGGCAATAGGCTTTTCATTTTCTCATTTTTTGCGTTTTTTCGTTTCCTCTCTGAAATCCCGGTGATCTTCCGAGATTTCTTTTTCTTTTCTTTAGTTTTTCGTCCTCTCTTTAGGTTTTGGGCACAAAAAAAGACCCTGCACGGGGCAGGGCCTTTCGAGGTGTTTTAGTCTTCCATGAGCTTTTGTCCGTTGATGCGGATGCCAGGGCCCATGGTGGAAGCGACGGTGACGCTCTTCAAGTAACGACCCTTCGCAGCGGCAGGTTTTGCCTTGATGATGGCTTGGACGATGGTGCGGAAGTTGTCGCGGAGCTTTTCGGGGCCGAAGGAGACCTTTCCGATGGCGACGTTGATGATTGCCGCCTTGTCCACGCGGTATTCCACCTTACCAGCCTTGATTTCCTTCACGGCGTTGGCCACTTCGAAGGTGACGGTGCCGGACTTGGGATTGGGCATGAGGCCCTTGGGGCCGAGGACGCGACCGATGCGCCCGACGACGCCCATCATGTCAGGGGTTGCCACGATGACGTCGAAATCAAACCAGTTTTCCGTTTGGATCTTTTGGACGAGTTCTTCCCCACCGGCGTAATCGGCGCCAGCTTCTTCGGCTTCCTTGACCTTGTCTCCCTTGGCGAGGACGAGGACGCGGGTTTCGCGGCCGGTTCCGTGGGGCAGGACGACGGTGCCACGGACTTGTTGGTCTGCGTGACGGGGGTCGACGCCGAGGCGCACTGCGAGTTCGACGGATTCGTCGAAGTTGGCCTTGGCGGTCTTGCCGAGGAGCTCGAGGGCTTCAGCGACGTCGTAGAGCTTCGTGCGATCAACGAGCTTTGCGCTATCTTGGTACTTCTTACCGTGTTTTGCCATAGTTCACATACCTCCTTGTGGTACAGACGGAAAAATTCCTCCCACTTAGTCGACGACTTCGACGCCCATGCTGCGTGCGGTCCCTGCGATCATGGAGATGGCAGAGTCGATGTTTGCAGCGTTTAAGTCGGGCATCTTGAGTTCGGCGATTTCCTTCAATTGGTCACGGGTGATCTTTGCCACCTTGTTCTTGTTGGGTTCCCCAGAGCCCTTGGCCAGGTTGATGGCGCGCTTGATGAGCACGGGAGCCGGAGGGGTCTTGGTGATGAAGGTGAAGGAGCGGTCTTGGTAGACGGTGAGGACCACGGGGATGATGAGCCCAGCTTGGTCTGCGGTCTTCGCATTGAACTCCTTGGTGAACTGCATGATGTTGACCCCGTGGGGACCGAGTGCAGTCCCGACTGGCGGAGCCGGGGTGGCCTTGCCTGCGGGGATTTGAAGTTTAACAAGTGCTATGACTTTCTTTGCCATAGTGTACCTCCTCAATGTGGTGTATAGCGGGGTTTCCCTCCCACTATTGATGTTTAAGCTTTCGTGATCTGTGAAAATTCGAGTTCGACATCCATATCCCGGTTAAACATGGACAAGGTGAGTTTGACCTTCCCCTTGTCGTAGTCCACTTCGGTGATGGTCCCAAACATGTCGGCGAAGGGACCAGAGATGACGCGCACGACCTCGCCGACCTCGTAGTCGCCATAGATCTCCTGGGCCTCGACGACGCCCAGTGCTCGCACCTCCTCGTCGGAGAGGGGGACGGGCTTGGAGCCAGGGCCTACGAATCCGGTGACGCCGCGGGTGTTGCGCACGAGGTACCAGGATTCGTCGGTCATGATCATCTTCACGAGGACGTAGGATGGGAAGAGCTTGCGCTCCTTGGTCTTGGCGACGCCGTCTTTGACTTCGACGACTTCTTCCATGGGCACCTCAATCTCGAAGATGAGATCGTCCATCTCCCGATTCTTGACCATGCTCTCCATGGTGGCCTTGACCTTGTTCTCGTGCCCGGAGTAGGTGTGAACCACATACCATTTCGGCTCTACCTCTCGGTCTGGGCGATTGTTCATTTCTTCCAACGTGTACCTCCTTCTCCTTAAGCTCCGACGAAGAGTTTAAGGAGATGTTGCAAGATGAAGTCCAGGATGTAGACCAGCCCCGACACGACGAGACTGACGACAAGGACGACGATCGTGTAGTTGACGAGTTGGCTCTTCGTCGGCCACACCACGCGCTTGAACTCGGAGCGGACACCGCGCATGTAGCGGCTGAAGGTCATCTTCTGGTCCTTCTCCTGTTTCTTCACTGCCTTCGTCTGAGCGGCCATGGGCGCCCTCCTTACTTCGTTTCCTTGTGAACCGTATGCTTCTTACAGAACTTGCAATACTTCTTGAGCTCGAGGCGCTCCGTCGTATTCTTCTTGTTCTTGAAGGTTACGTAGTTGCGATTCTTGCACTCCGTGCATTCCATAATCGCGCGATCTGCCATAAAAACACCTCCTGCAAAACTGCATTTTAAAAGGCCCTAGGGGCCTTCCATGAATGGGTTCTTGTGAACCTATTTCATTGACTCCACCAGCTTACCACAAAACCCGCCATTCGTCAACGAAGTTCGCCCTTTCTCGCAATAGATTCTGCGGCTTTTAAGCCATCGATGGCGGCGCTCATAATTCCCCCGGCGTATCCCGCCCCCTCGCCGATGGGATAGAGGCCACTGACCCCCTTGGCCTCGAGGTTGTCCTGGCGCAAGAGGCGCAC
>JAEZXH010000022.1 GCA_023442775.1 Bacillota bacterium
GGCTACATCTTCAAAGGCTGGGAAGTCACCGCCGGCAACCCCGAAGGCGATCCGAACGCCGGAGCAAAACTGACCATTAACGACAACACCACCTTGCGCGCCAAGTGGGCAGAAGAAGTCACCGTCATCTACGACCTCGACGGCGGCGACAAAGACCCCGTCTTTAATCAAGTGACGATTGAAAAGGGAACGAACCACACGATTCAAAAGGATCCGACAAAAGAGGGTTATACCTTCACAGGTTGGACCGTCACCGAAGGGGAAAATGGCCTCGATCCCAAGACGAACACCCCCTTCACCGTGAACCAAAACACCACCTTGAAGGCGACGTGGAAGAAGAACGTCACCGTCACCTATGACCTCGCCGGTGGTACCAACGATGCCATCACGGGGGAAACCCTCACCGAGGGGAGCGAACACACCGTCACCACGGAAGTGCCCACGAAGCCCGGCTTCACCTTTAAGGGCTGGAAGGTCACCGCAGGGGATGCCACGAACATGGACAAGACCCCGGCTGGTGATGAGCACCTCACCATCAACACGGATACGACGATTACCGCACAGTGGGAACCCATCCCCGTGAAGGTTACCGTCACCTATGACCCGGGCGATGGCGCCTTTAAGGATTCCGCTCCTCAAACCACGTACCAGGAGGACAAGGGGAACACCCACTCCATCATCTCCAACACTCCGGAAAAAGAAGGCTGGACCTTCACCGGTTGGAAGGTGACGAAGGGGGAAGAGGCTCTGAAGACGAAGACCTACACCAACGGCGGCACGGACAACTCCTTTACCGTCAACGAAGACACCACCCTCACCGCCCAATACAAGGCGACGGTGACCTACGATCCCGGCGAAGGCTCCTGGGAAAATGACCCCATTGCCGACACGGATTACACCCAACAAGACACCCACAACATCTCCACCACCACCCCGAAGGCCCCGAGCGGTAAGACATTCGTGGGCTGGACCATTGAAGGAGATGACTCTGGAAAGGTCTACACCTCTAACGGAGCCGATCATTCCTTCACCGTGACGAAGAACACGAAACTCGTGGCGAAGTATGAAGCTATTGTCACTCCTCCGGTGGAAAAGAAGATTCTCGTCAAATACAACCTCAACGGTGGGGACTCGAATCCCGCCATTAAAGACGTGGAATATAACATCCCCGAGGGCGAACTTCGTGCAAACGTCCCGGTGAATGCCACCATTCCCACGAAGGCAGGCTTTGTCTTCAAGGGTTGGAAGATGACCGAAGGGGAAACCCGCCTCATGGGCGATGATAAGGTCTATGGCCATGGAGATGGACAAATTGGCACCATCCAGACCAGCGAAAACACCACCTTCACCGCCCAGTGGGAACCCGTTCCCCAAACCGTCACCGTCACCTATGACCCCGCCGACGGAGAATTTGCAAATCCCGACGCAAAGACCCCGAAGACGGAAACCAAGGGCAACACCCACAACATCATCCCCGACGTTCCCACGAAGAAGGGCTTCACCTTCAAGGGTTGGAAGGTCACCGAAGGGGACGATGAACTGAAAGACGCTGACAAGACCTACACCACCGATGGCAACAACGGAACGGACACCTCCTTCGTGGTCAATCAAAACACCACCCTCACCGCCCAGTGGGAACCCGTGGAACCTGTGGAACCAGTAGAGCCCGTGGAGCCCGTGGAACCCACGCCAGGCACCGTCCTCGTGAGTTATGATCTCGCTGGCGGGAAGGCGAAAGATGGAGATGAAGACGACTATAAAGATTCCAGTGTGACCACAGGAAGTGACTACACAGTCACGAACAAGACCCCAGAGAAAGAAGGCTTCACCTTCAAAGGCTGGAAAGTCACCGAAGGAACACCTACAGGAGATCCGATTCCTGGCCGCAATATCACCATCAACAACAAGACGACCTTGACGGCAGTTTGGGAGAAGAATCCTGACCCGACGGATCCCGAGAAACCGGTAGACCCGGAAAAGCCCGAGAAACCCGAGAAGCCCGTGGAACCTGAAAAGCCTGTGAAGCCCGAAAAACCCGTATTCCCAGGACTTCCCATTCAGTGGATTCCCATCAATCCAAGTCTTCCACACTGGCCCACTCTCGCAGAGGTCGGCTATGTGCCACCCATGCTTCGCCGTGAGCTCCACGAGACCTACATCATCGGCTACCCCGATGGAACAGTACGTCCTCTTGGAAACATCACCCGCGCTGAAGCGGCGACGATTTTCTTCCGTTTGCTCACCGACGACGTTCGTGAGAAGAACCTCACGACGGAGAACCCCTTCTCCGATGTCAATGTGCCAGAGTGGTACACCCGTGCTATCTCGACGATGCACAAATTAGGCATTGTTGAAGGACGCGATGCAAAGCACTTCGAGCCGAACGCTCCCATTACCCGTGCGGAATTGACGGCGATGTGCGTACGCTTCGTGAACTTCGGGACTGTAGAAGGGGATATGACCTTTAACGATCTCGGAAATCACTGGGCGAAGAACGAAATCGAGAGAGCCCGCGTCCTCGGCTGGACGAATGGGTATCCCGACGGCACGTTCCGCCCCGACCAGAACATGAGTCGCGCCGAAGTGGTGACGATGATCAACCGCGTCCTCGCACGCGTTCCCGAGACGGAGAAAGATCTCCTTCCCGAGATGCGTCGTTGGATTGACAACAAACCGAGCGACTGGTACTACCTCGCCATTCAAGAGGCGACCAATACTCATGAATACGTCCGCAAGGGCCGCATCCATGAAACGTGGCAACGCATCTTGAAGGATCCCGAGTGGATTCGTTACGAAAAGTACTAAGGGACAAAAAAAGAGCACCTGCAGGTGCTCTTTTTTATTTCGTCTCAGCGGGGACGTTCTCCGCGCCGTCGAGGAGCCAACTCTCTTTGTCGTTGGCGAAGAGTTTGATAAAGAGGCGAACCGAGTCGCCCTTGGCGGGTCGATAGGTGCCGGCGTACCAGGCGTGGGTTACGGGCTTCGCTCCCGTCACGTGGCCGTATCCATCGATGGAGAAGTCTCCGGAGAGTGCGGTAAATTCTACCTGGTCAACGGTAAGAAACTGGACGTTGCCCCCTTCGCGCTTGACCTTGATGCGCATGCTCATGGTGACGAGACCAAAATCTCGGGCGGCGTAGAGCATCGAGGAGTCGGCGGCTCCGCCAGCTGGACCAATGCGGCGCGACCCGTCGGAGAAGACGTCGACACGGCGATGGTCTTCCCTTAAGGTCTTCACAGGGAGAGCTCCGGGGCGCAGGCTCTCCCACGGCTTTCCCTCCTTCCAGGTGGCAATGAGGGCGGGAATCTCCTCTTCCGACACCCCCATGTCCCTGAGGCGAAGTTCTAAGAGAAAGGGCATGTCCTCGGGGGAGAGGAGCCCTGCGGAAAAGAGGTCGTTCATCGCCAGGGGATTGAGGTCCTTGGATTCAATCTTGAAGGATCCGTCGGGGTAATCGGTACGGCGGTAGGTGTCGGTCACCGTTTGAGGGGCGAGGTCCTTGTACTCCTCCTTCATGCTGTCCCAGAGCTCCCCTCTGGCGAGTTTTTGAAGGAGAATCTCCTGTTTCTCCTTCGGGACCTGACGCTTGTCGAGAAGGTTGGTGATGATTACTCGTGCCCCCTCGGGGAGGGTGGGCTCCTTGGCGAGACTCATCTCTGGAGTCAGAAGAAGGAGTCCGGCGAGAAGAATGGTGAGGGTCTTTGTTCTCATGGTGCATCCTTTCTAATCGTGAAGAGATTTCTCTACTCCTACCATAGCAGAGTCCTAGAAAAAAACAATTCCCATCACAAAAAAGAGCCCCGAAGGCTCTTTTTCACGTTCTAGATTTAATGCCAGAACAAGAAGGCAAGACTCATAAACACGCCGACGTAGAGAAGGACGACGACGCAGTAGCCCATAATGTCCTTGGCGGAGAGTTTTGCAATGCCTAGGGCAGGAAGTGCCCAGAAGGGTTGGATCATGTTGGTCCAGGCGTCTCCCCATGCGATGGCCATGGCGGCGACGGAGGGTCGAACGCCGAGTTTGATGGCGGCGGGCATCATGATGGGGCCTTGCACCGCCCATTGTCCACCGCCAGAGGGGACAAAGACGTTGATGAGACCTGCGGACCAGAAGGTGAACATGGGGAAGGTGCGAGCTGAGGAAATGCTTAAGAAGAAGTTGGTGATTTGGGTTCCAAGGCTAATTCCCTCTGCATTAGCGCCGGTCATCAGCCCCATAATTCCCGCATAGAAGGGGAATTGCAAGATGATTCCTCCTGCGCCTTTGATGGCTTCGTTGATGGCTTCCACATAGCGAATGGGGGTCTTGTGGAAGAGAACTCCCAAGGTGAGGAAGATGAGGTTGACGATGTTGAGGTTCAGGTCCAGACCGTTGGTGATGAAGTGATGAATGAGAAAGACGACGCCTAGGATGACGACGACGGCGGAGAGGAGGAGGGAATTTTCAAGGCGATCCGCAGGAGTGCCCTGGCTCTTCGAGGCGAGGGCGGCTTCTTTTTCTTCGAGGCGGCGCTCCTCGGCAAGGAGCAATTCCGGGTCCACGGCGATGACGTGCTCCGCGTCGGGATGCATGGCGCGATTGACAAAGGGAAGGGTCAAGATGACGAACCATGCACAGATGAGATTTGGCACCGAGAAGAGGGTTTGGGTCACGGGGATGACCTCAGAGAGGGCGCCTTGGGTGACTTTGGCAATCTCTTCTGGGTTGGCTGCAAGGGTGAGGGGAACGGAGCCGGAGATGCCTGCGTGCCAGACGACGAATCCGGAGTAGGCGGCGGCGATCAGGAGACGATAGTCCACGTTCTTCACGCGCTTTGCAAGTTCTCGTGCAAGGAGCGCTCCAACGATGAGACCAAAGCCCCAGTTAAACCAGCAGGCCATGGCAGAGACGAGGGAGACGAGCATAATGGCTTGGGTCGGCGTCTTGGCAATGGCGGCGAGTTTGACGAGGAGTTTCTTCACGGGCTTGGAACTTGCGAGGGCATTTCCAAGGACGAGGACGAGGGCCATCTGCATCGTAAAGGAGAGAAGGGACCACACGCCATTTCCCCAGTGCAAAACCAGCTCTAAGAGGCTCTGTCCCGTGGTGATGAAGGCGAGGACGAAGGTGAGAATCGTCAAGAGCACGGCGAAGATAAAGGCGTCGGGCAGGAAGCGTTGCATGAGAGAGACGCATCCCGCGGTAAATTTTTTAAACATGAGTTCCTCCAATCTAAGTTGATTCCTATGCCCTGATTATACACCAGGGCGGTTTTGCGTCAAGGAAGAGGGGAAGAAATGACAACGTTTCACCAAAGGTAAATGCGAAAACCCTACGAAATTACAAGGAATCATCACGTGAAGAAAATATCAGGCAAAGGATTTTTTACAGAAAATTCTTGCAAAATCCTCACCCCTCGCCTATAATGAGGGTAACGACAATTTCACATGGATTCCAACAAATAGAGGCGCGCCGAGAGGGTAGCGAGAGCGAAGGTTCTTGGCGCCGATGGTGTGCATGCATCAGGTCGCGCGGGAGCAGAGTTTCGCCGACTGTCATATCAGTGGATATGGAGGGCTATGTTGTTTCGAATACACCTCGCGGGAGGTGCGCTTCGAGATGCATTGCCCTTTTTTAGTTGGAAGAGGTCCTGTGAACGTCGAGAAGGATGTAAGGCGACTTGCCGAGTAAGGAGGTACTCCGATGGAACAAGTGACAATCCGTCTGCGTATGAGTTTGGCCGATGCACACTACGGCGGAAATCTCGTCGACGGTGCAAAGATGCTGCAACTCTTTGGGGATGTGGCGACGGAACTGTTGATTCGTCAAGATGGGGACGAAGGTCTCTTTTTGAAGTATGACAACGTGGAATTTCTCGCCCCCGTCTACGCAGGGGACTTTATCGAGGCCACGGGTCAGATCACCGAGGTGGGCAACACCTCTCGGAAGATGACCTTTGAAGCGAAAAAAGTCGTCGCCGCTCGCCCCGATGTGAGCCCTTCTGCGGCGGACTTCTTGGACGAGCCCATCGTGGTCACCCGCGCCAGCGGCATCTGCGTCACCCCGAAGGACATGCAGAGGAAGTAGTATGGAAAAATTGATCATTACCGCGGCGATTTGCGGCGCCGAGGTGACGAAGGAACAAAACCCCGCCGTTCCCTATACCATTGAAGAAATCGCCCGGGAGGCCAAGAGTGCCTACGACGCTGGGGCGGCGATCATTCACCTCCACGTCCGGGAGGACGATGGGACGCCGACGCAATCGAAGGAGCGCTTCAAAGAGGCGATGGACGCAATTCGCGAGAAGTGTCCCGACGTGATCATTCAACCCTCGACTGGGGGCGCCGTCGGGATGACGGACTTAGAGCGGCTCCAGCCGACGGAGCTGTCTCCGGAGATGGCGACTCTCGATTGTGGCACTCTCAATTTCGGAGGGGACGAGATTTTCGTCAATTCGGAGAACACCATTAAAAATTTTGGAAAGATCTTGAAGGAGCGGGGAGTCAAACCCGAGGTCGAGGTCTTTGACAAGGGAATGGTGGACTTGGCGATTCGCTACCACAAGCAGGGTTTTATCGATGCGCCGATGCATTTTGATTTTGTCCTCGGGGTGCAGATGAACGCCAGCGCAAGGGATTTGGCGTTTCTCGTCGACAGCATTCCCGCGGGAAGCACCTGGACCGTCGCCGGGGTCGGACGCCATCAGCTGCCGATGGCGGCCCTTGCCATTGTGATGGGTGGCCATGCCCG
>JAEZXH010000003.1 GCA_023442775.1 Bacillota bacterium
TGCAAAGTACAGAAGGTGGTGAGATCGCTGCCGATATCTACGGTGAGGCGATCGAGAACAAACAACAAGAAGTACTAACCATTCGCCCTAGCAAACGGACCACCCCTGTTGTACCACGCCCAGCTACGCCCGGCGTAGCTCCTGTTACACCGATCGAGCCTTCTGGTGCGCCGTTCAGAAAAGATCAGTCTGTGCCGCCATCGATCGGAACGCGCGGTACAGTCGAATCTGAGTCAACACCATTAGAGAAAGCTTTGCTTCAACCATCTGTCCAAGAAGACAGCACATCAGCTAATCTTCAACAACCAGAGTCGGCGCATGGTACTTTCCCAACGAGCGCAACACGAGATACAGATTCTGGCGCACCCAATCTCTTCAATCTTGATACGTCTCAGGAAAATGCTGCGCCAGAGCGTGATTCTGAGGAACCTTTGGTTGAGCCAGCCTTTGATCGCGAGGAGATCGTGCGTGTGATCAACGATGCCGGTCTGCTTTCGTTTACCGTGCGCTCGACCCGTATCAATGACTATCTGAAGTCACTGTTTGCACTCGTTCGTTTGCTCGTACAGTCTGGTCTTGATCTTTCAGCGAAGACCTCAGTGCAAGAGGATATCGTTGGACAAATCAATAGCTACATCGCAAACCTTAAAGAGCAAGGACTCTACGAAGAGTTATCAACAAAAGCTAAGCAGTTTAAGCTGTCGACCTCAATCTTTGATGTTTTCGGACAATCAATCAGCGACAGTAACTATGCACAACAGTCGCTGTTTACCACTGATGCAGATATTGACCGCCAGTTCCGCTTAGCAGAAGTAAAACTAGGTAGTGAAGGCATCGGTAATGCCTATCTCAACCGCTACGCTGACCTTGCCAACTTGGATCAGTGGAAGATCGACGTGATCCTCTTTACTTCCGATGACGATTGCATCTCTGGCCTGAACTTTTACGCAAAAGAAAAGTTCCATGACCTCAATGACAAATATCGACGCTGCACAATCAGCCTCGACGAGACATTCCGCCGTAAGTACAGCCGCATCGTCGCAGACGGAGATGTGGTCAGCAAACACAACCTCAGACTCCCAGAGACGATCAACGTCTCAAAGGACGCAAATAGCAAAACCTATGAAGACCATCTATTCGTCAATGCAGACGGTGTCGCTCACTTGAGGCTCAATGATTGGGAAGATGGGGTTCTTCAAGAAGAACAACAACGCGACGACTTCGTCTGCTGGCTCAGAAACCCACCACGAGCCTCGTGGTCACTATGCATCCCGTATAAGCACAATGGTGAGGACAAAGGCACCTATCCCGACCTGTTGATCGTGCGAAAAGACCCGATCCTCAAAGATGCCTACATTGTAGATGTGCTTGAACCGCATAACCCAAACTTTGATGACAACCTTGGCAAAGCACAAGGCTTCGCCAAGTACGCGCGACAAAATCCAGGGCTAGGACGAATAGAGCTGATACGCAAAGCAAAAGATGCCTCGGGAAAGGATAGGTTCAAACGCCTTGACCTCTCCAAAGGCGCTATCCGTGACAAGATCACACATGCTACAACACCCGAAGAACTCAACCACCTGTTCGATACAGACGGCTACTTCGCATAAACAAGGTACTTAACCCACAACATATTCGATATCACTAGATCAGTGAGATCTTTTATATCATCGATGCACTCTCTAATATTCATGGATACTTCCCTAGTGCACTGAGTAGAAAACCGCCCAACGAGGTCCAAACATCAGCACCTCTCAGGTAGTAAAAGCCCCCTAAAGTCGTGATGGATCAGCACCTTTATAGACTGATATTTAAAAATAAGAAGATCTATATTGATACCAATAGGAAAGAAAACCATACTTCTGACGAAGGATAGTCTCGTTGAGGTCCATCCTCTCTGAGATGGTGTAGAAAAACGAGAGGGCATTGGGTATGATGATAGGGAAAGGGGGAGAAGGTTGAAGAAGATCACAAAAACGATGAAGAAGAAAAAGACCATCGCTCTCATTGCCCATGACGGGATGAAGGAGGAGCTTCTAACTTGGTGCATTGAGCATCGGGAGGTTCTTGCAGAGCATGAACTTGTGGGCACGGGAACGACAGCGGGGCTGGTGGCGAAGTGGACGGGGCTCTCTGTGAAGGGGTATGCGTCAGGGCCTCTTGGCGGGGACGCACAGATTTCTGCGGCGGTGGTGGAAGGAAAGATTGATGTGATCATTTTCTTTCCAGATCCACTGGAAGCTCAGCCCCACGATCCGGATGTGAAGGCTCTGCTTCGGATTGCCCAGCTCTATGATGTCCCGATGGCGGCAAATGTGGCGACGGCGGATTTTCTGTTGACGTCTCCCCTTCTCGGGGATTGCTATGACCACGAGGTCATTGATGTGAGCAGCATGATTGCAACGCGTATGGAAGAGATTGAATCTCATGAAACTTCTTCGGGAGCGGAACAATAATATAGAAATCTATGGAAAAGCGGTATGACTTCGTCATACCGCTTTTGATGATGAGGAAGAAGAGAAGGATCGGGGATCAGTACTCTAAGTTGATGCGCACCTCGTCGAGGGGAACTTTTTTAGAAATAAGACCTTGGTGGAGCATCCAGTCCATGTTTTCTTGCCAACAGGCATCTGATTGGGACAGAAACGGTGTGTCTTTTGTCTCCATCATGGGCAGGAGCGTATTCATGCTCTTGCGCTCTACGGTTTCTGAAAGGGGAAAGTTTTCTTCGTTTTGGTGTGCAAGAAGGGTCTTAAGGGCAGCTTCGGGGTCCTTTTTCATGTCCGAAAAGCCCTTGGCGGAGGCTCTTAAAAAGGCGCGCAAGGTGTCAATATCCTTGGCAATGGTCTCGTCGTTGGCAAGGAAGATGGCCTCATAGTAGGAGGGAACACCATAGTCGTCGGGACGAAACCAATTGACGGAAAATCCCTCTTCTTCCATTTGTGGCACTTCGTGATTTAAGAGACAACCGATGGTGGCGTCTACATGGCCAGTGGTCATGGAATTCATCAGATCAAAGCCCACATCGATCATCGTTACGTCTTGATTCTTGGCACCTACGTCTTCGATCATGCTGCGGACGAGAGCTTCCGAGAGTTCTGTCCCCGCATAGCCAATGGTCTTTCCCACTAAATCCTTGGGGCTGTGAATATCCTTGTCTTTGAGGGAGAGGACGATATTGAGAGGGCCTTGGACGACGGCGCCGATGGATTTTACTGGGACATCTTGATTTGCACGGGCCTGGATGACATCTTGTTGATAATAAAGGCCAATGTCCGCTTGTCCAGCTGCGACGAGAGAGATGGCATCATTGGCATTAGAAGGGAAGCGGAGATTGACCTTTAAGCCTTCGGCTTCGTAGTAGCCTTTTTCGATGGCAACGTACATGAAGGCATGGAGGGCATTGGGATACCAATCGAGGACGACATCCAACTGTTTTAAGTGTTTTTCGTCCTTGTGAGGAGCGCTACACCCGCAGAGAAGCATCAAAAACGCCAAGAGGAAAGTGAGTTTTCGTTTCATCATGATCACCTCGTTTACAATTCACCTCTCCAGCGCACAAAGTTTTTCTCAAGGAGTGACACCAAGGCCACTGTGAGCATCGCTAGGGCTGAGAGAAGTACAATAGGAGCAAATACGCCGGCACCGTCAAGTTGAGTCATCATGCGCCGGGAGAAATATCCAAGTCCACGTTGCGCTCCGAGCCATTCGCCGATGGCCGCTCCGATGATGCTCATGGGGATGGCCATCTTGATTGCGGAGAAGAAATAGGGCAATGCGCAAGGGACTTTGATCTTCCAAAAGAGATCGCCTTTTGAGGCGCCATAGGTGATGAGGAGTTCTTCCATCTCCACCTTCGAGGACTGGAATCCATCATAGACGGTAATGGTGATGGGGAAAAATGTAATGAGCACAGTCACGAGGACTTTACTCCAGATGCCATATCCAAACCAGAGCACAAAGAGAGGTGCGATCGCCGTTGTGGGAATCGTCTGTGATGCGACGACGAGGGGATACATCGCTTTTTGAAAAAGAGTGCTCGAGTCCATCGCCACGGCGAGACCAAGTCCAAAAAGAAGGGAGAGAAGAAGACCTAGAAGGGTGACGGAGAGGGTGGCAGGAAGATGGACGGCGAAGAGAACGTTACGCAAGATCCAGATTTTTTGAAGAATTTGTAGTGGGGTGGGCAAAATATAGGTGGCATCCACCTTCATGGCGACAAGCTGCCAGAAAAGGAGAAACATAGAGAGGAAGGTGAGGGCGGGCAGATAGGTAGTGTAGGGCTTTTTCATAGAGAGACTCGCTTTCGCAATCGTTGGACGAGTTGCTCTTGCAGAGCGAGGATACTGCCTCGTGTTAAGTCCTGTCTCCTCCGTGGGTAATTGAGAGGGACGACAAGTTCTTGGAGATGATGGATGGGGGTATCCTCCACGACGAAGACGCTCGACGAGAGAAAGAGTGCTTCTTCCACGTCGTGAGTGATTAAAAGAATGGTCTTTTGATGTTTCTGCCACTGTTCGAGAAGCCATTCTTGCATGGCGATGCGAGTGAAGTAGTCCAGTGCAGAAAAAGGTTCGTCGAGGAGGAGAAGATCACTGCTTGTGAGCATGGTGCGGGCAAAGGCAGCCCGTTGACGCATCCCTCCGGAAAGTTCATCGACGCGACGATCTTTAAGACCCTTAAGGCCCACCTCGGTGAGAGCGGCATCGATAAGGGATTCGCGTTCATCCTTTGAGGATTGGCCCTTGATTTCGAGAGGCAGGGCGAGATTTTCTCCAATGCTGCGCCATGGAAAGAGTAGATCTTTCTGGGGCATATAACCACAGTCGTGGGTTTGTCCATCGACGGGCCTTCCGTGAATAGAAACGACGCCAGATGTTGGTTCTAAAAGCCCGTTGATCAAACGAAACAAGGTGCTTTTACCACAACCGCTCACGCCAATGATGCTGTGAAAGGATCCCGGGTTCACACGAAAGGAGAGATCGTCGACAATAGGGGAACTCTCCCCGGGGTATTGAAAAGAGACGTGTTCAAAGCTTAGAATATTCATCTTCTCATATCCCATGCCATATCCCAAAACCTCAGTTCGTAGCGGCTACAGTTGACAAAGACCTCGGTGAGATAGGTCATTTGCGTCTCGTTGGCGTCGGCGGCGAGAGAGTCCATCAATTGGATGAGGTCCCGATTGGTTGATCGATACTCTTCGGAGGTATAGCCGCGAATCCACTCTCCATAAAAGGGGTGCTCTGTGGCTCCGGGAATTGCCGCTAAAGATTCTCCGATTTCTGCATAGCTCCAGGAACAGGCAAGGATCGTGGCGACGATCTCCATCGGGGTGGCGGTGTGTGCGACGGACAACATATAGTTGGTGTAGGAGAGGTTATCGAGGGCAGGGGTGAGAGTCATCACGTCTTCTTCAGAAATTCCAAGGCGCGTCATGTATGATCTGTGAATCTTCATCTCTCCACCGAGGATGGCCTCCACATGGGTTGTAAAGGTGCGCATCAATACAGGGTCTTTTGCCTTCACAATCCCTAGGGCAAAGACTCGGGCATAGTCAAAGAGATAGAGGTAGTCTTGCAGCATAAAGTAGCGAAATTTCTCCACGGGGAGAGTGCCATCACCAATGCCGGTGACAAAGGGGTGTTTGAGACAGTCCTCCCAGATGGGCTCGGCTGCTTTGCGAAGGCGATACGCCGCGGAAGTCACCATATTATTTTGCCCCCTTTGCATAGATCCCTTGGAGATCAAAGGCGTGATTCATGGGACCTGATCCCTTCCCTAAATCGAGCATCGATGCCAATGCATCGGAAATATAGTCCTTTGCTCTTTGTACTGATGCAGGAAGGCTCAGACCCTTTGCGAGGTTCGAGGCGATGGCGCTAGACAGTGTGCAGCCCGTACCATGAGTGTTGGGAGTGTTGATGCGCTTGCCTTCAAACCACTGGAACTTCCCATGGTCGTAGAGGAGATCATTGGCGTCGTTGATCCGGTGACCTCCTTTGAGAAGGACACAGCAATGATGTCGCTCGCCGATCAATTGAGCTGCCATCATCATATCCTCCTTCCCTTGGATCGTGAGTCCAGAGAGAATTTCTGCCTCGGGGATGTTTGGCGTCGTCAGAGTGGCCAGGGGTAAAAGCTCGGCCATGAGCGTTTTGACGGCATCGGTTTTCATAAGGGAAGAACCGGAAGTCGCCACCATCACTGGGTCGAGGACAATATTGCCTGCCTTATAATGTTGTAGTCGGTCTGCAATGACGCGAATCAATGGACTCGAGGAGACCATGCCAATTTTGACGGCATCGGGCACAATGTCTTGAAAGATCATGTCAAGTTGTTCTTTTAGAAAATCTGGTGTGACTTCCATGATGGCAGAGACGCCGGTGGTGTTTTGTGCGGTCAGTGCAGTGATTGCACTCATGGCATAGACTCCATTCATGGTCATGGTTTTCAAATCTGCTTGAATCCCGGCGCCTCCACTGCAGTCGCTTCCTGCAATGGTCAATGCTGTGTTCATCGTCATATCGATTGCTCCTTTCATGATTCAGCATCGTTTTATAGAGCGCTATAAGGTGGTGCCCCCAATCTAGCGCTTGAAGATGTCGAGGTGGGAAACAGTCCAGTGCATCACTGGAGGGAAAAGGATGGGTGTTGGCGGTCAAACTTGCGTGGATGATATGTTCAATCCAAGGTACAGTTCTTTGGAGCTTTATCCTTCTTCTTGGCAGAAAAGGGCGGCCGCATCTTTTTGGTGCTCCTGACCTGTGCAAGGGAAGGATCGGATCAACATCGGTGAGGGGAGGGGTGTTTCTCATCGAGGACCATGTCTTCTGAGAGTTTACGAAGAAGGCGACATGTCCTTTCAATCTCATCAGCTGCGAAAATGGCACTGACCAGGGCCACCCCATCGACGCCAGTCCCCTTGAGATGCGAGATATTCGTGGCATTGATGCCGCCGATGGCAACGACGGGAAGTTCAACAGCAGCACAAATGGCGCGGAGGGTCTCTTTAGACACAACCTCGACGTCGGATTTTGTAGAAGTGGAAAACATCGCGCCGACTCCGAGACAGTCTGCACCGTTTTTCACGGCTTCGAGGGCTTCTTCGACGGAGTGTACAGAGACGCCGATCATCATGTTGGGGCCGACTTTTTGGCGAACCTGTGAGACGTTCATATCCTCTTGACCCACGTGAACCCCGTCGGCGTGGCATTGGATGGCAATCTCCACATTGTCATTGACGAAGAAGGGGACGTTGTATGTTTGACACAGACGGGAGATTTCCATCGCCTCATGGAGAAAGGTCTCGTGGTCGAGGTCCTTTTCACGGAGCTGGACGCAGGTGACTCCACCTTTGAGGGCAGACTCCACTTGCTCGTATAAACTGTCTTTGCCGACCCAGCTTCTATCGGTGACTGCGTAGAGGAGCATCGAGTGTTTATCGCACTTCATAGTTCGCACCCTTCTCTAAGTTCTCTGGAGTCATGGTATAGATCGCGTCAATGATGTAATTTCTGTAGGTGGCATTTCCATCCATGGCCGTGAGTCGACGGTGGGCAATTTCGCCGGCACATCCCATGGCACAGACCGCCGCAGCCGTCGCGTCCAAAAGGTGGTGGGGATTTGCCGTAATGAAGGCTGCGCTTAGGGCGGAGAGTTGACACCCTGTTCCCGTGACAGAGGCCATCATCGGATGGCCATTGCGGATACAATAGGCGCGGTGGGCATCTGCGACAATGTCAATCGGACCAGTGATGGCGACGATGGCGCCGGTATTTTTTGAAAATGTCTTGGCAAAGGCGACCACATCGGGGAGATGGTCCTCTCGGACCTGATCGGCGATGTCAGCGTCTACACCTTTTGTCGAACCGCCACCGAAGGCGAGGGTTTTGATTTCAGAGATATTCCCTCGAATGACAGAAAATTGGATCTCCCTAAGAAGGCGCCGGGCGGTTTCTGTACGAAGTGTGGATGCACCAACGCCGACGGGATCGAGAACGATGGGATGGTTCAGTGCATTGGCCCGCTTTCCTGCAAGGACCATCGATGAGATGGTGCGGTGATTGAGGGTGCCGATGTTGATGTTCAGCCCGTCGCAAAGACTTGTAATCTCCAAGACTTCGTCCTCATCATCGGCCATGATCGGCGAGGCTCCGCAGGCGAGGAGGATATTCGCACAATCATTGACGGTGACGTAGTTGGTTATATTGTGGATCAGTGGGCGCTTTTGACGCACATGGGAAAGCATCTTCGAAAACATGGTTCCTCCTAGCGGTTGAGTGATTCTTCCATGGCGTGAAGGCGACCGGAGTTTTTCAAGGCGTAAAGTAAAACGCCGGAGATGATCGCGCCAGTCGCAGTAGAGATCAGAAAGGGGACCACATAGACATAAAACGAAAGGTGATGGGAAGCTCTTCCCATAAAGAGAATGGCCATGGGATAGGCACAAAGCCCTCCGAGAATGGAAGTACCGCACACTTCCCCGAGAAGAGCGAGAAAGATCTTTTTCGTTTTCCGATAGATGACACCACAGACCAATGCGCCAAACATACTGCCGGGAAAGGCCAGAAGACTCCCAAGTCCTAGGAGATTTCGAATGAGAGAAGCGACAAAGGCGGTGGCCAGACCATAAAGAGGACCGAGAAGCACCCCGCATAGAATATTGACCATGTGCTGGATAGGGGAGCATTGACTTCCGAGAATGGGAAAGGAGAAGAGACTTCCAACAACGGCGACGGCACAGAAAATACTTGACACGGCTAACTTTTGGGAATTTGTTGTTGTCGCGCTTGCAACACGATTTCGCATGGCAGACATAGGTGGAGTGTCCTTTCTAAAAGAAACCATTGAAAAACACCTTCGCAAAATAAAAACAGGAGACACCCATTGGGATGCCTCCTGTAAAAATCCTTGTCTATGGCTTCCTACGGCGGCATTACCCGCATCAGGTATAAGGGTCGAAGGTGGATCCTTCCTCTCAGCCTGTCATCACAAGCTCCCCTGGATTCATTTTAAAGTAGTATATATAAAAAATCACGAAAACACAAGCCCCAAGGTGGAGAGATGTTGTGAAGACCTGGCCAGAGGTTGGAGACGGTGAGTCAAGAGCTTCATCGTCATCCTTTCGCCATCGAGGGACATGTTGCGAGGATTTTGAAAAAAGAGAAGACGATCCCTGGGCAGATGAGGGATCGTCTTTTGGACTCACTAGGAGATTGGGTCTGTGTAAAACATCTAGAAAGATTTTCTTGGACTTACCAGAGGTGCAATACGTGTTGGACGAGAAGGGACACGCAGGCGATGCTCACCCAACAGGCGAGACCGAGAAGGATCGGGTCACGGCCGTTTTTAATGAGGCTCTTGAGGTTCGTATTGAGTCCGATGGCGCACATGGCGAGGACGATACAGAATTTTCCAAATTTCCCGAGAAACGACGCCACGTCAGGACTCACAAGCCCCAGGGAAGCGAGGATGGCGGCTCCGAGAAAGCCCAGGACAAACCAGGGAAAGACTTTAGAAAATTGATAGTTGGCGTGGCCGCGATGACGACGGCTCTCGACGATGCCCAAGACGAGGGTGATGGGCACGATCATGAGAGTACGGGTGAGTTTGACAATGGTGGCCAGTTCCAGGGCCAGGTCATTTCCCGCCTGTTGACTCCAAGAAGAGGCGGCGGCGACGACGGAGGAGGTATCGTTGATGGCAGTTCCCGCCCAGAGACCGAAGCCCTGATCTCCAAGGCCCAAGAGGTGGCCGAGGGCGGGGAAGATGAAGACGGCGAGGATGTTGAAGAGAAAAATTGTGGAGATGGAGTGGGCCACGTCGGACTCATCGGCATCGATGACGGGGGCCGTTGCTGCAATGGCGGATCCTCCACAGATGGAAGTGCCGACGCCGACGAGAATTTTGATACTGCGATCGATGTGAAGGGCGCGTCCTACAAAATAAGCGACGACAAAGGACGTCGTCAGGGTAAAGAGCATGACGAGAATCGAGGTGCTTCCTACGGAGATGATCTTTTGAATATTCATCTCAAAGCCCAAGAGGATGATGGAGAGCTGAAGGATTTTCTTGGCGGTGAAGGTCGTCCCCTTTGAGAGAGGGGAGGCCCCGATCTTTCGAGAGGCGAGGTTTGGAACGATGAGTCCAAGGAGCAGTCCAAAGAGAATCCCAAAGACTGGGCCGCCCATGAGGGGGAAGGCCTTGCCGAGGAAGTGGGCGGGCAGGGCGAGAATGAGACAGAGGAGTAGTCCTGGGAGAAATGCCATAGAGATTCCTTTCTAGATGTCGGAGAAGAAGTGGGAAAAGATGCTTTCGTAGACTGGAGCCATGGCCCGTTCCGTGAGTATTTTAAGAAACTCTTCGGGGCTCATCCAATAAAGGGGAAATTCGCCGTCCTTTTGGAATGATTCAAAGGCCAAGAGATAGGTGAAATTCACATGGAGGTGATCCCCCGCCGGGAGGAGGTGAAGCTTCGGGGGCGCATCGAGAAGGCGACACCTCGCCCCCGTCTCTTCAAAGACTTCTCTGAGGGCCGCCTCCTTCGGGTCCTCTCCCGGATCCACGTGGCCACCGGGAAGGGTGAGGGAGCGAAACTTCTCCCGGTAGATGAGAAGAATCTTCTCCTCGCAAAGGACGAGGCCAAAGGTGGTGGGGTGTAGGCGCGCGTCTCCCCCTCCGCGAATGGGCTTCATAGAGTGGCCTCCATCCAGGTGCGGTAGAAGGACACCGCCGAGGCCATGGGGTAGGAGGAGAGGTCTCGCGGGTCCACCCAGGTGATGTCCTCTTCGGCGACGAGTCCCGCGGACTTCACCTGGAGGAGAAGCCCGACCATTTCCCAGCGGATGTGGGAAAAGACGTGGCGGGTGCTTGGGAGGGGAAGGACCGAGGTCTTCTCAAGGCCCATCCCAAAGAGAAAAGCGTCGAGGTCCTCTTCAGAGAGATGACCGTCGAGGAGAATCGGCTCCCAGAGCCCGCCGAGGAGGCCCTCTTCCGGGCGCTTATGGAGGGCAATCTGTCCATCTCGTGAGAGGATGAGCACCGTCTTTTTCTCCACGCGAGGGGGCTTTTTCTTCGCCTTCACGGGAAACTTCTCCACCTCGCCCTTCTCATAGGCGGCGCAAAATTCTTGGACGGGACACTCGTCGCAGGAGGGACTCTTCGGGGTACACACCGTCGCCCCGAGGTCCATCAGGGCCTGATTGTAGGTCGCCGGGTCGATGAAGGGAAGGGGAGCCTCGGCATGTTGTTTTAGGAGGCGCACCGTCTTTGGCTTTGTAATGTCTCCCTCCTCCGCAAAGAGGCGGGAGAAGATGCGCAAGAGATTGCCGTCCATGGCGGCGTATGGCTTGTGGTAGGCGATGGAGAGAATCGCCGAGGCGGTGTAATCTCCAATGCCGGGAAGGGAGCGCAAGGCCTCGTAACCCGAGGGGAGTTCTCCGTCATAAGACGCGACCACCTCCTTCGCCGCCTCCTTGGCATGACGAATGCGGCGATAATACCCAAGGCCCTGCCAGAGGAGATGGAGCTCGTCCTCCGAGGCTTGGGCCAAGTCCTCCACCCTGGGCAGAGCTTCCATAAAGCGCAAAAAATAGGGAATGACCACGTCGACGCGGGTCTGTTGAAGCATGATTTCAGAAATCCAGGTGCGATAGGGACTCACCTCGTCTCTCCAGGGGAGACTTCGCCCCGAGGAGGCGTAAAAGTTGGTGAGAGACGTCGCAAAGAGTTCCAGTTCTTCGAGAAAGTTCTTTGTCATAGGATTTAGTATACTCCTCTTTTTCTAGAGGGGCTAGGGAAAAGGAGAAAGGTTTTGGTTGGGGCGAGGACTTTTCTCTGCGTCATGTCCTCTCTTTTGTGATACAATGGGCGATAAGGAGGAGAAGCCTATGAAAGATGTGTTACGCGACGCCTGCGAGTTGTGCAGAAAAAACACTCCCTCAGTCCTCGCCATCATCGTGAGAAAACATGGGTCGTCCCCGCGAGGTGTGGGGGCGGCGATGCTCGTGACGAGGGAGGGTCTCGTCTCGGGGACCATCGGCGGTGGGGCCATTGAAGCCGAGGCCATCGCCATGGCGAAGAAACTCATCGGCACACGGGACGTTATCCGCCATCGCTTCGTCCTCAATGAACAAAACGCCATGAGTATTGGCATGGTCTGCGGAGGGGAAAACGAAGTGGCCTTCTTCCCAATCGCCCAAGAGGATGGGGAGCATCTCGGGACTCTCATGAAGGAAAAAACCCTCGGTCTTCCCATGGATGGCGGCGCCTTTTTTGCCGCCGAGAAGAGAGAGGGATTCTCTTCTTCCGAGGAGGTCTTCTATTGGCGGCCCCATCGGGGGATGCGCCTCGTCATCTTTGGAGGCGGCCACGTGGCCCAGGCCCTAGCCCGGATCGGCGAGACCATCGCCGAAGAGATTCTCGTCTACGAGGACCGGGAGGAGTTCCTCAACGAGGAGGATTTCCCGAAAAATACGACGAGGATTCTCGGCTCCTTTGACGAGATTTCCCACCATTACGCCCCGGGCCCGGAAGACTTCGTCTGCGTCATCACCCGGGGGCACAGCGCCGACAGCAAGGTGGTGGAGGCAGTGCTCCCCCATGAGGTGGCCTACCTCGGGGTCATCGGCTCGAAGCGCAAGGTGGCCCTCTTGAAGAAAAATCTCGTGGAGAGAGGTTTTTCCGAAGAGCGATGCAATTTTCTCCACGCCCCCATCGGCCTTTCTATTGGGGCTGAGACTCCCGAGGAGATTGCCATTTCCATCGCCGCAGAACTTATTTTGGTGAAGAACGACAAGGAGGACCGATGAAGAGCATTCCCGTAGAACAGGCCGTGGGCTGCGCCCTGTGCCAAGACATGACGAAGATTATTCCCGGGGTCTCCAAGGGGCCTCGGTTTCGCCGAGGCTATGTCCTAAAGGCCGAGGACGTGGAGGTCTTAAAGGACATGGGGAAGGAACACATCTACATCTACGAGGAAGAGGATGCCATGATTCACGAAGAAGATGCGGCACGACTCTTCGCAGAGGCCTCTCGGAAGGAGAACCTCTCCTACGGGGCGCCCTCCGAGGGGAAGATTGACCTCATCGCCGAGGTGGACGGCCTCTTCACCGTGGACGTGGAGCGCCTCTTTGCCTTCAACGCCTGTGAGAACGTCATGATGGCGACGAAGAGAACCAACACCCTCGTCCGGAAGGGAGAGAAGGTGGCGGGGACGCGCATCATCCCCCTGGTCATGGAGAGAGAGCCAGTGGAGGAGGCGGCAAAGCACCTCGAAGGGGGCATCCTCTCGGTGCTTCCCTTCCTCGGGCAAAAGGTGGGTATCGTCACCACGGGAAACGAGGTCTATTATGGCCGCATCAAAGACGGGTTTACCGACGTGGTGCGGGAGAAGATGAAGGCGGTGGGGATGGAAGAACTTGGCCAGACCTACGCTACGGACAGCCTCGAGGACATCGCGGGAAAGATTCGCCACTTCCTCGACGAGGGCGCCGAGGTCATCTTCTGCCTCGGAGGGATGAGCGTGGACCCGGATGACAACACCCCCGGTGCCATCGCCTCGGTGGTGGAGGAGCTGGTCACCTACGGCACTCCCGTCCTTCCCGGTGCCATGGTGGCCCTGGGCTATGTGGAGGATGTGCCGGTGATGGGGCTTCCGGGAAGCGTCATGTTTGCGAAAAAGACGGTCTTTGACCTCCTCCTCCCCCGGATTGCGGCGGGGAAGAGGATTTGCCGCGAAGAGATTGTGGCCCTGGGCCACGGAGGATTGCTATGAGTGAATTTTCCCACTTGGACGAACGAGGACAGGCGCGGATGGTGGACGTCTCGGAGAAGGAGATGACCCTTCGCGAGGCCCGGGCCACGGGGCGCATCCTTCTCGGGAAGGAGATCTTTTATCGCCTCCAAGACGACGATCTCCCGAAGGGGGACGTCCTCGCCACGGCGCGCATCGCGGGAATCATGGCGATGAAGGAGACGTCGCGCCTCATTCCCATGTGTCACCCCCTCGCCCTCACCGCAGCCGAGGTTCACTTCTCCTATGACGAGGAGGACTATGCCCTCGTCGTGGAGACGGTGGCAAGGCTTCGAGGAAAGACCGGGGTGGAGATGGAGGCCCTCACCGGGGCCAGCGTCGCCCTTCTCACCGTCTACGACATGGTGAAGGCCCTGTCAAAATCCATGCGCATCGAAGGGGTCTGTCTCCTGGAAAAATCCGGGGGAAAGAGCGGCCACTACCTGAGGAAGGACCCATCATGAGAGATGGGTTTGGGCGGGAGATGACCTACCTTCGCCTCTCCCTCACCGACCAGTGCAACCTCCGCTGCCGCTATTGCATGCCCCGAGAGGGGGTTCGGTTTCGCCAAAGAGAGGAGCTCCTCTCCGACGAGGAACTCCTGCGCCTCCTGCGCCTCTTTGCGAGTCTTGGCATCTCGAAGCTGAAACTTACCGGGGGAGAGCCCCTCTTGCGGCCTCACCTAAAAGACCTTCTTCACGAGATGCGCGCCATTTCTGGGATTTCAGAAATAACCCTCACCACCAACGGGACGAAACCAGGGCTTCTCGCCTCTCTTCTCCCAGACCTCGACGGGGTGAACGTCTCCTTGGACACCCTCTCGCCGGCGAAGTTTTCCGACCTCACGGGAGGGGATGACTTCTCTCAAGTCATGGAGAGTCTTCATCTCCTCCTCGACGAGAAGGTGAACACGAAGATCAACGTCGTCCCCATCTTGGGCATCAATGACGACGAGATAAGAGACCTCGCAGCCCTTGCGAAGGAGGAGGATCTCAAGGTGCGCTTCATCGAACTCATGCCCATCGGGTGCGGCGCAGGTTTTTCGGGAGTGCCGGAGAAGGAGGTCATCGCCAAGATTGAAGCCGCCTTTGGTCCCATGACGCCAAGTGATTTTCGCTCAAATGGGCCGGCCAGTTATTTCGCCCTCCCGGGATTTCGTGGACAGATTGGGATGATTCGCGGAGTGGACCACCGGTTTTGCGCCAACTGCAACCGGCTTCGCCTCACCGCCGACGGACAGTTAAAGGCCTGCCTCGCCGCAAGGGCCCAGGCAAATCTTCGGGACCTCTTGCGCCAAGGGGCCTCCGACGAAAAGCTTCTCGAGGCGATGAAGAAGGCGACGAAACAAAAGCCCTGGGCGAACCACTTCGACGCCGCTCCCACGGAAGAAGAGCGGCGGATGTATGAGATAGGAGGATAAATGGGACGTATTGTAGCCATCAACCGAAGCGAGAAAAAGGGGACGGTGAAGACCGAGATTGCTGAAGGTCGTTTCATCGCCGACTACGGCCTCGAGGGAGATGCCCACGCCGGGAAGTGGCACCGTCAGGTAAGCCTCCTGGACTACGGCAGTTTCTTGGCCTTTGGAAGAGAGGCAAAGATTCCCATGAACGAGGGAATCTTCGGGGAGAACCTCCTCGTCGAGGGCCTCGACCTCTCCTCTGTGAAGGTGGGGGACCAACTGCGAAGTCACGACGTGCTCTTGGAGATCACCCAGATTGGAAAAGAGTGTCACAAGGCCTGTGAGATTCGCTCCATCGTCGGCAATTGCATCATGCCCACGGAGGGGATTTTCGCCCGGGTCCTCGAAGGGGGCATCCTACGAAAGGGGGACGAGATATGTTTCGTGCCATCGTCGTCACAATGAGTGACTCGGCGTTTTACGAAGACGCCGTGGATGAGACCACCCAAGTGGTGAAGGGCCTCCTCGTCGATGAGGGGTTTGAGGTGGTGGAAGAGGTTCTCTTGCCCGACGAGTTCGAAAAGATTGCCACCTGTCTTCGAGATATTGCTGACGAAGACCGGGCAGACCTCGTCCTCACCACGGGGGGCACCGGGTTCTCTCCGCGGGACGTGACCCCAGAGGCCACCGAGTCCATCTTGGAGAAGAAGACGCCGGGAATCGTCCAGGCGATGATGGCGGCCTCTCTCGCCGTGACGCCACGGGCCATGCTCTCTCGCATGAGCGCCGGGATTCGAAAGAGCTGCCTCATCGTGAATCTTCCGGGGTCCCCCAAGGCGGCGCGGGAAAACCTCGAGGCCATTCTTCCAGCTCTCCCCCACGGCCTCGACACCCTAAAGGGTGGCGGTGCCCACGGGCCGCGAGGGAAGCGATGAAGGGGGTCATCCTCGCCCGAGAGGGCCTCGGTCGCGACGTCTGCGCCAACGCCGGGGGTATCTCGGCGACAAAGCGCCTCGTCCTGACCATGATTCGGGCAAAAATCTCGCCGATTCTCGTCATCACAGGAGAGATGGCCCTCGACGTGGGAGCCTCCCTCTCCCGCCTTGACGTCCTCTTTCACGAGGAGAGGGACCTTCACAAGAGCCCCATGGAGAGCGTCGCTGAAGGGACGAAGGCCATGGGATGGGAGGGAGAGATTCTCTACGGTGAAATCTCCTGCCCCTATCTCTCCCCAAAGAGCCTCGAGGAGATGAGTCGACGAGATGAGACCTTCGTCGTCGGAACCCACGAGGGGAAGATTCTCCCCGTGGCGAAGTTTCCCCTCTCCTATTTCGACGCCATGGCCCACTTGGACTATGACGAGATCACCGACACCTTCGACCTCCTCGAGGCCTCCTACACGCCTCTTGAGATGGAGCTTCTCAACGACGAGGCCACACACAACGAGAGCCTCCTTCGTCCGAACCTCAAACTCTCCATCGCCATGGACGAAAAATTCTATGGCCCCGGGGTGCAGAGGCTCTTGGAGCTCGTGAAGGCCACAGGCTCTGTGAAACAGGCCTGTCAACGGATGAACCTCAGTTACTCCAAGGCCTGGAAGATGGTGAACACCATGGAGAGAGAGCTCGGTTGTGAAGTCATCGACAGAAAGCCCGGGGGCACCGGCGGGGGAGAAAGTGTACTTACAAAGGAAGGCGAGCTCTTCTTAGATCGTTACCGCCGTTGGGAGGAAGAGACGAGAAGAGTGAGCGAAGACCTCTTTCACACCATCTTTATGGAGTGAGAGGGGCAGGTCTGCGAGTTGTTTTTGAAAAAAATTCCAATAGGAGGATTCCCGTGATGAACAAGAAGAAGGTAAGCCGTTTTGTGCTGGGGATGATGCTGTCCTCGACACTTCTCGTTGGATGTGCAGGGGGAGCTCGCCAAAATGCAGCAAAGAATGAAGACCCTGGGAAAGAACCCTCGAAACCCGGGGAAACGGTGACTGTCCTCGCGGCAGCGTCGATGACCGATGCGGTAAACGAACTCATTAGCTCCTATGTAAAATCCCATCCCGAAGATCCTGTCGTCGTTTCCTATGGTGGATCTGGGGCTCTTCAATCCCAGATTGAAGAAGGTGCACCGGCTGATATCTTCCTCTCTGCAGGAGAAAAGCAAATGGACGCCTTAGAAGAAGGAGGACATCTCATCGAGGGGAGTCGCCGCGATCTCGTGAAAAACGAAGTGGTCCTCGTCGCCCCAAAGGACAGTGCCCTCAACCTCTCCTCCTTTGAGGACGTGATGAAGGACGAGGTGAAGAAAATCGCCATCGCCGATCCTTCCTCAGTCCCCGTGGGACAGTACTCGGAAGAAATCTTCACCTCCTTGGGACTTTGGGAGAAGCTTCAAGTGTCGGGGAAGATGGTCATGAGCCAAGACGTGCGCCAGTCCTTGGATTGGACCGCCCAAGGGGAAGTGGACCTCGCTACGGTCTACGCCACCGATGCGGCGACGGAACCGGAAAAGGTCAAGGTCATCACCAAGGCTCCCGAAGGGTCTCACAAGCCCATCACCTATCCCATTGCGCGCATCAAGGGATTTGGGGAGGACGAGAGCGCCAAGGCCTTCTACGACTATCTCACCAGTGACGAGGCCTTCGCCGTCTACGAGAAGTACGGCTTTGAGAGACCATGAGAGGGCCCCTCATCCTCTCGCTGAAGGTCGCCCTCCTTGGGACCCTCATCGTCTTTTTCCTAGGCCTCTTCGCCGCGCGCCAGGTGCAGAAGATGAAGAGGGGTCGCGGCATCGCCGATGGGCTCTTGACCCTGCCTCTCGTACTACCTCCAACGGTCTTGGGATTTGGGCTCCTCGTCCTCTTTGGGCGACGGGGCTCTCTTGGTACCCTCCTCGGTTCCCTGGGCCTCGAGGTCATTTTCACCCCTGCGGCGGCGGTGATTGCTGGGGTCGTCGTCGCCTTTCCCCTCATGTACCGCACTACCCTCGGGGCCTTTGACCTCGTCGACGAAGACCTCCTTCACGCGGCGAGGACCCTAGGATTCTCCGAGGCCAAGGTCTTTTGGCGGGTGCTCCTCCCCACGGCGAAGCGCGGGGTCATCTCCGGGGTCATCCTCTCCTTCGCCCGGATTCTCGGGGAGTTTGGGGCGACGATGATGATTGCGGGAAACATCCCGGGGCGCACCCAGACCCTCTCCACCGCCATCTACACCGCGGTGCAGGCGGGGCATCGCAGCGAGGCGGGACACATGGCCCTTCTCGTCGCCGCCATGAGTTTTTCCGGGATGATGCTTCTCTATCTCTTTGGCGAGAGGAGGTCCCTATGAGTCTTACCTGTGCCATCTCCCAGGACTACGACAATTTTTCCCTCGACGTGAACTTTTCCGTGGGACGGGAGACCTTGGGCATCCTCGGGGCCTCAGGCAGTGGAAAGACGACGATCCTTCGCGCCGTTGCCGGGATCTTGCGCCCCAATCGGGGCAGAATCGTCGCCGACGACGTGGTGTTTCAAGACGGCTCTACCTTTTTGCCCCCGCGAAAGCGCCACGTCGGCATGCTCTTTCAACACTACGCCCTCTTCCCTGAGATGACCATCCTCGAAAACATCACCCTGTGTCTCTCTGGAAATCGGAGGGAGAAGAGACAAAGGGCTATGGAGCTTCTCGGTCTCTTTCACCTGGAGAATCAGGCCCATCAAAAGCCGGGAGAACTCTCGGGAGGTCAGCGACAGCGCGCCGCCCTCGCTCGAATGATGAGCACAGACCCGCGGCTTCTCCTCCTCGACGAACCCTTTTCGGCCCTCGACGTCCACCTGCGTCAGGAGATGATGGGCCTCATGAAAGAAGTCCTCGAGGACTTTTCCGGCTCTGCCATCCTCGTGAGCCACAATCCCGAAGAGGTGGCGCGACTCTGCGATCGGGTCCTCATCGTCGACGAGGGGGAGGCGGTGGAAGAGGGGGAGGTGGGAGAGCTCTTTCAAGGGGCAAAGACCCTCGCGGGGGCTCGCCTCCTAGGCCTTGGAAACGTCATTGAACACAGAGAGGACTTGGCTCTTCTCGGCATGGACGGGGCCGGTGCCCTTCTCCTCGAAGAAAAGAAACAAGCCGGAAGGCCCATTGACGTCCTCGTCGAGGACGTGGTAGTGTCGGGGAGAAAATCCCTCGTCTATGGCCGTCTCCCCGGCGGCAGTGCGGTGCGCCTGCGCCTTGAGGGGGCACCAAAACCGGGAGAGGTTCTCCCTTGGTTTGTGAACCGGGAAAACCTTCGGCCCCTTGTGAAGAACGTGAGAAAAAAGTCTCATCACGAGGGTTTTTGAGAAAACACTCGTGAAAAATAGAGGAAAACCGCCTGTTTTCTTCCATAAAAACTTGCACAATGTTATAATGGACGAAAACCTTAGATGGAAAGATGTCGTTTGAAGAAACAACATAGAGGTGGTTTTGTGGAACAAGGGAAAACCTATACCGTCATCGTCAATGGCGTCGCCCATGAGACGACGGAAAACAAGAAACTCATCCGCTTTTTGCGCGATGACCTAAAACTCAAGAGCGTCAAGGACGGCTGCTCCCAAGGGGCTTGCGGAACTTGTACAGTCTTCGTCGACGGAAAGTCCACCCGCGCCTGCATCCCCACGGTGGAGAAGTGCGACGGGAAGGAAGTCCTCACCGTCGAGGGTCTCTCCCAAGAGGAGAAGGACGCCTTCGTCTACGCCTTTGGAGAAAAGGGCAGTGTCCAGTGTGGATTCTGCATTCCCGGCATGGTGATGAGCGCCAAGGGTCTCTTCCTCGAGAATATGAATCCCACGGAAGAGGACATCAAGAAGGCTCTGCGTGGAAACATCTGCCGCTGCACCGGCTATCGTAAGATCATTGAAGGGATCGACCTCGCCGCCGCAATTCTTCGCGGAGATGAGACGATGAAGGACCAGGCGGATCACGTCGTCGTCGGCGATCGGGTTCACCGCACCGACGTCCACGACAAGGTCTTAGGCATTGGGGAATACGTCGACGACATGGAGATGGAAAACCTCGCCCACGCCTCGGCAGTGCGCTCCAAGTATCCCCGCGCCCGGGTCCTCTCCATTGACACCTCGGAAGCTGAGGCCCTCCCCGGCGTCCTCGGCGTCCTTACCGCCAAGGACGTGCCCAACAACAAGGTGGGTCACATCATTCAAGACTGGGATGTGATGATTGCCGAAGGAGACATCACCCGCTATGTGGGAGATGCCATTGCCCTGGTCTGCGCCGAGGACCCGGAGACCCTCGAGAAGGCGAAGAGCCTTGTGAAAATCGAGTACGAGGAGCTGGAAGTGGTCTCCAACATCGAAGAGGCCAAGGCGGAAGGCGCTCCGAAGATTCACGAGACCGGCAACCTCTGCGCCGAGCGTCACGTCTCTCGCGGAAATGCGGAGGAGGCCCTGAAGAAGGCGAAGTACGTGGTCACCGAGCACTACTCCACCCCCTTCACCGAGCACGCCTTCCTCGAACCCGAGTGCGCCATCGCCGAGCCCTACAAGGACGGGGTCAAGGTCTACAGTACGGACCAAGGGACCTACGACACCCGCCACGAACTCTCCATCATGTTTGGCTGGGAGCCGGAGAAGATCGTCGTAGAGAACAAACTCATCGGCGGAGGCTTTGGTGGGAAGGAAGATGTTAGCGTCCAACACCTCGCCGCCCTCTGCGCCGTGAAGTTCCAACGCCCGGTGAAGGTGAAGTTTAGCCGGGATGAGTCCTTGGCCTTCCACCCGAAGCGCCACGCCATGGAGGCGGATTTTACCGTCGGCGTCGACGAGAACGGCATCATCCTCGGGATGAAGGCGGAGATTTACTTCGACACCGGTGCCTATGCCTCCCTCTGCGGTCCCGTTCTCGAGCGGGCTTGTACCCACGCCGTCGGACCCTACGCCTATGAGAACACGGAGATTCACGGCTACGGCTACTACACCAACAATCCTCCCGCTGGGGCATTCCGTGGATTCGGGGTCTGCCAGTCGAACTTCGCCTTTGAGTCGAACCTGAACCTCCTTGCCGAAAAGGTGGGCATCTCCCCTTGGGAGATTCGCTACCGCAACGCCATCGAGCCGGGGAAGGTCCTGCCCAATGGACAGATTGCCGACGTCTCCACCGCCTTGAAGGAGACCTTGGAAGCGGTGAAGGATCTCTACGAAGCCAACAAGGACCGCGCCGGCATCGCCTGTGCCATGAAGAACGCCGGCGTCGGCGTCGGACTCCCCGACAAGGGTCGCGCCCGCCTCGTCTTTGAAGAGGGCCTGGTGAAACTCTACACCGCCGCCTCCGACATCGGCCAAGGATTCCAAACCGTCGCCTTGCAAATGATCTGTGAATCCCTCGGCGTTGCCCGTCAACAGGTGCGCATCATGCCTCCGAATACGGAGACGAGCCCCGACTCGGGAACCACTTCCGGTTCTCGTCAGACCCTGCTCACCGGGGAGGCGATTCGCATGGTCTGCGAAGATGTGAAGAAGGATCTCGAGGGCAAGACCATCGACGACCTCATGGGCAAGGAATACTTCGCCGAGTACTTCGAGCCCACGGATCCTCTTGGAAGTGACAAGGAAAACCCGAAGAGCCACATCGCCTACGGCTACGCCACCCACATGGTGGTCCTCGACGAAGAGGGGAAGGTAGAGACGGTCATCGCCGCCCACGACTCGGGCAAGGTCGTCAACCCCACCTCCATTCAAGGGCAGATTGAAGGGGGCGTCCTCATGGGCATGGGCTATGCCCTCACCGAGGACTTCAAACTCGACCGCGGCGTCGTGAAGTCTAAGTACGGCACCCTGGGCCTCTTGCGCTCCACGGACATCCCGGACATTCAAGCCATCTACGTGGAGAAGAACAAGCTCCTCGACGTGGCCTATGGGGCCAAGGGGATTGGAGAAATCGCCACGATTCCCATCGCGCCTGCAGTCCAAGGGGCCTACTACGCCCTGGATGGCGTCCTTCGCACCAGCTTCCCCATGACGGAAACTGCCTACTCGAAGCCGAAGAAGACCTTCAAATAAAAAAGAGGCCCTGCGGGGTCTCTTTTTCCATAAGGAGAACCTATGACACGTCTACGCATCGCCTTTGTGGGCTGTGGGGGCAAAACCACCTCCATGTTTGCCCTGGGCCATTGCCTCGCAAAACACCACGACGTCATCCTCTCGACGACGACAAAGATCTATCCCCCAAAGGAGGAGGCCTTTCTCTGTCCCTACGAGGGGGGCCCCGTTCCATCAGGCCTAGTGGTCCTCGGCGGCGGGATGAAAGAGGGGAAGGTCCTTCCCGTGAAGGAAGAGTACTTGCCACGAGAGGGCATCCATCTCTACGAAGCCGATGGCTCCAAGGGCTATTTCTTGAAGGCGTGGAGAGACCACGAACCCGTCCTTCTCCCAGAGACGACTCACACCGTCGGGGTGCTCAACGCCAAGGTCTTAGGGAAGAACATTGACGAGGTCACCATGAATGAGGAGGCCTTCCGACACGCTTTCGGGGGAGAGGACATCGTCGACGAAGCCCTCCTTCGTCGGGTCATCACCTCCCCCTCTGGCCTCTTTCGCCGGGCCATGGGGCGAAAGGTCTTTTTTCTCAACGGATGTGATACAATCGAAGAACGAGAGGAAGGGGCGGCGATGCTCCTTCACATGAATCTGCCGCAGGAGATCCTCCTCGTCGTCGGCAGTGCAGAGAAAGGAGAGGCAATCATGGTCCCAAAAATTGGCGCAATTTTAATGGTCTCTGGGGAATCAAAACGGATGGGAGAGCAGAAGCTCCACCTCCACATCGAGGGAAAAGAGATGGTGTCCCACGCTTTGGAGGTTATCGACGCATGCCCCTTTTCCCAGCGCATCGTCGTCACCAATGACGAGGCGATTCAAGGACAAGCCGAGGCCCTGGGTTTTACCGTCGTGAAAAACCCAGGTGCCTCTGTGGGCAAGAGCGCCTCGATTCACGAGGGCATCGCCGCCCTCAAAGACGCGGAAGGCATGATGTTCTTCGTGGGAGACCAGCCCTTCCTGAAGGTGGAGACGGTCCTTCGCCTCATGGATGCCTTCGACCCCAGCGAGGAGAAGATCGTCACCCCCTTCTACGACGGGAAGCGGGGCGCGCCGGTCCTCTTCCCCATGACCTACCGTCAGGGACTTCTCGATCTCACAGGAGACGAGGGAGGAGTCAAGCTCATCACTCGGGAGAACCTCCTTCGGGTGGACATCGACGACGCAAAAGAAGGGGTGGACATAGACACGAAGGAGGAGTACGAGAGATGGCGTTAACAGGAGATGTGGTCATTCTCCGTGGAGGCGGGGACCTGGCCACCGCCGTTGCCCAGAAGTTCTTCCGGACGAACCATCGTCTCCTCGTCCTCGAAGTGGCACAGCCCCTCGCCATTCGCCGCACCGTCGCCCTTTGCGAGTGCGTCTACGAAGGGCAGGTCCAGGTGGAAGACATGGTGACGGTTCACGTCAAAAGTGACGAGGAGATTCTCGCCTGTTGGGAGAGGGAGGAGATTCCCGTCCTCGTGGATCCGGAGGGGGAGGCGATTTCTCGCTTTTCCCCCACCGCCGTCCTCGACGTCATCCTCGCCAAGAAAAACCTCGGCACCCGACGGGATATGGCGGATTGCGTCGTCGCCGTGGGCCCTGGGTTTACTGCGGGAGAAGACGTGGACGTCGTCGTGGAATCCTCGCGGGGCCACGACTTGGGGCGTCTCATCTTCGAAGGACCGGCAAAGCCAAATACCGGCGTCCCCGGTGTCATTGGGGGCTTTGGAAGGGAACGGGTCGTCCACAGCCCTGCCGATGGAGATTTTCGCCACGTCGCCGCCATTGGCGATCTCGTCGAGTCGGGAGAGGTCATCGCCTATGTAGGAGAGACTCCCGTCACTGTGGAAATCTCAGGAGTCCTGCGGGGCCTCTTGCGCGAGGGCCTCGAGATTAAACAAGGCCTCAAGATTGCCGACGTAGACCCTCGAGGCGTGGTGGAACACTGCTTTACCATCACCGACAAGGGACGAGCCATCGCCGGCGGCGTCCTCGAAGCGGTGATGATCCTAAAAAATCGTAGAAAAAAAGGAGCCTAGGGCTCCTTTTTTCTTTGTCATCCTGTGTTACAGCATGAAGGGGTCGTCTTCCCAGGGAGTGAGGGTCGTGGGGTCTTCCACGTTGGTGTCCCGTCCTTCCGGGGGAAGGTCCTTGGCGCTTTCGGGTTCAGCGGGCTTCGTGGGCTCGTTGAGGTCGGCGAAGCGAGCGCGGTCCTTTTCCCATTGGGCGCGGCTGTCGTAGGGGGCCTTCGAGAGGTCGACGGTGTTGATGTCGATGCCGAGGGCCTTGGCGACGCCTTCTCCATAGGCGGGGTCTGCTTGGTAGCAGTTGAGGATGTAGCGGTGCTTGATTTGCAACGTGCTATCTCCCATGGCGCGCGCGGTGTTCTCGCAGAGGACGAGTTGTTGCTCGGGGGTCATGGCGCGGAAGAGCATCCCAGGTTGGGTGAAGTAGTCGTGGTCGTCTTCGCGGAAGTCGTAACGACGGACTTCGCCACCTTCGTCGGCAGGGCGTTCCAAGGAGGGGTCGTCTTGCCATGCGCCGTAGGAGTTGGGGCCGTAGTGGAGTTCACTGCCCTTGTTGCCATCGACGCGCATGAGGCCGTCTCTGTGGAAGTCGTGGGGACATGCCACGCCCTTCGGGGAGTTGACGGGGATTTGGTGATGGTTGACGCCGAGGCGGTAGCGTTGGGCATCGGAGTAGAAGAAAACGCGAGCTTGGAGCATCCGGTCGGGGGAATAGCCGATGCCGGGGATGTGGTTTGCCGGGGAGAAGGCCACTTGTTCCACGTCTTGGAAGTAGTTGTCGGCGTTTCGGTTGAGTTCGAATTCTCCCACGGGGATGAGGGGATAGTCCTCTTTGAGCCACATCTTCGTCAAGTCGAAGGGGTTCACCGGGTGGTTCTTCGCCTGTTCTTCGGTCATGACTTGGATGTAGAACTTCCACTTGGGATACATGCCCTTTTCAATGGCTTCGTAGAGGTCACGTCCGCTGCTCTCGCGGTCCTTCCCGACGACCATTTCCGCTTCTTGGTCGGTGAAGTTTTGGATCCCTTGTTGGCTTCTGAAGTGGAATTTCACCCAGACGCGCTCGCCCTTGTCGTTGTACATGGAGTAGGTGTGGCTTCCGAATCCGTGCATGTAGCGGAAGGAGGAGGGAATCCCACGGTCGGCCATGATGATGGTGGTCTGCAAGAGGGATTCGGGGAGGCTACTCCAGAAGTCGAAGTTGGTGTTGGGGCTTCTGAGGTTGGTACGGGGGTCGCGCTTGACAGCGTGGTTGAGGTCGATGAACTTCATCGGGTCGCGGAAGAAGAACACGGGGGTGTTGTTTCCGACGATGTCCCAGTTGCCCTCTTCGGTGTAGAAGCGGACGGCGAAGCCGCGGATGTCCCGCTCCGCGTCTGCAGCACCGCGCTCACCGGCGACGGTGGAGAAACGGGCGAAGACTTCACACTCGTTGCCCACCTTTTCGAAGATCTTGGCGCGGCAGTACTTGGTGATGTCGTGGGTAACGCGGAAGGTCCCAAAGGCGCCCCAGCCCTTGGCGTGCATACGACGCTCGGGGATGACTTCACGGTTGAAGTGGGCGTGCTTTTCAAAGAGCCACACGTCTTGGATGGAGATGTGTCCTCGCTGACCGGCGGTGAGGGAGTCTTCGTTGTTGTCGACGATCATCCCACCGGCACGGCGCAGGGGCTCTTTGTCCGTGGTCTGGTTACGGCTGGGGAGGTTTTCTCCGAGGCCATTTTTTTCCATAGGATCTTTCATAATGCCTCCTTACGTTTGTTGGTGTATGTTCTCTTTCTATCATACCCCCTCGTGAAGAATCTGACGCAAAAAATCTTTGGGGAGGGGGAAACTTTCGGCGGAGGGGTTTATTTGAGTCCTTGACGGGTAGAAGTAGACTATAGAAAAAGGAGGCGGACATGTTGTTTAGGAGTCTTTGGCGCCTCTCCTTGCCAGCTGAGGAGATCACCCTTCGGTCAGGAGAGGTTCTCGCACATCTGTATGACGTGAAGGGAACATTTTCGACGGTTCACGACTATGGGCGAACCCTTCGTCGGGCCCATCCTCGAGCACGGGGCATCGACGCCTTTTTACAGGCCTTAAGTGCCATGGCCCCGGGAGATCTTCTCTGGGTGAGAAAGGGCAGCGGCCTCGCCCTCTATCGCCTCTCGGGGTGGACCTACGACGAGGGCCATCACTTCTATGGACGCCACCTCCTCGACGTAGAGGAAGAGGGTCCCATGTTTCGCGGGGCCTTCCTCGGGCCGCGTCTTCGCCGGATTCGCGACGAGGAGCTCGTCGAAGAGTCGTTGCGCCTCGCAGGAGGATGCCCGGAAGGGTTCGAAGAATCCCGTGAAGAGCGAAGAGAGGGCCTCGTCCTTCGCCCCTCGGCAAGCCTCCTTCGTCGCGAGGACGTGGAGGTGATCCCCTTGAAGGAAGAGGAGCTAAAGCCCCAATGGGGCGATCTCATCATCGAGGTCCATCCGAAGAAGCCCTTGGAGGCCCTTCCCGCCAGAGCCTCTGACGTCGCCGAAAAGGAGGAGACGAGTGACGTGATTACCGCGTTTCGCGCCTTTTCCGAGGCACAACACGCCCTCTTAAAGGAGCAGATGGAATGGATTCTCGCCATGCATCAGGCGAGCGTCCAGTGGCAAGAAGAATGGCTGAGGGCCCTTGAAGAGAGTTTGAAGACAGAAAGGGAGGACGTATGAATCCTACCATTGCACGCCAATTAGAACACCGTACGATTCGTGAATTTACCGACGTGCCCTTGACAGAAGAGGAGCGCAGAACCCTCCTCGAGGTGGCGAACCACACGGCGACCTCGACGGGGCAACAATCCTACTCCATCCTCCGCATCACCGACAAGGCTCTGCGCCAAGAGCTCGCTAAGGTGGCGGGACAGGAGTACCTCGCCCGGGTGCCGGAGCTCTTCGTCTTCATCGTCGACGTCTATCGCAACGCTCGCATTGCCGAGGAGAAGGGGCAGAAGGACCTCGTCGCCGCCAGGGACATGGATCGGTTCTTCCAAGGGTTTACCGACGGGTGTCTCGCCGCCCAAAATCTCACCGTCGCCGCGGAGAGTATGGGCCTTGGCTGCGTCTACTTCGGCAGCCTCTTAAACGACGCTTCCCGGGTCATCGAACTACTAGAGCTTCCCGAGCTCACCTTCCCCATCGTCGGCGTCGGCGTGGGCCATCCCAATCAAGAGCCCCAGTTAAAGCCCCGGATGGAACTGGAGTACAAGGTCTTTGAAAACACCTACCCCAAGGGGCCCAAGAGTTACCTCGAGGCCCTCAAGGACTACGACGAGACCATGCGCACCTACTACGATCTTCGAAACGCCAACCGCCGCGTCGATTCCTTCACCGACCAGGTAGTCAGCCGCCTCTTGGCAAGAAACGTCACCCGGTCTCGCCTCGTGCCCGTCATTGTGAACCAGGGATTTCTCCTGGAGCTGGAAGGCGAGGGCAGGGCGAGATGAACCAAGGGTATTCCACGAAGAATCTGCGGATTCGCCCGGCGCGGGTCGAGGACGTGGGCCGCATCATGGAGATGGAACGGGAAAAGGAGAATTGCCGTTTCGTCTCCCAAGATAGCGAGGCGAGTCACCGAATGACGATTCAAGACGAGGACAAGGAGCTCATGATGATTCTTCACGAAGAGGAGATCATCGGCTTTTACTTTGGCCTCCTCCACGACTCCGACGTCTATGAACTGCGCCGCTTCGTCATCGAGAAGAAGGGGAGGGGCTTTGGAAGAGAAGTCCTCCTCGCCCTCTTTCCCCGCCTCTTCTCCGAGGGGGTCCACAGGATTTGGCTCGACGTCTATCCCGACAACCTCCCGGGGATCTCCCTCTACGAATCCATCGGGATGCACCGGGACGGAACCCTGCGCCAGTCCCACCGGGAGGAGGACGGATCCTACCGAGATCAACACATCTACTCCCTGCTTTGTAACGAGATGCCTTGACAAGGCCTCTATGAAAGGGGATAATGGAAGAGTCCAAGGAAGAGCCACCACATATGGGAGCCTTGAGAGAGGTCGGTCCATAGGCATGACGAGGATTTTTGCACAATCTCCTTCGTTCGTTTATTTCTTTCTTACTTAAAATACAACCAACAACGTCGGTTCACCTTGGATGGCCTCCCTCTGGGAGGTCTTTTTTTACCGCCGCAAAGAGATTTTTCGGTATAATAAGAGAAAGATTAAGGAGGCGCCATGGCATTGTATCTCGAGAGTCTCGACGTAGAGTTGGGGCACACCAGCATCGAAAACATCTTCATCAACGACTTTATGCCCCAGGCGAACGGCACCTATGTGAAGGTCTACCTCATGGGCCTTCGCCTCGCCCAGGACAATCGCCAGGTCTCCACGAATGCCAGCGTGGCCAACGCCCTTCACATCCCACAGAGTGAAGTCAACGAAGCCTGGTCCTATTGGGAGAGTGTGGGCCTTGTGAAGCGAAACCCCGAGAGCCCCGAGGACGTCATCTTCACCAACCTCAAGAAGATGTACATGGAAAAAGTCTTTCCCCAGACCCAGGTCCAGGCGATGCGCCCTCTCACCGTCTCCCTGCGCGACCCGGAGATTGCAAAACTTCTCGCCACCGTGGATCGCATCATGTGCACCCACGTCACCGCCCAGGAAAAGAGAGACATCGTCTCCTGGTGCACCGACTTCAACCTCCCTCCCGCCGTCATCACCGAGGCCTTTCACGCCGCGGATCGGCAAGGCCAGGCGACGCGTCTGCGCTACGTCCTCGCCATCGTCAAGGATTGGGATGCCCGCGGCCTTCGTAGCCTCGAGGATTTGGAGAAGAGTCAGGAGGTGCGCGATCGCAACTTCGCACGGTATCGCACGGTGATGCGTGCCATGGGACTCGGGTCTCGCGGGTTCATTCAAGAGGAATTCGACCTCATTGAGAAGTGGTTTGAGGTGGAGGGCTTCTCCATGGACCTCGTCCTCGAGGCTGCAAAGCGCTCGGCGAACACGACCCGCCCCACGGTGAAATACATCGCCGGGGTGTTGCGCAACTGGAAGGAGAAGGGAATCACCTCCGTCGAGGAGATTGCAAAGAAGGACACGAAGGCCCCAGTGCCGAAGACCCGCCGCAGTGCCGCGCCGGCGAAGGGAGCCTTCCGTAACTTCTCAGAGACCCGCCCAGATCCGACGGAAGACGAGCTCTTCTTCCAAGAACAGCGCAAGCTCCAAGAGGACCGCAATAGGAGGAATCAATCATGAGTCGAGATGCCCTAGCCCGGGTGGAGGCGAGGCTCCAAAAGAGACGCGACCGTGCCCAGAGAGAGTGCGACGAGAGAAGAGACGCCATCTTTCATGCCTATCCCGAACTCGCCACCATCTCTGCGGAGATTCATCGCATCGGATCCTTGAGTGCCCTCGCCGCCCTAAGGCACGAAGACCACACCGTCTACGACGAGGCGCGGGCGAAGCTCATCGAGGAGAAGAAGAAAATCCTCAAGAAAAACGGCCTCCCCCCAAACGCCTTGGAGGTGCAATATACCTGTCCCTACTGCGAGGACCGTGGCGTCTTGGAAAATGGTGCCCACTGCGACTGCTACAAGAGCCTCCTCTCGGAAGAACTCTACACCGAAAGTGACTTAGGTGCCGTATTGCGGGCCCAAAACTTCGGGACCTTCGACCTCAATCGCTTCAACCCCACCCCGGATAAGACCCTCCACATCAGCCCGCGGGAGAACATGGAGAATGCCCTCGCCGAGGCGAAGAGTTTCATCGAACGCTTCGACGATAAAGAGACTCTCAACCTCTACTTCTATGGCCAGACTGGCACGGGGAAGACCTTCCTCGCCAACTGCATCGGCAAGGAGCTCATGGACCGGGGGAAATTCGTGGTCTACAAATCCGCCTATGAACTCATGGAATCCCTCGCCGACGCCACCTTCCGTCACGACGACGCCACGGAAAACAAGGAGACGAAGGCCATCTACAACTGCGACCTTCTCATCATCGACGACTTGGGCACGGAATTCGTCAACGAATTTACCCGCACCGCCCTCTTTAACGTCTTAAACAGCCGCATCAACCACAAGAGGAAGATGATCGTCTCCACAAACCTCTCCCTCTTAGACGTCAAGCGCATCTACACCGAGCGCATCAGCTCGCGCATCAACGAACACTTCTTGCGTCTTCGCTTCTTTGGCGACGACCTACGGGTTTTCTAAAGGAGGAACCGATGAACGTCTCAAAACGCATGGAGGCCATGCCCTATTCTGCAGTGCGAAAACTCACCCCCTACGCCCAAGCCGCAAAGTCCCAAGGGAAGAAAGTCTACCACTTAAACATCGGTGCCCCCGACGTCCTCACCCCAAAGGCCTATTTTGACGCCATCAAAGACGTGGACCTCGAGGTCCTCACCTACGCCCCCAGCCCCGGCATCCCCAAACTGCGAGAGGCCACCAGCGCCTACTACGCCCGACGCGGCATGAGCTTTAGCCCCGAGGAGATCGTCATCACCAACGGCGGCAGCGAAGCCATGCTCTTCGCCCTCCTCGCCTGTTGCGACCCAGGGGACGAAATCATCACCTGTGAGCCCTTCTACACCAACTACGGCTCCCTTCCCTACATGACGGAAGTCACCATCCGCACCTTCCCCACCTCCGTGGAAGAAGACTTCCACCTCCCCGACGAGGAGATCATCCGCAGCCTCATCACCCCGAAGACGAAGGCCATTATGCTCTCCAACCCGGGCAATCCCACGGGAGCGGTCTACACCAAGGAAGAACTCGCCATGGTGGGGCGCATCGCCGAGGAACACGATCTTCTCATCATCTCCGACGAAGTCTATCGGGAGTTCATCTTCGACGGCCTCTCCTTTGTGAGCTTCGCCCAGATGGCAGGGCTTGAAGAGCGGGTGATCATCCTCGACTCCATCTCCAAGCGCTTCTCCGCCTGCGGTGCCCGCATCGGCTGCATCGCCACGAAGAACCGAGATCTCCTCGCCGCCTTTACAAAACTCGCCACCTTCCGCCTCGCCGCCCCGACCCTGGAACAAGTGGGAGCCACGGAACTCTACGGCCTCGACGAAGTCTATTTCGACGACGTTCGCGCCGAGTACAACCGCCGTCGGGACTGCATCTATGACGCCCTCATGGCCATCCCCGGCGTCAAGGCCTCGAAGAGCCGCGGCGCCTTCTATACCATGGCCGAGCTTCCCGTCGAGGACGCAGAGGACTTCTGCCGCTGGATGCTCGAAGAGTTCGACGTCGAGGGAGAGACGGTGATGATGGCCCCCGCCGCCGGCTTCTACGAACACCAGGAAAAGGGAAAGAGCCAAGTCCGCCTCGCCTTTATCTTAAACTGTGACGACATCCGACGCGCCATCTATATTCTCGGTGAGGGCCTCGCGGCGTACAATAAGAGATAAGTCGGGAAAGAACATTCACCCCATAAAAAAGAGCGCCCACAGGGGCGCTTTTTAACTGTCGGAGACCGGGGGTTCGTCGAGGACGTTGGAGGAGATCCACCCGGAGATTTTTCCGTTGTCGGTGGTGACGTCGACGTGGCACCAGACCCGGGCGGTGCCTTCGATTTTC
>JAEZXH010000016.1 GCA_023442775.1 Bacillota bacterium
GACTTGACCAAGGCTTTTGGGGAGTGTGTAGTTGGTCCGGTGACCATAGCAGGAGGGTCCCACCCGTACCCATACCGAACACGGAAGTTAAGCCTCCATGCGCCGATGATACTTGGCTGGTAACGGCCTGGGAAAGTAGGATATTGCCGGACGAAAGTCGCCACCCTTCGGGGTGGCTTTTTTTATGTAAAAAAGAGTTTGTTCTTTCTTTTCAAAGTTTCAATGATGGATATTGGAGTAATAAGAAGAAAGAATGGGGCTTTTGTTTTGAGTATGGGAATTGACAGCCGAGGTAAGGGCACATATACTTAAATAGAAACTGTTATCCTTTAACGATGTTTGATGAAAGGAGTCTTTATGAAAAAGGCAAAGGCACTCTTTGCGTGGGTACTCATCGCCCTCGTTCTCGTAGGGTGTGTACCACAGCGGGGAAATCAACCAGAAACGACGGGCAAGGAAAACGCGTCGCAGACGGAAGCAAAGGATACTCTCGTTGTACGCTCTGCAAAGGATATTGGTGATTTGAATCCCCATACGATGAAGAGTCAGATGTTCGCTCAAGACTGGGTGTATGAAAGTCTTGTGGCTTTGAAAGAGGGCAAAGTAGTCCCAGAGCTCGCAGAGAGTTGGGATATTTCTGAGGATGGCAAGACCTATACCTTCCATCTTCGCGACGGGGTAGAATTTAGTGATGGAACGAAGTTTACCTCTGCAATTGCAAAACGAAACATTGAGGCGGTGCAGCGTCATGCTGATGCCTATTCCTTCCTACAATCTCTTGCAGTGATCACTTCCATGGATACTCCCGATGATCTTACTTTGGTGATGCATTTGTCCGAGCCATGTAATGGACTTCTGAATGATTTTACCTATAGCCGTCCTCTTGTGATGCTTGGCGAAAAGGGATTCCCCGCCTCTGGAGATCCCTACGACCAAGGAGCAACAGCTCCTATTGGAACGGGCATGTGGGTGTTGAAGGACTATGTCCCCGATCAGTATGCGCTCTTTGCACGCAACGATCACTATTGGGGCGAAAAACCCTCCTTTGCCTTTTTGAAGGTGGTCGTCATCCCCGACGTGAATACGGCAGCCCAAGCACTAAAAACTGGGGAGATTGATGTGATGGTCGACGCCACCCAAATTACCCACGATCTCTACAAGGAGATGGAGGAAGCAAAATTTGGCGTTGCAGTTGCACCGACGACGAGTGTCTCCAATATCAACCTCAACACTGGGGCAGAGATCTTAAAAGACCAGACGATTCGCTTGGCGCTTGCAGAAGCAACGGATAAGGAAGCGGTCTCGAAGGATATCTTTGGTGGTCTGCAAAAAGTGGCGGATAGCTATTTTGCCCCTGAGATTCCTATGACGAATACCAATGAAAAACCCATCGCTTACAATCCTAGCCACGCGGAAGAGCTCCTCGAAAAGGCAGGGTGGACGAAGGGAGCTGACGGGATTCGGACGAAGGATGGAAAGCCCTTGTCCCTCGATCTCATCTATGATTCGTCGGTGACCAACGATCGGGATATTGGACTCTTACTCCAATCGCAATACAAGAAGATCGGTGTACAATTAAATATTCTTCCTCAAGAGAGTCAAGTCTACCGGAAGAATTGGGCAGAGGGAAATTTTGATCTTCTCATCTACAGTTCTTGGGGCGGTTCCTATGAGCCCTACGCAACCTTTGCTGCGATGGCGACAGAGGGAGATAAGTTCCACACTGTGCAAAAGGGGATGGAACACAAGAAAGAACTCGATGAAGCGATGAAGGACGCTCTTTCCCAGCAAGATGAGAAACTCTTAGAAAAGGACATGCAAACTGTGGTGAAACTCTTCCACGATGAGGTGGTCTATATTCCCCTCACGGTGACGAGTACCTTGGCAATCTACAATCCTGCGCTGACAGAACCTGATCTATTGTCGGAAAGAGGAGGTCTTGGAGTTTCTCAGATGCAGGTAAAATAATCGATGAAGCACCTGTTTTTTAGAAAGTGTTTACAGCTCTTTCTCCTTCTCATCGCCGTGTGTATCTGCGCCTTTGTCATCGTTCGTTGTTTGCCTGGTGATCCTGTGATTGCACAGCTCAATGCGACAAATACGCCGGTGACAGAGGCATCGGTAGCACTCATGCGCAAGGAACTTGGTCTTGATACGCCGAGGATCCTTCAGTTTTTCCGATGGTTATTCCATCTCGTGCAAGGCGACTGGGGCATCTCTTACCAAACCCGCCGTCCCGTCCTTTCCGTATTGGGGGTAGGACTACAATATACGATGGTTCTTGGGGTCTATGCCTTTGTGTGGATTTTTTTCCTCAGTGGAGTGGCAGGCTACTTGGCAGCCCGCTACGAGGGAAGTTCCTTGGATGGATGGATTCGTTGGGGGACCTTTCTAGGAGCGTCGATGCCTTCCTTTTGGCTCGGGTTTCTTCTCGTCTGGGCGTTTGCTCTACACTTTTCCTGGTTTCCCGTACAAGGAGCATTGGGAATGCGCTATGTGGTGCTTCCTTCCTTTACTCTCGCTTGCTCCTACATTGCGACGTACACAAAACTGTTGCGCAATAGCATTCTTGAGGTGATGGAGCAGGATTTTATCCACTACAGTCGTGCGAGAGGGTGTTCTGAAGGAGTGATTTTTCGGAAGCACGTCCTTCCAAACGCCTTAGCGCCTCTTTTGACGACCTTTGGGATGCACTTCGGGAGCATCCTCTCTGGGGCGGTGATTGTGGAAAATCTCTTCGCGTGGCCAGGACTTGGAAGAATTGCGCTTCAAGCGATGCAAGCGCGAGATTATCCCATTCTGCAGGGTTACATTCTCCTCGTCGCTCTGCTCTTTATTCTCGGGAATTTTCTTGCGGAGACGGCGAGTATGTATTGCTTTCCCCATCTTTGGAGAGGAGATCGCCTATGAAATCCTTGCGACATTCTCCCTGGGAAGTGAAGGTCTTTGCTTTCTTGGCGTGTATGATGATGGGGTGCATCTTCTTTGCTCCCTGGCTGGGGTTACACGATCCCAATGACATCGACATGGCGAACACCTTCTCGTCCTTTTCTTCGACCCATCCCCTGGGAACGGATTATCTTGGACGAGATCTTCTCTCACGACTTCTCTGGGGCGGGAGAATTACCCTGGGGTATAGCCTTTTGATGACGGCGGCCACGGGGATTCTTGGGACCTCCATCGGCATTGTTCTCGCCATGCATCCCGGGACAATGGATAGCCTGGTGATGGGGGCGACGGATCTTCTTCGCTCCTTTCCGAGGATTGTCATCGTCCTCGTCCTGGCGAGTATCTTTGGCGTGGGGATGCAAAGTGTCTGTCTTGCGATGCTCTTGGTGCGGTGGATTTGGATTGCGCGGATGGCGAGGAGCCTCAGCCGTAAAGAATTGGCACGAACGAGCATCCTCGCCAGCCGCCTCGCCGGAGCGACGAAGGGAACAATCTTACTCCATCACGTTCTTCCGGGAATCCTGCCTCAGATGATTGGCGCCTATGTCCTAGACTTCGGGGGAACCCTTCTCTCGATTTCGGGATATTCCTTCTTAGGGCTTGGCGTGCTCCCCCCGGATCCCGAGTGGGGGACGATGATTCAAGAGGGCAGTCGCCATCTCCACCATCCGATAGCGATGATGATTCCAGGTCTCGCTGTCCTCCTCATGGTGATGAGCGCCAATGTTTTAAGCGACTATGGGATTAAAATCTCTAAGGAGGTCGAGAGATGAGCGCTATTCTTGAGGTGAAGGGACTCTCTGTACGCCTCGGGGAAAGATGCATTGTAAAAGGTGTAGACTTCGCCGCGGAAGAGGGGACGGTGACGGGAATCATCGGGGAGAGTGGGAGCGGAAAAAGCGTCTTTCTGCGCACGGTGCTCGGACTTCTTCCCGAAACTTGGGAGGTGGAGGGGGAGATTTCTTTTCGTGGAAGAGCGCTCTCTTTAGACGCAAAGGAAGAGATGCGGCGGCTGCGTCGCGAAGAGATTGGCCTTATTGTGCAGGATCCTCTCGGCGCATTTGATCCACGGAGAAAAATAGGGCGTACCCTTTACGAAGAACAAGAGAAAAAGGACAAGGGAAAGATTTTCGCACTCCTTAGAGAAATGGGGTTTTCTTCCCCTGAGAGGATCTTTGACGCCTATCCCTATGCCTTAAGCGGAGGGATGCTTCAGCGAGCGCTCATGGCGGTAGCGCTTCTCAAAGGGCCCCGTTTACTCTTGGCTGACGAGCCGACGACGGCGCTCGATAAGAGGATCCAGGAGGAGATCTTGCTTCTCTTACAGCGTCTCCAAGAAAGTCATCACTTAAGTCTCGTCATCGTCTCCCACGATTTACGTTTGATCGGAAAACTCTGCTCACGTGTCTACGTCATGTATAAAGGACAGATTGTCGAATGGGGAAGGGCAGATGAAGTCCTCAACTGTCCTCTCCACCCCTATACGAACATGCTCCTTCAGGCGCGGATGGGGTTTCAAAAAATAGTCTCCCAAGAGGCGAATCCCTTCTTCCTGAAAGAGAAAGGAGATCTTTTACCCTCTTCCGAAGACGTGCTGTCATGGTCTGAGGGGAATCTTCGTCCATATACTCCCACCCACTGGGTACGAGAGACGGGGAGGTGATAAGGTGAATATTCTTCAAGGAAGAGACCTGAAAAAATCTTACGGGAAAAGACGGCATTGTCGAGAAATTCTCCACGGAGTGAATCTTTCTCTCAAAGAGGTCACCTGCCTTGGAGTCATTGGAGAGAGTGGGTCGGGGAAGAGCACCCTTGCGCGTCTCATCGCAGGCTTGGAGCTCCCCGATGCGGGAGAGATTCTCTATCGCGGTGTCCCCCTTGATGGTCCGGGACATCGGGGGAAGATTCAAATGATCTTTCAAAACAGTCGCAATGCAGTGAATCTTCACAAAACCATTGGCTGGATTGTAGGAGAACCTCTTCGGATACAAAAACAGCCACGGGAGAGCATGGACAGAAGAGTCCGGGAGCTATTGAGGCGTGTTGCGCTAACAGAGGGCGTCTTTGACAAATATCCTCGACAGCTAAGCGGTGGCATGCTCCAGCGGGTCTGCATTGCCCGCGCCCTTGCCTCTTCGCCAGAAGTGCTGATTCTCGACGAACCGACGAGTAGCCTTGACGTGTCTGTCCAGGCACAGCTTCTTCAAGTCTTTCATCAATTAAAAGAAGAAGGATTGTCCCTTCTCTTTATCTCTCACGATATTGAAGTCATCTACGCTCTTGCCGATGAGTTCATGGTGATGAAAGATGGGGAGGTTCTCGAAGAAGGACCCCTCGTCGATTTGTCCCAGGTCTCCCACCCTTACAGTCAAGAACTTTTTCGCCTAAGTGGAGCGCCCTTGAAGTAGGATATTGCCGGACGAAAGTCGCCACCCTTCGGGGTGGCTTTTTTATTGTGTCCCCTAAGTTGCATTCCCTCATTGCCTCCTAGAGAGGGATGTGTCTCCAAGTTTCGGAAGAAGGTGACCGTGAAAACATGAGGGGAAGTGGTAAATTTGCAGTGTCTTAAAGAAACGATTGAAGGAGAAGGAAGTCCACGATGGCGAGCTGGATTGAGTTGGAACGGAGAACTTCGTGTCAGTTGGATTCCTTTATTGCCTTCTAACACTTGGGCCTCTATCTAGGCCAGAGGTTTATTAGTGAGTACAATAGGGCTTGAGCCTGCGACTCTCTGGTATGTCGGAGACTGCTCATATTCTCCTCTGTCTTCCCCTCATATTCTTTTTTCAAGGCTCTCTTGGAAGAATGCGGGAGAACTTTATCTCGTAGAGAATCTCTGCAGAGTGGTAATCTTCGTCGCCCTCTGATGATGGACTATGGAAAAAACACGTCCTTCGAAAATGTCCGCAAATTCCAACTGCCAATAAAGAAAAACTCTTTGAACTGTGCTAGAATGGGAAGTAAGTTGACGGATACAGCCAAGTCTCAAACCAGCTGCGTTTCCAAGGGTTCATCATGATTCTCCTTTCTCTTTTTCGGCGAGGATAAGAATTGCGCTTCCTTGGAGGTAGGAGAGAATGTCTCGATGGGCCATTCCTCCTCCTTTAGGAAGAATCAAGCCGAAGAGAAGGGGAAGGCCATAGATGGCGAGATCATACCCCAACCACCTGGGTTGCCCTCTTGCAAGTTTTTCGAGAAGGATGTACAGGCCATGGAGGGAGGGAATGCCTCCTAGAAACTGAAGGAGAATATCCAACGCCTCGGCGTTTCCCGTGCTCTCTCCTTGAAGGAGAGCGTACCCGTGGACCACCGCCACAGTCAACAGACCGTAGGTGAGCAGGAAGACAGCGGGCTTCTTCGGGACAATGTTTTGTTGCTTCAACTTGGACACGCTGACTTTTGGTAGGAGTATAGACTCATTACACCCCTAAGTCAACTAGATTTTGTGTCAATATGTGTTCTTGGTCTTCCGTGATTGACGAGGATTTGTTCTTCACAATGCACAGATGATGCAGTTGGAGTATCATGGGGCTATACACGTCAAAAGGATAAATTCGAAAGACTTCGTGAGGATGAGGTCTTCCCTTTGGGGACGCACCAGACAAAAGGAGTGTGGGGGATGAAGAGATATTGGGGTCGTTGTTTTTCAGGGGTCACCATGGGCCTCGCCCTGTGTCTCTTTTTCTGGCTCTACGTCTGGATGGGACAAAAGACGACGATCACAGGGGAAGCCCTCCGCTTCGCTGAGAGGGTCTTTTTGGGGGCATCCATCGTGAATGGGCTGGTGTTTATCCTCTGTGCTTTCAAACAAGGGAAGAGAAAGCCTCGTCTCTCCCACGTCCTTCTCAAGGTGTGCGTCGGGGCGGTGTTCTTCCTCCTCACCCTTTATGCCCTACGCCTTTCGGGTCTTCCTGCCAAGTCCACGGATATCTATTTTGTCTATAGAAACTGGTTGAACTTTTGGTACATGCTCTTCATCATCTTCCCCAATTAACCTGCGGTGAGGGCATCCGCTTCATCTCCTAGGGCTATGTTCTCTCTAGAGATTCCTTTATCGACTATGGCCCCTCCCTTGACAAGAGAGTGGGGCAGTGCTATTCTTGAACTCACGAGGGGATATAGCTCAGCTGGGAGAGCGCCTGCTTCGCATGCAGGAGGTCGAGAGTTCGAGTCTCTTTATCTCCACCACACCGAGCCCGTAGGGGCTCTTTTTTTGTAGAAAAAACTCCGCCGAGGTGGCGGAGTGATTCAACGCGATGACCTCTCACGATAGAGCTCTCTCGCCTCGGCGAAGATGCCAAGACCGAGATAGAGCTGGGTGGCGTAAAGAGAATGAAACCACCAAGAATTGGCGAGAAGCGCCGGGGTCCGAGGCTGGCCGAAGAGAAACGAGAGGGAGAACCACAGGGCAAGGAGGAGCATCACGTGAATGAGGGGCGAGATGCCATGACTTCGCCAATCCAACCAACACCCCATCCCGAGGAAGGGAGCCCTCTCTCTGCCAGAGGAAGTAGGTGAGAACGGCGCCTAGAATCGTAAGGGCAATGCGCAACGTGAGGCAGGTGTGTTTCGAGGTCTTCATGGTAATCCCTCCTTCGCGGGCATCGTGGCATTGTGTCTTCATCACGGGGAACCACCCTATAGGATAAGCCTATCATCACGTGTTTTTTTGTCAAGAATTGCAAAAATCCCGACGTCCTAGGTGGTTTGCAAAAGAAAAAGGCCCCCAGAGGAGCCTTAGCGGATGTCGGGATAGGAGGTGCGTCCCACCCGTTCGTTTTCCTTGATGGCGGCAAGGCGTTTCGACGCGAGGTAGTAGAGCCCCGCAAAGCCAATCCCGAGAACGGCGAAGATGAGGGTCATGAGGTAGAAACTCATCGCATAAGAGACGCCGAGTTCTGCAAGAAGTGCAGTCTCTGCCGTGGTGGTGGTGAGGGCTTCGCTTCCAATATAGGCGCTGGACATGTTTTGCGCACCCATAAAGAAGGTGAAGATCGACGTGATGAAGGAGAGGATCGAGAGGATCACAAAGCCCACGGGGACGTAGTTCTTCACGTCGTCGACTTGTCCTAGGAGGTTAACCCCTAAAATTCCCAAGATGATGAGAATCGAGCCGATGATGTGGGAGGGATAGAGGGTCTCCTTCAAGATGATGACCCCGGCGAGAATCTGGATGACGGTGCCCAAGTTATTAAAGACGACCATCTTGGAAGCGTCAATGTTTGCCAGGGCGAAATTGATGAGAAAGGCACTTAAGAGAGTGGAGAGGAACGCAAGATAGAAGATTCCCACCACAAACTCGTGATTGGCAAAGGGAGCGAAGAAGGCGCCGAGATTTCCTGCAAAGAGGTGGCGACCTAGCGCATAGAGACAGGTCCAAAAGGTCCCGAATCCCACGATGAAAAAGAGGAGTTCAAAGTTCGTGAAGTTCTTCTTTACCTTCTTCGCCATGACCGTATAAATGGAGAAGGCCAAGGTGGCAAAGAAGGCGACCCCAATGCCTCGAAAATCAGGAGCTGTATTCTTCAAAAACTTCATGACCATGATGTACATGACGCCAGAGACGCAGATGAGCACCGAGAGTTTTTGCAAGGAGTTGGTCCTCTCGTGGAGGAAGATGCTCGCCAAAATCAGGGTGAAGATCGGGGCCATCGCTTGCACCGCGCCGACTTCAATGGAGCTAGAAATCTTCAAGGCCAAGGTTTGGGCGAGAAAGAAGAGGAGGGGATAGAAGACGGCGAGGCCAGCCAGGCTCTTCATTCGTGGTTTTGTGAAGTTGCACTCTTTCTTGTAGAAGGGGTACATCACGAGGAGGGGGATGAAGGCGAGGAGAAAGCGCCAGGCGAGGACGTCTTCCAAGGAGGCGAAGCCTAAAATGTTCTTGACGAAGATAAAAGAAAAGCCGATGATGGCGGCATACCCTAGAGCGGCGAGGTAGCCGAGGGTAGTTTTTTGTTGCATGGGAGCCTCACTTTCTGCAAACGAGGATGTCGTTTGCGTGATATTTTTTTATCATTACTTACGATAGTAGCGAAAAAAGTCTCAAACGTCAATCTCTTTCCCGTTTTCCCGGAGAATTTGATGTGTTTTCCCGAGGGCTCTGAGGGGTGGAAAAACGAGGAAAAGGGATTTTCGCGTACTAGTCTTTTTCTTCACGATATGATACAGTAGAGGAGTAACAATTGTTCCTTATGTTAAGGAAATCATTTTCGGAGGTACTTATGCAAAAGAATAGTGCGGTCTCCACGTCTCTCTTTGACCTGGATGGCCACCCTAGCTTTGGGCGGAGCTTTCCCATTGCACTGCAACACTTGTTGGCAATGATTGTGGGAAATACGCTTCCCTCTCTGGTGCTGACCAACGCACTGAAGGGCACCCCCTTTGAGATCCCCTCGGATCAGGCGGTCTACATCATTCAGGCGGGGATGTTCGTCGCGGCGATTGCGACCCTTCTCCAACTCTATCCCGTCATGAAGATTGGGGCACGGCTGCCCGTCATCATGGGGGTCAGTTTCGCCTACATCCCCATTCTCCTTGAAATCGGGAAGAACTACGGCTATGGTGCCGTCTTCGGTGCTCAGATTGTCGGCGGGATCGTCGCCTTCATCGTCGGTCTTCTCATTGGAAAGATTCGGAAATACTTCCCGCCCATCGTCTCCGGGACCGTGGTCTTGACCATTGGGCTGTCCCTCTATCCCGTTGCCATCAACTACATGGCCGGCGGAAACGGAAACCCCATGTATGGCTCCATCTGGAACTGGGGCGTGGCCATCCTCACCCTCCTCGTGGTCCTCGGATGCAACATGTACGGCAAGGGACTTGTGAAGCTCGCGGCCATTCTCGTCGGGATCGTCGTTGGCTACGCCGTCTCCCTCGTCATTAACGCCACCGCAGCTCCTGGGTTCGTGAACTTTACCAACGTGATGAACGCTGGTTGGTTTACCCTGCCCAAGATTATGCCCTTCAAGCTGGAGTTCCCAGGAGCAGCGATGATCACCATGGCGATTATGTACGTGGTCAACTCCGTGCAAGCGGTCGGGGACATCTCCTCCACCACCATTGGAGGTCTCGATCGTGAGCCGACGGATCAAGAGATTTCCGGTTCCATCAAGTCCAATGGGATTATGTCCATCCTCGGAGCCCTCGTTGGTGCGCTTCCCACGGCGACCTACTCGCAAAACGTCGGAATCGTCTCCATGACGAAGGTGGTGGCGCGTAGCGTCTTGCGTATCACGGCGATTATGATTTTGATCGCAGGCTTTGTGCCGAAGTTCGGTGGACTCATGATGAGTATCCCCCAATGCGTCATCGGTGGGGCGACGATCTCCGTCTTTGCCCAAATCACCATGAACGGAATTCGTCTCATCACCAGTGAAGAACTCTCTGTCCGCAACACCACCATCGTCGGACTCGGCGTCGCCCTCGGGATGGGTGTCATCATGGCTCCTGCTGCTACGGAAGCCCTCGACCCCACCATCAAGATGATCTTCACCTCGAGCCCTGTTATCTTGGCCACCCTCGTGGTCTTCGTCCTCAACATCGTTCTGCCTAAGAAGACCCTTGCGGAAGAGCAAGCAGAGCGCGAAAAATTCGACAACTAATCACAGGAGATGCTGTCTTTTGACGGCGTCTCTTTTTCTTTTCACCCCAAAGACGGAAAGGACGACCCCATGCAGACTCAGAACAACTCCCTTTTCCACTTTGAGGGAAAGCCCTCCCTCGCAAGGAGCTTCCCCATCGCCCTTCAACACCTCCTCGCCATGATCATTGGAAACATCCTGCCCTCCCTGGTCCTCACCAACGCCCTCAAGGGGACACCCTTTGAAGTCCCTCCGGAACAGGCCCTCGCCGTCATCCAAGGCGGAATGTTTATCGCGGCTCTGACCACCCTTCTTCAGCTCTATCCCGTCTGGCGCTTTGGCGCACGGCTTCCCGTGGTCATGGGGGTGAGTTTTGCCTTCATCCCCATCCTCGTGGAGACGGGGCTGCACTATGGGTACGCCGCAGTCTACGGCGCCCAGATTGTGGGAGGGGTCGTCGGACTCCTCGTCGGGGTCCTCATCGGCCGCATTCGCCCCCTCTTTCCGCCCATCGTCTCCGGGACGGTGGTCCTCTGCATCGGCCTCTCCCTCTATCCCGTGGCGGTGAACTACCTCGCCGGGGGAGAGGGCAGTCCTAGTTTCGGCTCCTGGGAGAATTGGGCGGTGGGCCTTCTCACCCTCGTCGTCGTCCTCCTCTGCTCTACCTATGGGAAAGGCCTTGTAAAACTTGCGGCGATTCTCATCGGCATCGGCGTAGGCTACGGCGTGAGTCTCCTCTTACACGTCACCATCCTCCCAGGGTTTGTGGACTTTACGAACCTCTCCCAGGCCACTTGGATCACGGCACCGAAGATTCTTCCCTTTGGCCTCGCCTTTCCCCTGGGCTCGGTGGTGAGCATGGGGCTCATGCAAGTGGTGAACTCCATCGAGGCGGTGGGAGACACCTCCTCCACCACCATGGGGGCCTTTGACCGAGAGGCGACGGACCGGGAAATCTCCGGGTCCATCGAGGCCAATGCCCTCATGAGCATCGTCGGGGCCTTCATTGGGGCCCTCCCCACGGCGACCTATTCCCAGAATGTGGGCATCGTCTCCATGACAAAGGTCGTTGCCCGGCGGGTCTTCGTCCTCGTGGCGGGAATGCTCCTTATCGCCGGCTTCGTCCCGAAGTTTGGGGGGCTCATGATGAGCATTCCCCAATGCGTCATCGGTGGGGCGACGATCTCCGTCTTTGCCCAAATCACCATGAACGGGATTCGTCTCATCACCAGCGAAGAACTCACGGTGCGAAACACCACCATCGTCGGCCTCGGTGTGGCCCTAGGGTATGGGCATCATCATGGCTCCCCAGGCCACGGAAGGCCTTCCCGAGGCCCTGAAGATGATCTTCACCTCCGGCCCCGTCATCCTCGCCACCACCGTGGTCTTTCTCCTCAATCTCCTCCTTCCCAAGACCACCTTGGAAGAAGAGCGACGGATGCGAGAGCGGATGGAGGCAT
>JAEZXH010000011.1 GCA_023442775.1 Bacillota bacterium
CCTCACCAAGGATGATGACGGCAACTGGAGATCCAACGCCCCTGACTACCCGGCCACCAATGGCGACGACGGCAAGATTGTCATCACGCCGAAGGATCCGGTGAAGGTCAATGACGACTGGAGCGCCAAGGGCTACGATGAGATGAAGAATCCCTCGGATTCTGGATTCACCAAGGCCCGCGATAAAGATCAGACCGCCGTGCCCACCATCGACCCGACGAAGGCCGGCGACGACACCATCGCCATCACCCCAGGGACCGATGGAAACACCCCTGTCCCCGAGGGCAGTGTCATCACCGTCACCGTTCCCAAGGGAACCGGCGGAGAAGAGACGATCACCCTCACCAAGGGCCCCAATGATACCTGGACCAGTGACAAGAATCCCGGGACCCCGATTAAGGCGGATCCCAACGGTAAGATTCTCGTTCCCGTGGCGCCCCTTGCTCCCGAGCAAATCGTCACCGTGACCCAACAAGACCCGAACAAGAAGGTCTCCACTCCTGTAAAGGTTTTGGTCACCCGGGAAAAGACGGAGAAGCCCTCCGCCGAGACCCCAACGGCCCACGACGAGAACCTCGTCATCACGCCTCCTGCAAAATCGGATACCATCACGATTACCCTGCCCCCGGATAAGGATCAGCCTGGGGATGCACCGAAGACGGTGACCCTCACAAAGAACCCCAATGGGGATTGGGTCCGTGAAGACGAACCGGGAACTGTCTTAAAAAACGATGGCGGCAAGCTCACCGTTTCCATGAAGGACGATGAAAAGAAGCGCATCCAGCGCGATACGCCGATTACCATCACCGCTCAGGACAAGGGACACAACTTCGATCCCTCGGAGCCCCTCGTCCTCCTGCCCGGCGCAGAGACAACGGCACCAGTGGATAAGACCGTCCAAAACGAAGGTAACGATCAAAAGATTACCCTCACCGGCCACGCAGAGCCAAACTCCATCGTCACCATCACCACCCCAAGTGGTGAGACCTTTACCACTACGGCGAAGGATAACGGCGACTACTCTGTGGACATCCCAAGAGATCGGCTGAAAGATGGGGACGACTCCGTGACCATCAAGGCCCAGGCTCCTGGGAAGAACGAGTCCACCGAAGTGACGCAAAACATCGACAAGAATGGCCCTGCGGCTCCCGACATCGATCCGATGACCGATGGAGAGACGAAGGTCCTCATCACGCCGAAGGACGACAGCTCCACCATCGTCGTGGAACTGCCCGATGGCAAGACGGTGACCCTCACAAAGACGGGCACCACCTGGACCTCCTCGGATCCGGACAACAACCCGGTGAGCATGGAGGGGGACAAGATTGCCCTCACCACGCCCGTTCTGGAAGTCAACCAAAAGGTCTTCGCCAAGGCCTATGACGACCTCGGGAACCCCTCGGACCGCAGTAGCAACACGGTTCAGGCGAAGAATCCCACTCCCGCACCTGGCCTTGAAAAGCCACAAGCAGGAGATGAGACGCTCACTATCACCCCGGACCCCAACGCACCGAAGAACACCACACTCGTGGTGAAGGTCCCCAGTGCCGACGGTACGGAAAAGACCATCACCCTGACGAAGGATGACAATGGCAACTGGATCAACCAAGACGACCCGAAGAACCCCATCGTTCCTGAAAATGGAAAGGTGAAGGTCCCCGTGGAACCCTTGGCTCCGAGAACCACCATCACCGTCACCCAAGAGGAACCCGGAAAGACGCCGACGAGTACCACCGAAGACGTCACCCCCGTTCCCACCAACGACCCGACAGTGAAGACCCCTGAAGAAGGAGACAATCACATCGACGTGTTGCCTCCCGCCGATGCGGACACCATCACCGTTACCCTCCCAGGAGGCGAGAAGGTCGTGGTGAACAAGACTCCCGATGGATGGAAGAGCCCCGATGGAAAGACCTTGACGCCGGATAAGGATGGGTACATCCCCGTCCCTGTGGACCCCGAAAAGGTCATCAAGAACATTCCCATCAACGTCACCACACAGGATAAGGAACACAAGAAGGATCCCTCCAACAGCGTTCCCGTGACTCCTACGGAACGTGGCACCCTCCCCGTTCCCGTCTTCGAGACGGTCCACAAGGGAGACACCACCGTTGGCGTCACCCCGCCAGAGGGAGCCGATGGCATGACCATCACATTCCCTGGAGGAAAGACCACAGAACTTCAAAAGCAACCCGATGGAAGCTGGGTCCCCGTCGTCGATGGAAAGCCCGATACGGCGAACCCCATCAAGGAAGACCCACAAAAGTCTGGCGTCCTCGTGATTCCCCTTCCCGACGGCACGAAGCTCACGGAACAAGACACCATTGGCGCCGACGCTAAGGATTCCACGGGCACGAAGAAGCCAAGTCACGGAGAGACCACGGTGAGCGACAAGGAAAAACTTGACGCCCCGGATCTCCTGCCCCCTGATAGAGCGGACAAGACCATCTCCTTCAAGCCGAAGGATCACGCCGATAAGACCGTCATCACCGTCACTGACAAGAATGGCACTCCCACCACCCTCACCGTGGTGAAGGGACAAGATGGGAACTGGACCCTCGAAGGAGATCCCACTCCACTTCCAGTCGATGGAAATGGATGGATCGCCGTCTCCTACAAGGGCTTCGAAGGTGGAGAAAAGATTTCCGCCCACCACGAAGACTCGACGAACACCTACGATCCCTCCGATGAGCGGGCCACCACTGTCAGTGGCACGACCCAGACGCCAGACGCGCCGAAGGTCACCATCGACAACCCCGCCATCCACAGAGATAGCCCAAGTCTCACCCTCACTCCGGACAATGCGGACAAGATTACAGTCACCATTCCCGCCGAGGGAGGAGACAAGACCATCACCCTCGAGAAGGGCGATGACGGCAATTGGACCTCTGATGATCTCACCTTTACCCCCGCCCTCGACAACGGCAAGATTGTCGTGACGATTCCTGACTCCGTCCACCTCGAAGTGGGCAAGGACGTCACCGTCGTCGGCGAAAACGAAGTGGGCGCAGGGGAACCCGATACGAAGGAAGTCACCCCAGACGGACCTTCCGCCAAACCCACCACGCCGGTGCAAGAACCAAAGAGAGACGGCTTCGTGCCCATCACGAGCACGACCACAGAGCCGAACCCCGACGGCACCTACACCCTCGTGGATAAGAATGGCGACCCCATTACGGATAACGGCAAGCCCGATGGTAACCCCATCACCGCAACGCCGGATAAGGACGGCAAGCTCACCTTCCTCGTGCCCGATGGCATCTTGAAGGACGGCGACCCCGTTGGCGTGCGCGTGGAAGAACCCGGCAAGACCCCGAATGAGAGCGACAAGATCCTCATCGACGGCAAAGGCCCCAACGTCCTCGTCGAAGGACCGGTGCGCCCCGCCGATAAGACCATCTCCCTCATTCCCGACGATGCCGAGTCCATTACCGTGAAGATTCCTACCGACGGAGGCGACAAGACCGTCACCCTCGAAAAGGGAGACAATGGCTGGACCTCCAGTGACCCGAACTTCCCCGTGAAGGAAGACGGCGGAAAACTTCTCATCGGCGTTCCCGAGAACACCACCCTGAAGGGCGGCAAACCCATCACCGCCAAGGGCAAGGATCCCCTCGGAAACGAAGGCCGTGAAGACACCACCTACGTCACCGACTCCACGGATGAGGGAACGAACCCGCCGATTATCCCCGTGGAAAAGGATCCGAACACTGGAGAAGACGTCCCGACACCTCAGGGCATGGTGAAGCTTACCTTTGAAGCAGATCCGAGTTATGGACACCTGCTCCATCACGGAGAAAAGACCTCTCGCGTCAGCTACTTCGTGGATCCTGGATTCCCTGTGAGCGCCGACTTCGCGCCGACGATTGTCGCCGAAGATGGCTACTCCGTCGCAGGACGCTCCTGGACCATGGACTTGCCGGCGACGATTACCCAAGACACCACCATCTATGCCCGCTTCGTCAAGGACGAGGCGACGACACCTCCCGTGTCCCCAGGCACTGATGAGGGTGAGATCCCCGAAGGATATCACCGCGTCGTCTTCGTCGCAGATCCCAACCAAGCGGATCTCCGTGGTCAGACGGTGTACTTCGTCAAGGACGGCACGGAAATTGGCTATGACAAAGCTCCCGCCATCTACCCGAAGAACGGCTATGGCTTGCAAGATGAGCCCTGGTCGGTCCGCCTGCCCATCATCGTCAACAGCGATGTGACGATTCACGCACAATTAAAGCGCGTCCAAGATTATGTGCCGGTGCAACCGGTAGAACCCTCGGGCCCGAGCATTGTTCACCCGATTCCTCTCATCGTCAACCCGGTGAAGGAAGTGGTGAAATATGTGGAAAAGGATGCAAACATCCAGATTCACAAGGCCTATGTCTTCGGATATCCCGATGGAAGTTTCCGTCCGGAACGCAGCATCAGCCGTGGTGAAGTGGCGGCAATCTTTACCCGCCTCATCACTGGACAGGATAATCAACTGAACCACGCCACCGCCTACTCCGATGTGACGGCGAACATGTGGTACTCTGGGGCCATCCACTTCCTCTCGGAAAAGAAGGTCCTCACCGGTTATCCCGACGGAAGTTTCCGTCCCGACGCACCGATTACCCGTGCAGAATTTGCCACCATCGTCGCCAAGGTCAAGGCCTTGCGCGGTGAGAGTGCAAGCTTCCCCGACGTGGCCGGTCACTGGGCCGATGGCGCCATTGGTGCCGTGGCTCACGCTGGATACGTCACGGGATACCCCGATGGCTCCTTCATGCCGGATAAGAACATTACCCGTGCAGAAGCGGTGACCATCACCAACAAGATGCTCGATCGCCAAGGCGACCACGGCTTCATCACCACCACCCACGACATCGTGCGGTACAATGACGTCGCCGAAAGTCACTGGGCATTCGACAACATCTACGAAGCCTCCGTCACTCACCTCTACTCCCGCCCCGATGGAACCCTCCATCAAGAGGCATGGAAGAAGATTGTGAAGAAGGAAGACCTCTTAGGAGGACTTCTCGCAGCCTGAGAAAAAGCGACCCCTCGAGGGTCGCTTTTTTGTGTACAAAAAAACCTCCGCTCACATCTTGCGATGGAAGCGAAGGCTCATGACGAGGCCCACACAGGAGAGGATCATAATCTGGAAGGTCCCCCCGTAGGAGAAGAAGGGGAGGGGAATCCCGGTGATGGGCATGAGGCCTAGGTTCATGCCGATGTTTTCCCAGATGTGGAAGAGGAGCATCGAGGCGATGCCCACACTCATGAGGTGGCCCATGGTGTCCTTGGAGGCACGGCCAATCTCAATGAGGCGATAGAGGAAGAAGAGGTAGAGGAGAAGGAGGGCGGCTCCTCCGAGAAATCCCAGTTCCTCGACGAGGACGGGGAAGATGGAGTCCGTGGACTTCGTGGGAATGAAGTTGTACTGGGTCTGGGAGCCTTGAAAGAGTCCCTTCCCCGTGAGGCGTCCCGAGCCGATGGCGATGCGGCTCTCGTAGTACTGGTATCCCGACCCGGAGGTGTTGGCCTCTGGGTTGAAGAAGTCGAGGATGCGCTTCTTTTGGTACTCGGCGAGGAAGGGATAGGAGAGGGGTAGGGCCAGGATTCCCGCGGCGATGGCACCGAGGATCACCTTCCAGGAAATCTCTGCAAAGAAGAATATGCAGGCGATGAAGAAGACAAAGACGATGGCGGTCCCGAAGTCGGGTTGGAGTCCAATGAGAAGGACGGGGAGGATGGCAACCCCAACGGCGATGAAGAAGTTTCTCGGCGTGTTAATCTCCCCGAGTCGCTCCAGGAGGGTGGAGAGGGAGAGGATGAGGCCCACCTTCACAAACTCCGAGGGCTGAAAGTTCAGGGGTCCGACTCTTAACCAAGAACGACTCCCCCATGTGGAATCCCCGTGGCCGAAGACCAAGGTGGCGAGGAGAAGGAGGATGCAGAGGACGTAAATGGGGACGGCGAGGCGTTTCCAGATGCGATAGTCGATGGCGGTGAAGACTCCCATGCCAATGAGTCCGAGGACCGTGGCGATGCTCTGGCGCTTCAGCTGTGCATTTGTCCCATAGCTTAAGGTGGCACTCTTTAAGACGACGAGGCCAAAGGCCAAGAGGGCGAGAACCGTCAAGATGAGGCCGAAATCGATGCGGCGACGCCATGGAAAGGGGTCCTTATTGAGAAAAGCCTGGCGAAAAGACGGGGAGAACCCCCGGCGAAAGAATTGCATAACATCCCTCCTTCGATGATTGGTTCTAGTATACCATAGTGCCCCTCGGTAGAGATTTGAAAGAGGGGCATGTCCCCACGTGTTTGTTCGTCGTGGTACAATAAGAAGAGATTGGAGGGAGAGGATGAGAGAGGACGTGTTCAACCAGGGTCTCGACGTCGCCGTGACGAGTGCCGAGGACTTGGAGGAAGAGGAGGCGTTAGGCCGCCGTGAAGCCCTCGGCTTTTCTCCCTTTGAGAGCAAGGAGATTGCCCTTCGCCTCTCTCCAAAGGCCCTCCTCCCCTCGGCGAAGAGCATCCTCGTCTTTTGCCTCAACTACTACAGCGAGAATCATCCCCTCCCCGATGGGTGTGGCCGCCTTGCGCGGATCTCTCGGGGGCGGGATTATCACCTCATCTTGGGAGAGGAAATCTCCCGCTACGCCAAGGAGAAGAATCTTCACGGAAGAGTCCTCGTGGACAGCCATCCCCTCTTAGAGCGGGCTCTGGCGGCGCGGGCGGGTCTTGGGTTTCTCGGACGAAACACCCAGCTCATCCACCCCCACTTTGGGTCCTACGTCGCCCTGGGGCTCTTTCTCTCTGAAGAGGAGCTTCCCGAGACGAAAAGGGAGCTTCGCGATGGTTGCGGAGATTGTCACCGATGCTGGGAGGCCTGTCCCGGGAAGGCCCTCGGCCCTTGGGGACTCAACCCCGCTCGGTGCCTCTCCCAAATCACCCAGGAGAAGCGGCCGCGCACAGAAGAGGAGGGGAAAATCCTCGGCGGTCGACTCTACGGCTGTGACGTCTGCCAAGAGGTCTGCCCGAAAAACACCGTGGCGAAGATTTGTTCCCAGACCCTCCATGGGGAGCTGACGGAGTTTGTAAACCTCGAGGAGCTACTCACTCTTTCGAACCGTCAGTTTAAGGAACGGTTTGGCCACTTGGCGGGGGCGTGGCGAGGGAAGAGGCCATGGGTGGAGAATGCCTTGGCGATGGAGGTGAGAGATGGTCATCGGGGTCATGGAAGTGGGACTGAAGATTCCCGGGAGTTTTTCCTTAAAGGATAAGCGAAGAGTCCGCCAATCCCTGACGAGTCGCCTGCGCCGCATGGGCTTTAGCGTCGCGGAGGTCGCCGACGAGGAGAGTCATAACCACCTGGTCCTCGGCCTCTCCTTTGTGAGTGCCTCGGAGCAAATCGTGGAGAAGAAGTTGGATGAAGCCCTGTTTCTCATCGGGGAAATGGGGGAAATCTGTGAGTTGGAGAGGGAGAGTTTTCGATGAGACGACAGCTAAACCGAAAAGAAGTCCAGGAAGTCCTCGACGTGTTGGAGGCCACCTACCCCGACGCCCAGGCGGAACTGGACCACAGAAATCCCTTTGAGATGCTCATCGCCACCATCCTCTCCGCCCAGTGCACCGACGTGCGGGTGAACATGGTGACGAAGGACCTTTTCCCCGCCTATCCCACCCCCGAGGCCATGGGAAGCCTCACCCAAGAGGAGCTCGAGGCCTGGATCAAGCCCTGCGGCTTCTTTCACACCAAGGCGAAGAACATCCTCGCCACCTGCCACATCTTGACGGAAGACTACGGTGGGAAGGTCCCCGAGACCATCGAAGAGCTGGTGAAACTCCCTGGCGTTGGGAAGAAGACGGCAAATGTCGTGGCGAGTAACTGTTTTGACGTGGATGCCATCGCTGTGGATACCCACGTCTTTCGGGTGAGCAACCGCATTGGCCTCGCCAAGGGGAAAACCGTGGAGGTGGTGGAGGAGGAGCTCATGAAGCGGGTGCCGAAAGACCGCTGGAGCCATGCCCACCACGTCCTCATCTTCCACGGACGGCGGACCTGCGCCTCCCGAAAGCCCCACTGTGAACGCTGCACCGTCACCGATTGGTGTCTCGACTATCAAAGGAGAACGAAGTGAGTGTAAAAGAGAGATGGCAACAGACGAGCGCCGGGGTCCAGACCCTCCTCCTCGGCGCCGCTGTCTTTGGGAGCCTCGCCGCATTGGGCCTCGGCTACGGGGCGGTGGAAATGCAGCGCGACGTCATCCACCCCGGGGTTCAGGTGGAGTCCACCCGCCTTGGAGGGATGACGGTCCAGGAGGCGAAGACCCTCCTCGAGAAGACCTATGGCAAGGAGAGGGGTGAGCTCACCCTCACCGCGGGGGAGGAGACCATTACTCGCCCCATCGCCTTCTTCGGCCAATCCTACGACGTGGATCGCCTCGCCCAAAACGCCTATGAGTTGGGGCGCGGGAATGGATTTGGGGAAAACTTGAAGGAGATTCTCTTCGCCCTCCTCGGCGGCGAAGACCTAGACGTTCCCATCAAGACGGACCGAGATCAGCTCCTTACTGGGATTGGGTCCCTCGCCGATGCCTACTACCGCCCTACAGAAAATGCCGCCCTCTCCTATGACGGAGAGACGGTTCACATCGCCGACGACGTCCCGGGGCGGTACCTGGACATGGAGGAGTTGAAAGAGACCCTTCTCAAGCGAAACGCCGACGAGACGGAGATTTCCCTGCCCCTCTACACCGTGGACGCTCCCATTCAAAAAGAGGCTTTCGCAAAGATTAACGCCCTCCTCGGGAGCTTTACCACGGACTACTCCTCCTCGGAATCGGGGAGAAAACACAACGTCGCCCTCGGTGCCGAAAAGATTTCCGGACACCTCCTCCAACCGGGAGAGTCCGCCTCCTTCAACGAGTGGGTCGGCGAGATCTCCAAAGCTACTGGATTTCGCGACGCTGGGGTCATCGTAAACGGAGAGTTTGACCGTGGTGTCGGCGGGGGCATCTGCCAAGTCTCCACCACCCTCTACAACGCCCTCGTCCGCGCCGACGTGAGCATCGTCGAGCGGCACAACCACTCCCGCCCGGTTCACTATGTGAAGAAGGGCATCGACGCCGCAGTGATGCGAGGCTACAAGGACCTGAAATTCCAAAACGACCTCGCCGCCCCCATCTACATCCAGGGCCTCACCGACGGCAATGACATCACCTTCCAGATCTTTGGCGACGGTACGGGACGAGACACCACCACGGAGCTGGAGCCGGTGCGCCTCGGGGTCACGGAACCAAAGACCATCCGCATCGCCACGAGCTCCCTTCCCGAGGGAGAAGTGAAGGTGGAGAGCAGCGGAAACTCCGGCTACAGTTACGCCACCTACCGGGTGGTGAAGCGCGGGGAAGAAGTGGTCTCCCGAGAGTTCATGAATCACTCCTACTACGTCGCCAAGGACCGTGTGGTTCGCGTGGGTACGGGCTCCTCAAAGAGCGAGGAGTCGGAGAAGACGAAGAAGTCCTCGGAAAAGTCCTCCTCGAAGAAGGAACGCCACTGATGGGTTGGTTTCGAAAGAGAGAGAAGACCCTCCAAGAACAATTTGCCTCCATCGAGGGCAGTCTCGAAGGACGAATTGACCTCGACGACGACGGGGAGAGGGAGTGGCGCGTCTATGGAGGGGAAGAGCCGCCGGCACCAGAGGATGTGGAGGTACTGGACATGGCGATTCTCTCCTTCCTCGCCAGGGAGTACGAGAGCATCGAAAAGATTGACGATTACTTCAACACCCACACTGCCCTCTCTGTGGAGAATCACTTTCGCCACTGGGCCTATGAAGCATTTTCAGGCTACGACGGGGTGGATGCCCCCTACAAGGGGCTGTGCATCTTACTCCTTGAGAAGGCGAAGCACCTTGAGACCTTGAAATTTGCCATGCTCCTCGCTAGGTTCTTCGACGTCTTTTCCGCGCCCAGGGCGAGGGAGCTCATCACCAGCTACGGACGCCACCCCGCCATGACCTACTACGCCATTCTCGTCTATGGGGAGATTCCAAGGGGCCAAGGAGAACTCGCCGAGATTGGGCGAACCACCTACGGCAGGGGGAAGGACTTTATCGCCACCTATGTGCGACGGTGCATCGAATCATGAGAGAGAGGAAATCATGTTACAACTAGGAAAGACACAACCATTCTCCGTCCTCGGGAAGGACCACGGACGGGTGCGCCTGGAAAACGGCGGCGAGGAGATTCTCCTTGCAGAGGGGGAGGGAGCTGAGTTAAAGCCGGGAGACGAGATTCGCGCCTTCGTCTACCACGACAAGAAAAACCTCGTTGCCACCCTAAAGACGCCCCTCATCGAAGTGGGGCAGGTGAAGAAACTGAAGGTCATCTCGAAGACGAAGATCGGCGCCTTTGTGGACATCGGCCTTCCGAAAGATGTCCTCTTCCCCTTTGGGGAACAACGAGAGCGCATCCACGAAGGGGGAACCTACCTCTTCACCCTCCGGGAGGATCGCTCCCGTCGCCTCGCCGTCTCCATGGACATCAAGGAGCACCTGCGCACCGACTCCCCCTACCAACGGGGCCAACAGGTGGAGGGGACCATCTACCACCACAAGCGTGGTCTCGGGCTTCTCATCGCCGTTGACGACGCCTTCGACGCCCTCGTCCCCGAAAAGGAAATCGTCGGGGTTCACGAGGTCGGGGACACGATTCACGGCCGGGTCATCCACGTCCTCGAAGACGGAAAACTTACCGTCACCATGCGGGACACCCTCGTTCATCGCATCGACAAGGACGCCGAGGGGCTCTACCGAAAGATTCGCCAGCACAAGGGTCGCCTCCCCGTGGGGAACAAGTCCCATCCCGACACCATCTACGACCTGACCCGCCTCTCGAAGAAGGCCTTCAAGCGCGCCGTCGGTCGCCTCTACCGGGAGGGGGTCATCGTCCCCTATGACGATGCCATCGTCCTCAAGCGGGAGAGCTCGGAAAACCACAAGGCCCCTCGGAAGGACAAGCCCTTCTCGAGAGAGGCAAGAGGCGCGAAGAAAAAGCCTTACTCCCGGGAGAAGTCTGCAAAATCTCGTGAGGTTGGCGGGGAAAAACGACCACAGCGACAGAAACGATTCTGGAAAAAGAGCGAGGGGCCAAAGCGCCATGGTTGAGAGCCGAGGCATCGTCTTTGACCTCGACGTCAAGGGCCGGGGCATCCTCCGAGATGAGGAAGGAGTCATCTTTCTAAAAGGAGGCTTCCCCGGGGATGAAGTCCTCTATCGAGAGACCCGGCGGAAGAAACGCCTTCGGGAGGGAGAGGTTCTCGAAGTCCTCGCCCCTTCTCCCAACCGCCAAGAGCCCCCCTGTCCCTACGCCAATCGCTGCGGGGGATGCGACATCATGGACCTCTCCTATGGGGCTCAACTCGCCTGGAAGAAGAAGCGCATCGAAGACGTTTTCGCCAGGTTGGCAAAACACCCCATCACCACAAAAGTCCAGGGGATGGATCGCCCCGCCCACTACCGCAACCACATGCAGTGGAAGGTAGAGGGTCGTCATCTGGGCCTCTACGGACGGGGAAGCCGAGAGGTCGTCCCCATCGAGCATTGCCTCATCGCCGAGAAACCAATGAATAACGCCCTTTCCCGCCTTCAGGGCTATCGGGGCCTCTCGGGAGTCTCCCAACTTCTCATGCGCACCAACAGGGAGGGGGAGATGGGAGTTCTCCTCGCCATGGAAAAGGGCGCCCACCCGAAGACGGCCCTCCACGATGCCCTCTTAGACTTGAAGCCACGGCGCATCCTCTTGGGGCGAGAGGCGAAGGGGAAGGGCCACGTCGTCGGCCCCTTTGAGGAGATTCTCTCCGGGGAACTCGTCGACACCTTTCTCGGAGAAGAATTCCTCCTCCCGGAGCGGGCCTTCTTTCAAGTCAACCGCACCCAGGCGGAAGCCCTCGTCGGCGCCGCCATTGAGGGCCTTTCCCCGCGTCCTGATGACGTGGTCCTCGACCTCTATTGCGGCATCGGCACCATCACCCTCCCCCTCGCCCGTCGGGTGAAGGAGGTCCAGGGGGTGGAAGTGGTGGAGGAAGCGGTGGAACGGGGCCGGGACAACGCCCGACGCAACAAGATTCAAAACGCCTTCTTCGCCCACGGAAAGAGCGAGGCCCTTGTAGAACGCCTCCTCCGAGAGACGAAGGCAAAGAAGATTGTCGTCGACCCGCCCCGTAGCGGCTGCGACGTTGCAGTTCTCTCTGCCATCACCGACTCCGAGGCGACGCGCCTCGTCTACGTCTCCTGCGACCCGGCGACGCTTACCCGGGACAGTCGCCTTCTCTTGGATGGGGGGTGGACCCTCGAGTCGGTCCAAGGCTTCGACCTCTTTTGCCACAGTCTCCACGTGGAGAGCCTCGGCATCTTCTCTCGGTAGGTCAAATTCAAAAAAAAAAAAATAGCCACAACGCACGGGAACCGCCTCGTGCGTTTTTTCAACCCTTGAAACGTCAAGGGATGGAGGGCATCTCGTGCCTAGGGGCTGATGGAGGAGGTGTCGGAGAAGGAGGAGAGGATGTCCTTCTCAGTCTTGTCCTCATTCCTATGATTTCTGCGGGAGAGGATTGTCGCCAGTTCTTCCCGAGTCATTGGAGCGTCGAGGGAGAAGTGGGTCTCGTCGGTGCAAGTGATGATTGCCTCGGCCTTGGCCCAGATGGCGGCGTCATGAGCCCAGTGATTCTTCGCGACGTCGGCGAAGGGAAGAGGTTTTTCCTAAGGACGAAGAAACGAGGAATTCAAGAAAAGAAGGGTTCCTCATGGAATAGAACTGGAACCCCGAGCCAAAAATGAGCAGGAGAGCGTAGAAAAACTGTGGTGGGTATTGAAAATCACAATCTTTTCAAGCATAATATGAATGGAAAGAGAAACGACTTGCATAGGATGAGCAAAGACTCATATGAACGAACATGAAAGGATGGTGAGACGTTTGTGAACCGTCGCCTTGTACTTACAAAATTGATTCGGGCGATTGTGGTCCTCCTCGGCATTAGCTTCATCAGCTACCTGCTGCTCCACTTGGCTCCCGGCGATCCCGCCCGTGCCCTTCTCGTGGCGACGACGGGGCGCGCTCCAAGTGATGCAGCACTCCAACAGATGCGGGAACAATTGGGCCTCAATCGTCCCTTTATCGTCCAGTACACGAGCTGGCTTCTCAATTGCCTCAAAGGGGACTTCGGCACCTCAATCTCTCAGGGAAAGAGTGTGGCGAGTCTCCTCCTAAGTCGCCTCCCGGCGACGGCGGCGTTGACGGGGCTCTCCCTGGCGATGATGCTTCTCATCGCCGTCCCCGTGGGAATCATTGCGGCGATGCACCAGAACAAGTTCTTGGACTACGTCCTCCGTGGAGGGACCTTCCTCGGGATTTCCATGCCAAACTTCTGGGTGGGGCTCATTCTCCTCTACGTCGTGGCGATGAAGATGGGTCTCGTGCCCGTGGTTTCCGTGCGCCCCGCCTTCTCCCGGCTCCTTCTGCCCGCCTTCACCCTGGCCTTTGCCATGTCGGCGAAGTACGCCCGGCAAGTCCGGGCGGCGGTTCTCGAGGAGTGGCGTCAAGACTATGTCATGGGGGCGCGGGCCCGGGGACTCTCTGAGCTGCGCATCATGGTGTGCCACGTCCTTCCCAATGCGATGCTCCCTCTCATCACCTTGTTGGGGCTCTCCATCGGCTCTCTCTTAGGGGGGACGGCGGTGGTGGAGGTCATCTTCTCCTATCCCGCCCTGGGGAGTATGGCCCTCGCGGCGATTACGGCAATGGACTATCCCTTGATTCAAGGCTACGTCCTCTGGCTCGCCCTCATCTACATGGTGATGAACTATCTCGTGGACGTCTCCTATCGCTTCCTCGATCCTCGTCTTCGTCAGGGGGTGCGCTCATGACTCGTGCACAAAAACGGCTCCTCCTCTTTTCCATCCTCACTCTCATCCTCGTCGGGATTGCAGTCTTCGCGCCATGGATTGCGCCGAAGAATCCCCTGGCGGCGGTCCTTGGGGATGCGATTCAGGCTCCGAGCCAGGATCATCTCTTCGGGACGGACAAACTGGGACGAGACATCTTCTCTCGTGTCATCTATGGGACGCGGACCTCTCTTGCCACAGCCCTTGGCCTCGTCGTCGGGGTCTTTGTCGTCGGCTCCTTCTTGGGGATTCTCTCCGCCTATGTGGGGGGATGGCTCGACGAGGTCATCATGTGTTTTGCTGACATCATGGTCTCTTTTCCGGATATGGCCTTGGCCCTCGCTCTCTCGGGGATTATGGGGCCGAGTATCAAGAACGCCATGATTGCCATCATCGCCGTCTCTTGGACAAAATATGCCCGCCTCGCCCGAAGCATGACCCTCAAGATGAAGAATCGGGACGACATCGTGGCGGCGCGGGTCCTTGGGACGAAGAGGGGACGCATCCTCTGGCGCTACATCTTGCCCTCGACCCTTCCTACCTTGGTCATCACAGCGGGAACCGACGTGGGCTCGATGATCTTAAATCTTGCAGGTCTTTCATTTCTCGGTCTCGGGGCCCAGGCGACGAATATTGAGTGGGGGTACATGCTCAATGAAGGCCGCGCCTATATGGAGTCGGCGCCTTGGCTCATGCTCTTCCCGGGGCTTGCGATTTTCATCACTGTTGTCATCTTAAATCTCTTTGGGGATGCCCTTCGCGACGTCCTCGACCCGCGCTCCAATGACGCGGAACCAACGACACCCAAGAAAAGGAGAACTCTCATGAAACTGCCCAT
>JAEZXH010000009.1 GCA_023442775.1 Bacillota bacterium
CGGTGACTTCCCAGCCTTTGAAGATGTAGCCTGCCCGTTCCGGGGTCTTGTCCGTGACGGTGTGTTTCTCCCCTTTGTCGAGGGTTTCTCCGTCGTAGGCGTTTTCGTCGCCGGTGGCTGCGTTCCCGCCGTTGAGGTCATAGGTGACGGTCACTTGTTCCTTACTCGGTGGGGTGGTCATTTCCCAGACGCCGACAAAACGGTTTAAGGTTTCGTTCTTACTGTCATTGTACTGGGTGGTAATTTTATGGGTGAGTTCAGGGGTTCCGACGGTTTCTGTGTTGTCGGTGGTGTATCCTCTAAAGGTCCACACAGATCCATTGCCGAGGGTCACGGGGTCGGCAAAGGCTTTTCCCGTGAGTTCCTTGCCTGCGGATTGGTCCTCCACCGTCGGTTCTTTTGCCTTCAGTTCCGCGGGGAGGTCGCTCCCGTCCTTGGTGATGAACTCATAGGTGACGGGGATTTTGAGTTCTTTTGCCCCAAAGACGAAGGTGGTCTCTTTGAGAATCGTCTTGGCATCTCGTCTAATCGAATCTTGTCCCTTTGGGAATTCGTTCAGTGTTGTATCATAAAGAACTCCATAATTTGCCAGGACATAGGCTTTTAACAGGCGCTCTTTTTCCGCCGGATCTTGAAACTGATCTTCATACCAAGTCGCGCCTCTTGACTTCATATCCTGGATGATCTCATCGGCGCTTGGTATGGTTCTCTCAATATTCTTGGCTTCAAGAGCTTCTTCATTGAGAGCTTTTTCCTCAAAGACGTACCCATAGCGGTCCCAAGGGGTCGTTCCCTTCTTGGTCTCTTTTAAGAAGAGCTCAATGCGCTTGTTGGTCGGGCTCGACTTCTCCCCTCTAGGAATAATCTCTCTGACCATGGGCTGCCCTGGGACATTTGGAGCGAGGCTCTTAATAAAGGCGTTATTCGACTTTCCAGATGTGACGAACCATGTCGCCAGGTCTTTTCGCCCCTCTGTGGATGCAAGATTTGACTGAAGACCCTTCAAGGCGTCGAGCATGCTGCCCCCTGGCTGCACATCAGGGATGAGATTCTTATAAAAAATGTTGTTGTCCTTGATGTAGCCGTTATACGGCGCTCCTATACTTGCATCTGTCCATTCAAAGCCCGTAAATCCATAGTTAAAGGATTGGTCACCGTTTGCAGTGAAACTCACACTATCGGTGTTGAGTACGCCTTGGAGCTCCGACGGTGCTTTTCCGAAGATTTCCTTGGTGAGAGGGTGCGTCTTTTTCGCGTTCTCTAGACCTTGCCTTTTCGCATTTCTTTTTACAGCTGTTTGTGCTGCAATCTCTGTGGCGAGAGCATTGTCAATGGTTCCTCCGTAGTCAAAGGCGATGTTGATTTTTTCAAGAAATTCATAGGTGAAGCCGCTACCAGCTGCGTAGACGGGCTTTGCCGGTACGCCGACGAGGACTAGTGACATGATCATGGAAAAACTCAATGTAAACATCAAGAGTTTCTTGAGTGCTTTCAACCTTGTCATCTCCTTTCTCATTTCTATGTTTTGTGTCCTTTCGCGCTCTAGGTCTTTCTAGGGAGCGCTCTTAGGTATTCGGGATTTTCCCTCTTTGCTTGTTTTTCTCCTCCTTTTCTTTTCGTCTTTTTCTTCTTTCTTACTTCCTCTTCTTCCTCGATCTAGGGTTCGAGGCCTTTCTCTATTTTATCACGTTTTCTCCCTCTTCATTTCGTTTTTTGTAAAAAAAAGAGCCTTCAAGAGGCTCTTTTTTTACATCATTCCCATGCCACCCATGCCACCGGCGCCCATGGGCATGGGGTTTTCTTCTTTTATGTTTGCCACGGCAGCTTCTGTGGTGAGAATCATTGCGGCGACGCTTGCTGCATTTTGCAAGGCGCTGCGGGTGACCTTCGTCGGGTCGACGATGCCTGCGTCAATCATGTCTTTGTATTCTTCTGCGTAGGCGTCGAATCCTACGCCGGGTTTTTCGCCTTTGACGCGCTCGACGATGACGCTTCCTTCAAGGCCTGCGTTCTCGGCGATTTGACGCATGGGTTCTTCGAGGGCGCGGAGGATGATTTTCACACCTGTGCGCTCATCGCCTTCGGTGCCTTCTAAGAGTTTTTCCACGGCGCTGATGCTGTCGACGAGGACGACTCCACCTCCGGGGACGATGCCTTCTTCGACGGCGGCTCTCGTGGCTGCGAGGGCGTCTTCGATGCGCAGTTTCTTTTCTTTGAGTTCGATTTCCGTGGCGGCTCCTACTTGGATGACGGCGACGCCGCCTGCGAGTTTTGCAAGGCGTTCTTGGAGTTTTTCTCTGTCGAATTCACTTTCGGTGTCTTCGAGTTGGTGACGAATCCGTGCGATGCGCTCCTCGAGGGCGCTCTTGTCTCCTTCTCCGCCGACGATGACAGTGGATTCTTTGTCGACACGGACCTTTGCGGCGCGTCCGAGCATGGAGATGTTGGCGTTTTTCAGGTCGTAGCCGAGTTCTTCGGTGAGGACGACACCGCCGGTGAGGATGGCGATATCTTGGAGCATGTCCTTTCTCCGGTCTCCAAATCCTGGGGCCTTGACGGCGACGACGTTAAAGGTGCCGCGGAGTTTGTTGAGCACGAGGGTCGCCATGGCTTCGCCCTCGACGTCTTCTGCGATGATGAGAAGGGGCTTCGAGGATTGAAGGACTTCTTCGAGAACGCCTAGGACGTCTTGGATGTTTCCGATTTTTTTGTCGGTGATGAGGACGTAGGGGTTTTCGAGTTCGGCGACCATTTTTTCATTGTCTGTGGCCATGTAGGGGGAGACGTAGCCTCTGTCGAACTGCATTCCTTCGACGACGTCGAGTTTCGTGCCCATGGAGCGGGATTCTTCGACGGTGATGACGCCGTCGTTTCCGACTTTTTCCATGGCTTCGGCGATGAGGCGGCCGATTTCTTCATCGGCGGCGGAGATGGAGGCGACGTTTGCGATGGCCTCTTGGCTCTCGACTTTCTTGGAGAAGCCTTTGAGTTCTTCGACGACGGTCTCTACGGCGCGTTTGATGCCTCGTTGGAGGATCATGGGGTTTGCTCCTGCGGCGAGGTTTTTGAGTCCTTCGCGGATGATGGCCTGGGCGAGGAGGGTGGCGGTGGTGGTGCCGTCTCCTGCGACGTCGTTGGTTTTGATGGCAACTTCTTTTAAGAGTTGTGCGCCCATGTTTTCAAATTTGTCTTCAAATTCGATTTCACGGGCGATGGTGACGCCGTCGTTGGTGATGAGGGGTGCGCCGAATTCCTTGTCGAGGACGACGTTTCTTCCCTTGGGTCCTAGGGTTACTTTGACGGTGTCGGCGAGTTGGTTAATTCCTGCGACGAGTCCTGCTCGTGCTTCTTCTCGAAACCTGATTTCCTTAGCCATGAAAGTCCTCCTTTATTCGACGACGGCGAGAAGGTCTGTGTATTTGACGACGATGACCTTTTCTCCGTCGAGTTCACATTCATTGCCTGCGTATTTTGCGTAGATCACACGATCGCCCACCTTGATTTGGTCGGCGCGCTTCTCATCCTTGGCGATGTCTGCGCTCACGGCGATGACTTCTGCAATGCTCTGTTCTTCTTTGGCGGAGCTGGGAAGGACGAGTCCTCCCTTTGAGATGTTCTCTTCTTGTTCCATCTTCTTGATGACGACGCGGTCACCGAGGGGTCGCAAAGTCATAGCATCCTCCTTTATCTCTCGTGTTGTTAGCACTTGTAATCCTTGACTGCTAGTTCTCTTTTATTGTACTCCCTTTCCCCCTTCTTTGCAAGGGCGGGGACAAAAAAATCCTGGAGCTTAGGAGATCCCCAGGAGGTGAAAGAGGACAGGAAAGAGGACGGCGGGGAGGAGATCGCCGACGGGAATTTTCTTCAGTTCCAAGAGGTTGCACCCGATGGCCATGATGAGGATGCCGCCGACCCCGGAGAGGTCCGCCATCATGGCGTCGGTCAAGAGGCCTTGGAACATGGAGGCGCCGAGGGTAAGGGCCCCTTCGTAGAGGAGGACGGGAATGGCGGAGATGCCCACCCCCGGCCCCATCACCGGGACGAGGACGAGGGCGAAGACCCCGTCGACGATGCCCTTGGTGTAGAGGGTGGCGTGTTCGTTCATGAGCCCGGACTGGAGTGCACCGACGATGGCCATGGACCCGGTGCAGAAGAGAAGGGAGGCGGCAATGGCCCCGCGGGAGAGGGTCCCCTCGGTCTCTCCCTTGACGAAGCGGCGCTCCAGGGCGGCACCGAAGCGCTCAAGGTTTTCTTCAATATGAAGGAGGGTCCCGACGACGATGCCTAGGACGAGGGAGAGGGCGGTGACGAGGAGGCTCCCCACCCCGAGGGCAATCTGAATCCCCAAGAAGAGGACGAAGAGACTCATGACGCTCATGAGGGTCTTTTGCAGCCGCTCGGGGATGCGGTGTCCGACGAGGATGCCGAGGATGCCGCCGACGGCAATGAGGATGGCGTTGACGATGGGTCCTTTCATACTCTTCCTTTCCTTCCTTTCTCTCGACTCATGACGAAGAGGACTTGTTGGGCGAGGCCCGCAGTGGGCCCGAAGGTTTCCATGGCCCAGTCTTGGGCGGCGTTTGGGGAGATGGGGCGACGGTGAATCTCCTCGAGGACCTTCCGCATCCAGGTATCCACGGGAAAGGCCTCGAGGCGGTGAAACCCAAAGAGGAGGATGCAGCGAGCCACCTTGACGCCGACGCCGGGGAGGGTCAAGAGCTCTCGTTCCAAGGTCTTTGTGTCCATGGTCTCCAAAGAGGCGAGGGCATCCTTCTGCGCGAGAATCTCTGCCGTCTTTTGCACATAGGGAGCGCGGTAGCCGAGGCGCAATTCTTCTCGCAAAGTCTCTTCCTTCGCCTCCATGAGCTCGCCTGGACGGGGGAAGGCGTAGCCCCAGGGACGTTTCTCCCCGTAGAGGCGACAGAGGCCTTCGACGTTTTTCTGGATGCGCGGGATGTTGGAGTTCGCCGAGAGGATGAAGGAGATGATGACCTCAAAACTCTCTTGTCGAAGAATCCTCACCCCCTTCGCCACCTCCCGGGCCTCGTCGAGGATGGGGTGGGCGGGCCAGTGGGCCATCAGGGCCTCGTAGTCCTCTTCTTCGTCGAAGTAGTTCTCCCAAAATCCCGAGGGTGCGTCGGTTTCTAGAAGTGCGTCCTTTCGGTCCCAAACGCCTCTGTATCCCCCGGCGGCGTGGAGGGTCCTCTCGTCTTCGAGAGTATAGCGAAACGCCTGTCCCGAGGTGAGACAGGCGCGGCGATCAAGTGAAGTCATTGTCTTCGTCTTTTGGTTGGACTAAGTAATAGGAGAGGGTGAGGAGGGAGTCGTTTAGGCGCACGCTCTCCACCTTCACCTCTTCCGGGGCGGCGATGTCCGTGGCGGCAAAGTTCCAGATTCCCGTGACCCCGCCGCGAATAAGGGCGTCGGCAATGGGTTGGGCCACTGCCTTCGGGGCGGTGATGATGCCCACGGCAATGTGTTGTTCTCGGACGAATTCCTCGAGGCTCGATACGTGGTGGACCGGGTGTCCCGCAATGGTGGTGCCCACCTTCGCCTCGTCTTCATCGAAGAGGGCGAGGATGTCAAAGCCAGAGTGGACGAATCCCTCGTACCGGGCGATGGCCTGTCCCAAGTGGCCGACGCCGACGAGAACCGTGGGAAAGATGGTTTCCACGCCGAGAATCGTCGCCAGTTCTTTCTTCAGGCCCTCGACGTTGTAGCCGTATCCCTGTTGGCCAAAGCCCCCGAAGTTGTTGAGGTCCTGGCGAATCTGGGAGGCGGTAAACCCGGTCAAGCGGCTGAGTTCTTGGGAAGAGATGCGCTCTACCCCTTGCTCCATGAGTTCTTTCAGATAGCGATAATACTTCGGCAGGCGGCGAATCACCGTCTCCGATACCGTGCGTCCTTGTCTCACGCTCTTCCCTCCTTCTCGTCATTATATCCAGTATAGCCCACTATGGGCCTCTTGAAAAGACCTGCACTTTTCCTCACCCCGCCCCTTTGCTACAATAGATGAAAGAAAGGAGAGGCCATGGCACTATTACAAGTTCGTCATCTCGCAAAATCCTATATCGTAGACCCCATTCTCACCGACGTGAATTTCATCGTCGAAGAGGGGGAACACCTGGGCCTCATCGGGCAAAATGGCAGCGGCAAGACCACCCTCTTTCGCCTCCTCGCAGGGGAGCTCTCCCCCGACGAGGGGACGATTGCAAAGGCCAAGGAGGTGGAGATTGGCTACCTCTCCCAGGAGAGCCACTTCGACGAGGACGTGACGGTCTACGAAGCCTGTATGTCCCTCTTCGCCCACTACGAGGAGATGGAGGAAGAGCTGCGCCACCTCGAGGAGGCGATGAGCCGCGCCAAGGGGGAGGAATTGGAGGAACTCCTCGCCCGCTACGGTCCCCTCTCCGAGACCTTCCACGCCTCAGAGGTCTACGGCGCCCCCTCGGCGGTGCGCGGCACCCTCGTGGGCCTTGGGTTTTCTCCCGAGGAGTTCGACCAAAAGGCGAGTACCCTCTCCGGAGGACAAAAGGCGCGCCTCGCCCTCGCCCGTCTCCTCTTAAAGAAGCCGAATTTTCTCCTCTTGGACGAGCCGACGAACCACTTGGACATGGGGGCCATCGGGTGGCTGGAAAAAACCCTCGCCGCCTATCCCGGCGCCCTCATTGTCATTTCCCACGACCGGTATTTTCTCGACAAGGTCTGTACCCGCATCCTCTCCCTAGAACACGGGGAAATCACCTCCTACAGGGGAAACTACACCGCCTACCTCGCCGCCCACAAAAAGGACGTGGAGCTCAAACGCAAGCAGTACGAGGACCAGCAAAAGGAGATCGCCCGCCAAGAGGCGATTATCGACCGGTACATGCGCTGGGGACGAGAAAAGTCCATTCGCCAGGCGAAGAGTCGGCAAAAGCTCCTGGACAAGGTGAAGGTCTTAGAGAACGTCACCGAGGAGAAGCGGGCGAGTTTTCACTTTACTCCCGCGCGGGAGAGTGGCTACGACGTCCTCCAAGTCCAAGACCTCGCCATGAGCGTCCCGGGAAAGACTCTCTTCACCGACTTAAACTTTGAGATCTATCGCCAGCAGCGGGTCTGCCTCATCGGCCACAACGGCAGCGGCAAGAGTACCCTCTTTCGCCTCATCATGCGCAAGATGCGCCCGGACGCGGGACGGATTGTCCACGGCGCCCAGGTGGAAATTTCCTACTTCGACCAGGAGATGGCCCACTTGGACCCGGAAAACACGGTCATCGACGAGATCTGGGACGCCTTCCCCCGCCTGACCCACCAGGAGATTCGAGGGCACCTCGCCCGGTTCCTCTTCTTTGGCGATGACGTCTTCAAACTCGTCGGCGACCTCTCTGGTGGCGAAAAGGGGCGCCTCTCCCTCTTGAAGCTCATCTTGGGGGCGGGGAATTTCCTCCTCTTGGACGAACCGACGAACCACCTGGATTTAGAGAGCAAAGAGGTCTTGGAAGAGGCGTTAAAGGACTACGACGGCACGATCTTTGCCATCTCCCACGACCGGTATTTCTTGAATCAACTCGCCGAGCGCATCCTCGTCTTAGAGGACGGCCACCTCTCCCAATATCTTGGAAATTACGACGACTACCTGGAAAAGATTGAGGAGAAGGAGGACCCCTTCCTCGCTGAAGAGGTCTCGAAGACGAAGCGGCAACAGGAAAAGAAGAAGAGCCGGGATCAGACGAAACAGACCCGGGCGAAGAAAAAACGCCTCGCCGAGGTGGAGAAGCGCATCGAGGAGTTGGAGGAGCGCATCGCCACCATCGACACCGCCTTTGAAGCCCCGGACCTCTACGACGACTTCGGCGCGGTGGGAAGGCTCACCAAGGAGCGAGAAGAAGTGGAGGATGCCCTCTTGGGGGCCATGGAACTCTGGGAGGAACTCTCGGAAGAAGTGTCACAAATATGACGGAAGGATCTCCCTTCTCTTTTGTAGAATGAACCTACGAAAGGAAGGGAGATTTTCATGTTTTGCTACCAATGTCAAGAAAGCTTTAAGAACACCGGCTGCACCCGTGGAGGCGTCTGCGGAAAGACGGCGAAGACCGCCGACATCCAAGACGAACTCATCGCCGTGACCAAGGGCCTTGCCCTCGCCGCAGAGAAGAAGGGCATCGCCCCCAGTGAAGTCGCAGACCTTCTGCGGGACAACCTCTTTCGCACCATCACCAACGCCAACTTTGACGACGAGAACCACCTCGCCGCCATCGCTGAAACCAAGGCGCGCATGAAAGAGATTTACGGAGAAGGAGCGGAAGACCTCATCCCCACCCCCGGGGTCCTCGCCGAAGAGGATGAGAATCTTCGGAGTTTGAAGGAACTCATCACCTATGGTCTCAAGGGTTTTGCCGCCTATGGCCGCCACGCCGCGGTCCTCGGAAAGACTTCCGAAGAAAATGACGCCTTCCTCGTGAAGGCCCTGGCGGAGCTCACGAGAGAGCACACCGTCGAGGAACTCCTCGGCCTCACCATGGAAACGGGAGAGGCGGGAGTGCGCGCCATGGCCCTTCTCGACGAGGCAAACACCTCCCGCTATGGCCACCCCGAGATCACCCAAGTGTCCTTAAAACCCGGGAATCGCCCCGGCATCCTCGTCTCGGGCCACGACCTTCGGGACTTGGAGGAACTCTTGGAGCAATCGAAGGACGCTGGAGTCGACATCTACACCCACTCGGAGATGCTCCCCGCCAACGCCTACCCCGCCCTCAAGGCCTATTCCCACTTAAAGGGGAACTACGGCTCCTCCTGGCACCGTCAACGGGAGGAGTTCGAAGCCTTCCACGGCCCGATTCTCATGACCACGAACTGCATCGTCCCCCCGAAGGACTCCTACAAGGATCGTCTCTTCACCACCGGGGTCGCCGCCTATCCCGGGTGCCCCGTCGTGGAGGAAGACGCCTCGGGGAAGAAGGACTTCTCGAGACTCATCGAGGTCGCCAAGTCCTGTGAAGCCCCAGAGGTGTTAGAAGAGGGTTCTATGCCCATCGGCTTTGCCCACAACCAAGTCCTCGCCCTTGCGGACAAGGTGGTGGAGGCGGTGAAGAGCGGCGCAGTGCGCGGCTTCGCCGTCATGGCCGGGTGCGACGGACGCCAAGGAGAGCGCTCCTACTACACCGACTTTGCCAAAGCGCTTCCCGAAGACGTCATCATCCTCACCGCAGGGTGTGCAAAGTACCGGTACAACAAGCTGGGCCTCGGGGATATTGGAGGCATTCCTCGGGTCCTCGACGCGGGGCAGTGCAACGACTCCTACTCCCTCGTCAAGACCGCCCTCGCCTTAAAGGACGCCTTTGGCCTCGAGGACATCAATGACCTCCCCATCATCTACAACATCGCCTGGTACGAGCAAAAGGCGGTCATCGTCCTCCTCGCCCTCTTGAGCCTCGGGGTGAAGAACATCCACTTGGGACCAACTCTTCCCGCATTCCTCTCCCCCGCCGTGGCCACCACCTTGGTGGATCTCTTTGGCATCGCACCAAACACCACGGTGAAGGAGGATATGGAGATCTTCTTCCCCGCCTCCTAAATCATGTTCTCTCACGAAAAAAAGCCCCTCACTGTGGGGCTTTTTCTTGTGGTGCCATGAGTTCCTCGAAGACTTCCTTCAACAGGTGACGGGCGCGGCTGAGGATGTGGCGTTGACGCAGGGGTTCGTGAATGAGGACGTCGGTGCGTAAGAGGACCTTTCCCCCCTTGGTCACCACCACCTCGCCGACGGAGGTGTCCTTGGGAAGGGGCGGTGTCTGGGGCTTTAAGCGAAGGCTCACCTCGGGGGGATTCTTCCGGTCCACGAGAAGACTCAGCTCCTGAGAGGGATAGACGGGAAGGCTCTCGGGAACCGCGTCCTTCACCTCGAGGTTTCCAAGGGTCACCGACTCGTCGAGGACACGTCGCTGTTCATAGCGGGCAAGATGCTCCACGGCGAGACGACGCGCCGCGACGAACCGGGCCCAGTTGTTCGGACTGCCCATGGTGATGAAGATGAGGCGCATGTCCTCGGTCTCGTGCTCCTTCCCGGGTTTTAAGGCCGTGGCCACGAGGCAGCGTCCCGCGGCGTTCGTGTACCCGGTCTTCAGTCCATCGACCCCGCCCACGATGCCAAGGAGGGGATTCGTGTTGATCTCCGAGAAGTTGCGCTCGTTGTCGATGAGGGCGGACTTGGCGCTCATGGTGAGAACCTCGGGGTAGCGACTGATGAGAAGCCGGGTCAAGGTGAAGAGGTCCACGGTGCGCATCTGGTTGTAGTCCATCTTGGCGTAGTCGGTGAGGCCGTGGGGGTTGACCATGTGCCCTTGAAAGCCCAGGGCCTTCATCCGTTGATTTACCATCTGAATGAAGGCCTCTTGACTGCCCGCCACGTAGGTGCCAAGGGCGGTGATGGCGTCGTTGCCCGAAACGATGAGACTCGCCTCGATGAGTTTTTTCAGACTCACCATCTCCCCGGCCTGGAGTTTGAAACTACTCCCCCCAAGGGCGGCGCTCTTCTCGTCGATGGAAATCTTCGTCTCCAGGTCCACTCCCTTCGTCTCGAGCTCCTCGAGGACCACATAGAGACTCATGAGTTTCGACGTGCTCGCCAAGGGAAGGACCTCCTCCGCGTGAGATGCGCAGAGAACCGTCCCGGATTTTGCGTCGCCGACGAGAAAGGCGGTGGTAAGAGCACTGGTGGGCTTTTGCTCCAGGGACTGAATCCGCTCCACCTCGCTCTTCGTCGCCCGGTCGGGGCCCGTCGCCGTGGGCACGAGGATGTCTTGATCCCTCGGCTCTTGTTGTGGGGCTACCGCAGCGGGGGGAGCCTCCTGAGGCACTGCCGCCGGTGCCGCCCCCAAGAGCAGCGGCGCCACCAAGCATAAGCTATAGAGTTGTCGTCTGTTCATTCCTACCACCTCTTGGGCTATTGTACCAGAGAGTAAGAGCGGAGAAAAGAAAAAGTATTGGCGGCATATCACCTCGATGGTGTGAATTCCGCTTTCCATCAAGTAAAATATAGGATATAATTAACCTAGACTGAAAGGAGGATATGATGAAGATTGACACGCGCGCTATGGTGAGTATGACTGAAGCAAATCAAAACTTCTCGAAGGTCGCTAACTTGGCGCAACAAATGGGTTCTGTCCTCATATTAAAGAACAATCGACCTAATCTTGTGATTGTTCCATTTGAAACCATCGAGAGGCAATACAACACTCTCCCCGAAAAGTTCGATGATGACGAGTTTGTAAATCTTGCAAACCAAGTGTTCGATATGTATGATGAAACATTCCGAAAGCTTGCAGAATAATCCGATTTCTGTGGAAGCTGCTCTTCGAATTCATAAGAATACTATCCTACGTCACGGTGGCTCGCATGGAGTTCGAGACCTCGGGTTACTAGAGTCAGCTCTTTCAAGCCCTTTTCAGACTTTTAATGGCGAACCCCTATATAGAACTCCATTTCATCGAGCTGCGCAACTTTTAATTGGGCTCGTTACTAATCATCCTTTTATTGACGGCAATAAAAGAGTTGCTCTGGCGGTCTGTATTACGTACTTACTCGAAGAAGGTTACCTTCTCTGCACAAGTCATACAGATCTATACGCCTTAGTGCTTCAGGCCATCGAGGGGAGCTCCTTAGAAGAAATCTCCAGAAAAATTGAAGATTATTCTAATATCATCTTTTCGTGGCGTTAATAAGTGCTGCATAAAAGTGTAGTTCTAAGTTTCTTCGGGTAAGAATACCCCACTGAGAGGAGGAATCTATGAAAGTTATCATCATCGGAGCTGTTGCCGGGGGAACCTCGACGGCGGCAAAACTCTCCCGCCTGAGAAAGGATGCGGAGATTACCATCTATGAAGCCTTGGGGTACATCTCCTACTCCTCCTGCAACATGCCCTACTACATTGGGGACGTGGTGGAGGACGAGGACTCTCTCATCCCAAGGGACCCTCACTATTTCGCAAAACACTACGGCGTCACCGTCAAGATTCACCACCGGGTCGAGTCGGTGGACCCAGAAAAAAAGACGGTCACCGTGAGAAACCTCGACACCGACGAAACCTTCGAGGACACCTACGACAAACTCCTCTTCGCCACAGGAGCCCGGTCGAATTTCCCGCCCATTGAGGGCTTGGATCAAGACCACGTCTACTCCCTTCGCGTCGTCGAGGACATGAAGACCCTCAAGGAGAAACTCTCCTGTTGTCATCCGACTCCCGGCACCGCCATTGTCATCGGCAGCGGCTTTATCGGCCTCGAGATGGTGGAGAACTTCCGCCGTCTCGGCTATCACGTGAAGCTCCTCGTCATGAGCTCCGTCTCGAACTTAAGCCCTGAGATGAGCGTCTACATGATCGAACACATGAAGCGCTACGGCGTGGAGATCGTGGAAAACGCCGCGGCGAAAAAGATTACGAAAGAGGGCGTGGAAACCACCGACGGCCGCTTCGTCGAGGGGGACTTCGTCTTCGTCGCCACGGGAGCCAAGCCAAACACAGAAATTGCCGCCTCCATTGGCATCCGCCTCGGGGACAGTGGCGCCATCGTCACCAACGCCTTTGGAGAGACGAATGTGGAAGACATCTACGCCGCTGGGGACTGTGCCCAGACGATTTCCGTCGTGGACCAAAGCCCGGTCTACATCCCCTTGGGATCCACGGCGAACAAGATGGGCCGCACCGTCGCCGATGCCATGGCGGGAATTTGTCGCCCCTTCCCCGGAATCGCCGGGACGAGCATCTTCAAGCTCTTCGACATGGAAGTGGGCTCCACGGGGCTTTCCGAGAAGCGAGCGAAGGACCTCGGCTATGAGACCTTGGTCTTCTCCCACGCCAACCGGAGCCACTACCAATCCCACGGTGGAGAGCCCATCCTCGTCAAGGCGGTCGTCGACCGACGCAGCCTACGTCTTCTCGGCGTCGAGCTCATCGGCTTCTCCGGCGTCAAGGCTCGCCTGGACACCTACGCCACCTACATCACCTTCGGCGGCACCTTGGATAAGCTTGAAAACCTCGACCTCGCCTATGCGCCCCCCTTCGCCACGGTGCGCGACGTCGTCCTCTACACCGGGATGGTGGGAATGAGCCGTTACGAAAAGGAAGAATGGGAGATGGACAAGAATCCGAACTCCTCCTTCCTCGAACACGTGAAAACCCGCACCCTCAAAGAAGAGATGGCATAAAAAGAGAGCCCCTCGGGGCTCTTTTTCTTGTCTCCGTGACGCGGATCCTGGGGGGTATCTCCGAGGAACTCGAAGAAAACGGGCAAGACAATTTGATTCTCTCACCCGTTTTCTGTAATCATTAAAACTCATAGAGACATCTTCTAGAAGAGGCTTATGCCTCCTTTTTCTTTACAGGAATCCAGACCTCATACACAGTATTTTGCGGGTCTGGATTGAAGTACACTTCCACATCCGGTCCATAGGTAAATTCATACCCTGAAGTTGGAAGCCACTCCGTGACAATGCGTTCTTCCAATTCTTGAATGGATTGTCCCGTTCCTGCCCCAGGAAAAATTGCCCACGTAGAGCTTGGAATGGTGTATTCTTCCAAAGAATTATCAATGTCCGCAGAAGAGGATACTGCGATGTAGTATCTCCACTCTTTTACGTCGCTGCAAGCACTTACACCCAACACGCCTTCGGGTTCACGATTCATGAGCGCCATGATCTTTTGGAGTGAGCCATCTAACACGAGCCCTTCCCACATTTTCGGCACTTCTCTAAAGTTCTGCTCAATTTCTCTGCTTAAAGGAAATGATTTTCCGACAATACGAAACGCCTCTTTAGTTTCAATGCGATAATCCATTTTTTCTACTCCTTTGACAGTGATGGTGATGGTCAGAGGCGGGAATGATTTGATTGGAACCCCTTCATTCTTGACTGTGGTCGGGCTGACCCCATGAATCGACTGAAATGCCCTATGAAATGCAGTAGGAGAGGTGTATCCATATTTGGCGGCGACATCAATCACCTTTTCTTCGCCACCTTGCAGGTCAACAGCAGCGAGAGACATTTTTCGTTTTCGGATATACTCGGATAAAGGCATCCCAGCGATATATGAAAACATTCTTTGAAAATGGTACCCAGAGCAACAGGCAATCTCTCCAAGTGTTTCATAGTCGATTTTCTCTGTGAGATGCTCCTCGATATAGCGAATTGCCTCGTTCAATCGGTCAGTCCAATCCATGATCACTTCTCCTCTTCCTTTATTTTAAGAAACCGCATAGGACAAAACCTCTCTTTTCCTGCACAAAAAAGAGAGGTTAACAGTGGTGTGACTTTTGAACATCGCAACTCCATCACATGGAGCGCCGAAGATTCTGTCGTTTCCACGTGGCTAGTTCCTCATTTCGTACCACATGGCATGTATTCTATTTCTTGGAATTTCGTTGCGTGGACTGGAGTGAATCTTTTCCGCGAATTTAGAAGACTCCCATCTCTTCGCGCATCTTCCGTCCCTCTTCCAACTCTCGTTCCATGACCTCTTCGGGGACCAAGGCACCGCCCGTGGCCCAGGGGATGTGGATGAGACTCTTGACGTTCCAGCCAAGTTTTTCTGGATCGAGGCACAAAGGCCCTGCAAAGGCGGCGCAGGCCGAGGGTTCGATGGCAATCTTCTCTTCATCGTAAAGGGTGGCCATCGCCGGGAGGAGAAAATCGTCGGAGACGGTGAAGATGCCGTCTAGAATCGGTTCCATGACCTTTCCCACAAACCCCGAAGGACGACCGACGGCGAGGCCATCGGCGATGGTCTTCCCATCGAGACCCACGTCGGAGACCGCAATCTTTTCGTGGAGCCCGGTCATCATCCCAAGGGCCATACAGGGCGCCTGGGTGGGTTCGACGAAAAAGATCTTGCAGGCATCCTTGAAGATCATCTTGCACCCATAGGCCACTCCTCCGGGAGCACCTCCCACTCCACAGGGCAGATACAAGACGATGGGTACCTCAGGAGTGGGATGAATCCCGTGAGCCTCAAGTTGTGCCGCAAGGCGTCGTCCCGCCACGGCGTAGCCCAAGAAGAGGTCCTTCGAGTTCTCGTCGTCGACAAAGTAGCTCATCGGGTCGGCATCGGAGAGGCGGCGTCCCTCTTCCACGGCGAGGGAATAGTCACTCTCGTACTCCTTGACCTCCACACCCTTCTCCCGCAAGAGGTCCTTCTTCCACTGTTTCGCGTCAGCACTCATGTGGACCACGACGCGGTAGCCAATGGTGGCACTGGCGATGCCGATGGAGAGGCCAAGGTTTCCCGTGGACCCGACTTGAATGGTGTACCTCGAGAAGAAGTCCCGCATCTCGGGTTCTGCAAGGCGGGCATAGGAATCCCCTTCTTTCAAAAGACCCGCCTCGATGGCCAAGTCTTCCGTGTGCTTTAGAACTTCGTAGATGCCGCCCCGAGCCTTGATGGACCCGGCGACTTGAAGATGGGAGTCGAGTTTTAAGAGCATGCGCCCCTCGATGTCCTGGTGCTTGCGCATGGCGGCGAGCATCCGAGGAATCTCCCGAAGGGGGGACTCGATGACCCCATCCGAGGGGACGGTCTCGGGGAAGACCTTCTTGATGAAGGGGGCGAAACGCTTCAGCCGGCGGCGGGCGTCCTCAATCTCCTCCTCGGAGACGGGCCAGGTGGGCGCAGTCTTTTCGTTAATCCAGAGAATCTCCTTGCCTTCTGTGAGATCTCGCAGTTCTTGGGTCATGGTGATCGTTGTGTCCATAGGGCACCTCCTTAGGACAAGTATACCCGATTTATCCCCTCATGAAAAAGAGAGAAACACCGAGAACCACGAGGAGCAAGACCGCCATAAGGCCGAGGCGCAGAGGCCTTTTTATCGGTGCCGTCCAGAGGAGGGCGAGGGTGGTGACGAGGGCGAGGAGAAGACAGCCGCTGCGAAGGGTCGCGTGTTCTTGAGACTTCCCGAGGGCCACCGTCCCCGCGACGCCGAGGGCCCAAAGGATGGTGAGGGCAATCCTTTGTCTTTGTTTCATGATACCTCCTTTCTCTTTGTATCCTAACCCATCTTGTCCCCCCCCACTTTCAAAAAGGTGTTATCTTTTTTTCAAAACTTCGCCCCCTTGCAAGGGCTTCGGCTTTTCGCTAGAATCGAAGAAAAGACCAACGACTTTGAAAGGAGCCCTATGAACATCTCCTACACCCTTGGAGAAGAGGATCTCATTCGATTCAACCTCTTCCACCTCACGAAACACCCGAAATCTCGACGCGCCATTCGCATCCAGCAGGCCATCATCATCGTGTTGCTCCTCTGTTATGTGGGCATTGCCGTGGCCCGTCAGGACTTGCCCCTTCCCATGGGAATCGGCCTCTTTTTCCTCGCCGCCACCATTGGCCTCGTTGCCCAACACCTCCTCTTCCGTTTTCTCGTCACACGCCAGATGAAGAGAATTCTCGCCAAGGAGAAGAATCACCAAAACTACGGACAAAAATCCATGCGTTTCGAGGAGGATCGCCTCGTCGAGACCACTCCCGGTCGCAACCACGCCATCCGCTATGACAAACTCTTCACCGCCATTGAGACAAAGAAGGACTTCTACCTCTATGAAGAGCCCTCCATGGCCTACGTCATTCCAAAGCGGGACCTCACGGAAGAAGAGATGGCATCGATTCGACGATTCCTCAACATGAAGTCAAAAAAAGAGGCCCTCTAGGGCCTTTTTTATTTGTGGTTTTCGTGCAATGGGCCTCTTCTTCCCTCTCTCGATTCAAGAGACTTTTTGCAGTTCTGTGATTTCCCACTGAGTCACTTCGTCGCTTCTCGCAGCTCATTGCAGAATACAGCTTCCGCAGCATCTCTCTTGATTCGATTTGTCACGGGCAAGGACTCCACGGGAGACGCCTCATTTTCCACACAAAAAAGGACCCCTCGGGGTCCTTTCTTATTGCGCGCTTCTCTTAGCTGAGGAGCTTGGTGACGACGCCTGCACCGACAGTGCGGCCACCTTCGCGGATGGCGAAGCGGAGTCCTTCGTCCATAGCGATGGGGGTGATGAGGGTGACGGTGAAGGTGGCGTT
>JAEZXH010000015.1 GCA_023442775.1 Bacillota bacterium
GTGACGCCTCTTCATGGCATCATCGACGAGCCCATCGGGGAGGACGGAGGCGCGCGTCGCTTGATTGACCCCGATGGAAAGCCTGCGAAGACACAGTTTTGGCGCATCGGCTCAAAGAATGGGAGAAGTTTTCTTCGAGTCAAGCTCTATACGGGCAGAACCCACCAGATTCGCCTCCACCTCGCCCATTGTGGGTGGCCCATTGTAGGGGATCGCCTCTATGGACGAGGAGGGGAGCGGCTCCATCTTCTCGCAAAGGAACTCCTTCTTCCCCGTATGGAGGATGGAGAGGTTCTGCGCCTCGCAGCGCCCTCTTCCCTAGAAAATGCCCTGTGAGAAAAACTCCTTGGTTGTACGGCGGTGCGTGAGCAGTCCTGAGAGAAAATGGGGTAACGTTTTGCCAGTCCCTTGCAATTCTCCTCTTTAGGGTGTATACTACAACTACAGAAAACCTCTGCAGTGTTCGATACTCTTCACGTTAATTCAACCGACATCTCAGACACGGGAAACTGTGTTTGGCTGGGGATAGCAAGCCTCCTTCGAGAGGAAGCTAGAGACAGTGAACAAGTTACCCACCTTAATTTTAGGGCGGGTCTGAATTAAGTGAAGCTCCGGCACCGCGGAGATTTTTTATTGCAAAAAAAGAGAGCCACATCAGGCTCTCTTATTCTTTGTGCGTCTTCACGACGAGGACAGAACACTTGGATTGGTTGATGACCTTCGTGGAGGTGGAACCGAGGACGGTGCGGGAGAAGGCACCAAGGCCGCGGTTGCCCATGACGATGAGGTCGATGCCATGTTCTTCGGCGAAGGCTTCAATCTCGTGGGAAGGACTCCCCGACGTGTAACTCGTCTCCACGTCGTGGGGGTAGTCGGCGAGGAGTTTTTCCACATCGGAGAGGACGAACTCAGCGCGCTCTGTGTTCGCCTTGGAAATCTCCAGGCTAAAGGGGAAGTTGGAAGGATATTGCTCGAAGATACTCACCTCGGGGATGACGGTGAGGACGAAGAGTTTCGCGCCAAAGGCCATGCCAATTTCTTTGGCGGCGGCAATGGCTTGTGGACCTTCCTTTGAACCATCGATGGGGATGAGAATGTTTTTATACATGGGAAGACCTCCTTTTATAGGTTATATCATATATACCCTCCCGGCTTCTTCTTCAATCACAAAAGACGTTGACAGGGTGGGGCACCTTCGGTATGATGGTAAAGACGACAACTAGGGACTCCATGGAGGTGGAATATGGAGACGCTACGGCACTTTGTCGAGCCAGCAGACTTTACCTTAGAAGAATACGAAGATCTTTTTCGACTAGCTGATGCCATTATTTCTGACCCCAGCAAATTTTCTCATTGCTGTGACGGAAAGGTGTTAGCTAGTCTTTTTTTTGAACCGTCGACGAGGACGCGCCTCTCCTTTGAGACGGCGATGAATCGCCTCGGTGGGCGAATCATTGGCTTTGCAGACCCCTCCGCCAGTTCCACGACGAAGGGGGAAACCTTGGCGGACACCTTGAAGATCATCGAGGGCTATGTGGACATTGCGGTCATGCGCCATCCTCGTGAAGGGGCGGCGAACTTGGCGAAGAAGGTCCTCACGAAGGTGCCCCTTATCAACGCAGGGGACGGGGGCCACCAACACCCGACCCAGACCCTGACCGACCTCATTACCATCCGCAAGTATCACAAGCGCCTCGATCACCTCAAGATTGGCCTCTGCGGGGACTTGAAGTTTGGGCGGACGGTCCACTCCCTCATCAAGGCCCTCAACCGGTACGAGGGCAATGAATTCGTCCTCATCTCTCCCGAAGAGCTTCGCCTTCCCGACTATGTCCTGCACCAAGTGGAGGGGGCAAATGTCCGAGAAGAGGCAGACCTTGGGAAGGCCATCGCCGACGTGGATATCCTCTACATGACCCGGGTCCAGAAGGAGCGCTTCGTCTCCGAAGCGGAGTACGAGCGGTTGAAGGACTTCTACATCCTCGATCCTCAGAAGATGAAACACGCGAAGGAGGACATGATTGTCATGCACCCCCTTCCTCGGGTCAACGAAATCGATACGCGCCTCGACGAGGATCCTCGGTGTGTCTACTTTGAACAGGCCCACCTGGGAATGTATGGACGGATGGCACTGATGATGAAACTCTTGGGGGTGAGCCTGTGATTAACGTCGATAAGATCAAGCGAGGAGTGGTTCTCGACCACATCGAAGCGGGACGGGGCTGGGAGATTTTCCGCGCCTTGGAGCTCTACAAGCTCAGTGATGTGGTGGCCCTCTTGACCAACATTCCAAGCCATAAATACGGGCGCAAGGACCTCATCAAGATCGAAACCGAGTTTGAGCCAGACATGGCGGTCTTGGGACTCATCTCTCCCGACACGACGGTAAACGTCGTCGTCAACGGCGCCCTGGTGAAAAAATATCGTCTCGAACTGCCTGAGGAAGTCGAGGGAATCTTGACCTGCAAGAACCCGACGTGCATCACCAATGCGGAGCACGTGGACAAGGTGCGCTTTCGCCTTGTCGACAAGGAAAAACGGGCCTACGCCTGTGAATATTGCGACCACGTCCAAGTGGTCAAGGAGTTTTAAGTGGGACGCGTCTTGCTTCACGAGGCGGTGGATTCGCTCTTCTACCGCCTCGTCGTCGCCGAGGAGACGACGCCCACGCCCGGGCAGTTCTACATGCTCTACCCGAGGGATCGGTCCCTTCTCCTCGGGCGGGCCATCAGCGTCTACGATTGGTCTCCCGGGCAGGTCAGTTTCGTCTATCGGGTATTTGGGAAGGGAACGGCGGAGTTTTCTACGCTGCGCGTCGGCGATGAATTGCGCATTGAAGGCCCCTACGGCCAAGGATTTCCCATGATGAGCGGCAAACGCATTGGCCTCGTCGGCGGGGGAGTGGGGATCGCCCCTCTCTACTACACCATGAAGATGCTCGAAAAGGACAATCTTCTCACTTGCTACTTAGGGCTTCGAGAGGAGTCCGAGGCGGAGAGTCTCTTCCAGGGCCTGGACGCGCGGCTCATCGTCCAAAAGGGCGGCCTCATCACCGACGGCATCGTCTACGACGACCTTGACGTGCTCTTGACCTGTGGGCCACCACTGATGATGGAGACGGTGATGAAAGAGGCGATGAAGCGGGGAATTGAGGTCTATGCCTCCTTGGAGGAGCGCATGGGCTGCGGATTTGGAGCGTGTCTGGCCTGTACCTGTGAGACGAAGAACGGGCGCAAACGGGTCTGTAAAGATGGCCCCGTATTTCGAGGAGAGGAGTTGATGGGATGAAGGCTCTTGAGACACAGGTCTTTGGCATGACGATGAAAAATCCCCTCGTCATGGCCTCGGGGACCTATGGCTTTGGGGAGGAACTCGCCCACCTCTACAACCCCTCTCTCTGTGGCGGGATTTCTTCCAAGGGGATCACCCGCTATCCCAAGCCGGGAAATCCCGGGATTCGCATCTGGGAAACCCCCTCGGGCATTCTCAATAGCATCGGCCTTGAGAATCCAGGGGTGGAGCACTTCGTGGCCGTGGAGAGCCAAGAGATGGCCAAGCTTGGAACGAAGGTCTTCGTCAACCTCGGGGGCAACACCTTGGAGGAATACGTGGAGGCGGTGGAGCTATTAGAAGGGGCACCCTATGACGTCTTAGAACTCAACATCTCCTGTCCCAATGTGAAGGAGGGGGGCATGGCCTTTGGCCTTCGCTGCGACAGTGCAGCCCTCGTCACCCGGGAAGTGGTAAAGCGTTGCTCTCGCCCGGTGGTGGTCAAGCTCTCCCCAAATGGAGAGAGCGTCGCAGAACTCGCCCGCGCCGTGGAGGCGGAGGGAGCTCAAGGGGTGAGCCTCGTCAACACCTTTCTCGGAATGGCCATCGACGTGACGCGAAAAGCCTTCGTCTTTGACCGGGTGACTGCAGGGCTCTCGGGTCCCGCCATTCGCCCCATTGCGCTACGCATGGTCTACGAGGTGGCCCACGCCGTGGACATTCCCGTCATGGGCCTTGGAGGAATCGCCACCTGGGAGGATGTGGTGGCCTTTATGATGGCGGGGGCTCGTTGTGTCCAGATTGGGACGAGTCACTTCGCCAATCCCCGTGTCGTCCCCGAGATTCTCGAAGGACTGGAAGAGTATTGTGCTCGAGAAGGGCTGAAGAGCCTCGATGAGATTTGGAAGGTGTTGTAAGGAAACGATGAAAGAACAGATTATCCCCATTTTAGAGGAATTGCTCCACGCCCCGAGCCCCACCGGCTTTACAGAGGCGGCGGCAGAGGTGGTGGAAAAACATTTAAAAGAAGCGGGGCTCACCGTGACTCGTACCCCGAAGGGAAGCCTCATCGCCGATGTGGGAGAGGGGGAGGAGGGACTCATCCTTGCCGCCCACATCGATACCTTGGGGCTCATGGTGCGCACCATCTATCCCGATGGCACCTTGGGCATCACTCGCCTCGGAGGATACCCCTATCTCTACGTGGAGGGGGAAAATGTCCTCGTCCACACCCTCGAGGGAAAGACCTACGAGGGGACGGTGCGCCTCGTCAATCCCTCGGTCCATGCGAACCACAAAGTCGACGAGTTACCGCGCGAGGAGGCCTCGATGCGCGTCGTCCTCGACGAGGAAGTCTTTGACGAGACAGGCGTCAAGGACCTCGGCATTCGCCACGGAGACCCAATTTCTCTCGACGTGCGCTATCGCCACACTTCCGCGGGGTACATCAAGAGTCGTCATCTCGACGACAAGGCTTCGGCGGCGATTCTCCTCGCCCTCGCGAAGGACCTCAAAAACAAGGCGCACCCTCCGTTGCGCTTCTTCTTCTCCGTCTACGAAGAGGTGGGGCATGGAGCCTCTGCGGCGAGAGATCCCCGATTCACTGAGATGCTCGCGGTGGACATGGGGGTGGTGGGGGAAGGGCTCACCACGAGGGAAGAAGTGGTGAGTATCTGCAGGAAAGATTCTTCGGGCCCCTATGACTACGCCATGACCAAGAGACTCATCGACCTTGCAGAAGAACACAACATCCCCCATGCCCTGGACATCTATCCCTTCTACGGCAGCGATGCTTCAGCGGCACTCAGAGGCGGAGCCGATCTTCGCTCTGCTCTCATCGGGCCAGGGGTCGCCTCTTCCCACGGGTACGAGAGAACCCATGAAAAGGCCCTCTTCGCCACCTACGACTTGATTTTGGCCTACTTGGAAAAGACAACGAAATAGAATTTCCCATCCCCCGAACTCCGGGGGATTTTCTCGTTTCTCCGGCGATTTTCAAAAAATCACTAAATTGTTTTAAGAAGTTTAATGATTTTCACTGCGAGGACTAGCGTTTTCCCGCGAGTTTCCTGCTTTTCTGTGATATAATACGATTCAAACACCATAGAAGTACGTCAAATCTCTAGGGGGTGGCGCAGATGACGAAACTCTTCCAATTTCGCCGCACTCTCGCCACAATATGGTAAGGAGGTTCTTGATGACAGAAAAGAAAAAGAGATCATGGAACTTACCCCACGTCTACATCATGTTTATGATCGTCATGCTCGTGGTGGTACTGCTCAGCTACGTCGTTCCCTCCGGGGAGTTCGAACGCATTGCCGATCCCAATAATCCCGCGATCATGCAAGTCAATCCCGATGCGTTCCACTACGTCAACGACGCCAAGCCCATCAGCGTCTTGGATTTCTTCACGGCGATGCACAAAGGCGTCACCGGGGCAGGGGACATCATCGTCATGCTCCTCATCGCCTGCGGGGCCCTCTATCTCCTGGAAGAATCTGGGACGATTGGCGCGGGGATTCAAGCCCTGTTGCGGGTCGCTGAAGGAAAAGAAACCTTTGTCATTCTCGCCCTCATGGCGGTCTTTGCTCTTCTCGGAGCCATCGGCTTTGGGGAAGGGGGCATTCCCTTCGTTCCCCTGTGTATGACCGTGGTCATGGGCATGGGTTATGACCGTGTCACCGGGGTGGCAACCGCGGGCCTTGGCCTGTGCGTCGGCTTTGCCTCTGGGGTCATCAACATGTACACCACTGGAGTCTCCCAACAGATTATGGGGATTCCTCTCTTCTCCGGCGTCGGCTTTCGTAGCATCGCCCTTCTCGTCTTCGTCGTGGTGACGGCAATCTATCTCCTCGCCTACGCCCGCAAGATTAAGAAGGACCCGACGAAGAGTCTCGTCGCCGAGGAGTTCATGGCCCAGGAAAAGGCTGCGGCGACTCCCGATGAAGAAATTCCCTTTACCGGACGCAAGAAAATCGCCCTTCTCTCTCTCGTCATCGTCTTCGTTCTCCAGGCCTATGGTGCGATTAACTGGGGTTGGGGACTGGCGCAGATTTCTGGGCTCTACCTCATCTTCGCCGTCTATCTCACGATTATTCTCGGCATGAAGCCCAATGACGCGGCGACAAAATTTGGTCTCGGGGCAGCGCGTATTCTTCCCGCGGCTCTGGCCATCGGATTTGCCGGCGGTGTGGTCACCCTCATGAATCAAGCGAAGATCATCGACACCGCTGTTCACAGCCTCGGCGCCTTCCTCCAAGGAAAGCCCGTGACCCTGACCTTCCTCTTGATTTATCTCGTGGTCATCGCCTTTAACTTCTTCGTCGTCTCTGGTTCTGGGAAGGCCCTTATTCTCATGCCCATCCTGAGCCCTCTCGCGACGATTCTCGGCATCAATGCCCAAATCATGGTCTTGTTGTACCAATACGGGGACGGATTTACCAACTACTTCTGGCCCACCGCTGGTGCGCTCATGGCAATCCTCGCCATGTGTGGCCTTCCCTACGACAAGTGGGTGAAGTTCACCTGGAAGTTCATGGTCCTCATTCAGATCGTGGCCTTCATCTTGATTCTCGTCGCCAACGCCATTGGCTTGCAATAAGGAGTGCCTTCGGGCACTCTTTTTTGTGGGGAGAATCATTGTTAGAAAAAAGATGAGAAAATTTACAAGGTGACGGGAAAAAGTCCGGGAAAATGACGAAAACTATGCTATAATCCATAGTAGGGAACATTCTGTTCTCCGCAGTTTGGGATGAATACTATAGACATCATGGACGAGACAGCTTGGGAGAAGGAGGAGGAACTATGACTGAAATGATCAGCAGAGACTACGCAGACATCGCCATCGGCGACAGCGCTTCGATGACGAAGGTCATCACCGACGCAGACATCGTAAAATTTTCCGAGGTCTCCGAAGACCGTAACCCCATCCACTTGGATGAAGAGTTTGCCAAGAACTCCATGTTCAAACAACGCATTGCCCATGGCATGCTTTCCGCAGGCCTCATTTCCGCCGTCATCGGGACGAAGCTTCCCGGTGTGAACACTATCTACATGGGACAGAACTTGAAGTTCGTCGCCCCGGTCTTCATTGGCGATGAAGTGACGGCAACGGTGACCGTGAAGGCAAAGCGCGACGACAAGCACATCCTCACCTTGGAAACCGTGGTGAAGAACCAAGACGGCAAGGATGTTATCGTCGGCGAAGCGACGGTTCTGAAGAAATAAGGGAGGTTACGATGGAGAACAACAATAACTTCGACATGTTTCGCCAATTCCAAGAGGCCCAAAAGAACATGATGGACTCTTGGACGCGGATGATGCCCCAATTTGACATGTCCGCTTGGCAAAACGCCCAAAACCCCATGGACGCCTACCGCAATATGATGGACTCCTTTACCACGTCCTTCACGGGCTACACGGGTACCCCCATGGAAATGTTCGAGAAGATGATGCAGGGAAACCTCGCCTACTACAACCTCTACGAACTCTATAAGGACATCTATGAAAAGAGCGTGGAGCCCACCCAAGAGCGCGCCAAGGCCCTCATGGAAGACTGGATGCAAAAGGCGGGACAATTCGGCAGCACCTACTTCATGCCCTACCTCCCGAAGGAGATGCAAGCGAGCCTTCAACGCGCCATGGACCTCGGCGCCGCCTATCGTGGAGCCGTCACCGGATTCATGGGCCCCTGGCAAGATTCGATGAAGGAACTCACCGACGCCATGGCCAAGGGTCTCTTGAAGGATCCCGAAGGGTTCCTCGACTACTTCAACCTCTGGAAGAAGAACTATGACGAGACCTTCTCCAAGATGCTCAAGATGCCGATGATGGGCATCAGCCGCGAGTCCAGTGAAGTTCAACTCCACGCCATCGACTCCTACGTCACCGTGATGACCTACCTCGTAGAAGTTTTGGCACGCATCAGCGCCCTCGCCAACGAGAACACGAGAAATGTCATCATGAAGAGCTTCGAGGATCTCAGAAACGGCGACCAGCCCAAGACCTTTGAAGAATTCTACGCCTTCTGGCGCAACTCCTTGAGCGATGCCTTTGACGATCTCTTCTACTCCGACGAGTTCAGCAAGCTCCTCGGCACCATGGTCAGTGCCATCATGGACCTCAAGGTCACCATGGACAAGATCATGGAACGCTACCTCTCTTCCTTCCCCGTGCCCTTGAAGTCGGATATGGACAGCCTCTACAAGACCGTCTACGACTTGAAGAAGGAAGTGCGCAGCCTGAAGAAGACCATCGAAGAGCTGAATAAGCAGGCGGAAGCTCCGAAGAAAGCTTCCAAGTCCAGCAAGTAAGGCGCCGAGACTAAAGGAGGTCAACATTGGAATACGGATTCAACGGTTTTGATGCGTCCATGGAGAAGGCTCTCCGCACGCAAGAAAAACTCTTCAAGGGTTTTGAAACCCTCATGAACGTCGATTATTCTGGGTCGGACTCCACGGAGAAGGAACTCGTCTTCTCCATGGACAAGATGAAGCTCTACCACTACACCCCGAGAGTGAAGGACCCGAACAAGACGCCCCTTCTCATCGTCTACGCCCTCGTCAACAAGCAATACATGATGGACATCCAAGAGGACAAGTCCCTCATCCGCAACATGCTCGACGGCGGTCAAGATATCTACATTATCGACTGGGGTTATCCCACCGCAGAAGATAAGTACCTCTCCTTGGAGGACTACATTGAAGGCTACATCGACGCCTGCGTCGACGTCATTCGTGAACGCCATGGCATCGAAAAGGTGAACATCTTAGGCGTCTGCCAAGGCGGTACCTTCTCCCTCATCTACTCCTCCCTCCACCAAGACAAGATCAAGAACATCGTCTCCTTGGTGACTCCTGTGGATTTCTCCACCAACGACGGACTCCTCTTCAAGTGGGGCAAGGACATCGACATCCGCAAGGTTGCCGACGCCTATGGCATCATCCCCGGGGACTTCATGAACTTTGGATTCCTCTTACTCAAGCCCTACGACCTGATGGTGGACAAGTACCTCAACGTCATTGAAGACCTGGATGATCCTGTGAAGATGGCAAACTTCCTTCGCATGGAGCACTGGATTTTCGACTCCCCCGCGCAAGTGGGCACCGCCATCACCGAGTTCATCGAAAACTTCTACCACGAAAACAAGTTGGTGAAGGGCACCTTTGAACTCGCCGGCAAGAAGGTGGATCTCAAGAACATCACCTGCCCCATCCTCGTGATCCTCGGTCAAAAGGACAACCAAGTTCCCCCTGCGGCCACTCGTCCCCTCATGGACCTCGTGGGCTCCAAGGACAAGGAACTCGCAGAATTCCCCACGGGTCACATTGGAATCTTCGTCTCCGGACGCAGCCAACGTGAAGTGGGTCCGAAGATCAACGAATTCCTCAACAAGCGCAAGTAACAGAGAAGCCCTGCGGGGCTTCTTTTTTTGTCGCGTGGACTAAAGGAGAGTTAACATCTTAAACGGAACTTTTCCAGAAGCATACGTTATCACGCTAAAAGATTTGTTGACATCGATGACAATTTTCTGTAAAATGTTAGGCAACCTAGAGGAGGGAAGCCATGGACGCATCGACCTACATCGAACAAATTGCCCCACGCTTTGAGGCCTATTACGATTTGACGAGAGACGACAGGTCTTTGTCGAAGCCCATTCCACTGGTCGCTCGTTTTCATCAGCGCGACGAGCGCTATGTGGGGAGTCGTCAATTCGTGGCCTTTGCCAGGGAACAGCACGAGTACGTCCTCTTTCTTCCCGTCGATGGAAGTGAAGAAAGCGTCCGTGAAGCCATCGCCCTTCTCGAGGAAGCCTTTCACAGTTGGATTGTGCCCGACGACGAACACATGCAAAGTCTCGTCCGCGGGGTCTTGCTCTTGGAGCAAGAGTGTACATGCCTAGAGATGATACGCCATTATTCTTTTTATCGAAGCTTTCGTTTTGGTCTTCGGGGCTGGGGCCACATCGCCCTCGTCGCCGTCGACCTTCACCATCCCGAGGAACCTGTGACCAACAAGAAGGGCAAGAGAGGTCGGGAGATTTTCCGCCTCTTGGACGTGTCGCACGATGGGACTGGCCCATCTTGAGAAAGGAGTCACAATGAATTCTTTGGTATTGATCCTTGTGAGCATCGTGATCTTCCTCATTGCCTACCGCACCTACGGCTCTTGGCTGGGGCGCGCTTGGGGCATCGATGAGGAACGACAGACGCCGGCTCACACCATGGCCGATGGGGTGGACTACGTCGCCTCAAAACCCCAGGTCCTCTTGGGACACCACTTTGCTTCCATCGCCGGAGCCGGTCCGATTACCGGCCCCATTCAAGCGGCAATCTTTGGGTGGGTGCCCGTGGTCCTTTGGATCATCATTGGGGGCATCTTCTTCGGCGGGGTTCACGACTATGGTTCTCTCACCGCATCGATGAAGCACCAGGGAAAATCCATCGGCGTCATCATCGAGGACTACATGGGGAAGACGGGGAAGGGGCTCTTTAGCGCCTTTGCATGGCTCACCTTGTTGCTCGTCGTCGCCGCCTTTACCAACATCGTCGCCACCACCTTTGCGGCCACTCCTGAAGCTGCCTCGGCGTCGATGATGTTCATCGTCCTCGCCATCGTCTTTGGTTACTTTGTCTACCGCAAAGGCGCGCCCCTTGGCATCTCCACGGTCATCGGCGTCATCGCCCTATTCTGCTGCATCTACCTCGGGACCCGTTTCCCCTTGAAGCTCTCCGTGGAGACCTGGATCATCATCCTCGGCGTCTACATCTTCTTAGCGAGTACGGTGCCCGTCTGGATTTTGCTCCAACCTCGGGACTATCTCAATTCCTTCTTGCTCTACGCCATGATTGCGGGAGCTGTGATTGGTGTGGTGCTTTATCATCCTACGATTCAGATGGAGGCCTTCACCGGCTTTGTCGTCACCACCCAAACGGGGAATCAGTGGATGTTCCCGATTCTCTTCATCACCGTGGCCTGCGGGGCCATCTCCGGGTTCCACTCCCTCGTCGGTTCGGGAACCACGTCGAAGCAAATCGACAACGAAAAGGATGCGAAGGTCATTGGATACGGAGGCATGCTCATCGAGTGCGTCCTCGCCATCATCGCCATCGTCACCGCAGCCTACCTCAAGAGTGACGATTTCTCCGCCCTTCTCGCAGAGGGTGGTCCCGTCGGTGTCTTTGCCGCAGGGGTCGGGACCTTCATGAGCAAGTTTGGGATTCCCTTTGAAGCGGGTCGCTCCTTCGTCTCCCTCGCCGTCTCTGCATTCGCCTTGACGAGTCTTGACACCGCAACGCGCCTCGGTCGCTTCATCTTCCAAGAGTTCTTCGAAGTCAACCAAGGAGAGGGCAAGCAGCCCATCTTGACGAATAAGTATGTGGCCACGGCTTTGACTGTGGTCATCGGGTGCAGCTTCGCCGGTGGCGGCTATGCCAAGATCTGGCCCGTCTTTGGTTCCGCAAACCAACTCTTGGCGGCACTCGCTCTTCTCGCCCTCGCCGTATGGATGAAGAGCAAGAAGCGCTCCTATGCCATGTTTGGCCTGCCAATGGTCTTCATGTTCTTGGCGACGCTCACGGCGCTTGGTCTTCAGATTCATGCAAATCTCCTTGCAGGGAATCTCATCATGGTCATTGTGCCGGGCATCCTCTTTGTCCTCGCGGTCATCTTGGCCGCCCAGGGCTATCGCGTCCTCATTCAAGGCAAGGACCTCGCCCACTAAAAAAAGCCCCCTCGGGGGCCTTTTTTATTAGAAGATGTTGTGCACCAGGTTCATGAGGAACCAGAAGAGTTTCACGAAGAGGTGGCTCACCACGAAGAAGATGAGATACCACCCAAAGAAATCTTGGCGCTTGCGCACAGAGGTGAGTTCTCGCCGGTGGAAATAGAGGGCGAGAAGGGGAGTGAGGACGAAGGAGAGAAGACTTGCCCACATCGGTGCAGTCACTGCAGGGAAGAGAGAGAGACCCGCAATGGCGCTATGAATGCCGTAAGTGATGAGGTAAAATCCCTGTAAAATGCTCCACAACATGACGCTGTAGGCCGCCCAGAGACGTGGCTCATGGTCCAAGGGCACTTGCCCCACCACCGAGCGCTCTGCAATGAAGAAGGGTAGGAAGGAGAGGATGGCCTTTCCCACGAAGACCGAAGCCAAGAAGATGTTGGCTCGAGGTGCCCCAATGGCAGGGGGGAGGAGGCAGAGAATGAGACCGATGGCTGCGACACGAAGGACGAGCCGCGTCGTTGGACGCTGGAGGATCTTATCGCAAGGAGCGAGAATCTTTTCGATGCTCTTCGGAGGATGGGAGAGGCGCAAGAGGAGATCGCTTCCCTTGGCCACGTCCTTCTCCTCTGAAGGAGTGGATTTCAAAGCGTCTTCCGTCACCGTGTCAACCACACTCTTTTCAATGGTTTTCGCCTTAGGTTTCTCTTTCTTAGGACGTTTGAAGGAGGGGAAAGAAAATTTCTTGTCGCGGGCTGTGCTCTTCTTCGAGGATTTCTTGTTTCGCTCTACAGGTTTGTCGCTGTGCTCCACCTTCTCGAAGGTTTTGGATGTTTCGAGGTCTGAAGACGCCTTCGCCGCCTCTTTCTTTTCTTCTTCTGCGAGTCGCTCATTGACCTCTTTTTTCAAGGAGCGGAAGATTGTCGTCTCCTCGGGGGCGAGATGGGTTTTCTCTGAGGTTTTCTTTTTCTCCGAGGGGGTTTTCTCGTCGAGCATAGCACGAAGAAGGGCACTGTCCTGGGTAAAGTCGAGACTCTCCTCAGGAGCACTTGGCCCGGCGAGAATGGGAGGTTCTTGGGTAATGACCGCCTCCTGGGCGCGGGGCATTTTGGGCTCAGGTTGGCCCTTTAAGGCTTCGAAGATGGAAAACTCGTCGTCCTCTTCGTGGATGAAGTCGTGCCAAAGTTTCTTGAGGCCTCGGCGCGGGGCGTCCTCCTTCGCCTCACGGGTTGGTCTCGGCTCCACGGTTTGGGCCTTTTCCTCGGCGACCACCACCTCTTCGATGGGGGTGAAGGGCTTCGTGTGTTGACGCGGCTTGGGGGCGGCGTTCTCCACCTGTTTGGGCCCAATAAAATCCGGGTCCTCTTCCGTATCCAGGGCATCGTGACGAGAGAGGTCGTCGTTAATGCGTTGATCGACTTGTTCAATGAGTTCTACGAGGTCATGGGTCTCTTCCATGGCGCGCTCAATGGAAGCAGGGCCGTCGAGCATCTCCTCGTCCACGGGCAGGACGTCCTTCGTGTCCGAGGAGGTCTTTTGCCGTGTGGGGAGTTTGTGGCCACAGTGGTGACAAAACCGCGCAGAGGGGATGACTTCCTTCCCGCAGTGGGGACAATGCACGTGATCACGTCCTTTCTATGGAATATTATAGCAAATTTTAGGGGCAGGGGTTTTCCTCGTAGGATAAAAAAAGAGGAGCTCGCGAGGAGCTCCCAACTAAATCAAAGGATTTAGTTGCTGCTAGCAGCAGAGTCTGCGGAGTCAGCAGCGTTAGCAGCAGCGTCAGCAGCGTTTGCTGCGTTTTGAGCAGCGTCAGCAGCGGCGTTAGCTTCAGCAGCGTTAGCAGCCTTGTCTTGAGCGTTAGCAGCAGCGTTTTGCGCGTTTTGAGCAGCGTTCACAGCAGCGTTTTGTGCGTTGTCAGCAGCGTTTTGTGCGTTGTTTGCAGCGTTGCCACCACAAGCGACGAGACCGAGCATGAGTGCGCCAACGGTTCCGACAGTAGCAAGTTTCTTCATGTTCATCTTACGATACCTCCTAGGTAAATCTCTCACGATGTTCTGGTATCATTGTACGGGTCCTATGTGAAATTTATGTGATAAAACCACAAAGTTCTTGTGAAGCGAAGGCCAAGGAAGGAAACTTTCGAGGACTTTTCTCAACTTGTGGGAGGGGACTTTTCTCTCGTGGTACAATAGGAAGAAGGAAGGAGGTCGCGATGACCCAAGCTCTCTATCGTACCTATCGACCGCGGACTTTTGGGGCCCTCGTCGGCCAGCAACATGTGGCGGAAAATCTGCGCCAACAAGTGCTTCGCGATGAACTCAGCCACGCCTATCTCTTTTCCGGGACCAGGGGAACGGGAAAGACCTCTGCGGCAAAGATTCTCGCCCAGGCGGTGAATTGTCTCAACCCCCAAGATGGGGAACCCTGTAATGAATGTGCCCATTGCAAGGCGATTCTCGAGGGGAAATTCATAGACGTGGTGGAAATGGACGCGGCGAGTAACAACTCCGTCGACGACATCCGCGAGCTCAAGGAGCGGGTCATCTATCCGCCGAGCCTTGGACGCTATCGTGTCTACATCGTCGACGAAGTCCACATGCTCAGCCGCGGGGCCTTTAATGCGTTGTTGAAGATTCTCGAAGAGCCGCCGAGTCGTCTCATCTTTATCCTCGCTACCACGGAACCTCAAAAGATTCCCCCGACGATTCTCTCCAGGTGCCAACGCTATCTCTTTCGTCGCATCGGCGTGAAGGATATGATGGGGTGGATGGAGAAGATTCTCCAAGAGGAAGGGGCCACCGTGGATGAGAGGGCGCTTTTGTCCATTGCAAAACACGCCCAGGGGGCAATGCGCGATGCCCTATCCCTTCTCGATCAAGTCTTGGGATATGGGAAGAGCCTCTCCTATGCCGAGGCCATGGAGGCCCTAGGGCTCACCCAAGAGGAGACCCTTTTTGACCTGGTAAGGAGTCTCTTCCGCCAAGATGTGACCGGGTGCTTAAAGGCTGTGGAGGAGGCCTACGCCCAGGGGACGGACATGGTGCGTCTCACCGAGGAAATCATCGAACTCTTCCGCGAACTTCTCATCGTCGACGAAACCACGGCGGCGAAGGAAATTCTTGAGAGAGAGGATGTCACGGATCTCGAGGAATTGGCGAAGGAGACGAATTTCGCAGGGCTTCTCCAAGGAATCGAAGCCCTAGGCCAGACCCTCCAACGGCAACGCTACGCCTCAGACCCCCGCCAGATTCTCGAAGTGGGACTTCTTCGCCTCGCGAGAGGAGAGCTCTATGGAGAGGACATCGCCATGAAGGCCCTCGTCGAGAGGATTCGTCGCCTGGAAGAGGGGGCGGTGGTGTCTCCAGCTCCTCGGAAGGCGGCAATCCCCTATGAGGGGACATTGGGGGAGGAGCCCGCGCCCCAGAAGAACGAGCCCTCGTCTCAAGAGGAAAAGAAGCCTCATTTTGAAGAGATGCCTCCTATGGAAAAAGAGCCCATCCTCGAAGACAATTCCCAGGATTTGATGGGTTTAACGGTCGAGGATTTCCAAAAAGAGGCTCTTCAAGAGGAAGCTTCACCCTCGGATGCGGGAAGAGAAAACCATGGTATAATGGAAGGGTCGAGGGAAGTCGATATTCTCTCTGCATGGAGAGATGTCGAGAGTTACCTCAGAAAAAATTATCTGACGTCCGTTGCGGTCCTTCTTGAGGATGCGACTCCTGTTGGTCCACGAGACGGCTGTATCTGGGTGTACTACGAGGAAATGAATTCTCGATACGAGGCCATGAAACGCATCGAGAGGAATCAAATCGCGCTGAGAGATGCCCTGGAAAAGGTCCTCGGATTTCCCGTCGAGGTACGGATAGATCTGAAGGAAAACCGCAAAGATTTCGAGGGCATCCCAAGGAAAAAACCCGAGGAGAGTTCGCTTGACGAAGACATCGAGAGGGTCAACTATCTCTTCGAAAAGGAAAACGTGAAAGAACTAGACGAATAAAAGGAGGAGGAAGATATGGCACGTGGAGGATTCCCCGGTATGGGGGGCAACATGAACCAGATGATGAAGCAGGTGCAAAAGCTTCAAGAACAGATGGCTCAGATGCAAGAGGATTTGAAGGCGAAGGAAGTGGAGGCCAGCGTCGGCGGAGGCGTGGTCACCGCCCGCGTCAACGGAGAGAAGGAACTTCTGAAGATTACCATCGACCCCGATGCGGTGGATCCCGAAGACGTGGAGACCTTGGAGGATCTCATCGTCGCGGCGGTTAACGAAGCCAACCGCAAGGCGGAAGAGACGGCAAAGGGTGAGATGCAAAAGCTCACGGGTGGTATGAACATCCCAGGCCTCTTTTAATGGAAAAGCGCGGGCCCATTGCCGATTTGATTCACGAGTTCAGTCGGTTGCCCGGCATTGGAAGAAAGACGGCGCAACGTCTGACCTACCACATTCTTGACGCCAAGGAAGAGGAGGTGCGCGCCCTCGCCAATGCCCTCGTAGAGGCGCGGACGAAGACCCACCTCTGCCACGAGTGTTTCAACTATGCCGACGAGGACCCCTGTCCCATCTGCAGCAATCCAAAGAGAGACCATAAAAGCATTCTCGTGGTGGAACAACCAAGAGACTTAAATGCCATCGAAAAGACGGGGCAATACCACGGACTCTATCACGTCCTTCACGGCGCCATTTCTCCCGCCGAGGGAATTGGACCCCAGGATTTGCGAATCGCAGAGCTTCTGAGGCGCCTTCAACGCCTGGAAGTGGACGAGGTGATTCTTGCCATGAACCCGACCCACAACGGGGAGACGACCTCCCTCTACTTGGGAAATCTCCTGAAGGCGTCGGGGATTTCCGTGACCCGGATTTCCTACGGCATTCCCTTTGGGGGAGACTTGGAATACTATGACGAATTCACCCTGACCTCGGCGTTAAAGAATCGCGTCCGGTTTGGGGAATAAAAAAGAAGCGGCTCATCCGCTTCTTTTTGTTTACAGAGCTTCGGTAAAGGGCTTTTGAATGTCGAAGTGACCTCCAAGAGTCGGGGATGCTTCGCCATTTAAGAGGATCTTCACCTGATCGATGGTCTCATCTGCGAGCAGAGAGTTGACCACACTGCGCAGGAGAACCTCTTGGTCCAAGGTGCCCTCTGGGATTTTGTCCTTCACAAAATCCACCACGGCGACGGAACCCTCTTGGGAGATTTTCGAAATCACCCCTTCTAGGGGAGCGGGTTCGGCGCCTTCTGGGGCCTTCTCGCTCTGCAGGGCTTGGACGATGGCTTCGGCATGGGAGAGTTCTCCAGAGCGCAAGAGCGCCGTGGACTCTACAGATTTTTTCGATTCATCACCGTCGACGATGTAGGCCGTGGCGGGGAAGACGAGGGTGGCCTTAAACTCTTCTTGAGCTGGCGCGGCCTCGGGGGTTTTTTCTTCCGTGTTCTTCTCGTTGGCTTCACTGGTGATGGGCGCCGCGGGAGTTTCCTTCGTTTGAGGGGCTTCTGCGTTTACCTTGGGGCTGCAGGCAATGAGAAGACTCAAGAGGGAGACGGTGCTCAGAGTGGTGAGAATGTTTTTCGTACGCATGGCGTCCTCCTTTCACACTCGGTTATCCTCTATGTACCCAAATTTTTAGGGAAAAAAACAGCGCCGTGACAAAGATTCTTCTCCTTTCTTGCTTAAAGAGGCGAAGAAGGGGTATGATGAAAGATAAGCTGAACATAGGAAAGGAATGAGTACGTAAGCCCATGAAACAACCTAAAAAACAGAGTCCGTGGCGCAAGCCACCGATGCTTCTCTACTACGTCCTCGGCATCACCGCGGTCTTTGTCTTTAATCTCTTTGTCCTGCCCCAGTTGACGAATCATCAAACGGTGGAGACAGTGGACTATGGGACCTTTTTGAAACGCCTTGAGGCGGGAAAGATCGACACGGTCCACGTCGCCGACCGCTCCGTCATCTTTGAAGAAAAGGACGGCACGACGAAAAAGGTCACAGAAGTCGCCCGTTTCCCCGACGACAAACTCGTCGACCGCTTGCAAGAGGCAGGGGTCACCTTCGATCGGGTCTTCCCCGTGGAGATGAACCCCCTCGTGTCCAATCTCTTGAGCCTCGTGGTGAGCGTGGCCCTCTTCTTCGGTCTTGGGTACGTCTTTATGCAGATGATGTCCAAGCGCATGGGAGATGGGGTGGGCCCCCTGTCCTTTGGGAAGAGTAACGCCAAGATCTACGACCAGTCCGTCGAAGGGGTGACCTTTGAGAAAGTGGCGGGGCAAGACGAGGCCAAGGAGGCCTTGACGGAGATTGTGGATTTTCTTCACAACCCGAAGAAGTACGCCGCCATTGGGGCGCGGATGCCGAAGGGTGCCCTTCTCGTCGGCCCTCCAGGGACTGGGAAAACCCTCCTCGCCCAAGCGGTGGCCGGGGAGGCGAAGGTCCCCTTCTTCTCCATCTCCGGTTCTGAGTTCGTCGAGATGTTTGTCGGCGTCGGCGCGTCGAAGGTTCGCGACCTCTTTAAGCAAGCCAATGAAAAGGCGCCTTGTATCGTCTTTATCGACGAAATCGACACCATTGGGAAAAAGCGGGACGGTTCTGGGTTCTCGGGAAATGACGAGAGAGAGCAGACTTTGAACCAGCTCTTGGCGGAGATGGACGGCTTCGAGGGAAAGAGCGGCGTCGTCATCTTGGCGGCGACAAACCGCCCCGATTCCCTCGACCCCGCCCTCTTGCGCCCCGGCCGTTTCGACCGGCGCATCCCCGTGGAGCTGCCCGACCTCCAAGGGCGGGTTGCCATCTTGAAGGTCCACGCCAAGAACATCCAGAAGGAAGAGGACATCGACTACCAAGCGGTGGGACGCGCCACCGCAGGGGCCAGCGGCGCCCAGCTGGCGAACATGGTCAACGAAGCAGCTCTTCGCGCCGTGCGCCATGGCAGGACGCGAATGAGTCAAGAGGATTTGGAAGAGAGCGTGGAAGTGGTCATCGCAGGCTACGAACGGAAAAATGCGGTGATTAGTCCTCGCGAGAAGGAACTCATCGCCTACCACGAAGTGGGTCACGCCCTCGTCGCCGCCCGTCAAAACGACTCGGCTCCCGTCCACAAGATTACCATCATCCCCCGGACCTCTGGTGCCTTGGGATACACCCTTCAAGTGGATGAGGAAGAGAAATTCCTCATGAACAAGGAAGAGGCCTTCAACAAGATCGTCACCTACACCGGAGGACGCAGTGCAGAGGAACTCGTCTTTAACACGAGAACCTCTGGGGCCTCTAACGACATCGAGATGGCGACGAAGATCGCCCGCGCCATGATTACCCGCTACGGCATGAGCGATCGCTTTGGGATGGTGGCCATGGAACACGTGACGAACCAATACCTCGGGGGAGACACGACCTTGGCAGTGAGCCCTGAGACGGCGCGCTACATCGATGAGGAAGTCCAAAAGACTGTGGAGCGGGCCCATGAAAAGGCGATTTCCATCCTGCGGGAGAACATGGAAGCCCTCCACGCCATCTCCCGTCATCTCCTGCGTCAGGAGACGATTACCGGGGAAGAGTTTATGGAAATCCTGCGCTCCTACGATTAAAAAAAGAGCCCGCTGTGGGCTCCTTTTTTATTGCTGTTTTGCGAGGATGTCGTCAAAGTAGACCTTCCACTGCTCATAGCTGTGCATCCCGAGGATGGGTTCGGAGAGAATCTTCCCCTCTTTATTGACGAAGTAGGAGGTGGGCAGGATCGTCGTCGACGCCAAGGGCTCTTGGTAGAGGCTATCCATGGAGGGATAGACGATGGGGTAGGTGATGCCCATCTGTTGAAGAAGATCTTCTGCATGGGACGGGTCTTCTTCCGCAGGGACGTCGGTGGTAATGCCGAGGACTTGAATGCGACCTTCGTATTCCTTGGCAAGGCGCTCAAGTTCTGGCATCTCGTGAAGACAGGGACGGCAAAAGGTTCCCCAGAGATTGACGAAGGTTACGGGAGAGGCTTCGAGAATCGAGGAATCCACCGCCTCTCCCTTACGGTTCTTGCCGTGAAAGGAGAAGGCCGTCGGCGCCTGTGCAGCCTTCTCGGTGGTGGAGATGGGAGGCGTCGAGGGCTCGGGCGTTTGTTCTTTCGGCGTGCCTTGACAACCGACGAGGCAGAGGGCAAGTCCTGCGGTGAGAAAGAGCTTCTTCATTGGTCGAGGAGGACGCGATGATAGACCTTCTTCCCCTTGCGAAGGAGAAGGGCGCCATCGGTAAAGTCTGAGGTGCGGACCGGGGCGTCGAAGGCCGTCGCTTTCTCTTCCCCAATGGTGATGCCGCCTTGGGCGATGAGCCGGCGTCCCTCTCCGTTGGAGGAGACAAAGCCCACTTCCCGGATGAGATCGAGGACCGTCGCTTCCTCAAAGAAGGAGGCGGGGAGGGTGGTCGTCGGCATGTCTTCTGCGTTCTTGTTCCCACCAAAGAGTGCTCTCGCTGCATCGAGGGCCTTCTTCGCTTCCTCTTCGCCGTGGATGTCCTTGGTGACTTCGTAGGCGAGGCGCTCCTTGACGTCGTTTAAGGCAGCGCCTTCCAAGCGGTCGTACTCTTCGATTTCCTCGAGGGGAATGAAGGTGAGGTAGCGCATAAACTTTGTGACGTCGCGGTCGTCGCAGTTGCGCAGGTATTGGAAGAGCTCGTAGGGAGGAGTCTTTTCCGGATCGAGCCAAATCGTTCCCGCTTCCGTCTTACCCATCTTCGTTCCAGCGGCGGTGGTGAGGAGCTTAAAGGTCATGGAGTAGACCTTGTCGCCTTCGAGTTTACGCACGAGCTCGTAGCCGCCGAGCATGTTGGACCACTGGTCCGAACCGCCGAGTTGGAGGCGACAGTCGTAGCGGCGATAGAGTTCTAAGAAGTCGTAGGACTGCATGAGCATGTAGCCGAACTCGAAGAAGGTGAGGCCGCGCTCCATCCGGTTCTTGTAGCAGTCGAACTGAAGCATGCGATTGACGGAGAAGTGGACCCCAATCTCCCGCATGAAGTTTAAGAAATTCAGGTCCAAGAGCCAGTTGGCATTGTTGTCAAAAATGGCCTTCCCCTCGGAGAAGTCGAGGAAGTGAGAGAGCTGTTTCTTAAAGCACTCGGCGTTGTGGTCGATAAACTCACGGGTCATGAGCTTACGCATGTCGTTTTTCCCGCTCGGGTCTCCAATCATCGTCGTTCCGCCACCGATGAGGGCAATGGGACGGTGTCCGGCGCGCTGCATGTGACGCATGACCATGATCTGGAGATAGTGTCCAAGGGTCAGGGAATCGGCGGTGCAGTCAAAGCCAATGTAAAAGGCGATGGATTCCTTTCCGAGGAGTTCGCGGAGTTCTTCGGGGTGCGTGGACTGGTCGATGAGTCCCCGCTCTTCAAGAATGTCGTAGACGTTTTGCAAGAGAGCCTCCTTTGGTGGCAAAAAAATCCCGAGGGCGGGTCAGCCCCTTCCCCTCGGGATAATTGGTGATTACCGTTCTCCAAGTGGTTTCAGAATAGCAAAAACTAAGGTTTCTGTCAATCTTTCAAGAAGTCGAAGATGTTGATTCCCGTCTTCTCACAGACCTTGCGCTCCACGGATCCTTCTAGGACGTGAATGAGAATTTCCGCCGTCCCACCGACGACGCCCTTCTTCAAGTGGCCTGCAAATCCCTGGCCCTGACGATTGCCCAGGGTGACGTGAAGATGGAGGTAGGGAGTGCCTTCTTTTGTGGTGATATTTCCGAGAAGGGCACTCATCTCCATGAATTCGTCGAGGTGTACTTCGTCATAGGTGCGCTCCTTGACATCGTAGATGCCGAGAACCGTACTCTTTAAAGCACCAATGCCGCTGACGGTAGCGAGGGCGATGGATTCCTCCTTCACCACCTTCTCCACCGACTCCATGAGCTCCTCTCCCACGTCGACGCGCAGGAGAATGTCTTGATTAAAACGTTGATAGTCCATCTATACCTCCTTTTCTACTATCATACCTGAAGTTTTTGAAAGTGAAAAGGTTGCGAGAGGCGTCTTTTTCCGCTAGGATGGGACAAAAGAGGAGGAACTAATGATTGGCATCGATATTGTCGACGTAGGACGCGTCGAAGAGATCTTAACACGACACAAAGAGCGATTCCTTCGGCGCATCGCCACGGAGGAGGAGAGGGTGTATCTCAAAGAACATTCTCACCCGCGCCACGTCGCCGGACTCTATGCGGCGAAGGAGGCGATGGCAAAGGCCGAAGGATCGGGGATTGGGGTCTTGAGTTTTCAAGACATTCACCTCCTGCGCCACGAAAGCGGTGCCCTTGAAGGATGGGTCAAGGGAGAGTTCTACGAGGTCAGCCTCTCCCACGAAGGGGGAGTTGCCGTCGCCGTGGCGAGAAGGCGCGACGAGAGGCTCCTTCACCATCCCTATCGCCAGGAACTCCTACACCGTCCTCGCAATCTCCATAAGTACTCCGCAGGGGCGGTCATGATTCGCGCTGGCAGACGGCACATGCTCGGGGCGGCGCGCTATGCCACCCTCGCCGCGTTAAAATCCGGGGCGGGAATCGTCTTTCTCGTCGTCTCCGAGGAGGCGATGGACGCAGCAAGCATCCTCATCCCCGAAGCCGTCCTCCTCACCCACGAGGAGGCGAAGAAAAGTCTTTCCAAGTGTAGCGCCTTTGGATTCGGCCCGGGGATGGGACGGGAGGAGAAGGACGAGGAACTTCTAAGAGAGGCGCTCCTCACAAAGAAACCTCTCCTTCTCGATGCCGACGCCCTCTCTCTGGCAAAGGGAATGGATCATCTTATCCACGAAAAGGTGGGGCTCACGCCGCACCTTGGGGAGGCGCGAAAGTTTCTCGTGGAGGAGGGGGAAGAGAGGCTTTCCGAAAAGGCGAAGGAGTGGACGAAGAAGACCTGCGGACACCTGCTTCTCAAAGGGGAAGAGAATCACCTCTTTTCCCAAGGAGAGGACCTCGTGTTTTCTCCAGGAAGTCCCGCTCTTGCGACGGCGGGCTCTGGAGATGTCCTCTTTGGCATGGTCCTTGGTCTCTTGGATGTCTATCCCATGGAAAAGGCCCTCGAGGTGGCGGCGAGGCTTCATGGACTACTTGGCAAAACCTTCGAGAGAGAGGGGCATTTGCGTTCCTCTACGGCGGAGGATCTTCTCCAGGGGATTTCTCGACTCTTTTAACCCGTCGTTCCCATCCTGGGAAGGCGGTGGTATAATAGGGGTGGAGTCTAGGAACAAGGTGAAACTATGATCGTAAAACGAGGGGATATATTCTACGCAGATTTGAGTCCCGTAGTGGGGTCCGAACAAGGGGGAATTCGCCCCGTCGTCATCATTCAAAACGATGTGGGCAACAAGTATTCTCCGACGACCATTGTCGCTGCCATCACCTCGCAGTTGAACAAGACAAAACTCCCTACCCACGTGCGCGTCGATGCAGACCTCAGCGAGCTGCCCAAGCACTCTGTCGTTCTCTTGGAACAGATACGCACCATTGATAAACAACGACTCCGGGAGAAGATTGGGCGTTTTGACGACCGCATCATGCAAGACATTGAGCAGGCGGCAAAGATTAGTGTTGGACTCTAGCGTTACATAAGACGAAGGGGCGCTTTTTGGCGCTCCTTTTTTCAAGAGGGGGGATAGAATGAAGACGTATCACATCTTAGCCAGCGTACTCGGCCTCGGACTCGTCCTCACCACGGCACACTACGCCTTGGCGGAAGAGGAAGATCCCTTGGTAAGTGTGAGTTATCTCAACAAGCGACTTGAAGAGGTGCGGCCCATTGGCACTGCATCCCAAGGACTCGAGGTGGTGGAAATGGAAAAGGGCGACCGCCTCAGTGCCGCCCAGGGGACCCAAATCATCTTGCGCAGCGGTAAGGGGCGCATCGTCGCCTCAAAGCGGGGAGGCGTCGCCGACCTCACCAGCGGACAGGACCTCGGGCAAGGGGCGAAAGCTCCCGCGAATCATCTTCTCCTCGTGCCGCGAAGTGACGGACGTGGACTCGTCGCCGAGAGCCATGTGGTCCTCTTGGTGACCGGTTCCTATGACATGGGACAGTGACATGAAGGTTTGGCACATGATTAGTGGGGGAGATGCTGGGGGCGCAAAGACCCACATCTTCTCCCTGATGAAGGCCCTGCGAGGACACGTCGAGGCGAAGGTCCTCGTCTTTATGAAGGACCGATTCTACGACGAGGCGAAGGAGCTGGGGATTGCCATCGAGGCCCATCCTCAGAAAAGCCGCTTCGACATGAAGGTGATGAAGGCCATCGACGCATCTCTCAAAGAGGAAGCGGTGGACATCCTCCACTGCCACGGAGCTCGGGCGAACTTTAACGCCCTCTTCCTCAGGAGTAAGCTCCCGCGGGTTACGACGATTCACAGCGATTACCTTCTGGATTTTCAGGACCATCTCGTGAAGCGTCTCGTCTTTACGACTCTCAATACCTACGCCCTGAAGCGCTTTGATTACTACATCGCCATCACGGAAAACTTTCGGAAGATGCTCATTGACCGAGGCTTTTCTCCGGATCGGATTTACGTGACCTACAACGGAATCGACGTGGAAAAAGAGGTGGAGGTCATGGAGAAACAGGAATTTCTCCAGCGATTTTCCATCGATCCCAACGGGCGCACCCTCTTTGGGATGGCGGCGCGCCTCGATGCGGTGAAGGACCACCGCACACTTCTACGGGCGATTGCTGATTCTCCTCTACTTCGGGAGAAGGCCTGTTTCCTCCTCGCCGGAGACGGGGCAGAAAGGGAAGCTCTTCACCGCATTGTCCAGGGCGATGGCCTCGAGGACTGCGTCCATTTCCTTGGGGAGTTGCAAGATCCCTATTCTCTCTATGAGGCGGTGGATGGAAACCTCTTGACTTCGAAGAGCGAGAGTTTCCCCTATGCCCTCCTGGAAGGGGCGACGAGACATTGTGCGACGATTGCCTCCCGCGTCGGGGGAATCCCCGAGATGATTCGAGACGGCGAGGACGGATGGCTCTTCGCTCCCGGGGATGCAGAGGATCTTCGCCGGGTTCTCGAAGAGGCGATTCGAAACCCCGAAGAGATGACGCGCCGCGGGGAGTCGATGTTTGCACGGGTCTGTGAGAAGTTTTCGGAAGAGGCGATGGGCAAGAGCCACGTCGCTATTTATGAGGATATTTTAAGAAGGGAGCAAGCGGGTGAAACTCATCGATGAAAAGGGGCGCCTCTTTGGCCTCGTCAATGTGTTGGATTTACTCTTTGTGCTGATTTTGGCGGTGGCCATTGTCGGCGGTGCGAAGCGTCTCAAGGGGACCCGTGTGGTCAACGATACGAGCCGGCGAGCCAGTGTGGAATTTCTCGTCAAAGAAGTGCGTCAAGTGACGGTGGACAATATTAAAGTTGGGGATGAAGTCTACCACTACGACAAGGGAACCTACTTCGGAAAGATTACGAAGACCTGGGTGGAGCCCTACACGGAAAAGGTCGAAAGTGGAGATGGAGCCTGGGTCATGGCACAAGTTCCCGAGCGCTACAATGTCCACATCATCATCGAAGGGGATATGCAGGAGTCGGACCAAGCCTACACCTTCGGCGGTGAGCAGCTTAAGATTGGCAACGAATATCGCCTCAAGACAAAGACCAGCGCATTCTTTGGGACTTGCTTCGGGTTTGATGAGCCCACGGAGAAGTAAGCCATGATTCGCGAGAGTCTTCTCTATCGGAGTGTGGCTGGGGCGGGACGCATCCTCAATGCCCTCTACGAAGAGAGTGTCTTTCATCGGGGGATGGCCTGTGTGGGCAGAATCTGCCAGCGCATCGCCTCGGGGAGCTTCTGGGGGCGCGCCCTAGAGAGAAACGATGGCCGCAATGGCTGGGAGAGGGGTGCAGAGTTCATCCTTCGCGCCTCAGAAAAGCCCCTTGAGGGGGGCGGCTCCCTCTTTTCTCGCTGGATGGAAGGATCTCTTCTCCATAAATTCTTACGCCCTATGGGGACCGTATTTGGGGCGATGACGGGACTGGGGACGGCGTTCTTCGTCCTCGGTCTTGGTCAGCTTCTCGGATCCTTTGTCTATCCCACCTGGTCGCGCCTCGTGGCAGTGCTTTGCCTCGCCTTTGGGCTCGGTCTTCTCGCCCTTGGGGCCGGTGAAGGAGCGGCCTATCGGAATTCTCGGATTGCAGGTGTCATCCACCTCTTCGCAAGTCTTGGAACCATGGAAGGAGAAGAGGGATGAGTGTGTCAAAACAGTCCATCGGCTATGGCCTCATCGGCCTTCTCGCCCTGGCTCTCAGTGTGGCGGTGAAGACGCCTTACGTAGCCTTTCTCCTCATTCTCCTCGGCGGCTGTGCCTTCGTGATGCAGGAGGTCTTTTGGGGGATTGGAGCAGTGGTCTTCGCCTATGTCTTTCTCCCAGATGTCCTGGCCCTTGGGGCCATTGTGGGCCTTGGAATCTTTTATCTTCTGCGCAAGGCCTTTCTCGGAGAGCGTCTGCGCCCTGTGACCTCTGGGGAAGGGGTGCTTCTCGCCTTTGGACTTCTCCTCATCGTCGCCACCTTCACCTCGACCTATCGCAGTGGCTCCCTTCGTGACCTGGGGATTCACGCTGGCGGGTTTTTTCTCTACCTCATGATCCGGGAAGAGGTGAAGGACAAGAATCGGGCCCACATCCTCTTGAGCCTCTTTGCCCTCGCCTTTCTCTTCATCGCCCTCTATGGAATCCGCCAATACTTTACCGGGGTGGAGATCAAGAGGGAATGGGTGGATGTGCAAAATAACCCCGACGTCAAGGCGCGGATTTTCTCCGTCTTTGGCAATCCAAACATCTTCGCCGAGTACTTGGTCATGGGGATTCCCATTCTCATCGCCATGGGGTGGTGGAGCAAGAGGGAATTCAAGAGCCTCGTCTATTTCGCCGGGGCGGGAGTGGGGATGATTGCCCTCGGGATGACCCTCTCTCGAGGCGGTTGGATTGGTCTCTTGGCCGCGGCGGCGTTTTTCGTCTACTTCATCTGTAAGCGCCTCTATCTCCTGGCAATTCCCGCCCTCATGGGCCTTGTCATGGTGTTGCCCGAGTCCATCTTGCGTCGCTTTACGAGCATCACCAACTTTGCCGATTCTTCCACCTCCTATCGATTCAAGATTTTCTCCATCACAGGAGACGTCATCCACGATCACTTTCTCGTCGGTGTGGGTCTTGGGCACCTACCCTTTAAGCGGGTCTTTGAGACCTACATCAGGACCATGCCCATCTTCCACGCCCACAACACCTTTCTCGAAATCTTCGCAGAGCTCGGACTCGTGGGCTTCGTCCTCTTTCTCATCCTCTTGGGTACGGTGTTTCACCGGGGCCATAAGCACCTCTTACGAAGTGACGATGCCTTCTTCAAGATCCTCGGGACCGGCCTTCTCGCGGGGCTCTTTGGGGTCTTCGTCCACGGGATGTTTGAGAACGTCATCTATCTGACGAAGATTACCATGACCTTCTGGTTCATGGTCTCCATGGTCTTTGCCCTCTCCCGTCTCCAAGAGGAGGGAAGATCATGAAGCGCGTTCTCTTAAGCGGCTACTACGGGTTTGACAATTCGGGGGACGACGCCATTCTCTATGCGACGATTCAAGAACTGCGAAGACGACGCAGTGACCTCCTCTTGGAGGTCCTCTCCTATCATCCGGAGAAGACCCGGGAGCACTATGGGGTGGAGAGCGTCAATCGCTTTGACGTGCGAGAGGTCTCTCGTGCCCTTCGCCGCGCCGACGTCCTCGTCAGCGGGGGAGGGTCCCTTCTTCAGGACGTGACCAGCAGCCGGAGTCTCTGGTACTATCTCCTCGTCATGCTCATGGCGAAATGGCATCGGGCAAAGCTCTACGTCTACGCCAATGGTATCGGGCCCATCGATGGAGGACTGAATCGTCGCCTCGCCGCCTGGGTCCTGAAAAAGGCGGACGCCATCACCTTAAGAGATCCGATGAGCCGAGATTTTCTCGCTTCCCTTGGCCTTGAGGACGAGCGGATTTCAGTCACTGCCGATCCAGTCTATGCCCTGGAGATGCCGACGGAGGAAGAGAAAGAGGCTCTCTTGAAGCGCATTGGTCTCCCAAGGAGGTCCTATCTGGGTGTGGCCCTTCGCCCCTGGAAACACGCACCGGCCCTCTATGAGGAGACGAAGACCTATCTCTGTAAGCTCCTCGAAGAGACCGAGGAGGAGATTTTGCTCCTGCCCCTCCATGAAGGGGAGGACCGGCCATTTTTTGAGACGATGTTCGAGGACTTGGGAAGGCCTTCTCGCCTCCATCTTCTTCCCGAGCTCTCAGTGGAGGAGATGATTGGAGCCATCGGATGTTGTCACGCCATGGTGGCGATGCGCCTTCACGCCCTCATCTATGCCACCCTCTGCGAGGTGCCCATGGTGGCGGTCTCCTACGACCCGAAGGTCAAGGCCCTTGCCCAGATGCTGGAGCTTCCGGAGACCATCGATGTCAAAGCGTTAAAGTCCGAGGATCTCTTCCTCTTGACGACAAAACTCTTGTCCCATGAAGGAGAGCGTAGAGAGGCCCTCTCGGAGAAGCACCGGCTCATGCAGGAGCGCGCACGGAAAAACCTCGATGTACTCGATGAATTGTTGGAGGGACACGGTGGAAAAAATAGCATTCTTCGGCATTGAAGTCGAACCCCTCACCTTTGGACAAGCGGTTCACAAAATGAAACAGCTGCTCCACGAGGGCGGGGGAAAGATGATTGCCACACCAAATACGGAGATTGCCATGGCGGCGAGGAAAAATATCCCCCTACGCCATCTCATCAACGACGCAGACATGGTCGTCCCCGACGGCATCGGCCTCGTCATCGGGGCAAAGCTTCGTCACCTTCACCTCCCCGAGAGGGTCACAGGTTACGACCTCTCCATGGAGCTGTTGCGCATTGCAGAGAAGGAGGGGTACCGCCTCTTTCTCCTTGGGGGACGCCCCTCGGTGGCGAAAAAGGCCATGGAAAACCTCAAGGAGGACTTTCCGGCCCTTCAAGTCGTCGGCGCCCAACACGGATACTTCAAGGGCTCCCACAACGGCTGTCCAGGACACGAGGAGGAGAGGGCGGTCCTTCGTGACATTCGAGACAGTGGTGCGGACATCGTCTTTGTGGGACTTGGATTCCCGAAACAGGAGCAGTTCATTCACCGCTTCGGAAAGGAGACGGGAGCCCGTCTTCTCATTGGAAATGGTGGCGTCATTGACGTCTTGGCAGGAGAGGCGAAGAGGGCCCCAGAGGTGTTTATCAAGTTGCACCTCGAGTGGTTTTATCGCCTCCTAAAGAATCCCTCTCGCTGGAAGCGCCAACTGGCCATCCCTCAGTTTCTCTACTATGTTATAATGGATGAAAAAGCCGTGACTCGTGTGATCAAATGAGGAGGAAGTCTTGAACATCACTCAAAAAACAGTCAACACCTTGCGCATGCTCAGCGTCGACGCGGTCCAACAGGCAAACTCCGGACACCCAGGGCTGCCCCTTGGCGCCGCACCCGCGGCCTATGCCCTCTTTCAACACCATGTGAATTTTGCGCCGAAGGATCCTCGTTGGATCAATCGAGACCGGTTCGTTCTCTCTGCAGGCCACGGCTCTGCACTGCTCTATTCCCTCCTGCACCTCTACGGCTATGACGTGAACATCGAGGACCTCAAGTCCTTCCGTCAGCTCCACTCGAAGACCCCTGGACACCCGGAATACGGCCATACCCAAGGGGTGGAATGCACCACGGGCCCCCTCGGCGCCGGCATCTCCATGGCGGTGGGGATGGCTCTTGCAGAGCGCGCCCTCGGAGCCAAGTACAACCGTGAAGGCTATCCCGTGGTGGATCACTACACCTATGTCCTCTGTGGGGACGGGGATTTGATGGAGGGCATCTCCAACGAGGCATCCTCCTTTGCGGGGACTCAAAAGCTGAAGAAGCTCATCGTCCTCTACGATTCCAACCAAATCACTATCGAAGGAGACACGGGCATCGCCTTTACCGAGGACGTCAAGGCCCGCTATGAGGCTCTTGGATGGAAGACCCTCGACGTCGCAGATGGAAATGACGTGAGTGCAATCTGCGAGGCCATCGAAGAGGCGAAGACCCACGACGCCCCCACCCTTATCGAAGTTCACACGAAGATTGGGTTCGGTTCCCCGAGAGAGGGGTTGGCGAAGGCACACGGCGAGCCCTTGGGAGACGACCTCGAAGCGACCCGCAAGGCTCTGGGAATGGGCGAGGCCTTCACCGTTGACGAGGATGTCTATGCCCATGCTCGCGAAGGACTCGAGGCTAAGGCGAAGGCCTACGATGGGTGGAAGAAGATGTATGAAGGCTACTGGGCACAATATCCCGAGCTCGCCGAGGCCTTTGAAGCAGACCTCAAGGAGACTGGGATTTCTCTCGAGCTCACCGTAGACAAGGAGACGACGAAGGACCAGGCCACGAGAGCTGCAGGAGGAAGTCTTCTCAACGACATCGCCAAGCAGGTGAACAACCTCGTCGGTGGTTCTGCAGACCTCGGCCCCTCGAACAAGAGTGAACTCAAGGCAGAGGAGCGGATGAGTCCAGAGACTCCAGCTGGACGCAACATCGGCTTTGGGGTACGTGAGCACGCCATGGGGGCCATTGTCAATGGGTTGGCTCTTCACGGAGGATTTAGAAGCTATGCGGCGACCTTCCTCGTCTTCTCCGATTACATGAAGCCACAGGTGCGCCTCTCTGCATTAATGGGACTGCCGGTGACCTACATCTTTACCCACGATTCCATCGGTGTGGGAGAAGATGGGCCGACCCACCAACCCATCGAGCACCTCGCCATGCTTCGGAGCATTCCCAACCTCGTCACCTTCCGCCCCGCGGATACGACGGAGACCGCTGCGGGTTGGGAAGTGGCCATGCACTCCACCTCGACGCCGACGGCACTCATCCTGAGTCGTCAAACCCTTCCCGAGCTCGCCGGCTCCTCGAAGGATGCCAAGCGCGGCGGGTACATCTTGAAGGATGAGAAGGGGGACCTGGACGTGATTCTTCTCGCCTCGGGATCGGAAGTCTCCCTCGCCTTGGAAGCGGCCAATGCCTTGGAAGGTGAAGGAGTCGGGGTGCGCGTGGTGAGCATGCCCTCGATGGAACTCTTCGAGGCCCAGTGCGCCACCTACCGCGAAAAGGTCCTCCCGAAACACACGAAGCGCCTCGCCATTGAAGCGGCGGCGACGATGCCTTGGTATCGTTATGTGGGAACAGAGGGCCGTGTCATCGGCATCGATGCCTTTGGAGCCTCGGGTCCCGCGAAAGAGGTCTTCAAGGCCTTTGACATTACCACAGAACACCTCTTGAGAGAAGCTCGCGAACTCCTTCAACGAGGATGATTTGACCCGCCCTTGTGGCGGGTTTTTTGTTAGTCCCCGCTTTGGTATAATGAAGACCACGAGAAGGAGGACACCATGGAGCCACAGATTTTACACACCATCCAGAGTTATCACGATTTCTCTCCCGAGGCCTGTGCCAACGGGATGGGAATCGAGTTTCAAGACTTTACAGAACTCAACCTCTTTGAGGGGGCTTGGTGTGAAGAAATCTTGCACTATGAGCGCCTCCTCACCCCACGACCGGCCATGGTGGCCATGCACGGCCCCTTTGTGGACCTCAAACCCTTTAGCTACGATGGGCGGATTCGCCACGCCTCCCAGTGGCGCTACACCATGGCCATGAACGTCGCAAGCCTCTTAGACGTGGACGCCATCATCTTTCACTCGCAGCTCAACCCCTTCTTGACGAATCCGTGGATTCTAGAGGCGGATCGAAAGACTCACGCAGAGTTTCTCCTTCGTCTCCTCGACGAGTTCCCCTCGTTTCACGGGAAGATCTACATTGAAAATGTCTACGAGAACGACCCCAAAGAGTTGCGCCTCCTCATGGAAGAGATTGACCACCCGAGGATTGGGGTTAATCTCGACGTGGGACATGCGAACCTCACCACGACGCCACTGAGGGCCTGGCTCTCGGAACTAAAGCCCTGGATTGGGTACTGCCATCTCCAGATGAACGGCGGAGAAAAGGACGAACATCGCGCGCCCACGGAAGAGGAGATGCAATCCATCGCCAGGACGTTTTTCCAGGTCCTAGGAAAGATGGTCCCCCTGTCTTTGGAGTACTTTACGAAGGACCCGCTCGGTGAGAAGGAGCGTCTTCTGAGAATCATCCACGAGGTGGAAAAGGAGGGGAAAATTTGAACTACAGAGAACCGAGGGAGGCCACCCTTATTCGTCGCAAGAATCGCTTCGTGGCGGAAGTCCTCGTAGACGACGAGATCATGGGAGTGCATGTGCCCAACACGGGGCGTTGCAAGGAACTCTTCGTCAAGGGCAGGAGGGCCATCCTCGAGCGGGGCAAGGGCTGCGGGCGAAAGTATCCCTACAGCCTCGTTGCCATCGAAAAGCCGGGACAGGGTTTTGTCAACATCCACTCCGCCATGGCCAACGACTTGGTGGAGGAGGGCATCAAGGAGGGGAAGATCGTCCTTCGAGGCCTTCGTTCCTATCGGCGAGAGGCCACCTATGGGGATTGTCGATTTGACTTTTTCGTCGACACCGAAGAGGGGACGGGATACCTCGAGGTCAAGGGTGTGACCTTGGAGCGAGGAGGGGTTGCCGCCTTTCCCGATGCACCGACTGTTCGCGGGGCGCGCCATCTTGAGGAACTGACGGCTCTTGCACGAGAAGGACAGAGGGCTTTTGTCATCTTTCTCATCCAGATGGAGCAGGTCCACCTCTTTCGCCCCAATGCCTCTATGGACCCCCATTTCGCAGAAGCTCTTCGCCAAGCGCAAATTGCGGGGGTGAAGGTGCGGGCTTATTCCTGTACCAGCGACGAGGTGGGTATTTCTGTGAAGGAAGAGATTCCTGTGGACTTCGCAGGGAGTCTATCCTTGCGGAAGGCAACCGCAGCCGACGAGGAGGCCATTCTTCGCCTCTATGAGAACGGGCGCGCCATCTTGAGACGACGCAATATTCCCCAATGGCAAGGGGAGTACCCGGGAAGAAATGATTTCTTGAAGGACCTGGAGCGAGGGGCCCTCTATGTGGGCGAGCGGGATGGAGACGTGGAGGCGGTGGCGAGTCTGATCCTGGGAGAAGAGCCGACCTATCAAGTCATTGATGGGGCCTGGGGTTGGGAGGCGCCCTATGGCACCATTCACCGCATGACCGTGGACTCGGCACATTCCGATACGGCGCGGGAGATGGAGGCCCTCCTCGAAGAAGAGGCGCGCCTTCTCGGGGTCCACGGACTGCGGATCGACACCCACGAAGAGAATCTTCCCATGCGGCGTCTCATTGAGAAGCGTCGCTACATCGAGCGTGGAATAATCACCGTCGCAGACGGCACCCCACGCATCGCCTATGATAAGGAGGTATGCCGGTGAAGGCACCAAGACTCATGATTGTAGCCCCACACAGCGGGACGGGAAAGACGACGATGACCATGGGCATCCTTTCGGCTCTGCGCCAGCGCGGCGTGGATACGGCGGCGTTTAAGGTGGGGCCAGACTACATCGACCCCATGTTTCATCGCCAAGTGCTCCACGACCGCTGCATCAACCTCGATCCCTTCCTCCTCGGGGAGGTGGTTCTCAAGGAGAGTCTCTCCCGCTACGCCAAGGAGATGAACATCATCGAGGGGGTCATGGGCTACTACGACGGAGTGGGCACAGATACCACGGGCAGTTCCTATGACGTGGCCCGCATGACCAAGACACCCGCCGTCCTCGTCTTACGGCCGAAGGGGCAATCCGTAAGCCTTGCCGCCGAGGTGAAGGGCTTCTTGGAGTTTGTTGAAGATTCCCAGATTCGTGGCGTTCTCTTTACGGAGACCACACCCATGATGGCGACCTACTACGCCAAGATTCTCGACGAGCACTTAGGCCTTAAGAGCTTTGGGTGCCTCCCGCCCATGGAAGAGGCAAGCCTTGGAAGTCGTCACTTGGGACTCATCACCGCCGACGAGATTGGAGACCTCCAAGAAAAGATTGAGGCGGTGGGAAAGGCCGTGGAAGAGCACGTGAACCTGGAGGGTCTTATGCGCCTCGCCGAGGAGGCCCCAGACCTTGAGGAAGAAAGGTCGTCGGAAACTCCCATTGGAGAGGTTCGCCTCGCCATTGCCCGAGATCGGGCCTTCTCCTTTTACTATGACGACGCCTTGGCCCTTCTCGAAGAGCTTGGGGTGGAGCTCTGTCCCTTCTCTCCCTTGAAGGACGAGGCCATCCCCAAGGGTTGTCATGGGGTCTACCTCGGGGGAGGCTACCCCGAACTCTACGCCAAGACTCTTTCTGAAGCTGAGAATTTCCTAGAGAGTTTGAGAGAGGCCAATGAAGAAGAAATGCCCATCCTCGCAGAGTGCGGGGGGTTTATGACTCTCCTCGAGAGTTTCCGGGAAGAGGAGACTTCCTATCCTCTCGCTGGCATCTTGCCGGGAGAGAGCCATATGGGAAAGAGTCTGCGACACTTTGGGTACGTCCATCTCACCGCCCAGGGGGAGAATCTCCTCTGCGGCGAAGGAGAGACCTTGAAGGGGCACGAATTCCACTACAGTCAGAGTAGCGATGAAGGGGAGGTCTTCTTGGCCCAAAAACCTACGGGGAACCGGTCCTGGAAGGTGGGCCATGGGAGCGCTCATCTCTATGGAGGCTATCCCCACATTCACCTGCGGGGAGAACGAGAGGCGGCAACGCGGTTTGTCAGAGCAATGGCCGCATGGAAGGAGAGACACAATGGCTAAGGCGTGTATGATTCTTGGAACGACATCCAATGCGGGGAAGAGCCTTCTCACTGCGGGGCTCTGTCGCATCTTGAAACAAGACGGCTACCGCGTCGCCCCGTTTAAGGCCCAGAATATGGCCCTCAACTCCTTCATCACCAAAGACGGAAAGGAAATGGGACGCGCCCAAGTAGTCCAGGCCCAAGCAGCAGGACTCGAACCAGAGGTACGGATGAACCCCATCCTCCTAAAGCCCACGACGGATCACAAGAGCCAGGTCATCGTCATGGGGGAGGTCCGCTCGGACATGAGTGCCAAGGAGTACTACAGGGCGAAGGCGGAGATCTTCCCCATCGCCCGTGACGCCTTTTTGTCCCTCGCCGAGGAGTACGATGTGATTCTATGCGAAGGGGCGGGAAGTCCTGCGGAGATTAACCTCAAGGACGTGGACATCGTGAATATGGGATTTGCCAAGGCCATGGACATCCCGGCCATCATTGTGGGAGACATTGATCGCGGTGGTGTCTTCGCCTCCCTTGCGGGAACGATGCTCCTCTTCGACGAGGAAGAACGGGCCCTCACAAAGGGGATGCTCATCAACAAATTCCGCGGCGACGAATCCATCTTGACCCCAGGGCTTCGACAGCTCGAAGACCTTACGAAGGTCCCGGTTCTCGGCGTCATTCCCTTTTTAGACGTCGACGTGGAGGAAGAGGACAGCCTTGCAGAAATCTTGAAGAGACGAAGCGGAGGCGGACTCATCGACATCGCCGTCTTACGCACCCCCCATATCTCGAACTTCACCGACCTCGATGCCCTCTCCCACTACGAGGACGTCTCGGTACGCTACATTCGCCACCGGGAAGAATTTGGCACCCCGGACCTCTGTGTGATTCCCGGGTCGAAGAACACCTTGGCAGATCTTCGATGGCTGAGGGAGCAAGGACTCGATGCCTTCTTAAAGCGCCACGTCAAAGACGGACGGGCACTCTTAGGCATCTGCGGCGGCTATCAAATGCTCGGAGAGGCGCTTCATGATCCCCTCGGCGTGGAAGAGGGCGGAAGCGCCAAGGGTCTTGGTCTGCTCCCGGTGGAGACCGTGTTTGAAGGGAAGAAGACGACCCGCCAAATCGAAGGGGAGATCCTTTCGATGTCCGGAGAGTTTTCCTCCCTCGCCGGGGCCGCCGTCGAAGGATATGAAATCCACATGGGCCAGACGACACGCCACGGGGCAGAGCCCTTCTTGCGCCTTGGGGACCACGAAGATGGCTGTGTATCTGGGTCCGTCATGGGGACTTATCTCCACGGCGTCTTCGACCACCCCGAGGCCTCGAAACGCCTGATTTCTCATCTCTTTGAAAAGAAGGGAATGAAACGAGAAGTCAAGGAGATGGACCTCGACGCCTACCGAGAAGAGCAATTCGACCGCCTTGCCGAAGGCATTCGTGCCCATATGGACCTTAACGCCTTCTATGAAATCCTAGGACTTCAAAACCCGCGCCGCTAGAATCTTGAAACAGGAAGTCAAGAGAGGCCTTTCCCTAGGGGAGGAAGAAAAGACGACGAACTTGTTTTCTCAGGAAGAAAAGAAATCGCCCCGTGGAACCTTGCGGAAAACCTAACAAGCCCTTTTTTAGTGATTTTCTTGTTAGTTCTTGTATCCTACAAGGAGATATAATATAATATTGTTCGTAAGCTATAATCTTCTCTCTGTAGCGCATGAAAGAGTAGAAGTTCACAAAAAGGGGGACATCATGAAAAAAACCAGCTTAAAAATGGCGACCCTCTTCCTCGCTTTGGTCATGCTGCTGACTGCTTGTGGCGGCGGAAACGCTCCTGCAAATGGCGGCGCAGACAAGCCTGAAGGGGAACAAACAGCTTCGGCGGAGGGCAAAATCCTTCGTACGAACAACACTTCTGAGCCGGGGGCTCTTGACCCGGATCTCGCAACGGGAACTCACGACTCTTGGGTACTTCAGCACTTGTTCGAAGGTCTCATGAAATACGATGAGAACGGCGAACTCGTCAATGGTATGGCCAAAGACTACAAGGTCAGTGACGATGGTCTCAACTGGACCTTTACTATTCGTGACGATGTAAAGTGGTCCAACGGAGATCCTGTGACTGCACAAGATTTTGAGTTTGCTTGGAAGCGCCTGCTCGATCCCGAGCTCGCGAGCGACTACGCATACCAACTCTACTACTTGAAGAATGCAGAAGCGTACAATGCTGGAGAAGGCAACCTCACTGCTGATGACGTGGGAGTGAAGGCCGCCGATGACAAGACTCTCGAAGTGACTCTCGAGAATCCGACGCCCTATTTCCAAGGTCTCACAGCATTCTATTCACTCTATCCGGTTCACAAAGCAACTGTAGAAGCCAATCCCGATTGGGCGAAGGATCCCTCCACGGGACACTATGTCTCGAACGGTCCTTTCATTCTCAAGGAATGGGCACACAACGACTACATTAAGCTCGAGAAGAACCCGAACTATTACGATGCGGACAAAGTCAAACTGGCAGGGATCGAATTTGATATCCTCGAAGATGAAAACACCTCTTACCAAAAGTATGAAGGTGGGGAGTACGATCTCATTGTAAGCCCCCCATCGACGGTGATCCAAAAGATGAAGTCGGAAAACAACCCCGAGCTCCATCTCGATCCCCAAATTGGGACCTACTATTTTGCATTTAACACGCAAAAGAAGCCCTTTGACAATGCGAAGGTTCGCCATGCATTCTCGATGGCCCTCGATCGTCAAACCATCATCGATAACGTCGTCTTAGGTGGACAGCTCCCCGGAACGGGTATGGTTCCCCCGGGACTTCATGATGATCAAGGAAAAGACTTCCGTGAGGCAAATGGAGCTTATGCTCAAGAAGATGCGACGAAGGCAAAGGCCCTTCTCGAAGAGGGATTGAAGGAAGCTGGCGCAAGCTTGGCTGATCTCAACGGCACTGTGCTCATCTACAACACCTCGGAAGGTCACAAGAAGATTGCTCAAGCGGTGCAAGATATGTGGAAGAAGAATCTCGGTGTGGACATCACCCTCGAGAACATGGAGTTCCAAGTCCTCATCGACCGTCGTCGTGCAGGAGACTTTAGCATCTCCCGTGCTGGATGGATCGGCGACTATGCAGACCCCATGACCATGCTCGACCTCTTCACCACTGGTAACCCGCAAAATGATGCAAAGTGGTCGAATCCTGAGTTCGATAAGAACATTAAGATCGCAAAAACATCCAATGATGCGAAGGTTCGTATGGATGCAATGAAGGCTGCAGAGAAGGTCATGATGGACGATATGCCCATTATTCCTCTCTACTTCTACAACCAATCTTACCTCGTGAAGCCGAATGTTAAGGGTGTCTACAAGCCACTGCTTGACTATCCGGAACTCACGTTCGCAGAAATCGAGTAACTTTTTACGACAAATCATGCGCAACATGCAATGGAGTAGAGAATCGCCCCGTGCGATTCTCTATTCCATTGTTGGCCCCCTTGTGAACTCTAGAAAGGACGGCACATGAAAAAGTTTGTGTTGAAGCGACTGCTCATGTCCATCGTCACGATGTTTGTCATCATCGCAGTCACTTTCTTCATGATGCACGCCATTCCGGGCAATCCCTTCGCGAAGGAAGGGAAGATGCCCGAGAGCGTCTATTTGAACTTGCAAGCAAAATATGGATTGGATAAACCCCTCCCCGAACAGTTCAAGATGTATCTCTCGAACCTTTTGCGCGGGGATTTTGGTGAATCTATGAAGTCGAAGACGGAGACCGTCAACGACATGATCGGTCGCGGCGCACCAGTCTCGGCAAAACTCGGTCTTCAGGCCTTTGTCATTGCCATGATTCTCGGACCCGCTCTCGGTTCCATTGCGGCACTCTACCAAAACCGGATTCCCGACTACGTCATGATGATTCTCGCCATTATCGGGATTAGTGTCCCCAGTTTCATCATGGGGACCCTGTTCATCCAGTTCATTGCAAAGAATGTCTCCTGGCTGCCCATCGGTGGATGGGGAGAGTGGCGTCACACGATTCTGCCCTCCATTGCCCTTGCAATGCTTCCCATGGCAAGTTCTGCGCGTCTCATGCGCTCGTCCATGCTCGAAGTCTTGGGACAAGATTACATCAAGACCGCAAAGTCGAAGGGCCTCAAGAGCTTCCGCGTCATCATGGGTCACGCGGTGCGAAATGCAATTCTGCCCATCGTATCCCAAATGGGGACCACCCTTTCTGGTCTCTTGACCGGATCTTTCGTCATTGAAAAGATTTTCGGAATTCCTGGTCTTGGAAATTTCTTCGTCAGTGCCATTACCAACCGGGACTACACTCTGATTATGGGGACGACGGTCTTCTATTCCGTTCTTCTCATCGTGTTGCTCCTCGTTGTCGACGTGCTCTACGTCGTCATTGACCCGCGGATTAAGTTAGGAGGGGAGGATTGATGGATAAGTTTACAACTCAATCGACAATCGACTCTGCCCTCTTCGCCCCGGCAGTTCGCGAACAAGACGCAGAGCGCATCACTCGCCCCACCATTGGGTATTGGGCCGATGTCGCCCGCCGTCTTCGCCAGAACAAACTGGCCATGGTTGGCTTGACCCTCATCGTCTTGATGCTTCTTATGTCCTTCATTGGGCCCCTCTTTATCCCTCGAGATTTTGCAATCCAAGAACTTTCGAAGACGAACATCCATGTCGGACAAGAGGGTTACATTTTCGGAACCGACAGCCTCGGTCGTGACCTTTTCGTCCGCGTCTGCTACGGGATTCGCTATTCTCTTCTCATCGGGATTTTGGCTGCTGCCTTCGACTTCTTCATCGGCGTCACCTATGGGGGAATCGCTGGGATGGCGAGCCGTCGCGTCGATAACCTGATGATGCGCTTTGCGGAGATTATCTACGCCATTCCCTACATGCTCATCGTCATCCTCATGAGTGTGACCTTCTCCAACGAGCAAGGGGCAAGCCTTGTGACCTTGGTTCTCGCCATGAGTATCACAGGGTGGGTGCCCATGGCCATCATGGTCCGTGGTCAAGTCCTTCAGCTCAAGGAAAATGAGTATGCTCTCGCCTCTCGTTCCCTTGGAGGAGATAAGGGATACATCCTTCGTAAACACATTATCCCCAACACCTTGGGGCCCATTCTCGTCAATATCACCTTGACCATTCCCCGTGCCATCTTCGCAGAGGCGACCCTCTCCTTTATGGGTCTTGGTCTCTCGCCGCCACAGCCATCCTTGGGGGTACTTTGTAACGATGGTTTGGAACAGATGGGCGTCAACCTCTTTTACCAGCTCCTCATTCCCGCGTTCTTCATCTCCCTCATCATGCTTAGCTTTAACGTCTTAGGAGACGGATTGCGCGACGCCCTCGACCCGAGACTTCGAAAGTAGGTACACCATGGAATACAATAAGAACCTCGAAAATATCCTCGAAGTCAAGGATCTCGCCGTTTCCTTCCAGACCTTTTTCGGGGAAGTGGAAGCGGTGCGTAACATCTCCTTCTCCCTGAAGCGTGGGAAGACCCTCGCCATCGTCGGAGAGTCGGGCTGCGGGAAGAGTGTTACCGCAAACTCCATTTTGCAACTCCTTCCAAATCCCCCCGTCCTCTATAAGAACGGAGAGATTCTCTTCAATGGGGTGGACCTCTTGAAGAAGACGGATGCAGAGATGGCCGATGTGCGCGGTAACCTCATCTCCATGGTCTTCCAAGACCCGATGACGAGTCTCAACCCGACGATGAAGGTTGGGAAGCAAATCGTCGAAGGTGTCCGTCGTCACAAGAATATCTCTGCGGCCGAAGGACACAAACTCGCCGTCGAGATGCTTGAGCGCGTCGCCGTACCACAACCCGACCGACGGGTAGAGCAATATCCCCACGAGTTCTCTGGGGGGATGCGCCAGCGGGTCATGATTGCCCTGGCCATGGCTTCCCGTCCAGAATTACTCATCGCCGACGAGCCCACGACGGCTCTTGACGTGACGGTCCAGGCCCAGATTCTCGATCTCATGAAGTCCCTGAAGAAGGACCTGGGGACTTCCATCATCCTCATCACCCACGACCTCGGCGTCGTGGCGGATATGGCCGATGATGTCATCGTCATGTATGCAGGGCAGATTCTCGAACGGGGAACGGTGGATGAGATCTTCCAAGATCCGAAGCACCCCTATACGAGAAAGCTCCTTCAAGCAGTGCCGCGTCTGAATATGGACCGGAATGAAACCCTTCACGCCATCGAGGGGACGCCCCCGGACCTCTACAAGCCACCGGCAGGTTGTTCTTTCTACGACCGCTGTGAAGAAGCCATGGTCATCTGTAAGGACCACATGCCCGATCTCGAAGCCCATGGAGGCAGCCATTTGAGTCGCTGCTGGCTCAACCACAAGGATTGCCCACGGAAGGGGGAAAACCATGTCTGAGATTTTGCTACAAGTTGAGAATCTCTGCAAATACTTCCGTGCGGGGAAAGGACAATTAAAGGCCGTCGATGGCCTCTCCTTCGATATCTATCGTGGGGAAACTCTGGGCCTTGTCGGGGAGAGTGGTTGCGGGAAGTCCACCGCAGGGCGGACAATCTTGCGCCTCTATGAGCCTACGGCGGGCAATGTCCTCTTCAAGGGAGAGAATATCTACAATCTCTCAGGCTCCAAGCTCAAGGAAGTTCGTCGCGACATGCAGATGATCTTCCAAGACCCCTATGCGTCCTTGGACCCTCGGATGAATGTGGAAGACATCATCGCAGAGCCTCTTGATATCTACGGAACGTTGAAGGGGAAAGAGCGTAGAGAGCGGGTCATTGAACTTCTTGAACTCGTCGGACTCTCGGCGGAGCACTCCCAGCGCTTCCCCCACGAGTTCTCTGGGGGACAACGTCAACGGATTGGGATTGCCCGCGCCCTTGCACTTCGTCCAAAGTTCATCATCTGTGATGAGCCCATCTCCGCCCTTGACGTGTCGATTCAAGCCCAGATTGTCAACCTGTTGAAAAACGTCCAAGAGCAGTTTGGACTCACCCTTCTCTTCATCGCCCACGACCTCTCCATGGTGCGTTACATCTCCGACCGCGTCGGCGTCATGTACCTTGGGAAGATGATGGAGCTTGCAAAGAGTGAGCCCCTCTACGAAAACCCGCTCCATCCCTATACGAAGGCCCTGCTTTCGGCGATTCCCATTGCCGATCCCGATTTGCAGCGCCAGCGTCAACGGATTCAACTCGAAGGGGACGTCCCCAGTCCCATCGATCCAAAGCCGGGTTGTCGCTTCGTCGACCGCTGCCCCTATGGTGACGACTCCTGTCGCGGGAAGGACCCTATCCTTCAGGAAATCCTCCCCGGTCACTTCGTGGCATGTCATAAGGTCCGCGAAATCAACAATCTCTAAAGAAATCCACGGACAGTTGCACAAGTCTTCTGTCCGTGGTATAATTCTCTAGTATGCCGGAATGATGGAATTGGCAGACGTGCTGGACTCAAAATCCAGTGGTGGCAACACCGTGTGGGTTCAAGTCCCACTTCCGGCACCAGAAAAAAAGAAACCGAACCTCATCCCTTGTAGGATGACGAGTTCGGTTTTTTATTGCACAAAACGAAAGGGGTGTCCGACACCGTGGATCTATCTAGGCTCTTCACAAAGAAGTGATGAAAGAAAATTAGAAGGATACTGGGACATTCGCTGGACATGTAGCCACACAAGAGGAGGGGAGAGTATGGAAGCAAAGAACGAGGGGTTACCGACGTCTTTTGAAAGTGTGAAGTCATAGGGGGAGTTTATCCTTGGATGTTAGGGAGGGAAGAGAGGAACATTCATCATGCGAAGTACCACCCAATGGTCGTCATACGTACATTGGACAATAAAAAATGGCCGCAGATGCGACCATTGAGTTGGTGCCGAGGAAGGGATTTGAACCCCCACGAAGTTGCCCTCACAGAATTCTGAGTCCTGCGCGTCTACCAATTCCGCCACCTCGGCATATCGGAATAACAAAGACTATTTTACGCCAAACGTAAACGGAATGCAAGGGATAGGGCGTAGAAAAAAGGAAAAAGAAATTTGCGGAAAGGTCTTGAAAGTAATTATCAGAATGCTATAATGGAATTATCAACAACAACCTCTCCAACGCGATGTTGGCTATTTTCAGATTGCACTTGAAAAGCCCCTTACTCCAAGGGGCTTTTTGCTGTCTTCAAAAGGGCTTCAGCGATGGCTTTTCCAGCGCGTTTTCCGGCACCCATGGCGAGGATGACGGTGGCGGCTCCAGTGACTGCATCACCACCGGCGTAAACCATGGGAGAGGTGGTCTTTCCGTCTTCATCGGCGACGATCCCGTCTCTCTGATTCGTCTCCAGCCCCTCTGTGGTCATGGCGATGAGGGGATTGGGACTCGTGCCGAGAGCCATGATGACCGTATCCGCCTCGATGTCGAAGATGGCGTCTTCCTTCGCAATGGGGCGTCGGCGTCCGCTCTCGTCGGGTTCGCCCAGTTCCATTTCCACGCAGCGAATGGCGCGGACCCATCCTTCCCCGTCGCCGAGAATTTCGACGGGGTTGGTGAGCATGTGAAAGACGATTCCCTCTTCCTTGGCGTGGTGGACCTCCTCGGCACGAGCGGGAAGTTCCGCCTCGGTCCGACGGTAGAGGATGTGGACATCGCTGCCGAGGCGTTTGGCGACGCGGGCCGCATCCATGGCCACGTTGCCACCACCGATGACGCAGGTCCGATGTCCGCCCTTGATGGGGGTGTCGTAATCCTCGCGGAAGGCCTTCATCAGGATGGCGCGGGTGAGGAGTTCGTTGGCGGAGAAGACGCCATTGAAGTTTTCTCCGGGAATGCCCATAAACTTCGGTAACCCCGCACCGGTTCCGAGAAATACCGCCTCAAATCCTTCGTCGAAGAGATCGGCGACGGTGACGGTGCGCCCAATGATGGTGTCTGTCTCAAATTCCACACCGAGGCGGCGTAGATTCTCCACTTCTGCTCGGACGATGACGTCGGGAAGGCGAAACTCGGGGATGCCGTAGACCAAGACTCCGCCGGGCTCGTGAAGGGCTTCAAATACGGTGACATCAAATCCTGCAGAGCCGAGTTCTTTCGCACAGGAGAGGCCTGCGGGCCCGGCACCGACGACGGCGACTTTGCGGTGGTTCTTCTCCACCTTTGGCAGGGTATCGATGCCGTGTTCCCGGGCGTAGTCTGCGGCGTATCGCTCGAGCTTTCCAATGGCAACGGCGTCCTTTTTCTTCGCGAGGACACAGTACTTCTCACATTGATTTTCCTGGGGACAGACCCGTCCACACACCGCTGGGAGGGCAGTGTATTGGGCGAGGCGTCGCGCAGCTTCGCTCGGGTCGTCCTCGGCAATGGCGGCGATGAAGGAAGGAATGTCGATGCCGACGGGGCATCCTGTCCGACACTGAGGAACTTTACACTGCAGGCACCGAGAGGCTTCGCGGCGGGCTTCGTCTTCCGTATAGCCGAGACAGACCTCCTCAAAGTTCTTCGCCCGCTCTTCGGGGGCCTGTTCGCGAATGGGGGTACGAGTAAAACGATCCATTAGTGCGCCTCCCTTGCAAGTTCTCCAAGGCACAACCCCTTGGTTGTCTCCACGTCTTTGTACTGCTGTTGTCGCTTCATGGCTTCGTCGAAATCGACGAGGTGCCCGTCGAATTCAGGGCCTTGGACACAGGCGAATTTCGTCTTTCCACCGACGGTGCAGCGACATGCCCCGCACATTCCGGTTCCGTCCACCATAATGGGGTTGAGGCTCACCGTGGTGGGGATGCCGAGTTCCTTCGTGGTGAGACAGGTAAACTTCATCATGATCATTGGACCGATGGCGACACAGTGGTCGTACTCTTTGTGCTCTTCTTTGACGAGTTTTTCTAAGAGACCAGTGACGAGGCCGTGAAACCCGCGGCTTCCATCGTCGGTGGCGATGTAGAGGTTCTCAGAAACGGCGGCCATCTTCTCCTCGAGGATCAGAAGATTTTCACTCTTTGCCCCCACGATAACATCGACTTTCGCGCCACGGTCGTGGAGATATTTCACCTGGGGATAGACTGGTGCTGCACCGACGCCCCCACCGACGAAGATGTAGCGACGGCGTTGGAGTTCTTCGTCGGAGTCGTGGATGAATTCCGAGGGATTTCCCAAAGGACCGACGAAGTCCTTGATGGCTTCTCCCTCTTCAAGGGCGACGATCTTTTTTGTCGAGCGCCCCATGGCTTGGACTACCACCTGGACCGTCCCCGTGTCGATGTCGTAATCGGAGATGGTCAGCGGCACGCGCTCACTCTTCTCATCGGCAATGAGGATGACAAACTGTCCTGGTTTTGCGGAACGCGCCACCCGCGGGGCGACGATGTCCAGGGCGTAAATATTTGGTGCGAGCAATTCTTTCTTCGCAATGGTATACACGAAATCCTCCCCTTCCTCTCCTTGAAGAACGTACTTCGTACATTATACCATCTCAAAGCTTCCCCGGGCCGAGGAATTCGGAAGGGAGTTCCTAGCGCTTTAATGTGGAAAATGCTATAATGGTCGTCAAGACAAGAGATGGAGGATGATATGAGTCGATTTCAAAATACGCCAAAACGCATCGTGGTGAAGGTGGGGTCCTCATCGATTACCCATGAGAATGGGGAAGTGAATCTCAAAAAGATTGACACCCTGGCCTGGGAGTTGGCCAACCTGAAGAATCATGGTTACGAGGTAATTCTCGTAAGTTCTGGGGCCATCTTTGCCGGGGTGCGACGGATGCACATGAAGGAAAAACCAAAGGACGTGGCGGGAAAACAAGCCGCCTCTGCCATTGGGCAAGTGGCATTGATGAACACCTATCACCGGGCCTTTTCTGAGTACAATTATAGTGCGGCCCAGCTCCTGCTCACCCGTGTCGTGGAGCGGGACCCCCAGATGCAAGAGAATGCGCGGGCGTCCATTGAACGACTCCTCGCCCTCGACACCATTGTGGTTATCAACGAGAACGACGCCATCTCTACTTACGAGATTCAGTTCGGAGATAATGACACCCTCTCGGCGGTGGTGGCGCGGATTGTGGGGGCGGATCTTCTCATTCTCTGCTCGGACATCGATGGGCTCTATACGAAAAATCCCAAGGTCTATAAGGGCGCGACGCGGATTGCCAAGGTGGAGGAACTCACCGATGACATTTACGCCATGGCGGGAGATGCGATCTCCTCCAGCGGTACCGGTGGAATGATTACAAAGCTCAAGGCGGCAGATCTCTGTTTGCAACGGGGAATTTCCATGGTCATCGCCTCCTCTGAGGATTTCCACGTCATTGGAAAGATTGTCGATGGAGAAGATGTGGGGACATTGTTTGAAGGGAGAAATCATCATGAGTCTCATTGACATGGGTCAACGCGCGAAGGCTGCGGCACGTCGTCTTGCACGGTGTGGCACCAAGGAGAAAAACGCCATGCTCCTCGCCATTGGCGACGCCCTTTGGGAGGAGAGAGCTTCCATCCTCGCGGCCAATGCAGAGGATATGGAGCGGGGAAGAGAGAAGGGCCTCTCTGAGGGGCTCTTGGATCGATTGCTCTTGACGGAGGAGCGCATCAAGGGCCTCCAAGAAGCGACAAAGGAGATTGTCGCCTTGGAGGATCCCATCGGGGGAATGGAACAGGTGCGTCGCCTCGAGAATGGCCTCCTCGTGGGGAAGAAGCGGGTCCCCATGGGGGTTATCGCCATCATCTACGAAGCGCGTCCCAATGTTACCGTCGATTGTGCACTCCTCTGTCTCAAGGCCTCCAGTGGTCTCATTCTTCGAGGAGGCAAAGAGGCCATGGCATCGAATCGGGCATTGACTCGCGTGATGCAAAAGGCTCTGTCCTCCTTTGGATTTGAGGATGCGGTCCAACTCATCGAAGATCCCTCTCATGAGACGGCGCAAGAACTCATGCGCCTCAATGATTACGTGGACCTCTTGATTCCTCGGGGAAGTGGACGCCTCATCCAGACGGTGAAGGAAAACGCTAGTGTACCCGTCCTCGAAACTGGGGTGGGCAATTGCCACGTCTACGTCGACGAAGGGGCAGATCTTGTGATGGCAAGAGACATTGTGGAGAATGCAAAGACCCAACGGGTCGGAGTCTGCAATGCGATGGAGAGCCTCTTGGTCCACGAAAATGAGGCCGAGGAGTTTCTTCCCCTCTTTGCGGAACTCGTAGAGCGTTATGGGGTCGAGGTCTATGGAGACGATGAGACGCGCCGCGTCCTTCAAGATGCGAAGCCTGCCACAGAGGAGCACTACGCCAAGGAGTTTCTCGCCATGGCCTGCTCGGTAAAAGTCGTCAAGGACATTGACGAGGCAATTGCGCACATCACGCGATTTGGGACGGGGCACAGTGAAGTGATTGTGACAAAGGATCTTGCGCGGGCTGAGAGGTTTACGGAAGAAGTGGATGCAGCCTGTGTCTACGTCAATGCCTCCAGCCGTTTCACCGACGGCGGTGCTCTTGGCCTTGGGGCGGAGATGGGGATTTCGACGCAGAAGCTCCACGCCCGGGGCCCTGTCGGACTGCGAGAACTCTGTTCTGAGAAATACGTCATCTTAGGACAGGGACAAGTGAGAGAATAGGGGGAACTCATGCGCTATTTGAGTACGCGAGGAGGGGACGAGGCCAAGGATTTTTTTGAAGCCGTCCTTCAAGGTCTCGCTCGGGACGGGGGACTCTACGTTCCCGAAGTCCTTCCCGACCTCTCCCAGCTGTTCCCAAGCCTTGTTGGAAAGGACTACAAGGAGGTGGCAAAAACCGTCCTCTCCCGCCTCATTGAGGAAGCCTCCGAGGAGGAGATTTCCCAATGTGTGGAGCGGGCCTATACGAAGGAGCAATGGGAGGAAGTCATTGCCATCACCTCCACCTCAGAGGCGGAGATTCTCGAGCTCTACCACGGTCCCACCGCAGCCTTTAAGGACTTTGCCCTTCAGTTGTTGCCTCAGTTTGTCCGCCTCGCCAAGGAAAAACTCCACCGCAAGGAGACGAGTCTCATTCTCGCCGCCACCTCCGGGGACACGGGGAAGGCGGCAATGGAAGGATTTGCAGATGTGGAGGGGACGGAGGTCGTGGTCTTCTATCCCACCGAGGGAGTCTCGGCGATGCAGCGGCAGCAGATGATTACCCAGGAGGGGCGAAATACCACCGCCGTCGGCATTCGCGGAAACTTCGATGACGCACAAGCTGCTTGCAAAACACTTTTTGGCGATGCAACACTTCGAAAGGTGCTCGGTGATGAGAACATCGTCTTCTCCTCGGCAAATAGTATGAATGTCGGGCGCCTCTTTCCCCAGATTGTCTACTACGTCTGGGGGTATGTCACCCTCATCGCCGAGGGAAAAATCTCCTATGGAGAGACACTAAACGTCGTCGTCCCCACGGGAAACTTCGGCAACCTCCTCGCAGGGTTCTACGCCAAGGATATGGGACTTCCCCTCGGCCGGATGATCTGTGCCTCCAATGCCAACGACGTCCTCACGGAAGTCATCAACACAAGGCGCTACGACAAGGAGCGTCCCTTCCACAAGACCATTTCCCCTTCCATGGACATCCTCGTCTCTTCGAATTTTGAGCGCTACCTCTACCGCATGGCCAAGGACCCAGAACAAGTGAGGGGATGGATGGAGGCCCTCCAAGGAGAAGGAACTTACACCCTCCCCGAAGGATTTCTCGGAGAAGACCTCATTGGCATCTCCGCCAGTGATGGGGAAGCCCTGGCGATGATGGATCAGGTCTTTCAGAAGGAGGGGGTCCTCGTCGATCCTCATACCGCTGTGGCCCTCGTCGCCCTGGAAAAAGATCGGCAACGCCATGAGGCCGAGCCCACCATGGTCCTCTCTACTGCAAGTCCCTACAAATTTGCCCCCGCAGTGGCAAAAGGGCTCGGGTTTTTCGAAGGGGACGAAGAAGCCCTCTTGGAGGAGATGGAAAAAGTCTCTCGCCAGTCCATGCCGCGGCCCCTCCAAGGTCTCTTTCACCGCCCCATCACCCAAAAGGCCGTCATCGACCCCGAGGAGATTCGCGACTTTGTCCTCGAAAGGATTGGAGGGAGAAAATGACCATTCTCATTCCCGCAACCACGGCAAATCTCGGGCCCGGGTTCGATGCTCTGGGCCTCGCCCTGTGCCTTTATAACACGATCTCCTGGGAAGAGGGAGACCTCGGAGAGACCCTCTACGACGACGCCTTTCGGTACTACTACGAGGTTCACAAGAAACCAGCGCCAAGGGTTCGCCTTCACTTTGACGGTGAAATTCCCGTGTCCCGAGGACTGGGAAGCTCGGCGGCGTGTATCGTTGGAGGACTCATGGCGGCGTGGGCTCTCGACGGATGCCCTGGGAAGAAGGAAGATCTCCTGCCGCTGGCCAATGCCATGGAAGGTCATCCCGACAATGTGGCCCCATGTCTCTTAGGGGGTCTCATCAGTGCAAAGGAAGTGGAAGGGGAGGTCGTTGTGGCACGGCTTCCCATGGACGAGGGATGGAAGATTCACCTCGCCGTTCCCGACTTTCGCCTCTCCACGGAAAAGGCACGAGGGGTGTTGCCAGAAAGGGTTCCACTCACCGACGCGGTGAAAAACATTGGGGCCATGCCATTGTTGCTCCACGCTCTGGCGACGGGAGATGAGAGACTCCTTCGCCTTGGGATTGAGGATGCTCTGGTGACGCCCCATCGACTTGGACTCATCGACGAAGCAAAGGCCCTTCGAGATGCCCTTTCCGATTATGCCTTTGCCATTAGCGGCGCTGGCCCGACTCTTCTCTTTTTAGGAAGAGAGGACATCGACGAACACCGATGGGAAGATGTGAAGAAGAATCTTCACCACGACTGGAATCTTCTCCGCCTGACGGTGGACCAGGAGGGCGCGCGCATAAAAAAAGAAGCGTAGGGTTTACGCTTCTTTTTCTTTTGCAGACTCTTCCACGACCCGCTTTAGGCGCAGGAGGAAGGCCTCCATGGCATCGGAGAGGTGGACCGTCGGGCAATTTGCCTGGATGCGGTAGAGGTTGCCGCCGCCGGTGAGGTGGTGAATCTCTTTGATGTCGTCGAAGATGTCCTTGAGGTTTACCGGGAGGTCTCTCGAGATGCAGACGAGGATCTGCCCCATGGCGCCGTGGGGCATGCCGTAGATTTGCACCGTCTTTGGCATATCCATCATCTTGGTACTGATCCGTTTGAGTTCTTGGAAGTTGGTGCTTCTCAACACCTTGTAGATGAAACGCGTGTCTTCGAGAATCGTCGCGTCTTTCAAGTATTCTTGAATGACGTCGTGGCCAAGTTCTTCTTGCATCTTCTTGTTGTCCTCTTGGAGGTGTTCTCGAGAGAAGAGGAGCTGTTTTGCCTTGGGGATGAGGGCGTCGGGTGTGGTTTGGAAGAGGCGCGAGAGGTGTTGGATAGTGTCTTCCTTGTCACGGAGCGATTTTCGCGCGCGTCGCCCGGTGGAGAAGGTGATTTCAATCCCATCGTCGACGCGTTTTAATCCCTCGACGAGAAGAAGGGTCGCCTCTGCAGTGCGAGAGGGAAGGGGGCCTTCCGTGGGGACGGGGTCATAGCGACCGATTTTTACAAAGGTCTGCATCCCGTCATAGGGGGTGTGCTCCAAATGGAGATTCGAGGCGATGAGTTCTTCCACCAATTCTTCCACGCGATGAAGAAGGGTATAGGTCATCTCCTTTCCCGCGACGACGATGCGCGATGATTCGTGGCCAATGTGCCAAGAGATGGTCTCCCGTTCGTCGAGGTAGGAGAAGGCCATGGTGAGCAAGAGCCGTCCCAACTGATCCTGCAGGAGTTGATGACGCGCTCTCCCATCGATGGAGAGCTCCACTTGGCGCGCGGGACCGGAAAATTCACCAGAAAAGGGGGCGCCATCGATGAAGAGGACCTCGTCGTCAAAGGCGTCACTGCCTGTGATGGCGATGGTGTTGGTGAGGTTGAGCCCCTCGTCGCCTTCGAGGATGTGGCTTGTGAGGGCGGTCTTGTAGGGATTATCAAGATAAATTCTGTTCATGGCGTCTCCTCCTTTATTCTCTTTTATTCTACCACAGGCGCCGTCTTTACACGCCATCTTTTGACGGCTACAATGACTGAAGAGGGGAGGTGTCGAATGGGTGTCTTATTGAGTTGTATCCTAGGAATCGCATGCGCACTCTATGGCCAGATTCAAGAGGGAAGTCTCTTTCTCGTTGCCGTGTTTTTACCCATCTTTTTTTTCGCCCCCATGTCGAGAAGAGACGCGAAATCTCTCCTGTGTCTTCTTCTCGCCTTTCTCCTGGGGGCGGCTCATGGGACAATTTTTGGCAGGACTCCGAAAACCTCAGAACCCCGACTTGAAGGTCGGGGGAAAGTTCTCGAAGTGCGTCAGTTCGAGGAGAGCACACGCCTGCTTATCCGTCTCGAGGAGCCAAGTTCTCTCAAGAGATCGCGGGTCTATCTCACGGGAGAAGAGGCCTACCTCCCCGGGCAGCGGATTTCTTTTTCCGCCAAGGGCCACGGCATCGATTCCTGGCCCCATCCCTACGGGTCCAACGAAGAGCAGAGGGATGCAGGACTCGGGGTCATCTGGAGGGGGAGGATAGAATCTTCACGCCTTGAAGAGACGCCTCTCTTCGCCACACTTCGCCAGGGAATGTACAGTCGTGCCCATCGCGCGTTCGCCTCCTTCTCCGAAGAGTCGCGAGAACTTCTCCACGCCATGGTGCTCGGAGAACGAGACGATTTGTCCGCATCCTCTCAGAAGCGGCTGAAGGATTGGGGACTCGCCCATGTCCTCTCCATCTCAGGCCTTCACCTTGGAATTTTCTACGCCCTCTGCCAACGCCTCGGGGCTTCTCTTCTAGGATCGAAAAAGCGGGGGAGATATTTGGGACTGAGCTTGAGCCTCTTTTATCTCTTTCTCATTGGGTGGCCCGTGAGTGGACTTCGGGTCTTCTGCATCTTGACTGGGCGGGAGTTGTTGCGCCATGTCCGCCTTCCCATTTCCATGCCCCACCTCATTGCCGGCGCCGCCCTTTGCCAGCTCCTCGTCTATCCTCGGCTCATTCTATCCTCCTCGTTTCTCCTTTCTTATGGGGCCTACATTGGCGTCTTTCTCCTCGGGCCGCGCCTCTTCGCCTCTCTTTCGCCAGGGGAGATTCCTCGCCTCGGTGCCCTGCGCGCTGTCTTCGGCGCCCAGCTTGGGACCATGCCCTTTGTCCTCACCTTTTCTCCACGGGTGGGCCTTGGGACGCTCTTTGGAAATCTCCTCTTCTTGCCCCTCTATAGTGGCCTCATTCTCCTCGGATTTCTCCACCTCTTTGTCTATCTCCTGTTGGGAATCGATGTTGCCCTCTCACGAGAAATCATCCAGGGAATCGTCGCCATCGCGATCTTTTTCCACGACCTCCTCTCGCCGTTTCTCGGGTACAATCTTCTCCTCGGGCAGTGGAGCAGGGGAGTCTTCCTCTGGTTTTTCCTCACCATGGCGTGCGTCCTATGGAGTGGTTGGAGACCGAGAGAAAAGAAGGCGAGGAGAGTCCTCTTTCTCTTCGCTGCGGCGGGACTCCTCCTGCAATCGGAGGCAGAAATTTCCGACTTTTTGGGAAGTCGTGTCGATTTCATCTACGTGGGACAGGGGGACAGCACCCTCATCTCCTCAGGAGGGAAGCACGTCTTGGTGGATACGGGAGGAAGTCCTTCGGAAGAGGGACCACGCCCAGGAGCGCGGTATACCTTGCCCTATCTCCTTGGACGAGGGATTTTGCGCCTTGATGGGGTCATCCTCACCCATTTGGACGCGGATCACTGCGATGGACTCTTGGACATCCTCACCGAGATCCCCGTCGATGCTCTTTACGTGGGGCGAGACGTGTCCCATGGTGTCCTCGACGCAGTCCGCGAGGTGACGCCCGTCATTCCCGTAAAGCGAGGGGAGTCTCTTTTCCTTGGGGACAGTACCATCCGCGTGATCTCCACAGGACTTCCCCACACTCAGGAAGAGAATGATCGCTCCCTGATTCTTCGTGTGGAAGGGCCCTACGGGAGCATCCTTCTCCCCGGAGACGCCTCGGAAAAAGAAGAGGTGTCCCTCTCGCAGCCGGGGAGGGTGGATTGGCTTCACGTGGGTCACCATGGGTCAAAGACCTCGAGTTCTGAGAGATTTCTCAATGCCCTCTCCCCGCGAGGGGCCATCATCTCCTGTGGAGTGAGAAATCCCTATGGCCATCCCCACGAGGAAGTCCTCGAACGCCTCGTCGCCCGAGACATCTCTGTCCATCGCCTCGATGAAGAGGGAAGTCTCTTCCTCGATAAAAGGGGGCTTCACTCCTCTTGGGACACAGAGAGGTCCTATCTTGGTCTTCTCGTTGCAGAAGTCCTTGTTTGCGGTTGTATCTTCTGGTGGAAAAGAAAGGTTGAGCATCATGGATCCACGCTGGAAACATCTCCTTGATGGGGGCGTCATCCTCTGTCATGGAGAGGAGAAACTCCTTCAACGACGAAGTCTCGAAGGGCTCCTTGAAGAGGGCCTCAACCCCCTCTTTGCCGACTTCAATCGCCTCGTCTTTGACGGGGAGAGTCTCGACGAAGAGGCGCTTTTCGATGCCTGGGACACGTTGCCTCTCATGGATCGCTGTCGCATCCTCGTCGTGAAGGATGTCATGGGATTTTTGGAACACAATGAGCAGGGAAGTAAGGAACTCCTTGCGCGAATTCAAAACCCCTCCCCGGGATGCCTCGTCGTCTTTACCGAAGAGGGGAAGAACATCGATCGAAAGCTGCGTATCATCAAGGCGCTTCTCAAGGTGGGAAGCATGCCCTACGATTCTCTGACACCACCTCAGCTGCGCCAATTTTTAGAGGAAGAGCTCGTCACCCTACACGCCTCCATGGTCCCCGGTGCCATGGAGACCTTCATTGAAGGAACGAAATATTTTAACAAGAAGACCGACATCCACCTCGATGACGTGGTCGGTGAACTAAAAAAAGTTGCCCACGCCGCAGCGGGACAACCCATTGATAACAAGGTGATTGAGTCACAACTCCTCGACGTCTTGGACCAAAATGTCTTCGACTTCATGGAGGAGCTCAGTAACGGAAGGGGAACCGAGGCCCTGAAGACTCTGAAGAAAATCCTCGAAGGAGGGGACGACATCTACCGTGTCTTTCCCCTGATTGTGCGTCAAGTGAGGCTCCTTCTCTGGGCAAAATGCCTCCTCGAAGAGGGGACCCCCGCCCAAAGTCTTGGGAAAATCCTCGGGGCACCGCCCTTTGCCGTCAAGCGTATCGCGAACCAACAACGCGCCTTCTCTCAGCGGTTCTTGCGTACCGCATACGAAGAGCTGGCCCGCATCGACGTACGGATGAAGACGGGATTCTTAAGCCCGGAGCTTCTCATCGAAATGTGGGTGCTTCGCTTTGTGCGAGGCAAAAGAAAAAGCTGATAGCTCTTCCCTATGGAAGTCTATCAGCTAGCTTTGTTGAGGAGCTGTTGCATACGGCTCATGGTTCTGGAGGCTTTATTCTTGTGGATGACCCCAACCTTGACCGCCTTCTTGAGCTTTTTATCCACGAGCTTCAAGAGGTCCTTTGCTTCGTCGAGCTTGCCAGCTTCGAGGTTCTCACGGAACTTACGAAGAACGTTCTTGACTTCGGACTTCATCACGCGATTGCGCGCGGTGTTGCGCTTGGTCACCTCGATGCGCTTCATAGCGGATTTAATATTTGCCACGTTTTCACCTCCACATTCATTTTTTACGCTTTCATGATTGTACCACGAAACTTTCTCAGGTGCAAGGAGAAAATCCACCTTCTTGGCCCTCTCATCCTTTGCGTTCTATGATAAAATGTGTTTTTAGACATGGAGAAGACTCTCAGAAAGGACTACGATGAACGAAAGAGAACCCAAGAAAAAGAGTGTTGCCATGGAATGGATACAAACCATCGTTGTTGCCATCCTCCTGGCAGCGCTCATCAAACACTTCATTTTTAATACGACTATGGTCATGGGACACTCCATGGAACCGACTCTCCACGAAGGGGATCGGATGATTTGCCTCGTCTTTCCCCTCTATTATTCCGATCCAGAGTACGGGGATATTGTCATCGTGAAATCTCCCTTAAAAGGGGACGGACGAGACTTTGTGAAGCGAGTCGTCGGCCGTCCCGGGGACGTTCTCGATTTGAAGGATGGCGTCTTTACGAGAAATGGGAAGGTCGTCAAAGAACCCTACATTGCCGAGGATGCGACGACGGAAAACATCCAGGGCAACCATTGGGAGCTCGGTGAGAATCAATTCTTCGTCGTCGGCGACAATCGCTACCCGGGAATGAGTGAGGATTCTCGCGCCTTTGGCCCCATCGACAAGAAGACGATTCATTCCATCGCAAAGTTGCGCTACTATCCATTCTCCGCAATGGGAAGCGTCTAGGAGGTGCTCATGACCCGTAGACAAGATCATATTCGGAATTTCTCCATCATCGCCCACATCGACCACGGGAAGAGCACCTTGGCGGATCGTCTCATTGAAACCACGGGGATGCTCACGAAGCGGGAAATGGAAGAACAAGTCCTCGATAGCATGGACTTGGAGCGGGAGCGGGGTATTACCATCAAGCTCAAGGCCGTGCGCCTCATCTATCGCGCCAAGGATGGGGAAGAGTACCTCTTCAATCTCATCGACACCCCAGGCCACGTGGACTTTACTTATGAAGTGAGCCGTTCCCTTGCAGCCTGTGAAGGGGCTCTTCTCGTCGTCGATGCCACCCAAGGAGTGGAGGCCCAGACCTTGGCCAACGTCTACCTCGCCTTGGATCAGGACCTGGAACTTGTGCCCATCCTCAATAAGATTGACCTTCCCAGTGCCCGCCCCGAGGAAGTGAAACACGAAATCGAGGAGATCATCGGCCTCGACTGTGAGACTGCCCCGCTCATCTCTGCGAAAAATGGCATCGGCATCGAGGAGGTTCTGGAGACCATCGTTCGCGAGGTTCCCGCTCCACAGGGAGACGAAAATGCTCCCTTGAAGGCCCTCATCTTCGACTCCGTCTACGACCCCTATAAGGGTGTCATCTGCTACGTCCGGGTCTTCGACGGGACGGTGCGCGCCGGGGATGAGATTTTGATGATGAATACGAAGAAGCGTTTTGAAGTGGTGGAAGTTGGGGTTAGTGCCAATGGACACATTGTCCTCGACGCCCTTCGCGCAGGAGACGTGGGTTTCATCACCGCGAGCATTAAAAACGTCCGTGACGCCCGCGTCGGGGACACCATCACCTCGGCGAAAACCCCCAATGCAGAGGCACTCCCCGGCTACAAAAAAGTCGTCCCCATGGTCTATTCTGGGATTTATCCCGCAGAGGGAGAGGAGTACACCGAGGTGCGCGACGCCTTGGAAAAACTCCAGGTCAACGACGCCGCCCTCGTCTTTGAGGCGGAGAGTTCCGCTGCCCTCGGGTTTGGGTTTCGCTGTGGGTTCTTGGGACTGTTGCACATGGAGATTATCCAGGAGCGCTTAGAGCGAGAATTTGACCTCAACATCATTACCACGGCGCCTTCGGTCATCTACCGCGTCACCACCACCGACGGAGAGGTCCACGAGATTCAAAATCCTTCGAATCTTCCGGACCCCTCGGAAATTCTCTCCATGGAAGAGCCGGTGGTGAAGGTGGAAGTCATGACGCCGACGGAGTACGTGGGGGCGGTGATGGAACTGTGTCAAAACCGTCGCGGTGTCTTTGTGGATATGCAATACCTCGACCAGACCCGTGCGGTGGTGACCTATCATCTTCCTTTGAATGAGGTCATCTATGATTTCTTCGACGCCTTGAAGTCCAAGACTCGCGGCTATGCCTCCTTTGACTATGAGCTCATGGGCTATCAAGAGAGCGACTTGGTGAAGATGGACATTCTCATCAATCAAGAGCTCGTCGACGCCTTTAGCCTCATCGTCCACCGAGATAAGGCCTACGGGCGAGGAAGAAAAATCTGCGAGAAGCTCACCGACGTCATCCCGAGACAGCAATTTGCCGTGCCCATTCAGGCGGCGATTGGCTCGAAGATTATTGCCCGGGAGACGATTCGCGCCCTGCGTAAAGACGTCTTGGCCAAGTGCTACGGCGGGGACATTACGCGGAAGCGCAAACTCTTGGAGAAGCAAAAGGAAGGGAAGAAGCGGATGCGCTCCATCGGATCCGTGGAAGTTCCTCAAGAAGCATTTCTTACGGTGCTCAAGTATGACGAAGATTGAGAAGCGAAAAGGGGATGTGTTTGGCAAGGGGCCTCTTGGTCTCTATGTCCACATCCCCTTTTGTGCGCGCCGTTGCCATTATTGTGACTTCTATTCCACCTGCGGGGACGCGTCTTCGAGGCAAGAGTTTGTGAAGGCAATGGTAGAAGAAGTGAAGATCTGGGGGGAGGCTCTTCGCCATCGCGAGGTCGACACCATCTTCTTTGGGGGAGGGACGCCGTCTCTTCTAGAAGATGCCCTTCTCCATCAGCTCATCGACGCCATCGAAGACAACTTTTCCCTCTCTTCTCTTCGCGAATGGACCATGGAGGGAAACCCTGAGTCCCTTGTGAAGCAGGACCTGCTCCAGCTTAGGAAGCGAGGTATCGATCGCATCAGCATGGGGGTCCAGAGTTTTTCTGAAAAGACCCTGGCCCTTCTTGGGCGGATCCACGGCCTCCAGGAGGTGGAAGAGGCCCTTCAAAAGATTCACAAAGCGGGTTTTCCAAAGCAAAACCTCGACCTCATGATTGCCCTTCCAGGGCAAGGTCTCGAGGATGTCTTGGAGGACACGAGAAAAGCGATCTCGAGTGACATCAATCACGTGAGTGTCTACTCCCTCATCCTCGAAGAGAAGACGGCCCTTGCGAGATCACTGTCCCATGGGAAATTTCCCCCACTTCCCAGGGAAGAAGAGGAGAGGGCGATGTTTCACGAGAGTGAGAAGCTCCTTGAGGAGGCGGGATTTTTCCACTACGAGATTTCGAATTTCGCAAAAAAGGGAAAGGAGTGCCTTCACAACCTTCGCACCTGGGATTTGGGAGAGTATCTCGGCCTCGGGCCGGGAGCGGCGTCGAATGGAAAGTGGGGGCGTTGGCAAAATCTCCCCGACATCTCTTCTTATAGGAAAGCTCTCGGGCGAGGCGAACTCCCTGAGGCCTCGATGGAAGAACTCACCGCCCTCGATCGGAAGAATGAATTCTTCGCCCTTGGGCTACGTCGGGCACATGGGGTGTCCTTCCAAGAGTACAAGTGGCGTTTTGATGAGGACATGGAGGAAGAGTACGGTGAAACAATCGACGAACTTCTTCGGGATGGTCTCCTTCTTGTAAATGCGGATTCTCTCTTCCTCACTCCCAAGGGAAGAGACCTCGCCAACGTGGTAGAACTCGCCTTTTTTCGCCTTTCTTCTTAAGAGCCATAGGGCTCTTTTTTCTTTCAAAAATTTTTTTAGCAAACCATTTGACAAAGTGCTAAAAGGGGTGTATCATAGAACCATACCAGTTAGCACTCAACAAAACTTAGTGCTAATAAGGGAAGGAGGGGAAGCTGTGGAAAGCAGGAAGGAAAAAATTTTAGACGCCATCATTGCATCGTACATTGCAACCCCGCATCCCGTGGGTTCACGGACCATCTCCAAGGAATACGACCTGGGAGTGAGTTCGGCAACGATTCGAAATGAAATGAGTGATTTAGAAGATTTAGGCTATCTCTCAAAGCCTCACTCTTCAGCGGGACGGATTCCCTCGGAGCGTGCCTATCGCTTTTATGTGGATCGCTATCTTGCAAGCCGCGAAGAGGAGTCTCTGCCCAGCCCCTCTTTCTTTCATGAAAAGGGACTTGGCATCGACGCACTTCTTGCGAAGACGCTTCGTTATCTCGCAGAGCAGACCGAGTATCTCGCCTTTGTTACCTCACCGAGGATAAGAGATACGAGTCTTCGCAGTGTGGAACTCTTCCCCCTCGATGAGTACACCGTGTTGTGTCTGCTCATTGGAAACCAAGGGGTGGTCGAGAAGACGCTGCTGCGATTGCGAAAACCCATTCGCGTCGAAGAGGTGGCCCAGATTCGCCTGGCACTGAATCGGGAGTTGACGGGAATCAATTTCTCTGAAGTGGAGAGTTTGTCCCTTCATATTGAGGGGTCCATGCGACGCTTTGAGGGATTGATTACGAGGATTGTGGAAATGGCGGTGGCCATGGGACG
>JAEZXH010000021.1 GCA_023442775.1 Bacillota bacterium
TTCCACTCGTCACTAGCAGCCTGAAGCACAGCCATGCCCTTGTTGATGGAGGCTTCTTCGGAGTACGAGATGATGATGCGGTCTTTCAAAAGACCAGAAGCGCGCACTTGCTCAGCAGAAACCACCACATGATGCACCGTTGAAGTAGTACCTTTCACCAGTGCATTAAAACGCTCAGGGGTAGCCGATAAGCCAATAACGACAGGCATAGCCGGCAAACCAAGAACAGAATCACCTTTAATAAACTTCTGCATAATCGTAGTAGCACGCCCGGCCTCGCGCCCTTGCATGCCACGATGCGCCTCATCAATGATGAAATATAAGCGATCCGGCTTCTGATCCACAGTGTTCTTCAAAGTCTCCCAGATCGTGTACTGGCGGGCATCCGACACCTTAGTAAGATTGCTAGACTTAGACAGCTTTTGCGTATTCAAGAAATAAACGTGCCCGTCCTCAAGCACCTCCTGATCAAAGCTCTCATCTGTGATAGTTACACTTCTACCAAGCGGGATACGATCGGCCTTCAAATCGATCTTAAGCTTGGACTGCTCGTTAAGCTCAGGAGAATCAGAAAGCCACACCACAATGGCATTATTCTGATCCGCCACGATCTCATCACCCATAAACAGATTCTCAATAAAAGCAGCCAAGATGATGGTCTTACCCGCACCAGTAGGAGCCGTAAACGAGACCACCTGAGGAGTATGCGTACGCTGATAGGCACCAATAGCCTCCGCAGCATTCATGCGCAACTGATTCAGCGCAGCTTGCTGAAAAGAAAACAATTCAACCTTCATCACTTATCTCCTCGCGTTGATCCTGAAATTATCCAAATAATCCCGATACAACTGATAGCAATCCTTAACATCGAGCATGGACGCCATCTCACGGAAACCACCCGTAGAATCCGTCACAATAAACACCGTATCAATACCATCCTCGACATTAACCTGCTCAGCGAAACAACCAAACTGCGTCTCGTCCAACAAGACAGCAAAACCATTCTCAGGCAAAACCAACTGATTAGGTAAATGCTCATCATCAGAGAGAGACGGACACGGACCCACACAGCCACCCTTCATCCACAAAACCGCCAGCAACTCTCTAAACTGCCGCCCAAGAGCCACCGCATTCTTATCCAAAAAACCTAGCTTGAAAAATGCCGCATTAGCCTTGAAACCATCCGCCATCGCAATATCCGACTCCAGATAGGAGCCTTTAAGTGGATGTCCATTCACATCATGCCCCTCAATTGAACACACCGTGCGAGGCCAAGTCACGTAGCGAGCAATCCCCAAAGCCTCCCACTCTTCATCGCCAGGCCTAAATCCCTGCTTCGTAAGCGCCTTAGACTCCGCTTCAGAAACCTCATTGTTCGTGACCAAGATGCAACGGCGAGACCCGCCATCCTCAGCATTCAACAAATTCACCGCATGAAGCGTGGTGCCAGAACCGGCAAAGAAATCAATAATGAGTGCATTTGGTTTATTAGCTACAAAGAAACGCAGTGCATCATGAACAGCATAAAGAGATTTGGGGAATGTAAAGCGCTTGTCCGTAAAAAATAAATTTAAAAGATTTGAACCATGCCTTGATGCATCATGATTTGGAATTTGCCATGCAGTTCCAGGAATAAATCTCGGAGTATAGTTCTCTTCATCAACAATAACAGAACCGTCTTGTCGATGACCTATGATTCTGAATAAGCCATTTTCAATTTTTAATCGTTCTCCACGCTTTAAATAACTTATAGCTGTTTTATCATCTTTCCATTTTCCTAACCTCACAAAACCTTGTTTTATGCTATCTTTAAGTGCAGCTGAACTTAATTGCCATCTTCCTTCTGTACCGTTGGAGCGAATAGGCCAGATGGCGCTACACCCTTCTGGAGAAGGAACTTCCTCACGGTGATTTCCGTAATAAGGATCGCCAACGGAATGAATACGCGCTCCTTCAGCGGTATTGATAACAAATACTGGATAGAATTGATTTGGACTATCTTCACGCTGGGCATCTGTACCAGTCCTTATTAAAGCATTCCAATGTAATTTCCCCTTCACCGTACTTCTTACAGCTCCATTCCAATAAGGAGTTAATGGAAGTTTAGCCGGCCCAGATCGACCAATGAATATAAAGTAGATATATTCATCAGTGCGTCCGAATTCTCTATCTCTTGAAACGGCAGCTGGATTAATTACGCTACTCACCATTTGCATTCTTGCCTCGGGAAACAGGTCTTCCAGTAAACAGCCGAGGTGCAGGTATTCTTTTTCATCGATGGTGACGATAAGGACGCTGTCCTGCGGATTGAGTAGCTTCTTAGCTAGACGAAGACGTTTTTCCATCATGGAGAGCCATTTGGAATGTCGGTAAGCGTCGGAAGAGTCTACGTAATCATTATTATATTTCCAGTCCCGGGCCCCCGTGTTGTAGGGCGGATCGATATATATAGCATCGACTTTGCCTGCATATAAATACTCAAGAAGCTGCAGGGCATGGAAGTTATCGGCCTCGATCAGCGTGTGCCAAAGATCGAGATCCGGGGCATTGCAGACGGTGTCAATAGGCTTGAGATACGGATAAATGGGCTCGCCAAATTCTGCCACCGTAACTAGCTCATCGGTAGCAAATATCTGCTTATCGTCGAGATCTTCTTTGTTGTGACACAGCGCTTCACTGCCATTGATTTCGTCGACGATGTAGATCGTATTGATCTTCTTATCCTTCAATGCCACAGTCCCGCCTACACGAATCGGCACATCGAAAAGCGGTGAGCACTCAGGAAGATGCTCCTCATAGACCAAGCCGAACTTTTTCTGCTTAGTTAGGCGATCAATCTCAGCTTGTAAACGAGTGCGCAGTTCTGCATCTTGAACCTGACTCAATAGATCATTGATTGCCGCCATTTAATTCCCTCCTTCACTCCCTCACACACGTCCCCGATGTCGCAGATTTTGATGCATCTCGCGGTGTGATCTTCGACAATGTGTACACCATCGAAGGGGGATGGATCTCTATGGGTAGTGGATTTCTCCTTGGTTTTCACTTCTTTTGCGATCATCTCCGAGCCTCCTTTGATCAGAAGGCACGGTATTTTTTGCGAAAAAGTGTACTTTTTCGTCGCACAATATCAGAGTGTTCTATCCTTGTGTTTCAATCCTTTACTTCTCCTGTGCCCTAGAGATTCACGCAAATTCATGGTAAAATGAAAATGTTTATAAAAATACCGATTTCACAAGAAGGTACACCTTTTCGCAAAATCGGTTCGTTCCATCATGTTGTTTCATAGTTCTTTGCCCGGTAGCGAAATGTCGACAGGGCCATCCCACATGCCTTTGCCGCATCTGTGCCTGTCATTTCCCCGGCCTTCCATCGTTGGTATGCATGGTGAAACTCCGGGGGCAATGGTTGTGGTGGTCGTCCAAAACGAACGCCTCTCGCCTTTGCAGCGGCAATGCCTTCTGCTTGGCGCTGGCGAATGTCGGTACGTTCCTTCTCTGCCACAAAGGATAGGACTTGCAGGACAATATCACTTAGAAACGTCCCCATTAAATCCTTGCCTCGTCGCGTGTCCAAGAGGGGCATGTTTAACACGACGATGTCGATTCCTTTCTCTTTGGTGAGAATGCGCCACTGTTCTAAAATTTCTCCATAATTTCGTCCTAGACGATCAATGCTTTTGATGTAGAGCAAATCGTCTTTTTTCATCTTCTTCAAGAGACGCTTGTACTGGGGACGATTGAAATCTTTTCCGGATTGTTTGTCGATGTAAATGTTCTTTTCAGGGACGCAGCACTCCTGCAATGCGATCCGTTGCCGCTGTTCATTTTGTTCTTTGCTACTCACCCGAATGTAGCCATAGATCATTTTCCCTATGTCGCTCACCTCCCGGTGGTTGTCCTCCATCGCCTTCTTCTGTGAAGGCATTCATCTTGCCCTTTCATCTTATGGGATTTGGCGACGAGGTGCTTGTCCTGTGGATTGATCTTTCTCTCTCGTCGCGGGTGCATGCCAAGAGAAATCCCTCTTCTCTTCGCTATTTTCGTCCTTTCTCTCAAAGAAAAAATGCCGTGATCAGGGGTCACTCCTGATCACGGCATTTTGGGTTTTTCCGTGTCAATCTCTCCCTCTTCCAAAGAGATTGGAAGACGAAGGGGTTAAATTTGTCCAAGTGCTGAGAGGATCACTTGTGCAATCAATGCACTTCCCACATAGGTCCCCACCATGACGAAGACGGCGAGGATGAAAATCCGCGGCCCCGTCTTTTTCAGTTGTTCCAGGTTCGACCCGGTGTAGATTCCCGAATAGGCGAGAATTGGGGTACAGAGGGTGGTGAAGTCCACGTTTTGAGTCTGCTCGGCGATGAAGGCGGAGCCGGGGACACCGGGGATGGTGAGAATCGTCCCGAGGGTGACGATGTAGGCCACCGAGGGGATCTTTCCCGGCATGATGCGCCCAAGGCCAAGCCCCGCGATGCAGATTCCCGCGAGGACGAGGACGCCGGGGATGCCCTTTAAGGGACTGATGCCAGGGCCAATCCAGTTGGCGATGACGGACATAAACGCCGTGATGGCGAGGACTTCCATCTGCTCCTTAAATTTCATCGTCCTCCTCCTTTCGCGTCACATAGGCGGGGCGTTCGTAGCGCTTCCCAGCGAGGCGGCGATACATCCACTCCGCCAAGGGCAGGGACAAGAATACGGACATGTAGAGCCCATCGAGGCCCGAGAGCATGTTCGACGCCGCTCCAAAGGCGCCAATCTCCTTGGCCATCGCCGGATAGATTTCCGTCAGTGCCCCGACAGAGGCGGTCATCATACTCGCCGAGCCCACCCCGGAGGCCATGGCGAGGGCATAGGGGTGGAGAGGGGTCGCACTGGCGAGGATGCTGGCGAAGAGACCCATAAAGATGGTTCCAAAGACCGTCCCCACGATGTAGACCCCGAGGACCCCTTGGCCCTCCAACGAATCGAGGCCGTAGCGTTCGCTGACGAGGGCGACATTGGCCTCCCGGGAGATGGAGTGGGCGCCACCGACCACTTCTCGTCCAAGGCCCAAGGCCATCCCAAGGGGCACCCCTAAGAGCACCGTCCCCACGTTTCCGAGCTCCTGCAAGATGAGAGCCGGCGAGGACTTTAGGACCACGTCGATGGTGGGGCCGATGAGGGTGCCGTACTTGGCCATGAGAAGCATGAGGGTCACGGTAATGAGGCGACCCGCCTGTTTCATCTCCTTTTCCTTGGCGAGGGGAAGGATTTTCGTCGTGATGAGGACCCCGAGGATGAGGGCGAAGAGCATGGGCAGTAGGACAATGGTGCCGATGCCCACGTCGAAGGTGTGTTTCCCAATGAGTTCGGAGATGATGACGATGGCAAAGGCCAAGAGGTGAAGACGAAGGTGTTTCATTGTGTGCCTCCCTTCAGATACCGCCAGCAGGTCTCGGCGAGAAGCCCCGTCCCCTTGTAGAACTGGTCTTCATCCACGTCGAAGCGGCTGTTGTGGTGGGGATAGACGGTGCCGTCCTCGTGAACCTTGGCATTGGAGAGGAGAAAATAGGTGCCGGGGACTTCTTGGAGGAAGAAGGCCATGTCCTCTCCTCCCATGGTGGGCTCCAAGAGGCGCACCACCTTGTCTCGGCCGAGGGCCTCCACCGCAATGTCTTCAAAGAAGGCGGTGAAGTCCTCGTCGTTGATGAGGACGGGATAGAACCGCTCGTAGTTCACCTCGGCACGACCGCGGTAGGCCTTGGCGATGCCCTCACTAATCTCCTTCACCCGGGTCTCGATGAGGTCTTGGGCCTCCCGAGAGAGGGCCCGTGCCGTCCCCTCTTCCCAAACCGAGTCGGGGATGATGTTTTGGGTGGTGCCGCCGTGAATCTGGCAGACGGAGATGAGCCCCGGCGTCGTCGGAGGGAGTTCTCGGCTGATGATCTTTTGAAGGCCCATGTTGATCTCCGAGAGAATCTGAATCGGGTCCACCCCTTGGTGGGGCTGGGCGCCGTGGCCCCCTTTGCCGAAGACTTCAATGGAGAACCGGTCCATGGAGGCAAACATGGACCCTGCGCGAATCCCGATGCTCCCACAGGGCACTCCTGTAAGAATCCCCCCTTCGTGCAGGCCGACAATCGCCTCCACCTTTGGGTTTTCCATACATCCCTCTTGAATCATGGGATAGGCCCCGCCGGGAATCTCCTCGCCGGGTTGGAAGAAAATCTTCACCGTCCCCTCAAGCTCCTTCTCCCTTTCCTTCAAAATCTTTGCCGCCACAAGGGCCATGGCGGCGTGGCCATCGTGACCACAGGCGTGCATACATCCCTTGTGCAGAGAAGAGAAAGGAAGCCCCGTCTCTTCTTCAATGGGCAGCGCGTCCATGTCCGCACGGATGGCGATACAGGGAGACTGTCCCGTCCCCACCGTGGCGACAATGGCATTGCCATCGACGAGGAGTTCGTAAGAGATTTCACACTCCTCCAAGGCGCGGCGCAGATAGGCCACGGTCTTTGGCAGTTCGAGCTGCAATTCTGGAATCTGGTGCAGCGCACGACGATGGGCGACGATCTCCTCTTGGAGGGCTTTCGCCCGGTTGAAACAATCCATCAGTGTGACTCCTTTCTCTAAAATTTGTCTTATAGTATCATGCTAAAGGATAAAATACAACCCCGAACCGCAAAAAGTTTTCCCTAATTTTTCCCCTCACTCTCCCACAAAAAAAGAGCCCTCAACGAGAGCTCCTTTCCAAGATGGCAAAAAAGGCATCGTAGACTGAAGCCCGCAGTCCTCCCTGCTCCAGGGCCTCGACGCCGCGAATCGTCGTCCCCCCGGGAGAACAGACCGCATCCTTTAGGAGGGCGGGGTGGGTTCCCTCGGCGATGAGAGCCGCAGAACCCTCCACCATCTTCGCCGCCAAGAGGAGGGCGTCTCTCCGCGGCACTCCATACTTCACCGCCGCGTCGGCGAGGGCTTCGACGAAGAGGCCCACAAAGGCGGGGCCGCATCCCGTGAGGACTCCCGCGGCGCCTCGAGACTTCTCCTCCAAGGAGAGGACCGAAGCAATCGGCGAAAAGATCTCGAGAAGCAACCCCCACTCCTCTTCCGTCGCCTGAGAATCTGGGTCGCAGATGAGGATGCCTCGCCCCACTTCCATGGGGATGTTGGGCATGGTAGAAATCCCGTGAACGTCCTCGGGGAGAAGCTCCTCCAAGTCCTTCCCGGAAATCCCCGCGGCGACGGAGATGACCAAGGTGTTTGCAAGCTCCTGGGAAATCTCGGCGAGGACCTCCTTCACCTGGTAGGGCTTGACGGCGAGAAGAAGGACCTCCGCCTCCCGAGCCACCTCCCCATTGGACCGCGCCACATAGCCAAGCTCTTCCGCCCGCTTCTTCGTCGTCTCACTGTGGACCCCGACGAGAATCTCCTCGGGGCGAAAGACTCCCGCCGAGACGAGGCCCTTCAAAATCGCCCCGCCCATCTGTCCAAAACCAATACAACCAAGACGTGTCTTCATCATTCCTCCTAGAGCACCTGGCGCAAGAGTCCGTCGAAAAACTGGGAGAGGCCCGAGGTGTCAATCTCCTCGGCGCGTCCCTCGTCGATGAGGCGGCGCACCTCGGGATCCAAGGGAATCTTCGCCGTCACGTCGACGCCGAGCTCCTCCCCGAGTTCCTTCACACGAGAGGGCCCAAAGATTTCCATCGGGTGCCCACAGTCGTCACAGGCGAGATGACTCATATTCTCCACGAGGCCCAAGAGGGGCACCTCTTGCGCCCTGGCAAGGCTCACCGCCTTTTTCATCACCATCTCCACGAGCTCCTGGGGCGTGGTGACGAGGACAAAACCTGCGGGGTGGAGCTGGTTGATCACCGCCATCGCCACGTCTCCCGTCCCCGGGGGCAAGTCGACGAAGAGAAGGTCCGTCCCCTCCCAGTCCGTCTCGGAAAAGAATTGACCCACCGCCGCCTGAAGCATGGGCCCCTTCCAGAGCACCGCCTCGGAAGGATCCTCCAAGACGAGGTTCACCGACACCACGCCGATGCCGAGCTCCTTCGTCCGGCGCGGGCGAATCTTTCCATCGACTTGGGTGAGGGGATCGGTGAGACCAAAACAGGCGGGAATCGACGCCCCGGTAAGATCTGCGTCGAGAATTCCGGTGGAGAGGCCACGGCGCGCCCCCTCCACGGCGAGAAGACTCGTCACGAGGCTCTTCCCCACGCCTCCCTTGCCGCTGATGACACCGACGACCTTCATGCCTCCTCCTCGAAGTGGAGGACCACCGCTTTTAGAAGCCCGGTGAGGACCTCCTCCCCGCGCTGGTTCGTCGTCACGAAGGTGAGGTCCAGGTGGGTCTTATTCTTCTTCTCCTTCTTATCCGCCACGGTAATGGCACAGGAGACGTCATCTCCCGTGTACACCGGGCGCAGGAGATTGTACTCCATCCGGTAGACCAAGAGGTTGTACTCCCCGCCGAGGTGGGTGGGAAGGGTCGCCGTCAAGAGGCCTTGAATCATCACTTCCCCCTCTTCGTTTTCCACCTCATGGTGGCGGCCCGTGTAGTGGGAGAGGGCAATAAAGTCCTTGACGTCTTCTTTCGTAAAGGTTCTACGATAGGTAAAACTCTGACCAATCTGAAATTCCATAGTCTCCTCCTTTTTTCCCTATTTTAGCACAGGTGTTGGCCTCTCGGGGAAAAGGGGTATAAGAAGGATACTGTTGTTGGAAGAGAAAGGAGAAAAGATGCACTACAACCTCTACATCAATGGCTCGTTTGTCGAAAGCGCCTCGAAAGACGTGCTCCATGTGGAAAATCCCGCCACGGGAGAGGAGATCGCCACGGTGAGCGCCGCCCACAAGGAAGACGTGGACCGGGCCGTCGCCGGGGCGAAGAAGGCCCTCGCCTCCTGGAGCACCACAGAGCCAAAAGAACGCCTCGCCTATGTCCGCGCCATGGCCCATCACCTCCGAGAGGAAGAGGAAACCATCGCAAAGACCATCGCCACGGAACTCGGTGCCCCTCTCTCCTTCGCCCGCACCCGTCACACGAGAACCTACCTCGACAACATCGACGACTATCTTTCCATCGCCGAAGACTATCCCTACGTAGAGCACCACGAAGGCTTTGAGGTCCACAAGAAACCCGTCGGCGTCGTCGGGGCCCTGACCCCGTGGAACTACCCCTTCGGCCAGATTGTGAAGAAGGTCATTCCCGCCCTCCTCGCCGGCTGCACCGTGGTCCTCAAGCCCTCCCAACGGACGCCCCTCACCGCCTACGCCTTCGTCCGCGCCGCAGAGGCGGCGAAGCTTCCCGCCGGCGTCTTCCAACTCCTCCCTGGACGCGGCAGCCAAGTGGGAAACGCCCTCGCCGAACACGAGGACGTGGCCATGATCTCCTTTACCGGTTCCACCTCGGGAGGCCGTGAAGTGGCGCGCCTCGCCCTCTCCACCATCAAGCGCACCGCCCTGGAACTCGGCGGAAAATCTGCCGCCGTCCTCCTCCCGAACTACGACGAGAAGGAGAAGGCCTTGAAGGCCGTCCTCGACACCGTCTACCTCAACACCGGGCAGACCTGTTCCGCCAAGACCCGCCTCATCGCCCCTCGTCGAGAAAAAGAGGAGATCGAGGATCTCCTCGTGAGTCTCACAAAAGGCTATGTCTTTGGCGATCCCATGGACCCAGCCACGGATGTAGGACCCCTCCAATCCCTCTCCCAATTCGAGAAGGTGAGAGACTACATCGCCCTTGGAAAGGAAGAAGCGACGCTGCTCTACGAGTCCGAGCCCATCGCCGCAGAAGGCTACTACCAGGGCCCGGTCATCTTCACCGACGTGGAACCAAAGGCCCGCATCGCCCAAGAGGAGATCTTTGGCCCCGTCCTCTCTGTCCTCTACTACGACACGGTGGAAGAGGCCATCACCCTTGCCAACGACTCCATCTACGGCCTCTCGGGGATGGTCTTCGGCGACGAGAACACCGCGAAGGAGGTCGCCCTCGCCATCCGCACGGGACAGGTCCAGATCAACGACCACCCCTTCACCCAAAACGCCCCCTTCGGAGGCATGAAGTCTTCCGGCTACGGACGAGAGGGAAGCGTCCACGGCTTTGAAGAATTCTTAGAACTGCAAACACTCTTCATCTAGGAGGCCCTATGTATCCCAGCATCCTCACCTATCACTTAAGCCCCGAGGCCCTCTCTGCCCTCACGGAAATCGCCGGCGCCGACTTCATCCTCCGCCACGTCGACGACACGGAGATTCACTTGGCACTGGCGGAACTCTTGGGCCAAACCGTAGAGCACCCCGTGATTCAAGAGGGCCTCCCCGAACCCGAGGGAGATTTTCTCCTCTTCGCCTACACCGAGAGAGACGCCCTCTACCGCGTCCTCGCCGAGATGAAGGAGAAGGGATTCACCTTCCCCCACAAGGCGGTCCTCACCGAGACCACGGCGCGTTGGCGCTTTTGTGATCTCATGGGCCACATCGCCGAGGAGCACAAGATGGTCCAGGCCTACAAACGCCTCGGCGCCCTAGTAAAATCCGCACAAGCCTACCTCGCCGAGAACGAGGACGAAACCTTAGAGGAACTCATCCTCGAGGCGAAGGATCTTCCCAATCGCTACGGGGAAGACCTCACCGATACCATCGTCCTCGCCCACATGGAAAAAATCGCCTCCCGCCTCCCATAAAAAAGCCGCCCCGAAGGGCGGTTTTTTCGTTCCTTATTTCGTCACCACGCGGACGCGCTCACTCTTTTCGAGTTTTTCCTTGGCCTCGGGTTCGGCGACGATGCCCCCAAAGGGCATTTGGGCCACGAGCTCATAGCTCTCGGGAAGGCCATAGCGCTCCTTCACCCAGCCATCGATGACGGGATTGTAGTGCTGAAGACTTGCTCCAATCTCCTCTTGGCGAAGGGCGACCCAGGTGTTCTCCTGGACCATGGCGTTTTCGTGATGGGCCCAGCGAGGGAAGTTCTCCGCATAGGCGGGGAAGGACTCTTGGAGCTCTTGGACTCCCTTGTGGTCGATGAAGAAGAGCACCGTCCCCTTGGCGTCGTAAAACCCCTTGAACTTCGCCTCGTCAATGGAGTTGTCGAAGGTGGCATTCACCTCGTCCCAGAAGGACTTACTCGCCTCGTCGAGGAGGAGAAGGACCCGGGCACTCTGGACATTAAAAGCACTCGGCGTCGCCTCGAGAACCTCGCCGAGAAGGGCCTCGAGCTCTTCGTTGGAGAGACTCACCTCTCCCGTGAGCGCATAGTGGGAACGACGTTTTTGTAAGAGTTCGTGAAATTTCATAGGGTCTCCTTTCCTTCTTGAGTCCGATTGCGGAAGGCGCGAAGAAGGGCTCGAAGCTCCTCCTTCTCCTCTTCCGACCACACCGAGAGCGCCTCTTCGAGAAGCGCCGCATTCTTGGGAAAGACCTCGTCCATGAGACTCATTCCCTTCTTCGTGAGATGGAGCCAGCGACTTCGACGATCCTTCTCGTCCACCACCGTCTTCACAAGGCCATCTCGCACAAGGTTTTTCACCACCACGGGAAGATTTCCCGGCGTCGTCAAGATGAGCTCCCGGACGTCGCACTGGCGCAGGGGTCCCTTGTGGTAGATTGCTTCCATCACCCCGAATTGGGTCCTGGTGATGTTGTAGGCGTAAAACAACTCGTCGCAGAGGCGGTGTAGATGAAGCACCGTCCGACTAAGACCGATGAAGAGATGCAGATCTTTTTCTTGGCTCATGGTGTGGCCTCCTGTTCTTTCTCTATTATTACATCTAACTCGATGTTTGTCAAATCTCCCCGAAACCGCCCCGGCTATGATACAATGACAAAAAACCCCACACGGATTGGAGGAGACTATGAATCAAGAGATGTACGCACAAATCCGCGACCAAAAGGGCTTTATCGCCGCCCTGGACCAAAGCGGCGGCTCCACCCCGAAGGCCCTCGCCCTCTACGGCGTCTTGGAAGATGCCTACACCAACGAGACCGAAATGTTTGACCGCATCCACGAGATGCGCAGCCGCATGATCAAATCCCCCGCCTTCTCCTCGGGAAAAGTCATCGGCGCCATCCTCTTTGAGCGCACCGTCGCCTCGGAGATCGACGGAAAGCCCACGGCAAAATTCCTCTGGGAAAACCAACGGGTCGTCCCCTTCTTGAAGGTGGACAAGGGCCTCGCCGACGAAGAAGACGGCGTCCAACTCATGAAGCCCATCGACAACCTGGAAGAAATCGTCAAATGGGGTGTGGAACAAGGGATTTTCGGCACGAAGATGCGCTCAGTCATCCACGACGCCGACAAGGACGCCATCACCCGCGTCGTCGCCCAACAGTTTGACTTTGCAAAGACCATCCTCGCCGGCGGCCTCATGCCCATCGTCGAGCCGGAAGTGGACATCTACGCCAAGGAAAAGGACCGCATCGAACGCGACCTCTTGGAAGCCATTGAAGCAGAGCTTGAAAAACTCCCCGAAGGGCAACAAGTCATGCTCAAGCTCACCATCCCCACCATGGCCGATCGCTATCTTCCCCTCGTCGAGCACGAGAAAGTCCTTCGTGTCGTCGCCCTCTCCGGCGGCTACAACCGCGCCGACTCCTGCGTGAAACTTTCCGAGAACCACGGTGTCATCGCCAGCTTCTCCCGCGCCCTCTCCGAAGGCCTCAACGTCTCCATGAGCGACGAAGAATTCGACGCCGCCATGAAGGAGAGCATCGACGCCATCGCCGAAGCCTCTGCAACCTGATGAGAAAAAAGACGCTCCTTTTTCGGGGCGTCTTTTCCTCGTTGGGAAAATGTGGTATAATCTTTTCCGGTATGAACCTGTAGCTCAGTTGGATAGAGCGCAGCCCTCCGGAGGCTGATGCGGGGGTTCGAGTCCTCTCAGGTTCACCAAAGAAATTAAGCATGCACGCTTCTTCGCGACGGGCATGCTTTTTTTTGTTGCTCTCTTCCCATCACACCCTTAAGATGATTGTCCATCTTCTTTCCATTCAAAGGTTTTAAGCGCCTCCACGAGCAGATCCCGGCTCTTTTTATATTGTTCAAAAAACTCTTTCGATGCCTGAGAATATTCCACACCACTTTCAAAAACTGCTTCCGTATACGTCCCCTCGTGATGGTCGAGAAGGATTCCCGGGGCGATGATTGTAGATGGGCTCTTCCCTTGAACGAGATAGAGAAGAGCACCAGAACTTCCGTCCTCTGCTCGTGTACGGTTGTACTGATCGTAGAATGTGACATTGTCCTTTCCTTCCTCACAGAGGATACGCTCTTGCAGTCCTGGACTCATCCGAATGGTCCATCGACGGTTTTTAAGATGAAACTGCACCTGGTCTCCTTCCGTACTCTTCTGTCCTCCATATCGAGAGAGGAGGATGACCCTGTTTTCCTGATCCCAGTGAATCTCCATCTCAAAGGTCTCTGCAAAGGCGCGTATCGGAATGAATATCACCTCCCCCTCTTTGCGTGGGGCAGCGCTGATCTCTTTTTTCTTCCCATTGATCTCAACCCATGTTTGCCCCACTCTCATCTGCACATTCCTTGCCTGATCTTTCAGAGTGATCTCTTCCCCATGTCTTTCGGCAGAGAAATCCTCACCCAAATTTTTCTCAAGACACGCAAGAGGAAGGTAGGATCGATCCTCCCAGATACGAAGATCCCCTTCCTCGAGAAGTTTTCCCTTCACATACACCCAAGTGTCTTGATCTTGGATCTTCCCTTTTTCCGCTACAGAAAGTCGTGGCCCGCATCCAATACAAAAAAGCACCAAAATCCAACAGGAAAATATTTTTTTCATTGTCTCCTCCCCTTTGTATCTTTGAAGTCAAATCCTTTCTTCCCTTAGAATCATTCTGCCTTGGAAAAAGGTCAAGGATTCCTTTGTCCCAAAAAAAAGTCGTCAGAGAACTCTCCAACGACTTTTCTCTCGTCGATTTCACGACGAACATTAGGATTTATTTCAAGGAAACGACCTTTGCGGGGTCGAGGACGCGCAGGGTCATGCTCTCGGTGACAAAGAGGGTCACGGTCTTTGCGTCGTCGCTTTCGTAGCCCACGGCGAAGTCTTGACCCACGGTGAACTCGATGTCTTCATCCTTGTGGGGGAAGAGGAGTGCGCCGGTGATGGCTTCGCTTCTGAAGATTTCGCCGCCGATGAGCTTCTTCACCGCGTCGGCGAGGAAGTATCCTTCATAGAGGTTGGTCAGACGGGTGTAGAGCTCGGGGCTCACCACGAGGTCATAGGGGCCGTCGGCGAAGGATTCACGCAGGGCTTGGACCCCTTGGGAGACAGCGGAGAGGAGGCTCTTTTCGTCCTTGCCGAGCTTCATCTTGTGCTCTGCCGCTTCAAAGAGTCCTTCAATAGCGCCCTTCTTGTAGCCGTTGTAGATGGCGTTTTCTTCAAAGAGGGCGAGTTCCTTCACCGCGTCTTCGAGGGGAGAGAGGTCGATGTCCTTCGCGCCGCGCTCGATGTTGTCCAGCTCCCACTTGTTCAGAGTGAAGCTTCTACGCGCTTCTACGAGCTTTTGGATTTGGTAGGTGCCGGTGCAGACGCCATCTTTCTTTTCGTCGATGACTTCAAGACGTCCCACGGGAACGGCGTTGTAGTCCCAGCCCTTGGGGCCGTTTACCGTCAATGCACGACGGGCGGTCAAAGTGTTTAAGAGGACGTCCTTTGCGGTTTCGTCAATTTCGTCCCAGGCTGCCGTAGAAATCGGCGCCATGTCACGTTTCAAAATATCCATGGGTATCCCTCCTTAGAGTTGGCCGATGCCAAGATCTCCGCTGCCCGCGCCTTCTTCATCGCCGGCATTCTCTTCCACTTCGAGAATGGACCCTTCGGTAAAGAGGTAGGTGCGCATTTGCTCATCCCAACCCTCCATGTTGCGACGCAGCCATTCAAGAGTCATCACGGCGTGTTCCATCTCTTCGATGGCGTTGTGGTGCATAATGGCTTTGAGTTCGGGATCCGTCGCCACGGCCACCCGTTGGGTGTACCAGTCAACGGCTTCAATCTCTTCGCGAAGGCTCGACAGGGCGCGAATGTACTCGCGGTGTTCGTTGTCCATTTCCTGGACTGGTTCTAAATAATCTTGTGCCATCTTGTCACCTCTTCATTTCATTCGTTGGTTGTCTTCTGACTATTTACCCCTTTTACGAAAAACTAAACAGGAATAAATATTACGAGAAGATTGTGAAAGAGAGTTTGTTTCCCAGAGAAAAACCGCCCATTAGGAGGCGATTTCTCTTCGTTCGGTTCGTTGAATACACAGGGTGCTGACGACGTCGCCGGTGACGTTCATGGTGGTGTGTCCCATGTCGATGATGCGGTAGATTCCTGCAATCATTCCGACGATTTCCATGGGAAGCCCGAGATTTGTCAAGAGCATAATGGTCATGACGATCCCTCCTCCCGGAATCCCAGGGCTTCCTACCGAGACCAAGGTGGTGGTCAAGATAATCATCAGTTGCTGGGCTAGGGAGAGTTCCGCGCCATAGATCTGAGAGACGAAGATGACGGCGGCGGAATAGTAGACGACGGCCCCGTTCATGTTCATCGTTGCGCCAAGGGGAAGGGTGAAACCGGCAATGTCTTCATCGACCCCAAATTCTTCCGTCGTAAGGCGCATGGTCACGGGAAGGCTCCCCGAGGAGGAGGTCGTCGAGGCGGTGACCACCCAGAGTTTTCCAATGTGGCGGAAGAAGGTGGAGAGGGGCATCCGCGCAATCCCAAGGAGCATGGGAATATAGAGGATGAGAAGGACGAGAAGAAGCCCTGCGTAGTCGGTGAGGATGAATTTTCCCAGTGGCCCAAAGATCTTGAGTCCATATTCTCCAATTGTCGCCGCCATGAGACACAAGACGCCGATGGGGGACAGTTCCATAACGATTTGCGTAATTTTCGTCATAATCTCCGAAGCACTCTGAAGCACGTCGAAGACTGGGCGGGCGGCTTCGCCTAAGGAGACGATGGCACTGCCCAAGAAAATAGCGAAGACGATGACTTGCATGAGGTTGGCCTTCACCATGGCGTCAAAGAGGTTATCGGGAAAGAGTTCGAGGATGGTTTGGGAGAAGGTGGGCAATTCGGCAGCTTCGTAGGCCGAGGCCCCCTGGGAGAGAACGACACCGTCTCCTGGATGAATGAGGTGGGCGACGAGAAGTCCCAAACATCCCGCCAGGGCAGTGGTCACGGCGTAATAGAGCAAGATCTTTAGTCCGATGCGGCGCAGACGTTTCACATCGCCCATCCCGGCGACACCGACGGAGATGGAACAGAAGATGAGGGGGACAACAATCATCTTAATGAGGCGCAAGAAGATGTCTCCGGGAAGTTTTAGGGCGATGGCCTTCTCTCCAAGGATGAGCCCGAGAACAATGCCAAGGACGAAACCAATGAAGACACGGGTCCCTAAGCCGATGCGTTTCATCACACTTCACCTTCCTTCCAGATTTCTTCGGTGATATCCAAAAAGCGCAAGATTTCCTCGGGAGTGTGACAGTGAAGAGGCGACACCCGTACGGCCCCCTCGAGATTCATCGCCTCGAGAATTCTCTTGGAATAGAGGGACGAGTTGACCCGTTCGTAGACGGTGACTCCATGACGGGCATAGGCCTTTGTCAGTTCCTCGGGACGGCGTCCTTCAATGCCCATGGCGACGATGAGATCGCGCAGGGTGAGATCCTCCCCATCGACATAGACGTGTACATAGGGGCGATGACGAAGTCCCTTCACCTCCTCGGTCCCCTCGAGGAGAAGTTCCAGAAGGGCGCGCTCTTGGGCGGCAATGGCCTCCATCCCCCGAAGATAACTCTCTCTTCTCGTGGGAGCCTCTCCTCCCAATTCGACGACGTAGTCAATGACCGCTTGGACCGAGGCGAAAACTCCAGGGGCGGGACTTCCCAATTCCCACTCATTCACGGCCTTGGCCTCGAGTTTGTGGTGACAAAGGCTGGCCAATCGAGGGGAGATGTAGCCGATGCCAATCCCGCGAGAGGCAAAGAATTTGTAAGGGGCGAAGTTCATGAAGTCAATGCCGCAACCTTCAACGTCCACTACGCCATGGGGCATGTGCTGTACCGCATCAGAGAAGAAATAGACCTCGGGGTTCTTCTTGCGAATCGCCTCTCCAATGCCTCTAAGGTCCATGATGTTTCCCGAGATGTTTGAGGCGGCGATGACGCCCACAAGAATTGTATCTTCATCGACGAGACGTGCCACTTCCTCGGGTTCCACGAATCCCGTCTTCGGATTGGCCCTTGCAACGCGAAGCTCGAGTCCTAATTTTTCACAATAGAGTTTCGCCGCATCATAGGCGGAGGGGTGTTCCACGTTTGAGGTGACCACATTTTTCCCCGGAAGATTTTCAAGGGCGACGTGCATGATTTGGAAAAAAGTCTGGGACGCTGTCAATTCCGTCATAAGACTTCCCTCTTTTGCCCCAAAGACGCTGTGGAGCAGATCGTCGTGGCAGGCGTCCATCATGGCGTTCATCACTTGAGCTCGCTCATGGTAGCGTTCGGGACAATCGGGAAGAAGATCCCAGCGACTCCTCGCCTCTTCTGCTTCCCGAAGGCGAAGAGAACCGCCTGAATTGTCGAAGAAGAGTCTTTTTCCATAATCTGGATCTTCCTCGACATAGACGAAACGTTTTCTAATGTCTTCGAGTTCTTTTCCTGTCCACGACCATTTCATGGCTGTTCCTCCTTGTGACATTTATCTTCACTTTTGGTACAATTGAAGAAAGTTCTTCATACTCCTATGTAACCACAGATTTTCTCTGTTGACAAGGTTTTCTGAAGAATTTTCTCGTTAGATTTTTCATATTGAAGAATTTTGTACAAGGAGTTCTATGTCTTCCATTCTCGCAACACTTCACGACCAGTCCTTCACCCCCACAGAGGAACGCATCGCCTCCTTTATCTTGAAGGACCCTGTACGGGCAAGCCTTATGACATCCACGGAAATCTCAAACTCCCTGGAAGTCTCTAACGCCTCTATTATTCGTTTTACGCGCACCTTGGGCTTTGACGGGTACTCTCACTTCAAAGCAGAACTTCAAAAAGAGGTCCTCCTCTCCACGAGTCTCTCCCCTGACCTCGAGGTCCCCTTGGAGCGACTGGGACAAGTGAAACAGGACTCAGATGTGGACCGTGCCTATGCCCAGCATCTTCACATTCACAATGCCAACCTCCAATCTATTGAAGAGCGAAACGACCTCTTTACCATTGAAGGCGTGGCACAGACTCTCGCCCAGGCGCGACGCGTATATCTCTATGGATCACGAAGCCGAGCAGGGATTATGAACTACGTTAGCCTCATCCTCTCCCATTGCCTCTCGGACGTCTATCCCCTTTCCGCAACGGCGGAGATGCCCTTCGATGCACTGGGTGGGGCAAAGGAGGGCGATGTCTTTCTCCTCCTTTCCTTTTCTCGGTACTCTGCCCTGGATCAGGCCCTTGCGTCCATGGCAAAATCCATAGGCATGACAGTCATTCTCATGACTGAGAGTCGCCGGTGTCCCTCGGCGGAGATTGCCGATGAGATTCTCTTTGTCGATGTGCGCAGCGAAACCTTCTACAACTCCTACGCCGCGGCATTTTTCCTCTTTGATTTTCTCTGCGCCCGGGTGAGTTCTCTCGTGGGGAGGACAAATGAGGAGCGTCTACGGCGGATTAACGACGGGGTGAGCATTCTCTCCCTCTACTAAAAAGGCCCCTCATTTCGAGGGGTCTTCGCGCACTTGGTTACTTCTATAATATTGGAAGTCTTGGTAGTCCTTAAAAAGTTTGGTGTAGGTGTCGGAGAGGTCTTTCTTCCAGTTGCCGTCCTCGCGGTAGAGGAAGGGTTTAGTCACGGTGAGGTGTTCCATCAAGGCGTTGTTCGAGGCGTTGGTGGCACTTCCCTCCCAGCCGAGTTGGTGGAAGACTTCGGTCATGAGAAGGTTCGGGTCGATGGTGGGACCTTCGCCTTTGAAGTCTTTGCCATAGAGGGCGCGGGCGGCGGGGTTGGCCCAGATGATGTAGGGGGTTTCGTAGGTGTTGATGGAGCCTTCGATGGTGGAGAGGTCGGCGGGGATGCCGGTCATGGTCATGCCTACGGCGTTATCTCCCATACTCGGGGAGTGGTCTCCGAAGAGGATGAGGATGGTGGGCTCGGCATCTCGCAATGTGTCGACGACGGTTCTCAGCTGCTCCGAGGTATCGGCGACGCTTCCGAGGTAGTTGTTAAAGGCGAACCACTCGGCGCGGTCGTACCCCTCTTGGAAGGGGACGTACTCGATTTCTCGCTCGATGTAGCTGTCTGGGTAGGGACCGTGGCCCTGGTAGGTGATGGACCAGGAGAAGTAGGGCTCGTCCTTCTTCGTCTCTTCCTTAAACCGCTCCATGAGCAGGGGGAAGAATTCCTTGTCGGGCAAGACGCCGGCGTGGAGAATCTTGGAGAAGTAGTTTTGGGAGTAGAAGTAGTTGTCGAAGCCGACGTTGGGGTAGATGTTGTGCCGATTGTTGAAGAGGCCGTCGGAGGGGTGGAAGGCTTCGGTGTGGTAGCCTTGGCTCTTTAAGTAGCTGACGTAGGTGTGGCGGGGGCGGTTGTAGAGGGGGTTCGTGCGATACCCGGACCAGAAGCAGCTCTCGGTGGTGATGGTGCCGCCGCCGAAGGTGTTGACCGCCAAGGTGCCGTGAATGCCGTCGTTGGCCAGCTCGTACCAGAAGGTGTAGGGGTTGCGGTTGAAGACGAGTTTCGGATTTTCATATTTCTTGAAGTCCTTGAAACTCTCGAGCATGATGGCAACGATGTTGACTTTCTTCCCCTCGGGGATGGGTTTGTCCACGAAGGTCTTCGCCAGCTCTTTGGCGTTTTGCTCGTCGTAGTCCCGGTAGCGGTAGCCGCCGAGGCCGCGGAGGGTGTAGAAGAGGGGATAGCTAAATCCCTTGGACTCGAAGCCGTTGAGCTCTTGCCAGATGTTGAGGCCGCTATCGGTGCCGAGGGCCATGTAGCGTCCACTGTCCATCAACACATTTGCCGTGACGGCGACGAGGAGGAAGAAGGTGAGAAGACTCCCAACGAGACGCCCGAGAACTGGGGCGGGGCGACTGCCCACGGTGAGGGGAATGGAGAGGACGACGAGAAGGGCCACGAGGGCGACGACCATGAGAATCTTCTCCACGTCGAGGTTGAGGGAGTAGCGACGGGCCATAATCGAGGCTTCGCGCAAGAAGGAGATGTCGGAGAACTTCAGGGGCTCTTGGCGGTAGATGACCTTGAGGCTGTGAGTGTAGGCGAGTAGGTTCCACAGGATGGCACTGATGAAAATCCCCGTGCGCATAGAGCGACAGAGAAAACTCAAGAGCAGCGTCACCAAGAAAATGGGGATCCAGTTGAGGAAGAGGATTTCTTTATTTGTGAGGTAGTAGTGAAACAGGTCCTTTTCGTAGTTTTGGGAACTCAAAAAGAGGGAGGAGAGGAGAAATATTCCACTCCAAAGGGCCGCCCAAAGAATTGTCATCATCAACCAACGCGCTTTCATCATCGCCTCCATCTGCATGTGTTTCCCATCTTCTGATTTGTCCATTATAGACCCATCGAGGACCGTGGTCAAATCCTCTTGAAAGGCCCTCTCACTTCAGGTCTATGCTATACTAAAAACAGGAAAGGGGGAGGTGTGATGAAGAAAAATCTCCGCGCCGACGGGCTGCTTCTCTTTGTGACCTTGGGCTGGGGCATCAGCTATTATTTTGTCGATATGGCCATGGGGGAACTCGGGGTGTTTACCCAGAATGCCCTCCGGTTTTTGATTGCCTTTTTTCTCTGTTTTCTCATGGCGCCGAAGAGGGCGGCGAATCTCTCGAAAAAGACCCTCCTCTACAGTCTTCTCACAGGGACGATTCTCTTTGTGGTCTACATCGGCTCCACCCTTGGGGTCAAGTACACGACTCTCTCCAACACGGCGTTTCTCGCCTGTCTCTCGGTGATCTTCACCCCCCTCTTTCAGTTTCTCTACTTCCGCCGCCTCTTGAGTAAGAAGAGCCTCTTCTGCGTCCTCATGAGTTTTGTGGGGATCTGTCTTCTCACCTTGACCGAGGACTTTTCCATCAATGTCCACACCCTAAAGGGGGACCTCTTCTCCCTCATGTGTGCCGCCACCTACGCCCATCACCTCCTGGTGACGGAGCACGCCGTACGCCAAGAAGAGGTGAACGTCTACGCCCTCTCCATCTTTCAGTTCCTCGTCTGCGGCGTCTTAAACCTCTTTGTCGCCATGGCCACGGAGCCGATGGCTCTTCCCAAGGAGCCGAAGACCTACATCGCCATCCTCATCCTCGCGGTGTGCTGCACCGCCCTCACCTTTGTGACCCAGGCCTATGCCCAGCAGTTTACCTCCTCCTCCCACGTGGCGGTGATCTTTTCCTTGGAACCGGTCTTTGCGGGGCTCTTGGCCTACGTCGTCGTCGGGGAACGCCTCTCTCCTCGGGCCACCGTCGGCGCCATCCTCATGGCCTTGGCGGTGCTTCTCATCGAATTGCCCTGGCCGCGGAAGAAACTCTCTGAAGTCCACTTAGAAAGGAAGTCCTCATGAATTCCCATGTCCTCGAAGATTTGCAAGGTGCCATTGGTCGTACCCCCCTTCTCGAGATTCACTACGAAAAAGATGGAAGGAAAGGCCGTGTCTTTGCAAAACTTGAAAGTGAAAACCTCACCGGTTCCGTGAAGGACCGGATGGCCCTCTACGTCCTCAAAAAGGCCCTGGAGCAGGGAGAACTCACGGAAGATTGTGTCATCGCCGAGGCCACCAGCGGAAACACGGGGATTGCCTTTAGTGCCCTCGGCGCCGCCCTCGATCTCCCCGTAGTGATCTTCATGCCCTCTTGGATGAGCGAAGAGAGAAAGCGCCTCATCGCCTCCTTTGGGGCCACCATTCGGGAAGTCAGCCGGGAAGAGGGGGGCTTTGAGGGAAGCATCGCCTTGGCCAACGCCTACACCGAAGAGGGAAAAACGACCTTCCTCCCCCGCCAGTTCGACAATGAAGACAACGTCCTCGGGCAATACGAAAGCCTCGGGAAAGAGCTCGTCGCCGACCTCGAGGCCCTGGACCTTGTCGCCGGTGCCTTTGTCGCCGGCGTGGGCACTGGGGGCACGGTGATGGGAGCGGGCCGCGCCCTTCGGGAGAAGAATCCTGCGGCGAAGATTCACCCCCTCGAACCCCTGGAAAGCCCCGTCCTCTCCAATCCCGATGCCGTCGACGAGCACCGCATCGCCGGAATTAGCGACGAGTTCGTCCCCTCGATTTGCGACCTCAAAAGCCTCGACGAAGTGGTTTCCATCTCGGATTCGGACAGCATCCTCGCCGCCCAAGCCCTCGCCAAGAAGGGCCTCGGCGTGGGCATCTCCTCGGGAGCCAACCTCCTCGGGGCCATCGCCCTCCAAGAACGCTACGGTAGCGACGCCATCGTCACCACCGTCTTTGCCGACGACAACAAGAAATACCTCTCGACGGATCTGTTAAAGGACGAACCTATGCGCGAGGACAGCGCAATGAAGGGCCTCGTCATCACCAAAATCATCGCCCATCGCCACTAAAAAAGAGCCCCTAGGGGCTCTTTTTTTATATGCGTGATAGATTCATTCATCCGAGGCGAACTCATCCGCATCATCATAATCGTCAGAGACGTAAAAGTCCCCATCGGCGATGCTTCCGTCATTGGCGTCAACGTAGACAATCGTACCGCCAAACCAGACGTGATAATCCACGCGATAGCCTTTCTTCACATAGCCCCCAAACAGCTCTTTTGCTTTTTCCTTTTCCTCTTCCGTCAGGGTATCGATGAAATAGCCAATGGGATCTCTCCGAACAAGGAATAATTCTTTCGGTTCCCCCTTCGCTTTTTCTCGACAGATTTGCTGAAGAAACCGCCTTGCGATTTCCGTCGCCTCTTCTTCTGATAGTTTTGGATGCACGTCAGCGGCTGAAACGTTGATCGTGGGTTTACGATCCTCTCTCGATATTTCTATCTCTTTCCCACAGCCCATCATCAATAGGAGAATGAGGAAACAGGATAGGATGTGAGGTTTTTTCTTCATAAACTTTTTCCTCTCACTGACTTATCCCCCCAGAAGCGAATATGAAAGTACCCTCCCTCTCTATTCAAGGCGCGAACTACATTGTTGTAAAATGAATCGTAGGGAGCTTTGCCTACTTCTTCTTCTAAATATTTTGTATAAATTTCCATAATGTCAAAATGTACAGATTGATACCACCCCATAAAAATCTTTCCCTTAGCCTGTGGGCTCATTCCAAAGGCACGGCACCATCGCTGATCCACTGCAGTATTGCATCCATTCAAAAACACGAATTCCCAGCAACAATTAACTTGATTTGTCGTCAAGTACGTCACGTGACGTTTTGTCTTTGTTCCGTTTCCTAGAGTCGTGGGACTGCAATGTCCCGAAAAAGCAAAGGCATAATTGTTCCCATCACCTTTTACAAAATTCCTTAAATTAGCTCCATCTTGTGGGGTTGCCGGACCAAAAATTGATCTATACCCCATTTTTTGCATAATAGCTGAAAGGTGGGCTGCAGAATTTGTAAAGTAGTAGTTATCTTCATCTTCGTGTTGCCCGTAGAAGGAGGCTCCATCCTTAAAAGAAGCAGTTGCACTTCCCCCTATAATTTCGCCAGAGTAAATATCAACGTAGACAATTGTACCATCTATATCTATTCCATAGACGGCTCTCAATAGCTTATCTGTATTATCCTCAAGTTCTTCATTCTTACGTTCACCCTTCCGAATGAAATATTTGTTTTTATAGGTCACTTCCCGCGTAACTTTTACTTCAGGTGCTCTCCGCTCTTTACCCTCAAATTCATTCAAGAATTGGACTGCAATATGGATGGCTTGAGGTTCTTGAACGATGGGCGGCTTTTCAACAGTATACTCCTCATACCGTTCAAGCCCGACAACAATCCTCGTTTCAGGATCGACGATAAACTTATAGGCATTGTGAGGATTATAAATACCATATGGATTACTTTCGGAACAAATGACCTGAATAAATCCATTCGTAATCCGCTCCATCTCCACATGTTGAAGTTCTAGTGGAATGTACCTCGCTACAAATTCATTGATCCACGCTCTATCCTCTACCGAGACAACTCCCACTTCTGAGTCATCCTCAGCTAATTCAGACGCAAGGTCGTACTGATCGACAGAGAGGAGTTCTCCTTCTTCGGAGAGTGTCATTGTGGAATTGCTCCCCGATGCAGTCACCAACATCGTCCCATCTTCGTTTTCGTGGATCGTGTAGTCTTTTTGTGGCCTCTTTTTCTCTACAGCTGCTGACCGTTCCCTGTATGGTAACGATCTGAGTTGCACATCGTCTACGATACGATCGATGTCGATTAATGGCTTCGCTACCTTAGCGAATCCCATAGTCGGTGTCGCCGCAGAGACCAGGCAGAGTATCACGGTCAGGAATAGTTTTTTCATGATGACCTCCTTATGGAATTTCGAAACCGTTTTCTTCATTGTATAACTTTGTTTTAGTAATGTCAAGAAAAACGCGGTTAACCAGACTTTATGCCCTATTTTTTTATTTTTTCTAAGTCATACTGCTGCCGTCAACGATGTGTACGTTATTGGCGTCAACGTAGACAATCATGTCCCCAACCCAGATATGATAGTCCGTGTAAAAGCCCTTCTTCCCATAGCTCTTAAAAAACTCCTCTGCTTTTCCTTTTGCTCTTCCTACAGGGGTTGGTCAAAATGGACAATGGCCTTCCTCTGGACAAGCATCAATTCTTTTGTTTCCCTTCGCTTTCTCCCTAGACATCCGCTGGAGAAACCGCCTTGCGATCTCTTTCGCCTCTTCTGATTCACATACGGACTACTGTGAAGCTCTCTCTTCAACCATCCGAGGCCACATCGTTGGCGTCGTCCTCGCCATCGGAGATATAGTAGTCCCCGTCGACGATGCTCCCGTCGTAGGCGTCGACGAAGACGATCGTTCTTCCAAACCAGACGTGATAGACGACATGGTAGCCTTTTTTCCCATACCCGCCAAAGGATTCTTTCGCACGGGCTTTCTCCTCCTTCGTGAGGAAGTCGTCGAAGTAGCCGATGGAGGGTCTGACGAGGAGTTTCAATTCCTTCGGCTCTCCCTTTGCCTTTTCTCCAAGGACTTCCTGAAGGAAACGCCGAGCGGTCTCCGTCGCTTCCTCGGATGAAATCTTCGGCGCTTCGGTGACGTCGTATTCGTTGTAGATATCGATGGATTCCACGGCGTCTTTGTAGGTGGAGAAGATAAATCTCACCCCTTGGTATCGATTCTCGATGCCCCAAGGGTTCTCCTTAAAGTAGGTATAGTACGCATTGTCTCCGCCGTAGGTCGGTTCGGTGCGAAGGCCTGTATAGTCCTTGGGAACGAAGGCCTTTCTCAGGGTTTCGACTCGCTCTTTCGTGGGATACTCTCCTCGGGTTTTTTCCTTCACTTCTTCGGATTCCCTCACCCCTTCGTCGAAGCCGACGTGGGAGAGCTTGCCGTCGCTGGCAAATTCATAGATGGTCCCGTTTTTCGTCTCAAATTTTACAATCTGGTGCTTGAGTTGTGTGTTGACCTCCTCTTCCGTCAAGGGGTCCTCGAGGAGTGAGGAAGTGTTGACCACGTCTTTGACGGTGAGTTCCTCTTGAGGCTCGTGGGCACCACACCCTGCAAGAAGAAATCCCGTGAGGACGAGGGCGGCACCGTGTTTCAGTTTCATACTCTTCTCCCTCTGGTTGTGTTCAACATCGTTTTCTTTATCCTATCACCCTTTTTCTTTTTGTCAATCAAAAAAGGACCCCGGAAAGGGGCCCTTTGTGTTCTCATTTTGCTTCGGCCTTTTCCAGCGCCTTTTGTGTGGGGACGCGATCGCTCACGAGGGAGAGGATCTTTGCGAGTTCTCCACGGGTGGCTGTTGCAGTGGGGTCGAAGGATTTGTCTTCCCGTCCAGAGAGGATCTTCTCTTCGACGAGGCGTTTCACATCGTCCTTTGCCCAGTCGGCAATCTTCGCCTCATCGGTGAAGGTGACAGCTTCTCCAGCCTTCGGGGTGATGTGCTTGTAGGTGTAGAGGTAGCGACCGATGATGGCGGCGAGTTCTTGACGGGTCACTTCGCCGTTGGGCTTGAAGGTGTTGTCCTCATAGCCTTTGACGATGCCATTCTTCGCTGCCCATGCAACATATTTTGCATACCAAGCGTTTTGGTCTTTAACATCGGTGAATGGAGTATCTCCGCCTTCAATGGTGGCAATTGTCTCGTCGAGACGACCGAGGACAGTCACGACCATCGCACGACTAACCTTCGTATTGGGCTCGAAGGTGGTGGGGGTCATGCCTTGGACGAGGCCCTTGGCGACGACATCATCGATGAAGGTCTTGGCCCAGTGCTTGTCCACGTCGGTGAAGGTCTGAGGCGCGGTGGGTTCTGCCTTCTTCTCAGCGACGACAATCCGGTTGCCTTCGATGGTCTTGATGGGGCTCTTCTTCGCAATGTAGTTGGCGAGGATTTCACTCAAGAGGGGATGTTCTGCAAGTTTTCTTTGTCCCTTGAGCATGTCGTAGCCGTCTCCACCGATGGCCATGAAGTCGTTGGTGACGAGGGTATAGGTCTTATTCACGTCGAGAGGTTGGCCCTTGACGAGGACGTCAAAGACGCGGCTGCCTGCGGGTTGCTTCGGATCGTACTTAAAGGTCATGCCGCCCACTTGAGGGAACTTGCCGACGACTTCGGGAGCCTTATCGACACCAAATTCGAGGGCCTTTAAGATGACATCTCCCTTGACTTCGAGTTTGACGGGATAGTTCGTGAAGGGGAAACTGGTGATGACTTGTTCCATGGTGATTTGCCCTGCGGGGATGGATGCACGGATGCCGCCACCGTTCGTGATCGCCACATCGGCCCCAGAGATGTCAATCATGGCGTCGGCCAAGAGGTCGCCGAGGTTGGTTTCCCCAGTGCGGACCTTTTCACGGGTCCCTTCGAGGAGGACTTCAGAATTTCCAACAACCCGTTCAAGGTAGGGACGGTTCGCCTCTTCGACCTTCTTCACCGTCTCAAGGACTGCCGCATCAGGGGTCACTCCTGCGAAGTCGTCATAGGAGAGGACTTCTGCCTTCTTGTTGACGAGGGCTCCATCTTTGAAGGTGAGAGTGAGTTTTCCTACGTGTTGGAAATACTCTCCCGCTTGGGCAATCAGGGTACTTCCAACGTTCATTCCCTTTTCCAAGAGGGTGTGACTGTGTCCGTCGATGAGGACGTCAATGCCTGGGACGTCCTTTGCGAGGAAATCACTGCGCTCCTTGGAACTTTCATCAATCCCTAAGTGCACCACGCCGACAATCGCTTGAGCACCTTGTTCTTTCAAACTTGCTACAGCGCGGCGGGCTTGGTCCTTGTAATCCAAGAAGACGAGGCCTTCGGTATTGACGGGACTCGACTTCGTACGGGTTTCAGGGGTGGCGATTCCAAAGAATCCCACTTTGATTCCGTTCACTTCCTTGATGACTGTGGCGGGGAGAATTTCCTTGTTGGTTTTCTCTTCGACCACATTGGCTTGTACCGGCGAGAACTTCGCCTTTTTCATGAGTTCCACAAGACGGGGATAGCCATAGTTGTAGTCATGGTTTCCGGGAACAAAGACGTCTACACCCACTTGATTCATCAATTCCACCACAGCGTCTCCCTTGGAGATCGTCGCAAAGGTGGTGCCGTGAATGGTGTCTCCAGCGTCGACGATGAGAGCGTCTTTTTGTGTGTCGGCAAAGGTCTTAAACTTTGCGTATCCAATGGCTTTGTTCTTCGCATCTTCCACGGCGCGACCGTGGGTGTCGTTGATGTGAAGAATGGTCACTTCCTTGAGGCCAGTCTCTTCTGCAGCGAAACCAACTGCGGGAAGGAGCGTCCCCAAGAGGATGACGGCCATGAGGATGAGAGAAAGAGTTTTCTTCTTCATGAAATACCTCCTTGGTCAAACGATTCCTACACTGTTATCATACCCAAAACTTGCCAATCCTGCCACTCTTATAGGAGAAAATCAAAAAGTTTTCCCCGAGGTGGGCAAAAGAAAAATCCGCCACAGGGGGCGGATTCTCTTAGCGTTGGTTGACTTCGTCAACCCATTCCTTTGCCTCTTCCACAGCGGCATCGGTGGGGACTTGGACTCCAGTTTCAGAGTCCTTGCCTTCGATTTGTCCGTAGACGTCGCCAGCGGGGGTTTCGCAGGGCTTGTCGGCATTTTCTTGCTCGAGGCGTGCCTTGATTTCTGCTTCTTTGGCTTCACTGACCTTGGGGCCGTTCAATTCTCCCATGAGAGTCCTCCTTCAACTTTGTTCACTAGGTTTCCTCTATTATAGCACAACGATGCGCTTATTTGTGGTAGGGGTGATTCTCCAAGATGCGATGGGCGCGGTAGAGTTGTTCCAAGAGGATGACGCGCATGAGCTGATGGGGAAAGGTCATCGGGGAAAAGGAGAGTCTCACATCGGCACGGCGCCTCACCTCTTCCGAGACGCCGAGGGATCCGCCGATGATGAAGGCGAGGTCTCTCCCCTCTTGCTTCCAATGTCCCACCTGGCGGGCGAGTTCTTCCGAACTCATGGCCTTTCCGCCAATGTCTAGGAGGACGAGGAACTCATCGTCTCTGAGTTTTTGAAGAAGGGCCTCTCCCTCCTTCTTTTTGACTTGTTCCTCTTCCTTCTCCGAGAGCCGCTCTGGGGCGCGGACGTCCTTGACTTCGACGATCTCTACGCCGCCATAGCCCTGCATGCGCTTTTGATACTCGGCCACCCCATCCTTAAAGTGACGCTCTGTGAGTTTTCCCACACAGAGGATGCGCGTCTTCACTTAGCGGAGCTTCTCCACGGCGGCGAGGGCGGCGTCGTAATCCGGGTGATTGGTCACTTCCGAGACGTATTCCACATAGGCCACGTTGTCATCCCGATCGACGACGACGATCCCCCGGGAGAGCAGGCGCAGTTCTTCGATGACAAAGCCGTACTTCTTCCCGAAGTCGAGGTCCTTGTGATCGGAGACGATCTTTGCGCGGTCAATGCCCTCTGCGGCGCAGAAACGACCTTGGGCGAAGGGCAAGTCGCAGGAGATGGTCACCACGACCACGTCGTCGCCAAGCTTGGTGGCCTCTTCGTTAAAGCGCTTGGTCTGGAGTTCGCACACGCCGGTGTCGATGCTTGGGACGACGGAATAGATGCGAATCTTCCCAGCGTCCGAGGTGCTGTCATAGACCGAGAGGTCTGTGTTCAAGGCGTGAAATGCGGGGGCCTTCTTTCCCACTTCAATGGGTTCGCCTACGAGGGTAATCGGGTCTCCACCAAAGGTGACGTTAGCCATATTCTTCCTCCTTCTGTTTCCGACATTCGTACTACCTTTTTCTTACCCCGCAAGGCGATGGTTTAACCACCGATGGCTCCTGTGCTACAATGAAGGGACTGGAGGTCTCTATGTCTACGAATCCCACGCCCACCATCGTCCTGTCAAATGCCCAAAACCTCGGAGGGCTCGCCCTGGTGCGAAGTCTGGAGAGAGAAGATGTCACCCTCTTTTCCAAAAAGCGAAAGGCCACCATCGCCCTGCCCCAAGAGGTGCGCCCCCTCACCTATGCCGACGCAAAGAGTCTCATCGGCGTTGCAGGACGACAAAAAATCTTTCTCCCCACCTCCTTCGAGGGGGTGCTCCAACTCCTCGACGAGGTCGAAATTCTCAAAACGAGTTTTCTCTTCCCAAAGGACAAACTCCAATTCCTCAAGAATCTCGCCGAAGAGGAAAGCCGAGAGGAGCTCTTTCTGCGCGCAGGGTTTTCTCCGCGCCCCCACGTGAGGCTCGAGGACGAGGCCCTCTTCGAGGAGGCCCGCCACCTCGGCTATCCCCACCTCTTGCGCCTATCCCATCTTCGGGAGAACCTCGCAGCCTTCTCGGCACCCTATCTGCCCATTGACACCGCCCGGGAACTCGCCTCCTCCTTGGAAAAACTCCCAGAGGAGAAGCGGCGCGGTCGCCTCAGCGCAGTGCCGAAGGATACGAACCTCTATTACGCCAGCGTCTTTTCCTCCTCTTCGGCTCGGGAGATGGCCATCTTCGGGGTTCTCTCCCTCTCGACGCGCCCGGAAGAGGGGCCGAGTCGCATCACGAGCCGCTTACAACACAAGGCCCTCGAAGAAAAGCTCCACAACCTCTGTGACCTCGTGGGAGACGTGGGAAGTTTCTTCCTCCTCATCGACGAGGACCGACGCACCAAGGAGCTCTCCCTCCACCTCGCCATGCCCTTCTATGGGCCGCTCACTGGAGTGGAGATGCGCTATGGGCTCCACTTCCCCCTCTTGGAGATTGCCTCCTTGACGGGGGTGGACCGGTTTCGCGCCTACCATCGCCAGGGAGAGGACGTGTTTCACCCCACCCTCTCGAAGAAGACCGCCTTGCCTCGACGAGTGCGCCGCCGTCGCAGTCCCCTCGTCCTCGACCTCTTGGGTCCCAACACCTTGGGAAATTTTCTCGGGGAGCTCTCGGACATTCTCGTGGCCCAACTCTTTTCATAGAAAAAACCCTCCGTCGCGGAGGGTTTTTTTTATGGCCGGTAGGGCTCTTTCTTGATGTGGAAGATGTGGACGTCGAAAGCGTGAACGTCCACGGGAAGGACGAGGTCCTTCTCCACTTCCATCCGGTAGATGCGCATGCGGGGCCGGGTGAGGCTGTCGATATACTCCCACTCCTCGCCGAGGATGAACTCCCGATAGCGGAGGTCTCTCTTGAAGTTGTAGAAGTTTCCGTATTTCGGGGAGACGGTCTCGTGAATGACTTCGTAGGAGCCGGGGCGATCCAGGAAGGTGAGGACGTTTTGCCACTGGTAATGGGCGGGCTCAGACTGTTCGTAACAGGCGACGCTGCGCTCCATGTCCGCGTAGACCATGACGTGGAGATCGTCCCCATCGGCGACGGCGAGAACCCCTTCCTTGCGAAGGAGAATCCGGCCACGCATCCGCCCCAGGGCCCGGAAGGTGAAGTAGCTCATGTGACGAAAGCCCTCTACACTGTGGGGCAGGAGGTCTCTCGTCCTGTCCTCCCAAGAGGTGGAGGTAAAGGAGATGCTCTCGAAGAGGTTCATGGTCTGGAAATAACCCTGGAGGCACAAGGTGCTGAAGAAGGGATTTCTCCGATACAGGGGCACTTCGGGGACGGGATAGGAGAGGTTGACTTGGGCGAGGTGGAGGTGGACACCGTAGCGTTTGAGGCGCTTTTGAACCTCCCGCGCGACGCAGACCACGTCGGAGTAGGTGTAGATGATGCCCTCGAGTTTGTCCATCTCCCGATCCGGGGTGGCGCCGTAGATGCCCACGGCGATGTCCGTGGGGACCTTGAGGCCACGATTGACCACCCGCTCAAAGAAGCGGGCCGCTCCTGCCACGTCCTCCTTGCGCACGCCGTCGACGTGAATCCCCCAGCGCTCTTGAGAGAGGGGCGTAGGAGTGTAGAAGACGCTCACTTCTTCCAAGAAGCGTAAGACGAAATTCTTCTCTTCGTCGTTCTTCGAATAGCGGGAGAGTTCGCCGACGGAAAACTCCATGCTGTGAAGATCGAGGTTGTGGTCGTTCTCGGCGAGGATGCTAATCATCTCCCGGGCCTTTTCTAAAAGGAGCTGGAGGGTCTCTTCGTTTCTCGGCAAGATGCTCTTCGAGAAGAAGTCGATGCACAAGATCATGTGCAAGCGCAGGGAGAAGTACCGCCCGATTTCCTCGACTTGGCGACGATTCATCCGCATGGTTTCCCCATTTCCCACGTCGATGAGGTAGGTGTCGGCGTCGTAGAGGAAGATACGAATGCGCATGGACTTGTAGCCGAGGCGAATGAGGTCCTCCCCAATCTTTCGCTCCATGGGCGCCCACTGGGTGTAGCGGGCCATACGCAAATCCGCGATTTGGCACCAGGTGTTGGAAAAGGGGCCGTCGTCGGCATCGAGGGAGATCTCAAAGTGTTGATCTCGGTCGGAAGCCGAGGTCCATCCCTCGGGGTACGCCGCCTGGTCGCGATATTTTCGCATGGTGAGGAAGCGTTGGAAGATGGCGGTCTCCGTCGGGTTTTGAATGAGACTCTGTTTGCGCAACAGGGCGACGATCTCCTTGTAGGAGCGGCCGAGGACGGCGCGAAGGGCCTCCTTCATCACCTTTTCGTTTCGGAATCCTCCAAGGGTCACCAGTTCTTTCGCCGGATATTGGTGGAGGCTGTTGCCGATGGCGAAGATGCGCTTTAAGCGCAGCACCTCCAAGAGGGAGCGTCCGCTGACTTGGCGGAACTTATGGGAGGCGTAGGTCCGGGAGAAGTGGAATCCCTCGAGCATGTCCTGGAGGTTGGCGTCGTTTCTGTACTCTCGCTCCAAGAGGGCGTAGAGTTCCCTGGCCACCTCTAAGTTTTGCTGGCTCCAACTCACGAGATTCTCGTCTTCTAAGAGAATGGTGTGGACAAAGGCCACGGCTTCGTCCAAGAGTTCTTGACGCTGGCCCTCGACGTGTTCAAAGTCTTGGTAGGCCAAGGCGGCGATGATGGCCACAATTCTCGAGCGGTTTTGCTTCGAGAAGACCTTGTGACTTCCCACCCGAAGCTCTGGGCCGTCATCTCCCAAGAGGGAGCCGTCCAAGGAGAAGGTGAGGCACAAAGGCGAGGGGTCGAGGCTGTAGAGATAGTCCGATTGGATACTCGTCGCAATGAGAACGTCATAGGGTTCAAGGGTGAGGTCCTCTTCCGGCGTGTTTCCCACATAGGTGTAGGTTCCCTGAAGGGGGATGAAGATGTGGTAACGGAAGGGATCGCCTTGGAAAAAGGGACGGGATTCAATGCCTAGGGTATAGGCGCGTCCTGCAGAAGTTTTTTGTTTCATTCCTTACCTCATACGCGAATCGTCGCTTCGTAATCGTCGGGGATGCACTGGTCGTCAATGGCCTCGAGGAATTCGAGGACCTGGGAGGGGGCCCTACCTATGTAGCGCGCCGGGTCGTGATAGTGGGGGATGTCTTCTTCTTTCAAGAGAAAGGCTGGATCCGCGGCGAGGCGATGAAGAAGGTCGTTCTCCTTGCCCTCGTCCTTGACTCTCTTCGCCGCCTCCTGGGCGTGGACGCGGATGATCTCGTGGAGCTCTTGGCGATTGCCCCCGGCCTTGACGCCGTCCATGAGGAGCTCTTCCGTGGCGAGGAAGGGAACCTCCTCCATGAGGCGGCGGCGGATGGTCTTCTCGTGGACCACGAGGCCGCTCACCACGTTGATGGCAAGTTCTAGGAGTCCGTCGGCGGTGAGAAAGGCCTCTGCCATGGCGAGGCGTCTATTCGCCGAGTCGTCCAAGGTCCGTTCGAGCCACTGGGTGGCGTGGACCATGGGCCCGTTGTGGGCGAGGTTCATGAGATACTTCGAGAGGCTTGCGATGCGCTCACTACGCATCGGGTTTCTCTTGTAGGCCATTGCCGAGGAGCCGATTTGGTGCTTCTCGAAGGGTTCCTCCACCTCTTTGTCGTGTTGCATGAGGCGCAAGTCGTTGGTTATCTTATGAAGACTGGCCCCGAGATTGCCAAGGGCTTGAAGAATCTGAGCGTCCACCTTCCGGCTGTAGGTCTGGCCGGTGATGGGATAGGTCCCGGGAACATCGAAGGCCTCGGCGATGGCCTCATCGAGGCGGCGGACCTTCTCCTCATCTCCCCCAAAGAGGCTCAAGAAGGAGGCTTGGGTCCCCGTGGTCCCCTTGGCACCCCGCAGGCGCAAGCGTGTCAGGAGGCCTTGGACTTCTTCGAGGTCGAAGAGAAGATCCATCATCCACAGGCAAATCCTCTTTCCCAAGGTGGTGGGCTGGGCGGCCTGGTAGTGGGTGGCGCCTAGGATGGGAAGGTCGGCGTAACATCGCGCCTCCTTGGAGAGACGGGCGAGGAGGATCCGAAGCTTCTTTTCAATGAGCACGAGGGCCTCTCGGAAGATGAGAAGGTCGGCGTTGTCCCCGACGAAGCAGCTCGTGGCCCCAAGGTGCAAGATGGGCATCGCCTCGGGGGCGAGTTCGCCAAAGGCGTGGACGTGGGCCATGACGTCGTGGCGCAGGCTCTTTTCCAACTCGCCGATGCGCCCCTCGTCGATGGTGTCCCGGGCGCGGCGAAGGGCCTCAATCTGCGCTTCGGAAATGGGAAGGCCTAAGTCCTTCTCCGCCGTGGCCAGGGCAATCCACAGATCGCGAAAGGCCAAGGTTCTTCGCCTCTCGGAGAAGAGGTGACTCATCTCTTCTGTGGCGTAACGCCTCGTCAGGGGGCTTTGGTATACGTCAGCCATAGTTCTCCTTTCTTCCAACTCTAGGGCTTGAGAATCCACTCTTCGGGGACGACGACGTCGGCGAGATAGAGGCCACAGGCCGGGGCCATGGCACCGACGTACTCCTTCTTTCCCGTGACCACCGCGCGGCGCAAATCCTCCGGGTCTCGCACTCCGCGGCCAATCTCCACCAAGGTGCCCACGAGGAAGCGAATCATGTTCTTCAGGAAGCTCTTCCCGGTAAAATCCAAGATGACGAGACTCCCCTCGCAGTGCATGTTGACCGAGTAGAGGTCGCGAATCGTATCGCGCACCGTGGCATAGCGCCCCATGAAGGCGCGGAAGTCCCGGGCGCCGCAGATGCCCTCAAAGGCAGGGGGCAAGAGGGCGGGGTCGATGGTGCGCTCCAGGCAATAGACCCGATTGTGTCCCAGGGCATGGCGCACCATCTCGTTGTAGAGGAGGTAGCGATACCGTTTGTGGGAGACGTGGTAACGGGCGTGAAACCCGGGTCTCACCTCTTGGGCCCGGGCGACGGCGATGTCGTCGGGGAGGTATTGATTGATGACCCGGGGCAGGGCCTCGAGGGCGATGGGACTCGTGGTGGAAAAATTTCCCACTTGGGCCAGGGCGTGGACCCCGCGATCCGTCCGCCCCGAGGAAGTAAACCGCACGGGGTGGGTACAGACGGTCTCTAAGGCCTTGGTGAGTTCTCCCTCCACCGAGGGGAAGTTGGGCTGCCACTGGCTGCCGTAGTAGTTCGTCCCCTCGTAGGAATAGGTGAGAAGAATCTCTCTCATCGGAGGATGCCGAGGAGGATGACCCCGATGAAGAAGGCGAGGCTTCCCACAAAGAGGATGACATCCATGGTGGTGATGTGGAGGGGATTGAGCTTCGTGCGCCCCTCTCCTCCGTGGTAACATCTGGCTTCCATCGCCGCCCCGAGCTCCTCGGCCCGGTGGAAGGCATCGATGAAGAGGGGGACCAGGAGGGGGATGAGGTTCTTCGCCCGGGTGATGAGATTTCCCGTCTCGAAGTCGGCGCCACGGGCCATCTGGGCCTTCATGATCTTGTCCGTCTCCTCGATGAGGGTGGGGATGAAGCGAAGGGCGATGGTCATCATCATGGCGAGCTCGTGGGCGGGGACCCCAATGACCTTTAAGGGGGCGAGGAGTCGTTCGATGCCGTCGGTGAGTTCAATGGGACTCGTAGTGAGCGTCAAGAGACTCGTTCCCGTGACGAGGAGGACGAGGCGAATGGCCATCATGAGGGACTGGTGAATCCCCTCTTCGGTAATCTTCAAAAACTTCCACTGCCACAGCACCGTCCCCGGGGTAAAGAGGAGGTTCACAAGGAAGGTCAAAAGCAAGATCCAGCGCAGAGGTTTTAGACCTTTGACCACCATCTTCGGCGGCAATTTCGACGTAAAGACCACGAGGGCGAGGTAGGCGAAAATCGCCCCGTAGACCCAGTAGCTCTTGACGAAGAAGATGCTCACGATAAAGGCGAACATGGTGAGAATCTTCAGTCTCGGGTCCATGCGGTGAACCGCCGTGTCCTGAGGGTAGTATTGGCCGATGGTGATGTCCTTAAGCATGGCCCACCTCCTTCAGTGCGCGAAGAATCTCCGCCTTCGCCTCTTCCACGGTGATGCAGTCCTCGTGGATAAAGGGAAAACGCGCCTTCAATTTCTCCATAACGCGACGCACCTCGGGGACGCCGAGGCCAATTTTTCGAAGGGCGTCGGGGAATTGGAAAATCTCCCGAGGGGTGCCGTCCATGACCAGGTGGCCATGGTCCATGACGAGCATTCTCTCGGCGATGCGCCCCACGTCTTCCATGGAGTGGCTGACGAGGACGATGGTCATCTTCCGCTCGGCGTGAAGGGCCTTAATCTGGCCCAAGATTTCATTGCGCCCGTGAGGGTCGAGGCCCGCGGTGGGCTCGTCGAGGACGAGAATCGAGGGGTTCATGGCGAGGACTCCCGCAATGGCGACGCGACGCTTCTGTCCTCCCGAGAGCTCGAAGGGGGATCGCTCGGCGAGGTCTTGGGAGAGTCCTACAGAGGCCATCGCCTCCTCCACCCGACGATTGACCTCTTCTTGGGAGAGGCCAAGATTTTTTGGCCCGAAGGCGATGTCCTTTGCCACCGTCTCCTCAAAGAGCTGGTACTCGGGATATTGGAAGACGAGACCCACAGTCTTTCGCACCTCGAGGAGATTCTTCCCCTTTCCAAGGACGATGTCTCCCACGCGGATCTCCCCTTCCGAGGGGAGAAGGAGACCGTTTAGGAGTTGAACGAGGGTACTCTTCCCGCTTCCCGTGTGACCGATGAGGCCGATGAACTCCCCATCGCGCAAGGTGACGCTCACCTCTTCTAAGGCCTTTCTGGCGAAGGGGGTGCCGGGGGAGTAGGTGTATGATACGTTTTTTAAGACAATATCCGGCATAGTTCCTCCACCAATTCGTCGTCGGTTAAGATCTCCGTGTTGATGTCCAGGCCCTCTTCCTTTAAGAGGTGGCTCAGCTCTGTGGCCTGGGGCACGTCGAGGCCGATGGATTTAATCTTTTCCACTTGGGAGAAGACGCGGCGAGGAGTGTCGTCAATGATGACCTTCCCCTTGTCCAGGACCACGAGGCGATCTGCCATCGCCGCCTCCTCCATGTAGTGGGTGATGATGATCACCGTCTTGTGCTCTTCCTTCGCCAGGCGCAAGATCGTATCCATCACTTCTCGTCGCCCCCGCGGGTCGAGCATGGCGGTGGACTCGTCCATGATGATGATCTTCGGCCCCATGGCGAGGATTCCCGCAATGGCGACGCGCTGTTTCTGTCCTCCCGAGAGGAGGTGGGGGGCGTGGCGCTTAAAGGACTCCATCCCCACCACCTCGAGGGCCCGATCCACCCGCTGGCGCAGTTCGGGCATGGGCACCCCGAGGTTTTCCGGCCCAAAGGCCACTTCTTCTTCCACGATGGTGGCCACCATCTGGTTGTCTGGATTTTGAAAGACCATCCCCGCGCGGGAGCGAATGTCCCAAATCTTTTCGTCGTCTTTGGTGTCCATGCCGTCGACGAGGATGCGTCCTTCGGTGGGAATGAGGAGACCGTTTAGGAGCTTGGCAAGGGTGCTCTTCCCGCTGCCGTTGTGCCCCAAGATGGCGACAAATTCCTCGTCGCCGATGGTCAGATCAATCCCATCGAGGGCATAGGGTCCGACTTCTGGCTCCCCGTAGGTGAACCGAAGGTTTTCTATGGAAATCATGCTTTCCTCCCTTTATTTTTTCGTTCTTAGGAAATTATACTTCATTTTTCTCCCATTTTCCAACAAAAAAGGGGCTTTTTTTAGCCCCTCGTCATCAATGCCTGTTGTTTCACGAATGTGGCGTAGAGCTTTGTGAGTAACATCCCGAAAAAGATGTTGCAAAGCGCCGTGGGAAGGACCACCGCCACAAAGAGTGCCCCAAATCCCATGGGAAGGCCAGCCATCACGAGGGCCGAGCCCAAGAAGATGGCGCCGGAGAGCACCGTGGCAAGGCCCATGGAGATGCCGGTGAGGATGACACCTGCCCGATTCTTTAAGAGGGCGCGGTAGAGGAAAAAGTAGGCGTAGCCCGTGACGATTTTGTCGATGAGACTTGGAATCTGTCCCCCGGGAAAACTCGTGGTCATCGCCGCCAAGACCCCTGCGGCAATGGATACCCCTGCGGTCATCTTGGCATCGTCACAGAGGATGATGGCCAAAAACATCGTCGCCAAGAGAAAATCTGGTTTTACGCCTCCAACAAGTCCTGGAACCACCGTGTGAAGGACGGTTCCCAGGGCCAACAAAACTGCTGCATACACGACATTCTTCGTTTTCATCGTTGTCTCCTTTTCTAGACAGTCTGAAAAAGGTGAGAATCAAAAAAACCACTTCCCCCCTGTTAGGAGCAAAGTGGTTCGCGGTGCCATCCTAATTATGCCACGTCGGGCATATCTTTATCGGGTACTAACATACCCTATCTCGATAACGGGAGAACCGTCTCGGCTACTGTCATTCGCCTCGCACTCATAGACCCATTCACATCAGGCGCTCCACCGGCTTCCACCACCCGCCGGTTCTCTAGGCGAGCACTCCTGGTGCTACTACTTTCTAATCATCACTTTTTTCAGCAGTTTGTAATTTTCGTCCATTGTATCCCTTCTCAGAGGTCCTGTCAAGGGAGATTCTCTCTTTTTCAAAAGTTTTCCCTAGAAGAGATCGGCGCGAGGCCCCATGGGGAAGAGGTAGATGGCGTGTTGGCCCTCATCGACGGAGAAGAGGCGATCTGTCTCAATCCTATCGAATTCCGCCACGGGGCAGGTCCCCAGTTCGAGGCTTTCACTAAGGAGCATGATCTGTTGGCCCAAGTGTCCCGCCTCGAGGTAGATGAGTTTATCCGCCGCCTCTTCCCCCACGTACTGGACCATCTTCTCCCGACGGGCGGTGATGGCGTAGATGAGGGCGGCGTCCTTCACAAATTTTTGGGTGGGAAGGGCCTTTTCAATGGTGGATTCCAACTCGTCGAAGCGCCGGCGCAAGACGAGGGTGTGGGTGATGGGGTCGTAGCGATAGAGCCCCTTTTCCACGTCGAGGACCCTCAAGAGCAAGAGTTCCACGTCGAGGGGGTGCCGGTTGCCCGCAGAAGGGATGGCGGTGTGATAGACCTTCTCGTCTCTTTGTTTTCGCATGGTGTGGTAGAGGATGTAGGCGAGTTGTCGCTTGGTCATGGTGCCGTGGACATAGTTGCGGCGACTCCGACGATTGACAAAACAGGCGCGGATGTCGGTCTCCTTCAGGCGGTGGGCTACCTCTCCTGGCAGTTGAAGGCGACTCTCTTCTTGGCGTCTTGGTTCTTGTTGTGTCATGACCTCTCCCTTCTCCCCTTCTTCGGTTTTCGTGCTATACTTAAGTCAATGAGAGAAAACGCTCTTCTTATTATACCAAAGGAGGTGGTGTGATGGACAGACGAAGCCTCGTCTTTCTCGGTCTCGCCCTTGTCTTTCTCGCCTTGGGCCACGCCCTGGGGGAGTCTTTCTCATTATGGATGAAGGCCTCCCACGTGTGTTTGGAGTGTATCGGCCTTGGCTAAGCGTCCCCTCATCCAGGCCCTTGTGAGCCTCTCGACGAATGGCTACCTGCGAGGCTTTTTGACGGGCTCCATCTACCGCGGCCCGACGAAGTCCCTCTGCGTCCCGGGGCTCTCCTGTTATTCCTGTCCCGGTGCCCTTGGGGCCTGTCCCCTGGGCGCGCTCCAGGCGGGACTTGGGGGAAGCGTGGGACTTCCCTTTTACGCCCTCGGGTGGATTCTCCTCTTTGGAGCCGCCTTTGGCCGCGTCGTCTGCGGCTTCTTCTGCCCCTTCGGGTGGATTCAAGAGCTCCTTGGAAGAATTCCCACAAAGAAATTCCGCCCGGCCTGGGTGCGACGCCTCGAAAGGCTGCCCTTTGCCTTTCTCCTTCTCTTTGTCGTCGTCATTCCCGTCCTCACCCGCCTCTTCTCCATTTCCATCCCCGCCTTTTGCGCCTACATCTGCCCCGCGGGGCTCGTCACCGGGGGCATCCCTTTGATTCTCACAAACCCAAGTCTTCGGGGGATTCTGGGATGGCTCTTTGGATGGAAATTTCTTCTGAGCGTCTTCTTTCTCGTCGGGTGCCTCTTCATCGAGCGGTTCTTCTGCCGCATCTGTTGTCCCCTCGGCGCCCTCTATGGCTTCTTCAATCCCCGGGCCATCTTCTCCATGACCTGCAACGAGGCCGCCTGCATCTCCTGCAAGGCCTGCTCTCGGGTCTGCCCCATGGAGGTGCGCCCCTATGAAGCGCCCAACGACCGCCGCTGTGTCCGGTGCCTGCGCTGTGTCCACACCTGTCCCACCCATGCCCTCGATCTTCGCATGGGCAAAGTTGTTCTCACCAAAGAAAAGGAGTTTCTATGATTTCCAAGATTACCCTCATCACCGATTTCACCTGCCCGTTTTGCTTCCGTCAACACTTGGCCTTAAGTGCCTTGAAGGAAGAGGGCATTGCCCCCGAGATTCATCCCGCGCCCCACATGCTCAAAGCCGACGCCCCCATTGAAGGCTTTATTTTCGACGACAAGCTCCGGGAGAAGCTTCGTCACCACTTCGAGGAATTCAAAAAAGACCCTCTCTTTGAGGGCATCCACTTCCACGACCCGGAGCGCCGTTTCAACTCCTACCGCGCCCATGGCATCGCCCTCGCCGCAGAAAAAGAGGGAATCTATCTTCCCGTGGCCCTCGCCATCTTCGAAGCGGGCTTCGTCCGTGGAGAGAACATTGCCTTGGAAGAGACCTTGAAAAAGGCCATCGACGGCGCGGGATTTGACTACGATACCCTCGCCTCGAAGGTCAACGCCGAAGATTTGCGTGCCGGGCTCCACGAGAGCTTTGTCCTTAGGAAGAAATACGAGTTAAAGACGGTCCCCGCCATGTACTTCCCCGAGACAGAGCGCGTCGTCGACCACTCCACGAGCCTTGAAGAACTGCGAGGTCTCGTCACAGAAGAGGCCTGAGATGGCAGAGGAACACCCTGGCCCCTGGCGCCTTCCACCACGGCCCATCATCCTGCGAAAGACCATGGCCATCGTCGTGGGAAACATCCTCTCGGCGATTGCCCTCATGTTTTTCTTTCGCCCAAATGCCATGCTCTCCGGCGGCGTCGGGGGGATGAGCCTTCTCTTCGGCGCCCTGACCCACCTTCCCGTGAGCCTCTTCGTGGTGGGTATTAACATTCCCTTGGTCTTTCTGGCGATTCGCTACCTCAACCCCACCTTCGCCTTCTTCTCCACCCTCTCCACCTTCATCTTCTCCGGGTACCTCTATCTCATCGAACTCTTCTTGCCCCCCATCGCCGTGACGAAGGATCCCCTCCTCGCCGCCATCTTCGGCGGCGTCTGTAACGGCGTGGGGATGGGCATCATGTTTCGCTACGGCACCTGCCAAGGGGGGATGGACATCGTCGGCGCCCTCTTTCGGAAGTACCGGGGCATCAACGTGGGGAAGGTCCTCATGAGCGTAAACCTCATCGTCATCGGCATCGGAGCCCTCGTCTATGGGGTGGACCGAGGGCTCTATACCCTCCTTGGCCTCTTTGTGGCCTATAACCTCCTCGATCGTATCCAGACCGGGGTGGGCAGAATGAAACAGGTCTTCATCATCTCTTCGAAGTACAAGGCCATCACCCAGTACATCCACGAGGATATCCATCGGGGGGTCACCTTCTTCGAGGGGATGGGCTCCTACTCCCACTCCCCGCGCCACGTCCTCTATTGCATCGTCACCACCCGCCAGCTCGTGCGCCTAAGATCGAAGGTCTTCTCCATCGACCCCTCTGCATTTATGGCGGTGTCTGAAACGGTGGAAGTGGACGGACGAGGATTTCAAGGCATCGACATGTAAAAGAACCTCCCCTAGAGGAGGTTCTTTTTTTGGAGGCTCTTAAAGAGCGGATAAAGGAGACTCGCGATGAGGATGCCTGCGAGGGCTTGAAGGAGATTGGGTCCCATCGATGGGAGAAAGGCCGCCCATCCATACAAGATGGCATCGACGAGGGCGTAGCCCACCACCATAACCAGGGCCCCGAGGATCATGGCAAGGGCCGGGTGTTTGCCGCGACACTGGCCCGCCACAAATCCCTCGAGTCCCTTCACCACGAGGGTAAAAGGGGCGTAGATGCTGTAGCCGAGGAGTACGTCGGCGAGAGCACTTCCCACACCGCCCACAAAGGCTCCCTCTCGTCGTCCATAGAGAAGGGCCACGGCGAGGATGAGTCCATCGCCGGCGTTGACGTATCCCCTGCCGGGAAGGGGAATGGGAAAGAGCATGGTCAGCACCGTGACGAGAGCCGCAAGGATGCCGAGTCGTGCGAGTGTTTTTGTGTTCATGATCCACCTCCTACTGTGAGTATAGGCCTCTTTGATTCCACGTTTTAGAGGCAGTTTATCTTTCTTTTTTAGGACCAGAGAAGAAAGATTCAGATTTTTTCGACTTTTTTCGCAATTTTGGTTTAGGCCCTTCGTCGATGGGTAGATAAGAAATACCAAGAGATTTCTCTTGGTCGGACATGCCCACCCACATCAAGTTTCAGTGACAAACCCAATTTGTAGAAACAAGTCTTTCGTTTCGAAGACAAACCCCGATGTGATCAACCATGGCCGAATGTGTTCTCAGTTGCCTGTACAAGGACGAGGATGGCTCTCCAAGGGGAGGACGGACGCATTTTGCGGACGATCTTGGATCCACCGAGAACTGCGTACACAAAGCTGGGAGAACCTTGAGCGTGACCAGGACGACGGGGAGCTTGTTACGACTTGCTCCACTGCTTTGGAGAGAGGGCCCGTCGTCTCATGACAAAAGGAGGAAACCATGAGTGAACCCAAATCCTTTGGGTGGGTGGGCTCCTCCGAAAGAGCGGGTGCTTAGGCGCCCGTTTTTCTTTGGAGAAAACCCAAGAGGGATTTTTCAAAAAATTTCAAAAGCCCCCTTGCATCTTGTCATGATGGCGCGTATAATATACATATTGTCACGGGGAGTTAGCTCAGCTGGAAGAGCGCTACGTTGACATCGTAGAGGTCGCTGGTTCGAGCCCAGTACTGCCCACCAGACATGCCGCCGCAAGGCGGCTTTTTCTTTATGCAAAAAGACCGAGGGGAGTCCCTCGGCCTTTTTTATTCCCCCAAATCTTCCCGAAAACGAAGAAGCCCCTCGAGAGTCTCATCGTCGAAGTGGGTGAGATTCTTCGGGTCGTTTTGGTGGGCGCGCCTCATCGTCGCCCGCGCCTCGACGAGGGCGTACTCCAATTCCCGTGCGCTCATCCTCCGTCCCCCAGAGGCGAGGACGATGCTCTGTTCCAGGGCGTCACTGGTGGCGACCCGGACGTTTCGGTGCCTGCCCACCTTCTGGAGCTCCTTCTCGATGAAGTGGTCTGCCGTCTCAAACTCTTTGGTAAAGACGACGGTTATTCCCTTGTAGGAAAATTCCTCCCCGGGATTCTTCTTCACCTGGTAGCCGTCGAAGACGAGGATGATGACCTGCCCCGTCAGGTGGGCGTATTCCGCCAAGTCCTCCATGATGGCCAGCCGCGCCCGCTCCAGGTCCTCGTCGAGAAGAGAGGCGTAGCGCTCCCATTGGTGCAAGACATTGTACCCGTCGACGAAGAGATAGTCCCTCTTCGCCGCGTAAAAACTCTTATCCACGCCGCTGTCTCGCCACTTCAAAGGCGAGAATTGCCGCGGCGCAGGAGGCGTTTAAGGAATCGATCTTCCCCACCATGGGGATGGTGATGGCCCCATCGAGGTGCTTCATGAGCCCGGGGCCGATGCCCTTCTCCTCATTTCCGATGACGAGGGCCACCTTCCCCGAGAGGTCGGTCTTGTCGTAGTCCGTCCCCTCCATGGTGGCTCCAAAGATCCAAAACCCTGCTTCTTTGAGCTTCTCCACCGCCTGGGAGAGGTTTGTCACTTGACTGATGGGGGTGTAGCGCACTGCCCCCGCCGAGGTCTTCACCACCGTCGAGGTGACGCTTGCGGCGCGACGCTTTGGAATGACCACCCCTTGGGCTCCGGCTTGGTGGGCACTTCGGATGATGGCCCCGAGGTTGTGAGGGTCCTCAATGCCGTCGAGGAGGAGGAGAAAGTTTCCCCCGAGAAGGTCCTCGAAGGGGGTGTATTGAAAGTCGTTGACATAGGCGCAGACTCCTTGGTGGACCGCCCCTTCTGCGAGGGCGTCGAGTTTTTCTCGGCTCACCTCGGAGACGACGATGCCCTTCTCCTTCGCCAAGGCGAGAATCGGGCGCATGGACCCGTCCCGGGCGTCCTTCTTCACATAGAGGCGTTTCACATCCCCGGCGCGGAGTGCTTCGAGGACCGCGTTTCGCCCATAGATTCGTTCTTCCTTCACCCTTCTTCTCCTTCCTTGACGATGATGTGAAAGAGTTCTTCAAGTCTTCTAATCTCTCCCTGCAAAAAGAGGGCGCCGAAGAGGCATTCAAGCCCTGTGGCCCGGCGATATTCTCCGACGGAGGCGTTTTTTGCGCTCGTCTTCGGGTGGGCATTTCGCCCGCGCTTCACCAGTGCTCTCTCCTCGTCGGTGAGGTAGGGCTCAATGGTTTCCAGGGCCCTTGATTGGGCCGGTGCCTTCACTACCTCGCGGCAGAGGCGGTGAAGCTTCGCCGCGCTCTTCGTCGGGTCCATGAGCATCCCTCGGACGAAGAGCTCGTAGACCCCGTCCCCGAAAAAGGCGAGGGACAGGGGGTTGGCCATCTGAAGTGCCTCCTGGGAAATCCCTGGGTTCTCCCGGAGAAAGACCTCCCTCAGATGCGCTTCCATGTGGTCCCCTGGCGGGAGTCCTCGACGAGAATGCCCCGTTCCTTCAAGGCGTCCCGCAATTCGTCGGAACGGGCCCAATCCTTCTCTTGACGGGCTTTGATCCGTTCGTCGAAGAGGCGCTGGCTCTCCTCGTCGAGGCCCTCTTCCTCTTCCTTGTGAAGCAGTCCCAGGACCTTGGAGAGGCTCTCGTAGGTCTCTTGGACCTTGAGAAGGGTGGCCTTGGAAGAGTGTTCGTCGAGGTTCGTGTTGATGAGGCGGGCAATGCCAAAGAGGGCGGTGAGGGCGTCGGCGGTGTTGATGTCATCCTCCATGGCGTCGATGAAGTCTTTCTTATACGAAGCGAGTTCCTCAAGAATCTCTCGCTCCTCGTTCTCATCCTCGGCGTGGTCCAAGAGGTTTTCCAAACGGTGCTTGGCGTTGTAGAGTCGCTCTAACCCGCGCTTCGTCTGTTCCATGACGTCGCGACTAAAGTTGATGGGCCCACGGTAGTGACTCGAGAGCAAGAACATTCGAAGCACCTCGAGATCAAACTCCTTCGCCACCTCGCGGACGGTGAAGAAGTTGCCCTTGGACTTGCTCATCTTCTCGTTGTCCACGGTAATCATCCCATTGTGGAGCCAGAAGCGGGCGAAGGGCTTGCCCGTCAAGGTCTCGGACTGGGCGATCTCGTTTTCGTGGTGGGGAAATTGGAGGTCTTCCCCGCCGCTGTGGATGTCGATGGTCTCCCCGAGGAGGGACTTCGCCATCACCGAGCACTCGATGTGCCAGCCCGGGCGCCCCTCTCCCCATGGCGAGGGCCAGGAGGGTTCTCCCTCCTTCTTTTTCTTCCAGAGGGCAAAGTCCACGGGGTTCTTCTTCAGTTCACTGACGTCGACGCGGGCGCCGGCGATGAGATCTTCGAGCTTTTTCTTCGAGAGCTTGCCGTAGTCCTTCGCCGCTTCGATGTTAAAATACACGTCTCCGTCGGACTCGTAGGCAGCACCCTTTTCGATGAGCCCCTCGATAAAGGCGATGATGGGCTCGATGAAGCGGGTAGCTCTCGGGTTGATGGTGTCGTAATCGTAGAATCCAAGGCCCGTGGCGTCCTTCTTAAACTCCTCGATGTAGCGCTCGGCGATGGCCTCCACCGTGGTGTTTTCCTCGTGGGCGCGGCGAATCATCTTGTCGTCGATGTCGGTAAAATTCACGACGAAACGGACGTCGAGGCCCTTGTAGATGAAGTAGCGGCGCAAGGTGTCGAAGATGACCAAGGGGCGCGCGTTGCCCACGTGGATGAAGTTGTAAACCGTGGGGCCGCAGTTATACATCTTGACGACGCCGGGTTCTAGTGGGGTAAATTCTTCTTTCTTTCTCGTGAGGGTATTGTAGAGTAACATGACTTCCTCCAATAAAAAAACACCGTCGACAAGAGACGACAGTGCCGTGGTTCCACTCCATTTGGGTCTTTCACGCGTCGTATCCCCCGCCGGGGCAATCGGCTCCAAGAGCGCACAGCACGTCCCTTTTTTGCGACTTCTCACCACCGTCGCTCTCTGTGAAAAAAGCCTTGACGCGTTTTTCTCTCTTCCTTGCCTCTTGGGTTTAGTATAGCAAAGAGAGAAATTCTTCGCAAGAAAAAAACCGCGCCCAGGACGGGCGCGGGGCTCAGCCAAAGAGGCCGAGGATGGCGCGAATGAGACCAAAGTCCGTGATCTCGAGGACGCGACCGGTGAGCTTGTAGGTGATGCGCACAACGGGCACACCATCTTCCACGACGATCTCCACCTTCTTGTGGGGGCGGTTGACGAGGACGGTGACCCCATCCTTCGTCACGTCAACACCGATGGCCTTGAAGAGCTTTTGCACCTTGACGTCTACCGTCTCTCCCACGTTGACGTCTACGGTCTTCACAGGCTTTTCCACACCAACGTCCACGCTGCTTGCCGCGTATCCGACGTTTGCGCACACGAGGCTAAGAGCCACTGCAGGTACAATCCATTTCTTCATACGTTGTCCTTTCCTGTTGTCATGATGGTCTTTACCGCGTCGGCTGTCATGGGATCCCTTGCGAACAATATAGCACAGTTTTTTATGATACTCAATACTTGCGTCAAACATTTTTATACTTTTCAAAACCCTGACGTTTTGGATGCATGGGGTAGAGGCCTCGCTTGACCCGGTCCTCTTGCTCGTAGAGCTCCTTAATGCTCCAAAGAAAGCAAAATGCCGTGATTCCAAGGATTCCAGAGGCGAGATCCTCGGTGACGAGACTCCCCCCGATGCACAGAAGACCTAGGAGAAAAAAAACCGGCCAACAGGCTTTTGTGAAATAATATTCCGCTTTAATGACAATCGGATGGAAAATTCCGATGGCAAAAAAGGTGTAGACCCCGAGTAAAATTCCAATTGTATTCATCCAGCACTCCTTTCTCCTTCCTTTTTACCCGAGACCTCTCCCCTTCACGCAACCTCTTCCATCGAAGCGAGGAGGTCGTGAAAAAAGCGACGGAAGAGGAGAAGGGTGGTGACGACGGAGATGGCGTCGGCGACGGGTTCGGAGAAGAAGACGGCAAAGACCTTGTCCTCGAAGAGGTGGGGCAGGATGAGAATCAAGGGAATGAGGAGAATCATCTTCCGGTAGAGGGCGAGAAATGCCGAGGTCCTCGCATTGCCAAAGGCGATGAAGGCCTGTTGGCAAGCCACTTGGGCCCCGAAGAGGAAGAGGACTGCGGTGTAGAGGCGAAGTTTTGGTGTGGCGAAGAGAAGGAGGGGTTCATCCTTCGTAAAGAGGCCGAGAAACACCTCGGGGAAGAGCTGGACGAGAAGCCACAACACCGTGGAGAAGACGAGGCAGGAGATGAGCTGGAGACGGAACCCTCCCCGCACCCGGGAGACGTCCTTCTTGCCGTAATTGTAGGACAAAATCGGCTGTCCCCCTTGGGTGAGGCCCTGGAGGGGCAAGAAGCCAAACTGCATGACGCTGGAGACGATGGTCATCGCCCCGACGGCGACGTCGCCCCCAAAGCGTTGCAAGGAGTTGTAGAAGGCCAAGGAGAGAAGACTCTCCGTGGATTGCATGAGAAAGGGGGAGAGCCCAAGGGCCATGCCCGCACCGAGGCGGGCCCGGTCGAGGCGAAGAACCTCTCTCTTGATGCGCCACTTCGTCCGTTTCCCACAGAGAAACCAGAGGGCAAAGAGGGCACTCAAGGCCTGGGAAATCACCGTCGCCACCGCCGCTCCCGCGACCCCCATGTGGCAGAGATAGATGAGAATCGGGTCCAAGATGACGTTGGTGATGGCCCCGATGAGCACCGTCGCCATACTGACAAGGCTAAAGCCCTGGGCGGCGATAAAAGCGTTAAGGCCCAAGGAGAGGCAGACGAAGACGCTCCCCAACACGTAAATCTGAAGATAGGTCATCCCATAGGAGAGGGTGGCCTCGCTGGCACCGAAGAGGAGAAGGAGGGGCCGCTTCACCAGGGAGATGAGAAGGGTGAGAACCAACGCCACGGCGACGAGACCTGCCGTACTCGCCCCGAGATAGCGCTCCGACTCCTCGTCATCGCCCCGCCCCGAGGCGATGCTCGCCAGTGGCGCGCACCCAAAGGCCATGAGGGCCGCGAAGGCGGAGATGATCATGAGGATGGGAAAGGCCACTCCAAGGCCCGTCAATGCCAAAGCTCCCACCTCGGGAATGTGGCCGATGTACATCCTGTCCACCAAGTTGTAGAGGACGTTGACGAGCTGACTCGTCACCGCCGGCAGCGCCAGGCGAAAGAGGAGGGGTCCCAAGGGATCTTGTCCCAAATCCACACTGCGAAACTTTTTCTCCATCGTCTTTTCCTCCATAAAAAGAGGCGCCCCTTTGGGCTACCTCAACAAATGGCTTCGCGGGCCTCAGACAATCTTTTCTCCCTCATAGACCTCCCCCTCGGCATCGGGGTGAATCCCGTACCACAGGGTCCAAAGGGTTTTGTACTTCACCGCCTGGGCGTGAATTCGCGGCACCTGGTCCTCCTTGCGGGGGATGATCTTTCCCGGCACCCCGACGACGAGAGAGTTCGGCGGCACCACCGTCCCCGCAGTGACCACCGCTCCCGCGGCAACGATGCTCCCTCGGCCGATAACGGCGTGATCCAACACCGTCGCCCCCATTCCGATGAGACAGTGATCCTCCACCGTCGCCGCATGGACGATGGCACCGTGGCCCACGGTGACGAAATCCCCGAGGATGCAGGGCCCGTCGTCGGAGACGTGAAGGACCGCATTGTCCTGGACGTTGGAGTACTCCCCAACCTCAATCCGATTCACGTCCCCACGGGCGGAGACGTTGTGCCAAAAGGAGGCGAACCTCCCGACGGTGACGTCGCCGACGATCTCCGCACCACTGGCGACGAAACTCTCCTCGTGAAACTTCGGGCTCTTCCCCTGATAACACCGATCCTTCGACGTAAACATTACTCTTCCTCCTTTGTAAAGCGCAGGTGGTTCTCCTCGCTTAAGCCCTCATTATAGACCATGCCCAAAATGCTGAGGCCCTTCAGTTCCTCCACCGATGCAATCTCTCTTGTGGCCATCTCCCGAAGAAGACTCCCCCGCGCCATCTTCGCATAGGTCGCCTTGGCGCGAAAGCGGGGCTCCCCCTCCTTCATCACCCGCTCCCCGAAGGAAACCTGAACCATCCTCTCCCGGATGTTCTTGGAAAAGACGTTGGCGTATTCCGAGGAGGCAATGAGAAGAATCGGCTCCTCTTCATTGTGAGCCCACTCCTCTAAAACCTTTCGCCAAAATACCTCGAGGCGCACCCCCGACACCTCGAGGCGATCCTTCATGTCAAGGCGAAGGCCGTGAATCGATGCCCCAGCAGGAATGAGGCCGTAGACTGCCGAGAGGATGAAGAGATGCTCATCGAGATACTCCCTCGCCTTGGCATCGAGGCTCTCCCAGTCCAAGTACTGAAACTGGAGCCCAGAAAAACCCTCCACCGCCATGACTCCAGGACCCTTTCCAAAGTCCTGAAGAAGAGTCTCTGCCTTCTCCAAGAGTTCCCCCTCAATGTGGAGAAGCTCCCCGCGCTCCTCTTTTGACAGGGCGCCATAAGCCCGCAGCACCTCCTCAGTCTCCTTGGGAAACATCAGCGTCTCAACTCCCGGGTTTGCGGGTCTCATGGTCTTCGTTGGCGAGCACAAAATCTTCATCGGCAATCCTCCTTTCTCCCCAGAATACCATAGACCCAATAAAAAATCACCCCGGCGCGAACCGAGGTGAAGTATCCAAGTGTTATTTTCCAAGGAAGGCGTTGATGGTGGCCTCGTCGGCATCCTTTTCAAAACGCGCACCCTTTTCCCAGGTGATGTTGGGATAGGTGGCCTTTAAGGCATCTTCCGTGGGGGCGATGTCTTGGGAACCCGAGGTGCAGAAGGGAATCACCGTCTTGCCATCGAGGCCAGCAGCTTCGATGAAGGTGTTCACCACGCGAGGAGCTTCCCCGTTCCAGATGGGATAGCCAAGATAGATGGTGTCCGCATCGGCGACATTGGGAACAGCGGCGAGTTCAGGACGCGCTGCTTTATCCTTTTGTTCCGTTGCGGTACGGGTGGTCTCTTCCTTGCCGAAATCTGCTTCGGTGTAAGCAACCTTCGGTTCAATAGCTTGCGCCTCCACGCCGAGGCTTGCCGCCATCTTCTCCGCCACAGCCTTGGTGTTGCCCGTAGCACTAAAATAGACAACAGCCACCTTCTTGCCCGCGTCTTGGGCCGCATCGGTGCTGGAATTATTGGTCGCGTTTTGAGCCTTGTTGGTGGTCGAGCAGGCACTCAACAGCACTGCAAAACACGCCAAGAGAGCGAAAATTCTACGTTTCATTCTTTTCCTCCTTGCTTTTTTTGCGCTTCTATGCGCAGGGGGACATATTTGATTCTAGGGGATTGTTAGAACCTTGTCAAGATTTTGTGAAATCGTAGACGAGAAACTTGCCCCTCTCTTCGAAGAGGCACAATCTAAAGAACAAGGTTCCTCGATGGTCATCGTCTTCGTGGCAATCCCCTCTCGAAAAGAGAGATCGTGCTCCACGAAGATCATCGTCGGCGCAAAGTCTAGAATTACCTTCTCAATCTGCATCCGCGCGAAGAGGTCGATGTGATTGAGGGGCTCGTCCCAGACGTAGAGGTGGGCCCTCTCACAGAGACTTCGCCCTAAGAGGACTTTTTTCTTCTGCCCCTCGGAGAACTCTTCCATTCTCTTCTCGAATTGATTGGGCGACACCCCCATCTTGTGAAGAATCGCCTTCAATAAGCTCTCCTCCACGCCGCTCTCCCTTGCAAACTCCGCGAGAGTTCCGCGTAGCATGGAAGTATCTTGGGCCACATAGGAGATGACGAGACCAGACCCCTTGGAGACGCGCCCACTGTGGGGGATGTCTTCTCCTAAGAGGAGCTTGAGAAGACTCGTCTTTCCAGACCCATTCTTCCCATCGAGGGCAATGCGCTCCCCTCCCTTAATGGAAAAGGAAAGGGGACGACAGATCTCCTTTCCCCGAACCCTTGGCGCCACCTCGGAGAAGGTGACGAGAGTGCCCGAGCGGTAGGAAAGGGGCGTAAGCTTTAGCTCTTCTGCGGTTTCCACGTCTTTGAGAAGAGAGGCCTTCTCCTCGATGGCCCGCTGCTGACGCAAGGCGATGGACTTCGCCCGTTTCATCATCTTCGCAGATTTTCCCCCGATATAGCCCCGGTCCACTGGTCCATTCCCAAACTTTGACGCCTCCACACGATCCGACCAAAGAGTCGTCCGCTGCGCCGCCTTCTTCATCTGAGAAATACTCTTCTTTAAGTCCTTATTGCGCGCAAGTTCAGATTCTTGCTGCGCTTCGAAGTTCGACAACCAGGAAGAAAAATTTCCCCGTTGCAACTCAATACTCGATCGGTTGATGGCGAGAATGTGGTCCACACATCCATCTAAAAAGGAGCGGTCGTGGGAGACGAGGATGAACCCCTTTTTCCGCTTAAGATAGGCCGCGACAATCTCTCGGCCCCTCCGATCCAGGTGATTCGTCGGTTCATCAATGAGGGCCACGCATCCTTCCTTGAGAAAGAGCCCCGCCAGAAGGACCTTCGTCTGCTCCCCGTGAGAAAGGGTGGAAAACGGCCTGTAGAGCACCTCCTCGGAGACCTCGAGGAGGGAAAGTTCTCGCAACCAATGCCACTCTTCCGCGGCGGGGCAAATCTCAGAGAGAACCTCCATCGTATTCCTGTCCCTCTCCCTCACAGGAGCGGGAAAGTAGTCAAACTCCACAGAGGCCTGAATCTTCCCCTTGTGCTCGTATTTTCCCAGTAAGAGCTGTAAAAAAGTCGTCTTTCCCCTGCCGTTTCGTCCAATGAGTCCAAGCTTCCATTCCGTATCCAGGTGCAGATTGACGTCCTCAAAGATCTTCTCCTCACTGGTGGGGTAGGAGAAGGTGAGGTGTTTTACGCGAATCATTGACATACACAGTCCTCCTTGCTTCTTGGTAAAAAAAGAGCTGCAAGAAAGTCCCTCCTTGCAGCTAGAGCACCGTCAAATCGGCGGCTCTCATCCCGAGCCGCCTCTCGCGCGCGTCAACTGAAAAGATGCTTCACTTTCTTGCAATGGGCGCAATGATCCCGCCAAAGGGCATCACTGCATTCCAACTTACTTGCAAGAACTATGAATCATCTCTTCACCTCACTTGTATTGTTATTTTGAGTGTATCATAGTTTCCCCGAGAAAACAAGGATTGCCCCATCTTCAAAGATTCTCATCTTGCACACCAGTCTGTTCTTCTTTGCCATGATTTCTTAGTAACCTACGTACCTACTCGCGAATCGAATCTCGTATCTTTAGGATGAGTAAATCTTTCTGACTTCTAATATTTTCTGGCTCGCTAGGATTCGGACACAGCATTTTCCTCTAAAAATTAAGCTTATCTCTACCGTGCTATTACTAGGTGTTAAAAAAAGCAACAATGGGTATACACCATCCAGGATGGTGTATTGATTCCGTATATTTTTATCCAATATATAGTTAGAAGGAGAACAAGATGGGAAACCCAAATAACCCTACTAGATGCCCAATGTTCAAGGCGACTTATGATGCTTGCGAAGAACTCACTCGCACCTTCAGCTCTATTTGGCGCATATATGCTGGATTGATAAAGTTGTATGATGATACCACGGATTTTTATAGAAACAAACCTGATGCTTCAAATGAAGAAGCTGAGCAAAAAATATTAGGGGGAAGGCCCATTCAAGGACTCGACTTGAAACACCTGGCAACAAAGTCGAGCTTAGAAGATTCGGAACAATATATTGCAAGAATGTTGCTTATAAACTCTATAGCGATCTTCGATGAATGGGTCGAGAACTTTGTTAGGGCCACTATTTTAGAAGACACGTCGGAAACAACACAAACTAATTGGGCCGTTATCACGCCCAATAAACCAACCTCTTCACAGATTGAAAAAGCTTTTAAATCAGGCTGCTTTGAAGTCTATACAAGTGTTCTTGAATTAGAACGACCTTCTAAGCTAGCTGATGCCTTTTCCTGCATTGAGCATCGGCAAGATAAATACTTAGAGTCTTTACACTCAATTTTCAAGTACTTTAAACACTGTAGAAATTGCTGTGCTCACGGGGATAAAACATTCAACGACAAATGCGAAGAGAGTTATAGAATCTTGAAATCTATATCTCCTAAAGATTGTGGTATGGACGAAGTCCCTGCATTTGCGCCGTCACATAAAGGTGATGAATTAATCCTCATACTGAGGGGTGTAGTTGGTTTCACTCATGTGTTAATCCGGATTATGAAACATTTCGACGCTCTTGCTACCCAATATTTGGCAGTCGAGAACGAGCTCAAACAAGAAGTCTTGCCAAGATTTATTGAATCAAAAAAGAAAAGTCATAAATTTAAAGAAGGTATGATAGAGAAGTTATTAGCAAGAACCCATCACTGTCCTCCTCAGGCAGGAAGGGCTATTGACATTTATGAATTCTTGGAGGAGGAGGCATCTAAGAAGTAAAAAAGTTCGTTGACTATAGTCAACGAACTTTTTTACTAGAATAGAGATTCATGTAAAGTATCGGTTATTTGGAAACCAAACTAATCTCCTCATCACTCCCACTCGATGGTTGCCGGGGGTTTGGAGGTGATGTCGTAGACGATGCGGTTGATGTGGGGGACTTCGCCGACGATGCGACGGCTGACGATGTCCAGGACGTCGTAGGGGATGCGGCTCCAGTCGGCGGTCATGAAATCGGTAGTTTCCACGGCGCGCAGGGCGAGGGTGTAGTCATAGGTGCGGTAGTCGCCCATGACCCCGACGCTGCGGTTTCCCGTGAGGACGGCGAAGTATTGGTTGATGGAGGGAGCGAGGCCGGCTTTCGCAATCTCCTCCCGATAGATGGCGTCAGCATCCCGCAAGATGTCGAGCTTTTCCTTCGTGACTTCACCGATGACGCGAATGCCAAGTCCTGGCCCGGGGAAGGGTTGGCGGGTGACGAGGGTTTCGTCGAGGCCCACTTCCCGGCCGAGGGCGCGGACTTCGTCCTTAAAGAGGTCGCGCAAGGGTTCGATGAGGCCCTTGAAATCCACGACGGCGGGGAGTCCTCCCACGTTGTGGTGACTCTTGATGACGGCAGCGTCTCCGAGTCCGGACTCGATGATGTCGGGGTAGATGGTGCCCTGGGCGAGGAAGTCCACGGAGCCAATCTTCTTCCCCTCGTCTTCGAAGACGCGGATGAATTCTTCTCCGATGATCTTGCGCTTTTCTTCGGGGTCGACGACGCCGGAGAGGCGGGCGAGGAATCGCTCTTCGGCGTTGACGCGAATGAAGTGCATGCCAGAATCCTTAAAGGCAGCTTCCACTTCATCCCCTTCGTTTTTCCGCATGAGGCCGTGGTCCACAAAGATGCAGGTGAGTTGGTCCCCGATGGCCTTGGAGATGAGTTTTGCACAGACGGAGGAGTCCACGCCTCCCGAGAGGGCGAGGAGGACCTTCCCATCGCCGACGGTGTTGCGGATGTCCTCGATGGCCATTTGGGCGTAGTTCTTCATGGTCCAGTCCCCACGGGCGCCGCAGACCTTGGTGAGGAAGGCGCCGAGCATGAGGTCGCCACCGGCGGTGTGGTTCACCTCTGGGTGGTACTGCATGGCGTAGAGGCCGCGGGTCTCGTCCATCATCGCGGCGTACTCCGTGGCGTCGGTGGAGGCGATGCCGCTAAATCCCTCGGGGAGGGTGTTGACCTTGTCCTGGTGGCTCATCCAGACGATGCCCTCGTTGCCGAGATCCTCAAAGAGGACGCTCTGACGGTCGAAATAGGTCACCGTCTTTCCAAATTCTCGTTGAGCGGCGCAGATGACCTCTCCGCCCAAGTCCTTGGCCATGCGCTGCATGCCGTAGCAGAGGCCGAGAATCGGGATGCCGAGGGTGTAGATCTTCGGGTCGATCTCCGGGGCTCCCTCTTCATAGACGGAGTTGGGTCCGCCGGTAAAGATGATGCCGATAGGCTTTTTCTCTTCAATGACGGCGAGGGCCTTGTGATAGGGCACCACCTCGCAATAGACGTTCTTCTCACGGACGCGCCGTGCAATAAGTTGATTGTACTGTCCGCCGAAATCGACGACGACGATCTCTTGATGCTTCATCTCGTCTCCCCTTTCTGTCCCTATTATACACGACATTGAAAAGGTCCGTCTCAAAAATGCAATAATCCCCACTGGGAAGCGTCTCAAAAATTTTACACCTTCGCTTAAACCCCGCACATACTGCCACGGCTTGAAGAATTCTATCTCAAAAATGCAACATCCTTCCATGGGGGGTGCCCCAGATTTTACACACCTCGACCACACGATCCTTTTACTTGACGATTTTTCGAAAATCCTAGAAAAATTAAATCTTCATCGCTTTTCTTATCGCCACTTGTGTTATACTTTCGGTGTATCGTTTTCTTAGAAAGGAGAACCCATGAAAAGAAGATCCCTACTTATCCTCATGGCGGTTCTCATGCTCGTTGCAGTGCCGATGAGTGCCTTCGCCGTTCGCCACCAAGAACGGGACATCAAGATCATCGTCAACGTCAATGGGGATGAACACATTGTCATGAGCGACGTCTCGCCCTTTAATGCCTATGACCGGACTTATCTTCCCTTGCGCTTCATCAGTGAGGAATTTGGGGCAGAGGTCTCTTGGAATCAAGCCAAGAAGCAAGCTACGGTGAAGAAAGATGGAAAGACCATTGTCTTTACCGTGGACAAGAAGGACTACACCGTCAACGGAGAGCGCCGCTCCTTCGATCGTCCCGTCCTCTTGCGCGACGACCGGACCTTCATTCCCACCCGCGCCATTGCCGAAGCCCTTGGCATCCCCGTGGACTACAACCAAGACTACAACGCGGTCTACATCGGGGAAAATCCGCGCTACAACGCCTACTTCCCCATCGTCTACTACATGGGTATCTTGGATCCCGTCCGCTCCGACTACAAGGTCAACTTCGTCACCTTGAAACTCGACAGCAACGGAAGCATTACCACCTTCACCTCGGTGGCGAAACTCTTCACCGCCGTCGAAGCAGACTTCGTGACCTACATCACCACCGGAACTTCTCAATATGGTGTCTCCGGACCCCACTACGATCCCTCGAGTCAGACCATGACCACGGGGTCGTCGCAAACTGCCAAAGTAGTCGTGAAAGCTCCTCAAACAAGAGTTGAATCCGAGCGTCAGCTTCGCGATGACCAGTACGTTGCCCCCACCTCTGATCCCCTTGTGGGCACCTGGTATGGACCTTCTGGCTTCAACAATGAGGACACTGGTGAATCTTTTGATATCTATCAGTACGTCTATATCACAAAAGTCGGGACGAATCGCTATCTCTTGAAGAAACGCAACATCCTCGCCTCCGATTCTTCCTCTGAATGCTATACAGAGCAATATGGCACCTTTGATCCCTCGTCTCAAACTCTGACTTTACAAGAGAGCCACACATTCTATGGAGCGACAGGGTACTTTTCTACTTTTCCTAGGCTACGGAGCGATCAAGATACTATGGTCCTTTCCCAAAATGGGACTCACCTCTCATCTCAGAAATACTCGAATACCTATTGTGACAAATACTAAAAAACACGCCCTCGGGCGTGTTTTTTATTTCCCTATTCGCTTACTTCCCCGTGACCCGGGCCATGGCGTTCTCGGCGTTTTCATAGGCGATGGCGGCGATGTCTTTCTCCGAGAGGCCGTAGGTTTTCATGGCCTCTAAGAGTCGGGGGATGTGGCGTTCTTCTAGGAGTTCTGGGGCGGTGGAGGTCTCTCCTGGGGGCGGGGCGAGGGTGCCCTGGGCCTCTTTCGGGAGGCACTCCATAAAGTCGAAGCCAAACATGAGGCCGTCGGTACCCATGATGTTTAGGAGGTGGTCGATTTGACGGACCATGCCATCGAGGTTTTGGCGGGCCTTGTCGTCGGAGATGAAGTCGGTGGCGGCGTTGAGGCCGACAAGGCCTCCGTGGTCCTTGAGGGCGCGGAGCATGTCATCGGTGAGGTTTCGCCGGTGACTGGCGAGGGCCCGTGCGTTGGAGTGGGTGGCGACGACGAGGCCGTTTGTAGTCTCGAGGACGTCCCAAAAGGAGGGGTCGTTTAGGTGGGAGACGTCGATGAGGATGCCGAGTTCTTCCATGCGCCGCAGGGCAGCCCGTCCCGCTTCGGTGACGCCTCCCTCGTGGGGGACGCCGGAGGCGAAGGGGTTCTTTTCATTCCAGGTGAGGCCCATGTGGCGGACACCTCGCTGATACCAGCGGTCGATGCCCTCGACGTCGCCTTCTAGTGCGGCGAGTCCCTCCATGCCGAGGAAGATGCCAATTTTCTCTTCCTTTAAGGCTTCATGGTATTCGTCGATGGTGGTGACGAAGCGGAAGGTCTTGGACTCCTTCTCCTCTTCCCGGGCACAGGTGTACATGGTTTCCACCCAGGCGGGGTAGTTGTCCTGGTGGGCCTCGTCGGTCCAGAGGACGAAGATGGAGCCGGTGACCCCTCCTTCGTGAAAACTCGGGGCGAAGAGGCGGTCAAAGACCTTCGTCTCTCCTTCCCTGCGCTTGTAGGTTAAGGTGGTGATGATGTCTGAGTGTGCATTAAAGACGCGCATAAGAACCTCCTAGAGTAAGAGATTGCCCACGAAGATGCCGCAGTAGTTGCCAACGACATAGCCCAAAAGGCCTGCAAAAATGCCAGGGCCAATCAGCTCGGTCCACCCTTGGGAAATGGCCATCGCCGAGGCGGTGGCGGGGCCGCCGATGTTGGCGTTGGAGGCGATGATGGCTTCCTCCAAGGGGAATTTCAAGAGTTTTCCTGCGACGAAGACGATGAGCATGTTGACGACGACCATAATGAAGCAGAAGACGAGGAGAAGGGGTGCCGTCTTCACGATGACGGGAATGGATGCGGGGACCCCGATGACGACGCAGAAGATGTAGATGAGGGAGTTGCCCAATTCATCGGCGCCGACGAGGCGGGAGAAAAACCCGGGAAACGCGGTGGCGAGAATCATGGAGAGGGTGGTGATGATGAGAAAGTCGTTACTCAAGAGTTGGTTCACCAAGGCCATGGCTCCTTCCGTGGGGATGAGGCCTCCAAGGAATGTGGCGAGGCTCTTACTCACGGCGACGATGGCGCAGGCGATGGCGAAGGAGAGGGCGATGTCGTAGGTGGTGGTGGGGCGAGAGTCCGCCTTTTCCTCGACGGCTTGAATCCCGTGTTGTTCCACGTCGTCCACGTAGGGGGTCTTGTAGTGTTTGCGGAAGAAGGCGATGCGTGGAATGCCCAAGAGGATGATGAAGTAGAGGGCCATGTTGAAGTTGTCGGCGACGGTGGCGGCGCTGACCATGGTCCCGGAGACCTCGAAGGTGCTACTCATGGCGGCGAAGTTCACCCCTCCACCGATGTAGGAGCCGGTCATAATGCCGGCGATTTTCCCGAGCTCTGGGATGTATCCTGCGAGGAGGACGTAGCCCAAGAGGGCCCCTAAGATCGTCCCGACGCCCCCGATGAGAAAGAGGATGAGGAGTCGTCCCGACTCGGAGACGATGCGGCGCAGGTCGCTCTTAAAGAGGAGCATGGGGATGGAGAGGGGGACGACGTAGCCCCAGATGGCGTCGTAGACAGGGCTCTCCATGGGAATGATGCGAAGGTTCGTCAACAGGGCAGCACCTAGGAGGCCTAAGATGGCTCCGGTGATTTTTTTCGCCCAGAGATAGCGTTTTTCCAAGGCGATGGCGGCGGCGGTGATGAGGAGCATGATGGCCCACAATTGCCAAATCTGGTCGGGTTTGAAGAACGTACTCATGATTTCCTCCTTTCAGCGGGAATGATGTCTTTTGTTGTTCCTTACCCAAAGGAGGGGTGGTTTATGCAGGGGGAGAAAAGGATTTCAAGGGTTTTTATGAGAACTTTTCGTCCTTTTTTTGCACAAAGAGTCCTTTTTCAAAAATCTGCCCCCTCTTTTTTGAAAGAATCCTCCTCTCCCACGGCTTCACAGGGCAAAAAAGGCTTTCATATGCTATAATAGAAGAACTAGGGAGGTGTACGATGAGTTCAAAGTTTACAGGAAACAAGATCCGCACCCTGCGGAAGAACAAGAATATGAGCATCAAGGACTTGGCGGAAAAGAGTGAACTCTCCACGGGTCTCATCAGTCAGATTGAAAGGGATTTGGTGTCCCCTTCCGTCAATGCCATGAGTCGCATCGTGCAGGCTCTCGATTCTTCCATGGGAGAATTCTTTGACGAGGAGTTCGCCAAGGAAAGCCCCATGACCCTTCGTGAAGGAGGGCGAAAACAGATTTCCATGCCCGACTCCAACAGCATCTGCGAGGTCCTCTCTCCGACGGATCACAGGATGGTGGAGATGGTCCTCATGCGCCTGTTGCCTTCGACAGGGGATGAGCCCCTTCGCATGAGCACCCATGAAGGGGAGGAATGCGGCTACATCCTCAAGGGGAAGATGACGGTCTACATCGAGGATGAAATCTACGAATTGGAAGAGGGAGACAGCTTCTACTTAGAGAGTACGAAGCCCCATCAATACATCAATCTCGGCGAGGAAGAGTGCATCTCCATCTGGGCGATGACTCCTCCGAGCTATTAAAAAACGCCCCGCGGGGCGCTTTTTTTATGACTGTTTGAGGCGGTAGCGTACGGCGAAGAGGGTGTCTTCTTTTTCCAAGCGCCCCATGGCGACGAGGGATTCGAGGTGGCTCTCCAGTCCCTCGTAGGTCAAGATCATGTTCTTCTTCCCGAGGCTCTCGATGACGCGCAATCCGTCGGTGGCGAGGTTTAGGGGCATGGCCCCAATCTCTTGCAGGGCCTTCAAGAAGGCATCTCCTTCCATCTTTCGCCGACCGAAGAGTTCGTCCATGGGGTTTTTCGCGTGGGGAGTGATGGTATTGGCGGCGCGAATGCGTCCGTAGACCGAGCGGCCCATGTGGCTCGAGGAGATGAAGACGTCTCCCGTGCTCAGATAGGGCAGCCGCTTCGTCTCCTCGGCGGTGAGGTCCGTCTCCTCGCGAATGGTGTTGATGTCGCTGGCGCGGACGGTGCGGAAGATGAACTTCGTGTTGAGCTGGGCGGTGATGGTCTCGTCCAAGAGGGTGGGACGCTGGGTGGCGAGGACGAGGTAGACCCCGTATTTTCTCCCCTCTTGGCTAATCTCTCGCAGGATGCCACGGGCGGGAGTCCCCTCCCCTCCCTTCGGAGCGAAGTTGTGGGCTTCATCGGTGACGACGAAGAAGGGCGGGAAGTACTCTGCCGCCTCCTCGGTGTGAAGACTGTCCCGGTAGTTGCGGCGCAGTCCATAGACGTGTTGGAAGAGGTAGGAGGAAAAGACGAGAAGAAGGCGGGTGCTCCCTCGAAGGACCACGAGTTTTTCCTGTTTTAGGGCCTCGATGGCCGCATCGGGCTTGAAGTCGAAGATTTTTTCCCGTTCGAGACGACCAAACCGCCAGATGAGGGCGTTGATGGTGGCGAGGTTAAACCGATTCTTGTACTTGTCAAAGACGATTTCTCGTCGCCGCCAGTCCTCGCGCTCTTGGGGCGTCTTGGCCATGTCCTGTTGCTCGTAGAGGTCTTCCTTGTCCTTGATGCCATCGATGGCGTGGAGATCCTCGAGGAGGTTCTTAAAGTCTGTCGCCGTCGTATTCCGCCGAAAGAGGGTATCCACGGCACCCTCCATGACCTCGCTCATCTTGCCGCTGGAGTTTAAGAGGTCCTTCAGGCCCTTGGTCGTGAGATCGGGAAAATTCACCCCAGTGTCTTGACCGATGGTGACGGTGACCACGTTGTGGTAGGTCTTTCCGATGTCGGATTTCCCGGAGAAGTCCATCTCATAGTGGGGGTCCAAGACGATGGCGGGGATGCGCTTTTCCAGGAGTTCTTCCAGAATGACCCGCAGACCGAAGCTCTTCCCACTCCCGGAGCCGCCGAAGATGCCGATGTGGGGATATTGGTGCATGCTGTAGAGGTCGAGGAAGTAGGGAATCTCTTTCTGGGCCACAAAGGTCCCGCCCTCCAAGGTGTGATAGATGCCCTTTAAGGGCTCCTCCAAGGCGGGATAGAGTTCGTCGGTATTTCGAATGGCACCGAGGAGCATCCCCTGGGAGGGGTCCTTGGGGAGGAGATAGTCTCTCACTTCAGAAAACTCTGGGGTGCGGACCAGGGAGCCGGTGAGGACGGGGTAGGAGGCCTCGTGAAAGAGGCGGACCTTGGCGAGGTAGATGGTCTCCTCGTCGATGTTGTAGCCGAGGCTTTGAAGGGAGGCGATGACCGACGCGTCGACGAAGTCCCCACCCACATCGAGGGGGATGAACCGGTTAAAGGTCTGGGCTTCGACGACCTCCCCTTGGAGGCTGCCCTGGGCGGTGTCTTCGATGACGAGGTACTCGTTGATGCGAAAATTCCGATCCCTCGTCCCCACCATGACCTCTCGTGGCGTGGTGATTCCTACGACTTGCATCCTTGCAACCATGACTTACCTCCTCAAATCTCTCTCGGACACGAAGTAGCGCCTGTAGATGTCCCGGTCCAAATTCTCCTGCAAGAGCCCTTCGAGCTCCTCGTTTCCAATCTTCGCCTCCCGGTCCACGATGTCGAGCCAAAGGGGGACGGAACGGCCGTGTTCCGGGGTGAGGGAAAAGAGGAGGTTACAGATTCTCTCCTTCTCCTCTCCCTGTTCCTTGAGCATGTCGAGGCCGACGACGCTGATGCCCTTCGAGGTGCGCAAGAAGGCACTGGAGAGCCCCACCTCGGACTTGTCGTTTTTCTCGTCGTCGACGAGGATGGCCTTGGCGTAGCCCAAGCGTCCATAGAGGACCTCCCGGTCGTAGACCCCTTCCTCTCCAAAGATGGAGGTCTTGATATCCTTGATGACGCCGATGAGGAGGATGTCCCTCTCGAGGCACAACTCCCGAAGCCTCGTCCACTGCTCGGGGTCGAAGATCTTGAAGCGCAAGAGACCCCCATCCATCATGAGAAGGGTCGGGTGCTGGGTTTCGATGTGGGCGATGGCCACCTCGAGTTCGATTTCTGCAAGGCGTCTCTTGCGAGAATCCGCGGCGGTGAGGATGTCCTCGGCGCGCTTCGACGCGAGGGCGTCGTCGAGGAGCGGGGTGTAGATGTCCTCCCGCACCGTCTGATTTCCCTGGGTTCCCAATGCAAGGCCGCGATAGAGCTCCACATAGTGGGGGTGTTCTCCCCCCTTGCGGTTCACGCTTCCATCGACGCCTACGACCTCCCCAAAGGAGGCGAGTTCCTCCTTCCTGAGGCGACGAAGTTCAATCTCTTTCCCCACCTCGGTGAGGTCGAGGCCCGTGAGCTGACTTCTCTTCCCCTCGAGGCAGGCCCCCATCTCTGCAATCCGCGCCCCGAGGCGCAGATCCGTCTCTCTCATAAACATAGGCTCACCTCATAGACCCGGTTCTTCGGAAGGCCGAAGGTCTTGGCCACCTCTTTCACGGCGCGGGAGGGACTCATCCCCTCGTCGATGCGCCGCCTCAGTTCTCCCTCGATGTCCACCTCTTGCTCTTCTTCCGCCCCCGGCTCCACGACGAGGACGCACTCCCCCTTTTCCACGACGTCAATCTCTCCCGAGAGAAACTCGGCAAGTGTCCCCTCTTTGTACTCCTCGTAGACCTTCGTCAATTCGCGACAGAGGACGATGCGTCGATTCCCAAAGACCTTCTCGAGACTCTCCATGGTCTTTCGCAGACGATGGGGAGCCTCGTAGAAGACGAGGGGCACGGGGATGGACCGAAGGCTCTCGAGGGCCTTTTCCCGCCCTCCTTCCTTTGGGGGCAGGAAGCCGTAGAAGAGGTAGCGCCCGTCTCCGAGACCTGCGCCGACCACCGCCGTCGGCGCCGCACTGGCCCCGGGAAGGACGGTGACGGCGTGCCCCGCCCCTCGGGCGACGGAGACAATTCCCATCCCCGGGTCGGAGATGCCGGGAAGCCCCGCGTCGGAGATGAGGGCCACGTCCATGGTCTCGAGGGCGCGAAGGACCTGGGCCTCTCGGGACTTTTCGTTGTGCTCGTGATAACTCAGGCGAGGGGCCGTGATGTCATAGTGGGCGAGGAGGGGCCCGGAGTGCCTCGTGTCTTCACAGAGGATGAGCCCTACACCTTGGAGCACCTCGAGGGCGCGCAGAGTGATGTCTTTAAGATTTCCAATGGGGGTGGCGACGAGATAGAGTGTGCCCATGGGAGGCCTCCTTTCCTTTTCTTCATTATACCAAAGCCCTGGAAATCTCCCCCAAAGAAAAAAGCCCCCGCAAGGGGGACTTTACTCGGCGATTTCTCCGATGATTTGTTCCGTGGTGGAATTGGGGTCCACCATCGTCGGGAACCATCCGTCTTTTTGGAAGATCTCTTCCTTGGTCTTTCCATAGCGGAAGTGGAAGTGGACCAAGTCTTCGTCGTGGTGGACTTCCATAAGGGCGAGAACGGGATAGTCTCCCTCTCCCTCAAAGATGTGCCAGGTCAGTTCGTGGTCTCCGAGCTTCGTCTTCTCGTCGCCAGTGTAGGTGTAGCTCGCCTCGGAGATCACCGAGGAGGGGTCCTTCCCATCCTTTAAGAAGTGGACGTGATCGGCGTGAATCTCCATGCCACCGAAGTCGCAGGCGCGCTTCTTAAGGTAGGCTTCCTTCGCCTCTTCAGGAGTGGTCTTGTCCTTCTCCGCAAGGGTCTTGTAGGCGTCTTGGACCTCGGGCAGTTCCAAGTAGGCCCCCATGTCGTTCCACACCCCTTCCCATTGGGCGAGGGACACTGCCTCTTGGGTTCTGTCATTTGTCTCGGTTTGCACCGCCGCATTGGCGTTGGCGTTCTTATTTTCTGCTGGGGCTTGGGTACAGGCACCAAGGGCAAGACTTGCCCCCAAAAGAGCCACCAAGGCCTTTCTCGACAATCCTTTCTTCATCGTATCCTCCTTTCGTATTCTCCTCCATCGTAGCACGTCGGGAGAAAGAGGCGATGCAAGAAAGTGTCGTTTTATTTTCAAAAATCCTCGTCCTTCTCCGGGAGGTGGTCGAGGATGAAGTGGTAGAGTTCGCCAGCGTGGAGATCCTCAGGAGGCGTGGCGACGATGCCGGCCCGTAGGAGGATGGCCTCCCGCTCTTCCTTCGTGGGAATCTCATAGACGTTTAAAGAGCGGGTGTTGGTCCCCTCGGAAGAGCTCGGGAGCTCTAAGATGTGTCGCCGGAGGAGCTCTTCGGCTTCGTGAATCCCGGGGTGGTCTCCAATGGGGCCGAGGATGCGCCAGGGACGTAGCCTCGAGGTGTGAAGAACCCCTTGGCGACGGATGTCGTCGATGAGCAGGCGCTGAATCTTCCCACGAGGGCCCAAGTGGTTCTCGTCGGCGGTGGAATAGAGGCGACTAAGCATCCGTCCCTCGAGGGGACCGCCCGGGGCGAGGAGGGAGCGCATCCGGTAGGAGGTGACCCCCAAGGTGAGGAGGGTGTCCTCGACGATGGGCCGCCCGTCGAGGAAGCGGAGGTCGCGAATCCGTGACCCTCGGCGGCGGGATAAATCGATGGTGTAGGAGACGCCATAGAAGATGTCGAAGGTGGCGTATTTCAGGGCGCGCCGTTTCGGGGAGAAGCTGATGTGGACATCCCCGGGGGCGACGCGATTGAAATAGCCGGCACTCCACTCCATGTAAGCCTTCAGGTCCTCGCCGGTGATTTGGTAGACACTGACCTCGCCGCCTCGGTATTGGTAGTTGCGGTAGATGTCCTTTTTCCGCAGGGGCCCGGGTTCGAGACCCGCGTCGTCGTTGTCGATCTGAAAGGCCACCACGTCAGCGCCCGAGGCCTCTTGCATCACCCGGCCAATCCACTGGGAGAGCCCCGTGGGTTCCGTCTTTACACGAGGTAGTCCCGGGAGGCGGTTGGGCAGGACGAGGGGATCCCCCTCCAAGGTGCCGAGGACCTCTTCTGCCACCTCCCGCGCCCTCTTGTGATAGGGGAGCATCTTCTCGATGAGATGGGGCTCCGGGGAGACGGTGGTGTCCCCTTGGACGTCGATGAGAGAACTGGTCCGCCGCACGAGACGCGGTCCCTCTTCGGTATCGAGAAAATCTAAGTCGATGCGCAAGAGATGCTGCCCGAATTTTCCCGGCTCCCCGATGAGGGCACCTCCCGCGAGAGTCCCCTCGATGGCCTCGTGCATGTGGGCGGCGATGATGACGTCGAGCTCCTCGTGGGCCTCGGCGATGTCCCGAACTCCCGTGTGGGGAACCCGGTTCTCGTTCTCAAGGCCCATGTGAAAGAGGCCGACGATGGCGTGAACCGGGGGAAGTTCCTTGAGGACGCGCCCTACTTCCTCGACGGGGTCCAGAAATTTCAAGTCCCCCAAAATCTTCGAGGCCTCTTTGAACTGAGCCACCATCGGGGTGGTCATGCCGATGATGGCAATCTCAATGCCGTCGCAGTCCACGATGAGCCCGTCCTCCATGAGCTCGGACCCCGGCCCGGTGACATTTCCCGCCAAGACCTTCCCCTGAAAATGGCCCATGGCTTTTTCCAGAAAGGGCAGGCCGAAGTCGAACTCGTGGTTTCCCGGCGTCCAGGCGTCATAGCCCATGGCGTTTAAGAGTTGGACCCCCGGGGGAATCTCCTCGTCTAAGAAGAGTTCCGAGGCGTTTCCCTGGAGGAGATCTCCAGCGTCTAAGAGAATGACGGGATGGCCCTCCCCCCGAATCTCTTCCACCAAGGTGCCGATTTGGGCGAGGCTTCCCCGCAAATCCTCCCCGTCGGTGGTGTAGTCCCAGGGGAGAAAACGCCCGTGGATGTCCGAGGTGGCGAGGATGCTCACCCGGCGCTTTGCCGCAAAGATGGGTTTGGGAAACAGGAAGATTCCCAGAAGTATGAAAAGAACAAGAGTCATCCTTCACCTCCCTTCCATGAGAAAGAAGACCTCCCGGAGGAGGCCTTAGTCGTCAATCTCTACGATCTCACCAGTCTTCGCGTTGACGGTGACGTCCACGGAACCCTGGTCGGTGTGCATGTCGAATTCATAGACGAGAAGACCATGATTCGCCTTGAGTTCCCACTCGGTGACAAAGGTGTTCGCCCCGAGTTTTGCCTGGATGGTCTTTAAGACTTCGCGCCAATCCTTGACCCCCTCGAGGGCGATGGTTTCTTTGGTGAGGGCATCATGGTCCTGTTCGTTGGCATCCTTTAAGACTTCCCCGCTCTGGGCGTCAATCTTCACTTCCCGTTCCACATTGCCTTCCACGCCCTTGATCTTGTAGCGGAAGCCATTCATGTAGGAGTCGAGGCCAATCTTGGTGAGTTCGCTCTTCGGGTATTGGGCCCTAAAAGACTCGACGGCCTTGTCCACGGTGATGGGATACCCTTCTGGATTCAGGGCTTGGTTGCCACGGGTGGCGGTGGCGTTGGCGACGACTTCCGTCTTCACCTCGGGCCCCTTCGGGGCGGGAGCGGCGGGAGGGGTTTGAGTGCTCGCGTCCTTCGTCTCAGGAGCGGGAGTCTCCTTCGGGGTTTGGGCATTGGCCGCGGCGTTTGTCGTCTCTTGGGTCTTCGTCGTATTCGCCGTGGCGGGGGCGGTGGTCCCCACTTGATTTTCCTTGGTGCCGCATCCGGCGAGGAGGGCGCCACTTAAGCACAACACACCGGCCACAGAGAGGAAACGTTTCATACTATCCCTTCTTTCTTCTTCCAATCGTCTCTTTCTTTTCGCTTCTTTATACCCAAATCTGGGATTTTTCTAACAAGAGCCCTCTCGTCCGTGGTGCAGTCCACGAAGGACCGAGGTGCGAATGGAAGAGAGGTGTTCTTCGATGAGACTCTTTGCGAGAAGGGTCTCCCGATTTCTCACCGCGTGGACGATGTCCATGTGTTCGCGCAGGGTGAGAAGGGCGCGAGGAGAAAAGGCGGAATAGTAGTTGTAGCGATAGTAGAGGTCGAGCACCCGGTCGAGTTGGCGCTCGAGGTGGCGATTGCCCCCTAAGTGGGCGATGAGGAGGTGAAACTTCTTGTCCGCCTCTAAGAAGGCCTTCGAGTCCACAACCTCCTCCCCGAGGGCGGAAATCTGTTCCATCATCGCCTCTTCCACCTGGTGTAAGATCTCGGCGTCGGTCCAGGTCTTACAGGCCAGACGCACCGAGAGGACCTCGAGGACGACGCGAATCTCGTCGAGCTCTTGAAAGTCCTCCATACTCAAGGGACTGGCAATGCTTCCCACGTTCTTTGCATAGTGACAAAAACCCTCGCTCTGGAGGCGACGAAGGGCCTCCCGCACGGGAGTGCGACTGATGTCCAGTTCCTCACACAGATTCTTTTCCACAAGCGCCGTCCCTGGAGCAATCTCTAGGCGGGCGATTTTCTCCCGCAAGATGTCATAGGCCCTCTCCGCTAAATTCTCGCGCATGGCACACCTCCTTTTTCTTCCATCATAACCAAGGGCGATGTTTCACTCAAGACTTTGCCATGAAAAAAACAATCCCCCTTGGCCAAAAAAAGAAGACACCTCTCGGTGTCCTCTTTTCTCGTGAGAGTCTTAGGGCAGTTCGACGCGATTGACGAACTCGATGGCGTCGTAGTTCTTTTCATAGAAATTCTTGATGGACCGGGCCACGTCGTAGAAACCATCGCGGACCGACTCTTGGGAGTAGAAGGCGATGTGGGGCGTCAGCACCACGTCCTCACGGTTGGCGAGGGGGTTCTTGGTAAGATCGGGGTACTCGTCAGTGAGGACGTCGAGGTAGGCCCGGGCGAGGTTGCCCGTCTCAAGGGCCTCCACCAACGCCTCTTCATCGAGGACGCCGCCGCGGGCGGAGTTGATGAGGACGGCGCCGGGTTTGACCTTCGAGAACTCTTCTTTTCCGATGGAGCGCTCCGTCTTCGGGGAGAGGGGCAGGTGGACGCTGATGAAGTCCGCCTCTTCAAAGACGGTCTCCTTCTCCACCTTCTTCACCCCGTACTCCTTCATCGTCTCCTCGTCGACGAAGGGGTCGAAGGCGATGAGGTTGCACCCAAAGCCCTGAAGGCGCTTGGCCACGAGGCGCGGGATGTTCCCAAAGCCCACAAAGCCCACGGTTTGCTCCTCTAACCGGCGCATGTCGGGGCACATGGCGAAGTTCCACTCCCCGCCTCTCACGGCGCGGTCGAAGAGGAAGAGACGACGGTTTTCCGCGAGGATGGTACTCATGACATAGTCCGCCACTTCCTTGATGCAGTACTTGGTGATGTGAAAGACGGGGATGTTCTTCTTCGTCGCCTCCTCGAGATCCACGGAGTTGAATCCGATGGACTTGTAGGCGATGAAATCCAAGTGTCCCACCTCGTCGAGAACGCGCTTCGTCAAGGGCTCGTAGACGGCGATGATCCCATCGGCGTCCTTGGCGTGGGCGATGACGCCCTCTTCATCCCGGGCGTCCACCTCAATGACTTCTGCGATTCCTTCGAGGATCTCCTTCTCCCATTCTTTTGCCTTCGGTTCGTAGGGGAAGAGTCGTACAATCTTCTTCATGATGGCCTCCTCAGTGGTCCTTCTCGAATCGTTACGCGTTTACGCGCTTTGCCACAAAGTTTTTGATGTGTTCCATCGCCTCGACGATGTTCTCCATGCTGCTGGCGTAGGAGATGCGGACGTAGTCCTTCCAATCGGCACCGAAGACGGTTCCGGGAGAGAGGGTGACTCCCGTCTCTTGGAGGAGTTCTTCACAGAAATCCGCCCCGGAAAGGCCCGTGGCCCCAATGTTTAGGAAGACGTAGAAGGCGCCCTTGGGCTCGATGAAGCTCAGTTCCTTCACAGCGCCCAAGGTTTCCTTGATGTAGTCCTTGCGGCGTTGAAACTCTGCGCTCATCTTCGCCACTTCCGGGATGTCGTTGCCAAAGGCGTAGGCCGCACCTGCTTGGGCGAAGGAGGCGGGGCAAACCGTCTCGTTGCCGTGGACGAGGGTGGGGGCGTTGACGAGTTCTGCAGGGCCTGCGATGAACCCAACGCGCCAGCCCGTCATGGCGTAGGTCTTCGACGTGGAGTTGACGATGAGGGTCCGCTCACGCATGCCGGGGATGGTGGCGATGTGGAAGTATTCCCCTTCAAAGACGTAGTGGTCATAGCAGTCGTCGGAGACCACGAGGAGGTCGTGCTTCTTCGCAAACTCGGCGATGGCCTCGATCTCTTCTCTCGTGCAGACGTAGCCCGTGGGGTTGTTCGGGGAGTTTAAGACGATCATCTTCGTCTTCTCGGTGAGGGCCTTCTCGAACTTCTCGATGGCGTAGTCCACCTTGGCCCCTTCGCCGATGATGGGCACCTCCACCATGGTGGCGTAGGTGTACTTGATCATGTCCCGATAGCTTCCATAGTAGGGGCTGGGGACGAGGACTTCGTCGCCGGGATCGCAAAAGGCGCTCCAGATGGCGTGAAGGGCCTCACTGGCGCCGACTGTGACCAGGACTTCCGTAAAGGGGGCGTAGTCCATCCCAATCATCTCCTTGAGGTAGTGGGAGATGGAGGTCCGAAGGGCGTCGGTGCCCCGGAGGTTGGTGTAGTGGACGTCTCCTGCCTTTAAGGCGGCGATGGCGGCGTCCTTAATGCTTTCTGGAGTGTCGAAGTCGGGGCGGCCAATCTCCATGTGGATGATGTGTTCGCCGTTTCTCTCCTTCTCAAGGGCCATGCCGTTGATCTCGAAGAGGCCCTTTTCCTTCGGCCCTTCATTCATCTTCTTGCTGATAAAATCCATGATACACTCCTTTCCCCGAGGAGGTTATAAAACCTCGCGATCGGGATAATGTTTGTTCCACTCTTCGTCGAAGTAGATGGCGTACTGACGGGGATCTTGTGCTGGCGTCATGAGAGAGATCACCACGAGGAGCACAAGGCTCACGGGGATGCTCACGAAGAGGGGCGGCCAGGTCACGAGTTTACTCAAGACCACATAGGAGATGCCGCCGCCGAGCATGGAGGCGATGACTCCAGGACTCGTCGCCCGCTTCCAAAACATCGTGGCCAAGACGGGAACGAGAAGTCCGCCGGCTCCAAAGGCGTAGCCCAGGAGGAGAAGGCCGATGATCTGGGGATAGAGAACGGCAAACCCAAGGGCCACCAAGGTGACGCAGACGATGAGAATCCGGGTGCGCAGGAGGGCCTTTTCCGTGGGTGCCTTTCCAAAGAGGGGTTCGATGACGTCGTTGTTGATGTTGGTGGCAGCGCTGATGGAGCAGGAGGCTGCGGTGGACATGGTGGCAGAGAGGACCGCCGCCAGGAGAAGACCGATGAGGCCGTGGGGCAAGAACTTCAGGATTGCCGTGGCGAGGGCCTGTTGGTCATTAATCCCAGGGACGAGGGTAAAGGTCGCCATCCCCACGAGGAGGACCCCAGCGGCGATGATGAGGTACAAGAACCCTGCGAGAATACTCGAGGTCCAGCTCGCCTTCACGTCCTTGGCGGCGCCGATGTAAGCGTAGGTCGCCTGCATGGTAAAGCCTGCGAGGGCGGTGGGGAGGATGATGGAGCCGATGATGTGAAGCCAGCCCATGTTGCCCCACTGAAGGTACGCCGCGGGGACGGTGTCGAGCATGGCGTTCCATCCTCCAGCCTTCGTGATGGTCACGGGCATGAGGATGAAGAAGAAGCCGACGATCATGATGGTCATCTGGACCCAGTCGTTGTAGATGACCGCCTTGAGGCCACCGAGGATGGTGTAGCCCATGACCACCACCGTGGAGAAAATCATCGCCACGTTGAGGTCCCAACCGAGAAGGACGTTGATGAGGGTTCCCGTAGCGACGATTTGCGCCGCGACGAAGCCGGTGTAGGCCAAGCCGTTGGTAATCCCTGCGAAGACGTGGGAGAACTTCCCAAAGCGGTGGCCGATGTAGCCCCCGATGGAGACCAGGTGGCCACGGTGCATCGCCTTCCAGATTCTCGGAGCGAAGGGCGCCGAGATCCAGGAGGTCACCATACTGGAGAGCAAGAACCAGCTGCCTCCAAAGCCGTAACTGTATCCGTAGCCTGCGCCGCCGACCACCGTGGGCCCACCGGCGAGGTTCGCCGTCTTCCCGACGGCGGCACTGAATGCGCCGAAACTCTTCCCGGCGACGACGGCGTCTTCATTGGTCTTCACCGAGCGGGATACCCACACCCCGATGCAGATCAGAAGGGCCATGTAGCCGAAAATAATGAGAACATCTAAGATTGCCAAATTGTATACTCCTTTCTTTTTGAAAGAAGGGCTTCCACAGCTGCAAGAATGTGTCGTTGTGTGTTGCAATGATGTGAAAACCCTTTTCTCTTTGTATACACTATAGCATGGGTCTCGGGCATTGTATACAGTTTATTTTTTTCTTTTCGTTTTCCTCTCGAGTTTTCCTCGTCTTTTTCTCCTTTTGTGGTTTTTCCACTGTACACAACTAGACCAGGGCCAAGGAGAGCCAGGGGATGAAGGTCGTCAGGAGAAGTACGAGGATGATGAGGCCGATAAACTTCCAGATCCAGGCCACAATCGCCTCGTAGGGCACCTTGGCAATGGCGGAGCCGATGAAGAGGTTGGCGCCATAGGGCGGGGTAATGAATCCAATCGCCAGGTTCATGGTCATGATGATCCCAAAGTGAATGGGACTCACCCCAAGGGCGAGGATGACGGGCAAAAAGATGGGAGCCAAGATGGTGCAACTCGAGATGTTGTCGATGAACATTCCCACGACGAGGAGGAAGAGGTTCAACAGCAAGAGGACGACAATCTTGTTGCTGGAGAGGCCAAGTATTGCCGTGGCGATGGAGTTGGGCACCTGCTCCATGGTCATGAGGAAGGAGAAGGAGGTGGAGAGCCCCACGAGGAAGGATGTGGCTCCGGCGATGAGGACCGAGTCTCTCATGCAATCGAGAAACTCTTTCTTCCCAATTTCCTTGTATACAAAGGTCCCGATGATCCAGGTGTAGACGCAACTCACCGCCGCCGCTTCCGTCGGGGTGAAGAGGCCGGAGTAGATGCCTCCTAAGATGATGAGGGGCGAGAGGATGGCCCAGAAGGCGTCGAGGAAGGCTCGGCCCACGTCGGAGAGTCTTGGCCGGACCCCACTTCCCCGCCAGCCGTGGCTCTTCGCGGTGAAGTAGTTAAAGACCATAATGGCGACGCCCATAAGGACCCCGGGGAGGATTCCCGCCTTGAAGAGGTCTCCGATGGAGGTGTTGGTGGCGACGCCGTAGATGACGAAGGGGATCGACGGCGGGATGATGACTCCGATGGTCCCGGCGGCGCAGGTCAGTGCCGTGGCGTAGCTCTTGTCATAGCCCTTTTCCTCCATCTCGGGAACCATGAAGGAGCCGATGGCGGAGACCGTGGCGGGACCGGAGCCGGAGATGGCGGCGAAGAACATGCAGGTGAGGGTGGTCACCGCCCCAAGGCCTCCGGTGAAATACCCCACCAAGGCGTCGGCGAGGCGCAGGAGACGACGGGAGATGCCGCCGTAGCGCATGAAGTTTCCCGCGAGCATGAAAAAGGGAATCGCCATGAGAGAGAAGCTGTCCAATGCGGCAAAGGCGTTTTGGACGACGAGCATTGTGTCGATGTTGGTGGTGAGTAAGAGGGCCAAGAGGGTGGCCAGGCCCATGGCAATGCCGATGGGAAGACTTAGGGTCGCAAAGACGACGAGGAGGAGAAAGAGTAGAAGAACCATTAGAACACCTCCCCTTTCAACAGATGATCAAGGCGCTGCAACAGGCGCAGGCTCATGAGGATTCCTCCCAGGGGCACCGAGGCGTAGGGGATGACCATGGGCAGCTGGAGGGCCGGGGAGCGCTGCCCGATGTGGGCTTGAATGTGGCACAGTTGGATCCCTCGAATCGAAAGCCACAAGGAGAAGACGAGAAAGATGGCCATGACGAGAATCTCGAGGCGTCTCTTCTTCTCCTCGGGCAGGCGATCGCGGAAGGAGGTAATCCGAATGTGGGCCGATTCCTTCACCGCATAGGCGGCGCCGATCCAAATCTGATAGAGCATAATGTAGCGAGCCAACTCCTCAATCCAGACGATGCTCATGTGGAAGGCCCGAAGGACGACTTGGGTGAAGATGAGCAGAACCATCACAATGAGACTTGCGATGAGAAAGGCCTCCTCAAAGGACGATTCCAAACGACGTAAGAGGGTCATGGGGTGCCTCCTTCGTTGTACTTCATGGCGAAATCCACGAGTTCTTGACTGCCGTACTCTCGGGTGTAGAGGTCGTAGACGCCCTTAGCCTTTTCAATGAAGGCATCCTTTTGCTCCGAGGTCAGCGGGACGATCTTCATCCCCTTTTCCTCGGCCATCTTCAAGAACTCCTGCTCCTTTTCCTCGGCGCGGGCTCGGCTCGTCATGAGGTAGGTCTTGGCGCAGTCGTCTAAAAGGGCCCGGTCTTCCTCGTCCAAGGCGTTGTAGAAGTCCTCATTCATGAGAAAGGCCCCGGTGGAGAAGACGTGTCCCGTCAAGGACAAGGTGTTTTGCACCTCGTAAAACCTCGAGGAATAGGTGACGAGGATGGGATTTTCCTGGGCGTCGATGGCCCCTTGTTGGAGGGCGGTAAAGAGCTCGGAGAAGCTCATCGGCGTCGGGTTCGCGCCCCAGGCCCTGAAAGAGGCGATGTGAATCGGGTTTTCCATGGTGCGGATGGAGAGGCCCTTCAAGTCCTCGGGGCTCTGAATGGGGCGATTGTTGGTGGTGATGTAGCGATACCCAGTCTGATTGAAGCCGAGGTTGATGATTCCAAGGGGACGGACGAGCTCTTTTAAGGCGTCGCCGAGTTCGTGGTCGTAGGCGGCAAAGGCGGCGTCACGGGTCTTAAAGATAAAGGGTAAATCCGAGACCATGTACTCGGGGACGAACCCTGCGAGGACGGCACTGCCGGGAAGGGCTCCGTGGAGAAATCCCAAGATGGTACTCTCCACCATCTGACGGTCTCCTCCGAGGACCCCATTGGGGTAGATGCGCACCTCGAACCGGCCGTTAGAGCGGCTCTCCAGTTCCTTCTTAAACTCCAAGAGACATTGGTGCTGGGGCGTATCCTCCGCCACGACGTGACCGATGCGCAGGACGATGTGGTCCTTGTCCACGTGGGTGTGGTTGTAATCTTCCTTCCAAAAGAGGGCGCCGTTGATGAGGATAGCGCAGAGAAGAATGATGAGAACTCCCCGTTTCCGATGACGATCCATCGTGTCCTCCTTTCCTTGACACTTGTGGAAAACGCTTTGTTCTCTTTCGTTATAGAACACCCCCCCTATTTGTCAAGTTGCATTTCAAAAATTGTATACATATCTAAAAAGTTTTCCTGCTTTCCCTTCGTTTTTGGCACAAAAAAAGAGCCTGAAGGCTCTCTTGTGAGGATTTCTAGGAGGAAGAGTGTATACAGACTAGGCGGGGGTCTCCTCCCGGAAGACCCCCTCTTCAATGTGAAGGATCCGATCGGCGATGTCCCGGGCGAAGAGGTCGTCGTGGGTGACGATGAGGATGGCGATCCCCTCTCTTGCCAATTGACGCAGGATGTCCACCACCTGGTCCTTGGTCTGGGCATCGAGGGCGGAGGTGGGTTCGTCGAAGCAGAGAATCTTCGGGTCGAGCATGACGGCGCGGGCAATGGCGACCCGCTGGCGTTGGCCCCCGGAGAGTTGGTGGGGCAGGTAGTCTTTGCGGTCGAGAAGATCCATGGCCTCGAGGAGGCGAAGGGCGCGGGTTTTCAACTCTTCTTCCGAGGCGAGGTGTGCCTCTCTCGGGGCGAGGAGGAGGTTCTCCATGACGCTCATGTGGGGAAAGAGGTTGAAGTTTTGAAAGACGAGGCCAATCTTTTGGCGAATCCTTGCAAGGGCCTCTCCCGTGGCGTAACGGGGTTTTCCATCGACGGTGGTGACGAGGGGCTCTTCGTCGATCTCAATGGTGCCCGCGTCGACGGTCTCTAAGTGGTTGAGGGCACGCAGAAGGGTCGTCTTTCCCTCTCCGCTCTTTCCCTGAATGACCACAATCTCCCCTGCTCTGACCTCGCAGGAGAGGTCCTCCCAGACGGTGAGGGAGGGGGAAAAACTCTTTTTCAGGTGTTCGATACGAAGGACCATAGTCTCCTCCTAACTGAGATAGTCGACGCGCTTTTCTACGCGGCTTAGGATGTGGCTCAATACGGCGACGAAGACGAGGTAGAGGACGCCGACGTAGAGGTAGGGAGTCAGGGTCGAATACTTAATCGAGGTCGCCTTCGCCGCCTTCAAGACGTCCATGACCCCGAGGGTGAAGACAAGGGAGGTGTCCTTCACCAAGGTGATGACCTCGTTGGAGAGGGAGGGTAGCACCGTGCGCATCACTTGGGGGAGGATGACCTTCTTAAAGGCGGAGAGTTTTGAGAGGCCAAGGACCTGGCAGGCCTCCCACTGTCCCCGGTCGATGGATTGGATGCCGCCGCGGAAGATCTCTGCAAAGTAGGCGGCGTAGTTGAGGACGAAGGCGACGAAGATCGCCGTGTTTCTCCCGAGGACGATTCCTCCTCCCGGCAGTTGGGGCAGTCCGAAGAAGATGAACATCATCTGCAAAAGCAGCGGGGTGCCACGCATGAGGTAAATATAGGTGGCGGTGAGTTTTGAGAGGACGGGGTTTTTCGACAGACGAAGCGCTGCCACCAGAAGGGACAGGGGCAGCGACAGGAGGAGGGTGATGAGGAAAACCCCTACCGTCATCTTCATCCCCTCGAGGACCAAGGGGATGAGCATGGGCAGGACATTCATAGGGAAATGATCCTTTCTGTGGTCGGCTTAGTTTTCAGAGAGCCACTTGGCCTTGATGGTGTCGTAGGTGCCGTCGGCTTTCATGTCGTCGAGGGCCTTGTCGAGGGCCTCTTTGAGGGCGGTATCCGAGAGGCGCATCCCCACGGCGAACTCCTCTTCCCCGAAGTCTTCATCGAGGACCCTGTACTTCTCTTCCCCGTTTCTCTTCATGTAGTCACGGGCGAGGACTTCATCGGCGACGACGGCGTCGCTACGGGTGGCCTCCAAGTCCTTGAAGCACTCCACGTTGGTGGGAAATTCGATGAGGGCGCCACCGTCCAGGCTCTCGACGAAGGCGGTGTCTTTTTGGACTGCCTCGAGGGCGGAGGACTCTCCCTGGACCGAGACGGATTTTCCAGCGAGGTCTGCCTTCGTCTTCACGGGACTATCGGCGAGGGTGACGATGATTTGTCGATTGTCAAGATAGGGTTTTGAAAAGAGAATTTTTTCTTCCCGCTCTGGGGTGATGGAAAACCCGTTCCAGATAAAGTCGATATTTCCCGCATCGAGTTCCGCTTCCTTCACATCCCAATCGATGGGCAAGAAGTCGATGGTGATGCCCATGCGCTTGGCGGCTTCCTTGGCCAAGTCGATGTCAAACCCGACGAGTTCACCCTTGTCGTCCCGAAAACCCATGGGCATAAAGGTGTCGTCGAGTCCGGCAATGTAGGTGCGTTCTCCTAGGCCCGAGGCCTCTTTGGCGGTGGTGTTTTCCGCGGCTGGGGCGGAGGATTGGCAGGCGCCCAAGAGAAGGGCGACGGCGAGAATGGTCACGGCGAGAATTTTGCGCTTCATGAGGATATCCTTTCGTAGTTCTTCAAATTGACGGACGAGAAATTTTCACGAGGCGATGGCGAAGGGTCGCTCGGCCTCGAAAGACTTGGCGCATCCTACGCCTCCTTTCAAATTCTTGCGCGATGGTTTACTTTAGTGTAGTAACGTAATATTAGTATAGGGGACTTTCCTCGCTTTGACAAGGGTTTTTCGCAAAAAACTTTCTCACTACAAAAAACCGGCGTACAGAATGGGAACTTTTCCCGAAAACCCTTGAAAGATGGCAGTTTTTTCAAAAAGAGGCTATAATAGAAAGAATTGAAGATTTAGGAGGTAATGACGTGAAGAAAGGATACGGATTTGGCATCATCTTGGCCTGTCTTCTTCTGGGCCAAGGGCTTCATCTCTTGATCCCCGTAAAGATTCCCGGGCCGATCTATGGGATGGCGATTCTCTTTGCCCTCTTGGTGTTGAAGGTGGTGAAGGTGGAGATGGTGGAAGAGGCGGCGGATCTTCTCATCCGCAATATGATTCTCTTCTTCGTCCCGGGAGGGGTGCTCCTGGCGAAGGTCTGGGGACTCGTGGCGGGAAATCTTCTCGCCATCGTCCTCACCCTCACCATCTCGACCCTTCTCACCCTCGTGGTGGTGGCGAAGAGCTGTGACGGTCTCATTGAAAAGAAGGAGGCTAGCCGTGATTGAACAATTAAGTCAGATGAGCGTCTTTCACGTCACCTTGACGGTGGTGATGCTCCTCTTGTCCCAAGAGCTGTGCCGGCGGGTGAAACACCCCCTGATGAGCCCCTTGATCCTCGCCATTGTGGGGATTATCGTCGTCTTAAAAGTCCTTCACATCGACCTAGCTCTCTACGAGTCCGGGTCCACGACGATTACCTTCTTCCTCGGGCCGGTGACCGTGGCCTTGGCGGTGCCCCTCTACCACCAATTGGACAACCTGAAGCGTCACATGATGCCCATCCTCCTCGGGATTTTGCTGGGTTCTGCGGTGAGCGTCCTCTCCACCATGGCCCTCGGGGCGGCCTTTGGCCTGTCTCGGGAGCTGGTCATGAGTCTCTCTCCAAAGTCGACGACGACGGCGATTGCGGTGGAACTCTCCTCCTCTTTTGGAGGCATCTCCGCCCTCACCGTGGCCTTTGTCATCTTCGCTGGCACCTTGGGAAATGTGGTGGGAGAGCCCCTCTTCCGCGCCCTGAAGGTGAAGCACCCCACCTCCAAAGGAGTGGCCCTTGGGACCGCATCCCACGCCTTTGGGACGAACAGGGCCTTGGAGATGGGTCCGACGGAAGGGGCGATGAGTTCTCTCTCCATTGGGGTCGCCGGCCTCATGACGACCTTTCTTCTGCCCCTTCTCGTGAATTTCTATGATCAATTCTTCTAATCCTTCTCACCAAACTTTTCTTCGCTTTCTCCGCTACGTCATCCCTTCCGTGGTGGCGATGTGGGTCTTTTCTCTCTATACAATGGCCGATGGCCTCGTCGTCGCCCGCTTTGTCGGTCCCGTGGCCCTCTCTTCGGTCAACCTTGCCGCGCCCGTCACCAGTGGGCTCTTTGCCGTCGGGGTCATTGTCGCCGTCGGAGCCTCGACACGGGTTTCCATCGCACTTGGGGAGGGACACATGCAAAGAGCCCAGAGCCTCTTTGCCACTGGGTGGTGGGTTCTTGGTCTCCTTGGACTTAGTGCGTCTCTTCTCGGGATCCTCTTTCTTCCAAAGCTTTCTGAACTTCTCGGCGCCCGCGGAGAACGACTTGAACTCACCATGGGCTATCTTCGCATCATCCTCGGATTTTGTCCCTTTATGGCCCTGTCCTACTACCTGGAATACATGGTCAAGGTCGATGGATTTCCCTTCCTTGCCACCCTCGGGGTCAGTCTCTCGGCTCTTATGAATATTCTTCTCGACCTCCTCTTTGTCGGGGTCTTTCATTGGGGCGTCGAGGGGGCTGCCTGGGCGACGGGTCTTGCTCAAGTGGCAAGTTTTCTTCTCTTTCTCTCCCACATCCTAGGAAAAAAAGGCATCCTGCGCCTTTCTTTTTCCTTGGAATGGCCCTTACTTCTCCATTTCTTGCCTTTGGGGGTGGCGGATTTTCTCTCAGAAATTAGCGTGGGCGTCATCATTTTTCTCATGAACCACGCCCTACCTCCCGCCCTCGGAGAAGAATCTCTCGTCGCCTACACCCTTGTCTCCTATGTAAGCACCCTCGTGAGTATGACCTTTATGGGACTTTCTCAGGGATTGCAGCCTCTCGTCAGCCACGCCCTTGGAGCAAAGGATTCTCAAACCCTGCGCCGTCTCTTGCCCCTGGGTTTCTTCTCTACCTTACTCCTTGGCCTTGGTCTGACCATTCTCTGCGCTCATCCTCATCTCTTTATCAACCTCTTTCTCGACGAGGGGGAACTTGCCCTTCGTCAACTCGCCGCAGAGGGCCTTCGGCTCTACCGCTTTGCCTATCCTCTCCTGGGGCTGAATCTCCTTCTTACCGGTCTCTTTACCGCCCTCGCCCTTCCCCGTCCCGCCATATTTCTCTCGGCTCTTCGCACGGGACCCGTCCTGGGCATCATGCTCCTCTTTTTGACCCAAAAACGCGTCTGGCTTGCCAATGCTGCCTCGGAAGGGATCATCTTCCTCGTGGGGATCGTCCTCGTCGTCCTCTGTCTTTCTCTACGAAAGGACTTGCGTCGCCTTCTGTGCATATAAAAAGCACCCCTTTCTCCTGAGGGGGTGCTTTTTATTGCTCATTTACCTTAAGGTCAAAGAGGTGTGGGGCGAAGAACTCCAACGATAGGACTTCTTCTTGACAAACCCCACCGCGGCCCCTAGAAGATCTCTTCGCTGGAGGGGAATTCATTCAGAAGAAATGAATTGCTAGATCATGGCGCAGACTGAGATGTCTATCCCTTGATCCAGCTCTTTTTTAGGAGGAACAAGCCATGGATGTTCTACGCCAAAACGTCAGAACCCTTTATCTAAGAACCCTCACTGCCGCCTTTGGAAGCACTCTGATCACATCGATCTACTCCATTGTCGACAAGATCCTTCTTTCTATCTCATCTCAATACGAGAGAGAAATTCTTGGGTCAAACGGTGATAAATGGTGCTCTCCATTGTCTCACGACGATTATCCCAACTCCGTTCGGTGAGGGTTTTTCTCAGAGCCATGGCTTTCTTTTCATCTCCATCCCAGGTCATGAGTTCCTCTAAGAGGTCCGCTTCATCTTTGGAAAGGCGAAGGAGCATATCTGCCGTGTTCTCCGAGAGCCCTACGTGCAATGTGGCCACAAGCATTTCCCCAAAGAGGTTTCTCTCCTTGGTGCGTAGGCTTTTATAGCGTCCTGTTTTAAACATGGTGTCGAGGAGACTTCTTAGGTGTAAGGCGGCGCTTTCTTCCTCGAGAAGAAAGAGATGCTTCGCGCCGCGCCACTGATTTTGAACCTCCATACTCGGTTGGCGGAGAAGAGTCCACGTCTCACGATGATTTTTTAAGATGCAATGGACGGTCTCATCGGAGAGCAGAGTCAAAAAGACGCTAAGACTCTTCACGTCAACGTGCTGCCAATGATCTTTCAAGAGGTGAAGCAGGGCGTCAATCTCGGGATTGGTTTCGAGATAGGCGATGAGCGTTTCGTAGAGTGCATCGCTCTTGCGCTCTTCAAGGGCTTCAACGAATGCGTCTTCTGCAGAGAGGGGTTCCTCTTCCAGTGCTTCGCGTAGGAGACGTGTGTCGAGAGGGTTGGTCTGTGCCTCGGTCTCTGAGAGGGTCGTCTTTTTCCGAAAGAGTCGTTGGAAGAGGCCCCCTGATGTGGGTTCTTCTCTATAGGTCTCCAGTTCTTCTCGAAGGCGCATATTTTCCTCTTGGAGGGCAACGACCTCTTCTTCCAACTCGGCGATCCGTTCGCTGCATCGCTGAAATTCCATAGAAATTCCCGTCAAGTACCCTTCCACAGCTGTACGATGTTCTTGCATAGCTTCCCCCTTTCTCTTCTTTAATTATAGCGAAGCTCGTCCCTTCTCGATAGACGCAAGACAATCTTTCGTCGAGGTGCGATTTTTTCCTCGAAAACATATGGGAGTGCATGGTTTTGTGATACTCTAAAGGGGATGAATTTTTGTGAAGGATGTGAATGCTTGTGGAAAAAACACACGTCGTCGCACGTCGTCTCCATCCCTCTTTGCGCCTTCGTCTCGTTGTAGACGGCGTGCTGATTGGATTGGTCTGTGGCTCTGCCTCAGTGGGCTATCGTGCTCTTGTGGGACTCATGGAGAATTGGCGCGGTGTCCTCTACGCCCAGAGGGGACTTCTCATCGTGGCCGTTCTCGGTCTTTTGTTCCTTCTTGGTTCTGGGATGGGATGGCTCTTAAAGCGCGCTCCCTATTCTGGGGGAAGTGGCATCCCGCAGATCCGGGCAGAACTCATGGGGCGCATCCATATGGATGTGGTGTGGACCTTTATTTCAAAGCTTTTTGGGGGCGCCTTTGCCGCTCTTGGTGGTCTCTCTCTCGGCCGTGAAGGCCCTTCCATCCAAATTGGAGGCCTCGTTGCTAAGGGGCTTGGACACCTCCTCAAGAAAGATGAGGTCGAGACGAATTACATGATCACCGCAGGAGCGAGTGCGGGTCTCTCTGCAGCTTTTAATGCTCCCATTGCAGGGGCCCTTTTCGCCCTCGAAGAGATGCATAAATCCTTCTCTCCCTTCCTGATGCTTCCCGTACTTCTCTCCTCTATTGTCGCCAATGCCCTCGCATTTTTTACCCTCGGGGTCGAGCCCGCCTTCTCCTTCCGCTTCCAGCAGGTGCTTCCCATGAGTATGGCGCCGGTGATCGTTGCGGTGGGAATCCTCTGTGGCCTCATGGGCGCCCTCTACAACAAGGGCATCATGACCGCCCTCTGCGGGTTTGACCGCATCAAGCTCCCGAAGCCCGTGGTCCTTGGCCTCCTCATGGTCCTCTCCTACCCCATCGGCCGCTGGATGCCCGAAGTCCTCGGCGGTGGACACCACATGGTGGAAGAGATGACCAAGGGGGGCGTGGGATTTTTCCCACTCTTTAGCCTCGTCGCCGTGAACCTCGTCTTTACCTGGATCTGCTTTGGAAGTGGTGCCCAGGGGGGAATCTTCCTGCCCACTCTCGTCCTCGGTGCGGGTACGGGACAGCTCGTCTATCTTCTCCTTAGTCCCTACCTCCCCCTCGATGGCTACGGGGTCAACTTCATCATCCTCGGGATGGTGGGGGTCCTCACCGCCGTGGTGCGGGCGCCGATCCTCTCCATTCTCCTCATTATGGAGATGACCGCTTCCTTTACCCACCTCATCTCCATCTCCACGGTGGCCTATGTGTCCTTTCTCGTCGCCGAGCTCATTCACTCCGAGCCCGTCTACGAATCCCTCTACGAACGCCTCGTGGCGAGGTTGCGCCCAGAACCTGTGGTAAAGCAGCACTTCCTCGTGACGAGTTATCGCCTCAGTAGCCTCTGTCCCCACCTGGGTACGCCCCTTCATCGCCTCCACTTCCCCTGTCACCTGGTGATTCTCACCATCCACCGAGAGGGGGAGGAATTCTTCCCCTCGGCAAAGACGCGCCTCTGCCCGGGAGATGAGCTTCTCGTCTACCACGCCAAGGAGGACACGGAGGCCATCGACGAATACTTCCGCACCGAAGGGGACGTCATCGCCTCGGGCAGTCGAGACGTCCTCGATGAGGAGGTCCTCACATGAGGGCCAAGGAGGGGAGCCTTCTCGGGTTTCTCTTTCTCCTCGTCGTGGTCTGTGGGGCCATCGTCCTCTACGAGCTGCCCCTGTCGGACTTTCTCATTCGCCTCTCCCTCGCCTTGGTGCCCCTCGTCTTCTCCCTTCTTATGGAGGAGATTGGGTCAAAGGCCTTCTCCGCCACCTCGGGAATCCTCGCCTTTTTGAGCCTTCCCCTCGCCTTTGGGCCGAGTCTCTATCTCCTGGGAAGTCATGGCCGCCTCGTGGTCATCGACGATGTCCCCATCCGAGAGGAGATGACGAGTTTCGTCCTCTTGACGGGAAGCGTCATCGCCTTGGGCCTTGGGCTTTACTGCCTGCGCCTCATGGGAAAACATCTCCACTTTGGCGTCCCGGCGCGCCTCTTTTTGAGCCTCTTCGCCGGCGCCTACACGGGACTCTTTGGAATCGGACTCTTCCACGCCATCGACGCAGGTCCCATGCGGGCCCTCTACCAACTGGGCCACCTCCTCGGCGACGATTTTCCCCACTTCGTCCTCTACGCCGTCACTGCGAGCCTCGTCTTTTTCCTGGGGCTCATCTTGGAACAACGACCTTAGACTAGAAAGGAATCCTATGCGCGCCTACATCGCCTCTCACTTCTTTAACGACGCCATGTTTCACTGGACCGAGGCCCTCGCCTCCTATCTGGAAGAACACACGGATTTGACCCTCTACGTCCCCCAGAGAAATGACGATATCAACGACAAGGCCACCAACGACGCCACCATCACCGCCGTGGGCATCGCCGAAGCAGACACCATGGAACTGAAAAAAGCGGACCTTCTCATCGCCTGCATCGACGGACTCACCATCGACGACGGCGTCGCCGGAGAGATCATGGGCTTTGGCATCATGGCGGAGCTGGAGGAGGAGTACGCCATTGAAGGCCGTCGCCCCCGCCGCATCCTCGGCATCTACACCGACATGCGCGCCGAGGGCACCGGGGACAACCGCCTCTACCGCAACCAGATGATCGTCGGAAAGATCCAGCAACACGGCAAGGTCCTCGTCGCCTACCCCGGGAAGGACGTCTTCCCGAAGGTCGTTGCCGCCGTGGAAGAACTCATCGCGGAGATGAAGGATGCTCATTAAGGGCGCCCGCCTCCTCGACCCGAGTAGGCACCTGGACGCGGTGATGGATCTACGGGTGAAGGAGGGACGGATTTTCGAAACCGGTGATCTCTTACCACTTCCCGGGGAAGAGGTCCTCGACGCAAAAGGGGCCTGCCTCGCCCCTGGGCTCATCGACGTCCACGTCCACTTCAGGGACCCGGGATTTCTCGAGAAGGAAGACCTCTTTTCCGGAAGTGCTGCCGCCCTTCGCGGAGGCTACACCCGAGTCGTCTGCATGGGAAACACGAACCCTCCCCCAGATTGCCCCGAGAGAGTCGAAGCCTTTCTCCAGCGCGCCAAAGAGGCGCCAATTCACATCCACACCGTCGGGACCTTGACCAAGAACATCCAAGGAGAAGAACTCACGGATCTCGAGGGCCTCGTCGCCGCGGGAGCCGTAGGGTTTTCCGATGACGGCTGGCCCCTTCTCTCCCGGGATCTCCTCCTCGAGGCCATGAACCGGGCGAAAGCCCTGGGGGTCCCCATCTCTCTCCACGAAGAGGACCCGACTCTCATCACCCTTCCCGGGATTGACGACTGTCCCTATGCACGGGAGCACCTCGCCGGATGCGCCCCACGTCTTGCAGAAGAGCTCATGGTGGCCCGGGACCTCTTCCTCGCGAAAGAGACCGGGGCCCGCATCGCCATCCAGCACATCTCCACCCAAGGGGCCATGGAACTGGTGGCCCTTGGAAAGCGCCTCGGCATCGACGTGGAGGCGGAGGCGACGCCCCACCACTTCTGTCTCAATCACCAAGACTTCGACGAGAAGCCCCACATCCCCAAGACCTTCCTCAAGATGAACCCGCCCCTGCGGAGCCCACGGGACATGGTGGCCCTTCGCGAACACCTGGCCCAGGGCAGTGTGGGAATCATCGCCACGGACCACGCCCCACACACCGAAAGGGAAAAGGAGCGGGAATTCATGAAGGCCCCAAGTGGCATCACCGGCCTCGAAACCGCCTTAAGTCTCGCCATCGAGGTGCTCCACCGTCGCCACGGCATGGACCTGTTGCCTCTCATGGACCGGATGAGTCGCCGCCCCGCAGAGTTTTGGAACCTCCCCGGGGGGAGCCTCAAGGTCGGTGAAATCGCCGATCTTCTCCTCTTTGACCCCGACGCCGAGGTGGTCTATGACGACTTCGCCTCGAAGGGGAAAAACTCTCCATTTCGCGGCATGCCCCTCCATGGAAAAGTCCTTCTGACCATGGTGGAAGGGAAGATCCTCTATCGCGCCTAAGCCCCATCTTCTGATGGGGTTTTTCCATGTCTCTTTGAATTGAAACTCATAGTTATTTCTAGTACACTAGAGGGACAGGTCATAGACATAGAAAGGATGGGTATGATGAAACGACTACTCCCGTATCTCCTTGCCCTTGTGCTCCTCATCGGGTGCCAAGGACAGGGACAAAACGCCGCCTCGAAGGACAAGTTTGCCTTGGAGAGCCTCAACCAAGATGGTGCCCCTTACACCCAGGAGTTTCCCAAGGCTCCTGAGAAGGTGGTGGCCGTCTACCAGTCGAGTATTGAGAACCTCCTCGCCCTCGGCCTTGGAGACAAGATTGTCCTCGCTGCCGCCTTGGACACCCCGGTGAAGGACGAGTACAAGGAAGAGTTTGAAAAGATTGGAAAGTACCAAGACCAAGCCCCCTCGAAGGAGGAGGTCATGGCCCTCGAACCCGATGCCATCGTCTCCTGGAGCTCCTATTTCACAGACAAGACCTTGGGACCCGTGGACTTTTGGAACGAGCGGGGAGTTGGGACCTACATCTGCCTAAACTCTGGTGCCGCCAAGGAAGAGACCTTGCAAAATGAGTATGACGACATCTTAAACCTCGGGAAGATGTTCCACGTCGAAGACAAGGCCGAAGCCATCGTCAAGGAGATGACCGATACCTTGACCTCCATTGAACAGCAAGTCAAGGATCGCCCGAAGGTGAAGACCCTCATCTTGGAAGCCAATGGAGACGGCACCTTCCGGGTCTACGGCCCCGACACCATCGGCGGAGAAATCGCCACCACCGCTGGCGCCGACCTCATGGATGTCCAGGGAAAAATCGGCACCGAGGACATCATTCGCCTCGACCCCGACGTTATCTTCACCGTCTACTACGGCACGGGCATCGCCAAGGACGAAGCCTTCCAACGCTTCCTCGACGACGAGAGCCTATCGAATCTCATCTCTCGGGACGACAAGCGGATTTACGCCGTGAACCTCTCGGAAGTCTACGCCAGTGGCGTGCGCACCATTGACGGCATCCGCACCATCGCCAAGGGCATCTATCCCGACATCACCCTCGCCCCATGAGACGCATCCCTCTAAGCCTCGCCATTGCGGGGCTTCTTCTCATCTTCTTGATAAGCCTCGTCCTAGGCATCGGCGTCGGCTCCACGCCGATTTCCCCGAAGACGATTCTCACCATCTTGGGGGCCCGCCTCGGATTCTTTGCGTTGCCTCCGTCGATTCCCGCCTCTCAGGCGGATATCGTCTGGCTCATTCGCCTGCCCCGCCTCATCTTGGGCACCGCCGTCGGAGCCTCCCTTGCCATGTGTGGCGTCGTCATGCAGGCGGTGGTGAAGAACCCCCTCGCCGATCCCTACATTCTTGGAGTGAGTTCCGGGGCCAGCCTCGGCGCCACCCTCGGCCTTCTCTTTGGGGTAGGGAGCCTCCTCGGAGGCCAGGCGGTGGGCTTCTTCGCCTTCGCCTTTGCCTTTGGGGTGAGCCTTCTCGTCATGATCCTCGCCCACGTCGGCGGGCGGGCCACGGCGACGAAACTTCTCCTCGCCGGGATGGCCCTCTCCACGGTCTGCGGCTCGGTGACGAATCTTCTCCTCTTCCTCTCTCCCAACCGAGACGCGGTGCGCCAGGTGACCTTCTGGACCCTGGGATCCCTCGCAGGGGCAAAGTGGAGCCACATGCCCCTGCTCTTCGTCCTCGTCCTCACATCGGGAATCTATTTCTATCTCCAATCCCGCCACTTAAACCTCATGCTCCTCGGAGACGAGGCGGCGATTTCCCTCGGCGTGGACCTGCGCCGCCTGCGCCGGACCTATCTCTTGGTCAGTGCCCTTCTCATCGGCTTCGTCGTCTACGAGAGTGGCGTCATCGGCTTCGTGGGCCTCATCGTCCCCCACATCATGCGCATGCTCCTCGGCACGGACCACAAGAAACTCCTCCCCTGCACCACTCTTGCCGGGGCCATTCTTCTCATCTGGGCGGACACGGTCTCGAAGATTCTCGTCCCGGGAAGTGAAGTGCCCATCGGCGTCGTCATCTCCATCGTCGGCGCGCCTCTCTTCATCTTCCTCGTGGTAAAACACGGCTATGGAGGTCGCCCATGAAGATTACAGTGAACCATCTCGCCACCTCCTACAACAACACCCCCATCTTAAAAGACGTCTCTTTTGAAGCCGCCCACGGTCGCTTCCTCGGCATCATAGGCCCCAATGGCAGCGGAAAGAGCACCCTCTTAAAGTGCATCTATCGCCTCCAGGGCATCGACGAAGGAGAGATTCTTCTCGACGATGTGCCCCTCTCGGAGATTCCCCTCAAGGAGAGCGCGAAGAAGATGGCGGTGGTTAGTCAGATCAACGACCTCAACTTCGACTTCACCGCCATGGAACTCGTCCTCTTGGGCCGCAGTCCCTACAAGAGTTTCTTCGAGTCGGACACCAAAGAGGACTACGCCATGGCCCGAGAAGCCCTCGCCGAAGTGGGGCTGCTCCACAAGGAAAACCACCTCCTCTCCCAGATGAGTGGTGGCGAAAAACAGCGCCTCATCCTCGCCCGGGCCCTCGTCCAAAACACGGAGACCTATCTTCTCGACGAGCCGACGAATCACCTGGACATTCGCCACCAACTCGACCTCTTGGCCCTCATGAAAAAGAGAGAGGTCACCGTCCTTGCCGCCCTCCACGACTTAAACCTCGCCTCCCTCTACTGCGATGACCTCCTCGCCTTAAAGGACGGCCGCGTCGTCGCCTGTGGAGACACCCGAGAGGTCCTCACGAAGGAACTCATTCGAGAACTCTACGGCGTCGAGGCGGAGATTGAGGATCACGTCGAGGGACGACAGATTCGCTTCTTGCCTCGGTGAAAAGAGGAGTTTATGCTCCTTCGAAACGAAGATTTCCTCTCCTGTTTTCCCCGCCATCCATCAAAAGAGCCCCGAACTCAAAAAGCGCACCGAAAGGTGCGTCTTTCTTTTCACAAAAAAAGGACTCGGGGCCAGATTTTTTGTCCCACCCTAGTATTCAAAAAATCCCTGTGATACAATGAGCGTAGACATCGTTTTCATCAAAAGGAGGACAGTCCAATGTACAAGCACTCGACGAACCAAGTGGTGATGATTAAACCCGCTGGGTTCATGTTCAATGCAGAGACCGCCGTCAACAACGCCTACCAAAACAACGACAACGCGGATCTCACGGAAGTCCAAAAGAAAGCCTACGAGGAATTTGAAGGCCTCGTCAAGGCCCTGGAAGAGCGCGGCGTCACCGTCAACGTCTTAGAGGACACCGCCGAGCCCTCGACGCCAGATAGCATCTTCCCCAACAACTGGTTTAGCACCCATGAGGGCGGCATCATGGCCGTCTACCCCATGTTTGCAGAAAACCGTCGCTTGGAGATTGAAAAGTTCCGCGGCGCCGTGGAAGACATCGCCGAGAAGTCCTTTGAAGACGCCGAGACCTTCCGCATCTTCGACTACTCGAGAAACACGGCGAAGAACCGCATCCTCGAAGGGACCGGCTCCATGGTCATCGACCGGAAGAACAAGGTCGCCTATTGCACCCTGTCCCCCCGCGCCGAAGAAAAGCTCTTCCGCCAATTCTGCGAAGATACGGGACACACCCCCGTGGTCTTCGAAGCCTTCCAAGATGGCACCCCCATCTACCACACCAATGTCTTGATGGGCATCGGAGAGAAGAAGGCCATCATCTGCCTCGACTCCATCCGTGAAGACCAGCGCGACATGGTCCGCAAAAGCCTGGAAGAGGGCGGCAATGACATCATTGAAATCACCCTCGACCAAGTCAAGCACTTCCTCGGCAACACCTTGGAACTCAAGGGCAAAGACGGTCAATTCATCGCCATGAGCAAGACCGCCTACGACGCTCTCACCGAGGAACAACGTCAAAAGATTGAAGAGACTACGCCGATTCTCGCCCACGACATCTCCACCATCGAATACTACGGCGGGGGATCCGTGCGCTGCATGATCGCCGAAATCTTCTAACTTTGTTCTGCTCCGTGACACATCACGGGGTGGAACTTTCGGAATTGTGAAATCGTTTTATTTCTAGCAATTAGGAGGTTCACTATGGCTCTTGTGAATACCCTCGTTAAAATTTCTGATTGGTTCTGGGGAACACCCCTCTTAATCATCCTCGTCGGAGGAGGACTCTTTCTCTCCATTCGTTTGGGATTCTTCCAATTCCGCTACCTTGGGTACATACTCAAAGAAACCTTCGGCAACATGTTCAAACCCTCAGAAGGAGAGGGAACCGTCTCCGCCTTCCAGGCGGCCACCACGGCTCTTGCCTCCAGTATCGGAGGATCGAACATCGTCGGCGTCCCCGTCGCCATCGCCCTTGGGGGACCTGGCGCCGTCTTTTGGATGTGGATCACCGCCCTCGTCGGCTGCGCCACGAAGTTTACGGAAATCTGCCTCGGCATCAAGTATCGTGAAAAGAATGAAAAGGGCGAGTACGTCGGCGGTGCCATGTACTACCTGAAGCACTCGAAGCTTCCCTTCTTGGGCACCATCTTCGCCTTTATGCTCATGGTGGAGATTGCCCCATCGATCTCCACACAATCTCTGACCTTCATCCAAAACGTTGAAAAGCTTGGTCTTCCCAAATACGCAGGTCTGGCGCTTCTCTTTTTCATCGTCGCTCTCGTCGTCTTTGGCGGCATCAAGCGGATTGCCGTCTTTACCGAACGCCTCGTTCCCTTTATGGCAGCCCTCTACATCCTCGGTGGACTCATTATCATCATTCTCAACGCATCTCACATCCCCGAGACCTTCGCCATGATCTTCAAAAACGCCTTTACTCCAACCTCTGCGATGGGTGGTTTTGCAGGTGCTGCCGCAGCAGCTGGAATCAAAAACGGAATTGCCAGAGGATGCTATTCCAACGAAGCTGGGATGGGGACTGCCACCATTGCCCACTCCACAGCCACGGTAAAAATCCCTGCGCAACAAGGAATTTGGGCCGTCTTTGAAATCTTTGTCGACACCATCGTCGTCTGCACCATCACCGCCCTCGTCATCCTCACTAGCGGAACTTGGACTGCGGTAGATTTCAAGCAAGCAGCCATCATGCCCGCCATGGCCTTCGAAAATACCTTCGGACACATCTTGGGCGGAGGCGTCGTCTCCGTTGCACTTCTTCTCTTCGTCCTCTCGACGGTCACCGTCATTATCTTCTTCGGAGAGAAACAAGCGGAATTTCTTTTCGGTCCGAAAGTCGCCCTCATCGTGCGTTGCATCTACATGGGATTCATCGTCCTCGGTGCAGTCTTTGATTTGGACGTTCTCTACAAACTCCTCGACTTCATGCTCGCCCTCGTCGTCATCCCGAATATGATCGGTATTGTGACCATGAGTAAGGAAGTCGTTGAAATGAAAAACGAATACTTCAACAATCCCCTCTATTACAAAAAACTCAAACACTAAAAGAAGCCCAAGAGGGCTTCTTTTTTTAGTGTTGACACCCATGTCATCTCTCTGTATAATTTACTTAGTCTGTTGGACTAGATAAGGAGGCATCATGATCCAGACCGCAATCCGAGACTACGCCCACGAGATGACTCAGGTCCGTCTTCCCCGATGGGATGAACTGCCTGGCATCGAGCTCTATAGCGACCAGATGATTCACTATCTTCGTAGCGTCCTCAAATTTCTTGACGATCCTTCCGAGGAGCGCGCTGTGATCACTGCGACGATGGTGAACAACTACGTGAAAAAGAAGCTCATTCCAAAACCTACCAACAAGCGTTACGATCGGGTCAGCATTGCGCACATCATCGTGATCAGCATCCTCAAGAACGTCTTCTCCATGGAAGAAATTGCCCACGGGATTACCCTCCAACTTGAGATCAAAAATCTCAAGAGCTCCTACGACGCCTTTGTCATCGAGTTCGAGCGCAGCATGGAGGCAATTTTTGGACAACTCGACCAAAATCCCGCCTGCCCCGCTGTGGCCATTGACGAACTCGATCCGCGCACGGCAACTCTCTCCTATGCAAGCCTTGCCGTCGCCTCAAAGCTTCTGATTAAGAAACTCCTCCAAGAGGAAGGCTTCTACGACCGAAAGGAGTCCCAATGAGTATCTACGTCTTAGCAGACAGTGCCTCCGATCTATCCTACGCCCTCGAGGAACAGCACCCCTTGCGCATCATCCCCTTAAAGGTGGAGACGAGCACAGGCTCCTACCGGGATGGCATCGACATCGACGCCCCCACCCTCTATTCTCTCTTGGATACGGAGATTCCTAAAACGAGCCTGCCCAACGGAGAGGAGGTTCTCTGCGCCATCCGCGAACTCCCAGAGGACGCAAAGATTCTTGGAATCACGGTTTCCTCTGGACTCTCTGGCACAATCAACAGTTTTCGGTACGCAAAAGAGGCCCTTCCCGAGGGGAAAATGGCAGTGATCGATACAAAGAATATTGCCATTGGGGAAGGATTTCTCTCCCTCTATGCCCTCGATCTCATCGCAGAAGGGTACTCCTTTGAAGAGATCGTCTCCAAAGTCACGGAGGCGGTGCCTCGGAGTAAAATCTTCTACACCCTCGAAACCCTCAAGTACTTGCGCGCTGGCGGGCGCATTGGCAAGGTCTCGGGGTTCATCGGCGACCTTCTCGACATCAAGCCCATTATCTCCTGTAATGAAGACGGCATCTACTATACCGTCACCAAGGCTCGCGGCCGGAAAAAGGCCATTCGAGAACTCGTCAAACGGGTCAGCGCCATGGTCGAGGGACACACCTATTACCTCGCACTCTCCCATGGCAATGTCCCCGAAGAGGCTGAATCCATCAAAGAAGAGATTCGCCCTCTCATCGAGGGGTCCAAAGGGTTCTTTATGAACCAGATTACCCCGGTCCTAGGCGTCCACACGGGTCCAGGACTTCTAGGACTTGGGGCCTTTCTCCTCGACTAGTCACTGTACGTACTTTCTTTCTTCATACGACTTCCAACAAAAAGACCTCGTCCCGAGACGAGGTCTTTTTATGTGCCATTGGCGAGGGCCTCTTCTGCGAGGCTGCGAAATCGAGAGAGGGTTCCATGGGACACCGACACCCACCGCCCGTTGACCGAGAGGGCATCTCCCATAACCACCACTTCCACCTTCTCCTTGGCGGTGTAGTAGGTGAGAAAGAGGGCGTCCTCTCCCACGGTGGGCTCTTGGGTGTCCGTCCCCGAGAGGCGAGTCGCCTCCTTTAAGAGTTTGTCATAACAGCGCCCATGGGTGAGGGCGATGTAGCGTTCATCGCTCATCTGGCGCACTTGGATGCTCAAGACTGGCCCATCGAAGTGGATGAGGCGGTGGCGAATCCGAAATCCGAGGCCCACCAAGACGAAGATGAGAAGGCTCCCAAGAAGGACCAGGAGCCGTCTTCTCTTGCGCCTACCCCTGGCGCTTACACGTTTTTGTCGCGTCCCCATAGGCAAATCTCCCCTGGAAGAATAGTAAAGGCAATCTCTCCCTCCACCGCCACCCGCTCCCCGTCGAGATTGATCTCTTGGGGGGTGAGCCCGAGGCGAAACCCTTCCGTCTCATAGGTGTGGACCAGGTCGATGTCCGTGTGTTTTCCCCGATAGAGGCGAGGGAGAAAGCGAAAGAGTTCCTTGGTGCTCATCGCCTCGGCAATGAGGAGATTGAGCTTCCCGTCAGTAGGGGAGGCCTCGGGACAGATGGGCACGCCGCCGCCGTAGAAGCTTCCATTGCTCACCACGAGGGCAAAAAGGGTGGCGGAAATCTCCTTCTCTCCTAGGAAACGGTAGGTCTTCGAGGTATAGGACCCGAGGCTCTTCATGAGGGCCTCCACATACCCGAGCCGCCCTAAGAGGCGCGCCTCGTCGTAGCGGGCGATGACCTCCACGTCAAAGCCTAAGGACGCGGTGTTGAGGAAGTAGTGACCCGCCACCTCCCCCAGGTCCAAGGGCCCGGGTCTCCCCTCGAAGATTCTCCGGATGAGCTGGGGCATGGACTGGGTGAGGCCGAGACTTCGCGCCAGGTCGTTTCCCGTCCCCACGGGAAGAAGACCGAGGTTTCGCTGCCTTGTCTTCATCATGGCGTTGACCACGGTGTAGTTCGTCCCGTCGCCCCCCGCCGAGAGGACGAGGTCGAAATTCTCCGCCTCGGCGGCGATGAGGCCGCTGGCCCTTTCCTTATCCTCTTCACAGATGACCTCGACGGCACAGTCCCTGCGATGGCACTCCCCCTCCACCAGGGAGCGCATTGTCTTCACGTGGCCCCGGCCGGAATGGGGGTTGAGGACGAGGAGAATCTTATCCATGGGACAGCTCCTCGAGGGTCTGGGTAAGTTCCATGAGCTCGTCGAGGAGGAGCTCCTCCTTCAGTTCATTGAGGTTAATCCGCGCATTCTCCAAGGCCCCGCGGGCACAGAGAATCACGAGGCCCTGGGCAATCTCCTCATCCCCTTGAAAGAGGGATGTCGGCGGATGGAGGCGCAAGTCCTCGAGGATTTCGATGCAGGCCCTCGCTTGCATGAGAGGGGTCTCCACGGCACGGCGCAGGGCATTTTCAATGGCCTCTCGCTTCCCCGCGTGGGCCCAGTCGCTCTCGGCAGGCATGCGCTTTGCGAGAATCACCGCTTTGTAGGCCTTGGCATCCTCCTCCGCCAAAGTGAGTAGGGCCTTTTGGGCCTTTAAGAGAAATTCCCGATCCTCGTGAATCATCGCCCCGAGGGCGGCGCCCAACGCCCCCACATAGCCCCCAACGGCACCGCCGCCAATGTGGGACCGGCGATCCGACACCTGGACGAGAAATTCTCGTAAGGTCATTTCCAACATTCCCTTAGACATGAAGCACCCCCGCCATGAGAATCCTTGCACTGCCGCCGACGACAACCCGTCCCGCCTCTTGTCTTGCAAAAATCTTCGAGGGGCGCCCCATGGCCTCCCCTTGGATGGCAAAGAAGTCCTCAGAGGCGAGGCCTTCCTTATTCAACCAGGCGTAGAGGGCCCCGGTGGAGGTCCCCGTCGCCGCCTCTTCCTCAATGCCAAGGACGGGGGAAAAGTTGCGCTGATGGACAATTCCCTCCTCCGTGGTAAAGACGTGGACCGAGAGGGCCTCTGCATCCTCATAGAGTTCCTGGGCTGCAGCGGGATCGAGGACAATGCCATCGAGGAGCTCTCTCGACTTCACCGGGACAAAAAGGTCCTTCAGTCCCGTCGAGAGAAGTCGAGGCGTGAGGGAGGTCCCGTCCACGGTCATCTCCTCGTAGGAGAGGCCGAGGAGTCTCTCGAGGAGGTCCCGACGATCATAGGCCCCAAAGTCCTGAGCCTCTCCCTGTTCCATCCACACCTGTTCCACCTCACCATCCTTGGCGAGAATCCGCACTCCGAGGCGCCCCACCTTCGTGAGTTGCTCCACCACCGTCTCCTCGTGAAGGGGGTGGATAAACCCCTCCTTCGCCAAGACGTAGAAGGAGGCAATGGTGGCGTGGCCACAGAGGTCCACCTCTGCCACCGGGGTGAAGAAACGCACTTGGTAGAGGTTGCGGTCCATGGGCGTGATAAACGCCGTCTCCGAGAGGCGCCACTCCCTCGCCACCTTCGCCATGACCTCCTCGTCAAGGGGCTCCTTGGTGATGCACACCCCGGCGGGATTTCCTCCAAAGGCCTCCGTCGTAAAGGCATCGACGAGGTAAATCTTCGCTTCCTCGATCATAGTGCCTCCTCGCCGAGAAGGGATTCGAGAATGCGGTCCAGTTCCTCGTCGGAACTGTAGGCAATCTCGATGCGTCGCGACTTCCCTCGTCCCGCAAACCGTACCTTCGTCCCTAAATGATTCTCCAAACGAAGAGCTGCATCCCTCGTGTAGGGGTCTTCCCGGTCTTCAGTCGAGAAGAGGACCTCGACTTGGCGCACTGTAGAGCCGGTGCGCAGGATTTGGCGCGCCTTTCGAAGTTGCTCCCGTTCGTCCTTGAGGCTCAAGAGGAGCTTCCCGTGGGAGGGAGTGAGTTTTCCCTCGACGAGATAGCCCTGAATCTCCTCGGGAAGACGGAGAAGACGCAAGGTATTGGCGATGTAGGAGCGACTCTTTCCCATGGTGGAAGCGAGTTCCTCCTGGGTGAGACCATAGCCGTCCATGATACGACGATAGGCGAGGGCCTCTTCGATGGGGTTGAGGTCTTCCCGTTGAAGATTCTCGATAAGGGCCACCGTCGCCATCTCCTGATCTGTGAGGTCGCGAATCACTGCGGGAACCGTCTCCTGTTCCGCCAACTGTGCCGCACGATAGCGTCGCTCTCCCGCCACGATAAGATAGGCTTCCTCGGCTCCCTCTTTCTTCACGAGGACGAGAGGTTGCAAGATTCCCACTTGACGAATGGATTCTGCAAGGTCCTCGAGCTCCGCCCGTAGGAACTGACGTCTCGGCTGGTGGGGATTGGGCTCAATCTTCTCCACGGGGATGTGGCGCAGGGCCTCCTCTTGGGCTACCGTCTCTTCGAGCTTCTCCTGATCTTTGACAAATTGCTGAAGTCCTCGGCCTAAACCGCGCTTTTTCGTCGCCATCTTATCCCTCCTGTCTCTCGAGAAATTCCTGGACAAAGGCCTCGTAGGCCTGGGCCCCCTTGCTCTTCTCCTCATAGGCGAAAATGTCCTCTCCATAGGAGGGAGCCTCCGCAAGGCGCACATTGCGAGGAATTAAGGTCTTGTACACCCGGTTCTCGAAGAAGTTTTTCACCTCTTCCACCACCTGCATCCCAAGGTTTGTGCGCCCGTCGTACATGGTCATCAACACCCCTTCCACTTGAAGGCCGTCGTAGAAGTTCTCCCGGACGAGATTGATGGTCTCCAAGAGGGCCCCCACACCCTCGAGGGCGTAGTATTCACACTGGACGGGGATGAGGATACTATCCGAGGCCACGAGGCTCATGAGGGAGAGGATCCCAAGAGATGGAGGAGAATCGATGAAGACAAAGTCCGCCTCTGCCCCTTGGAGCGCCTCGCGTAGCTTGTACTGCCACTGCCCCTCTCGCGCAAGTTCCACCTCAAGTCCTGCCACATCTGACGAGGCGGGGATGACGGTAACGCCCTCCCGGGAGCTCTCTGTCTTCACCTCGTCAAATGTGGCCTCGCCGAGGATGAGATCGTAGATGGTCCTCTCCCGCTCTTTGGACACGCCAAGCCCACTGGTGGCATTTCCCTGGGGATCCATGTCGACGACGAGAACCTCTTTTCCACGGCGCGCAAGGCCTGCGGCGAGGTTCACAACGGTGGTGGTTTTTCCCACGCCACCCTTCTGGTTAAATACGGTGATTGTCTTCATGATCGTCCCCTTTCTACTTCCTCTATCATACCAGAGGAGAAGGACGGCGGAAAAGGGGCGGAGGTTATTCTCGACGAAGTTTTTCACAGTTTATAGCAGGACTTCCTCGTTTCTCCTTACCATGAGGTTTTTTAGACCTCAGTAGTTCGCCGTATTCACGAGGACGAGAAATGTTCCACGTGGAACATCGTTACTTCAAAGACGGTTTCCTACTCATGAGAGGTGTTGCTCAATCTCGTAACCTCCGATTTGAATCCACGCTGTAGCTTCGTTTTGAGGGGGCCATATGATGCTCCCGAGCATGAAGAGACGGTGTGGCAACTCTTATCAGGGTGGACTCTGTGATTTCGATCTAGGCTACTCTATGAGTTTAGGGGTGCTCACCTCTCTCTACCATCCTGCGGGGTTCTGAAACGCGGGGGCTGTTACGGTGTTGTTTCGATTATTGCGGGCGTAGGAAGGCTCGTCAGTTGCCGATTTCTCTTCCTTTATTGATGCTTAGCTTGGAACAGGAAACAAGGAGAAGTGTGAGGTTTTATCCCTCACGGGAACCAAACTCTACCCCTAACCTCTAGAGTTGCTAAAAAACACGTTGAGTGGAGCCCCCGATGCGGAAACTATTGAAGAAAGATGGAGAAGAATGTTCCACGTGGAACAATTTAGGTTTCATGAATGTCTATGTAGCGGTGCAAGACGACATGCCGGCCAAGGGTCAACCGGCGATTGGTATTCTTAGAGATTCACACAGTTGCTCAACATGGGGCTTTTTCCAGCTCTTGACTATCTTAACGAGAAGCAGCTTTTCTAAAAATACGTTATCGAGAAGTGAATCTACCAAGGAATCAACCGGCGTTAAGCTATGTCATTGCGTGGGGTGGCGATGGTATCGAGTTTTCGTGCTGATGATAACCGCCTCCGTTGTTGCGTTGATTTCGGACTACGACACAAAGATCCATTGATTTTTCCTTTTCGGAGATTCACATGTTCCACGTGGAACATTTTCCATGTTAGGCCATGAGAGCCACCCTAGACATACCAAAACACAGGAATATGTGTAAATAGCTCCATCCTCGAATTTTCAATTCAAATCTTGGTGTCATCGAATCCTGTGTCGTAGAATCCTTATGTGGTTGCGCTCCTTCCCCAAACTCGCCCGTTTAGAGGTCTGTATCTTCTCTCACGACGACTCCCTATCAAATGACCCGTGGCGCCTGAGTGTACTACAAAGAAACGGTGAAAACTTCTCGTTGACTTCGTTCTATCGCACCGATGAGACGCATTGAGACAGGAGTAACAGAGGTGCCAAGGGTTGCCCTTCCCGAGAGGGACAAGGAGATAAGAATGAGTTGTTTCTCGTATATCAAAGGTGTCAAGTGTTGATCTTCCTACAAAAATTTAGTGGAGGTGGAGGTCTGTACGAATCCCTGACATCTCTCCATGGGGTCGTATACACCCCGACCACACAAAAAAACACCCCTAGAGAGCGGGGCGTTTTTTCAAGAAGAAGGCGAGGACCACGGCGAGGATGAGAAGGAGGATGGTGACGATGAGTCCATTCTCGGGGCCATAACTTCCGCCAGCGAGGAGGGCGTCCCTCACTTTAAAGGAAAAGAGGTGGGTGGAGAGGGCGTTTCCGCTCACCTGGAATCCTAAGATGGGACCCTGAATAAAGTTCCATGCAGCGTGCATGGCGCAGGGGAAGAGGAGGTTTTTCGTGAGAAAGAGGGTCTCTGCGAAGACGATGCCCACAAGTGCGGTATTGACAATGGAGAGGAGGTTGACGCCGTGGTTCCCGAGGTGGAAGAGGGCGAAGAGGATGCTCGGGAGAAGAATCGCCGCCACTCTGCCAAATCGGTTCAGGGCGAGGCGGGTCAAGAGGCCGCGCATCATGATTTCTTCGGAACTGGCTTGGATGAAGAAGGCGATGGCGAAGACGACAAGGACGCCTCGAAGGTGCTCAGGATGATACCCCTTATAGGAGACCACTCCAAAGGCGAGGCCGGCGAAGAGGAAGGCGAGGAAGAGGAGACATCCTGCGATAAATCCAAAGAGAATCGAGGAGCCGGCCCCTTCTCGTTGTAGGAAGAGATAGGATAGGTCTTTCTTAAAGATGAGGCGCACCGAAAGGGGAATCCAGAGGACAACCCCGGTGGTGAAGAAGAGATAGGTGAGCGCCGTAGAATCGTCCATGGGAGAGGTGGTCCCGGACCAACCTGGGTGGTAGAAGGTCAAGAGAATCCCCAAGATGGCGTGAATGAGGATCCCGAGACCGAGAACTTGAAAGAATTTTTTCATTGATGACTCCTTTAATTGATATACCACTAGTCTATCACGCCATGTTGACGTAATGTTTTACAATTCCTCCAAATTTTTTACGAAACCAAAAAGAACGAGGTCGCCCTCGCTCTTTTGGTAAATTTTTCTTATGAAGCTGGGCCTCCATGAGAAGATTTCCTCATTCTCTTCCTGAGTTGGAGACCCTATGTTCTCTCGTTGTTTACGACGAGTTTTCCATGGATGATTTTCGACCCTCTCGTCTAGACTACCCCGTGGACTCCTTGGTGTGGTCGATTCTATGGGCAGGAGCAGTTCTGTGAACCTGTGACAGTTTACGATGGGGCGCAATTCCTGAGATGGGAGGATTTGCCGACGATAGACTGATCTCTCTAAGATGAAGTCCACTCCTAGAGAGGGTGAAGGGGCAAGGCGAAGGGGCTCCCTCGCCCGTCACTGGAGTGCTCCCTGTGACGAGTGTCTCTCAAATGTCCTAGAGGCCTATTTCAAAGGACCAAAGAGGGAGGGGCATCCTCTTTTTCTCTCTTTTTCAGGACTTTTGTCCCTCAAAGGCTCTACCTTGAAGACCTTCTCAAAGGGAGCGTCTTCAAGGCTTCTCGTCTTGGAGCTGTCATCTCTCGTCCGCCATTATGAAAGGGTTTCTTACTCCTTTGGTTCTTCGGTTTCTAATATGACCTGCCGCCCCTGGAGCATCTCCGTGGCGTCGAGAATCTGCTCCTCGAATGCGTTGTGATTCTCGTCTTCGAGGTCGACTACTTGAGAGATTTGGGTCTCCCTGTCCATCAGTGCCCTCTCCTCTTGAGAGCTCGTGGCGTCGACTGAGCTTTGACCCACCTCGTCGATGGTTTGAGAGGCCCTTCCAAAAGTTTTTGCCGAAGAAGAGACATCATCCCCAAGAAATTCCTGGGACGTACTCACGGCTTGGTTCTCCTCTCGGAAAAGGGCACTGTCTTGGGATTCTTCCTCTAAACGATGGGCCGAGGAGTCCCTCTCCTCAATCTGTGTCTGCCCTTCGCCTGGAACCCTCTCGGTCTGCTCCTCAGAGGTCTCAGAACGAGTCTCTTCGCCGAGTTCCTCTGAAGTCTCTGCCTTCAAAGGGCGCCGGGACCGAAACTTCTCAATGGAATAGGAGATGTTTCGGGCAGCGCGGCGCTCTTGGCGGTAACGTCGTTTCTCTTCGTTGCGCTCTCTAAAAATCCAGTGAAACAGAAGAAGGCCATAAAAGAGAAAGAGGACGATGAGAACGAGATGCCCTTTTTCCGGGAGAAACTGCCCTTGGAGGAGAAAGAGGGCTCCGAAAAGGGGGAGAAGGCGGTAGAAGAACCGGTCTCGTCCGTAGCCATAGAGGGCGCAGCACAGGGCGAGGAGTAGCCACGTGGCCCCTTTCATAGAGGGGCCTTTCGGGGTTTTCCACCCCCGCGAGGATAGGCCTTTGGCGTGGGAGAGACTTTCTCAATGACGACGAGGTGGTGCTCCTCTGCCCCTGGGAGGCGCACTTGTTCCACCCGATTGAGACGACCGCCCAAGGTGGCGATGGCCCGGGTCGATTCTTTGAGTTCCTCCTCGGTGTTGGCGCCTTTCATGGCGACGAAGGTCCCACCAACCTCAACGAAGGGGAGGGTGTATTCGCAGAGGGTGGGGAGGCTGGCCACGGCGCGAGAGGTGACAACATCGAAGGACTCGCGCATGTCCTTTCTCGCCAATTCCTCGGCGCGGCCGTGGATGGCCTCGACGTCGACGCCGAGAGTCTCTCCAAGGGAGGTTAGAAATCGAATCCTCTTTCCCAGGGAATCGAGGAGGGTAACTTGGGCCTTTGGGAGGGCGAGGGCGAGGACCATGCCGGGAAACCCGGCTCCCGTACCCACGTCGAGGATGGTCTTGGCCCTCTGGCACTCGGGTAACTCCAAGAGGCTCAATGAGTCGAGGAAGTGTTTGATCTCAATCTCCTCGGGGTCGGTGATGCGGGTGAGATTCATCACTTCGTTCCAGGCGAGAAGCTCCTTCTCGTAGAGGGCGAGTTTCTCCTGAAGGGACTCTGAGATGCCCGCTTTTGTAAGATGGGGATAGGTCATGACTGTCTCCTTCGTTGTTCCAAGGCGATGAGAAGGACGTTGATGTCCGCAGGGCTCACGCCGGTGATGCGAGAGGCCTGTCCAATGGAGTGGGGACGAATGCGATCGAGTTTCTCCTTCGCCTCGTTGCGCAGGCCTCCAATGGCGAAATAGTCCATGTCCTCTGGGAGCAGCCGCGACTCAAGGCGCTTAAATTGGCGAATCTTCGCCTCTTGCTTGTCGATGTAGCCCTGGTACTTGATTTCAATCTCCACCTGCTTCGTCACCTCTTTCGAGAGATGGAAAGCATCGGGGGTAAGAGATGTGGCAAACTCCCAACTGAGCCCAGGGCGGCGCAGGAGTTCTGCAAGACTCGTCGCCTTCTTTAAGGGGGCAAACCCTGCCTCTTCCAGGCGGCGATTGACCTCTTCCGTCGGAGGAAGGGTGGTGCCTTCGAGACGGGCGATTTCCTCCTCCACCGCCTGTTTTCGCTCTTTCATCCGGTTCAGGCGCGCCTCGGTGGCGAGGCCCACGGCGTGGCCCTTCTCCGTCAGGCGAAAATCCGCGTTGTCTTGACGAAGGCTCAACCGATATTCCGCCCGAGAGGTCATCATCCGGTAGGGCTCCTTCGTCCCCTTGGTGACGAGATCGTCGATGAGGACGCCAATATAGGCCTCGGAGCGGTCGAGGATGAGGGGTTCCTTCCCCTCGATGGAGAGAGCGGCGTTGATGCCGGCGACAATCCCCTGGGCCGCCGCCTCTTCATAGCCGGAGCTGCCGTTGATCTGCCCGGCGAAGAAGAGTCCCGAAATCTCCTTGTGCTCTAAGGAGAGATCAAGGCTCGTGGCGTCGATGGCGTCGTACTCAATGGCGTAGGCGGGGCGCATGAAGACGGCGTTCTCAAGGCCCTTAATCTCCCGATAGAGGGCGCGCTGGACCTCCTCGGGGAAGGAGGAGCTCACCCCTTGGACGTAGATTTCCTTCGTATCCAACCCCTCGGGCTCGAGAAAGACTTGGTGAGTCTCCTTGTCGGCGAAGCGTACCACCTTGTCCTCGATGGAAGGACAATACCGTGGGCCCGTCCCCTCAATGTCTCCAAGGTACATGGCAGCGCGGTTGATATTCTCCAAGATGACCTGGCGCATCTTCGGCTTTGTCGCCGTGAGATAACAGGGCACTTGCTCCCGCGCCACGTCCTTTGGGTCGTTCATCATGGAGAAGGGGACGATCTCCTCGTCGCCCTCTTGAATCTCCATCCCGGTAAAGTCGATGGAGTCCCGATGAATACGCGCAGGGGTGCCGGTTTTGAGGCGCATGAGAGAAATCCCAAGGTCCATGAGATTTTCCGAGAGCAGTTCCGCGCTCTGATGCCCATCGGGCCCCGAGGGATAGTTCAACTCTCCCATATAGACCCGCCCGCGTAGGTAGGTCCCCGTGGCGAGGACCACCGCCTTAGCGCCGTAGACGGCTCCCGTACGGGTGCGCACCCCAGTGACGCGCCCCTCTTCGGTGAGAATCTCCACCACTTCCCCCTGGGTCAAGGTGAGGCGCTCCTGATCCTCGAGGACTTTCTTCATCTCCCGATGGTAGGCCTTCTTGTCCGCCTGCACCCTAAGGCTGTGAACCGCTGGGCCCTTGGAGGTGTTGAGCATCCGGGACTGGATGAAGGTGCGGTCGATGTTTAAGGCCATCTCTCCGCCGAGGGCATCCACCTCCCGGACCAGGTGCCCCTTTCCCGTGCCCCCGATGTTTGGGTTACAACTCATGGCGACGACGCTGTCGAGACTCATGGTCAAGAGGATCACCTCGTGGCCCATACGCGCGGCGGCAAGAGCGGCTTCCGTGCCTGCGTGGCCCGCCCCGACGACGACCACGTCCACATTTCTTACATGAAATGGTTTCATCTCATCCTACTTTCCAATGCAAAAATCCGAGAAGATGCGATCGAGGACATCCTCTCCCAGACTCTCCCCAGTGATGCGCCCAAGGGCCTCATAGGCCGCTTCCAGGTCGACGACGAGGCAGTCCTCGGGCATCCCCGCCTCCGCAGAAGTCCTGGCACTCTCGACGAAATCATAGGCCTCCTGCACCGCCTCGATGTGGCGCAGGTTCGAGAGAATCGCCTCGTCTCTTGTCTTCACCTCTCCCTCCCAGAAGAGGTCGAGGATGCGCTTCTCCAAGGCGTCGAGCCCCTCGCCGGTGGCAAGGCTCATGAGGATGCCGTCGGTGGGAAAGATGGGCTCCTCTAAGAGATCCGCCTTGTTGTAGAGAATGATGTGGGGCTTTTTCTGAAGGAGTTCGCGAATCTGTCGATCCTCCTCAGTCTCCTCTTCGTGGGCATCGAAGACCCCGAGGAGAAGCTCCGCCTCGTCCACCGCCTTCTTCGCCCGCATCACTCCCATATGTTCCACCACGTCTTCGGTCTCTCGAAGTCCCGCGGTGTCCATGATGCGCAAGGTGAGAGGACCCATGCGAACCCGCTCTTCCAAGACGTCTCTCGTGGTGCCAGCGATGTCGGTGACGATGGCCCGCTCCTCTTGCAAGAGGGCGTTTAAGAGAGAGGATTTCCCCACGTTGGGGCGACCGAGAATCACCACGGAAAGCCCCTCGCGGAGGAGTTTTCCCTGGCGGGAGGTGCGAAGGAGGCGTTCCATCTCCTCGTGGAGGGTGGCGAGATTCTCTTCCAAGTCCTTCCGATTCTCCTCTTCCACCTCGTCCTCGGGAAAATCAATGTTGGCGATTAAGAGAGCCAAGAGGCGCAAGATTTCCTCCCGCATGGCACCAATGCGCTTTCCGAGGAGCCCTTCGAGTTGGGACAGGGAGGTGTCAAGGCCCCCCTCCGAGGTGGCGTTGATGATGTCGATGACCGCCTCCGCCTGAGAGAGATCGAGGCGGCCATTTAAGAAGGCCCGTTTCGTAAATTCCCCGGGCTCTGCCATGCGAGCCCCAGCTCGTAGACACCGCTCCAAGACGCGGCGCATGCTCACCACCCCGCCGTGGCAATAGATCTCACAGAGATCCTCGCAGGTGTAGGTGGTGGGCGCCTTCATGTAGACGGCGAGGACCTCGTCTAAAACGAGTCCCTCCTCGTCGACGACGTGTCCGTAGCGAAGAGTCCTCGACTTCAGCGTCCCCTCGGCGACGGGGCGAAAGACCTCCTCGAGGATGGACTTGCTCTCTTCGCCGCTCATGCGGAGGATGCCAATTCCCCCCTGTCCCACAGCACTGGCAATGGCGACGATGGTCTCAGTTTGTTTCACAATGACCTCCTATTAAAAAGAACCCTCACGAGGACTCATGAAGGTTCTTTCTCATCATTCGCCACGGGACGAATCACGACATGACGTGCCGAGCCCTCACCCTCGGACTCGCTTGTCACGAGAGGATTCGCCTCGAGAACGCGGTGGACCACCCGGCGTTTTCTCGGATGTTGAGGGGGCATATGAATGGGTTTTTGAAGGCGGATGGCCTTTTCTGCAAGGGCCTTGGCCTTCTCTTCAACCTTTTGTTCCTCGCGAATGCGATAGTCCGCAGCGTCGAGATAGACCCGCTGATGAATCCCTTGACGGCGAAGCATCTGGCGCAAAATCCGCTCGAGGGCATCCAGGGAGCGGCCCTCTCGACCAATGAGGCGACGAAGGGTCCGATCGTCGGCGTCCATCCGACCGCGAAGGGCCTTGTCTTCCTCCTCGAGGACAAGGCTCACCGAAAGGCCCATCGCCTCGAAGAGACCCATGAGAAGATCGTAAATCTCCTTGTGCTCTCCCTCGTAGGGAGAAGACTCCTCCTTCGGTTCAGGTCCCTCGAGTTCCACCACCGCATCCCGGCCCCCAAGGCCCAAGATGGGAAGGCGCGGCGCCTCCAAAATCTTCACCTCGAGTTCATGGACCTCACACCCAAGCTGTCTCGCCCCTTCCTTGACCGCTTCATCCACGGTGGGAGCGTTGACGACAATCTTCATAGGCTCTCATCTCCCATGTGTTCCGCCTTCACAATCGAACGATTCGAGAGAACCTGTTGGACCAGGGAGAAGAGGTTACTCACCGTCCAGTAGAGGACGAAGCCTGCCGCGTATTGACGTCCCCAGAAGAGAATCATCAGGGGCATCATGTAAGTCATGGTCTTCATCATGTTGTCCGACTGCTCGTTGGTGCCCGCCCCGATTTCCTTTTGCTTCTTCTGCATCACATAGGAGACTAAGAACGTGGTCACCGCGGCGAGAATGGGAAGAATCATCGTCTTATCCACGTGATCGAGGTTTTGGATGTAGAAGAAATTCTTCGCCATGGACTGATAGAACCCAGGCTCAGTAAAGGCGTACTTTTCCGGATCCTTAAAGATTCCCAAAAAGGCGATGAGGATCGGGAATTGTATCAAGAGGGGAAGACACCCCGCCAAGGGATTAAATCCCGCCTCCTTGTAGAGGGCCTGTTGCTTCTGGGCCAGCGTCGTCGGGTCGTTCTTATATTTCTTTTGAATCTTCTTCATCTCCGGTTGGAGCTGGGCCATGCGAGCCTGATTCTTCGTCTGACTAATGGTCAGCGGCACCAGGAGAAGTTTGAAGATGATCGTGGTCAAGATGACCGACAGGGCATAAAAGGACACACTCTTTGGCTCTTGTCCAATCCCCGAAGCGAGGAGGTGGTAGACGAAGTATAAGAGTTTGCCCAAGAGACTACTCAGTAGGGAGATCACGTAACCCTCTCTTTCTATGCGGTCTAGGGAACTGGATCGTATCCGCCGGGGTGGAAAGGATGACAACGCAAAATGCGCCTCACGCTCAGCCACGTCCCCTTGAAGAAACCATAGCGCCGATAGGCCTCCAGGGCATAGGCACTACAGGTGGGACGAAACCGACAGTGGGCGCCGGGGAGGAGATAGGGAGAAATCACCCGCTGATAGACGCGAATGAGAAAAATCATCACCCATTTCATGACGAACTTCCCTTCTTCTTCATGCGAGAGACGGAGAAGATGTGAGAAAAGGCACTCTTCAAGGTGTCATAATCACAACTTGACGCCGTCGTCTTCACCACGAGGACCATATCCATTCCCCCACGAAGTCGAGGTCTCATCTCGGCGAAGAGTTCTCGCAGTTGCCGCTTGATGCGATTGCGCACCACGGCGCCGCCCACCTTCTTATTGATAGAAAAGCCCACCCTGGAGTAGGGTAGGTCATTTGGGCGCAGATACAGAGTAAACTGACGATTCCCGAAGGTCTTTCTCCTCTTGTAGACCCTCGTAAACTCCTCATTCTTCTTGAGATAAAAGCGGCTCTTCATCACAGCCCCCTCACACGCGGCTTAGGCGGACAGGCGCTTTCTTCCCTTTGCGCGACGACGACGAATCACGGCGCGGCCACCACGAGTGCGCATACGTGCGCGGAATCCGTGCTCTCTGGAACGTTGCTTTCTCTTCGGTTGAAAAGTTCTCTTCATCCTTTACACCTCCTTTTACGCATAGGACGCGATATTCTCTTTTCGATTATAGAAAAGAGGCCGCTCCTTGTCAAGAAAAATCGCATAAAATCAAAGAATTCGCCCTCTTCTGAGGCCCCGGTTCTGTTGATAACTCGACGCTTGTTGTGTATAATGTGAGAAGAGATGTGCATAACTTTTGATTCTGGGGATAACTTCCACGCAAAAAGTTATCCCCAGAATTGTGCACAAGTTGTGCATAACCCCGTGGAAAAGTTCGTTGTTTTCCACAAGAGATGTCTTGCGAACGGGAAAGATTGTCCACATTCACCCTCTGTTGAATCTGTGGATAATCTTTTTTATCCACAGAACTGCGCACGTTGTGGATAACTTTTCCCCAGCCCACTTATCCCCATGTGCGCTCTTTGGATGAAAGGAGGACTATGCAATCCATCACTGACATCTGGCACACATTTATGAAGAGGGCACAGAACTCGCCAGATCTTCCCATCCAAACCTACAACACGTGGTTTTCCGGGATGCGCCCCGTCTCCTATGCCCAGGGAGTCTTCTCCATCTCCGTGCCCAGCGAGCTGCACCGGGACATGATCTTGAAGCACTACTACGACAAGTTCTCCGAGAGTCTTCTCGCGGAGATTCTCGGCACCCCGGTGCGGACGAAATTTCTCGTGGCGGGATTTGACGTGGAAGAAGAAGCAAGCCTCGACGTGGGCATCGCCCTGCACCCGGACATGAGCGCCTCGCGCCTCAATGAGCGCTACACCTTCGACTCCTTCGTCGTGGGAAAATCCAATGAATTCGCCCATGCCGTCTCCCGCGCCGTCGCCGAGGACCCCATCGCCGCCCAGGCCAATCCCCTCTTTATCTATGGAGGCGTGGGACTTGGAAAGACCCACCTCATGCACGCCATCGGCGTCTACATGCTGGAAAAGGACCCGACGAAACGCGTCCTCTACGTCACCAGCGAACAGTTTACCAACGAATTCATCAACGCCATTCAGAGCCACCGCAACGAGGAATTTCGGGAGAAATACCGAAAAGTGGACCTCCTTCTCATCGACGACATCCAATTCATCGCCGACAAGGAGACCACCATGGAGGAATTCTTCCACACCTTCAACGAGCTTCACGGCGCCAACAAGCAGATTGTCCTCACCTCAGACCGCCCGCCCCACGAGATTAAAAAACTCCAAGACCGCCTTGTGAGCCGCTTCGCCTGGGGCCTTATCGTCGACATCGGCCAGCCGGATCTGGAGACGAGAATCGCCATCTTGCGCAACAAGAGTCGCACGAGCCGACTCGACGTCCCCGACGAGGTCATCGACTTCATCGCCGGGCAAGTCAAGAGCAACATCCGGGAACTCGAAGGGGCCCTCACCCGGGTCATCGCCTATGGTGGCCTCTTTAACACCGTCAACGTCGAGATTGCCGCCGAAGCGTTAAAACAGCTCTACGCCCAACCCAAGGAGCGCAAGATTACCGTCTCCCTCATCAAAGACATCGTCGCCAAGCGCTATGGCATCAACGTAGAGCAGATCGATTCGACAAAGAGGACCAACGCCATCGCCATGCCGAGACAGATTGCCATGTACTTAAGCCGTGAGATGACGAACCTCTCCTTGCCCCTCATCGGCGAAGAGTTTCACCGCGACCACTCCACGGTGAGTCACGCCTACAATAAAATCGAAGCGATGATGAAAGAAGACGCCCAATTCCGCCTAGAAATCGAAGGCATCATCACCGAGATTAAGGGATAGATTGTGGATAACTTCTCCTGCCATCGAAAGACTTATCCACACCTTATCCCGAGGGGCTCGTCGAGGATTGTCCTCAAAACTCCCCTTATCCACAAATTCACAGCCCCTACTACTACTACGAAGTCTTTTCTCTTCCCTCTCACGCCCACGAAGGAGGTCCCATGAAATTTCGCGTCCAACGAGCACAGCTCTATCCCTACATCACTGCGGTGACAAAAGCCGTCTCCTCCCGTTCTCCCCTGGAGATCTTAAAAGGAGTCCTCTTAGAGGTCAAAGAACACCAACTCACCCTCACGGGAAGTGACGGCGAAGTGACCATCGTCACCAGTGTGGAAGTCTACGGAGAAGAGGACGGAAGCGTTGTCATCGACGGGAACATTCTCAAAAACGTCATCCGTCACCTCCCCAATGCCGCCATCAACTTTTCTTTAGAAGGATCAGCTCTGGTCATCGTCTGTGAAGATGCGAAGTTTCAACTCTCTACGAGTTCCGCCAAGGAGTACCCAAGCCTTCCCCATTTTGAAGTCCAGGAGAGTTTTTCCGTCCCCCGCGTCGTCTTAGAGGAAGGGATTCATCACACCATCGGCTCCGTCTCCAAGGACGAGATGCGCCTGGCCTTGACGGGGATTTTGTGGGACATCGCCCCGGATTCCATCTCCTTCGTCTCCCTCGACGGATTCCGCATGGCGATGCACCGCTACCCCGTGAATGCAGGATTTGCCCGTGAGGCCATCGTCCCGAGCCGTAGCGCCCAACTTCTGACCCAACTCATGAATGACATGGTGGAGACCGTGGCCATCTCCATCTCGGACCAACACATGCGCCTTGAGTTTTCCGATCTCACCCTCTATACGAAACTCATTCAAGGTCCCTTCTTTAGCTATGAGGACCTCAGACGCACCGACCACGAAATCACCGTGAGGGTCAAGCGGGAAGAGTTGGTCCAATGTCTCTTGCGCACTGGACTTCTCTCCACCCAGGACCGCTCCAACTTGGTGCGCCTCGACGTGACGAGTCACCAAGTGGTCCTCTCCTCGAAATCTGAAATCGGGAAAGTGCGAGAACTCTTGGAGGCTACGGTGGAGGGATATGTCTCCGAAGAGGAGCCCTTCGTCATCGCCTTTAACAACCGCTATCTCCTAGACGGGGTGGACGCCATCGCCTCGGAAGAGGTCTTGTTACAGTTTACGAATAAGATCAGCCCCTGCATCATTGAAGAAGCCGACGAGTCGAAGGACTATTTCTACCTCGTCCTCCCCGTGCGCACTCCATTTTAAGGTGACCTATGGAACTGAAGATTCGAGACGCGTTCATTAAACTCGACACGGCGATGAAACTCGCGGGCCTCGTGGACACGGGGGGACAGGCGAAATATTACCTCGCCGAGGAGATGGTCCTTGTCAATGACGAAGTAGAGACCCGGCGGGGAAGAAAGCTCTATCCCGGAGATTGGTTTTCCCTGGAGGGGCAGAGGGTGAGGATTCTCTAGATGATCATACGACGGCTCGAGGCAAGAGATTACAGAAACTATGCTTCCCTAGACATCACTCTCTCAGAGGACTGTAACCTCCTCATTGGGGAGAATGGGGTTGGAAAGACCAATCTTCTCGAAGCCCTCGGCTATCTCCTCTGCGCCCAGAGCATCTTCGGGGCCAGAGACCGGGACGTCATCGCCTTTGACAAGACCTCCACCTCTCTCTCGGGGTTTCTGGAGGAGGGGGAGGAAGAGCGAAAAATCTTTCTCTCCGAGGAGAAAAAGGACCTCTTCCGAGACGGGGAGAAAATCAAGAGGCGGAGGGAATTTCTCCTGGGCACCGCCTACGTCCTCTTTCGCCCCGTAGATCTCAACCTCATTAAACTCTCCCCAAAACACCGCAGGGATTACCTCGACGAAGCCCTCTCTCACATCAATCCCTACTACGAAAGAACACTTCTTACCTACAAGAAAGTCTTGGAAGAGCGAAACGCCTTCTTAAAAGAAGAGCGAAAACGAGGCGACGAGATACTCCTCGACGTCTATGATGAGCAGCTCGTCAGACTTGCAGAGGAACTCATTGAAGCTCGTCTTCGCGCCATCTCCCGCCTCTCGAAGAGGGCAAGAGACATCTACGCCCACATGAGTGGAGAGAGAGAAGTCCTAGGGATGAAATATCTCTCAAGTCTTCCCTTTTCCTTTGATGGGGGAAAGAACAAGGAGGCCTTCCTCCGCGCCCTCAAAGAGCGGCGAGGGGAGGACTTGGTGAGACGGCAGACCACCCTCGGCCCCCACAGAGACGACATCGCCTTCACCCTCGGCGGACACGACGCCCGTCGCTTTGCAAGCCAGGGTCAGCAGCGCTCGCTCCTACTCTCCATGAAACTTGCCGAGGTGGACCTCATCGAAGAAGAGCGCCATATCAAGCCCATTCTTCTCCTCGACGACGTCTTTTCCGAACTGGACAAGAAGCGCAAGGAGGCCCTCCTGGAAAACTTGGAGAAGACCCAGAGTGTCATCACCATGGCCGAGGCCATCCCCGAGGTGAATCAGCGGGCCAAGGGCCGTTTTCTCATTACAAAAGAGCACATCGAAGAAATCTAGAAAGGGGGTCCCTGTGACAAAGGAAAGGGACGCACGCCAGTATTCGGCAGAGGATATACAAGTATTAACAGGACTTGAGCCCGTGCGCAAGAGACCGGGGATGTACATCGGTTCCACAGGCCCCCGAGGACTGCACCACATGGTCTACGAGATCGTGGACAACTCCATTGACGAGGCCTTGGCGGGAATCTGTGACACCATCGACATCGTCCTTCACGCCGACGGCTCCATCTCCGTCGCCGACAACGGCTCGGGCATCCCCGTGGAACGCCATCCCCAGACGGGAAAATCCACGGTGGAGACGGTATTAACCATCCTCCACGCCGGGGGAAAATTCAACAACGGCGCCTACAAGGTCTCCGGCGGTCTTCACGGCGTCGGGGTCTCGGTGGTCAACGCCCTCTCGAAACGCCTCGTCGCCGAGGTGACCCGGGATGGGCACATCTACCGTCAAGAGTTTTCAAGGGGCCTTCCCACCACGGACCTCGAGGAGATTGCCGACGTGGACGAGACCTTACACGGCACGAAGATTTCCTTCGTCCCCGACGACGAGATCTTCACCGAGACCGTGGAATTTTCCTATGACGTCCTCGCCAAGAGATTTCGGGAGATGGCCTTTCTCAACAAGGGCGTGAAGATTCTCTTCAAAGACGAGAGAAGTGATGAGGGCAAGAAGGAGACCTTCCACTACGAGGGGGGCATCAAGTCCTTTGTCGAACACATCAACAAGTCCAAGACCCCGATTCACAAAGACGTCATCTACATGGAAGAACTCCGTGGGGGCACGATGGTGGAAGTGGCGATGCAATACACCGACGCCTACAGCGAAAACATCCTCACCTTCGCCAACAACATCAACACGGAAGAGGGGGGCACCCACCTCTCGGGATTTCGTAGCGCACTGACTCGGAGCATCAACGAGTACGGCCGCAAGTACAATATCATCAAGGAAAAAGAGGAAAATCTCTCGGGAGACGACGTCAGGGAAGGTCTCACTGGAGTCATCTCCGTCAAGCTCCCCCAACCCCAATTCGAGGGACAGACCAAGGGAAAACTTGGAAACTCGGAGACGAGAAGCGTCGTCGATTCAGTGGTGAGCGAATGCCTCGAGTCCTACCTCGAGGAGCACCCGAAGGTGGCGAAGGTCATCTTGGAAAAGTCCCTCTCGGCGCGGCGCGCACGGGAGGCGGCAAGAAAGGCGCGAGACCTCACCCGCAAGCGCTCCATCTTGGACAACACCACCCTTCCTGGAAAATTGAGAGACTGTCAAAGTGACGATGCCTCGGAGACGGAGATCTTCCTCGTCGAGGGGGATTCCGCAGGAGGCTCCGCCACGGGAGGACGGGACAGCCGCTTCCAAGCAATCTTGCCCCTTCGCGGGAAGATCATGAACGTGGAGAAGGCGCGCCTCGATAAAATCCTAAACTCCGACGAAATCAAGGCCATGGTCACCGCCTTCGGGACGGGAATCGGGCCAGAGTTTGACATCGAAAAACTCCGCTACGGCAAGATCATCATCATGACCGATGCGGACGTGGACGGCGCTCACATCAGCACCCTTCTGCTCACCTTCTTCTTCCGCTACATGCGCCCCCTCATCGAGGGCGGCCACGTCTACGTGGCAAAGCCGCCCCTCTTTGGGATCAAGCGTGGCTCGAAGGTTCTTCGCTATTGCTACAATGAAGAAGAGTTAAAGCGCGCCCTCGACGACCTGGGACGGGAGAAGAACCTCCGGGTTGGCCGGTACAAGGGGCTTGGGGAGATGGATGCGGACCAACTCTGGGCCACCACCATGGACCCGGACGTGCGGGTTCTCTTGAAGGTGGACATCGAAGACGCCCTCGAGGCGGACGAAGTCTTCTCCATGCTCATGGGCAACGACGTGGAACCTCGCCGGGCCTTTATTGAAGAGAACGCCACCTACGTGGAATACATCGACGCCTAAGAGGAGGAATCTATGACAGAGGAAAAACGACAAGAACAGGGCATCCAAACCGTCGTCCTCGAGGAGCAGATGAAGAAATCCTACTTGGATTACTCCATGAGCGTCATCGTCTCCCGGGCACTGCCCGACGTGCGCGACGGCTTAAAGCCCGTCCATCGCCGGATTCTCTACGGGATGCACCTCCAGGGACTGACCCCGGATCGCCCGACGAAGAAGAGCGCCCGTGTCGTCGGGGACGTCATGGCGAAGTTTCACCCCCACGGGGACATCGCCATCTACGACGCCCTCGTCCGCATGGCCCAGGACTTTAACACCCGCTACCCCCTCGCCCAAGGGCAGGGAAACTTCGGCTCCATCGACGGCGACGGCGCCGCCGCCATGCGCTACACCGAAGTGCGCATGAGTAAACTCACCCAGGAGATGCTCCGAGACATCGGGAAGAACACCGTGGACTTCCAGCCCAACTTCGACGAGGAAGAAGTGGAACCCACGGTGCTCCCCGCAAGATTTCCAAACCTTCTCGTCAACGGGAGCACGGGAATCGCCGTGGGGATGGCCACCAACATGGCCCCTCACAACCTGGACGAAGTCATCAAGGCCATCTGCGCCTATTTAGACGACGAGGACATCTCCATCGACGAGCTGCGCCGCTTCATCAAAGGGCCAGACTTCCCCACCGGGGCCCAAATCCTCGGCACCGAGGGAATCAAAGAAGCCTATGAGACGGGAAGAGGCCGGGTCATCATGCGCTCTCTCGCCGAAATCGAAACGGTGAAAAACAAGAACCGCATCGTCGTCACGGAGATTCCCTACCAAGTCAACAAGAGTAATCTCATCAAGAAGATTGCCGAGCTCGTGAAGGACAAGCGCCTCGAGGGCATCTCCGACATCCGCGACGAGTCGGGGCGCCACGGGATTCGCATCGTCATTGAACTCAAGCGCGACGCCAACCCCGACGTAGTCCTCAACAATCTCTACAAGAACACCCAACTCCAGACCACCTTCGGCATCATCAACCTCGCCCTCGTCGACGGGGTGCCCAAGGTCTTAAACCTGAAGGAACTCATCCTCTACTACGTCCGCCATCAGTTGGAAGTCTTGACCCGCCGGGCCCAATACGACCTGGACAAGGCGAAGAAAAGGGCCCACATCATCGAGGGCTTAAAGATTGCCATCGACAACATCGATCGCATCATCGCCATCATTCGCTCCTCCCACACGGACCAAGAGGCGAAGGACCGGTTCCACGCCGAGTTCTCCTTGACCGACCTCCAGGGCCAGGCCATCTTGGACATGCAACTGCGCCGCTTGACGGGGCTGCAACGGGAAAAACTCGATGAAGAGTACAAGGAGCTCATCGCCCAGATTGCCTCCTTGGAAGAACTCTTGGCAAGTCCTCGCCTCATGCGCGAACTCTTAAAGTCAGAACTCGAGGAGATTCGCTCGAAGTATGGCGACCTTCGTCGCACCCAAATCATCCACGATAAGGGAGACATCGACGTCGAGGACATGATTCAGAAAGAAGACGTGGTCATCACCTTGACCGCCTTTGGCTACATCAAGCGGATGCCCGAGGGGACCTACAAGCCTCAAAACCGTGGAGGACAGGGGATTAGCGCCCTCACCACGAGAGAAGAGGACTTCGTCACCGACCTCTACATCCCCTCGACCCACGACACCATCCTCTTCCTCACCAACGAGGGGCGCGCCTATTCGAAGAAGGCCTATGAAATCCCCTCGACGGGACGCCAGGCCAAGGGGACGGCGATTGTCAACCTCCTCTCCTTGGGGCCCAACGAGAAGGTCAGCGCCGTGGTACCCATTCGCGAGTTCGCCCCCGACGACACCCTTCTCATGTTCACGAAGAAGGGCATCGTGAAGAAGACGAGTCTCTCGGAATACGAGAAGATCAACCGCCGCGGCATCAACGCCATCGGTCTTCACGATGACGACGAACTCATCTGCGCCCGCCAAGTCGCCCCGGGACAAGAATTTCTCCTCGTCTCCAAGAAGGGCAAGGCCATCCGCATCGAAGAGAAGACCTTGCGCGCCATGGGACGCACCGCCCACGGCGTACGGGCCATGCGCCTTGACGAGGACGACGAAATCGTCGCCGCAGACATTGCCGTCGACGAGAAATATCTCCTCGTCATCTCGGAAAACGGCTATGGAAAGATGACCCCAGTCTCCGAGTACCGGGTCCAGGGCCGGGGAGGCAAGGGAATTCGCACCTACAAAGTCGTGGAAAAGACCGGGGAACTCATCTCCGCCAAGGTCATCGACCGGACGGATCAGATTATGATGATCACCCAACAGGGCACGGTGATTCGCATCATGAGTGAAGACATCAGCATCAATGGACGCATCGCCAGCGGCGTCAAACTCATGAACACCAAGGACAGTAAGATCGTCGCCGTAGCCAAGTACATCGGCGAATAAAGGAGGAAGTTATGCAACTTCAAAGTCACCACGAAGACCCCACGCGCCTCGTCCTCGTCGTCGAAGGGGATCTCGACATCTCCAGTAGCGAGGACTTCAAGAGACAGAGTGAAAAGGAATACGAAAAGGAGCCCATGGACGTCCTCCTAGACGCCACGGGGCTCAACTACGTGGATTCCACGGGACTTGGCGCCCTCATTCACCTGTGCCACCTCATGAGAAAAGAGGGCCACGTCCTCACCTTGAAGGGGTTAAAACCCTACATCCGCAAACTCTTCACCATCACCCAGATGGAAGAATACTTCCGCTTCGAGGGGGAAGAGGCATGAAGCGCTTTTCCCTCACCATTCCCGCCACCTCTGAGGTCCTCATGATTCCCCGCCTCCTCATGACGGGGATCGCCGCCACCTACGACGTGGACGTGGAGCATCTGGAAGATATGAAACTTCTCATCACCGAGTGTTGCAATCTCTCCTTCTTAAGCGACGCCGATGAGATCAGTGTCGTCGTCCTCGCCGGCGAAAACCGGGCCAGCGTCTCCGTTTCCCCGGTGAACCAAGGACTTCTCGACGACGAAGAACAGGCCCTCTCGATGATGATTCTCTCCTCCCTCGCCGATGAGGTCCACTGTGAGGAGGGAGTCCTTCGCATCGCGCTCTCCATGAGGTGAGGCCATGAACCTCGAACACTACTACGCGCGCCAAGGAGAACTGAGTAAGGAGGAGCGGAGAGAACTCTTCGAGACCTATCAGAAGACGAAGGATCGAGAACTTCGGGATTTTCTCATCGAAGAGCACCTCTACATCGCCGAGATTCTCTCGAAGAAATACGCCAACCGAGGCATCGATTACGACGACATCTTCCAAGTCGCCTCCATCGGCCTCATCTATGCGGTGGACCGCTTCGATCCCTCGAAGGGCTATGAGTTCTCCTCCTTTGCCACCCCCACCATCATCGGGGAAATCAAGCGCTATTTCAGAGACAAGGGCTGGGCCATTCGGGTGCCGAGAAGGATTCAGGAGCTCTCGAAGAAAATCAACAACGCCAAGGTCAACCTCGCTCAAATCCTGCAGCGAAGCCCGACGATTTCTGAAATTGCCGAGTACTTAAACGTCACCACAGAGGAAATCCTCGAGACCATGGAGGCGAGTAAGGTCTATTCTCCCGCTTCCTTGGACATCACCTTCGAAAACCAAGGAGAGGACCGGGAAATCAACCTCGCCGATCTCATTGGGGAAGAAGAACCCTACTTCGACCAGATCGAGAGCAACGACTTTCTCCACCGAGCTATGGAAAAGCTCAACGACGTGGAACGAAAGATCCTCATCGATCGCTACTTCAACAAGAAGACCCAGATTGCCATTGCAAAATCCTTAGACATCTCCCAGATGACCGTCTCCCGCATCGAGAAACGGGTCCTGGAGAAGATGAAAAAGGAGATTCAAAAGAGCATGAACGAATAGCACCTCCGGGTGCTATTTTTATATGCTACTATTTTTCTACAAAAGAAGAACAAAAGGCCGTGCTATAATCAAAAGTAAGAGTGGTAAAACAAACAAAGATGAAAGGAGAATCTATGAAAGCCAGGTTGAGTCTCGTCCTCGCGACAATTCTTTTGATGAGCTCCTTCTTGACCAGTGGTGTCTTTGCCGCCGGAGAGTATGGAAGTTATCAAGATCCACATGGATAACCTTCGGAAGTCAAAACAAAACCTCGTGATTTTGTGGCGATCAACATCCTGCTGCGCCCTGATGAAGTCGTGAAAGAGAACCCCACCCTAGAGACCCAAGCGGCGGCTCTCATCAGCCCAAGGTACGGTCAAGCTCCTATTGAAGGAGCTGGCGCCGTGGGGTATGAGGGTCACAAGGGTCGTGGAGAGGAGGCGGATTTTGGATATGAGTGGGACCGCTTCAATGAGGACGCCAAAAATTCCGTAAAGGAGTTTCTCGAGGCAGTCCCCGTCACTCGTATCCATCCTATGATCCTCATGGAAAATAGGGAGAATGGGGAAAATATTCCCGCATTCAAGACTTTCTTAGAGACCTATCACTACAAGAAAGATTCTGAGGGTTTGTGGCGTAATCAAGAGGAACAGCTTCCTCCTTGGACTACGGTGGGAAATATCTATAATGCCGACTACTTTCAAAACACCTATTTCTGGCGTAGTGGGAAAACCTCTCGTTATTTGACTCTCTCTATGGCAAATGACTGGGAAGAACTTCGACAACAAGGAGTCCAACCCTTTGCACAAGTTGGGGACTCTTTCACCATGTGGAGCCGGGAAAATCTCCCCGTGGCCCATGTGGATTCGAGGTTTGAGCCCATCGGATATCGAATCTATGGTACAAATATTGGAACCACAATGTCCGTCGACTATCCCATGAATATGACTCCAAATGCCGTGGGGTCTTTCGATGAAGCGCCCCTCTCCTATACCTTGTCTCTTCCGAACAGATGCGAGAATGGAATCGACTCAATTTCCGCCAAGTGAAAGAGATTCCCGTGGACGTACGATCGAAGATTCCTCCATTTCGGGAAGGGGATTGGATCATCGATCCCCGTAAGGAAGAAAAACTGCTGACCTATCCCATTCCGGGATTTTATCTCTTAAGGGACCAACAGAATTACTCTCCCAAAACTCCATTTCAGTGGAACATTAGTATCTCTGGGGGGGGCGTCGCCTCGCGGACTTTATCGACTACTACAAACTTCCTGCTCTCTCTGCTGCTAACCCAATGGAGGGAGATCCCGCACCCACCATTGCCTCTTATGGCACGGGTCCTCTGGACTACAACAATGCACAGAGTCTTAATATCATCATCGATTGGGGCCTTCGGATTCCCCAGAGTTTTATCATCGAAAAGGGGGATGGAACCCGAAAGGAATACGAAGCTGGTGAGCAACACATTATGGCTTCGGATATGGATTATTTTCTCTCTAAGGAGATTCTCGACGATCTGAAATACGAAGAGACCTTGGAAAATTACTATGACGAGGAGGGAAATATCTATCCGAAGTACCAGAATCTTCGGAAAACCTTCTATGATGCCTATGAGGCAGAATATGATAAAGAACATACGACCAAGGACCCCTACACGATCATCCTTGATTCTCCTGTTCACTTTCGGCCTGAACTCGTCAAGGGAGATCTCAAGAAAACCGTGGAGGAATTGGAGAAGGAGCTCAATGACCCCAACGGCCTCGTCTATCGAAATGACGAAGAGGAAGGGGTGTTGATGACGGGAGCCCAGGCCTGGGAGGCCAAGGAACGCGGAGGATTCAAAGCCGTCTATCGTCTGGCTCGTACGGTGAGTTATGATTGGGGCCTTGCAGAGCTTAATAGAGACAAGTCCTACACCCACCAGTACAAGGACTTCCACACCCTTCTGCCCGCTCCAACCTTGGGAGACGTTCCCTTCTTGGGATGGAAGGTCGTGGAGGGCCCTAAGGATCTCAAGGGAAAAATCTTCAAGCCGGGAGAGACCTTTAAGGTGACCTACAATGTGGTGCTTAAGGCCCTTTGGAAGGACTCCACCACCGATCCTACACCGGAAGAGCCCAAGGAGCCAGATACGCCTATAAATCCCGTGATTCCAGAGGAAAAACCAGGGATTCCCATCCAGTGGACGAAGGAGTTTCCGAATCTTCCCTCTTGGCCCACCCTCGCCGAGAAACCCGTGCAGGTGAAGGTCCCCATGGCCCTCAATCGAGAAGAGCACCTCGCCTATCTCATGGGATACCCCAACGGGACCATTGGACCGGAAAAATCCATCACCCGCGCCGAGGCGGCGACGATTCTCTTCCGTCTCATCACCGACGACGTGCGGGAGAAACACCTCACGAAGACGAATGAGTTCACCGACGTGGCAAAAGAACACTGGGCGAATACGGCGATTTCCACCATGAATGCCATGGGGATGCTCAAGGGCTTTGAGGACGAGACCTTCGCCCCTGAAAAACCCTTGAGTCGAGCAGAGCTTGCCACCATGTGCGTCCGCTTCCTCGACAAAAAGAGCAAGGGAGAAGACTTTTCAGATACGAAGACGCACTGGGCACGGGAAGCCATCGGCACGGCTCAGGCGAATCATTGGATTCTCGGTTATCCCGACGGAAGCTTCCATCCCGATGAGGCCATGAGTCGCGCCGAAGTTGCCGCCCTTTTAAACCGCGTCCTTGATCGCGGTGTCGACGATGAGAAAGACCTTCTTCCCGGCATCAAGGTCTTCTCCGACAATCCCAAGGGCACATGGTATTATCTCGATCTCATCGAGGCGACGAACTCTCATTCCTTTACGAGAAAGGACAATGGGAAAGAAGTCTGGAAAGAACTCTTGAAGGACCCGGACTGGAGTCGCTTTGAGAAATAAAAAAAGCACATCGCGCGATGTGCTTTTTTTCATGGCGTCGAGGTCAGGTCGTAGACGAAGGTGGTTTCAAATCCGGGAGAAAAAGAGATGGCACTCTTGTTTTCCGCGGTAAATCCCACGTCGGTGAAGAAGGGGCGCATTGGCTCCTTGCAGGCGACGAGCAAGGTCTTGATCCCCCGAATCTTGGCAAGGTCCATGATGTGGCGCAAGAGGCGGGGATAGAGGGCGCGTCCCTCTTCGCTCTGGTCTCCCATGGAGAGGATGGCCAGACTCGTCTCCTCCCGGACCTTTTGCTTCGTGTAGAAGGAATCGCGCATCGTGCGGCCTTGGACCGGGCGACAGGAGATGTAGGCGAGAATCTTGTCCCGCTCTTCGGCGACGAAAAACCACTGGTCGTAGTTGCGAATCCGAAAGAGCAAGGTATCCCGATTGGTCATTTCACGAGTGGTAAAACTCGCAGCTTCTAGTTCCATGAGGGCATCCACATCCCGCATGCGCGCACGACGGATATTCATTCACATTCCTCCCTTACACTAACTCTTATTCTTTAGTATACCACGAAAGGAAAAATTTTGTCAGGATGTTGGTAAGACCATTCCAAGAAGGGGGGTACAGAGAAGCCCGATGGCGGCGCCGACGACGATGAGTTTCATCACGTCCACCTTCTTCATCATGAGGATGGCCACCACCACAAAACTCAAGAGGGCCACCGGCTCTAAGGGGAGACTCCCATGGGGCACGAGGATGGCGGAGCGGAAGGTGGAGAGGGCGGCGGTCAAGATGAGGCCGATGACCACCGGGCGCACCCCGCGGATAAAGTTGTCGAGGAAGAGAAATTTTTTCTTCTTCGAGAAGAGAAAGTACCCGAGGACGAGCATGAGGATGAGCTGGGGGGTGACACAGCCCAAGGTGGCGACGATGGAGCCGGGGAGGCCGGCGATTTTCGTCCCCACGAAGGTGGCGGAGTTGATGGCGATGGGGCCGGGGGTCATCTGGGAGATGGCGATGAGATCCGTAAATTCCCCATAGCTAATCCATCCTTCTTGTTCCACGACGTAGTGCTGAATGAGGGGAATCGTGGCGTAGCCGCCTCCAAAGGCGAAGGCGCCGACCTTTAAGAAGGTCAGGTACAAGGAGAGAAGCATTATTGGACCCCCTTTCGTGGCCAGAAGAGGATGACGCCACACAGGCCGGCAAGGAGAATAAGAAGGCCAGAGTTGACGTGGGTGAAGGTCGAAAGGAGAAAGGCGGCGGCCATGACCACAAGGCTCACCATCGGGCGCGCTCCCAGAGCCTTTTTCCCCATCCGGTAGGTGGTGATGAGGAGAATGGCACTGACGGCGCCGCCGACGCCGACGAGTCCCGCGCTAATCCATGGATTGGAGCGAAACTCCACATAGAACATGCTCACCAAGGTGATGATGAGGATGCAGGGAAGGACGCTGGCGAAGAGGGAGACAAAGGCGCCGAGGGGGCCCTTGAGGCGGTAGCCCGTGAGAAGGGAGGTGGAGATGGCCATGGCCCCTGGCCCGGATTGGGCGAGGGCCACGAGGTCGAGCATCTCCTCTTCCGAGAGGGCCTCTAACTGGTCGGCGAAGGCGTCCTTGATGATGGGGACGATGGTGTATCCGCCCCCAAAGGTGAGGGCATTGATCTTGAAAAACGTCCAGAAGAGGCGTCCATAGCTGATTTGTGACATAGGATTCTCCTTTCCATAGGTCCTATTATAGACGAGCCCACCCTTTCTCTCAAGAAGTGCATAAAGGAGAAACACTTTGGGTAAAGATGAAAAAGAAAACCTCTCTTCAGAAAGGAGCTAGAATGAAAGATTTACTCGTCGTGTACGCCAATGGATTGGAAGAAGTGGAAGCGTTGACGGTGGTGGACTTTGCCCGCCGCGCAGGCCTTGAAGTCCTTACCGCAAGCATTCACACCGAGAAGGAAGTCCGCGGCGCCAACGAGATCTCCATCCTCGCCGACGCTCTCTTCGACGAAGTGGACGTCGACGATTTTCGCGCCATCTATCTCCCCGGTGGCCTCCCAGGGGCGGAAAACCTCAGGGACAAGGACGAACTCGTCATGGCTCTCCAACGCTTTGCGAAGGAAGGAAAGCTCGTCAGTGCCATCTGTGCCGCTCCCGTGGCCCTCGATCGTGGGGAACTCTTAACCGAAGGGCGTTTCACCTGCTATCCCGGCTACGAGGAAAACATCAAGACGAAGGGTCGCCTCGACGAAATCGTCGTGAAGGAAGGCAATGTCATCACCGGCATGGGCCCGGCTCTTGCCATGGACATGGCCTTTGCCATCATTGAAGAACTGGCGGGCAAAGAAGCGAAGGAATCGGTGATGGAGGGCACCCTCTACAACCGCCTCGTCAAGGCCCACCAAGAGGGATGAGCGCCTATCGCGCCCTCTTCATCGCCAGGGATGCTGTGGAGCTCTCCATTGTCGAGACCATCCTCGACGAGGAGGGCTTCTCCTTTTTCGCCGAGGATGTGGAGCGCGGGGCGATGATGGACCTCTACACCATGGGGTCCGGAGCCGGGAGTATGGTGCGGGTCTTGGAAGAAGAGTATGAGGAGGCGGTAGAGGCCCTCTGTCGCCTCTTTCCAAAGGAGAGGATTGAAGTATGAACATCTTAGAGGAACTCCTTCACTGTCCCACGGCGGCTCACGCGAAGGAGACCATCGTGGGGAGAGCCAAGGAAAGGGGGGCGAAGGTCATCCCCTTTGGCACGACGGGAATCTGTCTTTTGAAAGGAGAGGGTCCCCTGCGCATCTATGGGGCCCACTTGGATAGCCCCGCCCTGCGCCTGAAGGCCGATCCCATCTGCGAGGAGGAGGGGGGACGGGTCCTCGCCGTGGAAGTCTACGGGGGGCCTCTCTTCTATTCCTGGTTTGATCGCCCCCTCTCCATCGCGGGACGGGTGGCCACCGCCGACGGGAAGATGCACCTCGTGGAGAAAAAAGAGGTGGCCATCATCCCCTCTCTCGCCATTCACCTCCACCGCGGTGTCAACGAAAACTTTGCACCGAAGCCCAGTGTTGACCTTCGGCCCATGCTCCTCGTCGACGGAAGCCTCGAGGAGATTCTAGGGGTTGGGGAGATTCTCTCCCACGAGCTCTTTCTCGTCCCCTCAGAGGAGCCAACCGCCGTCGGGGATTTCGTGAGTGCCTACCGCATTGACGACCTCTCCATGGTCGCCGCAGGCCTTACGGCCTTCTTCGCCGAGGACACGAAGACGACGAAGATTCTCCTCCTCCTCGACCACGAAGAGATTGGCAGTCACACCCGGGAGGGGGCGGGAAGTCCCCTTCTCATCCACCTCTTGGAGAAATTGGCGAAGGAGCGGGGAGAGAACCTCTTCTCCCTCCTCGAAGAGTCCTTCCTCCTCTCCGGGGACGTAGCCCATGGCCTCCATCCCAACTACAAGAGTGCCCACCACGTCCACCCGCCCCTCTTGGGAGGTGGAATGGCCATCAAGTCCGCCGCCGGGCGCACCTATGCGGGAGATGTGGAGGGGATTGCCCACCTCATGAGCCTTGCCAGGGACGCAAAGGTGAGTCTCCAACACTTCCAAAACCACCCGGATCGTCGCGGGGGAAGCACCATTGGGCCGATTCTTCTCACCCACACCCCGGTGGCCTCGGCGGAGATTGGAATTCCCATCCTCGCCATGCACGCCTCCCGAGAACTCATGCATCGCAAGGACTACGAGGACGCCGTCGCCCTCATCACCACCTATTTTCGCCGAGGTGATCTCTCGTGGAGCTGAGAGAACTCTTTGACGAGAACAACCTCCCGACGGGGGAGGTCGTCGGGCGAGGAAAGGAGCCAGAGGGCCGGTATTATCGCATCAGTGGCGTCTTCGTCCTCGACGAGAGAAAGCGCCTCTTAGCGACTCGGCGGGCGAAGGAGAAGGCCTCCTATCCCCTCTGGTGGGAGTTCACCTGCGGGGGGCACCTCGTGGGAGAGGACCCAGAGGATGCGGCGCGAAGAGAACTCTCAGAGGAAGTGGGCCTCGCTCCAGAGTCTCTTCGTTTTCTCGGCTCCTTGAAAGAGTGGGACAAGTTCTCCTACCTCTACCTCACCGAGGTGAGAGACGCCACCCTCTCCTTCCAAGAAGAGGAGGTTTGTGACGCGACGTGGCTCAGTCTTTCAGATCTCGAAGAGAAACTCGAGGAGGAGTTTTTCGCCCCGCCGATGAAGAGGCGCATCGAGGCCATGTGGGACGTCCTTTCCGAGGCCATGAGATGAAACGATTTGAGATCACACCGAGGTGCGTCCTCTGCGGCAGCTGTGTGGACCTCTGTCCCGTCGGGGCCATCTCCTTTGGAAAGGAGCAATGCGTCATCGACGAAGAGAAGTGTGTGCGCTGCGGAGTCTGTGAGAGACATTGTGGCTTTGACGCCATCACCATGACCGAGACCATCACAGAAGAAGAGGCGATGGAGGAGGCGCTCTACCTCGCCGAGGAGGCGGGGAAGAACGGGGACATCCCCATCGGCGCCGTGGTCCTCTACGAGGGGAGAATCATCGGACGGGGGAAGAATGAGAAGGAGATCTCCCAAGACGCCACCCACCACGCGGAGATTCTCGCCCTTCAAGAGGCGGCGAAGACTCTGGGACACTGGTGGCTCGAGGACTGCACCCTCCTCGTCACCTTGGAGCCCTGTGCCATGTGCGCCGGGGCCATTGTGAATACCCGGGTCTCTCGCCTCGTCTACGCCGCAAAAAATCCCCGGTTTGGCGCCTGTGAAAGCGCCCTGCGTCTCTTAGAGGGGCCCACCTCGAACCACCATGTGGAGGTGGTCTCGGGCCTTTGTGAGGAGAAGGCGTCCTCTCTTCTCTCCCGATTTTTCCGCGAGCTTCGGGAGAAAAAACGTCTTGACCGGGAGGGCGGCACGGGGTAAAATGGCAAAAATATCCAAAGGAGAAAGGAGCGCCCATGAGAGCACAAGACCGGATTCGAGACTATGTACGGGAGATGAGACGCCACTTCCACGCCCATCCCGAACTCTCCTTTGAGGAGTTCGAGACCACAAAACGGGTGGCCCAAGAACTTGAGGCCATGGGCATCGAGGTCCAGGTGCGCCCCGAGGGGACGGGGCTCATCGGCGTGGTGAAGGGGAATCGCCCCGGGCCATGCGTCGCGTTGCGCGCCGACATGGATGCCTTAAACATCGACGAGAAGACGAACCTCCCCTATGCCTCCACCTGTGCCGGAAAGATGCACGCCTGTGGCCACGACGCCCACACGGCGATGCTCCTCGGAGCGGCGAAGCTCATCGCCGAGAGAGAAGGGGACTTTCCCGGCACCATCATCCTCCTCTTCCAACCCGCCGAGGAACTTGGGAAAGGGGCTCCGGCGATGATGGAATTCGGGGATTGGTTCGAGAAGGTGGACGTCTTCTTCGGCACCCACGTCCAGTCGGAACTGCCCAAGGGAAAGGTGGACGTCTCCCCTGGAGCACGGACCGCCTCCGCCGACGGCTTCAAGATTCACATCAAGGGACGGGGTGGACACGGTGCCCACCCGGAGGCCACTGTGGACGCGGTGGTGGTCGCCGCCGCCTTCGTCACCGCCCTTCAGAGTGTGGTGAGTCGCAACTATTCTCCCATGGAGGACATCGCCCTCACCGTGGGAAGTCTCCACGCCGGCAGTCGCTTTAACATCATCGCCGAGGAGGCCTTCCTCGAGGGGACGGTGCGCTATTTCTCCAAGGAGGTCGCCGAGACCATCGAGGAGAAGATTCGCCGGGTCCTCGACGGCATCTGCGCCGCCTATGGCGCCGAGGCGACGATGGACTACGACTACATCTTGGGCTCTGTAGTGAACGACGAGAAAGAAGTGGAGAGGGCGCGCCGCCTCGTGGGAGACATCTTTGGAGAGGACGCCGTCGTGGAGAGAGAGCGCTCCACGGGAGGGGAGGACTTCTCCTTCTACGTCAAGGACAAGCCCGGGGTCTTCGTCAACATCGGGGTCTGGGACGAGGAACAGCCCTGTTATCCCCACCACAACGAACACTTTGCCATCGACGACGAGATCTTGGGAGAGGGAGCGGCCCTCTATGCCGCCTTTGCCTTCGACGTCCTCAGGGCATAAAAAAACTGGTGTCTTCGGACACCAGGTTTTCTTTAGAAGTGCTCCTTCGCGTCGAGGGGACGGGGAGCGGGGAGTTTGATGGGAGTGAAGAGAAGTCCCAAGACGATGGTGGGCACCATCCAGAAGAAGGGACCGAAGGCCTCGGGGAGAATGGGGCCCATCCCAAAGAGGGCGAGAACTTGGTCCACAGCGGGAATCAAGGACCCAATCATCACCCCCACGGCGGTGCTTCTGCGTTCAATCCCAAAGAGGGCGAGGACGATGAGGCTAATGGAGACCGGGTAGATTCCAAGAAGAATCGGGACTGAGACCTCGAGAATCCGCTCGAGGCCATTGACGGCGACGATGGCGGAGAACACCGAGGAGACGATGGCCACGAGGTTGTAGGAGAGCTTTCCACGGGAGAGGTTCTTGAAGAAGAGCCCTACCGTGGCGGTGAGACCGATGGAGGTGGTCAAGCAGGCCAGAGCCATGGCGATGACCATAAAAGCCATGCCGATGGTGCCCAAGAGCTCTCTCGAGGAGAAAACGAGGAGGGGGACCTTCTCAATGTCTGCAGGGGCGATGCCGGAGAAGACGGCGCCCATGTAGAGGAGTCCGCCGTAGATGAGGCAGAGGGCAATTCCGGCGATGAGGCAGGACTTCACCGTGAGGCTCATGAGAGAGGAGCCCTCGTAGCCCTTTAAGCGGAATCCTTCGATGACGATGCTCGTGAAGGCGAGGGCGGCGATGACGTCTAGGGTCTGATAGCCCTCGACAAAACTCGAGGAGAAGGCGGGAAGGTGCTCAGTCACCACGGGAGCGTGGGGGAAGAGGAGGGTCTTGACGATGATCACCGCGAGGACGAAGAGCAGCGCCGGGGTGAGAAATTGCCCCAGCCGGTCGATGATGCGCCCCGGGTTTAAGGTGAAGAACAAGGTGATGGCGAAGAAGACAAGACTCGTCACCCACAGGGGAAGGTTCGGCAAAAAGGCGGAGGAGAGGAGTTCGTGAGTCATCGCTGCGGTTCTTGGAATGGCAAGGCCGGGCCCGATGGCGAGAATCATCAAGGTCCCGTAGATCATGGCGAAGGGGCGGCCCACCTTGGCGGCGATGTCCATGACTCCACCGCCACAGCGGGTGGTGGCAATGGCTCCGAGGACCACAAGGCCGACCCCGGAGAGGGCAAAGCCCAAGAAGGAGGGCAGCCAGTCGGTGCCCATCATAAGTCCCAAAGTGGGGGGAAAGATGAGGTTGCCCGCCCCAAAAAACATGGAGAAGAGAGCAAATCCTGAGACGAAGAGTTCGCGGCGTTTATCCATAGAGTCTCCTTCCTAGAGAGAGAGTTTTCCGACGTTTCGTAAATAGGCGCTGATGCGCTCGTAGTTGGAGAGCATCTTTTCGTAGATGAGACCGCTCTCGGGGTCGCAAATCCCCGATTTCATCCGGTCGATGTGGCGGTCGCGGAAGAGTTCCACATCCCGTTCCATGGCACGGTCCACGGCGCGGACCAAGACCCCACGCTGTTGACGGCTCTGGGTCTCGAAGATGGCGTTATAGAGTTCTTCCAAGTGGTCGTTTAAGACGGAGATTTCCTGAATGGAGACGGGGCTGAAGTCCAAGTGGTGCTCCTCTTTTTGGTGAGCAAATTCCGCAAGGCTCTTCGTGTGGTCCCCGACCCGCTCCAAGTCCCTGACGATGCGCAAATAGGCGGTGAAGTAGGAGGCGAGCTCCTCCTCCATGGGCAGGGACAAGATCTCGATGATGTAGCGAGTAATCTGGGAGTTGAGGTAGTTGATGGCCTCTTCGTTGTGGAAAATCTCCTCGTGGGTCTCCTTGGAGTAGTGGTTGAAGAGTTCTTCCGTCTTCTTGAAGTTGTCCTGGGTAAAGGAGAGCATCCGGCGCGTCTCAGCCCGCACATCGGTGAGAATCACAGGGGGCTCCTTGTGGGTACGAGGATGGATGTAGTGAAGGGACAAATCGGCGAGGACGGTCTCTTCGCCCAGGGGCACGATCTTTTCCGCGGCGTCGGCGAGGAACCGACTAAAGGGAAAGAGCAAGACCGTGGTCACGATGTTAAAGAGGGTGTGAAAGTTTGCAATCTGGGCGGCGGGCAAGTCCTTGCTGTAGTGGACAATCCACTGGGCGATGGGCAAAAGGTGAATGAGGACGAGGAAAATCACCGTCCCAATGACGTTAAAGAGGATGTGCACCACGGCGGTGCTCTTCCCGCTGCGGGAGCTTCCAATGGAGGAGAGGACGCTGGTGATGCAGGTCCCAATGTTAAACCCGAAGATGATGTACATGCTGCCGTGAAGGCCGATGAGTCCCTTGTTGGCAAGGGCCTGCAAAATCCCGAGAGACGCACTGGAGGACTGGATGATGGCAGTCACCGCCGCTCCGACGAGGATCCCCGTCAAGGGGTTGGAGAGGCTCGTCATCCAGGCGACGAAGGTGGGGGAGTCCCGGAGGGGACTCATGGCGCTGGACATGAATTCCATCCCCATGAAGAGGAGGCCCAAACCCATGACCACCTGGCCCGAATACTTCCAGGTGTTCTTCTGAATAAACTTGAAACAGCAAAAGCCAAGGAAGGCCATGACTGGCGCCGCATCGGTGATGTTTAAGGCCACCAATTGCCCAGTGACCGTGGTCCCGATGTTGGCCCCCATGATAACGCCGACGGCTTGGCGCAAGGTCATCAGTCCTGCGTTGACAAATCCCACGCACATGACGGTGGTGGCGGAACTGGATTGGATAATCCCAGTGACCACCAGTCCGACGAGGACGCCCTTGGCGGTGTTGGAGGTGAGCTTTTCGATGATGTTGTGCATCCTGCGCCCCGCCAAGAGTTCAAGGCCTGCACTCATCAGATCCATGCCGAAGAGAAACAGAGCCAGCCCTCCAAAGAGAGCAAAGAGGGTAGAGATGGACATCTCCAGGGTCTCCTTTCAATAAGAAAAGTGATGAAAACACGATGAAGAACGAGTTTCTTCCATCCTAGAGGATACACGAAAGAGCCCCGTTGGGCTAGGGTGAGAGGGAAAAAAGAAATGAAAATTTTCCGCGGAAGGTCTCTCGGTGAGTTTTCCTGTGAAAACCGAAGAGATGGGCTATAATGGAAGAAGTGAGAATAGAAGGGAGAAACTATGAAAAACACCCACCTCGATCGAATCAATGCCCTGGCCCGCCTCGCCAAGGAGCGGGAGTTGACGGCAGAGGAAAAAGAGGAACAGAAGCGCCTGCGCGCCGCCTACCTCGAAGAGTTTCGCCAAGGCTTTCGCCAGACCCTCTTGGAGACCACCGTCGTCGACGAAGAGGGCAATGACGTCACCCCGGAAAAATTGAAGAAAGCGAAAGAAGAACAATGATTGCCCGGCGCATCCTAGAGCGAGGCGGCTTTGGCACCGAGGGGGAAAATCGCGAGAAAATCGGCCTCTTGACCGGGTTTGTGAGCCTTCTCATGAACCTTCTGCTCGTCGTGGGAAAACTCGCCGTGGGCCTTCTCTCCGGGTCGGTCTCCATCATTGCCGACGCGGTGAATAACATCATGGACTCCGCCAGTGCCGTCATCACCATCTTGGGGATCAAACTCGCAAACCTCCCCGCGGATCGAGAGCACCCCGAGGGGCACGGCCGGATTGAGACCATGGCGGCCCTCGTGGTGGCGGTTCTCGTGGCCTTCGTCGGCGTGGAGTTTCTGAAGGTCAGTTACGGCAGGTTTCGCCACCCCGAACCCGTGGACTTTCGCCTCACCTCCTTCGCCGTCCTCCTCCTCTCCATGGGACTGAAGGTTTTGCAGAGTCGCCTCAATAAACAGGTGGGAGAAGCCATCTCCTCGGCGCCTCTTCTCGCCACGGCGGCAGACGCCATGGGGGATGTGTTGGTGACGGGGGTCGTCCTCATCGGCGGCATTCTCTCCACCTTGACGAGTCTTCCCGTGGACGGCGTCGTCGGGATGGGGGTGAGCCTCTTCATCATCTACTCCGGAATTGGCCTCATGAAGGAGACCCTCTCAAGCCTCATTGGAGAGGCTCCTTCCGAGGATTTTTACAAGGAACTCAAGGACGCCATTCTCGACTATGACCAGGTCCAAGGCGTTCACGACATGATTGTCAACTCCTTTGGCCCGGAGCGGACCATCGTCGTCGTCGACGTGGAATTTCCCTACACCATGGCCTTTCACGCCGTCCACGAAATCAGCGACCGCATGGAGAGAGAGCTCTCGGCGCGCTTTGGGATTACCCTCATCTGTCACATGGATGCCGTCGGCGACGAGACCTATGAAGAGATGCGCGCCCGTCCCCTCTTAGACGCCTTTGTGAACCAGAGACGAAGCGTTCACTCCTACCACGACTTGAGCGTTAGAGGGGGCGTCCTTCGCGTCGACGTGGTGGTCAACCCAGATCTTTGTAAGAGTCACCAGGAGAGACAGCTCATCGCCGAGGAGGTTCAGGCCCTCTTGCGGCCCATTCACCGCGGTGAGATTCTCGTGGACGTGGACATTGACCTAGGAGGTGTGGCATGAAGATTCTCATCCTCGGCAGTTGCCCCTTGGCCTTGGAACTCGCCGAGACCCTTCTCACGGAAAACCACGAGGTCCTCTTGCTCTCTAAGGAGGAGGAGCTCCTCTCCCGTCACATCGCCCACAAACACCTGAGCATTCTGCCCTTAAACCTCTCCCTCTCCCTTCCCGTCTCCGCCGCAAGCATCGACATGGTCTTCGCCCTCACCGAGAGCACCGAGGAAAATCTCCTCTACGGGAGCCTTTTGCGAAAAAGAGGGGCGAGAAGCGTCGTGGCCCAAGTTCTCGAGGTCGAGGACTACGAGCACTTGCAACAGGAGAGCCGGGAAGGGGTGGACCACATCTTCTGCCCTGCGGTGGAACTCGCCCGCTCCATCGACACCTACCTCCGAGGGGATGGCCTCTTCCTCGACGAGGAGTTTTTACGAAGCCACATCCACATCAGCGTCCAGGAACTCTTCGAGGAGGATCCCTTGGTGGGAAAGACCTTGAAGGACTTGGCGGGGGCCTTCGAGAACCGAGTCGTCGTGGGAATCCTGCGCCGCGGCCACTTCTTCGTCCCCTTTGGGGCGACGCGCCTTGACGAGGGAGATCGGCTCTACCTCATGGGGGAGGAGAAGACGAGCCGGGAGGAGGAGACGAAGAGGCGCGACCTCTGGATCCTCGGGGAGGGGCCCGGGACCTTTGATCTGGTCCTCGCCCTCTCCCACCTGGGCTACGCCATGACCTGGAGCCGAGAGAGGAGTTTTAGCGCCAAGGAGAGACGCGCCCTCTCCCGGGTCCTCTGTCGGCAAGAACATCTTCGCGACCTCTGGACCTACGAAGAGGGGCCAAAGGGAGTCCTGCCCCTGTGTCTCTCAGGCGACGACGGGGAGAATCTCCTCTTTGCCGCCCTCTTGGAGGAGGCGGGGTACCGGGAGCGCATGAGCATCCTCTCCCGGGGAGAGTACACCCGGGTCTTTGGACACGTTCTTCCCGGCATCCATCTGCGCTGGGGCTTTGCAGGCCTCTCCCACCTCCTGAGCCTCTTGGAGCGGGAGGGCGATATTCACTTAAGCCGCCTCTTCGGAGGAGACGTGGAGGCCCTCTCGGTGCGCCTGGACCCCGCCTCTCCCGCAGCGGGGAAGCGGCTCGCAGAGCTTGGTCTTCCCGACCCCGTCGCCGTCGGCGCGATTTTGCGCCAAGGGCTCTGCCTCATGGTCCGCGGGGACACCCTCCTCGAGGCGGGGGACCAGCTCCTCATCCTCTGTGAACACGAGAGCCGCAGAAGGGTGTTGGAACTCTTGACCCCTCAAGGAGGGGAGAACTTCTGGAGTATGATTTGGGGGATGTAATGCGACAATACTTTGGAAATGATTGGGATGAACTCCTGCGCGAGGAGATGGAAAAGCCCTACTACCTTGAGCTTCGTCGCCTCCTCGTCGAAGAATATCGCCACTTCGAGATCTATCCTCCCATGGAGGAGGTCTTCTACGCCCTGCGAACCACCTCCTACGAGGACACCCGGGTCCTCCTCCTGGGACAAGACCCCTACCACGGCCCGGGGCAGGCACACGGCATGAGTTTTTCCGTCCGCCCAGGGGTGCCTCTTCCCCCCTCCCTTCGAAACATCTACAAGGAATTGGAAACAGACCTTGGCATTTCTCCCGCGCGCCACGGCTATCTCAAGTCCTGGGCAGAGCAGGGGGTGCTCCTCTTAAACACCACCCTCACCGTCCGCCGAGGCCAAGCCGCGAGCCACGAGGCCATTGGCTGGCGCATCTTCACCGACAAAATCATCGCCCTCTTAAACGAGAAACCAGGCCCCCTCGTCTTTCTCCTCTGGGGCGCCCATGCGAGAAGTAAAAAACGCCTTCTCACCAACCCGGAGCACCTCATCTTAGAGGCTCCCCATCCAAGTCCCCTCTCCGCCCATCGCGGCTTCTTCGGGAGCCGTCCCTTTTCCGCCATCAACGAGTATCTCACCATGAAGGGGGAGGCGCCCATTTCTTGGGCCCTTCCCGAGCAGCCCTAGGAAAGGAACGCCTATGCACATCCAACGACCGAAGACAGAACACGTGATGATCGGCGAGATTCCCGCTCTTCTCGTCACCCCACAGAGAGAGGGACCCCATCCCACGATGATTTTCTACCACGGATGGAACAGCACCAAGGAGCGCAACCTCATCCGCGGAGAAATCTTTGCCCACTACGGCTTTCAGGTCCTCCTTCCCGACGCCCCGCACCACGGAGAGCGGGGAAGCCTGGACTACGACGACGAGGAGATCATGGCAAAGTACTTCTTCGCCGTGGTCATGGGAGAGATCGAGGAGTACGAGAGCCTCTATGGCTACCTTAAGGAGAACACCAACATGGACGAGGACCACTTCTTCCTCTGCGGCCACTCCATGGGGGCCATCCTCTCCGGCGCCCTCGTCGCCACCCGAGAAGAACTCACCGGGGCCATCCCCTACAACGGCTGCTGGGATTGGGAAGAACTGGCGAAGAGCTGGAATGTGACCCTCCCCGAAGAGGCGAAGAAGGCACTAGACACCTACAACCCCGCGAATCACAAAGAGGGCCTCGAGAATAAGATTCTCCTCGTCGCCAACGGAGAAGAGGACCCGACGGTGCCCCCGCTCATCCAAAAGGCCTTCATCGAGAGCCTCTCCATGAAAGAGGGGAAGGCCGAGGTCTCCCTCTTCGAAAAGACCACCCACGTCATCACCACGAACATGATCGCCTGGAGCCTTGACGAACTGGAAAAGATTCTCTAGAAAAGGAGCAACGATGGACTACGTCAAAGTTGAGATTTTCATCCCCGAGGATCGGGTCATCACCTTGGCCAACGCTTTAAACGACCACGGCTACCTCACCCAAGGATTCTACGACTACGCCTTCTCCACGTCGAAGGTCATCGGCCGTTGGCGCCCCTTGGAGGGAGCCAATCCCTACGACGGAAAGATTGGCGTCGTCAGCGAAGAAGAGGAGACGAAGATGGAATTTCGCCTCCGCGCCGAGGACGTGAAGGAGGCGGTGAAACTCATCCGAAGCCTTCACCCTTACGAGACTCCCGTCATCAACGTCATTGCCCTCATCGATCCCGAAGATTGAAAAAAGAGCCAATTCGCGGCTCTTTTTTTGATTTCTCAAGTCCCGAGAGGCCACCGAGGAAGAGTGACAAGCCGTCGCCGATGCCTTCTTGGAAGAGTTGAAATAAAAAAGCACCCAGCGGGTGCTTTTTTATTGGTCGAAACCAAAACGAAAACCAAAGTAGAGGATGATCCCCCACATGAGGAGTAAGAGGATGAGACAAAAGACGTCGAGGACAATAACGACGGGTTTTCGATGAGTTTGTTTGACATCATCCACAAGGTTCATGACCAAGATGACCACGGCCAGAGGAAAGAAGACAAATGTAAAGAATTTTACCCACTGTTCATCCGTGCCGATATGCAATCTTAGAGCCGTTAACACCCTGGATACCAAGAAATAGAGCGCAAGAATAACAATGAGGAAACTCCCCTTCATCTTGCGAAACTGTTCCCAGTACTTTCTCATATAATCATCTCCTCATCGTTGGAAAAGTGTGGAGCAGGTCTGAGAGAAAAATCGATTCTACTTCCATCCTAGTCCTGAGAAAAGGAGAGGTCAAGGAGACATCAAGAAAAAAGGAACATTTACAAAAAAACTCTTTATCAATCATCCACGTCGGGGTGAATGATGGCATAGACTACGGCATCGCGGCGGCCTTTATTCGAGAGGTCGCCGTCGCGGAGGAGGGCTTCTTTCACCATCCCCGCCTTTTCCATGACGCGGCCCGACTTTTCATTGCCCACGGCGTGCATGCTCTCGATGCGGCGCGCCCCCACCTCGTCGAAGAAGAAGGTGATGAGGCGAGAGAGGGCCTCGGGCATGATGCCCTGCCCCCAAAAGTCCGGGGAGAGGACGTAGCCGATGTGAACCTCGTCGATGGCGTCGTCGTGGTGAACCACGGAGATGTTTCCCACGGGCTCATTGGTGTCTTTCAATACGATGAGCCAGTGGTAGGAGGCGGGATTTTCATAGCCGGCAATCCAATGGGCGAGGACTTCTTCCGTCTCTTTCAAGGTGTTGTGGGCGGGCCAGGTGAGGTACTCGGTGACCTCAACATTTCCCATCCACGCCGAAAAGCAGCCCGGGGCGTCCTCCATGACAAAGGGACGCAGGAGGAGGCGATTCGTCTCGAGTCTCTTCGTGCCAAGGTGTTTCATTGGGTCCTCCTTTCATCGGTGGAGAGGATGGCGTAGATGGCCATGTCCCTGGGGCCCTTGTAGGAGGCACCCTTTTGGCGCATGGTCCCCTCGTAGCGCATCCCGGCTTTCTCCATGACTCTCCCGGAGTTCTTGTTCTCCACAGCGTGGCGCGCCACGAGGCGATGGGCCCCCACTTCCTCAAAGAGAAAATCAATGACTCGGGAGAGGGCCTCTGTGGTGATGCCCTGTCCCCAAGCCTCTTCACAGACGGCATAGCCCAGGGTCATTTCTTCGAGGCGCTCGTTCATCCTGGCGACGAAGATGTCTCCCACAAGGCCCAGGTTCTCCTCTTCAATGGCCCACATGTAGAAGTCCTCGTCCTCATAGCTTTCAACCCAGGAGCCGACGATCTCTTCGGTCTCGGAGAGGTTTTTGTGAGGTGCCCAGGAGACGTGTTTTGTCACCACAGGAGAGCTCATCCACCGCTCGTAGGCGATGGGGATGTCTTTCTCCTCAAAGGGGCGCAGGAGCAGGCGAGGGGTAGAAAGGGTTTTTGTGCCGCAATGCTTCATAGGTCCTCCTTGTAAAAAAAGGGCCTTGAAAGGCCCTTCTCAGTCCTGATGACGGAAGGTGATGGTTCCGTCGGAGATGTCGTCGATGATGGCGAGGGAGAGCAGATCATAGCCCATGGCGCGAATCTTTTCGCCCCCCTCTTGGAAGCCCTTTTCTACGCCGATGCCAAGGCCTGCGACGGTGGCTCCCGCTTGAGTGGCCACGTCGATGAGTCCCGTTAAGGCGTTTCCCTCGGCGAGGAAGTCATCGATGATGAGAAGGCGGTCGTCTTTCGAGAGGAATTGGTGAGAGACGGTGACAGTATAGGATTTCTTGTAGGTGAAGCTCTCCACGTCCGAGGCGTAGACGTCGTCGCCGATGTTGGCACTCTTCGCCTTCTTTGCAAAGACCACGGGGATGTTTCCGAAGTGGCGGGAGGCGGCGACGGCCATGGCGATGCCAGAGGCTTCGATGGTGAGGATCTTCGTGATATGTTTCTCGGCGAAGTGACGGGCAAGTTCTTGGCCCATGAGGTCGAGAAACGCGACGTCGAGTTGGTGGTTGAGGAAGGAATCCACCTTGACGATGTTGGCTCCAAGGACCCGGCCATCTCTTAAGATTTTCTCTTCAAGTACTTGCATGTGCTCCTCCTTCGATGTTGGGCGTGATTCTCCTTCAAGTATAGCAGAATTTTTCCCCCTTTGTCATAGCGAGGGGCCCTTGGGGTATAATAAAACCAAGAGAAAAAGGAGGAACTATGTTTTTCGATTTAGTCAAAAAGAGAAGAAGTATCCGCAGTTTTACCGAGGAGCCCATCTCCGAGAAGGATTGGGAGACGATTCTCTCCTGTGGACTCCGCGCCCCGAGCGCAAAAAATGCCCGCCCCGTGGAACTCATCGTGGTAAAGGAGAAGAAGACTCTGGAGGAACTCGGCTCCTTTAAGGAGAGAAATGCCCACTTCATCCCAGAGGCCGCTGGTGCCATCGTCGTGGTGGTGAATCGTCAGAAGGCACCGGCGACCTATGAAGAGGATGCCTCCATCGTCTGCAGTTATCTCGAGCTCGCCATTGCAGATTTGGGCCTCGGCTCTTGCTGGGTTAACGCCATTGGGAACAACCACGCCGACGGCCGCCCTGCAGGGGAGGTGTTAAAAGAGATGTTTCACGTCCCCGAAGAATACGAGGCCATTGCCGTCATCGCCTTGGGGCACCCGGCGAAGCACCCCGGGGAGCGCACCAATGTCGACGAGGCGCACCGAATCCACGAGGAGAGTTTCCGTGGCTGAACGGGCCCTCAGATATTTGAGCCTCCTCGAGGTCCAAGAGGCGGCAAAAGCCCTCGCCAAGGGGACAAAACCCGGAGAGGTCATCGTCTTAACGGGAGAACTCGGCGCGGGGAAGACGACCTTTTCCAAGGCCTTTGGGGAGGGGCTCTCCTGTCCTGAAGTGGTGAGTTCCCCCACCTTTACCCTGGTCAATGAATACTATGGACGCCTCCCCCTCTACCACTTTGACACCTACCGCCTCACCGATGCGGGAGACGTCTGGGACTTGGGCTTTGACGAGTACTTCTTCGGAGACGGGGTCTGTCTCCTGGAGTGGGGGGAGCGAATTGCGGAAGTTCTTCCCGAAGACCGTCTGGAGATTTCCTTTGAGAAGGTAGACGAGGACCATCGCAGCCTCTTTTTGCGAAGCCTTGGGCCCAATTCCGGGGAGCTCCTCGAGAGTTTGGAGGTGAGACCATGAAGATCCTCGCCCTTGATACGTCTACAGAGACCATGAGTCTTGCCCTCCTCGAGGGGAACTCTCTCGTCGCCGAGGTGCGCCTCTCCTCCCCCCGTGGACACGCCGAGGCACTCCCCGAAGTCCTCGCCGACGTCCTCCGTCGCGTAGGATGGGAGGCGAAGGACTTAGAGCGAGTCGTCGTCGGAATCGGCCCCGGGTCTTACACCGGGATGCGGGTCGGCCTCGCCTTTGGAAAATCTATGGCCTACGCCCTTGGCATTGAGGTGGTGGGAGTGAGCACCCTCGAGGCCTTGGCGGCGCCCCTTCTCGGGGAGAACATCGTCCCCATCTTGGACGCCCGCCGGGACCGGGTCTACGCCGCACTCTATTCCCAAGTTGAGGGGTGTTCCATGAAGAGAGACATCGACGTTTGTCCCCTTGACGAGGTCCTCTCCTGGGGCGAGTCCCTCCTCTTCACCGGGCCGGGACTTGAGAACGAGGACTACAGAAGGCGCATCCTCGAGGCGGGACACACCATTGCCCCCGCCGCCTTGTGGGACGTCTCTGCCTATGCCCTTGGCCTGTGTGGCGCCGCGAAAGAAGCCGAGGAGTTTTCCACGGTCCAGCCCCTGTATCTACGAAAGACCCGCCCCGAGCGGCGATTGGAGGGAGACTTCTCATGATTCGTCCCATGGAAGCAAGAGATGCGAAGGCCCTCGCCGCCCTCGACGAGGCCACCTTCTCCGACCCCTGGAGTGAAGAGGCCTTCCTCGCGGCAAAGGACTTTGGAAAGGAGATCCTCGTCGCCGAAGAAGCGGGAGAGGTCTGTGGCTACATCATGGTGCGCATCGTCGCCGATGAAGGAGAGCTCCTCTCCCTCGCCGTCTCAAAGGACAACCGCAAGGCGGGGTGGGGAGCTGCCCTTCTCGACGAAGGCATTGCCCTCAGTAGGAGTCATGGCGCAAAGACCATGGACCTCGAAGTCCGCGCCTCAAACGTTGGGGCCATTCACCTCTACGCCTCTCGTGGATTTCTCCAGGTGGGCCAGCGCAAGGACTACTACGACGCGCCGAAAGAGGACGCCTTCCTCTATAGAAAGGAGCTTCTATGATTGTCTTAGGCATCGAATCTTCCTGTGACGAGACCGCCGTCGCCTTGGTGGAGGACGGACGCAAGGTCTTGGGGCAGGTGATTCGCTCCCAGATTGACACCCATAAAATCTACGGAGGCGTCGTACCAGAGATTGCCTCTCGTCAACACCTCGAGGCGATTCACCCCATCTTGGACGCCCTCTTTGAAGAGACGGGTATGAGTCTTGACGATGTGGACCTCATTGCGGCGACTCGTGGGCCGGGACTCGTGGGAGCTCTCCTCGTGGGCCTCTCCTCGGCTCGGGCCCTCGCCCTTGCGAAGAACATCCCCTTCGTCGGGGTGAACCACATGGAGGGACACATCGCCGCCAACGCCCTTTCCCATCCCGACCTGGAGCCTCCCTTTGTGGCCCTCGTCGTCTCCGGGGGGCACACCTATCTCTTAGACGTCACCGACTGGACGGAGATGAACCTCTACGGGCGCACCGTCGACGATGCCTGTGGAGAGGCCTATGACAAGATTGCCCGGGCCATTGGCCTCGGCTATCCCGGCGGCCCCGTGGTGGATCGCCTCGCCGCCGAGGGAGAAGACGTCTTTCACTTTCCCCGGGTTCGCCTGGAAAAGGACGGCTATGACTTCTCCTTCTCCGGACTAAAGACGGCGGTGATCAATCGCCTCCACCAGGCGGAGCAGAAGGGGGAAGAGCTGGATCCGAAGGATGTCTGCGCCTCCTTTCAGGCGGCGGTCACCGACGTCCTCATGGAGAAGACCATGGCCCTTCTCGAAGAGACGGGAAGGGACGCCCTCGTCGTCGCCGGGGGAGTCTCGGCAAATCGTGGACTGAGAGGGGCCCTCGAGGCGGCCTGTAAAGAGAGGGGCATCTCTCTCTATGTCCCAGATTTTCAGTATTGCACCGACAATGCGGCGATGATTGCCGCGGCGGGGTACTTCGATTTTACAAGCGGCACCTACGACACCACGGGCCACGTGGACCCAAATCTCGGCCTCTAATCCCAAGGATATCCAAAGGCCCGGGACAAAAAATCTGTGGATACTGTGGATAAGTCTGGGGAAAAGTGGAAAAATCGGGGCTCGTTCTGGGGATAAGTCGTGGAAAAGTTGTGACTTGTCCCCAGAGAGGGCTTTTTCTCAAAAAACCTCTTCTCAAATCGAAGGCCCTTGGGTATAATAAAAGGGTACCTGTTGATATTTTGCGGATGTAGTTCAATGGTAGAATGCAAGCTTCCCAAGCTTGATACGCGAGTTCGATTCTCGTCATCCGCTCCATCCGGCCTCGCAAGAGGCCTTTTTTCATACCTTAGAGCCCGAGAAAGGAGTAACTATGAGAAGACTCTACACCCATGGAAAGATCTATCGTGGACAGTCGCGTTTTGCTTCGGAGATGCTCGTGGAAGACGGCCGCATCGTCGCCGTCGGGGAGAGTCTTCCCACAGAGGGAGCCGAGGTGGTAGACCTCGAGGGACACACCGTCCTTCCCGGCCTCAACGACTCCCACCTTCACCTCCAGATGTTCGGCGCCTCCTTGGAGACGGTGAACCTCACCGGGGCAAAGAGCATTGAGGACGTCATCGCCATCACGAAGGACTTCATCGCCAAGAGAAACCTGGGACCAGGTGCGGTGGTGCGAGGCCAGGGGTGGAATCAGGACAATTTCACCTCGGGAGAGGTGCGCCTGTTAGAGGCGAAGGACCTGGATCGCATCTCCACTGAGATTCCCATTCTCCTCGAACGGGTCTGTGTCCACATCACCGCCTTGAACACCAAGGCCATGGGTCTCATTGAAAATCTCGAGGAGAGAGAGGTTCCCGGGGGAGAGATTCGCCGCGACGACGAGGGACGCCTGAGCGGCATCTTTACGGAAAACGCCTGTGCCCTGGCGCGAAGCATCCTCCCCGAGGCGAAGAAGGAGGACATCCGTCGCCAGATTGACGCCGCCATCGACTACTGCCTCTCCGTGGGGATTACCTCGGTCCAATCCTGTGACGTTATGGGCCCCGATTATCCCCTCATCACTGAGGTCCTCGACGAGATTTACGCCGAGAATCCTCGCCTTCGCTACGATCCCCAGTTCAACTTCCAAAACCTCGAGGGCGTCAAGGACTACGTGAAGAACTACTACCGTCGCGAGGTCTATGACGACGAGATGTACACGAGGGGCTCCTGGAAGCTCTTCAAGGACGGCTCCCTCGGCGCAAGAACGGCCCTCATGAGAAAGCCCTACGCCGACGATTCCTCCACTACGGGAGTCAGCGCCCTCTCCCAAGAGACCCTCGAAGAGATGGTGCGCTATGCCGAGGGCGAGGGGCTTCGCATCACCACCCACGCCATCGGCGACGGCGCAGTCCAGAGCCTCATCGATGCCTATGCCCTTGCAGAAGAGGGCAATCCCCTGCGCCACGGCATCGTCCACAACCAAATCACCACCCGGGAGCAAATTGAAGAAGAGGCGAGACGAAAGATCACCATCCACTATCAGCCCATCTTCTTGGACTACGATCTGCGCATCGTCACCGATCGGGTGGGGCTGGAGCTGGCAAAGACCTCCTACGCCTTTAAGAGCCTCATCGACCTAGATGCCGACCTCGTTTCCTTCGGCACCGACGCTCCCGTGGAGAACCCCAATCCCTTCCCCTGCATCCAATGCGCCATCACCCGTCAGACCCTCTCCGGCTACCCCGAGGGAGGATTCGCCCCCGAGGAGCGGGTGAGTGTGGAAGAGGCCATCGACGCCTACACCTACGGCAGCGCCTACGCCCAGGGCAAGGAAACCATCAAGGGGCGTCTCGAGGAAGGCTATCTTGCCGATTTCATCGTTCTCGACCGGGACATCTTCACCATCGCCCCGGAAGAGGTGAAAGAGGTGAAGGTCCTTCAGAGTGTCGTCGGCGGAGAGATTGTCTATACGAGGGCCTGAGAACAGGTGAGTACGAGCGAAAAACGCCCCTCGAAACCGTGTCACTGTCCTCCCACCTGCACCTGTGGTTGCCAAGAGAGAATCTTTGAAGACGCCTCCTTTTGCATCGGGCACACCATCGCCGAGGCCAAACACCGCATCGACCGCCGCCATCACGCCATCTTGAAGCGGCGAAAGATCCTGGCCTTTAACGAGGCGCAGGGGCGCATCCTCTGCGTCTTGTGGCACCGAGACGGCCTCTCCATGAGCCAAATCTGTGATGGCACTGGCCTTGCGATGACCACCCTCTCGACGATGGTGCGGCGCATGGAGGAGCGAGGACTCCTGCGCCGGGTGGTGGACCCGAAGGATCGGCGGATGAGCCGGGTCTTTCTCGAGGAGAGGGCCAGGCGCTTCGAGCCCATCTACCGAGAGGTCACCGAGGAGATCTCGGGGAAGTTTTTCGAGGACTTCTCCGAGGAGGAGCGCAAGATCTTCGAGGCACTCCTAAAGCGGGGAATCCAAAACCTCCGAAGAGACGAGGAGCATTAAACTCTTTCCTTTCGGGTATAAGGGAAGAAAGCGTGGAACAGAAAGGAGACTCTCATGAAAGAGACCTCGTGGAAAGTCTTTGTTCTCGAGTTGATCATCGCCGCCTTGGTCTTTGCCCTAGGCGCAGCGGTGCCCCAATGGGTGGGATTAAAACTTGTGGTTCTCGTCAGTTTTGTGCTCCTGCCCATCTTGGCCATTGGAGGGGCTGTGGTGGCCTTTCGAGGGAAACACTACCTGCCCTTCTTTTTGAATCTTGCGATGATTCCAAGCCCTCTCTATCTCCTCGGGCTTGCGAGTATCCTCGCCGCCTCCCACTGAGGGAGGCGTTTTTCATTCTATGAAAATGTTTCTCTAGGGAAAGAATTGTGCTATACTAAAATGAACGATTCATTCAAGAAAGGAGAGACTATGAGCACACCACAGAAAAAAGTTCATCTTGGACTCATTCCACGCCTCATTATCGCCATTGTGCTGGGGATTCTCTGCGGAACATATCTGCCAGATTCCATCACGCGCATTGCCATTACCTTCTCAAAATTCTTCGGACAATTCCTGTCCTTCGTCATCCCCCTGATGATCGTCGCCTTCGTTACCAAGGGCATTGCAGACCTTGGAGAGGGTGCGGGAAAACTCTTGGGAGTCACCGCTGGAACGAGCTACATATCCACCCTCATCGGCGGGAGTTTGGCCTACTTCATGGCGAGTAACATCTTCCCGAGTTTCATCTCGGAAAACCTCGTCAAGAGCCTCACCGAAGGTCCCGAGGAACTCGCCCCCTATTTCTCCATCGACTTAAAACCCTTCTTCGACGTGACCAGCGCCATCGTCTTTGCCTTCATGTTTGGGATTACCGTCTCTTGGCTGCGTCGTCAAGGTCGTGGGGAGACGACCTACAACCTCCTCACCGACTTTAACGACATCATCGCGAAGATCCTCGGAAGCGCCATCGTCCCCGTCCTTCCCTTCTACATCTTCGGAAACTTCGCCTCCATGGCCCAAACCGGGTCCGTCATGGGAGTCATGAACATCTTCTGGAAGATCTTCCTCTGCATCATTTGCCTGCACATCATCTACGTGAGCATCATGTTCATCGTCGCCGGGGCCTACACCGGGAAGAATCCCTTCCAACTCATCAAGAACCAGGTCCGCGGGTATCTCACCGCCGTCGGGACCCAGTCCTCGGCTGCGACGATTCCCGTCAACTTGGAGTGCGCGAAGAAAAACGGGGTCTCGAAGCAGATTCGCGAGTTCGTCATTCCCCTCTGCGCCACGGTCCACATGCCCGGGTCCATGATTACCTTGACCTCTTGCGTGTTCACCATCTTGGCCATCTACGGCCTGCCCCATAGCTACGGCCTCTTGATCCGCTTTATCGCCATCTTGGGGATTGCCATGGTCGCCGCACCTGGAGCCCCTGGCGGAGCCGTCATGAGTGCCCTTCCCTTCGTCCCCATGGTGGGGATGGCCACCGACAGTCCCATGGCGAGCCTTCTCATCACCCTCTATCTCACCCAAGATAGTTTCGGGACCGCCGCCAACATCTCTGGGGACAACGCCATTGCCGTCGCCGTGGACAAGTTCTATCATAAGAACATCTTGAAAAAGCCCTACACGGGAACCACCATCGACTGAGAGACGCCCTTCGGGGCGTTTTCGCCTATCTTGGAAAGGAAGAGTATGAAGATTCGCCCCGCCCGGAGAGAGGACGCATCGAGCTGTGTCGCCATCTATGCTCCCTATGTCCAAGAAAGTGCCGTCACCTTTGAACTCCAGGTCCCAAGAGAGGAGGACATGGCCGTAAGACTTACCCACGCCAAGGCCGCCTTTGTCGCCGAAGAGGAGGATCGCCTTCTCGGCTACGTCTACGCCCATCCCTTTATCGCCCGTGCCGGCGCCCGGCACACCGCAGAGTTGAGCCTCTACCTTCGCGAGGACGTGGCGCGACGGGGAATCGGAAGAGAACTCCTCGTCGCCTTAGAGGAGGCCCTTCGGGAGCGGGCAATCTCCATTCTCTATGCAAAAGTCGTCGTCCCTCAAAAAGAGGAGGACGAGACCATCTCCCTTCGCAGCTACCATTTCCACCGCGCCCAGGGTTTTCAAGAGGTGGGCCGCGCCCACGGCTGCGGGAGAAAATTTGGCCGCACCTACGACATGGTGTGGATGGAAAAAGTCTTGGCATAAAAAAGTCACCCACGAGGGTGACTCTTTTTGTATGAGGTTGTCGTCGGTGACGATTAAAGGGCGGCGGTGCGCACGTAGACGTGACCTTGCATGATCATGCGCGCCGTGCGGTAGACGCCGATGCGAGAGATGGTGACTTCTCCGCCTTCCACCTTCGCTTCGGTCTCCACGGGGATAGTGCCCGTGGGGTGGCCAATGCGAAGGACGAGCTCTTCCTTGGCCTTCTCCGAGAGGAGATTGTAGACGATGGTGCCGGGGATGCGGGCGCAGGCTCCGGTGCAGACCGTGCCGGTGATGGGGTAGGCCTTGTGCATGTGGAGCATAAAGAGGAGACGACTTACCACATCTACGTCCTTCTCATCCACGTGGGCGCCGTTGTAGCAATCATGTGTCGTGGGGGCGCTGACGATGGCGAAGAAGGGCTGGTAAGGGGTGACGGTTTTCGCCTCTTCCCAGTGGGAGACGAGGGAAATCTTCTCACAGCACTTGCCGCGAATCTCTTCGATAATGGCGTTTAAGGCGTCGTTGGCGTCGATCTCCTGGGGGGTTTCCGTCCCGGTCATGCCGAGGTCTTCGGCGCGGATGAAGACCACCACGTTTCCCGCGTCGACGATGGAGACTTCGTAGGTCTTGCCTTGAGCCTCGATGGTGTCGATGGGGTTTCCCGTGGGGAGGAGTTTTCCCGTGATACCGCCGACGACGTCGGACCAGTCGAGGGTAATCTTCGCCCCGGGGGAGGGGACGCCGTCGATGGTATAGTCTCCCTCCACCTTGGCGTGGCCGTCTTGGACGGGGATTTCCGCAGTGAGGATGCGGTTTGTGTTCGTCATGCGAATGCGCACCGTGGTCACCGGTTCCACGGCTTTCACAAGGCCTTGGTCGATGGCAAAGCCTCCCACGGCGGAGGAGATGTTTCCGCAGTTTCCGCCGTAGTCGATGAAGGCCTCTTCCATACTCACCTGGCCGAAGGTGTAGTCCACGTCGGCGTCGGGGGAGTCACTGGCTCCCACGATGGCGAGTTTTGAGGTGAGGACATCGGCGCCGCCGAGGCCGTCGATTTGACGGACGTCGGGGCTTCCGAAGATTTGAAGGATGATCTTGTCTCGTAGAGCCTGGTCCTTGGGCAGGTCATTTTCCAGGAGAAAGATTCCCTTACTCGTTCCCCCTCGGACGATGGCGCAGCGGATGGGCGTAAGTTCTCTGTGCATGAGGACCTCCTAGTGTTGTTCGAGATAGCGGACAAGGCCTCCCGCCTGAATGAGGCGAAGGAGGTGTTCTGGCATGGGTGGGAAGGCGTACTCTTCGTTTCTGGTCTCGTTGATGATTTTCGCGCCTTCCAGGTCGATGCGAAGGGCGTCGTCTTCCTGGATGCGATCGGCGTCTTGACAGGTGAGGGCCAAGATTCCGAGGTTGATGCAGTTGCGGTAGAAGATGCGGGCGTAGGACTTGGCGATGATGACTCGAATCCCAAGGGCCTTTAAGGTCAAAGGAGCCGTCTCTCGGGAGGAGCCGGAGCCCAGGTTATTCTCCGCGACGAAGATGTCGCCGGGCTTGACCTTTTTCGCGAAGTCGGCATCGATGGGGCTCATGGCGTACTTCGCCGCATCTTCAATGGACAGCTCCATGTAGGCCGGGGGAGAGATGATGTCGGTGTTGATGTTGTCGCCATATTTGCGGGCATGGCCCGTGAGTTGTTGTGTCATGGGACCTCCTTAGATGGTACGGGGGTCGGTGAGCACGCCGGTGATGGCACTGGCGGCTACGGAGAGGGGAGAGGCGAGGTAGACGCCTGCGTCCTTGCTGCCCATGCGACCGATGAAGTTGCGGTTGGTGGAGGAGACGCAAACCTCTCCTGCACCGACGGCTCCCGAGTGGACCCCGAGGCAGGCTCCGCAGGAGGAGGCGAGGACCGTCGCCCCAGCTTCGGAGAGGGTGGTGAGGATTCCGTCTCGGGCGCACTCTTCCCAGACCTTCCGGGAGGCGGGGGAGATGAGAAGGCGCACGCCGGGGGCGACGTTGTGGCCCTTTAAGAGATCCGCCGCCATCTTCAAGTCGTGGTAGCGTCCGCCGGTGCAAGAGCCGATGTAGGCCTGGTGAATCTTCACGTTCTTCACGTTTTTGATCTCCGTGACGTTATCCACTTCGTGGGGGCAGGCGCAGAGGGGCTCCAAGGCGTCGACGTCGATGTCGTAGACTTTCTCGTAGTGGGCGTCCTCGTCGGGGGTGAAGACGTGGCCCTTCGGGGCATGGGTCTTTTCGAGGAATTCCTCGGTGATGGCGTCGTAGGGGAAGATGCCGTTTTTCGCCCCGGCCTCCACCGCCATGTTCGCCATACAGAGGCGCTCGTCCATGATCATCGTGTCGAAGACGGAGCCGCGAAACTCCATGGCCTTGTAGGTGGCGCCATTGTGTCCCACTTCACCGATGATGCGAAGGACCAAGTCCTTGGCCATGACCCGATGGCCCAAGGTGCCGTTACAGTTGAAGAGAAGACTCTCGGGAACCCTGAGCCAAATCTCTCCGGTGCAGAGGACGCCGAGCATTTCCGTAGAGCCGATTCCAGTGGAGAAGGCGGAGAGGGCGCCGTAGGTGCAGGTGTGGGAGTCGGTGCCCACGACGATGTGCCCCGGGCCGACGCGGCCCTCGTCCATCATGACTTGGTGGCAGGGGCCGGAGAATTCGTAGTAGTTGGTGACGCCGTACTCTCTGGCCCACTCTCTCGTGAACTTCACGATCTCCGCCTGTTTCGCATTGGCCGGCGGGGTGTAGTGGTCCGAGATGATGGTGACCTTCGAGGGGTCCCAAATGGTTTTATTTAAGCGGCGCATGTGCTCTGCGATCTCCACCCGAGGGCCCAAGATGTCATCCATCATGGCGCCATCGACCTTGACCCAGAGGATGTCCCCCGGTTTTGCCGTCTCGACTCCCGCGGCGCGGGCCAAGATTTTTTCCGTTAGATTCATACCCATAGGAAGACCTCGTTTCTAGTTGTAGGGGGTGAATTGGTAACCGCCGATGAGGGCGAAGAGGGAGGCCATGGCCACGGAGAAGACACTGGTCAAGAAGAGTTTCAAGAAGAGCTTGTTCATGTCTTCGTTCTCGTATTCCTTTTCTCCGGCGAGGGCGGCATAGATGAGTCCACCACCGGTGGAGGCGGGGGAGAGACCGGCGACGGAGCTGCCCAAGGTGATGGCGGAGACCATCATCGCCGGGGGAATGGCATCGGTGCCCAGGTTTGCAAAGATGGCGGGAATGGTGGGAATCAAGGTGGGCATGACCACGCCACTGGTGGAGGAGAACCAGCTCATAATCCCTGCGGCGAGGGAAATGAGGGCGGGAGCGGTGCGTACACTCATGATCTCCGAGAGGAGGTGGGCGAGAAGGTTGATGCCGCCTCCAGTGATGACCACGTTCATCAAGACGCCGGTCCCGATGACCATGAAGAGGGTGTTGTAGGAAATCGACGAGATGGCCTTCGAGAGGTCCCCGCAGCCCAAGAGGATGAGGACGATGGAGATGAGGAAGGAGGTCAGGCCGATGTTGGTCTTAAAGATGACCACCGTGGCCACCATGGCGAGGATGCCGATGAGGGTGAGCCACTGCTTTTGGTTGAACTTGGGAAGGTCTCGGAAGCTGACGTGGGTTTCGCCGTGGAGTCTCCAGCCCTTGTAGAGGACGAAGATGCACAGGGCGGTAAAGAGGGTCCCGATGGTGACGTTGATGAAAAGTGGGGTGGCAATGTGATCGGTAAATCCTGCCTCCGCCGCCTTTTCAATGCCGATGACTCCCGTGGGCGCCCAGGGGACGATCCCTCCCGCAATGCCTCCCAGCTGTCCGATGCAGCAGATGAGGAAGGGGTCGGCGTGAATCGCAGCGGCCAAGGGGACGCCGAAGAGGGCGACGACGCCGAAGCTTGGAATCGTCCCGGGGCCTAAGAAGGCGACGAGAAAGCCGACGATGTACATGGCGAAGGGGAGCATCCACCCTTGGCGACCGAAGAGGGCGACGAGTTTCTTCGCCAAGAGTTCAATGGTGCCGTTTAGGTGGGCGATGCCAAAGAGGAGCATGGCGCCTAGGAGAATGACGAAGAGGCCCGTATTAAAGCCGCCGACGATCTCCTTATCCGTCATGCCGATGAAGCGACCGAGGAGGAGAGCCACCCCGAAGGAGAGGATCCCGATGTTAAACTTCTTGAGAAAACCAAAGGCGATGACGAAGACGAGCACCGCAAGGGTTAAGATGGACATGGTGGTTTCGTTCATAGTGCACCTCGAATTAGACGACGCAACTGGGGTGAGCGTCAATGTGGAGCAGATGGCCGCTGAAGTTGCCATCGGGGACGTTCTTGTAGAGGCTCTTGGCGAGTTCGACGAGAGCGTCGGAGTCGATGCCCGTGTCATAGCCCATGTGCTGGAGCATGCGGTTTAAATCCTCCGTCGCGGTGTTTCCCGAGGCCCCAGGGGCGAAGGGACAGCCGCCGAGGCCGCCTAAGGTGGATTGGACGCCGTCGGCTCCCGCTTCGATGCCTGCGAGGGAGTTCACCACCCCAAGGCCATAGGTGTCGTGGACGTGGACCTCGATGCGCACGTCGGGGAAAGCCTTCTTTACTTCGGTGACTACATTTCGGACCTGTGCCGGGTCGGCGATGCCGATGGTGTCACAGAGGTTGAAGGTGCGCACCCCGAGGTCGTAGGCCCGTTGTAAGAAGGCGAGAAGGGGCGCCGTGTCGGTGTACTTTCCCTCAAAGGGACAGCCGAAGGTGGTGGCCACGTCGAGGGTGATCTCCACGCCTTGGAGTTCTCTCATCATGGCGGCGAGTTCTTCAAAACTCTCGTCGTGGGTTCTGCGAATGTTGGCTTGGTTGTGACTCTTCGAGAGGCTGATCACCGTGGTGATCTTCTTGAGTCCTGCCTCCACTGCCGCCCGTGCTCCGTAGAGGTTTGGGACGAGGGCGAAGAGGTCCAGGTCCTTCGCCTTCTTCATGGCGAGGATGGCGTCGACCACCTCCTTGGCGTCTCTCATCTGGGGAATGGCCTTGGGACTGACAAAACTCGTGATTTGCAGGTGCTTCACGCCGCAGTCGATGAGGGAGGAGATGATGCGAATCTTTTCTTCCGTGGGGATGAAGGAGGGGAGGTTTTGAAATCCGTCCCGGGGCCCCACTTCAATGATGTCAATGGTGCGTGTCATAGTGCCTCCTTAGAGAATGTGTCGTGCGTGGAGAGCGTCCAGCTCCTCTTGGGAGAGGCCCAAGAGTTCCCCATAGACCTCGTCGTTGTCCTCTCCGAGAAGGGGCGCCGCCTTCGAGGGGCCGGCGTAGGTCTCGGCGAAGTGTTGGGGACAGTTGGTGATCTTCAGAGGGCCAAAGTTCGTTTGATCCAGTTCCACAAACATGTTGCGGTGGGCAATCTGGGGATGGGTCAAGAGGTCTTCGACGCTGTGAATGGGGCAGGAGGGGACGCCGACGGCGGTGAGTCGATCCACCACTTCCTTCCCCGTCAAGGTCTTGGACCAGGATTCGATGTCCTCCTTGAGGGCGGCGTGGTGTTCCACCCGGTCTTTGATGTGAAGATACCGAGGGTCTGTGGCCAGGTCTTCTCTTCCCATGACCTGGCAGAGGAGGCCATAGAGCTTGTCGTTGCCCGCACCGATGATGACCGAGCCATCCTTCACGGCGAAGGAGTCATAGGGGTAGGTGGATTCGTAGCGGTTCCCGATGCGTTCCGGGACCCGGCCCGTGGAGAGATAGATCATGCTGATGTTCGCCATGGAGGAGATGACGGAATCCACCAAGGCGATGTCCACTTTCTCCCCGTGGCCCGTCTTGTCCTTGCGGTAGAGGGCGGCGAGGACGCCGATGGTGAGGTTCAGTCCTCCGAGGACGTCCCCCATGGGAGTTCCCGTGCGGGTGGGTTCGCCGCCGGGCCAACCCGTGGTGCTCATGAGGCCCCCCATGGCTTGGCCGATGATGTCATAGCCCGCCCGCTTCGAATCGGGACCCGTGTGGCCAAAGCCGGAGACACAGCCGTAGATGAGCTTCGGGTTCACTTCTTTCAAGACGTCGTAGCCGAGGCCGAGTTTTTCCATGGTCCCTGGGCGGTAGTTTTCCAGTAAGATGTCCGCCTGTTTCACGAGATCGAGGAAAATCTTCTTCCCTTCTTCCTCCTTGAGGTTCAAGGTGATGCCTCGCTTACTGTGGTTGAAGTTGATGTAGTAGGCGCTTTGCTTCTCCCCCTCTTCCCCGACGAAGGGACCCATGTGACGGGAGTCGTCGCCGCCATTTGGATTTTCCACCTTGATGACGTCGGCGCCCATACTGGCGAGAAGCACCCCGGCGTAGGGACCGGCGAGGACGCGGGTGAGATCCAAGACCCGGACGCCTTGTAACAATTGCTCTTTCATACAAACCTTCTTTCTAGACTTCCTTAGGCGGGAGAGTAGCGTCCGTAGACGACGACCTCTTCCAAGACGTGACCGTGCATGAGACGATAGAGTTGATTGGGATAGAACCCGTTTCGAAGGGGCAACAGGGTATCCAAGGCGTAGACGTGAAGTTCATAGATGTGGGGCGCATCTGGGGGAGCCATGCCGCCGTAACAGGCGCAGTGGGCCGGGTCTTGGTTACCGCCATGGCTGCTGATCCAGCTGTTCACCCCTTGGACGAAGTTTGGGTGCTTTCGACTGGCATCCTCTTCGAGAACTGGATCGACGATGTTCGCCGCCACCCAGTGAATCCACGAGAATCCCCCGGTGACGGGAAAGGCGTCCTTGTCCTCGAGAAAGATGGCAAAGGACTTCGTGCCCTCTGGGGCCTCTTCAATGACGAGGGGGAGGGAGACCACGGGCATTCCAAAGGCGTTCGTCTCTCCCTTGATTCCATAGGCGTCGTCGATGACGCCGTCGACGATGCCGGGGCTTGTGACTTTCATCGCTTCCTCCTCTGTGTTTCAAGTGTGTGAACGGGGTATGATGCCATCTTAGAGTAAAATCGCTTTCCTATAGGTGGCATATGCAACGGGTCTTGAAGTTTTTTCCGACTTGTATTAGAATTTTACGAAAATAAAAGGTGATTTATGCAACAAAACAGGAGGTGAGTGATGGAGACCTTTCAACAAGAAGTGGCCCCGAAAGTGGCTAAAATTGAACTGTTTGAGGGTTTAAACCTGCGAGAAATCGAACAAGTTTTACACTGTTTTCATATTCAACGGAAAACCTACCGCAAGGGAGAGCGGGTTCACGAGATTGGAGACTCCTATGAGAGCGTCGGCGTCATCCTCGAGGGACGGGTCCAGATGCAGGGGGTGGACTTCTGGGGAAACCTCCAACTCATCAAGGAATTTCGCGCCTTGGAGATCTACGGCGACGGCCACAGCATGACCAGGGATCCGATGTTTTTCGAGATGGTGGCCATGGAGCCGACGACGATTCTCTTCATCCACATCAAGTCCATCATCCACACCTGCCATCACAGTTGCGCCGCCCATCAGAAGGTGATTTACAACTTCCTGCAGATCATCGCCAGGAAGAAGCTCGACTACATGCAACAGGTGGACATGCTCTCCCAGCGCTCCATTCGGGAGAAGGTCGAGCGTTTTCTTTCCCAACAGTCGAAGATTCAGGGAAGCCTCACCTTCCGCATCCCCTACAGTCGTCAGCAGCTCGCCGACTACTTGGCGGTGGATCGAAGTGCCCTCTCCCGAGAGCTCAGTGCCATGCAGAAGGAGGGCATCCTCACCTATTACCGAGACAAGTTCACCCTCAAAAAATAAAGGCGCGTCGCGAGTGACGTGCCTTTGACTTTTATTTGCTCTTGTGCTAGGCTAAAGAAAAAAGCTCCAAAGGAGGAAGACCATGGAGAAACGTGACGACGTGAAGGAAAAGGATCCTTGCGAGAATCCAAAGACGGAGATGGAAGCCTTTCAGTGTTTTGTGAGCACCTATGAAGACGCGGCGAAGGAGCGGGGCATGGAGACCACCGCCCGTGGAGAGAGCCCCGTTCCAAAGCCATAAAAAAAGACTGCCCCGCGGGGCAGTTTTTATTTTTTTACGACGATGCGCCATCCAGAGGCGCCGAGTTTTTCATAGGTGAGGACGTCGTGGCCCGCCTCTTCGCAAAAGCTTGGGATGTCCACCACCGCCTCGGGACAAGTAAAGGTCAAATCGATGGTGTCTCCCTCGTCCATCGAGGCGAGTTCTTTTTTTAGAGCCAAGAGGGGGAGGGGACAGTCCCATCCCGTGGCGTTGATGACTTTTTTCTTATCCATAAAACCTCCTTAGGCCTTTCGCATGTAGAGAAGAGCGGCCCCGCCCCAGAGGCCCACGCAGATGGCGACGATGCCCACAAGGCCCTGGATGGACCCTTGGGCGAGGCCCGTCATCCCAAAGCCCACGAGACATCCCTTGGCGAGGACTGCCCCAAAGGCCATGAGGGCACCGCCGAGAATCTGAAAGAGGACGCTTCGCGCGTCGCCAACCTTGATGCTCCACTCCCCGAAGAGAATCCCCCAGAGGGCACCGCCGAGAAAGATGCCGAGGACGAAGAAACTCGCCCAGGAGAGTTTCGGTTCCGTGGTGGTGAAGGCGTGGGCCCAGGAGTAGAGCGGGGTGGTGATGCCCCATCCCCCGACGCGGCCGGCAATCTCCGAGAGATAGAAACTCACCCCGGCGGTGAGGCCGATGCAAAGGGCGCTGATTTCCTTCATCCAGTTCTTCTCCAAGAGGACGTGAAAAAGGCCGGTGTACTTCGCCGGGAGGGCGTATTTCGGAGCTTTGTGTTTGCGCACCGCGAGAATGACCAGGTAGATGGCAATGGCGGCTAAGATCAAGAAGATGGGGTGCATGAGCCCGAGGTGGGTGGCGGCGTAGGCGTTCTCCATGGGGGTCGTCTCTTGAAGGGCCTTGATGGGGTCGTGAAGGAGTCCCTCCTTCGAGGAGAGGACCACAAGGAGAAAACTCAAGAGACCGACAAATCCGTTGAGGCGACCGTCCCCGGCCTTGATGAGCATGGAGACGGTGCATCCATTGGCAAGAATTGCCCCAAACCCAAAGAGGAAGGCGCCGAGGATTGTGGCGAGAAGGGAGAAGGACTTCGCCTCGGGAGCCGAGACGAGACCTGCCCGAACCAGGGAGAAGTAGATGGCCCCTTGGAGGGAGAAGACGATGAAGAGAATCTTCAGCCCGATGAGCTTTTTCTTCATATAGATGTCCCGAAGGCCACCGGCGAAACAGAGCCGGCTACGCTTCATAAAAAAGGCGAGGAGCAGCCCCGCCGCGAGACCAGAAATCATAAGACCTCATTTCTATCGAATGTGATGCGTGCTCCTTATCCTAGCACGGCGAGAAAACGCAGGTCAAGATGTTGACGGATTCATTGATAAACAGAAAAAAATCGCCGAAAATTCCGGCGATTCATCGGGTTTTTCAATCCTTGAAGGAGACGATAGGAAGCTCGGAGGTCTTCCCCTTGGCGGCGTCGTTGATGGAGCGCGCCACGTGACGGGCGGCGTCGACGTGGGAGGATCTTGAGTAAAAGGCACTATGGGGCGTGAAGATGACGTCCTTTCGAGAGAAGAGGGGGTGGCTCATGTGGGGCCCCTCTCCCTCCCAGACGTCCAAGGCGGCGCCTCGAAGTTGTCCACTCTCGAGAGCCTTGAGAATCGCATCGTTATGACAGACGTCGCCTCGCGCCGTAGAGACGAGGAAGGGGCGCTTCTCGCAGGCACTGAAAAAGCCCTCGTCTCCCATGCCTCGGGTTTCTTCCGTACTCGGGACGTGGAGGGAGAGAATCGTCGCCTCGCGAAGGAGCTGGTCTCGGTCCACGGGCTCCACCCCTTCGGCGGCAATGTCCTCCTCTTCCACATAGGGGTCGTGGGCGATGATGCGGCACCCAAAGCCCTTGAGACGACGGGCGACGCGCCGGCCGATGTTTCCAAAGCCCAAGAGGCCCACGGTGTGATCGCCCAGGCGCTCCAAGGTGTTTCCAAAGGCGTCGTAGTCCCAGCCCCCTTGGCGCACGTGGGCGTCGAAGCCGACGATTTGTCGGGTCAAGGCGAGGATGAGGCCCAGGGTGTGATCTGCCACGTCTTCCACACAATAAAGAGGGTTGTTGGTGACGAGGACGCCGTAGTCCTTCGCCGCCTTCAGGTCCACCCGGTCGTAGCCAATGGAGGCGACGGCGATGTGGCGCAGGTGGGGGAGGGAGGCGATGATGTTTCTCGTGATGGGTTCGTAGATGGGGATGAGGACCTCCGCATCGGCGCACTGGGCGATGATGTCGGCCTCCTCTTTGAGGGACAGATAGGTGTGGGAGTGCTCTTCGTCCAAGAATTCCTTCACCAACTCGGGATCCACGTCAGGACTGATGTGATAGATACGCATAGACTGTCTTTCCTTCCCATAAAAAAGATGCGCAACAAGGGCGCATCTTAGAGTTCCACGTCGTCGAGGTCTTCCTCGTCCTCTTCGAGGACCACGGCGTTGTAGCGATTGGCGTCGAAGAGACCTTCTTGCTTCGTGACGATGGTGGTGACGACTGCGTCACCGGAGATGTTGACGGCGGTACGGGCCATGTCGAGGATGCGGTCGATCCCCATGATGATGCCGATGGCTTCAATGGGAAGACCCACGGATTGAAAGACCATGGCGAGGGTAATGAGCCCCACCCCAGGGACCCCGGCGGTGCCGACGCTGGCCAAGGTCGCCGTGCCGATGACGGTGAGGAAATTTCCCATGGTCAGGGTGTGGCCATAGGCCTGGGCGGCGAAGACCACGGCGCAGCCCTGCATGATGGCGGTGCCGTCCATGTTGATGGTGGCTCCCAAGGGGATGGTGAAGGAGGAGATTTTCTTCGAGACCCCCATCTCCTCCAAGGTGGAGATGTTGATGGGCACCGTCGCCCCACTGGAGGCAGTGGAGAAGGCGAAGGCGAGAACCGGGGCGAATTTTCGCAAGAACTTCAAGGGATTGAGTCCCGCAAAGAGAAGGAGCATCATCCCATAGACTAAGAAGAGTTGGAGAACAAGGCTTCCAGAGACGGAGACCATGTATTTGACCATGGGCAAGAATCCGTTGAATCCAATCTGTCCAAAGGTGCGGGCGATGAGGGCAAAGACCCCGATGGGGGCGACCTGCATCACCGCAAAGGTCATGGCCATCATAAACTCGTTGGCTTCGTTGATGAGGCGGCTGACTTGGGGGACTTTATTCCCAAGGCTTGCCAAGATGATGCCGAGGAAGAGGGCGAAGAAGATGACTTGGAGCATGTCTCCTTCGGCGAGGGCTTGGAAGGGATTCTTCGGGATGATGTTTAAGAGCATGTCCACGGCGGAGAGGTTCGTATCCGTGGAGATCTCCGTCTCAGAGCGGGCGATGTGGGCGAGATCAAGGCCGATGCCCGGGCGGATGAGGGAGGCGACGACGAGGGCCAAGGTGATGGCCAAGGCGGTGGTCACCATGTAGAAACACAGGGTCTTTACCCCGACGCGGCCGAGTTTTTTCGTATCTCCCATACTCATGGCGCCACCGACGATGGAGAAGAAGACCAAGGGGACGACGAGCATCTGCATGAGGCGCATAAAACCGGTGCCCACGAGGTAGAAGAGTCCATTGACGAGGATGCGGTCACGAAAATCTGTGGGGGGTAGGACGTAGTAGACGAGAAGCCCCACGATGGCCCCGACGAGGAGACCGATGAAAATCCGCTTCGTCAGGTTGTGTTTTGTCTTCGTGCTCTGTTGACGATCTTGACGGCTCTCACGAATCATGGCGGCTCCTTTCTTTCTTCATAAAGTTCTTGATGAAGCGCTCCAGTTCCACTCGCCAGGAGGAGGGGCGAGCGTAGTCGATGGCAGAGAGCATGAGGCTCTCGAGCTGGACCACGTCGGGGTGAATCGTCTCGGTGATGACGTCGATCTTCGCCTCGGAAAATTCCTTCTCAAGGCCCAGAAGACGGGCCGCTTCTCCGATGAACTCCTCCCGGGTGGCAAGACCCGAGGCGGTGTAGTGGTAGGTGCCGAACTCATAGGTCTCGAGGAGGTCGGCGATGAAGCTTGCGAGCATCGGCGCGCTGGTGGGGGAGGCAATCTGTTTCGGCGCAAAGCGGAGGTTTCCCGCCTTGAGGCCGAGGCGAATCTTTCGAAGGGTTCTCTCGTCGTAGATCCACGAGGAGCGGACGATGAAGAACTGGGAACACATCTCTTTGACGAAGCGCTCCCCGTAGCTCTTGGTGATGCCATAGACCGTGGTGGCATCGGTGGGGTGAAACTCGTTTAAGGGCACCTTGCGCTCTCCAGAGAAGACGTCGTCGGTGGAGAGGTGGACGAGTTTTGCCCCGCAGGCGTTGGCGGCGATGGCCACGTTTCGCGCGCCAATGGCATTGACCTTGAAGGCCTCCTTCGGGTTTTCCTCACAGGCGTTGGCGCTGGAGAGGGCGGCGCAGTTGATGATGGCCATGGGCATGTGCCGTTCCGCAAAGGAGAGGGTCTCCTGGAGGTTGGTGATGTCCACTTCCTCCTTGTCCGTGGAGAGGAGGCGGTAGTCCGAGGGGTCGAGAATCTTGGTGAGGCTCCGGCCAAGGCGGCCCTTGGCCCCGATAATCCAGACGGTTTCGTAGACGTTCATACAAACTCCTTTCTGCACTTACGAGAGGACGGTGGCGACCATCTCGTGGAGGGAGGCGATCATGGCCTTGGTGTGATCGCAATGTTTGAGGTCGAGGCCGAGGTGTGCGGCGTAGGCCGAGGGAGTGTCGGAGCCGCCGGCGACGAGAATCTCTCTCCAGGTCTTGGCGAGCTCTGGCTCCTTGGGGAGGCGATTCGCAAGAACGGTCCCGATGGCCAGTCCCATGGAGTAGGTGTAGGAATAGAGTCCTTCGTAGTAGTGGGGCTGGCGCATCCAGGTGAGTTCCGCCCCTTCGTCGAGAAGGACCTCGTCGCCCCAAAAGTCTTCGAGGCAGGATTTGAAGATGGCGCTTAAATCCTTCGGGGTCAGGGCGTCCCCGGCTTCGGCGCGGCGGTAGACCTCCCGCTGGAAGAGGGCCTCCAAGAGGTGGGTGACACAGTTGTGGTAGTAGGTGTTGGCCAAGGAGAGGCTCGCCAGATCCTTCTTTTCCTCTTCCGTGGCGTTCTCCATAAGGCTCGCCGTCATGAGCAGCTCAGAAGTCGTCGACGGGGATTCTACAAAGGCGAGGGAGCACTCGTGGGTGAGGATGGAGTTTTCTCGGTCGGCGAGGGAGAAGTGGACGGCGTGGCCCAGTTCGTGGGCGAGGGTGAAGAGGTCCGAGACTAAGTCGTGCCAGGTGGTGAGGATGTAGGAGTGAATCCCGTAGGGGCTGGCGCAGAAGCCCCCGGTGGATTTCCCCTCGTTCTCGGGAAAATCGATCCACCGCTTCGTCAGGCCGTCGTGGACAATCTGGACCACGTCCTCGCCGAGGGGGGCGAAGGCCTTCTCCAGGAGGGGACGGGCCTCCTCCAAGGGAACCGCGGGGAGGTTCACCTTCGGCGGGAGCTTGAGATCGGCGTAGGTGAGCTCTGGAAGGCCATAGTCCTCTTGGTTCTTCTTCACAAAGGGCAGCATCACCTTTGGCATCTCTTCTGCCAAGAGGTCCAGGTGGGCGTCGTAGGTGGCTCGGTCCACGTCTTGATCGCGCAGGAGATAGGAGAAGACGTCGTCGTAGTGACGGGCTCGCGAGAGGGCCACGTCGCGCTTGACCATGGCGAGGAAATTCTCTCCCGCCACCTCTTCATAGCGGCGCAGGTGGGTGGAGAAGTGGGAAAAGGCCGCGCGGCGAAGGGTGGTGTCCTCCTCGTATTCGTAGAGGTTTTCAAAGAGGGGGAAGGAGAAGGCGTAGTCCTTACCCTCCACGGTGAGGGGCGGGAAGGAGAGGTCGGAAAACTTCCAGGCACCATAGAGTTTTTCCTGGTTGTTCAAGACTTCGTCAAGGCCCGCCAAGAGCTCCTCCGCCTCTTTGCCCAACCGGTGGGGCCGATCCTTCATGAGCTTCTTCCAAAAGGCAGAGCGCGCCGGGTCCTCAGAGAGGCGACGAAGCTCCTCCTCGGGGAGATCCCCAAGGGCGTGGAGGGTGGACTCGAGGGCGGGCAAGGTCTTTGCCAAGGTCTTTTCAATCTTCACCACAGTGCGGGCATTCTCTTCATTGCCGTGGTCCGTGGAGAGGAGAAGCTCTGCATAGTTTGCCAGGTGGTCCCGGAGGATGAGGACCTCTTCGAGAAGAGAAATGTCCCTCGTGGAAAGGGCCGTCGTCTTTTCTTCGAGTCTTTCTACGTCCTGGTACAGGGCGTCGGCATTTGGGTAAATATCAGAAAGATCCCAGGTGAGATTCACAGGGACCTCATGACGAAGCAGGAGGGTTTGCATCGGACATCTCCTTCTAAGACGAGGGGAAAGAAACTACTACTGTACGATGATATTATATTCTTTTTCAAAAAGAAATGTCAAGAAATGCCTAAATGTGATATCATAAGCGAACAAGAGTCGCTTTTTACGGGAAAAAGGAGGAGCTATGGCGCGTAAAAAAAGAAGACGAGGCCCGGGGTGTGCCCTGCCCCTTCTTCTCATCCTCTTGGGAATCTTCTTCCTTGGACGCCTTCTCGCCGGGGGGAAGGACTTGGAAAAACTCAACATCGATTCCCACGAGAGTTTTTATGAAAACCTCGCCCCCTATGCGAAGAAGACCGGGGAAAAATACAACCTCTATCCCAGCATGATCCTCGCCCAGGCCGCCTTGGAGAGTGGCTACGGGGAGAGTCAATTGGCGGTGAAGTACAACAATCTCTTTGGCGTCAAGTCCACCGACGGAGAGGGCGTGTCTCTCGAGACCGACGAGATCATCGACGGCAAGCGTCAGAGTCAACAGGAGGTCTTCGCCGTCTACAAGGATTTGGACCACACCTTTGAGGCCTACGGAAAACTCCTGGGCACCGCGCCTCGCTATGAAAAGGTGGCAGCAGCCACGTCCTTAGACGAGGCCCTCGCCGCCTTGGACGAGGCGGGCTATTCCACCAATCCCCACTATGGGGACCTCCTGCGTCAAGTCATCGAAAAGGATGAGCTCTACACCTACGACGAAGAATAAAGTCAAGGCCTTGGAAAAAAGAGGGAATGAAGTCCCCTCTTTTTTTATTGCCCCCGAGGCCCTAGTCAGAAGAGATTCCTCATGATATACTACATATCGCAATCACCCAGTGGCAAAACCACAAGATGCGGTGTTTAGGGGTAAAAGTAGAAAGGACGGATTCATGGCGCTTAGGGTGCAAAAGAGAGAAGGAAACATCGTCGATTTCGACGTGACAAAGATTGTCGTCGCCATTGAAAAGGCGATGCGTGAGACCGAGGCCGGCGTCGACGAAGAGGCAGCGCGCCACATCGCCGACGAGGTCCTCTACCAAGTGGAGACCAAGGACGTGGTCGGCATCGAAGAGATTCAAGACCTGGTGGAACTCTATCTCATGCAAGAGCGCCCCGACGTGGCGAAGAAGTACATCATCTACCGGGAGGAGCGGGCCAAGCTTCGGGAACAGGGTTGGAACATGACCGATTTGCAACGGGACATCTACGAGAAGAAGTACCGTTACAAGAACGAGACCTTCGAAGGGTTCTTGGACCGGGTCAGCGGCGGCAACAACCCGATCAAAAAGGCGATTAAGGACAAGAAGTTCATGCCCGCCGGGCGCATCCTCGCCGGCCGTGGCCTCGCCAAAGATGGCATTAAGATTACCCTCTCCAACTGCTACGTCATGCCCAAGGTCGAGGACAACATCGAATCCATCTTCGACACGGCGAAGTGGATGGCGAGAACCTACTCCTACGGCGGAGGAGTGGGGCTGACCCTCTCGAAACTTCGCCCCAAGGGAGCGCGGGTCAACAACGCCGCCTCCTCCACCACGGGGACGGTGAGCTTCATGGACCTCTACAGTCTCACCACCGGCCTCATCGGCATGCGTGGCCGTCGCGGGGCGTTGATGCTCAACCTCGACTGCAATCACCCCGACATCTTGGACTTCATCGACGTGAAGAACGACCTCTCCAAGGTCACCAGCGCCAACATCTCCGTCAACGTCTTCGACGACTTTATGGAGGCGGTGGAAAAGGGAGAAGAATACACCCTCTCCTTCACTGTGGAAGCCACGGGGGAAGTCATCGAGAAGAAGGTGGACGCCCGGGAGATGTTTCGGACCCTGGCGAAGAACAACTGGAACATGGCAGAGCCTGGTATCCTCTTCCAGGACAAGATCAATTCTTGGCACCTCATGAGTGAAGACGACACCTTCGCCTACGCCGGAGTCAATCCCTGTGCCGAGGAGCCCCTCCCCGCCTTCGGGAGCTGCAACCTCGCAAGTATCAACTTGGGAGAATTCGTCAAGCATCCCTTCACCAAGTACGCCCGCTTCGCCTTTGAAGAGTTTGCAGAACTCGTCCACGACGGGGTCATTTACTTAAACGAAGTCCTCGACGAAAACATGCAGCTGCACCCCCTTCCTCAACAGAGAGAACTCTCCAGAGATCTCCGCCAGATTGGCCTCGGCATCATGGGCCTTGCGGACATGTTCATCAAGATGGGCATTACCTACGGAAGCCCCGAATCCTTGAGCCTCATCAACCAAGTCGGCCGCGTCCTCGTCAACGAGGCCCTGCGCCAGAGCGCCCTTTTGGCGAAGGAACAGGGCCCCTTCCCACGCTACCGCAAGGACAAGGTATTGGCGAGCCCCTTCCTCAAGGCCAACGCCGACGAGGACGTCCTCGCCCTCATCGAAGAGCACGGCCTCTACAACTCCCAGCTCCTGACCATCGCGCCGACGGGAACCATCTCCACCCTCCTCGGCTGCAGCAACGGCGTGGAACCCATCTTCCAAGTCAGCTACACGAGAAAGAGCGAGTCCCTCCACACGGAAGACGCCTACTACACCGTCTACACCCAAATCGTCAAGGACCTCATGGAAGAGACGGGTCTCTCCTCCGAGGAGGAGCTCCCCGAGTACGTCATCACCACGTCAAACCTCAACTACAAAAACCGGATTAACGTCCAGTCCACCTGGCAACAGTTCATCGACGCCAGCATCTCCTCAACGGTGAACGTCCCCTTCGAATTCACCGTGGAAGAGGTGGAAGAACTCTACCACTACGCCTGGGAAAAGGGACTCAAGGGCGTGACCATCTACCGGGATGGCTGCGCGAGAAGCGGCATCCTCTTCACCGAGAAGAGCAACAAAAACCGCATCCAAGAGCTCCAAGACGAACTCAACCGCGAGATTGCCACCCAGCTGATGAAGGACCCGGACACCTGCCCCATGTGTGGCGGCCACATGGCCCACACCGGAGGCTGCAGCGAATGCCAAAACTGCGGGTACAGCCCCTGTGCCATCTAAGAGAAAGCCCTTCGGGGCTTTTTCTCGTCTAGGGACAACATTTTCGATATAATGAGAGGAGAGAAAAGGAGGGACTATGAACGATTATTCGATTTTTCAAGTGCTCGGACCCGTCATGGTGGGTCCATCGAGTTCTCACACCGCGGGAGCCTGCCGCATCGCCAAGGGGGCCAGGGAGATTCTAGGGCCGGGGTTTACCAAGGCGGAGTTCTTGCTCCACGGCTCCTTCGCCAAGACCTACCGGGGCCACGGGACGGATCTCGCCCTCGTCGCCGGCGTCCTCGGGTGCTCCCCGAAGGACCCTCGGATTTCCACCGCCTTTGAGTGGGCCAAGGAAGAGGGTCTCGACTACAGCTTCATCGAAACCGACCTCGGCGATGTCCACCCGAATACGGTGAAGATTCGCCTCACCTACCCCACCGGGGAAGTCCACACCGTGACCGGCTCCTCCATCGGCGGGGGAAACATTCGCATCGTCGGCATTGATGACACCCCCATGTCCTTTGAAAACCAATATCCCACCCTCATCTTCAACTACCAGGAGCAAAAGGGCGTCATCGCCGAGGTGTCCAAGACACTCTTCGACGCGGGATACAACATCGAGGCCATGACCACGAAGAAAAAGGGAAACCACGTGACCCTCATGGTGGAGTTGACAGAATCCTTAGACGAGGAGACGAAGAAGGCCCTCTTAGGCCTCACCCGATTCTCCTCGGCGCGCTACCTCGACGTGATTGCCTAGGAAGGAGACAGGATGTACCCTACAGCAAAAGCTCTGATTGAAGCGGTAGAAACCTCGAAGAAGACCATGGGACGCCTCGTCCTGGAAGAAGAGATGCGTCGCTTCGGCACGAAGGAAGAAGAGATCTTAGACGGCCTTCGGGAAGTCTTAAAGGTTATGGAAGAGTCCACCAACAGCACCCTCGAAGAGGCGGGAAAGCCGAGCATCGGCGGCATTGATGGCAATGCGAAACGGATGATGGACTTCGAAGACAGCCTCTGTGGACGACCCCTCGTCGAGACCATGGCCTGGGCCTTCTCCACCTTCGAATCCAATGCCGCCATGGGAAAGATCGTCGCCGCTCCGACGGCGGGAAGTTCTGGCATCATGCCCTCGGCAGTCCGCGCGGCGAAGGAGCACCTCCACGCCACCGAGGACCAACTCTTAGAGGGCCTTCTCGTCGCCACGGGGATCGGCCAGATGATTGGGATGTACGCCACCTTTGCCGGGGCAGAAGGGGGATGCCAAGCCGAGTGCGGAAGCGCCGCCTCCATGGCCGCAGGTTTTTTGGCCAGCGTCCGAGGTGCGGATGTGGCCACGATTCTCGAGGCGGCGTCCCTCGCCCTCATCAACGTCTTGGGCCTCGTCTGTGACCCCATCGGCGGATTTGTGGAATACCCCTGTGCCTACAGAAACGCCAGCGGAGCCGTCAACGCCATGCTCTCCACTGACCTCGCCATGGCGGGATGCAAGAGCATCGTCCCCTTTGACGAAGTCTGCCAGGCCATGGGAGAAGTGGGCCGCGCCATGAACGAAAACCTCCGTGAGACGGGAACCGGTGGTCTCGCCGCCACGGCGACGGGGAGTCGCCTGCGTACTATGTTCCTTCAGAAGGGCATGGCCTGCTCCCACAAGAGAGACCAGATCTAGGAGGGCACTATGAAACGTATTCTTCCCCTTCTTCTCGTCCTTGTCCTCCTCGCGGGCTGCGCTGCTCCGAAAAAGGAGCACAAGGCCCTCACCGAGGACTTGGCGGGAAACCCGATTACTACCCCTGAGAAGATTGAGCGCGCCATCGTCCTCGCCCCAAGCATTGCGGAGATGCTCGAAGACTTGGGAGAAAAAGAGCGCATCATTGCCGTGGATCCCTATGCCCAAGACCTGGGCTTTGGGAAGGGACTGCCCACCTTCGACATGATGAAGCCCGACGTCGAGGGCATCCTCGCCATGAAACCCGACGTGGTCCTCATCACCGGGATGACCTCCGCGAAGGGACAAGACCCCTATGCGCCCCTGCGCGACGCCGGGGTCTGTGTGGCGGTGATTCCCACGGCGGAGAAGATGGAGGACATTGAAACCTCTCTCACCTTTTTAGGTGACCTCTTCGGGGAAGAGGAAAAGGCAGAAGAGATGCGCAGTGCCTTCCATGACAAGGTCGAGGCATTTCGAAAGAAGTCCGCGTCCGTCGCCGAAGAGGATCGTCCTCGGGTGTACTTTGAGATTGCCGCCGCTCCGAAGATGTACAGCTTTGGAAAGGGGACCTTCCTCGATGAGATGGTGACTCTCGTCGGCGGGAAGAACGTCCTCGAGAACGCCCAGGGATGGACCGCCGTCAATGAAGAGTCCCTTGTGGCGAGCAATCCTCAGATCATCGTCACCACCGTGGACTATGTGGAGAACCCCGTGGAGGAAATTCTAGGAAGACCCACCTTCGCCTCCATGGACGCGGTGAAGAATCAGCGAGTCTACAAACTGCAGGACCCACACTTCAACCTCCCCACTCCTCGTAGCGTCGAGGCCATGGAAGAGTTGGGTCACCTCATCTCTCCCGACCTCTTCTAGAGAGGGAAACTTTTTCTCGGGAAGCATCTCCTATCTTCTTATTAAAAGAACACAGAAACGACGAGACACTTCCCCTCGTCGATGGTTGAAGGCCATCGCGAGAGAAAAGGGCTAAATCTTAAAAGAACACAGAAACGACGAGGCACTTCCCCTCGTCGATGGTTGAAGGCCATCGCGAGAGAAAAGGGCTAAATCTCCTTAAAAAGAAGGGGAGGAGGCTCTTTTCCCCTTCCCTCTAAAGAGAAGACGAGGCCGTGAGGAAGAAAAAGAAAAGGCATAAAATGACGATGAGATGCCCACAGGAGCAACGATTTCCTGTATAATATCGAACAAAGGAAGGAAGTGAGAACGTATGAAAAAGGACATCAAAGACACCATGACGCAGCATCTCCACTCCAGTGCCGGGTTTTTAGAGATCATCATGGCCCTCATCATCGGCGGCGCCGTCATCTTGGGAATTCCCGATCTCTTCAAATACATCGTCATCATCATCCAGTCCCCTCGGGACATCTCCTACGAGGTGTTTCAGGAATTTCTAAAACACGTTCTCCTTCTCGTCGTGGGCCTCGAGCTCATGATGATGGTCGTCACCCACTCCCACGAGTCGATGCTGACCCTCGTCCTCTTCGTCATCGCGCGGAAGATGCTCATCTACGCCCATGGGATGACGGAAATTCTCCTGGGCACCGTCTCCATCGGCATCATCTTCTTCGTCATGCGCTTTTTCACCAAGGACGATCACATGCTGGCGAAGTTTGACAACACCTTCTCCGCGGCGATTCCCGTGGAGAAGATTCGCAGGGAATACGGATACAATCTCCCGACGGAGCGCTCCCACACCTTGGGCGGTCTCATCTACGATATGACCCGCCACGAAGGGGTTCAATTGGAAGAGGGCCTCGTCCTCAATGCGGGGTATTGTCGCCTCACCATTGTGAAAATGAACGACGGGGTCATCGACCGGGTCCTCATCGAAGAAATCTAAGAATAGAAAAAGACGCCTTATTCTGGGCGTCTTTTTTCGTGGGCGCGAAGCTCCTTTAAGAGGGCGACCTCCTTGGCGTAGTCCTCCTCCTTCTCCTGGGGCGTCTCGAGGACCATGGGAAGGGAAGAGAGGGCGTCGTGGTGAAGGATGTGGGAGAAGACCGAGAGGCCAATGTGGCCCTCGCCTAGGTTGGCGTGGCGGTCCTTTTTCGAGCCGAGGGGGTTTTTCGAATCGTTGAGGTGAAGGGCCTTTAAGTGGGAGAGGCCGATGACTTCATCGAAGGTGTGAAGGAGCGCGTCGAGGTCTTTCGGGTCATAGCCGCCGTCAAAGATATGGCAGGTGTCGAGGCAGACGCCGACGGGAAGGCCGGAGAGTTCCTCCAAGAGGAAGTGAATCTCTTCAAAGGTGGCGCCGAGTTCCGTCCCCTTTCCCGCCATGGTCTCAAAGAGGACCATGGGATCATCGGGGCGCAGGATCTCTTGAAAGAGGGAGACGATGTTTCGAAGGCCCTCCTCTCGGGAGAGGGTGGTGTGGGCGCCGGGGTGGAGGTTGTAGAACGTGGGCGGGAGGAGTTTGAGGCGGTCAAGGTCTTCTCGAATCGCCTCTTTGGCAAAGGAGCGGAGATGCTCCTTTGGCGAGGCGGGGTTTAGGGTGTAGGGAGCGTGGGCGACGAGGGGGCCAAAACCCGCCTCCTTACAGAGGGTGCGGTAGAGGAGGAGGTCCTCATCGTCGAGGGCCCGAGCCTTTCCTCCCCGTGGGTTTCGGGTGAAGTATTGAAATGTCTCGAGGTCAAGGGCGATGGCGCGCCTTGCCATGGCGGCGTAGCCCTTGGAGACAGAGAGGTGGCATCCAAGAAAACTCATAGCTTCTCCTTTCTCCTTTCATCCTATCATATCCTCTCTGTTATAATGAAAGGAGTGTATGAAAAAAGAAAGGAGTGGCCATGGCTAGCAGAATTCTTGTCGTCGACGACGAAATGGCCATTGCAGAGATTGTGGTCTACCACCTGGAAAAGGCGGGATACGAGACGGATGTGGCAGAAGACGGGGTCATTGCCTTGGAGAAGATGCAAGAGCACGCCCCGGATCTCATTCTCCTCGACGTGATGATGCCTCGGATGGACGGGTTTCAAACCCTTCGAGAGATTCGAAAAGATTCTCGGGTCCCGGTGATCATGCTCACGGCCAAGGAGGAGGAGACGGACAAGATCTTGGGCCTCGAGCTCGGAGCCGATGACTACGTGGTCAAGCCCTTCTCCATGGGAGAGCTCCTCGCCCGGGTCAAGGCCAATCTCCGGCGCAGAGAATTTGCCGACGAGGACATTCACCAGACTCCCGAGGTGCTCCACAGAGGGGATCTCACCATCGACACGGGAAAATACGAGGTGGAGAAGAATGGCCAAGTGGTGGAACTGACCCTACGAGAGTTTGAGCTCCTCCAATTTCTCGCCCGCACCCCGAACCAAGTCTACTCCCGGGAGGAACTCTTGGAAAAGGTCTGGGGCTATGAGTACTACGGCGACATCCGCACCGTGGACGTCACCGTGCGTCGCCTCCGTGAAAAGATTGAGGACGGCCGGGACTTTACCTACATCTTGACGAAACGAGGGGTGGGGTATTACTTCGGAGGTGAGTGATGTTTCGAGGCATTGCGTCGCGGTTCATCCTCATCTACATCGTCCTCATCTGCATCTGCATGGCCCTCGTCGGGGCCTTTTTGACCTCTCGCCTCGAGTCAAATCAGGTGGGAGAACTTCTGGCGGACATGAGTCAAACCATGGACGCCCTCGCCATCTCGGGACAGACCTACTTCTCCTCAGACATCGGAAAATCTGAGGCCCAGGTGAAGGAGTTGGTGAGCTCCTGGCGTCTGCCCCCGGGACAGAGCCTCGCCGTCATCGTCCCCGGCGAGGTTCCCACGATTCTCGCTAGCACCTCTTCCGAGGAGTCGTGGGTGGGAAAAAGTGCCCTCTCCGCCTCTGCCTTTGCGCCAGACCTCGTCCTCGAGGCCTTGGAGGGGCGTGTGGCCAAGGGGGTCACTGGAGAGAGGACGGAAGCGAGTCGCCAGCACTTGGCCAAGCCCCTTTATTCCAGCGACGGCGACGTGGTGGGGGCCCTCTACATGAGCGCCAGCCTCGATTCCGTCAATCGCTTACTTCAGGACACCCGTCGCCTCTTGACCTACGCCACCCTCTTTGGCCTCGGGGTCACCGTCGCCCTTGGGGTCTTCCTCGCCGGAACCATCACCGGCCCCATTCGTGAAGTCACGAGAAAGGCGGAGGAGATGGCCAAGGGGAATTATCGTCAGAAGGTGGACATCAAGAGCGAGGACGAGATTGGGCGCCTCGGCAGGAGTTTTAACACCTTGACCCAGGAGTTGGCCCACACCATCGGCCAGATGGATTTGGAGCGGAACAAACTCGACGCCATCTTCACCTACATGGCCGAGGGGCTCGTGGCCCTAGATCGTCGTGGCCACTTGGTCCACGCCAACCCCATCGCCCGAGAGATTCTCTCCATCTCCGAAGAAGACGTGGCCGCGAGGCGGGTCTTTGACCTGGAGAGCCTTGCGATGAATCACCTCAACTACCACGACCCGGCGAGCCTCACCGGGGAGAGTCGGGTGAGCCTTGGGGAGAATTTTTACAACGTCAAGTACGCTCCCTACAAGGACGACTCGGGGGACGCCGGGGTCATCCTCGTCTTCCAAGATGTCACCAAGGAGCACCGCCTCGACGTCATGCGCAAGGAGTTCGTCGCCAACGTCAGCCACGAATTGAAGACGCCTCTGACGACGATCAAGACCTACACCGAAACCCTCTTGGACCCGGATCTTCCCCCGGCGCCTCGGGAGCGGTTCTTGCGCATCATCGCCAGGGAAGGGGACCGGATGACCCACTTGGTGCGGGATTTGTTGTACCTGTCGAATATGGATAGGAAAAGAGAAGTCAAAGATGCAGGCCCCATCGATGTGAAACGGGCAATACGCCATGCCCTCGAGGGGGTCGAAGCGATGCGAAAGGAAAAGGGACACGGCATTGAACTCTCGTTGGCCAAGGACATCGCCCCAATTCGCGGGGAACACAACGACGTGGAGCGGGTCCTCACCAATATCCTCACCAACGCCATCAAGTACACCCCCGACTATGGCACCATCTCCATTCAGGGAAAGAACTACGCCAACCGGGTCATCATCACCGTGGAGGACACGGGAATCGGCATTCCTCCCGAGGACATCAACCGCATCTTCGAGCGGTTCTACCGGGTGGAGAAGGGGCGGAGCCGGGCCATGGGGGGCACGGGCCTTGGCCTCTCCATCTGTCAAGAAATCATGGAGGCGATGGGAGGACGGATTTCCATCTCCTCCACCCACGGCGTGGGCACCATGGTGCGCCTCTCCTTTCCCAGGGGGGATGAACAATGAGAGAATCGTCGAAGACCTTGGGGATTCTCCTTCTGATGGGCCTTCTCGTCTTCCTCTCCATGCGGTTGTGGGTGAGTTTTCCCGAGTCTCCCTCCACCGACGTCGAGGAAGAGACCATCAGCAGCATCTCTATGAATCGCCTCCTCGCTCCGGACCGGGTGGTGGTGAACTTTGAGGGCCAAGAGCACACCCTCTTCTACGAACTCTCCCCCCTCTGGAAGGACTATGCCCCCTGGCTTCAAGAGCTCTTCTCCCACATGGAAGAGGGAGCCAAGGAAATCACCGACCAAGAGTACCTCGCCCTTCAAGATACCCGTTCCCTGGTCTTTGGCTACGTGCGGCCCTGGAATAGCCGGATGTTCTTAAACCTCCTCTCCGGGCCCACCGCCACCAACGTCTTGCCCCGTGGGATGCAGATTCAGGAGATCTACATCGGGGCCAAGGCGGACGTCCTCGTCATCACCGACGGGGCGGGACGTCACCTGCGCTATGGCCTTTCCCCGGGGACCCTGCCCCAGTTGGCGGAGCAAATCGAGGAGCTCTACGACTCCCATCGCTTCCGCAATTACCAAAACCTCGGGGCGCGCCACGGCTTTTCCCGGGCGATTTACGTCCCGAGCCTCACCGTCCCCCTGCCCCCAAGTCTTCACTACAACCACGCCATGAGCCGGGAGGAGATGAATCGTCTCGTCACCGCATGTCTTGGGGTGGGACCGGAAGAGCGACGTGAAGTCGTGGAGGCGGGGGCCACCACCTACGTCTATGGACAAAAGTCGGTGCGCATCGAAGAGGGGGGCTGGGTGCGCTATTGGGACCTCGAGCCCGAGCCCGCCCAGGAGGTCAACTACTTCATGGCCCTTCAATCCGCCCTGGAGTTTTTAACCACCAAGGCGAGGATGGAGGGAGACTTTGCCCTGGAGACCGTGGAAAAACTCGACGAAGGGGGAAAGAAGGGGGTCCTCCTCGGCTTCCAATACAAGGAAAGAAACCGCTGGGTCTACCCGATGCACGCCCTCTCGGATCGCTACATTGAGGTGGAAGTCTTTAACAAGAGGGTGCGGCGCTTGCGCTACCTCGCCAAGAGTCTCGACACCAAGGACGCGGAAGAAGGGGCCTTCCACGAGGGCTATGCTCCCGAGGAAGTCCTGGCGAAGAACCTCTCCCGCATCGAAGGAGCGGGACGGGGTCCCGAGGCCCTTGAGAATCTCTTAAAGCGCATCCGTGCCATCGACGTGGTCTATGTGGAAGACGTCGCCGAAGAAGGGGAGAGCCTCATCGGCGCCTGGGCCATTCGCTTTGAACACAAACTGTACTTCTTCGACATGGCGAGCGGGGATTACTTGATGGAAAGGAGCGTCTGATGAATTGGAGTCGCGCGAAAAATCTCCTCCTCTTTGGACTCGTGGTGACCAATCTCTTGCTCCTTGGATTTCTCTATGCGCGATGGGATAGGACGCGAGACGGCACCGAGAGCCGCGCCTTTACTCGCAAAGTTCTCGCCCTTCTCGACGAGAGACACATCGAGGTCAAGGCCAACTTTCTCCGCCGCGCCGTGAGTCTTTCGCCGCTGCAGGTGGAGTTTGAGACGAAGACGAGAGACGAGCTCAACCGCGCCTTTTTTAACAACGAAGCCACCGCCGAGATCACGCCAACAAAGACCGTCCTCACACGAGGCACGGAAGTCATCACCCTCTATGAGGATCGCCACTTCACCTACGAGAGGGGCTATGACGCCCAAGGAGAAGACCTGTCGGAGAAGGCGGCAGAAGAGGTGGCGAAGCAATTTCTCGAAGAGCGGGGCATCGCCACCGGGGACATGGAACTCGCCGCAGTAAAACCGCAGAAGGAGGGACTTCTCCTGAACTTCGTCAAGCTCTACGAAGGGACCTATGTGGAGCGAACCTCCACCGAGGTCCTCGTGGACAAAGAGGGGGTGCGGTCCCTCTCGAGGACCTGGCTCACCGTCTTGGAGGCAGTGCCCTCCTCCATCGCCCTGCCCCCGGCAAACCGCGCCCTCTTGACGCTTCTAGACGATCATCGGTATGATGGAAAGATCGTGGAGGAGATTGCGCCCTGCGTCTCCTTCGACCCGGGGCAAGATGCCTACGTGGTAGATCCGACGGCGGCACAACGTGGACGGGCGATGCCCGCCTGGCGCATCCGCTTTTCCGACCAAGAAGTGCTCATCGTCTCAGCAAGAGGGGGGTGAAGATGAGATTTTGCAGCCTTGCCAGTGGCAGCTCTGGCAATTGCCAATACATTGAAACGAGAGAAAAGCGCGTCCTCGTCGACGCGGGGCTCTCGGGGGTGAAGATCGAAAGAGCCCTCGAGAGCATTGGCGTCGCCCCAGAGAGTCTCGACGCCATCTTCATCACCCACGAGCACAACGACCACGCCAAGGGCGTCGGGGTCCTCGCCCGTCGCTATCACCTGGACGTCTTCGGGAATCGCCCCACCCTCGAGGCGATGACGAGTCTCCTAAAGGGGGTGGAGGAGGCGCGGATTCACCCCCTCGTCCCGGGGATGACCATTGCCTATGGGGACCTCTACGTCCATCCCTTCCCCACCTTTCACGACTGTCGGGATGGGGTGGCCTATCTCTTTGGGTCCATGGGAAAGAAGATTGCCCACATGACGGACACCGGCTGGGTGAGTCCAGAGATGAAGAACCTCTTGCGTGGCTCCGACCTCTTCTACATCGAGGCGAACCACGACGAGGAGATGCTCTTGCAAGGCCCCTATTCCTTCTCCTTGAAACAGCGCATCCTCTCCAACCGGGGCCATTTGTCCAACAGAGCCTGCGCCCACGTCCTCGGGGAGGTCTTGGGAAAAGAGGGGCAACACATCCTCCTCGCCCATCTCTCCCACGACAACAACATCCCCCTGCTCGCCGTGCGCACGGTGAGGGAGTTTCTCGAGGAGAGAGGATTTTCCGAAGGGGTCCACGTCCACCTCGACGTGGCCAGTCGCCACGAGGCAAGCCGTATCTACACCTTGTAACTGAGAGGAGTTGCGATGAAGATTCTTTTGACTAATGACGATGGCATCGAGGCAAAGGGCCTCATCACCTTGGCTCGTGTCCTGGAAGAGGCGGGTCACGAGTTGGTGGTGGTGGCACCAGCGTCTCAACACTCGGCCCAGAGCCACGCCATCACCCTGCGCCGCGCCCTCCAAGTCAAGCGGTGTCACCTCGAAGGCATCTCTGGGCGGGCCTACTCCGTCGACGGGACCCCAGCGGATTGTACTCGGGTGGGCCTCGAGGAGCTCCTTCCCGATGCGGACCTGGTCTTCTCCGGCATCAACCAGGGCTACAACGCCGGAATGGACATCCTCTATTCCGGCACCGTCTCCGCCGCCATTGAGGCCAACGTCTTTCGCGTCAGTGCCGTCGCCGTGAGCGCCGAGTTCCAACAGGGGGACGAAGACTATGACACCGCAGCGGTGGCGGCGATGGACATCTTCTCCCGCCTCTCTTCCTTCGTCACCTCCCAGCCCATGGTCTTAAATATCAACGTCCCCAAGGCCCCTTACAAGGGGGTGGAGATTGCTCCCTTGGGAGGCGTGGTCATCGACGACTACGACGTCGTCCACCGTGGAGAGGACCTGTCCTTTCGCCTCGTGGGGAGAAAGCGCATGACCGACGAAGAGAAGACGGACCGGGTCTATCTGGAACAGGGCATCGCCACCGTCACTCCTCTCATCTACGACCTGAGAAACGCCCCATTACTCGAGGCCTGTCAAGAGGCCATGAAAGGAGGAAACTCGTGAAACGCATCCTTCTCGTCTTAGGTCTCGTCCTCCTCATGGGCTGCGCCAAGTTTTCCATGAGTGAAGACCGGCTCTACCAACCCGTCTCTCGGATTGCAGATCTGCCCCGAGAGATTGATGGGTACTTCCGCCCCTTGGAAAATCGCTGGGTCAGCGAAGGGCACATGGTGCGCCTTGAAGAGGGGCTCTGGAACGACGACGCCGTCCTCTTGCACCTCATCACCTCGCCTCGAGGAGAAGACGCCCGAGGAGGCGGCGCACTCGAGGGAGACTATCGTCTCACCTCCGACGGGGCCACTTGGAATCTGGAGCGCCACTTCGTCGAAGAGCGGGGCAAGGACGGCCTTCAAGAGGTCCTCTTCTTCCGCCGCATCGAAGGGGAGGGGACGAGTCCCGTCTCCCTTCACCTCGAGTCCATCCACACCTCCCAGGGCGATCAAGCAGTGAAGGAGAACACGGTCCAAGAACTCGCCCTCACCGACGAAGAGGGAAACTTCCCCAGGATGCATTTTGACCTCAACCAAGAGATTGGCACCTTCCTTGGAAAGCCGGTGCGCGCCCTCTCCATGCGCCTGTCCCTCCTCGGAGGACGGGTCTATCTCGACACACCGGCCCTGGACTCCCACTACGAGCTGCGCCTCATGGCCCGAGACGACAGTGGCCACGTCTGCACCTTCGAGGCCCTGGAGCCCACGACGCCCCGGGTCCTCTATGCAAAAAACTTCGCCTACATCTCCGGGACGAGTCAGAGCCTTGAGATGCGCCTCGAGGGGAGGAAGAGAAAAGACGATGGCTTCCTTCCCATCGGCCGCTGGATGGCCCTGCCCTTAAAAGAGAATGCAAAGCTGAGCCCCGTCGAGGAGCACACCGTCGAGTGAAGCCCCGATGGGGCTTTTTACAAATCTGTGAATTTTTTGTGAAACAGAAGGCTTTGCGCTTAAGAACCTAAAATCCGGGTATCTATGGCATAACATGGAAGTGGAAAGGAGTCTGATGATGAACACCTCCATCCAACAAAAGAAAGTCTTGGGTATGTTCGTCCCCTTGATGTTGGTCCAATTTGTGCTGGGCCTTCTCATCGCTGGGGTGAATGTCCCCTTTACGTCCATGGGCACTGCCCTCATGACGCGAACCACCTCCGACGCCGCCACGGTGACCGTCACGGCGAATGTCATGGGCTCCCTTGTGAACCTCGTCACCGGGTCTCTTATGAGTCTCATTGCCGGCGGGGCCTTCTTGGCGGTTTACCGCGCCCTCTATTGGGACCAACGCCCGAAGGGAGGGGACCTCTTTTTCTTCTTTAACAAACACTTTGTGAAGAATTTCCTCGTCGTCCTCGTCCTCAACATTGCCATTAGCCTTGGGTTCATCCTCCTCATCGTCCCTGGGATTATTATGGCCTGCGGCCTCATCCTTTGGCCCTTCGTCCTTCGGGAGCGACAAGCGGCCTACGACCAGGGAGAGTCCATGGGCATTGGAGAGGTCTTCTCGAAGACCTGGGACCTCACCCGGGGCTACAAGGGAAAGATCTTCGGCATTGAACTGCTCTACTACGTCATTGCCGCCATCCTCATGGTTCTCATCTGCGTTCCCGTCTTCGTTCTCCTACGAAATGCCTCCGACGCCTTTGTCGCCAGTATCCTCACCGCTGGACTCGCTGGCATCTTGGTGAGCATCGTGGCCTATGTCTTCTATTATCTGGTGCACATTCGCCTGGTCAAAGAACTTCCGCCCCGTTGCTTTGGCCACCAAGAGGCGGACACGTGGCACGAGACCGCTCCCGTGCGCCGGGAAGCCTACAGGGACAATCCCTTCGACACCACCCAATACCCACCGACCCGAGACGATGACACCCATCAGTAGGGACAATCCCAGGGACTGCCCCTGGGATTTTTTGCATCCCTAGAAAGGAGCCCCTCATGACATCCACGCGCACAAAACACATGCTGTCCCTCGTTGGAAGTATCCTGCTCCTCATGCTCTTTCTCGTCGCCTACGAGGCTCTCTTTGTCCTCCTTCGCATCTCGCCTCTTGCACAACTCTTTCAAGAGACAACCTCTTCTACCTCCACCCTCAACCACGCCCTCTACACCTTCTTGCGCTACGCCCTCCTCTTGCCCCTTCTCGGCGCCCTTCTCCTCGAAGCGAGAAGAGTTTGGGAGGGAGGAGAGGTCTCGGCGAAGGATCTCTTCTATTTCTACACCCACAACCCGGGGAGAAATCTTCCCATCATCGCAGGAATCGCCCTCATCCTCACCGTCTTGGGATCTATCCCCATCGTGGGCATTGTCGTCTACACGGGAATCTTCCTCTGGCCCTTCGTCCTCAAGAATGCCCGGGGAAGACATGACCTTCTCTGGACCCTCAAGACCTCTTGGGAAAAGACCAATGGCTGCAAGGCGACCATCTTTGGCTATGTCCTCGGCTATCAAATCCTCTCCGGCGTCATCGGCTTTGCAGTGGGGTGGATTGTCTGGATGATGACCCCCGAGAATTTCGCCCTCGCCACCGCAGTGGGCAGCGTCGTCGCCCTCCTCGCCCATCCCTTCGCCATGTGTTACGCCTCGATGCACCTCTTCGACGAAGTGCCGAAGAGTCGCTTTCGCGAAGACTTCTCAAGTTAACATATTGATAAATGAGAAGAGGTATCTTGGTGATTTTGAGAATCAGCACCTAAAACACTGTAAACATCACGCTTTCCCCAAAAACTTTTTTGAGAATGAGCAGTTTTAGATATTGAAACTTCCCGAAGGTGTGGTACAATAAAAGCAAATGGATAGGTTTTGGAAGGAGGAAACTATGTACATTCCCAGTAAGAAGAAACTCTTGAGCGTCGTCGGTGGCATGGCCGCTGGCATCCTCGTCGAGCGCGTCCTCAAAAGTGACGCCGTGCACAACGCCGCTGTGAAGACTATGGCCAAGGGCATCAACTTGAAGAAGAGTGCCGTGGAGTGCTATGAGTCCATCAAGGAAGACGCTGACGATCTCGCCTACGAAGCGCGTCGCGAAGCACGCCGTCAAAAGGAAGCGACCATCGTCGTGGAAGAAGCTGTCGACGAAGCATGAAATTCGTCACTACACGTGACCTGCCGGGACGGTGTCGATTAAAGACTCCGTCCTTTTTTTCCAAGGAAGTGGGATTCGGCATCGAAGCGCGCGCGGAACACATCGAGGGCATCCTCAAGGTGCGCACCAATCCCACCACCGGCAGCGTCCTCATCGACTACGACCCCAAACGCCCCGAGAGCCTCAAAGAGGCGTTAAAGGCCCTCGCCAGCGCCCCCATCGCCGCCCTGGAAGAGCCCTTCAAGGACCGGGAGAGGAGCCTCGCCAAGGACTTTGAGGGAAAACTCCTGCGCCTCGTGGGCTTTCGTTACCTGGTGCGTCCCTTCCTCCCGGTGCAGCTGCGCACGGCAGCACTTCTCATCAAGGCCGTTCCCTTCCTCGTCCAGGGACTGAAGAGCCTCGGCCGAGGGCGCCTCACCGTAGAGGTCCTAGACGCCAGTGCCATTAGCGTCTCCCTCTTGCAACAAAACTTCGCCACTGCGGGACAGACCATGTTCCTCCTGCGCCTGTCCGAACTCTTGGAAGAGTACACCACGAAGAGGAGTCGCCTCGACTTGGGACGCACCTTGGAGATTCACGTGGATAAAGTTCTCGTGCGACAAGGAGAAGAGCGCCTCTACAAGAGTGCCGCAGATGTGGCGGTGGGAGATCTCATCGAACTCACCCAAGGCAGTGTCATCCCCGTGGACGGCGTCGTCGTCGAAGGACTCGGCCTCGTCGACGAAGCGAAGATGACGGGAGAGAGTGAACCTGCGAAGAAGAGTCCGGGGCACAAAGTCTATGCGGGCACCGTCCTCGGAGAGGGGAGTCTCCTCGTTCGCGCCGAGAGCCTCTTAAAGGAGAGTCGTCTCTACGCCATCATCGACGCCATCGACGCCGCGGCGAAGGGCAAGGCCAAAACCGAAGCGCGGGCCATGCGCCTGGCGGACAACATCGTCCCCTTGAGTTTTCTCACCGCCCTCGGCGTCTTCGCCTTGACGGGCAACGCCACAAAGGCCGCCTCGGTCCTCTTGGTGGACTACTCCTGCGCCATCAAGCTCACCACACCCCTCTCCATCATCGCCGCCCTGCGCCAGAGTGCCGCAGAGGGGGTCCTCGTCAAGGGAGGTCGCTACCTGGAAGCCCTCGCCGAAGCCGATACCTTCGTCTTCGACAAGACGGGAACCCTCACCACCTCCGTGCCCTCTGTGGTGAAGGTGGTACCCTTCTTTGGTGACGAGGATGAATTCTTGCGAAACGCCGCCTGCATCGAGGAACACTTCCCCCACAGCATGGGGCGCGCCGTCGTCGCAGAAGCGGCACGGCGTGGCCTCACTCACGACGAGCGACACGCAGAGGTGGAGTACGTCGTCGCCCACGGCATCTCCACCGCCCTCGATGGGAAAAAGGTCCTCCTCGGCAGTTACCACTACATTTTCGAGGATCACGACACCTCCCTCACGAAGGAGCAGGAGACCCTCATCGAGACCTACGGCGCCCATTACTCCCTCATCTACATGGCCGTCGATGGAGAGGCCGCCGGCTTCTTGTGCCTCGAGGACCCCTTGCGGCCCGAATCCAAGGACGTCATCCGCGCCCTGCGAGAGGATGGAGCCACCCACCTCGCCCTTCTCACCGGAGACGGACAGCGCGCCGCTCACGAAGTGGCCAACGCCCTCGCCCTCGACGACTACCACTACGAAGTCCTCCCCGACGACAAGGCAGAGTACCTGCGAAGAGAGAAGGAGAAAGGGCGTACCGTCGCCATGGTGGGAGATGGGATGAACGACTCCGTCGCCCTCGCCCTCGCCGACGTCAGCCTCTCGATGAAGGACTCCTCGGATCTCGCCAAGGACGTGGCGGACATCGTCATGGAACCCGATAGCCTCGCCGCCATTCCAAGACTTCGAAAACTCGGCACGGCGATGAATGCACGCATCGAGAAGAACTACCACGAGATCGTGGCCTTTAATACCCTTCTCCTCGCCCTGGGAATTGCAGGAGTTGCAAGTCCTGGACTCACCGCTACTGCTCACAACGTGAGCACCTTGCTCTTGGGCCTCAAGGCGTCGAAGAACTACACCCTTCAATAGAAGAAGAAAAGGAGCGCAGATGTCTGTGCTCTTTTTTTGCAAAAGTCGTTGACAGAGGAAAAGAAACCACGTATACTAGAGAAGCTGTCATCAAGAGCACAGAAAAAATCTTCCAAAGAATTTCCAAAAGCCCTTGACAAGAAAAAGTGAAACCGCGTATAATAAACGAGTTGTCACTACGACAGCCGCCGAAAAACTTCAAAGAAAACACAAAAAAGTGTTGACACGAAACGTTTGACGGTGATATAATGAAAAAGCTACGAATCACGTAGCGCACCATGACAAGTGCATAGTGTAAGAAACAACGAACCAAAAAAGCTTTAAGCTTAAAATGCGGATAAGTCAAGTGTTATCCGAGTCAGAAACTTTTTTATTGAGAGTTTGATCCTGGCTCAGGACGAACGCTGGCGGCGCGCCTAACACATGCAAGTCGAGCGATGAACGCTTCACAGATCCCTTCGGGGTGACGTAAAGCAGGATTAGCGGCGGACGGGTGAGTAACACGTGAGTAACCTGCCTCTCACAGGGGGATAGCCTCGGGAAACCGGGATTAATACCCCATAATGTTTCTTGATCGCATGAACGAGAAACCAAAGTGATTTAGCGGTGAGAGATGGACTCGCGGCCCATTAGCTAGTTGGCGGGGTAACGGCCCACCAAGGCGACGATGGGTAGCCGGCCTGAGAGGGTGAACGGCCACATTGGGACTGAGACACGGCCCAAACTCCTACGGGAGGCAGCAGTGGGGGATATTGCACAATGGAGGGAACTCTGATGCAGCGACGCCGCGTGAGCGAAGAAGGGATTCGTTTCGTAAAGCTCTGTCCTATGGGAAGATAATGACAGTACCATAGAAGAAAGCCCCGGCTAACTACGTGCCAGCAGCCGCGGTAATACGTAGGGGGCGAGCGTTGTCCGGAATTATTGGGCGTAAAGGGTTCGTAGGCGGTAATGCGTGTCATCTGTGAAATC
>JAEZXH010000002.1 GCA_023442775.1 Bacillota bacterium
GTAGCAGAAATCGAAGAGGGAAAGCAAGTCATCGAAGTGCAGGGCAAGAGATACATCCTCGAAGAAGCCCTTCACGGAGACGTGGCCCTCTTGAATGCCCGCTGGGTGGATAAATTCGGAAACCTCAAGTACGATGGGTCGACGGTGAATTTCAACAACATCATGGCCTTTGCCTGTGATACGGTCATCGTCGAAGCTGATGAGATCGTGGAAGTGGGAGAGATCGACCAAAATGAAGTGGTCACTCCCGGCATCCTCGTGGACTATATCGTAGATGGAGGCGAAATTGATGGATAAGCAACAAATCAAGGAATTCATTGCACGTCGTGTCGCCAAGGAATTCTCCGATGGAGACGTGGTGAACTTGGGGATTGGTCTTCCCACCCTCGTCGCCAACTACGTCCCCGATGACGTCCACGTCGTCTTCCACTCGGAAAACGGCTTTACTGGCGCAGGTCCTGCACCCGCTCCCGGGGAAGAGAATCCCTACATCACCACCGCCGGAGGAACTCCTTCCTCCATTCGTCCCTATGGCGCCTTCTTCGGAAGTGATGTCTCCTTTGGCATCATCCGCGGCGGCCACTTGGACTACACCGTCCTCGGCTCCTTGCAAGTCGATGAAAAGGGAAATATCGCCAACTACATGATTCCCGGAAAACTCGTTCCCGGCATGGGCGGGGCCATGGACCTCGTCGCCGGCGCGCGCCACGTCATCGTCGCCATGGAGCACACCCAAAAGGGTGAGCACAAGATTTTGAAACAATGCACCCTGCCCCTGACGGGAGCTGGTGTTGTCGATATGATCATCACCGAGTATGGCGTCTTCAAGATTACCGAGAAGGGCATCGAGATTCGGGAAATCAACCCAGAAATGACCTTGGAAGAAGTCCAGGAGGCGACGGGCTGCGCCATCATCGTCCCCGAGGATTTGAAAAAGATGGACATTGACTAAATCGTCCAAAAGAAAGGAGACACTATGAAGAAAGGAAACCGCTACGGCACCCACCGGGTCATTACCCCGGTGGGAGTCCTGCCACAGCCCGCCCTCAAGGTGGACAACACCATGGAGATCTATGACAATGAGATCCTCATCGACGTCCAAACCTTGAACATCGACTCCGCCAGCTTCACGCAAATTTACAACCAGGCGGAGAAAGATCTTGCGAAGACGGAGGAAATCATCCTTGGCATCGTCGCAGAACGAGGCAAGCACCAAAATCCGGTCACCGGTTCCGGCGGCATGCTCATCGGTACGGTCAAGGAGATTGGACCCGCCCTTCAAGGCAAGACCGATCTCGAAGTCGGCGACAAGATTGCCACCCTCGTATCCCTGTCCTTGACCCCTCTTCGCATCGACAAGATCAAGGAAATTCGCCCCGAGATCGACCAAGTGGACATCGAAGGAGAGGCCATCCTCTTTGAATCGGGCATCTACGCTAAGATTCCTGGAGATCTTCACGAAAACCTTGTCCTCTCGGTCCTTGACGTCTGCGGAGCTCCAGCACAAACTGCAAAGATTGCCAAGTTTGGCGACACGGTCTGCGTCATCGGCGGCCCGGGAAAAGCCGGCATGCTCTGCCTCTACGAAGCGAAGCGCCGCGTCGGCCCCACGGGGAAGGTCATCTGCGTCAACTACGACAACACCCGCTTCGACGAAATCCGTGAGATGAACCTCGCCGACGTCCTCATCGAAGCCGATGCCACCGACGCCGTGGACATGCTCGAAAAGATTGAAGATGCCACCAACGGCGAACTCTGCGACGTGGTCATCAACTGCGTCAACGTGGAAAACACGGAAATGGCCTCGATCCTCGCCACGAAGGACGACGGACTCGTCTACTTCTTCAGCATGGCCACCAGCTTTACCAAAGCCGCTCTCGGTGCCGAAGGCGTGGGCAAGGACGTGAACATGATGATCGGAAACGGCTACACCAAGGGTCACGCCGCCATCACCTTGGAAATCATGCGCGAATGCGCACCCCTACGTGCACTCTACGAAAAACTCTTCACCTGATTTTTGGAGGAAACCATGAGAGACTATCGCGAAATCCCACTTTGGAAAGACGTTACCGAAGAACAGTGGAACGACTGGCAATGGCAAGTCAGAAACCGCATCACCGACGTTGACACCCTCGCTCAAATCTTCGACGTCGACGCGAAGGAACGCGAAGAGATTCAACAAGTACTTAACAAATTCCGCATGGGGATCACTCCCTACTACGCCAGCCTCATCGACCCCAACGATCCCAAGGATCCGGTGCGCATGCAGGCCATCCCCTCGATTGTCGAGACCCACATCGCAGGCTCTGACTTGGAAGACCCTCTTCACGAAGATGAGGACTCTCCCGTTCCGGGTCTGACCCACCGCTATCCCGACCGCGTCCTCTTCCTCATCACCGACATGTGCTCGATGTATTGCCGTCACTGCACCCGTCGTCGTTTTGCAGGAAGCCATGACTCCGGCGTGTCCAAGGACCGCATCGATGCCTGCATCGAATACATCCGCAACACTCCCGTGGTCCGCGACGTCCTCCTCTCCGGTGGGGATGCCCTTCTCGTCAGCGACGAGCGCCTCGAGTACATCATCTCCGAGCTGCGCAAGATCGACCACGTGGAAATCATCCGGATCGGAAGCCGTACTCCCGTCGTCTGCCCACAACGGATTACCGACGACTTGGTGAATATGCTCAAGAAGTACCATCCGATTTGGCTCAACACCCACTTCAACCATCCCAACGAAATCACCCCCGCCAGTGCCGAAGCCTGCCGCAAACTCGCCGACGCCGGGATTCCCCTCGGGAACCAATCCGTCCTTCTTCGCGGCATCAACGACTCCGTGCGCACCATGAGAAAACTCGTCCACGAGCTCGTCAAGATTCGCGTCCGTCCCTACTACATCTACCAGTGCGACCTCTCCATGGGGATTGAACACTTCCGCACCAAGGTGGCCAAGGGGATTGAAATCATCGAAGGCCTCCGCGGACACACCTCGGGCTACTGCGTGCCCACCTTCGTCGTGGACGCTCCTGGTGGTGGAGGAAAGACGCCGGTCATGCCGCAATACATCATTTCTCAATCGCCGACGAAGATCTGCCTCAGAAACTACGAAGGCGTTATCACTACCTACACCGAACCGAACTACATCGTCGAGGAAGATCCCTTCTACACCGAAGCGGAAGCTGACGACGGCATCAGTGAACTCTTAAAGGGTGAAGACGTCCGCGCCTTCGAACCCGCGAACCTGCGTCGTAAACAACGCAACCAACACTGAGATCATGGCCTTGCTCGAACGCCTGAGAGGCCACGGGAGTGTCGCCATCATCGGGATGAGTAAGAACTCGGGCAAGACCGTGACCTTAAATGCCCTACTCGCAGAAGCCGAGGAGGAAGAAGTCTGTGTAGGCCTGACAAGCATTGGACGCGATGGGGAACGCATCGACGTCGTCACAGAGACGGAGAAGCCGACGATATTCATGGTCGCCGGCTCCCTCGTCGCCACGACAACGCGCCTTCTGGAACTCTCTGAGGCGGTGGTGGAGATCTTAGAGATCACCCCTTACGCCACCCCCCTTGGAGACGTGATCATCGGACGTGTGCGCTACGATGGCAACGTACAAATCTCTGGACCCCAAACCCTTGCCGAGACCCGCATCCTCATCGAGAGGATGAGAGAACTCGGCGCAGATCTCGCCATCGTCGATGGCGCCATAGACCGACGCACCTCCGCCGCCCCCGAGATTTGCAGCTCGGCAATTCTCGCGGCGGGAGCCAGCGTCGACCGCTCCATGGAGACGGTGATCGAAAAGACTGCTCACGTCGCCCGTCTCTTAAATCTTCCCGCCCTTGAGGAGCATCGCCCGCTCACCGAGCTCCTCTTCAAAGAAGGGCGCTATGGCACCATCGATGATGACGGCACCTTTCACGAGATTACCTTAAAGACAAGTCTCGGGGCAGGGCGCCGCCTCGGCGAGGCCGTCGATGAACATACGAAGTACCTCGTCGTTTCAGGAGCACTCACCGATCGGGTTCTCGAGGAATTTCTCCAAGCCACGGGAAATTTCCAAGGGATTTCGATTGTGGTCTCCGATGGGACGAAGGTCTTCATTGAACGCATCACCTATCTGCGCCTCTTGCGCCGTGGGATGGACATTGTGGTCCATCATCGCACCCCCCTCGTGGCGGTGACGGTGAACCCCTACGCCACCCAGGGCTACCGCTTCGACCCCTTCCTCTTTCGCGAGGAGATGGCGAAGGCCATCCCAGGGATTCCCGTCTATGATGTGATGATGGGAGGTGGACAGTGATTGACGTAAAAACCTTGGATGAGGCACTGGACTTGAGCTGGTGCCTTCGTCGTCTACGGCCAAAAAGTCCCTATGGACTGGAATACAAAAAGGCCTTAAAGCCCTATCCTCGAGGGACGGAGGAGTTCCTTCGCCGTCGCCTCGACTCCTTGGAGCGCCTCGTCACATGGTGCAAAGAGACCGACCGATTGAAGGATCTTCTCCACCTCCTCTCCGAGGCCAAGGAACTGAGGACGACCATCTCTCGGGCGAAGGATGGGGCAATCCTCTCCGAGGTAGAACTCTTTGAAGTCAAGGCCCTGGTGGGGCTCTTTGACAAGATTTCTCGCCTCGCCGAGGAATCCAATCTTCCTATGGAAGACGACATGGCCCTTGTGGGCCTCGAGGAACTCTGGCGCCTCTTCAATCCCAAAAAGTCCAGAGAAGACAGTTTTTACATCTACGACACCTATTCCTTGCGCATCGCCCAGGTTCGTGGCCAGCGCGCCGACGCGGAAAATCGCATGCGCCGCGGCATCAGGGACCTGAAAAAGAGACTGCGCGAGGATTTTGACATACGCCTTGGCGCCGACAACACCCTCCTCTGTCCCAAGGCGGACGAGGAGATGAAGAATCGCCTCGAGGCCTGCGGAGCCCTTCGTTTCCAATCGGAAACCTACTCCCACCTCATCTTCTCCCTGCGCCTGCCCGAAGAGATTCAAGAGCTCACCGAAGAGGTGGAGCGACTCAAAGAGGCGGAAGAGGCGGAGGAGCGTCGCATCCGCGGCGAGATTTCGAAGGAAGTGGGCAAGTACAAGAAGGAGCTCTTTCACAACATTCACGCCTTGGGCCGCCTCGATCTGGACATTGCCAAGGCGAGAATGGCCCTGGAGATGGAGGCGGTCAAGCCTGAGATTTGCGATGACGTGGGGATTTTCATCGACGAGGGACGCCACCCGAAGATCGAAGCGGCCCTCAAGGAAAAGGACCTCTCCTTTACTCCGATAAGCCTTCACCTCACCTCGGGAGTTACCTGCATCACCGGGGCGAACATGGGGGGAAAGACCATTAGTCTGAAGCTCACGGGGCTCTTGGCCCTCATGGCCCAGATGGGACTCTTCGTCCCGGCGAAGTCCATGGGCCTCGGCCTTCTCTCCCATATCAAGACCTCCATCGGGGACATGCAGTCCACGGACAGTGGCCTCTCCACCTTTGGCGGGGAGATTCGCATGGTCGCCGATGCGATGAAGGTCGCCGACGAGCCGGGGCTCATCCTCATCGACGAATTGGCGCGGGGCACGAACCCAAGAGAGGGCTATGCCATTAGCCGGGCCATCGTCGACGATTTGCGCCATCGCGCTTCCATCACCCTCTTGACCACCCACTTTGACCGCATCACCGAAGAAGAGGGCGTGCGCCACCTCCAAGTCACGGGGCTGGGCCACGTCAACTTCGACGAGTTTGACGTGTCGAGTTTTGAAGACAGACTATCGCTATTAAACCGCATGATGGACTATCGCCTCGTCGAGGTCTCGAAGGACACGAAGGTCCCGAAGGACGCCATTGCCATCGCGAGGATTATGGGGCTCTCCCCCGAGGTCCTCTCTCGTGCGGAAGAGACCAACCTTAAGGGATGGTGAAACTATGGGGAAATTAAATCTTGACCAAAGCGTCATGGACTCCTCCCGCGCCTCGGCAAAACGCATCGCCGAACAGGTCCAGGAGTTCATCGACCAACACACCACCGTCGCCACGGAGCGGGCCATTCTTCGCCTCTTCGGCATCGACGGACAAGACGATCTTGACGTGCCCATGCCCAATGTGGTCGTCAACCAGATTCACGCCGCCGGCGAACTCGGCCGTGGGGTCTCCTACTGGCTGGGAAATGCCATGGTGGAAACGGGAATGAGTCCTCAAGAAATCGCCGAGGACATCGCCCAGGGAAACCTCGACCTCTTAAGTCTTCCCCGCCACGACGAGGAAGAGATTCGCGAAGTCATTGACGCCCTCGCCAAGGAACGGATGAAGGTCGTCGACGCGGCGCGAGACAAGAGAAACGAGTACTTGAAGACCTTGGGAGAAGGGGATCGTCCCTATCTCTACGTCATCGTCGCCACGGGCAACATCTACGAGGACATCGTCCAAGCCAAGGCCGCAGCGCGCCAAGGGGCGGACATCATCGCCGTCATCCGCACCACCGGCCAATCCCTCTTGGACTTCGTGCCCTACAGTGCTCCCACGGGAGGATTCGGCGGTACCTACGCCACCCAAGAGAACTTCCGCCTCATGCGCAAGGCCCTCGACGAAGTGGGAGAAGAAGTGGGTCGTTACATCCGCCTGTGCAACTACTGCTCGGGTCTGTGTATGCCAGAAATCGCCGCCATGGGAGCCATGGAACGCCTCGACGTCATGCTCAATGATGCCCTCTATGGCATCTTGTTCCGCGACATCAACATGCAGCGCACCTTGGTGGACCAATACTTCTCTCGGATCATCAACGGCTATGTGGGCATCATCATCAACACTGGGGAAGACAACTACCTCACCACCGCCGACGCCGTGGAAGAGGCTCACACCGTCCTCGCCAGCCAATACATGAATGAACAGTTCGCCTTGAAGGCGGGACTTCCCGAGGAACAGATGGGTCTTGGCCACTGCTTCGAAATGGATCCGGAGGTCACCGACGGGTTCCTCTTCGAACTCGCCCAAGCTCAGATGGCACGTCAAATCTTCCCGAAGGCACCCTTGAAGTACATGCCACCCACGAAGTTCATGACGGGCAACATCATGCGTGGCCACATCCAAGACGCGATGTTTAACCTGGTCTCCATCATGACCCACCAAGGACTCCAGCTCCTGGGGATGCTCACCGAAGCCGTCCACACCCCTCACCTCCACGACCGCTACCTCTCCATTGAGAACGCCCAATACATCTTCAACAACTGCAAGCACTTGGGCGACGACTTGGAATTCAAATCCGGTGGAATCATGGAATGTCGTGCTCGAGAAGTCATGGAGAAGGCAGACGAACTCTTGGCGCAAATCGAAGAAGACGGCATCTTTAAGACCATCGAAGAAGGAAAGTTCGGCGGCGTCAAGCGCGCCCGCGACGGCGGTAAGGGCCTCGAAGGGGTCACGAAGAAGGCAGAAGGGTACTTCAATCCCTTTATTCCCCTCATGTTGGGAGGTGACAGAGCATGACCGCAGGAATGAAACTGAACACGAACAATCGTCTGGAAGCGGAAGAAGTCGATCTCACCGCCATCAAACCCTACGGCGACGCCTTAAACGACGGCATGGTGCAGATGTCCTTCACCCTCCCCGTCCCCGCAGGCCTTGAGGCCACGGAAGCAGCGAAGCAGATCGTCTTGAAACAGGGCTTCCAAGACCCGAGTGTCATCTACTCCAAGGACCTTGGGATTGGATACACCTACTTCATCGTCTATGCGAAGATGCCTGTGACCATCGACTTCACGAAGATCGTCGTTCCCAAGGTGGACGTGGACGTCCTCTCTCGGGAAGAAGTGGAAGATCTCATCCGTGAAAACATCGGCCGCGACCTCGTCATCGTCGGCGCTTGCACGGGAACCGACGCCCACACCGTCGGCATCGATGCCATCATGAACATGAAGGGCTTTGCGGGTCACTATGGACTCGAGCGGTACGAAGGGATCGAGGCCCTCAACATGGGCTCTCAAGTCCCCAACGAAGAGCTCGTCGCCAAGGCCATTGAGATGAACGCCGATGCCATCCTCGTCTCCCAAGTCGTCACCCAAAAGGACGCCCACATCCCGAACCTTACGGAACTTGTGGAACTCGTGGAAGCGGAAGGCATCCGGGACAAGGTGCTCCTTTGCTGCGGCGGACCTCGCATTAACCACGAACTGGCCAAGGAACTGGGTTACGACGCAGGATTTGGCGCAGGGACCTTCGCCGAAGACGTGGCGACCTTTGTCGCTGAAAAGGTGGCCCAGCGTCTGAAGGCAGAATGAACGTCTATCTCCAAGGACTCTCGGCGGGCCTCGCCTATGTGGCCCCCATTGGGATGCAAAACATCTTCGTCATCAATCAGGCCCTGACCCGTCGGCGGAAGTGGGGCCTCTTGACGGCACTCATCGTGGTGTTTTTCGACATCTCCTTGGCGCTGGCCTGTTTCTTTGGGGCGGGGCTTCTCATGGCGAAGATTCCCATCCTCGAGAAGGTCATCTTGGGCCTTGGGAGTTTGGTGGTCCTCTGGATTGGATTCTCCCTCTTACGGAGCAAGCCCGATCCCTTGGGGGACACCGAGGTCAAGCACCTGGGCCTTTGGAAGATCATCTCCTCGGCCTGTGTGGTCACCTGGGCGAATCCCCAGGCCCTCATCGATGGGACCATGTTTATCGGCGCCTTTCGTGCGAGTCTTCCCCCGGGAACCGACGGGGAGTTCATCGCCGGAGTCATGAGCGCGTCACTACTCTGGTTTACGGGGCTTTCCCTTGTGATTTCCTTTTTGCGCCATCGCCTCGATGAGAAGGTCCTTCTCTGGATTAACCGCATCAGCGGATGCATCATCCTCTTTTACGGTCTCAAACTCGTCTTGTCATTTTTTCGACACGTATTCTAATTCTTTTCTAAGGAAGCCTCTGAGGGGCTTCCTTCTGTTTTTTGGGGAAAAGCTAGGGTATAATAGTAATAAATCGGAACAGAAAGGGTGAGGGCATGGATGAACGTCAAGATGGTTACAGGGAAATGAAGGAACAGGCGGAGAAGGTCTTTCGCGCAGGGGCGAGTACCCTTCTCGATTTGACGAGCCGAGGCCTCGATGCCCTCTCCATGCGCATGGGACGGGGTCCTTCCCATCTCCTTCCCGCAGAGGACCCTCGTCTTGTGAACCGCCGCCGCATCGACAACGGCGAGGGCATGGTCTGGATGATCTTTAGCGTGGCCTGGACCGCCTTCGTCCTCTTCTGTGAGCTCGGCATCATCATCGACGGCATAATCAGCGTCTCGCCCCTCGCCTTTTTGTCCCTCTCCATCCTCGCACTTCTCGGGGTGGGAGGAGGCGTCGGCGGCTTCTTCTACGGACGAAGCCTCAAAGCTCGCGGGGTGCGGATTCGCCGTTACTTGCGAGAACTCGGTGCCGGGACCGTGGTGGCGGTGCGGGACTTGGCCCTCGCCGCGGGAGTTTCGGAGATGAAGGTCGTCGAAGACGTGCGCTTCGCCCTCAAGCGTGAAATCTTTAAGGAGGCCCGCCTCGTCGAGGGGGACAGCATCTTCCTCTTGGACCGAGAGACCTACCGGGTCTATGTGAATCAACACCAAGGCCAGGTCCTCACCGGGAAGAAGCAAGACGTCCTTCCCGAGACCACAGAAAAACAGGAGGAGCGCCTGGCTCGTGAGGACTTCTTCAAGGACCTGGACCTCTTGGAGAAGGACTTTCAAGGAGAGGACCGGGAGAAGGTGGCGACGATTCGCCGCCTCGTCGAGGCCATCTTCCGTTTCCGGGACGAGCACCCAGAGACCGAGGAGAGTCTGCGCCGCTTCGAGACCTACTACCTGCCCACCCTCTTGCAACTCTTGCGCCGTCACCGGGAACTCTGTGGTGCCGATAGCGATGTGGCCCGAGAAACCCGCAAGGAGATAACCAAGGGACTGGATACGGTGATCACCGCCTTTCGTGGGGTCCTCGACGATTTGTCGAGCCGCATTCGCACCGATGCCCGGGCGGACATGCACGTCATGGAGACGATGATGCGCCAAGACGGCCTCTTGGGACGGGACTTTGGAAAGGAGAACGACGGTGAGTGACCATGGCGACTTGGCCAGGACCAAAGAGATTGTGAGCCTCTTGCAAGAGGCTCGCGCACAAGAGAATCTCGTGGCGAGTGCCGTGGCGTGGCACATCCTTCAGAAGAAGGAGAAATTTCCCCTCTGGATTCTCCTCTTCGGCCTCTACTTTTTCTTCACTGGGACAGAGAGCATCGTCCTCTGGGGCCCCGCTCTTCTCTATGCCCTCGCGGTTTGGCTGCGCTCTCAACGGGCCCTTCGTATCCACCGCTACATCTCTACAATCCTTCCAGAGACGGTGGCGACGGTGAAGGACTTGGCCCTCTCTGTGGGGAAGAAGGAGGAGACGGTGGTGAAGGACTTGCGCTGGGGGATTTCTCAGCGCATCTTCCCCGAAGGCTATCTCGTCGAGGACAGCCAGCTCTTTTTGCTGGACCGCCAGACCTTCTCCCTCTACCGAAAACTTCACAAGACACCCCTTGAGAAGACCGCGGATCCCGTCCTCGAAGACAGGACAGCCCCCTCTCACGAGGAGCGGAAAGAGGAGGATCCTTGCGCCAAGATTCTCTCCCACCTCGAGGTCCTCGAAGGGGACTTAGCCCCCCAAGATGGGAAAATCTTGCGCCGCATCATCGGCCTTGGGGAGGTCATTGTCGCCCAGAGGGAGAAGACCAACCCGGCGGCCTATGTCCATTTTGAGGAGCAGTACCTCCCCACTGCGAAGAAACTCGCCGAAGGGGCACGGGATCTCGCTTGGCAAGAGACGAGTTCTGCGAAAAAGTCCCTCGAGGAGATTCGCCGAGGCCTCTTGGTGGTGGAAAAAGCCTTCCGCACCATGGTGGAAGACATTCACAGTGAAGTGGGCAGCGACGCAAAGCGGGACCTCAGAGCCCTTGAGATGATGATGAAACGCGACGGATTGATGGAAGATCATCCCTTTGAGAAAGGACGAGACGATGCGTGAGATTCAACTGACCTTACCTGAAGACGAAAAGCCGGAAGAGAAGGAAGTCTCTCTCTATCAGGAGGAGAAACAGGCCCTCTTGACTCCGGAAGAGGAACGTCAAGTGGCGGCCTTTGCCGAGACGATCAACCTCTTGGATTCGAAACACGTCTTGGAATACGGCTCCGGAGCCCAGGGCCGCATCGCCTCCTTCTCGGAGAAGACCTTGGAGAGTGTGCGCACCAAGGACCTCGGCGCCATCGGGGACCTCTTGGGAGACGTGGTCACGGAGCTGAAGAGCTTCGACCTCGAAGGGGAAAAGGGAATCAAGGGCTTCTTTAAGCGAAGTGCCAATAAGGCCCTAGGCATCAAGGCGAAGTACGCCAAGGCAGAGGCCAATGTGGAGACCATTGCGAGAAACCTTGAGAATCACCAGATTACCCTCATGCGCGATGTGGCCACCTTCGACGAGATGTACGAGTTAAACGCCTCCTACCACAAGGAGCTCACCATGTACATCATGGCGGGAAAGAAGCGCCTCGAGAAGGCGAGAAATGAGGAGCTTCCCGCCCTTGAGGCCAAGGCGAATCAGGCGACGGACACCTTGGCGATTCAAGAGGCGAGAGACTTTGCCGACGCCATGAATCGCTTCGAGAAGAAGCTCCACGACCTGGAACTGACGAGGACGGTGAGCCTTCAGATGGCGCCCCAGATTCGGATGCTTCAGGCCTCCAATGCGGTGATGGTGGAGAAGATTCAATCCACCTTGGTGAACACCATTCCCCTCTGGAAGAGTCAGATGGTCCTCGCCCTTGGGGCCCTTCACACGGGAGAGGCCGCCCGGGCCCAACAGCTCGTCACGGGCCTTACCAACGATCTGCTCCGGAAAAACGCCGAGGCCCTTCATCAGAGCACGGTGGAGACGGCACGCGCCGCCGAGGAATCCATCGTCGACGTGGAGACCTTGCGCCACACCAACGAGGAACTCATCAACGCCTTGACGGAAGTCCAACAGATTCAAGCCGATGGGCGCAAGCGTCGTCAAGAGGCGGAAGTGGAGATTCGCCGCATCGAAGAAGATTTGAAAAAGTCCCTGCTCCAACTGGGACAGAGACGATGAGAACCGGGTCCTCCGGTTCTTTTTTCCATGATGAAAGCCATCTTTCTCCACGGCCTGGGACAAAAGGCCTTTCACTGGGATGGGGTGCGCGAGAGGCTTAGTCTTGAGAGCGAGGCCTGGGAGCTGACCCACCTTTATCGCTACCCGCCGAGCCTCTTTATCTTGGCGAACCACCTGCGCCGCCGCCTCATCCTTGAAGAAGAGGAGGTGCTCCTCGTGGGCCTCTCCCTTGGGGCCATGGTCGCTTTGGAAATCATGAGAGACCCGCCGGAGTCGGTGAAGGGTCTCGTCCTCTCAGGAGCCCATGTAGACCTTCGGCACCACTCGGGGCAAAAGGCCCTTCAACTCATGAGTGGCCTCGGTCCCAAGGGACTCTATGTCCGCCTCGGCCTCTCCCGGAAGAATTTCCACGGCTTTGTGAAGAGCTTCGAGGACTTCTGCGTCCTCGACGTCCTCTCCACCATCGAGGTCCCCACCCTCATCCTCTGCGGCACCCGGGACGCGCCGGCGCGAAAAAATGCGATGATTCTTCATCGAGAGATTCCCTCCTCGACCCTGCGCTGGGTTCCCGGGGCGGGGCATCTCTTAAATGAACACCAAGAGGAGTTCTTCGCCGCCGCCATCGAGGACTTTCTCAAGGCACAAAAAAAGAGCCCGTAGGCTCTTTTTTTATTGGTAGGAGACTGTTCCATCAGAGGCGATGCGAATGGTCCAAGGGGCATAGCCCTCAGCCTTGAGAACAATGACATTTTCCTGTCCTCTCTTGTAGGCGGAATCCGTGTCAAATTCCATATATTGACTGGTTCTGTTGTAGAGATAGTAGTGGTTCTCAGAAGGACCAAAGGGATTGCCGTCGCTCTCCGTGTAGGTGACGCCATTGAGAGTCACCGATGTGAGATGATCGAGATACTCTGTAACGTCCGCCTTTGCACCAGTTCTACTCCACCATACCTGCAGTCCATCATAGGATTGAGGGGATTTCGACCAAGCGAGGGAGGTAGGGATGGGTTTTTCCTTCGGTGCTTCAGGCTTTTCTTTAGGTTCTGTTGTAGGATTGGGATCCGTCTTGGATTCGTCGACGGAAAGGACCACGTCAAAGGGCTTGTTGCCACGTCCGGTGATGGTCACCGTATTCTTTTCCCCTGGGACGAGGGCGCCGCCACCGAGGAGGATGGTGTAGCCGTTGTACACGCGAGGTTGGTAATTAAAACTTGAGGTGGTCACTTTATCAGAACTGGTTTCCCATTCATAGGCGCGGCCATTGACAGAGAGTTTTTCAATGGAGTGAAGCCAGGATTTCATCTCATTGGAAGATTCGAAATCGAGGACGTAGAGTTCACCTTCGCGCTTCACCGTGGGGTTTGTATTGGGAGCATCTTGACGGTCGCGATTTACGAGAACCGATACGGATCGAGCGCCATAGTGCTCGGCGTCGATGGTGATCTCATAGGTTCCAGGCCGGTCAAAGTATCCCTCCATGATGGTAATGGCTGTGCCCGTGGAGGTGTAGTATCGATTGCCGCCAGTCCCACCGGTTTTCGCATCATAGATCTGAATCGTGCCCTCAGAGGGGGAGCGTAGAGTGATGGATTTGAGGTGGGAGAGGAAATCTCCTTTGCTCCCTTCGATGCGAATGCTCACCCGATCGGAGCCTGCGACATAGGCGGCTTTATCGGGGACGAGTTTGATGGACTCGAGATTCTTCGCATGGTCCACATTAAAGCGCAAGGGGCGGTACCCATCGGCTTTGAGCGTGAATTCTAAAAGTCCGAATCCGATGGCCTCTTCCTTGATGGTGAGGCGATTTCCTTCAATCTGGTAGTCTCCATCCTGCAAGGGCATGGGTGTCCCAGAGACCTCAATAGAACTCAGGTGCGAGAAATACTCGGAATCGACGGTTTCAAAGACGAGATCTTCACCTTCTGGGAAGGTGGAAGTTTTTTCTCCATCGCGAAGGCCATAGACCAAGGGTGGCTCCACGCCACGGTCATGGGAGTATTGCACTTCCCCTAAGAGATTGTCCTCAAGGACTTCCTTAAAGGCATGGGGGTTCGAGGTGACACGTCCCGTGGGAGCGTAGTCGGCGAAGGGAAGATAGACACCACCGATGGCGGCTTGTTGGACGGCATCGACGTAGCTCGTCCAGTCATAGGCATCCTTCATCGTCTTTGCGTAGACCCGATCGAGGGAGAGACTGTCAAATCGTGCAGAAATCGATTTGGCGTGCTCATCTTGATAACCGAGAGCGTTGAGAATCTTTGCGTTGGCAATGAGATCTCCAGAGAAGGCGAGATCTGCACTCATGGCGACGGTACCACCGCCAGATCCGTCGGGACTTGGGGTGACGCCGATGGAGGTGGCACGAGTCATGGCATCGACGCGAGGAGCCGTTCTTCTCTCGGAGGGCTCCTTTCCACTTACGACGCGAAACTGGGTGGACACTTCTTGATAGCCAGTGGCATAGACCTTGAGGGTGTAGGTTCCCTTGAGAGGGATATTGTTTCGTCCCTCGGGGGTTGTATCGTCGTTATAGAGGACGAGAACATCGGAGAGGAGATAGTAATCGTCAATCTTTCTCAAGTTGTGAGAAGTTCCCTCGGGATCGATGAGAAGGACTTTTTCAATGGGGAAGGTGGCGCCATAGGTGAGTCCTTCCACACGGAACCGAATGCGATCGCCACTCTCAATGCGTCCACTTCCCTTTTGCTGGAGGGTAAAGGTCTCATGGTTGAGGACGTGGATTGGGACGAAGGCACTTTGATGAGAGGTCGAAGCAATTCTTAAGACATAGCGGCCTGCATTGCGCATATTGGTCTGGGGCACCGAGACTCGAATGCGCCCAACTTCGTGATTGTGGTGGGTCGTGATGTCTTTGGAAAATGCGAGTTTCGGAGAGAGGACACGACGTTCGGGACCCTGCTCTAAGAGGGCGACGCTCTGTTCACGTTCTTCAATCCCATCGAACCATGCGCGCTCTACGGGACTGCCGATGGAGAAGAGAACTTCAACGGTGCCACTGCCGTGTTCATCGAGGATGGCATCTGGGGCATAGAAGGGGGCGGGAGCATCTGCACGCAGTTTTTCACTGTGGAAGACGTCGAAGGTGGTCTTCTTCGGATGCACCCGTGCAAATCCTTGGTCATCATAGTTCGTGAGATGGTAGTCCCATACGGGAATGGGTCCGTGTCCAAGGATGAGATAGGGATCCGTATCGATGCGTAGGGTTGCAGGGGTTGGATTGGGATTGTCGGAAAGAGTTTTTTCCTGTACGGCTCCGTCCTGGTTCCGCACGACACGGAGCGTTTTCGGTTGGAGGTGGCTCAGCTCCCACTTGGCGAGGTTTCCATCGTCGGAGATGGGCGTCACCGCATCTGTGACGTCGGTGCCATCGACAAAGATGCGATGATCTTTGAGAGAACCTTCGGTGAATCGAAGGCTGACGTATTGTGCCCATCCCAGATCGTGGATTTTTGTCTCTTCCTCAAAGATGACTTTAGGGTCTTCTTGAGGGGATGGATTTGGAGCGGGGTCCTTGTCCTTATCTTCTTCCCTAGGGGGAGCGATTGGAGTGGGGTCCTTGTCCTTATCTTCTTCCCTAGGAGGAGTGATTGGAGCGGGAGCCGGTGCGGGTTTTGGTGCCTCGGGGGCTGGCTTTGGTGCGGGAGTGGGAGTCGGCGCCAAGAGGCCGACGATGTACCCGTCAATGGCAGGCTTCTTGGCAACCGGGGTTACCTTCGGGGTTTCGGGGGCCTTTTTCGGGGCCTCGACGGGAGCCACCGGGCCCTTCTTTTGGTCCACGAGAAGGAGCATCTTCGCCGCTTCGGCGCGGGTGATGGTGCGCTTCGGGGCGAGGCTCTCTCCGTCGCCTTGGAGAATCTTCTCCGTCACCATCCGACCCATGGCCTCCTTCGCATACCCCGCCACCTCCGAGGCGTCGGAGAAGCGGGAGAGGTCGTCGGGAGTCGCGGTGGACTTTAAGAGGCGAGAGAGAATCACCGCCGCATCTTGGCGGGTGAGGGCATCCTTTGGAGAGAGGGTCGTCGTCGAGGTCCCAGAGAGGAGCCCTTCTCCCACGGCGAGTGCGAGGGGTTCATAGGCCCAGTCCGAGGACTTGATGTCCCGATAGGTCGAGAGGTCGGCGGCCTTCTTCAAGGGGAAGAGGCGGGCGAGCATCGCCGCAAATTCTTGACGGTTGACGGCGCGGTTGGGCTCGTATGTATCCTGAGCGGTTCCCTTCAAGACCCCGCGGGCGATGAGATCTTCCATGGGTTTTTGAGCCCAGTGCCCCGAGATATCGCTAGCCCAGACGGGAAGCGTCGGGGCGAGGAGACTCGCCGAGAGAGTGACGGCGAGAAGTGTACGTTTCTTCATAGAGAGTTCAACCTCTTTCTTTCTACAGTGATAGACATTCTCATTTTACTGGAGAATCGAAGAGACTGTGATTCAAAAAATTACGGACTTTTTTCAAAAAATGGTCAAAAAAAAGAGAGGGGTGCCCCCCTCTTTCTCTCAACTTGTTTGGGTTACCCCTTTAAGAGATTGACCATTTCGATGGCGGAGATGGCTGCCTCGGCCCCTTTGTTCCCCGCCTTGGTGCCGGCGCGCTCCACCGCCTGCTCAATGGTTTCCGTGGTGAGGACCCCAAAGATGACGGGGCACTTCGTCTCGAGGCTCACCTGGGCGATGCCCTTCGCCACCTCCGAGGAGACGAGTTCATAGTGACTCGTGGCTCCGCGAATCACGGCGCCGAGGCAGATGATGGCGTCGTAGTTTTTGCTCTCGGCGAGGTGCTTTGCCATGAGGGGAATCTCAAAGGCTCCCGGGACTTTCACCAGGGTGATGTCCTCGTCCTTGGCTCCGTGGCGCAGGAGGGCATCTTCCGCCCCTTCCACGAGGCGGTCGGTGATGAAGGAGTTGAAGCGACTGACGACGATGGCGATGCGTTGGTCTTGGGCCTGGAGGTGGCCTTCTAAGTGTTTCATGCGGTGTGTCCTTTCTCGGGGGCGTCGACGAGGAAGAGGGAGTGGCCCATGCGTTCCTTTTTCGTCTGGAGGTAGGCGTGGTCGTGGCAGGTGGGGCAGATTTCAATGGGGATGCGCTCGGCGACGTCGATGCCGTAGCGGGTGATCTGTTCCACCTTGTCGGGATTGTTGGTCATGAGGTTTAGGGAGCTTACGCCCAAGTGGCGCAGAATGGCGGCGGCGACGGCGTAGTCTCTCCCGTCGGCGGGAAAGCCCAGGGCGAGGTTGGCGTCTAGAGTGTCCATCCCCTGTTCTTGGAGGACGTAGGCGCGAAGTTTATTCATGAGGCCAATGCCCCGGCCCTCTTGGCGCAGGTAGAGGACGAGGCCTCGGCCCTTTTCCTCCACTGCGTCCATGGCCTTGGCGAATTGGTCGCCGCAGTCACAGCGCAAGGACCCGAAGGTGTCCCCGGTGAGGCACTCCGAGTGAAGGCGACAGAGAACGGCTCGTCGCCGGAGAGGTCCCCTTTGACGAGGGCGACGTGGTGCTCTCCCGTGAGGCGATCCACGAAGCCGTGGGCGCGGAAGACACCGTGTTTTGTGGGCATCTGGGCGACGGCAATCTCCTCGACCCGAGAGGCGTCACTGCGCAGGTGTTCTTGGAGTTCGGCGATGGTGACGTGGACGAGGCCGTGGGCCGCGGCGTAGTCTTCGAGGCCCTGTCCCGTCAACATGGTGCCATCATCGGCCATGATTTCACAGCAGAGGCCACAGGGGCGAAGGCCGGCGAGGCGACAGAGATCTACCGTGGCCTCGGTGTGGCCTCCCCGGACGAGGACCCCGCCCTCTCGTGCGACGAGGGGGAACATGTGCCCGGGGCGGCGGAAGTCTTCGGGGGTCGTTTTCTCGTTGACGGTGGCCATCGCCGTGGCGGAGCGGTCGTAGGCGGAGATTCCCGTGGAGTTGGAGACGTGGTCGATGGAGACGGTAAAGGCCGTGGCGTGGGGGTCGGTGTTTTCCGAGACCATCGGGTGGAGGTCGAGTCTTTTCGCGAGTTCCGCCTCCATGGGCATGCAGATGAGGCCGCGGCCGTAGGTGGCCATGAAGTTGAGGTTCTCTGGAGTGGCGTGCTCGGCGGCACAGATGAGGTCTCCTTCATTCTCCCGGTCCTTGTCGTCGGTGACGAGGATGAGACGACCTTGGCGAAGGGCCTCGAGGGCGAGGGTGAGATTGTGAGTCATAGCTCCTCCTTAAAATCCAGCGCGGAGGAGATCCTCCGTGGTGAGCCCGCTCGTGGCGGGAATCTTTCGTGCGTATTTTCCCAAGATGTCCGTCTCGAGATTGACCAAGTCCCCAGGGCGGGCCCGGGAGAAGTGGGTGTGTTCTTTTGTATGGGGGATGAGGCCCACGGTGAAACTCTCACGGTCAAAGGCCATTACCGTGAGGCTCACGCCGTCGATGGCCACCGAGGCCTTCTCCACAATGCCCTCCAAGATGGCGGAAGAGGCGCCGATGCGCATCTTCGTGGCGAACCCCTCCTCTTGGAGGGAGAGGATGCGTCCCGTGTCGTCGACGTGTCCAAGGACGAAGTGGCCTCCGAAGCGACCGTTAGCCGCCATGGCCCGTTCCAGGTGTAAGATGTCTCCGGCTCGCTTCTTCCCCAGGGTGCTGCGGCGCAGGGTCTCCGCCATGGCGTCGGCACAAAAGCCAGTGGAGGAGAAGGTGGTCACCGTGAGGCAGACCCCGTCGACGGCGATGCTGTCCCCTAAGTGGACGTCTTCGAGGACCGTAGAGCAGGAGATGTGAAGCCGTGCCCCCGTGGGAAGACTCTCCATCGCCGAGAGGGTGCCCAGTTCTTCAACGATACCCGTAAACATGGGAGAACCTCCTCTTCTCGTCGTCGAGGCTAATGTGGAGAAGGAGATCTTCCCCAAAGGGAATGACCTCAGAAAAGCCGTGATGATTCAGAAGTTCCATCGCCGGGAACTCCCCGAGGACCGGGGGCAGTCCCTGTCCGAGAAACTTCGGGGCAATGTAGGCGAGGACGTGATCCACGAGGCCCTCCGCGGCGAAGGCGCCGTGAATGTGGGCTCCCCCTTCGACGAGGAGGGAATCGATGCCCCGCTCTAAGAGGGCACCCATGAGAGGGGAAAGGGCGATGTGTTCGTCTTCTTTCTCCAAGGAGAGGACCTCAATCCCCGCCTCTTCGTAGGGGGCGATGCGCTCTCGGTCGGTGACACTCGTAGCGATGAGGGTGGGGAGTTCCCTTGCCGTGGAGACGAGGCGACTCTTCATGGGGGTGCGCAGGTGGGTGTCGCAGACGATGCGCAGGGGTTGCCGGCCGCCGACGTGGCGACAGGAGAGGAGGGGATCGTCGGCGAGAATCGTCCCAATGCCCACGAGGATGCCTCGGTGTTCGTGGCGCATCTTTTGGACGTGGGCGAGGGCCTCGGCTCCGGTGATGACAAAGGGGCGCCCCTCCTCTCGTGCAATGCGTCCATCGAGGCTCATGGCGTACTTGAGGCTGACGAGGGGGCGCTTCTTCTCCTGAGCCGTGAAGAAGGCGTCATTTTGTCGGCGAATCTCCTCTTCGAGAATCCCAGTTTCTACCCGGATTCCATGGGCGCGAAGAATCTCCGCTCCGCCCTTGGCCTTTGGATTTGGATCCCTTGCCCCGATGATGACGCGACCGACGTGTTTCTCCACGATGAGGTCGGTGCAAGGGGGTTGCTTTCCCCAGTGGGTGCAGGGTTCTAAGGTGACGTACAAGCTGGCGTGAGAGAGATCCTCTTCCGTGTTGGCAAGACACATCCTCTCGGCGTGGGCCTCCCCATAGGCCTCGTGGGCCCCAACTCCTAAGATATCTCCCGTATCGTCGTCGATGAGGATGGCACCGACGAGGGGATTTGGGGCGGTGTGCCCGCGAAATCCCTCGGCAAGGCCCATGGCTCTTCGAATTAAATCTTCGTGATTCATTGGTTCCTCCATGAAAAAACGGTCCCCGTTCAGGGACCGTGTCGACGAAAAAACCCCGGGAACCATTCCCGGGGCAGTGGAGAGAGTTCTCCAATCTTCTTTCATCCAGACTTTGACTGTCGGCTTCGGAATTGCACCGAATCATGCGCAATCTGCGCTCGTGGGCTGTACCACCGGTAGGGACTTGCACCCTGCCCTGAAGATCTTGTTGAGTCCAATGTAGCACGAAAAAGAAAATTTGTCAAGAAAAAAACAAAGATGGCGACGATTCTAACTTTCGCGAAAAAAGGAAGATAGATTTTGAAAGTAACTCTCAGATCAATAGGATACGATGTTATCGACGAACTCGTCGGTAAAGGAGGAAACCATGGTGAGGATTCGAGAAAAACCGGAAGTACGTCGAGAGAAGATTCTCGATGCGGCCCGAGATCTCTTTTTGGAGAAGGGCTTTGAGAGGGTGAGTATGGACGCCATCGCAAAGGAAGCGTCTCTTTCAAAAGGGGGACTCTACCATTATTTTTCGTCGACCACGGAGATTCTTCTCGCTCTCTGTGCACGGAAATCGAGAAGACGCCTTGAAGAGACAAAAGAATGGAATGGTTCGTCCCAAGGGTGGAAAGAGATTCTCTTTAGGAAGCTCCTTGAGGACAATGACGAGAGGAAAATCTTTGCGATGTTTCTTGAGGCAAGTCGGCAAAGAGAGCACCTTTACGAGGCTTTTCTCACGATGTGCGATGAGGAGTGTGAACACTTTCGCAGGATTGCAGTGGAGCATGGTCTTGGAGAGGAGATGATCGAAAAGGCGACCTCCCGGGAATTTATCGCCTATATGGCGATGGTCAGTCTCGGCATGAGTCACCCATGGATCCGCGATGTGCTGATGGAGCATCCAGAATTTGTCCTTTCTCCTGTCTACCAGTTTTTGGGGATTGAAGATGAGGATAGAAAGAGAAGTACGACGGTTCAAGGGGTTCTCTTGGAGCGTTTTGAGAGTGGAGAAAGAGAAAGGAGTGACGCGAGATGATTCGTCTTATTTATCAACACTTGAATTCTCGGCAAAAGTGCCGGTGGTTGTTTTCGATTCTATTGAGTGGTCTAAGCGTCTTTGCGGAATTGAGTATGTATGTGCTCGTCTGTCGGCTCATTGTGAGAGGACTCCGAGGGGATCTAGAATTTCAAGCCGTCTTGGGCCTCTTGGGTGCGCTTTTCGTTCTCGCGTGTCTTCGGGCAGTGAGTAGAGCCCAGGCTCTGACGATGAGCCATCGGGTGGCCTTTGAAAGTTTGGCTCAGCTTCGCAAGAGCGCTCTTGAGCATTTAAGCCATGGAAGTCTTGGAAGTGTGACCGAGGAGCCGGCAGGGGCTCTTCGGACGAAAATTGTCGACACCATCGAACAAATGGAACTCATGGTCGCCCATGTGCTCCCGGAGGCATTTCCCGAGGCCCTTGGGGCGGTGGTCTCCCTCCTGATGATCTTCATCATCGATTGGAGACTGGGGCTTGTGAGTCTTGTCCCTGTGGTTCTTGGGTTTGGGGTCCTATCGGCGATGCTCTCGAAGAGTCGAGATAAGATCACCGAGTACTATGAAGCTCATCGGGAGATGGACGGTGCTCTTATGGAATTTGTCGGGGGCATTGAAGTGCTGAAGGTCTACAACCAGGATGAACAATCATTTCGGCGCATGTCCCGTGCAGTCCTACACTATCGAGATTTTACGAAGGGATGGTATGAGGCCTCGGGCCTTGGCATGGCAGTGATGGAGACCTTTTCTCCTGCGGTATTTTTATTCTTAATGCCCTTGGGTCTATTCTTTCTCTACAGGGGAAGTCTCTCTACAGAGGAATATCTCCTGGCACTTCTCGTGAGTTTTGCCGCCCAGTGGGGGCTTTTACAATGTAGTTTGCTCATTGGGGGAATCGTCGAGCTCGGAGAAAAATTTTCTGTTCTCAATCGTCTCTTCACCCTTCCTGAGATTCGTCAAGGGGAAAAGATGCCAACATCCCACAGCATTGACTTTCAGGACGTCTGTTTTTCCTACGAGGATCAAGAAGTCCTTCATTCTCTTAGTTTTTCTATTGGCGAGGGAGAGAAGGTCGCTTTTGTGGGAGAGAGTGGAAGTGGAAAGAGTACGATCCTAAAGCTCCTGCTGCACTATTACGATGTGAGTTCAGGAAAGATTTCCCTAGGGGGGATCGATCTCACTGAGCTTTCCCTCGAGGCCTTAATGGATCATATTGCCTACGTAAGCCAAGAAAATTTCCTCTTTGACGGGACGATTGAGGACAATCTTCGCGTAGGAAAACCCGATGCAACGAAGGAGCAAATCATTGAAGCGGCAAAGGCGGCCCACATACACGAAAAGATTTTGTCCTTGCCCCATGGCTACGAGACACGAGTGGGCGATGCGGGATCAAAACTCTCAGGAGGAGAGCGTCAGAGACTGTGCATTGCTCGTGCAATCATCAAGGACGCTCCGATTCTTCTGCTCGATGAAATGACGAGTTATATGGATCCTGAGAATGAACAACGCATTACCGAGGCGCTGGAGGTGCTAAGCCGTAAGAAGACCGTCGTCACCATTGCCCATAAGTTGGGCTCTGTGAAGGATGTAGACCGGATCATTTTCTTAGACAAGGGGAGAATCCTCGCCATGGGCAGCCACGACGAACTCCTCCAGGTCCCTGCCTATGCACACCTTTGGGAGCGCTATTGTAAGGCGAAGAACTTTGAATTTAGAGAGGAGCTTATCCATGGGTGACATTCTACGCAGTGTCGGGGTCTTACTGGATCATATGGGAGAGAGAAAGAGAAAGATCCGCTTGGCCTATCCACTGATTTTTTTCGAATCCTTTATGCGATACTTGCCCTTTGGCTTGATGGGCTTGATTCTTCGACGCCTATCTGAGAACCGTCTCGATGAAGATTTGATCTATCTCGTCCTCGGGGTGGTATGTCTTGGTATTGTGATCCAATGCACGATGAAGTTTTTCGCAGATCGCCTTCAAAAGACTCAGGGATTGGAAACATTTTCTGAGAAACGACTCGAGATTTTGAAGCACCTTCGCAGGCTTCCTTTGGGATTTTACAGTGATGCCCATATGGGGCAGGTGGCGTCGATCCTTGGAACGGATATGACCTTCTTAGAGGAATATGGCGTACATCAGATTTCCATTGCCGTCGTGGGAATTGCAAACCTCTTGATGTGTTGTTTCTGGATGATGGTCTTCGTTTGGCGCGTGGGGCTTGTCTATCTTCTCCTACTCCTTGTAAGCACAGGGCTCAATGAAAGGGCAAATCGACGACAACGGCTTCAAACTCCAAAACGTCAGGCCTCCTTTGGAGATATGAGTACAGAAATCTTAAACTTTGTACGAGGTCTTCCGACGATTAAGGCCTTTAACATGGAGCGTGAGAGAAGTGTCAAGGTCTACGATGCCATTGAGAGGACGAGAGAGATTGCGATGGAGATGGTAGAAGGGGTCAAACACGACTTGCTTCTCGAACGGTTGACGCGAGATCTTATGGTTCCCATGTTGTGTGGTCTCTCGATATTTCTCATCAGCCGCCATCAGATGGATCTGGCTACGGGACTGATCCTTTGTTTCTTCTCCATCATCTTGCGTAGTCCCCTTCAGGCTCTTGGGGCGGTGGCAGAAGTCTTACCTGTGACGGATGCGGCCCTTGAGAGGATGGATCAAGTCTTTGAACATGAGATCTTACAAGACAGAGGACATTCGGTTCCTCGCTCCAATGTCATTACCTTTGAGGACGTGAGTTTTTCCTACGAGGGGGAAGAGGAGGCGCTCTCCCACATTCATCTCACCATCCCAGAGAAGAGTTTTACCGCCCTTGTAGGCCACTCGGGAAGTGGAAAGAGCACTCTCGTCAACCTCATTGCGAGGTTTTGGGACGTCTCCTCGGGAAAAGTGTGTATTGGAGGGGTAGACGTCAGAGATATTGCCTTTTCGGAACTCATGGATCGGGTGAGTATGGTCTTTCAGAGAACCTACCTCTTCCACGATACGGTTGCGGAAAATATTGCCATGGGAAATCCCTCGATGAGCCGACAGGAGATTGTGGAAGCGGCCAAGCGAGCAAGGGCCCACGAGTTCATTATGAACCTTCCCCAGGGATACGATACGATTCTCGCTGAAGGAGGAGGTAGTCTCTCCGGAGGAGAGAGACAGCGCATTGCCATCGCAAGGGCCATTGCGAAAGATGCTCCCATTGTGCTTCTGGACGAGGCGACTGCAGGAATTGACCCAGAAAATGAACTCTGGATTCAAGAGGCCTTTGAGGAATTGATCAAAGAAAAAACTCTCGTCGTCATCGCCCACCGCCTCGACAGTATTCAAGGGGCGGATCAAATCTTAGTCCTCGATCATGGGAGAATCGTCGAAGGAGGAACCCATGAAGAACTCCTTGAGAAGAAGGGCGTCTACGAGAGAGAGTATAGAATTTACGAAGAGTTACGAAAAGACGCCTAAGGGCTCTCAAGGACCAGCTGCTCCTCATGGAGATGTTGTGATGGGACTTTATCTTCTCTTGTGATAAGATAAAGAAAAGAAAGGAGCAGCCCATGATTGTCTTTGAGCACGTGACAAAAGAGTATCCGACGAAGCTTGCCTTGGAGGATCTCAATCTTCAGATTGAGGACGGAGAAATCTTCGGATTGATCGGTCATAATGGAGCGGGAAAAACCACGGCGATCAAAGCCCTTACCGGGATTCATGAACCCACCTCGGGGCGGGTCCTCGTTGGAGGGCATGACGTGGCGAAAGAGGGGATGACCACCAAGGCGATGATTGGCTATGTCCCCGACAGTCCCGATATGTTCTTGCAACTCTCGGCGAGAGAGTACTGGGATCTTATCGCCTCGATCTATGGAGTTCGTGACCAGATCAAGGAAGAGCGGCTTTTAGAGCTTCTCCAGACCTTTCCCCTAGAGAGAACCGATGAGGCCATTGCAAACTACTCCCACGGAATGCGTCAAAGAGTGTTTCTCATTGGGGCACTTCTGCCCAATCCCTCGGTCTGGGTTCTCGATGAGCCGATGACAGGTCTTGATCCCGAGGCGAGTTATCGGTTAAAAGAAATGATGCGCACCCATGCGAAAGAGGGAAACACCGTCCTCTTCTCCACCCACGTCCTCGAAGTCGCCGAAACTCTCTGTGACCGCATCGCCATCTTACAGCGTGGGCACCTCATCTTCTTGGGCACCATGGAAGAGCTCAAGGCCCAACACCCCGGCGAGGGCCTCGAGCGGATCTATCTCAAACTCATCGGCTCCTTAGATGAGAGTGGGGGAGGTGATTCCCATGACGAGTCCCTTTAAGCAGGTCTTTAAGGCCGTCGTCCTCTCGGGGAGCGGCGCGCGGACGGAGATGCTCCGGGAAAAGGGAAAAGACCCCTACCCCTCCCTCCTGCGGGGAACCATCATCGCAAGTTTGACCTCGGTCCTCTACGCCTTCATGTTTCTCTTTATCGATTACTCCAAGGCGCCGAATAGTTTCTTGCTCTTTCTGGGCTTCTTTGGAGTGATGTGGCTTGCCACCTTGGTGCCCACTGCCTTTCAAGTCGTCCTGTCCTCGAAGGACATGCTCTGGTACCAACACCTTCCCGTGAAGGAGGAGACGATACTCCTTGCAAAGCTTGCCTTTCTCGGGGTGGCGGCAAACGGGACGATCCTTCCCATGTTCGCCAGCATCATGAAGTTTTCCCATGACATCCACTTCTTCCTCTGGCCGTTGGTGGGGATTCTTCTGACCCTGGGGGTGACGGCTCTTGTCTATCTTGTGAGTGGACTCCTTCTCGTGGGGATGTCCAGTAACAAGATTCCCCCGAGTTTTCAACGGTTCCTCCTCCGGGTCCAGACCATCCTTGCCACCATCGTCATCTTCGTGGTGGTCTTTTCCTTCCAGAGGGCGCCGAAACTTCAGGGCGAACCCTTTGCCGTCGTCGCCTTTCTCATCGCGCACCCCCTCCTCGTGTCCGGGGTCTTCTTCGCCGTAAGTGCGGTGCTTCTCTTTCTCTTTGGGAAACGGGAAATCCCAAGGCTCTACGAGCGAGTGGGACGCATTGAGTCCGTCAGTCGCGGCGGAAGGCGAAAGGGGAAGGGGAGTCTCTTGCGCTACAACATCGGCCTCATCACCGACTCCAAGACCTTCGCCTATGCGGTTGATGGCTTTTTCTTAAATGGCATCCTCCTCATCTCTGTGGGGATCAACCTTCGAGAGATGATTCTCTCCGCCGCAGCACCCTTAAAGCCCTTTATCGCCGCGCAGATTGGCTTGGCGTCGACCTGGCTTCTCCTCTACAACGCCTCGATTCGCACCTCCTTCCTCTCCCTCGACGGGGAGGCGGGGACCTATTTCGAGGCCCTGCCCATCACCTTGGCCCAGCGGATTCGAGAAAAGGCGAAGGTCCTCACGGGACTTCTCTTTCTCCAGGCGACGATTCTTCTCCTCGTTGCCCATCTCCTCTTCAAGCTCTTCACTCCGAAGATCTTCATCCTCAATGTGTTCTTGACCCTCATCAGCGCCTTCTTCGCCGCCCGAGCAGGTCTTCAAAAGGACGCGAAGGACCTCTTCTACGACTGGACGAATCCCACGGACATCCTCCTTCGAGGTACGAGTCGCGGGAAGGCCTTCGCCACCCTCTTTGGGGAGATTATCCTCCTCTGCGTCTTCTTTGGGGTTCTCAATGTCCTCGCCGCCCACGGGACGCCACTCGCCATCCTCTACGGCGTCATCTACGTCCTCTGGGCGGTGGGCATCGTCGTCTTCGCCCTCTTGGGGGCATAGAATCCCCTATGGAAAGAAAAGGAGTGACATCATGGGTCTCTTTCACAACGACACGAAGACACTGAAAGAATATTGCGATCAATACGGCCTCACCGAGTTGGAACCCAAGGACTTGGACATCATCGAAGAGGTCTTAGAACTCACCGCCGGGCAAGACTTCGTCCGAAACGCCCTCTCTATCGTCTCGGCTCCCGAAGAACGAGCAAAACTTGGGAGCCTAAACGCCCTAGTGGCCCAGCAATGGATCCTCATTCGTCAGATGCAGACCTTAAATGAGACGTTAAGTCGCATCGCCGACCGCCTCGAAGACTAGCACCGGGTTTTCCGGTGCTTTTTTGTTGTGGAAAAAAAGAAAATTTGCACACATTAAGGTATAATGGGACTATCTGATGATTTCAAAGAGAGGTGCCTATGGTCGTGGAAAATTCCGGTTGGATTCTCATTTTTAAAGATAATGACAAAACGCCTTTTACACAGCGAGACTGACGTGGATGGGACGAGGTTTTTCGCCTTCCGTGGAGAGCGGATGTGTGATCGTTATGCACGTTCTCATTGGGAGACCGAACAAAGGACATCCACCTCTCCTCTCATGGGCACTGGCTCAGCTTCTCAAAACTTGGGATACTTCCTGGCGTGTGCCTTGAGACAAAGGGTGTGAAACCAATCTCTGTCACCGTCACGGGAGACTATGAAGTCTCCGGCAATGGGACGACGATGACCCCGAAGGCCTTTATCAAAGATCTTTTTGGCCTCAAGGGAAATCCCGGCTGGGAGCGGTATCTCTTTGTCGGTGGACAGAGCCTCGAGAGTTTGTGGAAGCGAAGTGAATAGGAGGCTGTGATGGACATATGGATGATTCTCGAAGGAGAAAAGACCTTGCGTTGGCGCCTCGACTCCGAGGAGCCGGAGGGGGAGTTTCTCGTCGCCTATGACTGTGGGGAGGGCTGGGAGGAAGAGGAACTGATTCACCTCTTCGACAATCTGGGACTTGGGGGTCACCTCGCCCTCTCCCACGAGGAAGGACAGCGCATCCTCGCCCGCCTCATTGCCATGGCCCGCCTCACCAACACCACAGATCGCCTCGTCGTCGCCGAAGAGGAGGAAGAGTTTCGAGGCCCCTTCACCTTTGGAACCGTGGGCCTCGCGCCGGGAGACGAGATTGCCTATGTCCTCGCCCCGGAGATTCGCGCCACCGTCGCCGGGGATCGGGAGGTCATCTTCGAGGGAGAGGCGATGGACCTCGAGGAGTTGGACCGCCGCCTGCGCCACGGCGCACCGACGAGAGACGTCGCCGAGGATTTCATGGTGAAGGGGGAGCTTCTCGTGGACCGGCGTCGCCGCTTCGAGGCAGGGGATCGGACGGAACCCGAGGACATTCCCCTTCCCGGGATGAACTTCTTTGAACTCCAGATTCCCGAGGGGAGCCTCTTAGAGACCGGGGAAGAGGAAGAAAATGCCACGGTCCTCGGGCGCAACCTCGTGGAAGTCCAGGGCAGCGCCATGGATTTTTCCGCCTACGTCCGCCGCCTCTACCGCCAGGGCATTGCCATCGGCGATGTGACCTTCGAGGGAGAGCGTCTCAAAGACCGCAAAGACCGCCTCATCGCCGAGCGACGAGAAGAGCGACAACAATCCAATCGCCCGGAGACGAAGCGGCCCCTCACCTTCGACGCCTTCAACATCCCCGAAGGGGCAAACCTCACCTTTAAGCGGGACAGGTCCATCGTCGCCAAGGTCCTCGGCGGGGACCGGGTCCTCTACGACGGGCGGATTTGGCGGCTCACGGAACTGGCCAACGCCCTCATCGACGACGACAAGCACCACGATGGCTTGGCGAATTTCTTCTACCACGGCGTCCTTCTCGCAGACATCGTCACCCACGTGGAGGCGGGAGGTGCCGCGATGCCCACGAGAGATGACGCCTCGATGGAGCGAACCTATGAGCGCCCCGATGCCCCTCTCCTCGACGAGGATAATCCCCAAGGAGAGGCTCGGGTGGTGAAGCCGCGGTTCACCTTCGAGGATTACCATATCCCCGTCGGGGCAAAACTCGTCTTCTTGCAAGATGAGTCGGTGGAGGTGGAGGTCGTCGATGGTAGGCGCATCGCCTACGACGGCGTCATCACTACCATGAGCGCCCTCGCGCAAAGGCTCTTGGGGACGAACTATCCCGTCCAAGGCCCCGCCTTTTTTACCTACCACGGAGAAAAACTCACCGACTACCGCGATCGTCTCGACGAGGAGGCATAAAAAAGCCCCGGGAAGATTCCCGAGGTCTTTTTTTTATTTCAGGTTGTCTGCGAGGAAGGTGAAGTAGGCCTTCAAACCATCGGCCTTTTCCTTGAGTTCCTCTTCCTTCAAGGTCTTGGGATCGAAGCTCTTGGCCACGGCCTTCTTGATGAGTTCCTTGTCCACGCTGGCGGGGATGGTGAAGTTCACCGTGTCACCTTCCGTGGTGGTGGAGAGGTTCAAGAGGTAAGCGACGAGTTCCGGGGAGACGTAGAGCTTGTCGTCGACGACCACGGGAGTCACCAGGGGACGATGGGCCACGCTGTAGGCTTCAGCGGGGTTGTGGAAGAAGTTGTATTCGGGGTAGTAGGCGAATTCAGAGGTTTCTGCACCCTTCAGGAAGGAGAAGGTCTCCACGCCGTGCTTGTCAGCTTCGGAGGTGATGTGCTGGAAATCCACTTCGTCGTACTTGAGGGAGGGGAAGATTCCCTTGCCGAGGCTCTTCACGATGTCGCCGAGGGAGACGAGGGTCTGGTCGTCGGACTTCACAGCGGGAAGGGAGAGAGTCTTGCCATCGGCCTTCACGGTGACGGTGGTGACCTTCGCCTTTTCGGGGCCGGTGATGGCCACGGTGCGGGTCTCGTTATCCCAGGTGATCTTGCCATCGAGGTTTTCCGTGACGAAGCGCAGGGGCACCATGGTGCGGTCCTTTTCGATGTAGGGAGCCACGTCGAGGCTCTTGTCTTCGCCCTTGACATTTGCGGTGGTCTTTCCAATGGGGAGGCGAATCTCGCCGTCCTTGGCCACGATGGCGGTGCGGCTTTCGTTATCCCAGCTCACCTTGTATCCGAGGGCTTCCGAGAGGAAACGCAAGGGGACGAAGGTGCGATCTTCTTTGATGACAGCGGGGACATCGGTCTTCAGGGTCTCACCGTTGTAGGTAATGGTGACGTCCTTTGCAGCGAAGACTGCAGAGGGGAGAATGGTGAGAACGGCCAAGCCAGTTGCAAGTGTCTTTTTCATGATGATTGAATCTCCTTTCAGGGAAGTGTCCTTCCAGTTGATGTTCGTATTCTACCACGTGAATTTTCTCTTGTGGGTAATGTCACAAGACTGACATATGACCTTAGAAACTTCTTGGAAAATGTCACGGCTTACTCATAGACGTAACAAAAGGGAGAAAAAGAGAAGAAAACGGAGAAAGCACCGAGGTGCGGTGCTTTCTGGGGGGAGGTTATTTCATATTTTTTACGACTCGTTCGAGATATCTCTCTAAAGGCACGTTCTTAAAATAGTACGAGGGTCCCATCCCAAATGGGTCATGATTTTTTCGTACAAGGTCTCCGTAAGCAGCCTGTATAGACTTTTCATCAGTGTAGTTAGGCCAATAGGTACTCATGACATCATCAACCATGACCCACTTCTCATACCCTTTTGAAAAATCATAGATGTTACTATTTTGTGTGAGGTCAGCCCAGAAGAAATGGGAGATTTGGTCTGGAGTGAGATAGAGCTCATCTCCTTCGGCAATAGGATGGATTTTCGTACGCATGACATTACCTGGGGATTCAACAGGCTCAATAAAAATGTCGTATTTGGGAGAGTAGAGGAAGTAGACGCCATCGAACTCCGCCGGTTGTGTTCCTCCGAACATATAGACATCCAGGCCCTTTGAGTTGAATTGATTATCGGATGCAGGGGAGTATACGTAGCGAAACTCTTCAGCGGCCTTGATGTATTCCGGGATGCGCGCAGCAACGACACTCCGTACAAACTGTCCCACGGGAATCATCGGGGTATCCCCTACCATCTTTGGATTTGCAACCTCGAGGACCTTTTTCCCCTCGACGGTGACGGTGATGGATTTCGCCTTTGGAAGTTCTGGCCCCGTCATGTTGATGGTCTTTGTGTCTTGGTCCCATTCAATATTTCCCTCCATATTTTCTGCGACGACTTGGGGCAGTAGGGTCAGGATGGCGAGACCTGTGACGAGGGATTTTTTCATAAGTTTCTCCTAAGGAATGTGACGAGGCCGAGACGGCAAAAGGCTATTGAAGCTGCTTCTTTGCTACGCGAAGAACATGCTTCCAAGAGAGTTGATTGACCTGTTCATAGGTGAACGTCGGCATGGGTTCCCAAGTTTTTGCGACGGCTTTTGGATAGAGGTTTTGATTGGGGACGATAGCTCCATCCCCCCAGGCATTCTTATAGCGGTAGTGGGGCCCGTCTTCTACGAGGCGCAGGCGGAAGAGATAGGCGAAGAGATAGGGATCGACGTAAAGTTCCTTATTCTCCACAAGGGGTTCGGTTTGGGAACGGAAGAAGGGAGTATGGAACTCGTGAGCGTATTTGAAGATCCTGAACTCTGGGTAATAGGCGATTTCGTGGCCATAGCCCGGCTCAAAGGAAAAAATAAATTTTTCGGGACTGTTTTCTGCGGGGCCGTCTTTTCCCTCGGGAGCATAGATGAACCACGCCAGTTCATGTGGGACCGTCGAGACGTGCAACCCCTTCACGTGTTTGGCAAATTCCTTGACATCAATGTGTTTGAGAAATTGTCCCACAGGAATCATCGGGGTATCCCCTACCATCTTTGGATTTGCAATCTCTAGGATTTTTTGGCCCTCGACGGTGACGGTGATGGATTTCGCCTTCGGGAGTTCCGGGCCCGTCATCTTCACCGTCTTGGTTTGTTCATCCCATTCAATATTTCCCTCCATGTTCTCGGCGACGAAGCGGATGGGGACCATGGTGCGCTCCTTCTCAATAAAGGGGGCGACGTCGAGGCTCTTCTCTTCGCCGTTCACAAGGGCAGTAGTCTTTCCAATGGTGAGGCGAATCTCCGATTTTCCCGAGACGGTGGCGGTGCGGGTGGCGTTATCCCAGCCGACTTTATAACCCAGGGTCTCGGACAAGAACCGCAGGGGCACGAAGGTGCGGTCGTTTCTGATGATTGGTGGAACGTCGGCGTAGATGGGGGAGCCGTTGTAGGTCATATTCACCGCCGCTGCGGCGACGACTTGGGGCAGTAGGGTCAGGATGGCGAGACCTGTGACGAGGGATTTCTTCATGATTTCCTCCTTTAACCTAGGACACTTCGATAATTCTAGTATAACAAAAGGATGAGAATGTTTGCATAAAGAAAAGAAAAAACCTCGAAGATTTAGTCTCTTCGAGGCATAGGTACGGGGACGAGGTAGAAGAGGCGACGGTAGCGGCTCTTCGAGGACAGGTATTGGGAGAGGAGGACTTCCCGTTTGCGCCCCCAGGTGGAAACGGTGAGGCGAAAGTCTTGGCCCTCGGTGGCAATGGCGGTGATGGTGAGCCAGTGATAGCGAAAGAGGCTCTCTTTGTGGTTCCAGGTGAGAAGGAGGACGGGGTGATTCGCGGTGAGCCCTTCGGCGATGAATCGGGCGACGCTCTGGGCATCGAAGGGGCCGCGGTAGAGGAAGGGTTCGAGGGAGAGGCCGTAACGGGCACCGGCGCGCCGTGCCCCACGCATGAAGGTGCGCATCGTGGGAACGCCGTAGATCTTCGGGCGAAGGAGGCGGGCCAGTCGCAGGAGCCACTCCTCGGGGTTCTCTGCATCGGAGTCGAGAAGCTCCTCCACTTCATAGACCAAGACGTTGGCGAGGGCGGCGACGGAGCAGGCGCGGGAGGCGAGTTTTCCCGTGAGATGGTGTTGATTGTAGCCATAGCCTCCGGCGGGGCGGGGGAAGGGGCGATCCAGGGAGAATTGCATAGGGCCTCCTTGTAGGGGATGGTGGTCTTTGTTATACTATCGTCAAAACGGAGAAAGGATTCTTATGGATTTTCAAATACTCTATGCCCTTCAGGGCATCCACACCCCCCTCCTCGACAAGGTGATGGTCTTTTTCACCAACTTGGGGGATGCGGGGGCGTTGTGGATTGTCATCGGTCTTCTGTGCTTGGCGAGAAAGAAGACGAGACGCCTCGGCGTCGCCATTGCCATCGCCCTTCTCCTCACCCTTTTCGTCGGGGAGATTGGCATCAAAAACCTCGTGGCGCGATCGCGGCCCTGTTGGATTGATCCCTCGGTGCCCCTCCTCATCCGGGTCCCGAAGGACTATTCCTTCCCAAGCGGGCACACGGCGACGGCGTTTTCTGCCGCCTTTTGCATCCTCGCGACGTCGAAGAAGTGGGGGGTGGTGGCCCTCGTGGTGGCGGCGCTCATCGCCTTTTCTCGTCTCTACCTCTTCGTTCACTTTCCCACCGACGTCCTCGGGGGCATCCTCGTGGCGGCTGTCTATGCGGTGGTGGCGGTGAAGGCCTCGAGACGCTGGCTCCCTTCGTAAGGAAGGGAGTTTTTTTAATGGGAGCCGTGTCCGTGGCTTGCGAGGAGTTCCTCCTTCGTCCTCCAGAGGGCTTCCGAGAGGTCCACCATGTACTCTTGAGGATTCTCCAGGCGGGTCATCTCCTCCCAGAGGCTTCCCAACTCCTCTGCGGCGTGGGCACGAATGGCGTCGAGACTCGGGAGGTCGTAGACGAGGCGGCCCTTCTCGTAAATCGGGACGAGGAGCTCCTTTTTCTCGAAGTTCTTGAGGACGCGACGCTTCCACGTGTGGACGGGGTGGAAGATTTCGTAGTTGTCCTCGGGGAGTTCTTCCCCAAAGTGGTGAACCACGTCGGCGAGGGCCTTCTTCGTCTCCTTGTCGTAGAAGCGGGTCACCGACTTAAAACCGGGAGTCGTAATCTTTTGGACGTTCTCACTGATTTTAATCGTCGGGGTGAGGACGCCGTCTCGTTCCACCGAAGTGAGCTTGTAGACACCGCCGAAGACCGGGCTACTCTTCGAGGTGATGAGCCGTTCGCCGACGCCGAAGGAGTCGATTTTCGCCCCTTGGTGAAGAAGATTTTCGATGACGAACTCGTCGAGGGAGTTCGAGGCCATGATGGGGCAGTCCTCGTACCCTGCGGCATCGAGGAGCTTGCGGGCCTCCTTCGAGAGGTAGGCGATGTCTCCCGAGTCGATGCGGATGCCCTTGGGGCGATGGCCCATGGGCTTTAGGATTTCGTCGAAGACCCGAATGGCGTTTGGAATTCCCTGGTCCAAGGTATCGTAGGTGTCCACGAGAAGGAGAGTCTTCTCCGGGTAGGTCTTGGCGTAGGTGGCGAAGGCCTCGTACTCCGAGGGAAACATCTGAATCCAGGAGTGGGCCATGGTCCCCACGGCGGGAACGCCGAAGAGGCGCTCGGCGAGGGTGTTTGCCGTGGCGACGCAGCCCCCGATGTAGGCGGCGCGGGCGCCGAGGTTCGCCCCGGAGATGCCCTGGGCGCGTCGGGAGCCGAACTCGATGACGTCGCGGCCCTTGGCGGAACGGACGATGCGGCTCGCCTTCGTGGCGATGAGACTCTGGTGGTTGATGGTGAGAAGAAGCATCGTCTCCAGGAGCTGGGCCTGAAGTACCGGGCCCCGGACGACGATGAGGGGCTCTCCGGGAAAGACGACGCTGCCCTCGGGAACCGCCCAGAGGTCGCAGGAGAACTGGAAGTTTCGTAGGGCGTCAATAAAGTCTTCCGAGAGGCCCTTGTCCTTTAAGAAGGCGAGGTCTTCCTCGGAGAAATGGAGGTGTTCGATGTAGTCGATGGCCTGTTCCAGCCCCGCCACGATGGCGTAGCCGCCCCCGTCGGGGATAGAGCGGAAGAAGAGGTCAAAGGTGACTTCTTTGTCCCCGTAACCATGGGTGAGGTAGCCGTTTCCCATGGTGAATTCGTAAAAATCGGCGAGAAGGGTGAGGTTCTCTTCCTTGGCAAGGATGCTCATTGGTACGTCCCTTTCTTTTTTTCATGTTCTTCTTCTAGTATAGAGGAAGGTAAGGTTTTCGTCGAGGTGTGGCAATTCCTTTCCCCAGGGCTTTTTCCCTAGGGTATAATAGAAAGTTAGAAAGGAGGAAGAACAATGGGGGGTTTTCACGAGGTGCGAGACACACTGCGCCAGATTGGCCATGCCTGGCCGGCGGTGCTCTTCTTTCCCATATCCTTCTCCATTCTCTACATGGTGACGGGACTTGGAAGTACCCTCGCCTGTGCGTGGCTCGGGATGTTCTTCGTCAGCCGGTACCAAAAAAGGCACCGGGCCTCGGAGCTTCTTGGGTCCTTTCTCCTCTCGAGTCTCATGGTGCTCTTGGGCACTTGGGCCGGGTGGAACATCAAGGCGATGCTCGTCTTAAACCTCCTCGTTCCCTTCCTCCTCGTCCTCGGATGGAGCACCCAGTTCGACCCCAAGGGATTTTTCTTCTACGCCATGGCCTTCGTCTTCACGGAGTTTATGGTCCCGAAGGACATGGGAGAGCTCATCCACCTCCTCGAGGGACACGCCCTCGGCTTTTTCGTCCTCGTGGTGTGGATGATGATCGTCCAGAGGATTGCACGGGGCCACGTCAGTCCCGAATACACGATGAAGAAGCGATTCTCCGACCTCTCGGAACTTCTCTACCTCATGGCGGACCCCCATACCCAGGGGCAGGCCCGGGTCCGCTTTCGGGAGATTTCCCTCGAGAGCACCATCTTCTTCCAGCGTCACCACGGCCTCGTCGCCCGAGATGACATCCGGAAGAAGCGCTATGACCTCTTTATGATTCTCCTCCAACGCTTCGCCTACATCATGGAGCGAGGGGTCCTGTGGGAGGAGTGGAGCCAACTCCACCGCGACACCTTGCACCTCCTCGGGTACTTTACCGTGGAGCTCGCGGGGATTCAGGACGTGGAGGAGTACCACGCCGCCGCAGAACGGGCGCGGAAGATGCTCGAAGAACCCCATCTTCCCGAGGGGCGCCTCAAGATTTTCTGCCGCTCCTATCTCCACGCCCTGGTGACCCTCTTGGAAACTTTCGAGGTGCGCCCGACGAGGCGCGAGCCCTTGGACGTCGCCCATCTCCTGAAGCGGTTGAAGCTTCACCTAAGCCCTGAGACCTTCGAGTTTCGCTATGGCCTTCAGATGGCGGCGGTGATTTTCATGGCCTCCCTCGTCCACACCTACATCGACGCGAGCCACACCTACTGGGTGGGGATTCACGCCTTCGTCCTCATTCAGCCCAGCTCCGAGGAGAGTTATGTCCGGGTGCGCACGAGGATGTTTGGGACCATGGTGGCCTGTATCATCGAGTTTCTCATCTATCCCTATCTCCCGGGATTTTGGGGGAAGATGGTCTTCGGAGTCCTGATGATTTCCCTGCTCCACGGATTGCGCCCCGGCACCTGGCTCCACGCCATGAGCGCCGCCCTCTACGCCCTCACCATGGCGGGGCTCACCATCGATGAATACAGCGCAATCTTGCAGCGTTTCTTGTACTTACTCGTCGCCGTGGGCATCGTCCTCTTGGTGAACCACACCCTTTTGCCCATGACCAGCGCAGGACGTTTCCGCGCCAACATCCGCGCCCTCCTGCGCATCCATAACGACTATTGGCTCCTGATTCTCGCCGCCTTGGAGGGCCGGGGAAACATCGCCGAGAGCGGACGGATTCTCGGCAACTTCCACCTCCTCTACAAGGACACCGTCTCCGCCCTCTCCACCCAGATTCCCGAGGAGGAGAAAAGGCGCGAGGCCCTTGACGGGCTCCTGGAACTGTGGCACATGTTCGCCGAGATGGAGCAGATTCACCACGTGGCCACCGTCGGCCTTCTCGACGAGGAGGATCTCACAAAGGCCCAATCCCTCGTCGCCGCCATTCGTCGCCATCTCTATCCCATCATCGAAGTCAAGGACATGGTGGAGGTGCCCTGGGAAGAGGTGAAAAACGAAGACTTTACAACCCTTCTCGACCACTATCTCAAGCGGGCGGTGGCCCTCTCCGCCGTCCCCTTTGTCGAGGCCTAAGGAGGCAATATGATTCCTTTCCTTCACCACTTTTATCGCTCCGTTCCCGACGGACACTTTCAGCCCTATGGGCCGAGTCACCTCCTCTTTTTGATTCTGTGCATCGGCACGGTCTACGCCGTTGGAAAACTCCCGAAGCGCTACTTTCCCGCCCTGCGTGCGGTCCTCTTCTCCTATTTCTTCTTCGACGTCATCAACCGCTACGGGTTCTACGGCTTTAGCGGCTACTCTGGGCTCACCGAGTCGTTGCCCTTCTACCACTGCCGTTTCGTGGTGCTCATGAGCCTCGTCTACAGCGTGCGCCCGTCGAAGCCCTTGGGAAGCCTCATCTACTACTGGGGGATCATGGGTGGCGTTGCCTCCTTGGTCTATCCCGTTCCCGATTCCTTCCTTTGGCCCCACATCCTCCTCATGCTCTTCTTCCTCTACCACACAGGCATCTTCTCCATGGCGGTGATGGTGCGCCGGGAGGGGAATGCGGATTGGGACTTGGACAAGATTCGCAAGGTCACCTTCTTGTACAATCTCTTCCTCATTGTGTTAAACGTCAAACTCCACGCCAACTATGGCATGCTCGCCCGCCCGCCGATGCTCGAAGGGTTCCTCATGCGCTTTGGCCCGGTGGTCTACACCCTCTTTGCCCTCTGCCTCTTCGACACCTTCCTCCGCGCCATCGCCTTGGTGACGGCGAAGGGACACGAGGTCATCGCCCTAGTCACGGAGCACTCTGAAGGATGAGCAAAAAAGAAAGCCCCTTAGATGGGTGCTCGTAAGACAGTAATTCTAAAAAATTACTATTTTACGGCATCTGTCTGGCAGGGTTGGAAACAACAAGGAAAAGAACGATGTCGAGTCGAAAGGCCGGCATCGTTCTTTTTTTCAACAAAATATTAGAATTACGGAGGTATTTACCATGAAACACCTGTTATCTTGTGAATTTAACCTTGATACTGCTTGTGTAGAGCTTTGCTTTTCAGACGGCAGCATGGTTTCTATCGACACTATTGCTGTGGAAAATGAAGTGGTAAACAATATGTATCAACAGTCGGAACTCGACTATCTGATCTATAATGACCCTGCTGCATACGCTAATTTGATATTATGCGGCAATCCCAAAGCCTATCTAAAGGCAGTAACAGAATACAAATCGCTTGATTGATTTGCCACGCCCCAAGGTCAACTTGGGGCGTATTTTCAAAAATGCTACACTTTAATGTGTTGGATTCCACCGTACTATTTTGAAAATCGTCGTAGCCTCATGATATAATAGATGTGTGTCCACACATAAAACAATTATTGCACTATGGAGAAAAAATATGAGATTGTCATCTTTTTTTCATTTCGCCACATTTGGCGTGAAAACAATCTTATTTGGAAAAAGGAACCTATTTTGGGTACGGTTATCGTGACTGACAAATGCAACCTGCATTGCAAACATTGTTCGGTCAACAATATTACAGCGGTTATCTATCCATATGAGCAAATCCGAAATGAAATGCAGCAGCTTTATGATATGGGCATTCGCATTCTGTTTTTCTGCGGCGGTGAAACCTTCCTCTGGAAAGACGGAGAGCGTAATCTCCGTGATTTAGTGATCGAAGCTAAGCAGATGGGATTTCTCATCGTCAATGTGGTGACGAACGGAACATTCCCCATTGATCTTCCAGAAGCCGACGTGATTCTTCTCAGCTTGGATGGTGATACGCAACGTCACAATGAAGTCCGTGGCGATACATATGACATCATTATGAAGAACATAAGCAATGCTACCGCAGACAACATTTGTTTCTATATGGCCATCAACCAGATCAACAAGGACTATGTACGGGATGTCTGCATCACTGCCCGTGACACAAAGAATGTCCGAGCAGTATCCTTCAATTTCCACACACCTTACCCAGATACAAAGGAGTTGGCTCTTACGACGGAAGAAAAAGCTGCTTGCTGCGCTGCCATCACCCAGATGATGAAGGAAGGTGCGCCGGTATTCAATTTGAAAAGTGCTTTTCCGTATCTCATTGAGAACCGTTTCCCGACGCCTTGCTATCAGTGTGTTGTCATGGAGAACGGAAAGTTGTCCATCTGCGGACGCTGTATCGAGGTTCCGGGACTGTGCGAACAATGCGGCTATTTCTTTGTGACTGAGTACACACTTCTGTTCAGAGGTAATCCAAAAATTATATTCGAAATGCTTCGAACATATCTAAAGTACATTTAGGTGAACTATGAGTATCATTACGAATCTGACACGAATGTGGCTGACCAGATCGGTCAAGCCATTTACATTCAAAAATGAATATGACGAACGGCTACCATTTGCAGATTGTGAAAACCTTGGACTATATGTTCATATTCCGTTTTGTAAAAGCATCTGCAATTTCTGCCCTTATTGCAAGGTTGGCTATTCCAGAGAACTTTGCAACAGATACATAGATTCCTTACTCAAGGAAATCCACCTTGTAGGAAATCAGTATCCAGGCAAGAAAAAAGTAACCAGCATATATTTTGGCGGCGGCACACCGGCTTTGGTGGCTGACCGTATCGGTGAGATTATCGATGCCCTGAACGAGCATTTTATCATCACAGAGGGAATTGGTCTGGAGCTGCATCCAGAAAATGTGACGAAGGAAGTCCTTGCGGTGTTAAAGGCTGCCGGTGTAACCAAGGTCAGCATTGGCATTCAGTCTTTCCGCAATAAATATCAGAGTATCCTTGGAAGAAAGGCCGTTGATACCCACGCAATGAAAAAAGCATTGGATGCAGTGAGGTTTGAAACCGTTTCAATGGACTTTATCTTTGCACTCCCTGAGCAAACATATGATGATTTGAAGTCTGACATCGACGAAGCCTTTTCTCTGGGTGCAAATCATGTTGCTATTTATCCGTTTATTGATTTTACCTTTACGGCAAGCCCGGTAAAGACCATGCCTAAAAAAGAAAAGCGAGAGCTGTTGGACAGTATTACAAGGTATTGCATGAGCAAGGGGTATTCCCGCAACTCCATTTGGACATTCTCCAGTGAACCAGAAGCAAACTACTCCTCTATGACAAGAGACAACTTCCTTGGCTTTGGTTGTTCCGCAACAACCCTGCTAAGAAATCAGTTTAAGATCAATACATTTGATATAGCATCCTATTGCGAGAGAATCGGCAGAGAGACGCTGGCTACTTCTCTTACAATCCGTTTTACAAAGCGACAGAGAATGATTTACTGGCTGTTCTGGACAGCATATAGCACTAAGGTAAACGCAAAGGACTTTGAACGGTTTTTTGGTGTGCCACTGAAAAAGATGTATGGCTTCGAGCTTTGGGCTGCCAAGCGACTGCGGTTTGTGACCGAAGAAAACGGCATGTACGCCATGACCTTGAAGGGTGCGTTCTATTACCATTATTACGAGAATTTCTACACGCTGTCCTACATCGACAAAATGTGGGGCATTATGCGAAAAGAAGCGTTTCCGGACATGCTTGAACTGTAAAGGATGGTGAGCATTTTTGCCAGATAACAGAAACAGGGTTCGTCCAAAGCAGATAAAGTTTTTTGTGAACGATCAAGAATACGAGTTGATAAGAAAGAAAATGGCGCAAATGGGAACAGACAACATGAGTGCCTATATTCGAAAAATGGTAATCGATGGGTATGTTGTGAATTTGGATATGCCTGAACTCCGTGAGCTGACTTCCAAATTGAAACGAATATCCAACAGTGAAAACCAGATTGCCAAACAGCTCAACACAACAGGTAACATCTACGAAGCTGATATCGAAGAAATCAAAAAGAATCAGGAAGAAATTTACGAAGGCATTAAAAAAATTCTGCTTTCTCTCTCCCATCTGAAGTGATATCAGCTCCGCAGGAGCGTAGCCGATTTTGAAAAAATCGTCAAAGGGCTTGGGATGCTTCCCAACAATACTTTGAATAAATCGAATTAAAGTGAATGAAAGAAAAGGAGGCTCGACAGGATGGATGAGAAACGAACAGAGGAAGAAGCCCGTAAGCTTACTCCCGAAGAAATAGATGATATGATTTTTGAGGAGCAAATTGCGAGTGGAGAGCATAACGAGAAAGTTCCCGAATACTACTTCTCCAATCCCGACCCGTATGCCAAGATCGAGTCTCGCCCCGATGATGCACCAAAGCGTGACATCAAGTTTGATGAGAACGGTAACATCGTTGTAAAAAATCCGTCTGCCTTTTGGTTGCCGAAGTGACAATCGTGGATGAAATCGGCGGCGCAGAATACACAGTTACAGGCAGCTACGAGGGCACGGAAACTCTTGATAAAAAGCTGGGACGCATTATGGAGCAGAACGCTGCCGATGATGAATCTGATATCACGGAGGATGGCGAATGAATAGCGACACCTCTCTTGATATAAACAACCATTCCAATCCTGTACAGACAGTTGCCCAACAAAAGGAGGATAACGAAATGTTAAGGGCAACCGACAAAATCACGGCACTTTATTGCAGATTGTCCGTAGAGGACACCAAGGATGAGAAGAAAAACGGCAAAGAGGATTTGTCAAATTCCATCCAAAATCAAAAGGCTATGTTGCTTCAATACGCACGAGATCACCGCTTTTCCCATCCGACATTTTTCATCGCTGACGGCTACAGCGGTGTGACCTATGATCGTCCTGGTTTTCAGAAAATGCTTGATGAAATTGAAGCCGGTCATGTGGGTACGGTCATTACGAAAGACCTGTCAAGGCTTGGGCGAAACTCCGCTATGACGGGACTGTATATCAACTACACTTTCTCTCAGAATGATGTCCGCTACATCGCCATCAACGACCACTTTGACAGCATCATCCCCAACAACACCGACAGTGACATTGCCGGTATAAAAAACTGGTTCAACGAATTTTTCGCCAAAGATACAAGCCGAAAAATTCGTGCGGTGCAAAAAGCCAAGGGTGAGCGTGGTGAAAGATTGACCGTCCATGTGCCGTATGGCTACATGAAAAATCCCGAAAATCCAAAGGAATGGATTATTGACGAGGAAGCTGCACAGGTGATCAAGAAGATTTTCACGCTCTGCATGAATGGGCGTGGACCGAGCCAAATTGCAGACCAGCTTGAAAAGGACAAGACACTCACACCTACCGCATACAAAAACAAGCAAGGCGAAAAAACACCGCACACCGAGTCGGGGAACCCTTACCGCTGGCACGAAAGCACCATCGTCAATATTCTTGAACGCAAAGAATACATCGGTGCTACTGTCAATTTCAAGACCTACACCAATTCCATTTGGGACAAAAAGCAGCGGGAAAATCCCGAAGAAAATCGAGTGATTTTCTACAACACCTATCCTGCCATTATCGAGCAGGAAGTCTTTGACAAGGTGCAGGAGATTCGTCAGCAGCGACACAGGCGAACGGCAACAGGCAAGAGCAGTCCGTTTTCGGGATTGGTGTTCTGTGCTGATTGCAAGCAGAAGCTCTACTATTCCACCACCAGATACTTTGAAAAGCGACAGGACTTTTTCACCTGTTCCACTCATCGAGCCAACAAGGACAAGTGCAGTGGACACTATATTCGTGCCGTAGTTTTGGAGGATTTGGTCTGGAATCACATGAAAGAGGTTATCTCGTATGTGACCCGATATGAAGCACATTTCAGGGTGGAAATGGAGCAAAAACTCCGTCTGCAAAGCGAGGAAACCATAAGGGTATACAAGAAGCGTCTGGCACAGGCAGAAAAGCGTATAGGGGAACTTGACCGCCTGTTTATCAAAATCTACGAGGACAACGCCAAGGGCAAGCTGAACGATGATCGCTTTGCCATGATGAGCAAGACCTACGAGGATGAGCAGGCGCAGCTCAAAGTTGAAATCGTAAATCTGCAAAAAGAGATTGAAGTACAGGAACGACAGATAGAAGACCTTGAACAGTTTATTCAGCGGGCACGCAGATACACCGACCTCACAGAACTTACGCCATATGTTCTCAGAGAGCTTGTAAAGGCGGTTTATGTGGAGGCACCGGACAAGTCCAGCGGTAAACGCAAACAGAGGGTACATATCGAATATGACCTTGTTGGCTATATTCCCGTGGATGAACTGATAAAAGCGGAACAGGCATGACCGAAATCATGCCTGTTCCAAGAAATTCACATATTACTGTTTTACGACCACCGAGCATTAGCGGGGGCTTTTTTCGTGGGAAGATGGGGGGATGATGGCCCCAGAGGCGACCTGTGCGTCGTATTCCGCGCGAACTGCGGCCAAGACTTTCGGCTCCTTCAAGAGGCGCGCCCCGGTATGGGCGAGGATGGCGACAATCTCTCGAAGTTTTTCGTGGGCGTAGTCGGAGATGGAGGCCTCGGCAAACTCCCTCGTGTGGCCGGCAATGGGGTGATCGGCGATGGGGAAGTAGCCGTGAATCGTCGCCGTGGCGTGGCTCACGTTTCCCGCGTCGATGGAGCCGCCGCCTCCCTCGGCATCTGCGATGGGGTCCTCACTGTAGAGGCGGATGGCATCGACGAAGAGCTCGTTTAAGGTCTCGTTGGTCACCATGTCGTCATAGGCGAGTTCATAGGGATAGTGGGTCATGGTGGCACCGGCGGCGAGGGCTCCCGCCTCGGCGCAGTGGATGACCTTCTCCAGGAGTTCGAGGGCGATTTTCTTCGTTGTCGCCCGGACGTAGAACTCGCTCTTCGCGTGTTCCGGGACGATGTTCGCCGCTTCGCCGCCGTGGCGAATGATGCCGTGAATCCGCGCCGAGGAGGGGATGTGTTGGCGCAGGGCGTTGATGTTGTTGAAGGTGAGAATCGCCGCGTCCAGGGCGTTGATGCCCTTTTCCGGGTCCGCTGCGGCGTGGGCGGTGCGTCCGAAGTACTCGAAGGCGATGGGCTGAAGGGCGAGGCTCTTCCCGCTGGGCTTGTAGCAGGTGTCCGGGTGGGCGATGAGGGCGGCGTCGATGTCCGCAAAGAGCCCTGCCTCCGCCATGGTCACTTTGGCACCGCTCGTCTCCTCCGCTGGGGTTCCGAGGAGAATCACTGTCCCGCCGAGGTCGTCGACGAGGTGGCGAAGGACAATCGCCGCCCCGGTGGAGGAGGCGCCGAGGATGTTGTGTCCGCAGCCGTGGCCAATCCCCGGGAGGGCATCGTACTCCGCCATATAGGCGATGGTGGGGCCGGGCTTGTCGCTTTTGTATGTTGCCCTAAAGGCGGTGGGGAGGTCACAGATTCCCTCCTCAATGGAAAATCCTTCGTCCCGCAAGAGCTCCAAGTGACTCTTCGCTGCAAAGTGTTCTTCAAAGCCCAGCTCGGGGCGGGCATAGATGGCGTCGGAGAGATTGCAGAGGCGAGGGTGGATGTCTCGCGCCAAGTTGAGAATTTGCTCTTTCAAATCACACATAGTTCCTCCTTAGAAGGGTCCGTAACTCGTGAGGACCGCAAAGACCATGAAACAGGCACCGATGAGGCTCCAGATGACGATGAGGGGGAAGATGAACTTCACCCAGCGCTCATAGGGAATCTTCGCGATGGAGAGAGCGGCCAAGAGGCTCCCGCCGGTTGGGATGATGGAATTGGAGATGCCGTCGCCGAGTTGGAAGGCGAGGACCGCCGTCTGCCGCGTAATCCCCACGATGTCCGAGAGGGGCACCAGGATGGGCATCGTCGTCGCCGCCTGTCCCGACCCCGAGGGGATGAGGAGATTTAAGAAGAGTTGGAACAAGAACATGAGCACCGCAGAGATCGTGTTGTGGAATTGTCCCACGACAACGGAAACCCCGTGGACCATGGTGTAGAGAATCTGGCCATCGTTTAAGATGACGAGAATCGCACGGGCGAGTCCGACGACGAGGGCACCCATGGTCACGTCCTTCGCCCCTTCGATGAAGAGTTCAGCGACCCGGCTCGGGTTCATCCGCGCCACGATGGCGGTGAGAAACATGAGACCCAAGAACACCGCCGCAATCTCGGTGATGTAGAAACCGAGTTTGAAGACCCCATAGGCCAAGACGGCGATGGAGAGGACGAAGAGGAGGAGGACAATCTTTTGGACTCCCGTGAAGTGGACCTCTTCGTCGAGGTTCACCCGGGTGTGGGCCTCCTTCTCCTCGAGTTCGTGGACGAGGCTCTTCGACGGGTCTCGCTGCACCCGGCGTCCGTAGGCGATGAGATAGGCCGTGGTGGCGAGGATGAAGCAGAAGAAAATCGCCACCCGCAGCCCAATCCCCGAATAGGGGGGAAGCTCCGCAATGCTCTGGGCGACGCCGACGGTGAAGGGGTTCATAATCCCCGCATTGAAGCCACAGGCGGCACCGAGGTAGATGATGGAGACGCCGAGGATGGCGTCATAGCCCAGGCTGCGGGCGAGCATGACCCCGAGGGGGATAAAGACGATGGTCTCCTCCGCAAGGCCAATGGTGGCCCCCAAAATCCCGAAGAGAAGGAGCAACACGGGAATCATGAGGGAGGGGAAGAAACGAAGTCTTTTCGCCGTGGCCTTCACTCCGTTTTCAATGGCCCCAGTGGCGCCAATCACCGTAAAGGCACCGCCGAGGATGAAGATGAAAAAGACGATCTCCGAGGCTTCCGTCAGTCCTCGGGGAAGACTCGTCAACAGTTCCATGAGGGTCACCGGCGAGGATTGTACCAGGTGGTAGGTGTCGGGGTTGACCACTTCCCGATCCCCGACGGTCATCATGTCGTAGGTACTCGCCGGCACCACATAGGAGAGGGCCGCAAGGAGCACCACGAGACCGAAGAGGATGACGTAGGTGTGGGGCACCCGCAAGAGGGATTTTTTCTTCATCACATCTCCTTTCCGTTCCAGAGAAATAACTTTCTCTTATAGTAAACTAAGAAAGTGAAAGAGGAAAGGGGGAGGAGCCACTTCTTGGAAAAATCGCCGACACTTTTCGTGTAACGAGTCCCCCTCTTGGGTATCAGAGAACTACCAGTCCACATCATCCGTAAAGAAGGAGGTTTCCATGGACAACATCAAGGACATCATCATCATTGGCGGCGGACCTGCGGGAGTCGCCGCCGCCGTTGAGGGGACGAGTCGCGGCCTCGACGTCCTCTTGATTGAGAGACATGCCATCGGCGGGACCATCTCCCGGGCGGGGGAACTCGTCTATCGCGGCACCCGTTCCACCGGCGTAGAAGTCGCCGGAGAGCTCATCAAGGACCTCGAGCGCGCCGTGGTCCCCACCATCTTTGACGACGTCATCTCCGCCTCCCTCGTGGGGAAGGAAAAGAAGGTGAAGACGAAAAAGGGAGAGGCCTATCTCGCGAAGACGGTGATCATCGCAGGAGGGGCCAGTGAGAGCCGGGAGGAAGTCGCCCTCGCCGAAGGGATTTCCCCCACCCGAGGCTATCCACAAACCGTGGAGAAGGACAAGCCCTATGTCGTCGCCGGAGCCTCCACTTGGCGCTTTGCCACCGCCGAGGCCCTGCGGGATGAAGGAGCCGAGGTCATCCTCTACGGTGCCGAAGAAACGGAGGACCTCAAGGGCATCACCTGTGTCAAGGAGCCCCTCGTCGCCGTGGAACAAGAGGGAGAGAACCTCGTCCTCGTGACGAAGGAGGGCAAAGAGACACGAGATGCTCACCTCATCCTCTTAGAGGGGGTCCTCCCCGCCTCGGACATTTTCATCCGCATGGACCTCGACGAAGGATTCATTGAGACCGACGCCCGCGTCGCCACGAACATCCCCGGAGTCTTCGCCTGTGGGGACATCTTGGCCAAGGATGCCCAAGACCGCACCGTTGACGGAGCCTGCGAGGAGGGAGCCCTCGCCGCCGCAGCCGCTACGGAGTACTTGGGATGATCCCAAACCAGACGCCCTTTCTAAAGGCCCTTGGGGAGGAGGCCACGGCTCTTCTCGAGGGGCGAGGGGCCCTCGTGGTGAAACATCTCGAAAAGGGGGAGAGCCTCTTTCACATTGGCGACAATCCCGAGGCCCTCTTCCTCCTCCTCGACGGGGAGATTCGCGTGGAAAATCTCTCGGACACCGGGCGCATGGTGGTGGTAAACCGCTTTTTCACCCCGGGGACTCTCTTGGGAGAAGTCTACTATATCTTAAAGCGGCCCTTTGATTACCAAGCCGTCGCCGAGGTCGAGAGCGAGGTCCTTCTCCTCTCTCGCAAGGACTTGGAGGCCCTTCCCGAGGAGCGCCTCCTCGCCGTCCTCCTGCCCATCGTCGCGGAGAAGGCCTACACCTTAAACAAAAGGCTTCGGGTCTTCTCCGAGCCCTCGGCGAGGGACCGGGTCCTTCGCGACCTCTCCCTGCGCCTTGGGGAGCGGGAGAAGATGACCTTCTACACCACCCAAGCCGCCTGGGCGGAAGACTTGGGGCTGCCGCGCCCGAGCCTCTCAAGAATTCTCGGAGAACTGAAGGAGAGAGGCGTCCTCTCCCTCTCCCGGGGAAAGCTCACCATCACACGAGAAGGCCTTGAGAAGGCCCTGTCCTGTCACTGACTTGTAAAAGCCGGGGCAGGGCTTTTTTGGTACAATAAGAAGAGTTGCAACCGATGAAAGGAGGATACGATGCACAAACGTCGCCTCCTCCCCCTGCTCCTGGCGCTCGTCCTCGTCTTTGAAGGCGTAGGCACGATCTTCGCCGCGGCGGGCGGAGGACAAATCTTACGTGAACAAGTCATTGCACCCGGCACCGTCCACCGTACCTACAAGCGAAAGATCGCCAAGGGAAACGTCATCTTTGACGCCGTCACCGTGGACCTCAACAATCCCGGGGCGAAGGTGGACCTCATCACCGGCGCGGGAAAGACCACCCAAAAGGCCACGGTGAGCCAGATGGCCGCCCGCACGGGAGCCGTCGCCGCCGTCAATGGAGACTTCTTTAACACCAAGGCCCAGGGCTCTCCCCTCGGGGCCTCGATTCAGGACGGACGGCTCATCACCGCTCCCATGAACTCCGTAGGCTACCAAACCCTCGCCATCACCAAGGACAACACCGCCTCCATCGGCCCCGTCACCTTTGGAGGCCGGGTCACCATCGGCGGACATACCTACCCGATTCAGGGCCTCAACAAAGCCGAGTACTGGGATAACATCACCGGTGCCCACTCCCACACCGACACCATCCACGTCTACGATGACCACTGGAACGCCACGAGTCGCGGAAAGGTGAGCAAGAACGCCGTGGAAGTCGTCGTCGCCGACGGCGTCGTGGAAAACGCCACGACGAAGGGAGCCTTCCCCTTCTCCGTCCCCGCGGGAAAACTCATCTTGCAGGGCAACGGCAAGGGCGCAGAGTTTTTGCGCAACTACGCCACCAAGGGCGCGAAGATTTCCGTGGAAACCCACCTCTTCCCGAAGAAGGACTACCGCATGCTCATCGGGGGACACGGCATCCTCGTGGAAAAGGGAAAGGCAGTGCCCTACGCCCTCGCCCCTGAATCCATCGGAGGCTATCGTCCGAGAACCGCCGTGGGCATCTCCCAAAATGGGAAGAACCTCACCATCGTCGCCGTGGAGAAGTCCTCCCGCTCCGTGGGGATGCGCTTAAGCGATTTGGCGAGCCTCATGGCGGATCTCGGCTGCTACAAGGCCATGAACCTCGACGGCGGCGGCTCCACCGCCATGGCAGTCGAGGATTTGGGAGAGACGAAGGCCGCCCTCTCCATCAAGCCCGAGGGAGGCAGTGAACGCAAAGTCGTCAATGGCCTTGGCGTCATGAACGTCGCCCCAGAAGGGCCCATGACCCACCTCGCCATCAAGGGTCCCGACGCCATGGTCCTCGGAGAAATCGCCGCCTTTGAGGTCCGCGGGTGGGACGACAACTACCACGCCAAGGACCTCTCGGGTAAGACCCCCCTCTTCCGAGACGATCAAGAGGGGACGGAAAACTGGAACGGGAAGGAAAAACTCGCCCGGGCCACGGGAGCCTACACCATCCGCACGGAAGTCGACGGCATTCCCGCCACGAAGATGGTCCGCGTCGACGGCCCGGAAACCTTGAAGGCCCTCGTCATGAAGGCCAACGTCGAGCGCCCGAAGGTCGGGGACAAGATTACCCTCACCTTCTCGGGAACCACCAAGGACGGGCGCAGTGTGAAGCTTCACCCGAGCATCTTCCAACTCACCGGCGAGGGCCTCTCGGGCCACTATGACGCCTCCAGTGGCGTCTACACCGTGAAGAGTGTCGCCGACGGCGTCTTTGCAAGCCTCACCGCCAACGTCCGAGGAAAGACTGCCTCCGTCTCCTTCACCAACCCCGACTATCGCCACATCCACATGAACATCGGGAAGAAGACCTACACCGTTGACGGCGCAAAGCGCACCATGGACACGACGCCCCTCATCAAGAACGACCGCACCATGGTCCCCTTGCGCTTCCTCGTGGAAGCCTTTGGGGGAGAAGTCATCTGGGATGACGCCACGCGCACTGCCCAAGTCCAATACCGCGGGCACACCATCCGCATCCCCGTCGGTGCCAAGGAACTCTCCATCGACGGAGAGACGGTCCCCATCGACAGCCCCGCCATCATCGCCAAGGAACGGACCCTCGTCCCCATCCGCTTCATCTCCGAAGGATTCGGCATGGTGGTCCGCTACGACGAGACGCAAAAGGGGGTCGACATCTTCGACAAGCGCGTCGCCGAAGTGGGCCCCGCCATCGATCCGGCTGCGCCAAAGCCTGAAGAACCCACACCAGAGGCTCCGAAGGAGGGCAACACCGAAGCCCCTGCCCCGGAAGCCCCTGGGACCCCAACCCCTGCACCCGAAAAGCCGACGCAACCGACGCCAAGCCCCGCCCCCGATTCCGGGGATGCGGTGCCCCTTTTCTGAGAGCCGAAAGGCTCTCTTTTTTTTGCGAAAATCAAAAATTAAAAACAAAATCACTTGCAAAATCTCCCTCGTCGTGATAGGATGAGCTCGAGAGATCGTAGGCGCAAAGGGTGGCCATAGGCCCTAACAGGGAACCCGGTGAAAATCCGGGACAGTCCCCTCTACTGTATGCGGAGACGAATCGAGAAAGAGCCATTGCCAACGCGAGAAGGCCTCGAGGAGAGCGACCCGTAAGTCAGGAGACCTGCCCTTTGTGACGTGACCATTCTGAGGGACAGAGTGCACGAAGGAATCCTACCATCATGAGGAACCTCCCACGGTCACACCCGATGATCCCTCGCCCCGCCTGCGTCCTTGGCCATGTCCCCCTTGCGATGTACGACGAGGCCATGGACTGGGGAAGAGTATGCGCGCCTCCTCCATGCGCGCAATGACCTCTTTTGAAAGAGAGCCCAAGAGAGCGGGGCTCTCTTTTTTGTGACAAAAAAACCCCTGCGTTCTCGAGAAAGATTGGGGAGGAGTAAACAGAAAAGTGAGTTTTTCCAAGGGCTTCAGAGAAATAAGGGTAGAAGTGGATGAATGTCATCGTCCTGTAATTTTACATGGCGAGGGTTTCGTGTATAATAGGGACAGAGAGAAGATCTTTGACAACTGCATATCACTTTTTGGACATGCAATTGTCTGGAATCTCCTCGCGTCCCCGGGGTTCTCTCACCTGCCCGAGGGATCGAATCATCAGGTGACAAAAATCCAAGTCATTTGGTTTTTTGTAGATCTACAAATTTAAAGGAGGTCGAAAGACACATGAACAAGAAAGTTCTTACCCTGGTCCTGGCCCTGGTCATGGTCCTTGGTGCTTTCGCAACCGCCTTTGCCGCAACCGCAACTCCTGTTGAGCCCAAGAAGGCTGAAGAGCCCAAGAAGGCTGAAGAAGTGAAGGTTGAAAAGGTAAACGGTGCTGCTGCGAAGGTTCAATGGCTCGTGGACCACAAATTCGTTGAAGGCCGCAAGGTCAACGAAGATGCCAAGAACAACGACCTGGCTCTCGACAAGAACATCAAGAGAGCTGAAATCACCAAACTCTTGGTTTACGCAATTGGTCGTCAAGATCTCGCTGAGCGCGTCCAAGGTACCAAGCTCTACACTGATGTAGCTGCTAACCACTGGGCAAGTGGCGTGATTGCCGTCGGAACCACCATGGCTTCCCCCGCAAACAACGTCGCATTCCTCAACGGTTATCCCGATGGTTCCTTCAAGCCCGAAGCGAACGTCACCTATGGCGAACTCGCTAAGATGCTCGTGACCCTCGTGAAGAAGGACCTCACTCAAGCTGCTCACGACGCTGCTAACGCCAACAACTGGCCTGCACAATGGATCACCTGGGCTGCCCAACTCGGCATCCTCGATGACGTGAAGGTTGTTGATGGCAACGCTGCTGCAGTGCGTTCTGACGCTTTCGTCATGCTCTACAACGCACTCTACAAGCTTGAAAACCTCCGTGCCGTTCCTGCGAACGAAACGATGGGCATCATCTCCGCTGTTTCCGCTAACAAGCTCGTCCTCAACCAAGGCGACAAGAAGGTGGAATACACCGTTGATGCAAACACCAACTTTGTCACCAGCCGTGCTAATTCCGTGGTCAACACTGTGATCCTCTGGAACCAACTCATCAACAGCGCTGACAAGTACTACATTGGTTCCCTCGTTCGCGTCCTCGCTGACGACAAGGGCAATGTGACCCACATCATCCAACTCGGTAACCCCGTGGATGGCGCACT
>JAEZXH010000018.1 GCA_023442775.1 Bacillota bacterium
ATGGAGACATTCGTATCGGTTCGATTCCGATCCTCGGCACCAGTGACGCGGGATGGAGCAGTCTGGTAGCTCGTCGGGCTCATAACCCGAAGGTCGTAGGTTCGAATCCTGCTCCCGCTACCACTCACAATTTGGCGGCGTAGCTCAGTTGGCTAGAGCATACGGTTCATACCCGTAGTGTCAGGAGTTCAAATCTCTTCGCCGCTACCACTCATAAGGCCCCATGGTCAAGCGGTCAAGACACCGCCCTTTCACGGCGGTAACCCGGGTTCGATTCCCGGTGGGGTCACCATAATTTACCAGGGCGCATAGCTCAGCTGGGAGAGCACCTGCTCCCCACGCAGGGGGTCATAGGTTCGAGCCCTATTGTGCCCACCATTACCATGGCCTGGTAGTTCAGTTGGTTAGAATGCCAGCCTGTCACGCTGGAGGTCGTCGGTTCGAGCCCGATCCAGGTCGCCATACGTTGCCACCATATGCTGGTGTAGCTCAATCGGTAGAGCAACTGACTTGTAATCAGTAGGTTAGGGGTTCAAGTCCTCCCACCAGCTCCAAAATCTGTTGAGTCATAGAATATGGGGAGGAGTTCCCGAGTTGGCCAAAGGGGACGGACTGTAAATCCGTTAGCACTGCTTTCACTGGTTCAAATCCAGTCTCCTCCACCAACAAAATTTGTGCGGGTGTAGCTCAGTGGTAGAGCCCCAGCCTTCCAAGCTGGTTGCGAGAGTTCGATTCTCTTCACCCGCTCCACTATGCACCTATAGCTCAGCAGGATAGAGCAACGGACTTCTAATCCGTGTGCCGGGGGTTCGAATCCTCCTAGGTGCACCACATTTTAATTTACATTGGGGCGTAGCCAAGTCGGTAAGGCACCAGACTTTGACTCTGGCATTCCACAGGTTCGAGTCCTGTCGCCCCAGCCACACGATCCATTAGCTCAGTCGGTAGAGCACCTGACTTTTAATCAGGGTGTCCCGCGTTCGAGTCGCGGATGGATCACCATTTTTTTATATGCCTGGAGAGGTATCGAAGTGGTCATAACGAGGCGGTCTTGAAAACCGTTTGGGTTCACGCCCGCGTGGGTTCGAATCCCACCCTCTCCGCCAATCGACTGTTTATGTATGGAGAAGTACTCAAGTGGCTGAAGAGGCTCCCCTGCTAAGGGAGTAGGTCCTTCACGGGGCGCGAGGGTTCAAATCCCTCCTTCTCCGCCAATACGGTTCGGGCCTTTAGCTCAGTTGGTCAGAGCATCCGGCTCATAACCGGCAGGTCCAGGGTTCAAGCCCCTGAAGGCCCACCATGTCGATATGCGGACATGCCCAGATAGCTCAGTTGGTAGAGCAGTAGACTGAAAATCTACGTGTCGCTGGTTCGATTCCGGCTCTGGGCACCAAAGAAGAGGCTTTGCCTCTTTTTTTTGTGTCAAAAGACTAAGAGACAAGATTTCCACAGTTGCTATCAATCATCTTCTCCAAGACGGATTGGTAGAGCGGGTGACAAAGGCGGGGGCGCGGGTCATTACGCCGACGGAGGAGTTTTATGTCGAGGTCAATGAAATCTTAACGATGATCCAAACGACGGCGGTGAAACTCGCCCACAAAAAGAGTGATTGCAAAGAGGTTGTGAGGGCTCTTAGAGAGATTCTCCCCAAGCAAGAAGAGAACATTGGCAACGAGGCGTACTTCCAATATGACTATGAGTTTCACAAGGTCTTCGTCACTTATTCTGGCAATGAACGATTAAAAGATCTCTTCAAGGTGTACAACGTTCTTCACGAAGTCCTTGTTCGGCATATCTACCTGAAGGCCTTTGAGGAGAATCAACGGGAATGTATATTAAGGCACCGTGAGATTGTGGATGCTTTTGAGCGAGGCGATGTGCAGCTTGCCATCGATTTGATGGAAGGGCACTATCGGGGAGTGGAGCATATTTTTCGAAATGCAGAATAAAAAATGGCCGCAGATGCGGCCTTTTTTGGTGTCCCAGAGAGGATTTGAACCTCCGGCACCCGCCTTAGGAGGGCGGTGCTCTATCCAGCTGAGCTACTGAGACATTTCTCTAGATATGAAAAAAAGCTTCCGAGGAAGCTTGGCAGGGGTAGTAGGATTTGAACCCACGGCATTTGGTTTTGGAGACCAACGTTCTACCACTGAACTATACCCCTTCACTGGTTACTGTATGAGTATAACAAGTTTCTTCCGAGATTGCAAGGGCTTTCTTTTCTCGAAGTGGACCGTGTTATAATAACACAAGAGGTGATATGATGAGTCAAGTGTTTTATACAAGTCTTTATGGTTCGAGTCAAGGCGATAACATGCCTGCAAAGGTACGACGACTCTTCGATAAGTTGGGGTTTGCGTCCTGCATCGCCCCGAGTGATCATGTGGCAATTAAGCTCCACTTTGGCGAGAAGGGAAATACCACCTTCATGCATCCCCTTGCGGTACGCCAAGTGGTGGATAAGGTGAAGGAGGCGGGTGGTCGGCCCTTCCTGACGGACACGAATACGCTCTACAGCGGGAGTCGAACGAATTCTGTAGACCACTTACAGACGGCGATTGAAAATGGGTTTGGGTACACGGTGACCCAGGCTCCGATCATCATTGCCGATGGGCTCTACAGTCAGAATGTGGTGGATGTCCCCATCCATCGCCCCCACTTTGAATCGGTGAAGATTGGGGGCGAGATTTTCCACGCGGATGCCCTCTTTGTCCTCAGTCACTTTAAGGGGCACTCGGCGGCAGGATTTGGGGGTGCGATTAAGAACCTCGCCATGGGTTGTGCCACTGCAGCGGGCAAACAAATGCAGCACTCGGACATTACCCCTGAGATTGACCACGATCTGTGCATCGGGTGCGGACGGTGCGCGCGGCACTGCCCTGTGTCTGCGATTTCGATTGAAGACAGAAAGGCGTGGATTGACGAGGAGACATGCTATGGTTGTGGAGAGTGTGTCACAGTCTGTCCAGTGAAGCCCGTGCGTGCGGTGAGTATTCAGTGGGATTCAAAGCCTGAGGTTTTCCTCGAAAAAATGGCGGAATACGCCTATGGCGCGGTGAAGAACAAACAGGGGAAGGTGGCATACATCACCTTCTTGCGCGACATCACGCCCCTTTGCGATTGTTGCGGATGGAGTGGTAAGCCCATTGCTCCCGATTTAGGCATCTTGGCGTCGACGGATCCGGTGGCCATTGACAAGGCCTGTTATGACTTGGTGTGTCAAGAGGTGGGACACGATCCCTTCTATCACACCAATGGCATCGACCCACGCAGAATTTTGTCCTATGGGGAAGAGATTGGGTTGGGCTCCCAAGAGGTGGAACTGATTCGCCTCTAAGTGAAAGGATGATAGTTTGACGGAACAGTTCCCAGTAGAAGCATGGTTTTCTGAGGTCAAGATGGGAGAGGACCCCTCTCTTGTGCGCTGGCGTAAGCACCCTCTCTTTGCTCCCTTTTGCCAAGAGGAGGTGACCCAAGAGGGGGAGATCTCTACCCTCGCCCAGAAGGCCTTTGAAGAGGCCTATGACGAACTTCTCTACCTGAAGACAGAGGGGGAGTACCTCGATTTTCTCAGCCGTTGGGCAAAGAGTGAAGGGGCTCCGAAGTCGATTCTTCACGAGATTTTTCTCAAACGACAAGAGTGCTTGGAAACATGCGACGAGATTCGCAAGAAAAACCCTTCGGCTCAGTGGGCACACGCCACATTGCGCTATGAAGAGGAGGAGGATGAGCACCTCATCAAGACCTCCTATGTCCAGGAGGCGCTTCGGGAGATCGTCGAGGGCCTTCGTCGTCACCAGCCCATGTTTTTGCGCGGGCATCTGGGAACGGGAAAGACGGAGCTTGCGGTGATGGCGGCAAAGGCCTACCGCAAGGAGAGTTTTCTCGACCGTCACCTGCGTCCTCAGATGGGGGCGTGGAGTCAGTCCCATCCCGGGGAGGACCCTGTCCTAGGGTTTTCTCAGTTGCGCGAGAGTCTTCTTCAGAGTCTCTCGTTCGAAGCGTTGGCTCCCCTTGTCATCGCGGGAAATCGGGATTTGCGTGCCTCTGACCTCTTCTGGGAGAAGGAGCTTCACCTGAAAGAGGCTCTTGAGGGCATGGAGGTGACGGAGGCTCTTCAGAAATTGGAGTCGATGAAAGAAAACATTCCGGAAGAACTTCGAAACGATGCGCAAGAGCTCTTTCTCTTAAAGCACAGTGCCTTTGGGACGGAGGTCTCCCTCGTCCCTCGGGAGGTCCTTCAAGCCATGGACGAGGGTCGGGTCCTGATCCTCGATGAGATGAATGCCATTGGAATGGAGCACCTGGTGAGTCTCAACGACCTTCTTCAACACCACGTGGGAGAAGAGGCCTATGTCACGGGCTATGGACGGGTGAGGATTTCCGATGGATTTGGGGTTATTGCCACGGGAAACCTGGGACGAGAGGACCTCTATACGGGAACGGAGGAGATGAATGCCGCATTCCTCTCTCGGTTCCACTCCTTCGAATACTCCTATCTCCCTCAGCGCATGGAGGGAAACTTGCGCGATGGGGAGGGGGAGAACGAACTCTTTCGCGTCCTCGTCCACGCCCTTGCCGACGAGGAGAAGCACCTTCGCCTCCCAGGGGGATGGGATTGCCTCGAGGCACTCTATCGCCTCTCTTCCTACGCAGCGGCGACCCAGCACCTCTTTGTGGGGCTTGGGCAAGTCCAAGTCTTTGAAGATGGCGCTGACCAGGTCCTGCAGCGCTCTGTCCTCTCCATGCGTCATCTCTTGCGCATTCTCGCCCGTTATGACTATGGAGTTGATTGCAGCCTTGACGAAGCGTTGTGGCGAGGCTTTTTGCAATCGGTCACCGATGATGATGATCAGATCCTCCTCGTTCAGCTCGCCCAGCAATACGGCTTCTTCCCCGTTTCTGAGGGGTGGGAGATTCCCTTGCGAAGTCCAGGAGAGGCTCCCTATCGCCTTGCTGAGATTGGCAAAAACAGAAGCCCTTACGTACGGCCCCCCGAGGAAGTCATTCCAAGTTTTGTGTGGATGCCCTATGTCTACGGGAACGTGGAGGAGTATACGGAACTTCCCGAGGACTTCCAGGAGGCTCTTTCGCGGATGGAGGTGGAAGACTATCTGTCCCTCAAAGAGGAGATGGACGCCATCGGGGAAGTCTTTGAAGTTGAGGACATGATGCGCCATGACTGAGACGGGAGACCGGGGGTTGCTCCTCTGGCAATTTTACGTGGCTCTCGAGACATTCCACGAGACGGGGAGACGTGAGGATTTTCCCTTTGACCTCCTTAGAGCCTTGAAGGATGAAGCTCTTCCTCTCCGGGAGAAGCTCCTTCAAGAGGCCAACCATTGCCCCGAACTCTTTCGTCCCGAGGTGGAGGTACGTGAATTGCCGCGGCGTCATCACCAGGCCATCAAAGGATACACCCTCTGGAATGGGCACCTTGTGAGCTATGGAGACTATGGATGGTGTGCCCTGGTTGAGGATGGGAGAGTTCATCCCATTCAAGGCATGGAAGAACACCTCGTCTCTGGGGTGGGGACCGAGCATGGTCTCTACCTTCGGACAGAAGAGGGTCATCTCTACCGCGTCCGGGAAGGGGAAACCCACGGGCATCTTGTCGATGGCAGAATCGATGGGATTCTCCCCTGGAAAGATGCCATCGCTTGGCGAAAGGGGAGACGATGGGATAGCCGTGATGGCGTCGTTCTTGAGGACTGCCCTGACGGTCTTCGGCTATGGACGGAAGAGGCCCTGGCCCTCTTGATGGATGAACCCTCGGAAATGCCCGAGGAAGCGGGGGACGTGTTTCTCGATGAAGATAAGGGCTTTTTTCTCGGGAAGTCCTTGTGGCGAAGGGAAGGAGGTACGTGGATTTCCATCGGGGATTCTCCGGGACGTCTTCTAGACGTGACGGCCTATGACGGAAGATGGGTCGGTCTGTTCCAGAAAGGGGAGGTGGTCCTCCTTGATGGTTATGGCTCCTGGCCCCTGGGAACCCTCCCGAAGATGCGCGGGATTGTTGCAACAGAGGCGGGTATCTTGTGTGGGGGATGGGATGGAGAGGAGATCTTCATCTCCGTCGTCCCTGGAGGAGATTGGGATCTCTTTTCTCGGAGAGTGAGGGAGAAGGTGCTCTATGGATGAAGACAAGGTATTTCGCGCCTATGGCCCACTCATCAGTCTCCTTTTCGGAAAGACGAGTTGGCGCATAAGACTCGATGATGTGGCCCATCCCGCTTATGACGGGGAGACTCTTATTCTTCCTCGAGATTTTTCTAGGAAGGAAGAGCTCTTTCCCTGGAAGGTGCTGGAGCAAGTGGTCCTCTTAGGCATCTTGCACCGGGAGAACACCGCCCTCATAAAACGCCGCGATTGGCTGGAACAAGAAGAGAGGAAGTGGCGCGCAAGTCTTGGGCCGCAAGGGGGAGGTCGCGAGGCGTTTCTTCTCATGGCGAACCGCATCTTTTTCACCTTTGACAGACTGTGGGCCTGGGAGGAGATGAGACGGCGCATTCCCCGCGTGGAGAAGGAGAAGATTCTCACCCTCCTCGAGGAACGAGGGGTGTTTCGAGGAGATCTTCCCTTTTCACGACGGTGGTGCGATGGGCTTCTCGTGACTGCGTTTCTTCCAGAGCGCCTCGACGAGCTCGGAGAAGATGTCCAGGAGAGGGTGACAAGGCGCCTCATTGGGCGAAGTACGGGAGAGTTTCTCATGGAGGAGTTTCTCCGCCGCCGCTCTCTCGAAGAGCGAGATCGCATGGTGAAAGGACTCTTCTTTTCTCCCCTCATGAAGGCCATGGTGGAAGACGAAGACATACGTCAAAACATGGGGCCCCACGAGAGCGTCACCGACGAGATGGAGGTTCAAGAACACGAGCCCGAGAGCAAATCAGAACTTGGCAACGAGGACCCCTCTCTCTTCGACGCCACTGCCCTGGAAGAGCTCTTAAACGTCATGGAGGGGCACCCCGACGCCGTGGAGAAATCCCAAGAGGACCGGCGTAAGGTGCTCCAACAGATGCAACTTGCGAAAGAGGACGCCCTCAACGATATCTCTTCAGGTGAGCGCAGGGACTATCAAGAGCTCATGAAAGACGTCGAACCCCTACGGAAACGCATGGGCCTCGCCTGGAGAAAGATGTTGCGAGAGAGTGTGGAAGAGGAGACGCGTCTCTTTTCGGAAGAGCGGCGCGGGCGATTGGAATTGCGTGCTATCACCCGGGAGTGGCCGAGGATTTCCACCATGGAGGACGCGAGCCAACTGCCCATCTACGAACGGGGTCGGAGGAGGAAGGTCAGCCGCATTCGGGCAAGGCGGATTCTCGTTAGCCTTCTTCTCGACGTCTCCGGGTCCATGAGTCCCGAGAAGATTGCCGTCCAACAACGAGCCGCCCTCCTCTTTTTGTTGTCCCTCCAAGATTTTTCCAAAGATTTTCGGAACCTGCGACGAATCATGGGTCATTCCCTTCAACTCTTTGTGGAAGTCTATGGATTCTCCGATGGGTTGCGCATCCTTCTTCCCCGAGAAGAGTTGACGGGGAGAAGGCGAGATGCTCAGTGGATGGCCATGCTCTCCGAGCTGGAGGAGACAGGGGGCTACACCTACGAGCACCGAGGGCTTGAGGAGATTGACAAGGCCATGACCCCTCGCCAGTGCCAAGACCTCAAGAATGGACGCATGGAACAATTTGTCTTTCTCGTCACCGACGGGGCGAGTACAGACGAGGAGCAATCGAAGAGGGTCATCGACCGGCTGCGCCTTAAGGGCGTGACGATCATCGCCTGCCAGGTGGGAAAGACGAGCCCCCTCGAAGAGGAGATTTTCACAAGGCTCTACGCCGAGGCAGAAGGGGTGCAGGGCATTTCCCTAGGGGAGAGGGTTGACGAGCTCCCTGAACGACTCTTAGAAAGTTTTCTCGAGGTCTTTCAAAAGAGTCAAAGACAGAGAGGATGAGGGGCTTTCCTGTGGTATAATTTTCTTCTGGTCAAAGGAACAAAGGAGGTTTCATGAAGACAAGAGCCATTGTAGGCATTAATTTTGGCGACGAGGGAAAGGGGCGCATGGTCGACTACTTTGCCGAGCACGCCGACGTTGTCGTCCGCTATCAAGGAGGCAACAACGCAGGACATACCGTGGTCAATGAACACGGGTCCTTCGCCCTTCACCTACTGCCCTCGGGAATCTGCCACGAGGGCACGGTGAACATCATCGGCCCCGGTGTCGTCGTCAACCTTGAGGCTCTCTGGAAGGAAATGGCAGAGGTGCGCGAAAAGGGGATTGCCATTACGCCGGAGAATCTCGTGATTTCTCATCGCGCCACCATCCTCATGCCCTACCATCAAGAGGCAGATCGTCTTGAGGAAGAGCGCCTTGGAGACAAAAAGTTCGGGTCCACCATGCGTGGGATTGCACCGACCTATGGGGACAAATATCTGAAGAAGACCCTGCAGATGGGCCATCTCTTCACCCCGGAAATCTACGCCGATCGCCTGAAGGACTTGGTGGAGTGGAAAAACATTTCGCGTCGTGGCCTCGGTCAGCCGGAAATCTCCTACGAAGAGATGAAGTCCTGGCTTGATACCTATCGGGAGCTCCTCTTGCCCTACATTAAGGACGTCTACGATATCTATGATGAGGCGAGCGATCGGGAGTTTCTCTTTGAAGCCCAGCTTGGTGCCATGAGAGACCCTGATTATGGGATTTTCCCCTATACCACTTCTTCCTCTCCCTTGGCGGCCTACGCCCCCATTGGGTGCGGCTATCCAAAACTAAAACTCGACGAGGTCCTCGGGGTCATGAAGGCCTATGGCACCTGTGTGGGTGAGGGGCCCTACGTGGGAGAGTTGGAAGGCGAGGAGGCGAGTCGCCTTCGCGAACTGGGACACGAGTACGGCGCCTCTACGGGCCGTCCGCGACGAGTGAGCTATGTGGACGTGGTGAGTTCTCGCTATGGTGCCGAGCTTCAAGGGGTCGACGGCATTATCTTGACGAAGCTCGACGTCCTCTCGGACTACGACGAAATCCCAGTGATGGTGGCCTACGAGTACAAGGGCGAGCGCCTTGATCGGTTCCCCTACACGACGATTCTCGACGATTGCACCCCAATCTATGAGATTCTTCCCGGATGGAAGGAAGACATCTCTAAGGTGCGGAGGTTTCAGGATTTGCCACAGGCGGCAAGAGATTACATCCTCTTCCTCGAAGAGCACTTAAAGACGCCGATCCCCTACATTTCCGTGGGACCGGCGCGGGATGAGCTCATTGTACGAGAAGAGCTCCTCTAAGGAAAAAGTCCAAGGCTTCTTGGGCTTTTTCTTTTTAGTAGGCGGCGCCCGTGATATGATGGAAGGAAAGGGAGGGATACTATGACGGAGAAACTTTTAATCGTGGACGGAAGCAGCATCTTCTTCCGCGCCTTTTATGCCATGCCGACGATGATGACGAAGGAGGGAATCCATACCAACGCGGTCTACGGCTTTTTGACCATGCTTCATCGGGTGCGCCAAGACCTTGCGCCCACCCACGTGGCCATTTGTTTTGACCATCGTGGAAAGACGTTCCGTCACGACTCCTACGAGGATTACAAGGGCACCCGCAAGCCCATGCCCTCGGAGTTTGAACAACAGTGGCCGGTGCTCCGAGAAATCTTAGATGCGATGGGCATCACCACCTTCTCCATGCCCTCCTTCGAGGCCGACGACTTGGCGGGTAGCCTCGGGGCCTTCTTCCAAGGAGAGGGAAGGGAAGTCTGTTACGTCACTGGGGATCGGGATTACCTCCAACTCGTGGGTCCCCATGCGGTGGTCTATTTGACGAAGAAAGGGGTCACCCAACTGGAGCGCTACGACGAGGCGCGGATCAAAGAAGAATATGGCCTCACTCCCAAGGGACTCATCGACCTCAAGGGTCTCATGGGGGATAGTTCTGATAACATCCCAGGCGTCCCGAAGGTAGGGGAGAAGACGGGGCTCAAGCTTCTCACCGCCTATGGGTCCATCGAGGGGATTTACGAGCACCTCGACGAGATTTCCGGGAAGGCTCTTCGTAAGAATCTCGAAGACTATGAGGCCCAGGCCTACATGAGCCGTCGCCTTGGAACCATCGTCTGTCATGTCCCCCTAGAGGTGACGAAAGAGGATCTCCTCGTGAAAGACGAAGACCTGGATCGTCTCCGCGCACTCTATCAACAGTGTGAGTTCCGAAAATTCTTAGGAGAGCTGGAGGTTGAAGCCGAGCCCGCCGAAGAGCTCGCCCTGAAGCAAGCGACGATTTCTGATCTCATGGCATCGAAGGCTAAGACCTGGGTGGTCTTCCCCATGATTTCCGGGCGACTCGGTGCCGGCGGAAGACTTGAGGGCCTCGGTCTCTACGACACAGAACAGGGTTATGTGGTCATGGGCGAAGAGAGCGATGGTCTTCGGGATTTCTTCAAGGGAAAGGAAATCATCGGACACGACCTCAAAGAACTGTACCTCGCCCTCTTCGATGAGGCAGAGGAGCCCGAGGTCTTCTCCTTTGATACGGCGCTGGCCCAATATCTCTTGGACCCCGGCCGTTCCAGTTACGCCATCGAGATTCTCCTCGGGGAACACACGACCCAACACTGTCCCTCAGAGGAAACACTCCTCGGAAAGGGCAAGAAGAAAAAGTCCTGGATGGACTTGGACAAAGAGTCCCTCGAAGGGTATCTCAGTGTCGTTCTCCCGGGAATCTGGTCTCTGAAGGAGACTCTTGAAGATCTCTTGAAGGAACAGGAGATGCTCGAGTTCTATCACGACGTGGAGATGCCCCTGACACGGGTCTTGGCGGCGATGGAACACCGGGGGATTCGCGTCCTGCCCGAGGTGCTTCACGGCATTGGAGAGGACCTGGACAAGGAGCTCTCGAGCCTTGAGATGCGCATTTACGACCTCGCCGGCGAAGAGTTTAACATCAACTCGCCGAAGCAGTTGGGGACCATCCTCTTTGAAAAATTGGGCTTCCCCGCTCTCAAGAAGACGAAGACGGGATACTCCACCGCGGTGGACGTCTTGGAACAACTCGTGGAAGAGGGCAACATCGTCGAGGCCATCTTGCGCTATCGGATGCTCTCAAAACTCAAGGGAACCTATGTGGATGGGATGGAAAAGCTCATCGACGAGGAGACGGGGCGGATTCACTCCCAGTTCCTCCAGATGGCCACGGCGACAGGACGACTTTCAAGTGCCGATCCAAACCTCCAAAATCTCCCGGTGCGCACCGAAGAGGGGCGTCTCATTCGTAAGGCCTTTGTCCCCGAAGAGGGGTCTGTCTTCGTCGACGGAGACTACTCTCAGATTGAACTGCGCATCCTCGCCCACATTGCCAAGGACGAAGAGATGCAGGAAATCTTCCAAGAGGGAGGGGACATCCACACCTCTACCGCAGCCCAAGTCTTTCACCTCGCTCCCGAGGAGGTGACGCCTCTCATGCGTCGCCGCGCCAAGGCGGTGAACTTTGGCATCGTCTACGGCATCAGTGATTACGGCCTCTCTCGCGATCTCAATATTCCTCGAAAGGAGGCTGCGGAGTACATCGACGCCTATCTCCACCACTTCCAGGGCGTGAAGAAATTCATGGAGGAGATTGTCGAGGAGGGGAAGGAGCAAGGCTTTGTCACCACCCTCTCCGGACGTCGCCGCTACATCCCTGAGCTTCAATCGAAAAATTTCAACGTGCGAGGATTTGGGCAACGCATCGCCCTCAACACACCCATTCAAGGGTCGGCGGCAGACATGATGAAGCGCGCCATGGTCAGGGTCTACGAGGGACTCAAAACCCACTATCCGAAGGCGCGCCTTCTCGTCCAGATTCACGACGAACTCCTCATCGAGTGCCCAGAAGAAGAGGCAGAAGAACTGAAAAAGGACCTGGCCGCGTGGATGGCCCACGCCGAAGAGCTGGAGGTCCCCATTCTCGTCGACACCCATATCGGGAAGGATTGGTACGATGCGAAATAAGAAGGAAGTCATTGTCCTCACCGGGGGAATCGCCTCGGGAAAGAGTGCGGTGGTTCAGGTGTTGAAGAGTATTGGAGAAGAGGTCGTGGACGCGGATCTCATCGCCCGAGATGCCGCGGAAGACCAGTGGGTCTTAGAAGAGATTTCTCAGGTTTTCGGGGCGGAGATGGTCAAGGGACATCGCCTCGATCGGGATGCGATGGGGAAGGTGGTCTTTCATGACGACAGGGCGCGAGAAGCCTTAAACGCCATCTTGCACCCGAGGATTTACGCCCGCCTTGAAGAGGAAGCTGCAGAGATTCTCAAGACTCGAGACCGGGTCTTCCTCGACATCCCACTCTTCTTTGAAACGAGAGATCGGGCTACCTTCGTCCCCAGCGCCATCTGGTGCGTCGGCGTCTCCCACGAGACCCAAGTCGCTCGCCTCATGGTCCGGGATGGGATCGATCGCGATTATGCGGAAGCGAAGATTGCCTCACAGATGCCCCTCGAGGAGAAGATGAGAAAGAGTGACGTCGTCATCATGAACGAAGGCACCCTCGACGATCTCAAGGAGGAGGTTCAATGCGCCTTAAGAAATTCCTGATTCTTCTCGGCCTCTGCCTTCTCGTGGGATGCGGAGGGGACGGGATTACCATCAAAGAAGTGAGTCCCAATGAACTCATTGACACCACTCCCTATCCAGGTGGGGAGATTTCCATTCCACTCACCAATCCCGACGGATTCAACCCCCTCTTGACGAACAACGAGAGCTACTTCTACTTTTCAAAGCTCATGTTTGACTCCCTCTTCACCGTCGACGATGGAGGGAAGGTGGTGCCCCAGTTGGCGGAGCACTACGAGTACTCAGTAGACGGCCACACCCTAAGTGTGACCTTGAAGGAGAACCTCACCTGGCAAGACGGCGAACCTCTAACCGCCTACGACGTGGCGGCGACCTTTAACGCCATGCGACACCTCCCGGGGTCTTCTCCCTATGGACGTCTCCTTCGTCAGTGCGTCGGCGTGGCCCACGGCTTTTCCCCCGACGGGTTTGGACGCGCCGTGGTCTTTGACGATCGCAACGTGGATTTTCAGTTCGATAAGCCCTATAAGAACGCCCCGTTGATGCTGACCTTTCCCATTCTTCCCAGTCATCTCTACACCGAAGAGCAGATGATGACTCACGAGGGATTCCAACTTGTAGGCTCCGGCGCCTATCGACTCGAACACATCGTGCCCAACCAGGAGATTGTCCTTCAAAAGGACCCGAACTACAGCGGAAAGGCCGCCTACATCGACACCATCCGCGGTAAGATTCTTCACAACGAGGAAGATGCGGAGAATGCTCTGCGCACGGGAGAGGTCAATGTCGCCACTCCCAAGGGCTACGATTGGGATCAGTATAAGGACCATCCCAAAATCAGCGTCGAGGAGTATGAGACCGGGGATATGGAGATTTTAGCCCTCAACACGGAAGCCCCGATCTTTCAAGGGGAGAGGGGAAAACTCATTCGCCAAGCCATCAGCCGTGGCATCAACAAGCAGCGGATGATCGATAGCCTCTATCTCGGAAAGGCTACGGAAGTCTCCAATCTCTTCCCAGGGGAGGGGAAGGTGGACCATCAGGCGAAGGTCTATTACAATCCCGAGGCGGCGCGAGAACTCTTGACGAAGGCGGGGTACCACGACGGGGAAGATGGCCTCTTGCAAGACGACTCGGGTAACCACATCACCCTCGCCGTGACCACAAATTCCTTCCAACTCAACCACCGCATCATCGTCGATCTCATCGTCGACGACCTGCGAGGCCTCGGCATCGATGCCCACAGTGCCTACCAGGAGGTGGATCCAGAGCACACCTACACCCAAGAGGAGATTGTGGAGCAGTGGGGAAGTTTCTATCCCGCCCTTCAGCGCGGCGAGTTTCAGGCGGCTCTCGTGGGAGTCCAGACTCTTCCCGACGGGGATCCTTCGCCCCTTCTTTACTCGGGAGCCATTGGAAATACAAACATAGCGCGGTTTCGGGAAAAAACTTTCGACGATTTTTTGGAAAAAATGAATTTAGGTGTTGACGACGACGACACGACCCCCTATAATAATACAAGTAAGCGGTTCGTTGAAGAAAGTCCTTACGTTCCACTCTTCACGAAGAAGGGAGCGCTCTTAAAGGACAATCGACTGAAGGGAAGGATACATCCCTCATCCTACGATCTCTACGGAGGTCTTCGCGAGGTATTCATTCCCAAGGAGCTGCACTAGCGGGGGTGCTGGAATTGGTAGACAGGCATGTTTGAGGGGCATGTGTGAGTCATCACGTGGGGGTTCAAGTCCCTTTCCCCGCACCATTACAAAAAGGTCTCGTTCCGCCGAAAGGTGGGGCGAGATTTTTTTATGCTGAGGAGGGAAGTCATGGCAGATCGTACAAAACTCGCCTTCGTCGAGACGCTCAAAGAGCTGTTGAAGACAAAGAGTCTGCAAAAAGTCACCATCCAAGAGTTGGCCGACGCCTGCGGCTACAATCGGATGACCTTCTACTACCATTTTCAGGACATCTATGCCCTTCTGGAGTGGGCCTGTCGCGAAGAGGCACAGCGGGCCATTGCAGACAAGAGAACTTATGAGACTTGGCAGGAGGGATTTTGCCAACTCCTCGAGGCCATTGAAGAGGAGAAACACTTCATCCTCCAAGTGGATCGGGCCTTGGGTCGCGGGCAAATTGAGTCCTACCTCTACGGGATGACCGAGCCCCTCCTCGCCAAGGTCATCGAGGAGATGCCCCACCATCAAGGCATTGGGAAAGAGGACGAAGATTTTCTCGCCTCCTTTTACACCTACGCCTTTGTCGGGGTCGTCATGGAGTGGATGCAGAAGGATTGTGAACCAAGTCCCAAGGAGGTCACGGAAAAAGTGGCCTGGGCGATGAAGGGGTGTTTTCGCGAAGCTCTCTCTCGGCCCCATGACACCTCTAGACAGATGTGAGGAAATGATAAAAAACTAGACAGAGCCCAAGTGTTGTCCAATGCGAAAACTGTGCCTCTTTTTTATGATGGAGATACAACCATCAGAAAAAGGAGGAACACCATGTACGGAAGTGGAAACTACGAAGCCTTTGTCCGGCCGCAAAAGGTTTCGGGAAATGACAAGAAGAAGGCCTACATTGGAGGGACGGGGCTCGCTGCGTTGACAGCGGCGTGTTACCTCGTCCGCGATGCCTACGTCCCAGGAGAAAATATCCATATCTTTGAAAAAGATAAGCTCCCAGGGGGCGCCTGTGATGGGGCCTACATCGATTCTCTCGGGTTCGTCATGCGCGGGGGACGGGAGATGGACAATCACTTCGAGGTGATGTGGGATCTCTACCATTCCATTCCCTCCCTAGAACACGAGGGGCAGTCCGTCCTCGACGAATACTACGATCTCAATCGCAAGGACCCGAATTTCTCCCATTGTCGTGCCACGAAAAACCGTGGAGAAGATGCGGGATTCAACAAGAAATTTGGACTCTCCGACGACGATGCCATGGAGATTATGAAGCTCTTCTTCGCCTCGGATGAGAGCCTCTATGATAAGTGCATCGATGAGGTCCTCAGTGAGAGTGTTCTCGCCTCGCCATTTTGGCTCTACTGGCGGACCATGTTCGCCTTTCAAAATTGGCACAGTGCCTTGGAGATGAAGCGGTACTTAAAGCGCTACATTCACCACATCGGAGGTCTTCCCGACTTCTCCGCCCTGCGCTTTACGAAGTACAACCAGTATGATTCCATGATTCTTCCCATGGTGCGGTACTTAGAAGACCACGGCGTGATCTTCCATTACAACAGCAGCATCGTCGACGTCACCATCGAATCCAACGGGGATGAGCTTTGGGCGACACAACTCGAGCTTCTCGTCGAGGGAGAGAAAGAAATCCTCGACCTCGGAAAGGATGATCTCGTATTTCTCACCTTAGGGGGCTGCGTAGAAAATACGACACTAGGTGGACAGAACTCCATCGCGCCCATGAATACGACCTTTCGTCCTGGTGGGGGATGGGACCTCTGGAAGCGCCTTGCGAAGAGAAATCCCCTCTTCGGAAATCCCGACGTCTTTTGCCAAAGCCCCGAGGAGACGAATTGGATGAGTGCCACCGTGGAGACCTTCGACGACACCCTCTTCCCCTACATCGAGAAGATTACAAAGAGAAAGCCCTTGACGGGCAAGGTGGTCACAGGGGGCATTGTCACCGTGAAGGACTCGTCGTGGCTTCTCAGTTGGACCATCAACCGTCAGCCCCAGTGTAAGAATCAACCGGAAGGACACTGTCTCGTCTGGCTCTATGGCCTCTTTTCCGACGTGCCGGGAGACTTTGTGAAAAAACCCATGCGCCAGTGTACCGGGAAGGAAATCTGCATGGAGTGGCTCTACCATCTCGGTGTCCCCGTGGAGGAGATTGAAGAGATTGCGTCTACAAAATGCAACACCGTCCAAGCGATGATGCCCTACATCGACGCCTTTTTCATGCCGCGCACCGACTTCGACCGGCCGAAAGTCATTGTCGACGGGGCACAAAACTTCGCCTTCCTCGGACAATTTTGTGAGATTGCCCGGGATACCATCTTCACCACGGAATATTCCATGCGCTCGGGGATGGAGGCCGTCTATGGACTCTGTCATGTGCCCCGGGCCGTTCCCGAAGTGTGGGGGAGTACCTACGACATTCGCGACCTCTTAGACGCCACGGTGAAACTCCGCGATGGACGAAATCTTTCGAGTCTGCGCCTTGGATTCTTAGAACGCCTCGGCATGAAGTTTGCCCTGGAGAAGATTCACGGCACTGACATCGAAAAACTTCTCCTCACCTACGGCCTCATCAAGGAATAAAAAAGCGCCCTCTAGGGGCGTTTTTTTTCGTTGAGGATGCGCAGCGCCATTTGAGCGGCGCCAAAACCATTGTCGATGTTCACCACTGCTGAACCTGCGGCGCAGGAGTTGAGCATGGCGAGGAGGGCAGCGAGACCCTGAAAGGATGCTCCATAGCCCACAGAGGTGGGAATTCCAATGACGGGGGCCTTGACGAGGCCGGTGACCACCGAGAGGAGAGCCCCCTCCATGCCGGCGACGACGAGGATGACCTTCGCCTCTTGGAGGGCCTTTTCTTGAGAGAGAAGACGATGCAGCCCCGCAACGCCGACGTCGTAGAGACGCTTTGGAGAAATCCCGTGGGCCTCTAAAGTGAGGGCAGCTTCCTCTGCAATGCCTCGATCACTGGTCCCGGCGGCGCAGATGAGAACTCCCTCTTCCCGCGTCTTGGGAAGCGCACCAAGGGTGAGGAGTTCGGCGCGATGGTGATACTGGGCTCCTTCTAGGGGAAGAAGAGCCTCGTACTTTTCTTGGGAGAGTTTTGTCACGAGGACGGGAAATTCCCGGCCTTGAAGGCCTTCGAGGATGGTGCGAAGTTCCTCGACGGATTTTTCCTTCCCGTAGATGACTTCAGGAAATCCCGTGCGCTCCTCTCGAGAGAGGTCAAACTTTGCGACCCCAAGATCCAGGGTCCGCTTTTCTTCGAGGAGAGCGACGAGGGTCTCGTCCGAGAGGGCCCCCGATGCGAGGGCCTCTTGAATGAGATCCTTGAGATCATTCATGGCGCGCCTCAAGGGAAGCCCCGAGGGCAAAGGTCAGGGCGCAGAAGATGAGAAACGCTGCAATGTAGCCCGGGCTCGAGAGGAGACCTCCAAGAATCATGAGAATTGCTGCAAAGGTGGCGAAAATCGGGGAGACGACGCCGAGGAAGGTGCTCTTCAATTCCCCTTTTCGGTAGAGACCGAAAATCTTGATGTAGAGGAGAATGTAGGTGGCATAGGAGAAGACGATGGCAATCTCGCTGATGTCACGCCCTCCAAGGAGATTGAAGCGGATGGTGATGAAGTGGACCACGTACCAGAACAGGCAGATGCCCAGATAGGCCATGGAGGAGGGAATGCTAATCTGAAGGGTGGGGTGGAGTTTTCCCACAGAGGGAGGGAAGATCATCCCCTTTTCCGCAAGGGCCTGGGGCATGCGGATGCCCCCCAAGATGAGGCCGTTGACCACGCCCAAGACGGAGACGATGACAATGGCCACCATGACCCGTCCGCCCACGGGGCCGAGGAGGTGGGTAAAGACCGCATCCACCGTCTTGTCGCCCATGGTGAGGACGTAGCTCTCCCCGGCGATGCGCACGATGCCCGTAAAGTAAAGGACGTAGCACAGGAGAATAAAGAGGGGCGCAAGGACCAGGGCGCGGGGCACGTTCTTGTGAGGATTGCGCACCTCGGGGGCAATGGCGGTAGCGATGATCCAGCCGTCATAGGAGAAGGCCATGGGTGCAAGGCCCGTGAGCCAATGGAGTCCCACGCTCTGAGGATGGACGGGAGTCACTCCTGCAGGAAGGGCAATGCGCTCTGCGGCAAAGATTCCCGCCAAGGCGATGAAGAAGAGGGGAATGAGCTTGACGATGGTGGAGAGGTTTTGGAAGAGTCCCCCACCTCTGCGGCTCACCGTGTTCATGAGAATAAAGAGGACGAGATAGACGGCTCCAAGAAGCATTTGACCGAGAAGGGTCACTTCCTTCCCGAGGAGCATCCAGGTGTAAATCGCAGCAACCCAGGAGACGACCACGGTAATCGTGGGGTAGTAGACAAAGGTCTGGAAGAGGCCAAACCCGCTGCCCATGGGATGGGAGTAGAGCTCGGTAAAATAACTCACCGCCCCGCCACTATCTGCGGTGCGGGTTGCGAGCTGGCTGAGAGTGAGACTTCCAAAGATGATGCCCATGGCGCCTAAGATGAGGACGAGAAGGCCGAGTTGGAAATTGCCTCCCGTGGCACTTAGGATATCATCGGATTTGAAAAAGATGCCCGACCCGATGACGATGCCGACGATCATCGTAATCGTCGTCATCAGACCATAGGCCTGGCGCGATGTATGTTTCATTGATTGAGGAATCCTTTCCGTCGTCATGAGGACAGATGAGTCGTACCCTACTATTATACAGAGGTTTCCTGTGAAAAATTTCCTAACGAGGAAAAAATAGGGAAAAATTTTAGAGAGGCACCATCGCGCCGACTTGGCGAATCTGGCGGGAGGCGGGGTGGGATGGTATAATAAAATGAGAATTTTTAAGGGGGAAACACCATGGATTGGCAAGAGAGATTGGCAGGGATTGGGGTCGAGATTGAAGAGCACGTCCCCATCCGCGACCTGACGAGTTTTCGGCTAGGAGGACCTGCGGCGGTCGTCCTGCGTCCCGAGAGTGAAGAGGCCCTCGTCGCGACGATTTCACGTCTCAAAGAGGAGGAAGTCCCTTTTCACATCCTCGGAAAGGGCACGAATGTGGTCTACGCCGACGAGGGATTCGACGGGGCACTGGTCCTACTTCGAGACAATTTTCAAGACATTCGCGTCGAGGGTCACGCCGTCTACGCACAGGCGGGGGCAAGTCTACGGAAGGTCGCCGAGGCAGCTCTTGACGCTTCGTTGGAGGGGCTCGCCTTTGCCCATGGGATTCCCGGAGCCGTCGGGGGAGCGGTGACCATGAATGCGGGGGCCTATGGCGGGGAAATGAAGGACGTCATCGAAGAGGTTCGCGTCCTCACCCACGACGGGGAAGTGAAGACATTCTCTGGGGAAGAGATGCATTTTCGCTACAGGAGAAGCCGGGTCGAAGACGATGGCCTCATTGTCATTGAGGCGAAATTTTCCCTCCAACCAGGAGATCCGGTGAAGATTCGTGAAGACATGGAAGATCTCTGGCAGCGGCGCGTGGATAAACAACCTCTGGAGTACGCCAGTGCCGGCTCCACCTTCAAGCGGCCCGAAGGCTATTTTGCAGGAAAACTCATCGATGACGCGGGACTTCGTGGCCTGCGGTACCACGATGCCCAAGTCAGCGAGAAACACTGTGGCTTCATCATCAATCGCGGCCATGCAACCACCGAGGAGGTGGTCCACCTCATCGAAACCGTGCGAAAGATTGTCTACGACGCTTCTGGCGTCCTCTTGGAACCTGAAGTGAAGGTCTTGGGGAAAGGAGCGAAACCCTCATGGAGTTGTGGATCATCACAGGATTAAGCGGAGCGGGGAAGACTCAGGCACTGGACATCCTTGAAGACCTGGGGTATTTTGCCATGGACAATGTCCCTCCGGCTCTCTTGATGAAATTCGTAGAACTCTCCTTGGAGGCGAAGGGTCTCTCGAAGGTGGCTGCGGTGGTGGATTTGCGAAGCGGCCCCTTCTTCAAGGAACTTCGGGATACCTTAAGAAATCTTCGGGCACTTCAGATCCCGGTAAAACTCCTCTTTCTCGATGCCACAGAGGAGGTCATCGTCTCCCGCTACAAAGAACGCCGCCGGCCGCACCCCCTCGCCGACTCCATCACGGAAGGGGTGGCCAAGGAGAGAAGCCTTCTAGAGGAGATGCGCATCAATGCCGATGTCATCATCGACACCTCCTTCATGAGTCCCTCGGAGCTGCGAAGTCGCATCGAGGAGACCATGGGGGAGAAGGAGACGACGGCCCTTCGATGGAACATCGTGAGTTTTGGGTTCAAACACGGCATCTTAAAGGATGCGGATCTCGTGATGGACGTGCGCTTTTTACCAAATCCCTACTACATCGAGGAGCTCAAACACACCAACGGCCTCTGTGAAGAGACCTCAGATTACGTCCTCAGGTGGCCCCAGAGTCGCGAGTTTTTAAGCCGGATGATGGACATGATCGATTTCCTCTCGCCCTACTATTACGCCGAAGGGAAACGGCAACTCGTCCTAGGTATTGGATGCACGGGAGGATGTCATCGCAGTGTGGCCATCGCCGAGGAGTTGGGGCGGCAGTGTCGAGAACGAGGCCACGCCGTGACGGTGCGCCACCGAGAAATTGGAGCGAAGTCGTGAGCCGCATTGTCGTCGTTGGAGGGGGCACGGGAATTAGTCAGCTCCTGGAGGCTTTGAAGGAAGATTGGGAGGAGATCTTCGCCATTGTCGCCATGACCGACGACGGAGGGGGAAGTGGGGTTCTTCGGAAGTGGTGGGGCGCTCTTCCCTTGGGAGATGTGCGCAACTGTATGGCGGCCCTCGCGGACTCGAAGACGATGCGCGACCTCATTCAGTATCGCTTCACCGAGAGCGCCCTCGAAGGGCAAAGCCTTGGGAATCTCCTGCTCTTTGTCCTCTCTGAGATTACGGGTTCCGTCGAGGAATCGGTGAAGGCCCTCTCTGAGATTTTGCGCCTCCAAGGGGAGATTCTCCCCGTGACCTACGAGGCGGTCCACCTCGTGGCAGATTTTGAGAACGGGGACAAGTGCATCGGGGAGTCCCGTATCCCCATCGCCTGTGAGAGACTTCAGACGAGGATTCGCCGCATGGGGCTCTTTCCTCGGCCTCCACAGATGAACCCCAGGTGCAAAGAGGTCATTGAAGGGGCGGACGTCATCGTCCTTGGGCCGGGGAGTCTCTTCACTTCCATCATCCCAAATCTTCTCGTCGAGGGGATGAAGGAGACACTCGAAAAGTCCGATGCGCCTATGTTCTTGGTGGTCAACGCCATGACCCAGCGAGGAGAGACCCAGGGCTTTGGGGTGAGAGAACACCTGGATGCGGTGGAAGAGGTCTTGGGAAGAGGAGCCGTGGATGGGCTTCTCATCAACGACACCATCCCCCCAGAGGATTGTCTTCGTCTCTATGAAGAAAAAGAGTCTTCCCACCTCGTCCGTCTCACAGAGAGGGAGCGAGATGAGTTGCTGGCGGAGAAACGCATTCTACTGTGTGGAGATTTTCTCAAGGACCAAAATTTTTTGATTCGCCACGATGGTGAAAAGATTTCTAAGGCTTTTCTCCAATGGTGTAAAGATGCTTTACAATGCAAGAAGAACTAGGTTATAATGGGAATGTGAACATTTTCTCAAAATGTTTGGAGGTGATGCGGTGAGCTTTTCTTCCACGATCAAGAACGAACTCGCACGCATTGCCGTGGTCCAATTTGACGAGGTTCTCGCAGAACTGGCGGGGCTTGTCCGCATGTGTGGGCGCATTCACTGGGCGGGAAGTGGACGGCTTTCTCTGTCGCTGACCACTGAAAATGCTGGTGTTGCGCGACGAATCTTCACCTTTGTGAAAAGGTCCTACACCGAGGACGTCACCGTCTCCATGGCCAAGAACTTCAAGCGAAAGAGGATGACGAGTTACCACATCGAGATTCCCGACAGGGAGAGTGCTTTGGCACTCCTTAACGATGTGGAGTTTATCCATAATGAAAACGTATTTATGCCCGTCTACCCGGTCTCGGAGATGTTCATCAAAGACGACGGGATGCGACGAGCCTACATACGCGGCTCTTTTCTTGGAGCGGGTAGCGTCTCAAATCCTGAAAGGTCCTACCACTTGGAGTTCGTCTGTGAACGAGAAGACCATGCAAAGGACTTGGCCCAGATGATTGCCAGCTATGGTCTTCGGCCAAAACAGACCCTGCGCAAGGAACAACACATCGTCTACTTTAAGGACGCCGAACAGATTTCGGATATGCTCTCTCTCTTAGGTGCCCATCAAGGGGTACTCAAATTTGAGGACATTCGGGTCGTGAAGGATATGCGCAATCGCATCAATCGTCAAGTCAATTGTGAGACGGCAAACCTCACAAAGACCGTCGATGCAGCGATGCGCCAGATTCGAGCAATTGAGGCTCTCAAGAAGGCGGGGAGGCTCCCCCTCGAGCTGGAAGAGGTGGCGAATCTGCGCATCCGTTATCCAGATGCCAGTCTCAAGGAGATTGGGCAGCTGTTGGACCCGCCTCTTGGGAAGAGTGGGATCAATCATAGATTAAAAAAGATCGAGGAACTTGCGAAGAAACTATGAGGTGAGCATCATGACACAAGCATCAGTCGTCCTACGAAACGAAGAGGGCTTACACGCCCGGGCTGCGGCAGCTTTTGTGCGGGCGGCCAACCGTTTCACCTCGGACATTACCCTCAAGGCCGATGGAGAAGAGGTCAATGGCAAGAGCATCATCGGCATCATGAGCCTTGGCGCCTTTTCTGGGGAAACCATTGAAATTGCCACCGAGGGAGACGACGAGGAAGAGGCCTTGAAGGCTCTGGTGGGACTCGTCGAAGACGGTTTTCGTGAAAATTAACGAGAGAAGAGTTTTAATGGGGCGCCGTTAAAACTCTTTTTGATTGAAGGGAGTGCTTATGACGACACCATTTGTCCACCTCCACGTCCACAGTGAATACAGTCTCCTCGACGGGTCAAGTCGTGTCGCAGATCTGCCCCGTCGCGCCAAGGAACTCGGGATGGATGCCATCGCCTTGACGGACCACGGCAATCTCTACGGGGCCATTGCCTTCTACAAAGCCTGTAAGGCGGAGGGGGTCAAGCCCATTTTGGGGTGCGAGGTCTACGTCGTCCTCGGCTCCTGTGAAGAGCGGGACCCGAAGCAAAAGCGCAACCACCTCGTCCTCTTGGCGGAGAACCTCACCGGTTGGAAAAATCTCTTAAAGATCGTCTCCAAGGGCTATGTCGATGGGTTCTACTACAAACCACGCGTAGATAAAGAGACCCTCAAGAACTACCATGAGGGGATCATCGCCACGAGTGCCTGTCTCGGTGGGGAGGTCCAGCGCCGCCTTTTAGAGGGAAATGTGGAGGCTGCGAAAGAGGCGGCAAAGAGCTACGAAGAGATTTTCGGAAAGGGAAATTTCTATCTCGAATTGCAAAATCACGGCATGCGCCAACAGCTCCTCGTCAACGACGAACTGCGTAAAATCTCCAAGGAGTTGGACATCCCCCTCATGGCCTCCAACGACATCCACTATTTACGCGCCGAGGACGCCAAGGCCCACGCTGCCCTTCTGTGCATTCAAACCGGGTCCACCCTAAAGACCCCGGGGCGCATGGAGTTTCCCTCGGATGAGTTTTACCTTAAGAGCCCTGAGGAGATGGAGAAGGCCCTTCCCGAGGACTTAGAGGCCCTTCAGAACACGGCGGAGATTGCGAAGCGATGCAACGTGGAACTGACTTTCCATGAACTCCACCTCCCCCACTTTGAGGTCCCGGAAGGGTACACCCACGAATCCTATCTTGAGCATCTCGCCTATGAGGGACTCTTGCGCCGGTATGAGACCATGACACCAGAGCTTGAGGAGCGGTTTCGTTACGAGCTCAACACCATCTTCACCATGGGCTACACCGACTATTTCCTCATCGTTTGGGATTTCATCCGCTTCGCCAAGGACTCGGGCATCGAAGTGGGTCCAGGCCGGGGAAGTGCGGCGGGAAGTATTGTGTCCTATGCCCTTGGCATCATCGACGTGGACCCGATGCGCTATGACCTTCTCTTCGAGCGGTTCTTGAACCCGGAACGGGTCTCCATGCCCGATATCGACATCGACTTTTGCTATGAGCGTCGCGAAGAAGTCATCGAGTACGTCAATCGAAAATATGGGGCGGATCACGTCGCCCAGATTGCGACCTTCGGAACCCTTGGAGCCCGTCAAGCCATTCGGGACGTGGGGAGGGTCATGGATCTTCCCCTGTGGAAGGTGGACCGGATTGCAAAACTCGTCCCCAACGAATTGAATATGACCATCGAGCGGGCTCTCAGCATCTCCAAGGAGCTCGAGGAAGAACGGAAGAAGGACAAAGAGGTGGAGGAACTCATTGCCCTGTCCCTCCAAGTGGAAGGGTTGGCCCGCCACGTCTCCACCCACGCCGCCGGCGTCGTCATCACCAAGGACCCGGTCACCGACTACGTGCCCTTGACGAGAAACAAGGACGTTTTAAGCACTCAGTTTAACATGATTGAGCTCGAGGAACTGGGGCTTCTTAAGATGGACTTCTTAGGGCTTCGTACCCTGACGGTCATTCGTGACGCCCTCGCCATGATTGAGAAGAACCATGGGGTCAAGATTCTCTTTGAGACCATGGATCTTGACGACCCTAAAGTTCTTAAGCTCTTCGCCGAGGCGCGGACCCAAGGCGTCTTCCAATTTGAAAGCGAGGGAATGCGCGCCTTCTTACGAGAACTTAGGCCCAATAAATTTGAGGACCTCGTCGCCGCGAACTCCCTCTTCCGACCTGGCCCCATGGATCAAATCCCGAAGTTTTGCGCTGCAAAACACGACCCGTCGACAATCTCCTACCCCCACGAGAGTCTCAAAGACATCTTGGAGGTGACCTATGGCTGTATCGTCTACCAGGAACAGGTCATGGAGATCGTCCAAAAACTTGGAGGCTACTCCCTCGGGGAAGCGGATCTCCTGCGTCGTGCCATGAGTAAGAAAAAGATGGCGGTAATGGAGGAGAATCGCAAGAACTTTATCTATGGAACCAGCGACGACGAGGGCTATGTCCTCATCGAAGGGGCCCTTCGCCGTGGCGTTGACGAGGCAAGTGCGAACCGGGTCTACGACCTGATGATTGACTTTGCAAAATACGCCTTTAACAAGAGTCACTCGGTGGCTTACTCGGTGGTGGCCTATCGCACCGCCTACCTGAAAACCTACTATCCAGCTGAGTTCTTCGCCGCACACATCTCCTCCTACATGGGAGACAAACACAAGATGAGCAAGGACATCCAGGAAGTGCGACACATGGGCATCCCCTTCCGTGGCCCCGACATCAACGTCTCCGAGGCGAAGTTTACCGTGGAAGACGGAGCCGTGCGCTACGGCCTCGCCGCCGTGCGAAATGTGGGGGAGGCCTTCATCGAGGAACTCATCGAGGAGAGAAACCAAAGCGGCCCCTACAAGAGTCTCGAAGATTTTGTGACGCGCCTCATAAGACGGGGCAGCAAGACCATGAACCGTCGCGCCGTGGAAAGTCTTATCAAGGGCGGCGCCTTCGATTCTCTCGGGGGAGCGAGAAGCCAGTATCTCGCCCTCACCGATGGCCTTATTGACAGCACCTCCCAGACCTTTAAGAAAAACATTGTGGGGCAAGTGAGTCTCTTTGACACCATGGAGCAGGAAGAAGTCCTCCCCGACGTGGAGGAATTTGCCCCCAAGGAAAAGCTCGCCATGGAGAAGGATGTGTTAGGGCTCTACGTCTCGGGCCATCCCCTACAGGATGATGCAGAAGCTCTGAAGAGGCGTACAAGTCATTCCATTGGGCGCATCCTCACCTACTACGACGAAGGGGGAAGCGACGAGATTCCCGTCACCCTTGGCGGGATGCTTCAAGGGGTGGAGAGTCGGATTACAAAGAAAAACGAGATGATGGGCCGGGCGACTCTCGAGGACTTAGAGGGGGAGATAAGCTGTGTCATCTTCCCGCAGACCTACCAGCGCTACCGGAGCCTTCTCACCGAGGACAACAAGGTCTTGATGAAGGGGCGGGTCAAGGGGGGAGAAGAGGAGGAGCCTACTCTCTTAGTGACGGATATCTATCCCTTAGAAGAGGGAAAACCCGCCACGCTCTACCTTCGTATTCCGAGCCGTAAGAACCAGGAGCTTCTCCAACTCATTGAGAATAAACTCCGTGCCCATCCGGGATCGGCGCGGGTGGTCCTCTATCCCGTGGACGAGGGAAGGGGCTATGGGTGCCATCTCGGCATCGACCCAGCAGCCCTTGAGAGGATTCGGGAAGAATTATCCTCGCATCTGCACCCCATTCAGGACATTGTCCTCAAGGCTTGAGCAATTTTGTTCCCACCGGGCCAAACAATCGGGGTATAATAAAAAGAGATTCAGAAGAAAGATGAGGAGACATCGATGAAACGCATTGCCATACTCACAAGCGGCGGCGATGCCCCGGGGATGAATGCGGCGATTCGCGCCGTGGTGCGCAGCGCCCTCTACAAGGGGTGGACCGTCTATGGAATTGACGGCGGCTATCAAGGGCTCATTGAAGCGCGCCTTGAAGAGCTCACCCTGTCCTCGGTGGCGGACATCGTCCACCGTGGAGGCACCATTCTTGGCACCAGCCGAAGCGAAGAATTTCAAACGGAAGAAGGGCGCAAGAAGGCCCTCAACGTCTTGAAGATTTACGAGATTGACGCTCTGGTGGTCCTCGGTGGCGACGGGTCTTTCCGCGGGGCCGCCACCCTTCAAAAAGAGGGGATTGCTGTCATCGGCATTCCCTGCACCATTGACAACGACTTGGGCTACACCGCCTACACCATTGGATTTTTCACCGCGGTAACCACGGCGACGGAAGCCATCAGCAAGATTCGCGACACCACCTCCTCCCACGGCAGGGCCAACGTCGTGGAAGTGATGGGGCGCTCCTGTGGTGACTTGGCCCTCTATGCCGGTCTTGCCGGGGGTGCGGAGAACATCATCATTCCCGAGAAGGACTTCTCCATGGAAGAGCTCGCCAAGAAGGCCCTCGAGGGGAAAAAGCGGGGCAAGCGCCACCACATTATCGTCCTTGCCGAGGGGGTTGGCAAACCCTATGAAGTCGCGCGAAAACTCGAAGAGCTCACGGGCATCGACACGAAGGTGACGATTCTCGGATACATTCAACGCGGCGGCGCCCCCAACGTACTGGACCGTATCATCGCCACGAATATGGGATTCGAGGCGGTGGAGCGTCTGGAAAAGGGAGAGTCTGGCCTCGCCCTAGGATACAAGAATGAGGAGGTCTTTGGAATGGATCTTCTCGAGGCCGTCTCCGTGGAAAAGGAATTTAATCAACGGCTCTACGACATCTTAAAGGTCGTCTCCATTTAGAAAGGATGCGCCATGAAGAAAACGAAAATTGTGGCCACCATTGGCCCAGCCTCTAGTGACCCGACGATTCTCAAGGACATGATTTTCTCTGGGGTCAACGTCTGCCGTTTGAATTTTTCCCACGGGACCCACGAGAGTCACAAGAAGACCATCGACATGATTAAGTCGGTGCGCGAAGAGCTGAGTAAGCCCATCGCCATCATGCTCGACACCAAGGGACCGGAGATTCGCCTCGGAGACTTCAAGGACGAGGAGGGAGTCTTCCTCACCCAAGGGGACACCTATGTCCTCACGGGGGAAGAGGTCCTTGGGGATGCACATCACGCGACGGTGAGCTACAAAGAACTGGCGAAGGACGTCGCCGTTGGAGATCATATTCTCATTGATGACGGCCTCGTGGATTTGGAAGTCACGGCCATTGACGGCCTTACCATCACCACCAAGGTTTTAAACGATGGGCAGATTAAGGGACACAAAGGGGTCAACGTCCCCGGCGCCAAGGTGCGCCTTCCAGCCATGACCCAAAAGGACGAAGGGGACATCCTCTTCGGCATCGAGGAAGGGGTGGACTTTATCGCCGCTTCCTTTATCCGTCGCTCCGAAGACGTCCTCGCCATCCGAAAATTCCTCGAAGAGAATGGGGGAGAATCCATTCGCATCATCTCCAAAATCGAAAACGGGGAAGGTGTGGAAAACATGGCCGACATCATCCGCACCTCTGACGGCGTCATGGTGGCCCGGGGCGACCTCGGGGTGGAGATTGACCCCGAAGAGATTCCCCTGGTCCAAAAGGACATGATTGCGAAGTGTGTGGCCCAGGCAAAACCCGTCATCACGGCGACCCAAATGCTCGACTCGATGATGCGCAATCCTCGTCCCACCAGGGCAGAGGTCACCGACGTGGCCAATGCGATTTTCGACGGGACCTCGGCGATTATGCTCTCAGGGGAGACCGCCTCGGGGAAGTATCCCGTCCAAGCGGTGAAGACCATGGCGCGCATTGCCCTTCGCACCGAAGAGGCGCTGCCCTATGACGACATCCTCACCAAGGGGACGAACTTTGCCCCGACGACTACCAACGCCATCGGTCGTTCCACCTGTTTCATCGCCCGGGATTTGAAGGCGAAGGCCATCCTCACCGCCACCTCCTCGGGGTATACCTCGAGGGCCATCGCAAAGTTTCGCCCCGCCCAGATGATCATCGCCGCGACGACCTCGGAGGACGTCTGTCGGAGCCTGTCCCTCGACTGGGGCGTCGAAGGGATTGTCACCGCCTATGGAGATACGACGGATAGCATCATTCACAAGAGTATCGACAAGGCACTGGAAGCCAATCTTCTCACCGAAGGCGATCTCGTCGTTCTCACCGCCGGTGTCCCCGTGGGGGTCTCGGGGACGACGAACCTCATCAAGGTCCACACCATCGCCCGCACCTTGGCGACGGGGATGGGCCTTGGAGAGCAAGTGGTGAGTGGTCGCGCCTTTGTGGCACAAGATGACAACCTCCACGAGTTCCAAGAGGGGGACATTCTCATCGTCGATGGGGTCGACGGAAGAGTGAAAGATCTGGTGGACAAGGCGGCGGGTCTCGTGGCCCGAGAAGGGGGACTGACCAGTCCTTCTGCCATCGTAGCCCTTCATACGGCGACGACGAGTATCGTCGGCGTCGAAGGACTCGAATCCTTAATCCACAAGAGTCGCATCACCCTCGATCCCGAGAGCGGTCGCATCTTCGACGGCGATGTGGACATCAAGTAAAGAGAGCCTTCGGGCTCTTTTTTTGTGGGAAACATTCTTGAAAATTGCTTTTCTCTGCCCCTCGGGGTATGATGGAGGGGTTAGAGTAGGTGTCCTGCGTTAAGTGTTCGGGGATGGGGTGTTGCCTCGAAACGAAGGAGTTCCGCGATGGGGCACCGCATCCGCTGACATTGTAAGGAATCTCCTTATGGTGTCCACGTTTGAGAAGGAGGTTTCTCATGCAACAAACACGTGGACGTAGTTTTTCCACACAAAAACTTGTGACCGTGGCGGTGCTCATCGCCATGCAGATTGTGTTGACGCGGTTTCTCTCCCTCGAGCTTGGGACGACGATTCGCATCGGGTTTTCCTTTATTCCCCTTGCCGTCGTCGCCGTGTTGTATGGGCCCATCATGACGGTGGAAGCGGCCATCATCGCAGATTTTATCGGGATTCATCTTCAGGGAAAGCCCTTTGATCCCCGCTTTGGATTGACGGCGGCACTCACCGGTGTGGTCTATGGGATTTGTCTCTCCCGAAAGCCCTTAAAGCCCTGGCACATTGTGCTCTGCATCACCATTGTGGGTCTCTTTTTACACCTGGGTCTCAACAGTTACTGGTTGGCCCAGTTGACGGGAGTACCCTTTATGGCCAAGGTGAGCATTCGCCTCGTCCCAGAGCTTGTGCAGATTGTGGTCAAGTCCATCATTCTCATTGTGGTGTTGCCGAGGCTCATTGAAGTCGCGAAAAACAGGTAAGGAGGTTTCTTGTGGTGTCCATTGACCAGGTCCAAGAGATCTTGGAAGAATTGGTGGAAGAACTCCCCGAGGAGGCCCTTCGAGGCCTGAGTGGGGGGATTTTCCTCGAAGAATCCATCAAATACCACCCCCAGGTCCTCGGGGATCGGGCGGTGGTGATGGGGCATTACACCCGTGGGCCCTTGGGGCCGAGTATTGCCATCTTCTACGGGAGTTTTATGGAGATGTATGGCCATCTCGAGGCGGATGCCCTGCGCATTCACCTGCGGGAGACACTCTACCATGAACTCACCCACCACTTAGAGTGGCAGATGGGCATCCACGATTTAGAAGCAGAAGACGCAGCGCAATTGCGCAGGATACAGGGAAGGGAATTTTGGTGAAGCGACGGTTTTACGGACAGTGTATGAAGGTGATCGGGGAGTGCATCGACGTCCTCCTCGAGGGAGTGATTCGCCTCGTGCGCCTGTTGGTGGAGGTGACGAAATCTCTCAGAAACGGCATCTTGCTCTTTTTGAGCCTCGGGGGATGTTTGGCCTTTTTCCTCTTGCCAACCCTTCTCGCCGCCTCTGGGTCCTATGGGGGGACGACTCTTCGATGGCTCCTTCTCATCTTCGTCTTTCCCCTTTTGGGTACCGTGTCCACCACCTATTTGGAGTATCTCCAATTCTCTTGGACCGAGTACTTCTATGAGCGCGCGGACAAGGCCCTCATTGGGGAGCATGTCACCTATGAGTCCCTCGGGGACTACGGGTTTCGGAAGGCGCGTCTTGCCCGGGAAGAGGCGAAGCGTCGCGCCCAAGAAGAGGCATGGGCCAGAGAAGAGGCACGGCGTCGGGCGCAAGAGCAGTTCTTTGAAGACTTTGCCCGACAGTTTCAACAGGGTGGATTCTACACCTTTGACGGGACGGGATGGCATCAACAGGGAGGCGGGTCCTCCTATGGGGGACCTCAGAGTGGCATGGGCCCTTCCTCCTTCGTGCGCCAATACGAGGCGGCGTGTGAAGAACTGGGCGTCTCTCCCCAAGCGGATAAGTACGAGATCAAGATGGCCTTTCGCCAATTGGCAAAGAAATACCACCCCGATGTCAATCATGAGGCCGGGGCAAAGGAGCGCTTTCAACGCATCAACAGCGCCTATGAATTCTTGACCGATGACGCCATCGCCCGATACAGACGAGAATCTGGGCAATAAAAAAAGTCTCCCCGGGGAGACTTTTTTTATTTGCGCTTTTTGGCGATGGCTTCGAGGGATTCTCGGTTGGCGCGAAGGACGTCTTCAATCATGGCGTCGTCGTGGGCGTCGCAGAGGAAGAGAGCTTCAAATTGGGCGGGGGCGAAGAGGAATCCTCGCTTCATCATCTCTTGGAAGTACTGGGCATAGAGTTCCGTGTCCGCCGCCTTCACATCGTCATAGGAAGTGATGGACTCAAATTCTCCGAAGAAGAGACTCATCATGGACTTGTACCGAGTCACGGTTCCGGGGATGCCGGTATCTTTCAGGTTTTGGAGGAATCCCTCTTCGAGGACCTTCGCCTTCTCTTCGAGACGGGCGTAGAGGTCTTGGTCTCTTCGCAAGGTGAGGAGCATGTCGCGGCCCATCTTCATGGCGAGGGGATTACCACTCAAGGTCCCCGCTTGGTAGACGCCTCCGAGTGGAGAGAGAAGTTCCAGAATCTCCCGGCGACCCGTGAATGCACCGACGGGAAGCCCTCCTCCAATAATCTTTCCGAAACAGAGGAGATCTGGCGTCACGTCAAAGTCCTTCGCCACGGAACCGTACCGGAGGCGAAACCCGGTGATGACTTCGTCGAAGATGAGGAGGGCTCCGATTTCATCGCAGAGGGTGCGCAGTCCTTGGAGAAACTCCTTCGTCGCCGGGACAACCCCCATATTCCCCGCAATGGGTTCGAGGATGATGCAGGCGATGTCATCGGCATAGGGGGCAATGGTCTCTCGCACATTGTCCAGGTCATTGTAGCGGCAGACGAGGGTGTGTTCCAGAGTCTCTTTGGGAACCCCGAGGGAAGTGGGGGCGTTGTAGGTCAAGGTGCCGCTTCCGCTCTTCACGAGGAGGGCATCGGAATGGCCGTGGTAGCAACCCTCAAACTTCACGACTTTTCGTTTGTTCGTGTAGCCACGGGCGAGGCGAATGGCGCTCATGGTCGCCTCTGTCCCGGAATTGACCATGCGGACCATGTCCGTCTCCACGGCGGAGCAGAAGAGTTCTGCCATCTCCACTTCGATGAGGGTTGGTAGGCCAAAACTGATTCCCTCGTCGAGGTAGTCCTTTGCCCGTTCAATCAAGTCCTTTGGTCCGTGGCCGAGAATCATCGGGCCCCAGGAGGTGATGAAGTCGGCGTAGGTCTTCCCCTCGGTGTCATAGACGAAGGGACCGTCGGCGCGGACGAAGAAGGGAGGGTCCATGTGGACGCTGCCAAAGGCTCTCACCGGGGAATTGACGCCACCGGGGAGGACTCGACTCGCGCGTTCAAAGAGATTCATGAGGCGTCTCCCTTCAAGAGCTTGGCGAGGTATTTCGCGTGGTAGGTGATGATGAGTTTTGCCCCAGCCCGCTTCATGGCAATGGCATTTTCGTAAATCACCGACTCGTCGAGGAGACCCTGTTTGATGGCGTTCATCACCATGGCGTATTCTCCGCTGACGTTGTAGGTGACGAAGGTGGTGTTAAAGGCATCCCGGGCTCTGGCGAGGACGTCGAGATAGGCAAGGCCAGGTTTCACGATGATAAAATCTGCATCCTCTTCGAGGTCGAGTTCGATTTCCTTCAGACCCTCATCCCCATTGTGAAAGTCCATCTGATAGCCCTTGCGATCCCCGAAGGAGGGCGCGGAATTGGCTGCATCCCGGAAGGGACCGTAATAAGAGGAAGCGTACTTGGCGCTGTAGGCCATGATGGGGACGTGGGAATAGCCGTGTTCATCGAGTTCTTGGCGAATCCGCTTGACCCGAAAATCCATCATGTCCGAGGGAGCGACGATGTCGGCTCCAGCTCGCGCGTGAGAGAGGGCAATCTTTGCGAGATACTCCAGGGTCGTGTCATTTTCCACTTCCCCCTCAGCGGTCAAGATGCCACAGTGGCCGTGGTCCGTGTATTCACACATGCAGACGTCGGTGATGATGAGGATGTCCTTGGAGATTTCTCGAATCTTGCGGATGCCTCGTTGGATAATGCCGTCTTCCGCGTAAGCACCAGACCCGTGAGAATCCTTGTGGTCGGGGACACCAAAGAGGATGACAGCAGAGATTCCCAGTCCTTCGAGCTCGCGAATCTCCTCTTCAAGGCGATCCAAGGAGAGGTGATAGACCTCGGGAAGACTTGGAATCTCCTCCCGTACATCCTCCCCTTCCACGAGGAAGAGAGGATAGATGAGGTCTTCACAGGAAAGACTGGTCTCTCGGACCATCTTCCGCATGATGGGATGACGACGGACTCTACGCATGCGCATGGGCATCCTCCTTTATGGCGTCAATCATGGATTCAATCGTAGCTTCTTTCGAGATGAGATCTGGACCGTGGCCGAGCGCCTCAAGGGTCCTGGTGGTTTGTCGACCAATGGAGACGATCTTTGCATCGCCGAGACTCTTCAAATCATAGAGCTCGTGGAAGTGGGTCACCGTCGACGACGAGGTGAAGAGTGCATAGTCAACCTCCGAGGGGATGTCTGTCTTTTCCTCGGGGCGCAGGGCGTCGTAGACCACCACATCCCTCAGTGTGCCAATCTCACGATAAGAGGCGAGGAGAGAGGCAGGTGTCTTCGCCGAGTGGGGAAGGAGAAGGTGCTTCTCCCCCTCTTCCTTGGCAATGAGCTGGGCCAAGGCATCCCCTTCGTAGACTTCGGGCATGAGGTCTGGGTGAAGGCCCTGTTCTCGCAGAAGCTTGGCGGTCTTCTTTCCGACGACGCAAAGTTTTGTCCCCGCGAGTTCTCGGAGGTCGTGTTCCGGGAAAAAGGCACGGAAGAAGGCCTCCACGGCGTGAACCGAGTGGAAGAGGATGTGGGTGTAGGAGTCTTGGAGCGCCTCTTTGAGGAAATCCTCATTCATGTAAGAGATGGCGATGGTGGGGGCGGAGATGACCTCGGCACCGAGGTCAGTGAGTGCAGCACTGAGCTGTGGGCTCTGGCTCTTCGCCCGGGTGATGAGGACCTTTTTTCCAAAGAGGGGGAGGGATTCATAGAAATTAAGGCTCTCCCGATAGCGTACCGCGTCCCCGATGACGATGAGAGAGGGGGAGCCGAAGCCCTTTCCTTCGATGGCCGAGGCAATCTCTCCCACGGTGGAGGAGAAGACACGCTGGTCCGGGTAGCCGCCGTGCATAATGACCGCCGCAGGAGTTTTGGGATCCATCCCTCCTTCGAGGAGATCCTTCGTAATGAGGCCGAGATTATTGAGGCCCATGTAGAAGACGAGGGTCCCTGAGAGGCGAGCATATTCGTGAAAATCACCGGCGTAGCCCGCTTTACGGTGCCCGGTAATAAAACTCACACTCGTCGAGGCATCCCGGTGGGTCACGGGAATGCCTGCAAACATGGTGGAGACGACGCCAGAGGTGACACCGGGAATCACGTCAAAGGCCACGTCGTGGGCGAGGCAGTACTCCGCTTCTTCGCCTCCGCGACCGAAGACGTAGGGATCTCCGCCCTTGAGGCGCACCACATTGGCCCCGTCTTTTGCCCTTGCAATCATAAGGGCATTGATCTCGTCCTGGGTCAAGGTGTGATCTGCCGCCTTTTTCCCCACGTAAACGAGCTCTTTCTCCGTATCCTCATAGGGGGAGAGAATCTCCGGGTGTAAGAGGCGGTCGTAGATGATGACGTCGGCGGCGTCGAGGGCCTCTTTGGCGGCGATGGTGAGAAATTTCGGGCTTCCGATACCGGCGCCGACGATGTGGACCCGCCCCTTCATTGGAGAGCCTCCTTGAGAGCCCGGGCGAGTTGCTCCGCAAGTGCAATCCGGTCTTCCAGGGCGCCTGTCACTTCTCGGCGCACGAGGAGTCCCCGTTCTGGGTCACCATAGCAGCCCTTAATCCGGACTTCATCGTCATCGATGATGGCGTAGACGCCGAGGGGGGAGTGACACATGGCGTCGAGCTCCCGTTGGAATGCCCGCTCTGTTTCCATGCGAAGATTGGTTTTTTCATCGGCGATAGGTGTCAGAAGATCGTAGATCAATTCGTCGTCTTCCCGAATCTCGAGGGCGAGAATTCCTTGACAAGGGGCGGGGAGAAGCTCCTCTACGGAGAAGGTGTAGGAGATGTTTGCCGTATGTCCCGTGCGGGCGAGTCCGGCGCGGGCGAGGATGACCCCATCGACGAGCCCCTCTTCCACCTTCCCCATGCGGGTCTCAATGTTTCCCCGAATCGGGGAGCAGGTGATTGTGGGGAGGAGGTCTTCAAGTTGCATGGAGCGGCGCAAACTCCCAGTTCCCAGGACTTTTCCATCGAGTTCTCGAAGGGAGGAAATCTTGTGATCCATCACCAAGGTATCCCGAGGGTCTTCCCCGAGGGGAGAGGGGGCGAAGCGAAGTCCAGGGGGGAGTTCAGAGGGCATGTCCTTCATCGAGTGGACGGCGAGGTCAATCTCCTTATTGAGAAGGGCCTGTTCAATTTCTTTCACAAAGACGCCCTTGCCCACTTCGTGAATGGGACGATCGAGAATTCGGTCCCCACTGGTTTTGATAATGCGCAGCTCCACCTCGAGACCTGGGTGGGTCTTTTCGAGCATGGTCTTGATCGTCGTCGATTGGACGACGGCGAGATTACTGCCCCTCGTTCCTAGAATGATTTTCATCCTGTTCCTCCAATACGTCATACAAATGAATCAGTTCGTCCCGGTAGAGGGACTCCATCGTCTCCTTGATGTCGGTGGCCTTCTTGCGCACTAAAGCGGCGCGGATGTCGTTTAAGACGCGGATTTTTTCCTCTGAGAGGTGGGAGAGAACCTCTTCGATCTCCTCGGCGACGCACTCGGTGATGGTGGGATTTTTTCCACCAAGACTAACCGCGACGTGAAGATCTCCCTTGGAGAGGACTTTGGCCATAATAAAGCTTGAATCGGAAATCGCATCGGCACGAAGATAGAGCATGTGTCGTTCTTTCGCCCGTGCCTCGAGGGCATCGTTTAATTGTGTGTCGTCTGTGGCAATGATGAGGGCATCGTAGCCCAAGAAGCGAAAATCACTTCCGAGATGGGCACCCTTGAGCCGGATGCGGTCGGGATGGTCTGCGGCGAGCTGGGCCAATTCTTCGCAGAAGTTTGCCGCGATGACATAGAGACTCGCCTCGGTGTCCAGGAGGCGCTTCACTTTTCGCGTGGCCACCCGCCCGCCGCCAACGATGAGAAACTTACGGTCCTTCGTATCGATACAGACGGGAAAATAACGCATCATAGCACCTCCTCAAGGGCTTTGATCAATACTTCGCGCTTCTCAGTGTCCTCCATTTTTTGCACCCGCAGCAGGGGCTCGCGCATGACCTTTTTCAGTGCAGAGCGCAAAATCTTCTCCACCTTCATCTGCTCCGAATGGGTGAGGTTTGTCTTGCGAGAGATGTAGGCCAAGGTGTCGTCGGCGATGCGATCGCATCGTTCACTCATGGACTGAAGAATGGGGTCGAGCTTCGTCTGCTCAATCCACACCTTCATCTCCTCGACGAGACTCTTCACTTCGTCGAGATGGCTCTCGAGAATGTGACGACGGTGGGCGAGATGCTCTCGGGCCAGGTCGCTCAAACTATCCACGTCGTAGAGGACGACGTCAAAGGCTTCGGCGACGAGGGGGTCGATGTCTCTGGGAACGCTGAGATCCATGATGTAGAGAGGAGATTGTCGCTTTTCTAAGTCCCCGACGCCGAGGACGGTGTGGGGAGAGGAAGTGGCGGAGATGAGGATGTCCATGTCGTTTAAGGAGGACTTCATCTCAGAGAAGGGGATAATCTCGAGCTCTGGGTGTTGCGCCTGGACCTTGAGAGAATTCTCGTAGGTCCGATTGCACACGAAGGCCTTCGCGCCGCGTTCAAGGACATAGCCCAAAGCAAGACGACCCATGTGCCCAAGGCCCACAATCATCACCCGTTTGTCCCGAAGATCGCCAAGGATCTTTTCAATCTGTTTGACGCCGAGGTAGGCGACGCTCACCGGCTGTTCCGTCAAATCCGTGGTGGCACGAATCTTCTTCGCAAAGGTGATGGCCTCGCGGAAGAGTTTATTGAGGATTTTCCCCGAGGCGCCGATTTCCATCGCCGTCAGGTGAGCATCTCGCACCTGCCCGAGAATCTGGTCCTCGCCGACGACGAGGGAGTCAAGGCCCATACTCACTTGGAAGAGGTGCATGAGCGCCTCCTCACCGACGAGAATGTCGAGGACCTCACTAGGCAAGTGAACCTGGAAGAACTCTTCCAAGAAGGACACCACCATCTCTGGCGCACCCTCATCCTTGGCCAAAAAATAGAGTTCTGAACGGTTGCAGGTGGATAGAATCACCAATTCTAAGAGACCTCGCTCCTGCAGGCGATCCGAGGCTTCGATGATTTGAGTTTCCTTGAAATGAACCTTCTCGCGCAAATCGATGGGGGCGCGATGGTGGTTGAGTCCGACGACACAAAATTGCATAGATTTCCCTCTCCTTCGTAGTACCTCTCCTATTATACCGCCAGGGAGAAAGTTTGTAAAAAACACAGTTGGGATAACACTGATTTGCAAGTCGATAATGTGACGTGGTTGCCCGCCTCTGTTACAATGAAGAGAAGAAGGAAGGAAAGGAGATCGAATGAAAAGAACCATAGCAAGGCGACTCGCCTCTTCTCTTGCGGCACTTCTCTTGGTGCCGAGTCTTGCCCATGCGGCCTCTTTCCCAGATGTGAGCGGCGATCACTGGGCGAGAGTGTACATCGAAGAATTGAGCAACCGAAATATTCTCACAGGAGACCCGGAAGGGACCTTCCGCCCCGAGGATCAAGTGGGATACCTTGAGAGCTTAAAACTCATTGCAAGCCTCGTCCCCGCAGAGGGAGTCCAGGAACCCTCCGCTTACAAGATGCCCGATTGGGCACGAAAGAGTGTTGGTAGTCTCCTCGGGAAGGGGATTATCACCGAGAAAACCTTGAAGAAGGCCCAGAAGGAAGGACTGTTACAAGATGGGGCGAAGAAGGTCCCGACGCGGCTTACCGTCCTCATTACCATGGCACGGGCCATGGGGATTTCTCCTTCAGAAGACACCTCAAATCTTAAGTACCAGGACCTGAAAAAGATTCCCGTGGCCTATCGAGGCTATCTCTCCACCCTTGTCGCCATGGGTATCTTGAGTCCCACGGGAAGCGATGGGGCCTTTGAACCGAGTCGAGGGATTCGCCGCAGTGAGATGGCGAAGATTCTCACCCTGGCCATGAAATCCACAGAGGTGAAGGCGGAAAAGATTCCAAAACAAGAGCCACCCAAGGAGCCCATCGAAGTCACACCGCCGACTGATGAGGCGCCGGCTACAGATGGGTCGGACCAAGAAGCGGTGAGTATTCTCTGAGCATAGAAAAAGAGCACCCCGAGGGGCGCTCTTTTTTTGTGAAAGAAGTTACATGACTTCTTCGAGGGGCTTGTAATCGTAACCGAGGTCGTCTGCAACGGGCTTATAGGTGACATAGCCGTTTGCAACGTTGACACCGGGGACGAGTTCGGGAGCCTTCTTCACAGCTTCCTTCCATCCGAGGTTCGCGATCATGAGACCATAGCGAGTGGTGGAGTTGGAGAGGGCGTGGGTGGAAGTTTGTGCCACTGCTCCAGGGATGTTCGCCACGGCGTAGTGGACGACATCGTGAGCCATGAAGACGGGATCCGTATGGGTCGTCGGACGGTTTTCGGTAAGTTCCGTGGAACCACCTTGGTCGATGGCGACGTCGACGATGACGCTACCGGGGCTCATGGTCTTGACCATTTCTTCGGTCACGAGCTTGGGAGCCTTGTGGCCGGGGATGAGAACGGTGGAGACGACCATGTCGGCTTCGCGCACTGCCTTGGCAATGTTGAAGGGGTTGGAGTAGAGGGTTTCGATGGTGTCGCCGAAGATGTCGCAGAGTTCGCCGAGACGATCCACATTCACATCGAGAACGGTGACGCGAGCGCCCATACCGACGGCGATGCGGGTTGCAGCAGTACCGACGACACCGGCGCCGAGGACGACGACGTAAGCGGGAGCCACGCCGGGAACGCCTTGGAGGAGCTTACCCTTACCGCCTTGGGGCTTGGTGAGGAACTTCGCACCTTCTTGGACAGCCATGCGGCCAGCCACTTCACTCATGGGCTTCAAGAGGGGAAGAGCACGACCGATTTGGACGGTTTCAAAGGCAATCCCGATGCACTTCGCGTCGACGAGAGCCTTGGTGAGCTCGGGATCAGCGGCGAGGTGAAGATAAGTATAGATGACGAGACCTTCGCGGAAGTACTTGTATTCGCTGGGGATGGGTTCCTTGACCTTGTAGATCATTTCGGCCTTGGCCCATACGTCTGCAGCACTGTCGAGAAGTTCAGCACCGGCTTCTTTGTATTCTTCGTCGGTGAATCCGCTTTCAACACCTGCGCCCTTTTCCACGTAGACTGTGTGACCGTTGACGACGAATTGGTTCACACTTGCCGGAGTACAGGAAACGCGGCTCTCTTGGTCCTTAATCTCCTTAGGCACACCAATAATCATTGTAAACACTCCCTTCATGGGTACGACACATTCTTACTACAGCCTCATCATAACAAAGGCTCGGGGTAAAATCAATATGGGCTGAAAATATTTTCATGGGGGATTTTTTACGTTCCCAGTGGGCGGAGAAGTAGAGGAAAAAAGACGAGAATCCTTTTCCTTCACCAAACCTTAGACCTTGATATAAAACTGTAACACCGGGCCATTTCTCGCCTATGGTATAATAGGAAAAAAGCTACTACCTAACAGGAAAAAGGAGGAGTCACGTGAAAAAACCAATGAAGCGCGCCCTCTCTGTGGCACTTGCCGCAGCGATGCTCGCACCGGCGGGCCTCGGCTACGCCGCGAGTTTCAAGGACGTTTCGGCAAACCACTGGGCCTACCGCTATATCGACGATTTGAGCCGTGACCACGTCATCAATGGGTATCCCGACAACAGCTATCGCCCCGATAAGGAAGTGAGTTTCCTCGAAGTGATGAAGCTGCTCTACGGCATCGTCTCTCCGAGTCAATCCGATGTCAGTTCCGCCCGTTCCACCTTCCGCAGCACTGTTCAAGCTGCTGGAGTCCCCGACTGGGCAGAAGACAGTGTCGCCCTCGCCCTCTCCAAGGGCTACTTGAGTAGCGACCAGCTCCAAAACGCCAAGAGCCAAGGCCTCATCTCCAACCAACCCAGCAGAGTCCCGGACCGCAACTTCATTGCCGTCGCCTTTGGGAAGGCCCTCGGTCTTAGCGAAGGAAGCCTCACCGATCAAACGACCCTCAAGCACAAAGATGTGGCCAAGATTCCCGATGCCACGAAGAAGTATCTCATCCCCTTGGTGAAGGAAGGGATTTTCGACGCTACGGGTTCCGATGGGAACTTCGAAGGAAATCGTGGAATCCGCCGCGCTGAGATGGCAAAGATTACCTACCTCTCCCAAGGCTACGCTGCAAAAGCAAAGTCTGCAAAGGAAGTCAAGGGGACCGTCACTCTCGTCTCCACCGTGGCCAACCAACAGCGCGTCTTCGTGAAGGTGGGCAACGAAACCTTGAACTTCAACGTGGACAAGGATACGAAGATCACCGTCAACGACAATGCTGCTACCTTCGCAAGCATCAAAGAAGGCCAAGAAATTACCATAAGCTATGTAGAGTCCTCGACAGTGGAGTCCGGACGCCTTGCAAAGAGCATTACTTTGAAAGAAGTCTTGCCCGATGGGTATGCGTATTTTAAGGGCCTCGGATACAATACGGTATACAATTCTACCAACACTGCGGTCAATACCTTGAGTGTCCAATACACCAAGGACGTCTCCCGGGTCAATCTCGCGGCCTTCTTGCCCAATACAATTCTTCCGACGGCTCAAAACGGCACCTTCACCTATGATGCGTCCACTTCCTTTACGGCCTTCGGAAAGAGTTTGAATGTCCGCGAACTCCGGACAGACGACCTCTTCTCCTACAAGATGAAAACTGGGGACGTCCTCGACAAGGTGGAAGTCATTCCTCGCACCTCTACGGTGACGGGAACCGTCGTCTCTGCTCCCAAGGAAGTTACTGGGACTCGTTATAGTGAGTTCACCCTTCGCGTCCAAGGTGGTGCTGAGACGAAGCTCTACGTGGAAAATCTCAACAACCTCTCCACCTACAATACCACCTATTACTCTCAGCGTCAGGAGTATGACCGTGTCATGAATTCTCTTCGCGAGAACCAAGTGGTCACCTTGAACCTGAACTACAATGTGGTGAGCTTGACGAATACCAATGCGCTTCGTGATGGGCAATACACGGTACGCATCACCAACTTCTACAACCGCTATGGCCAAGACATGGCAATGAATGCGGTCTACCTCAACGACATTGCCAAGGTTCGATTCGTCCGTACAGGACAAAGCAATTACGAAGAACTTCCTATTGCTGTTGGGGTACGGATTAATGGCGCAGAGTTTGTGCAACCGACTTATAGTCAGTCCATTGGACAGCTTGCAGACATCGTCATTCGTAATGGAGTGATTAGCGAGATTCAGATTCGCGACTCTAGAGATTACAAGGAGATGTTCCAGGTTCGAGCCACCGTGGAAGGAACTTATCAATCTGCTTCTTCTACGCCGACCTTCGGGTTAACCACAGGACTTGGTGGAGAGGTCTTCCTCGTGACTGTGCGCTTTGCTAACGAGAGCAACACGCCGGAAGCACTTCGTGGACGCCAATATCAAATGCCCATTTTGCGGGAGAATCTTGAACAGTTTATCAACAACCGTGGTAGCTATGTCTACATCAACGGTACTTTCAACCCCAATGCCATCGGCAGAAATAGCACGCAGGTTTTAACGAATGCTGAAGTCCAGCCTAGTGGCTATACTTGGAATCCTAGTATTCGCTAAACATTGAACAGTCATCAAAAGAGGGGCTCCGGCCCCTTTTTTCGTGGAGGAACCATGATTGATAACGAACGGACAAAACGCGTCCTCGGAGAAGAACTCACTCACCTCGTGGATCGTCACGTTCTCATCTTTGGGGTGGGAGGCGTTGGGGGGAGCCTTTGCGAGAGCCTTCTTCGGCTAGGCGTCCGAGAACTCACCTTTATAGATCGGGACGTGGTGGAACCGTCTAATGCAAATCGACAGATTGTCGCCACTGAGGAAGTCTTTGGAGAAAAGAAAGTTCTCGCCATGGAGAAGAGGCTTCGTGCTATCTCAAGAGACGCGCTTCTCCATCCCATCTGTGCCGATGTCACCGAAGAGTGGCTTGAAGACTTTGACCCAACTCCCTATGATGCGGTCTGCGACTGCATCGACACAGTGAGTGCAAAACTCGCCCTCTACGCCTGGGCCGAGAAACACAAGATTGCCCTCATCAGCTCCCTCGGTGCGGGAAATCGCCTTGATCCCACAGCCCTTCAGGTGACGAAGCTCTCGAAGACCTCCATGGACCCCTTGGCGCGGGTCATGCGCCGCGAGGTCAAGAAGAGAGGCCTCAAGGACGTCACCGTGGTGTGTAGCACAGAAGCACCGAGAAGGGCGAAAGAGGCGACGGGACGGACGCCAGGGAGCACGCCATTTGTCCCTCCTGCAGCAGGACTCGTCATGGGCAGTGCCCTACTTCGCAGTTGGATGGGGGAGATTGTCCTCTGAGGACCCGAAAGGGTCCTTTTCCTTTTGGACCTATGCTAAAATAGAAAGAATGGGAGGGATGATATGATCGAAGGACTGAATGAACGGCAGCAGGAGGCACTGCTCTACGACGGAAAGGCGCTCTTGATTCTTGCTGGAGCAGGGTCCGGAAAGACGAAGACTGTCACCACGAAAATTGCCTATCTCTTGGAGAAAAAGGGGGTGTCGCCCTATCGCATCCTCGCCTTTACCTTTACGAATAAGGCGGCGAAGGAGATGCGCGATCGCCTGGAGGTGCTCCTCGGACGGGACACCTCGGCGATGTGGATGGGGACCTTTCACAGCGTCTGCGTGCGGATTCTTCGCGCAGAGGGAAAGGCACTCGGTTATGGGAGTTCCTTTTCGATTTACGACCGGGACGACCAAAAGACCCTGGTGCGGGAGTGCATCAAGGACCTTGGCATCAACAAGCAGATGATGAAGGAGAATTCGGTTCTAGCCTTTATCTCCGATGCGAAGAACCGCGGAGAGTCTCCCGAGTTTTTGCAAAATCTCTACCACGGTGACTACCATAACCACAAGATGGCAGAAATCTTCGATCTCTACCAGAAGCGCTGTAGAGAGAACAACGCCATGGACTTTGACGATCTCCTCTTGGAGACGGTGCGCCTCTTTGACGAGCACCCGGAGGTGCGCAAAAAGTATCAGGAGAAGTTTCACTACATCTTCGTCGACGAGTACCAGGACACGAACAAGGTTCAATACCAACTGATTCGCCACCTCTGTGGAGAAGAGACCCACCTCACTGTCGTCGGGGACAACGACCAATCCATCTACGGATGGCGCGGTGCAGACATCTCCAACATCGAGGACTTCGAAAAGGATTTTCCCGGGGCGAAGGTGGTGCTTCTCGAGCAGAACTACCGCTCGACAAAGAAGATTCTCTCGGCGGCGAACCGCGTCATTGGATACAATGAAAACCGCCGGAAGAAGAACCTCTGGACGGAAAATGACGAAGGGGCACCGGTGCAGTTTTGTTCCTTCTCCACCAGCGACGAGGAAGAGCGAGATGTGGCCCAAAAGATTGCCGAACTCTCTCGTCAGGGGATGGAGTTTTCCAATATGGCCATTCTCTACCGGACGAACACCCAATCCCGTGGATTCGAGGAGTACCTCATGCGTCGTCGGATTCCCTATCGCGTCGTTGGGGGGTTGAAATTCTACGAGCGGGCAGAGGTCAAGGACATCGTCGCTTACCTGCGGGCCATCAACAACCCCGACGACGACGTGGCCATGCAGCGCATCATCAACACCCCGAAGCGGGGAATCGGAAATGTCACCGTCGAGGGGATTCGACATACGGCGCAGTCCAAGGGAACGAGTTTCTTCACGGCACTTGAGGAGATGGCCCAGGGAAATGATGCCAAGGCGGCGAAGCTTCGCGGTTTCGCCACGATGATGCGCGGCTTTACGGAAAAGGCCAAGACCATGGAGATTGCGCCTCTCATTGAGGAAGTGATGCGAGACTCTGGAATCGTGGCAAGTTTCAAAGACGAGAACACGTTAGAAAGTCGGAGCCGCCTGGAAAACCTCGACGAATTCCTCTCTGCAGCCGCTGGGTTTGCCCAGGAAAATCCCGAAGCGCGCCTAGAGGACTATCTGGCGTCGGTGAGTCTTCTCTCCGACGTGGACAAGACCAAGGCAGACGAGGATGGTGTGAGTCTCATGACCATCCACGCGGCGAAGGGCTTGGAGTATCCCGTGGTCTTTGTGGTGGGCCTTGAAGAGGGTCTCTTCCCGACCCAGAGAAGTCTCGATGATGAGGAAGCTCTGGCGGAAGAGCGTCGCCTCTGTTACGTGGCTCTGACGCGAGCGGAACACAAACTCTTTCTCTCCGGGGCCTTTAATCGCCGCGTCTTTGGGAAGAATATGCAGCGGCAGATCTCTCGGTTCATCGAGGAGATGGGATCGACCATTGAGCACCAAGCCACCGAGTCGGCGAAACACATGCAGTCCATCAAAAAGCCCCAAATGGGCCGTCCACACGTCGACGTGCGGGATTACAAGAGGACGAAGGAGCTCTATGAGAAAAAAGTCTCCCACTCCGAGGACTTGACGGAGGAGAAAAAGCGCATTCATGCGGCGAGTAAGGTCTACCACAAGAAATGGGGCCACGGCATGGTGGTGGCCATTGAGGGGGATGACGACGACCCAACGATTACCATCTCCTTTGACAAGAAGGGACTCTTGAAAAAACTGCGCCTCTCTGCGGCGCCCTTGGAGGTTCTCTCATGAGGGATATGCGCCAGATGGTGGACACCTTAAACGCTTGGGCGAGGGCCTACTACACCGAGGACGAGCCTCTGGTCGCCGACAAGGAGTACGATGCCCTCTATGACGCCTTGGTGGAGGAAGAGAAGAGGACGGGGATTATCCTTCCCGATTCGCCTACCCAGCGGGTGGGCGACGAGGTCCTCGTCGCCTTTGCCAAGCACACCCATCTCGCGCCCCTCTATTCCCTGGACAAGGCCCAGAGTTTTGAGGCCCTAAGGGCTTGGGATGCGCGCAATCGCAAGAGGGTCGAGGACTACAACGCCAGTCACGAAGATTCCCTTCCTCCCATCTCCTACATTGTGGAGTACAAGTTCGACGGACTGACGATGAACCTCACCTATGAGGAAGGCCTCCTCACCACAGCGGCAACCCGGGGGACGGGAAGAGTGGGAGAAGACATTACGGCCCAGGTGCGGCGGATGCCTTCCGTCCCCCTCTCCATCGAAAGTCCCGTGAAGATGGAGATTCACGGGGAGGGCCTCATGCCCCTCTCCGCCCTTTCCACCTACAACAACACCCATGATATCCCTCTAAAAAACGCGCGAAATGCCGCCGCAGGGGCACTGCGAAATCTCGATACTCGCGCCGTGCGTGAACGGCATCTCATCGCCTATTTCTACAACATTGGCTATGACGAGGGGCTTCCATTCACCACCGATTCCGAGATGAAGGCGTTCATCAAAGAGCAGGGGTTCCCCACCTTTGGGGACTACACCCCATGCGCCACCATGGAGGAAGTCCTCACGAGGATTGAGGCCATCGGGAGAGGACGAGACACCCTGGACATTCTCATCGATGGAGCGGTGGTGAAGATCAATGATCTACGCACGAGAGAGGTCCTCGGGGCGACGGTGAAGTTTCCCCGTTGGGCCATTGCCTATAAGTTTGAAGCCCTTGAGGCGTCGACAACTCTCGAAGACGTGGAGTGGAATGTGGGCCGCACGGGAAAGGTGACACCGACGGCGATTCTTGAGCCCGTAGAACTTGGCGGGGTCACCATCTCTCGCGCCACGCTAAATAACGCCGACGACATCGCCCGGAAAGGGGTGCGCCTCCACGGACGCGTCCTCCTTCGCCGAAGTAATGACGTGATTCCAGAAATTCTCGGGGCGCTTCCCTCCGAGGAGCCGACGGAGGAGATTGAGACGCCTCGCTGTTGCCCGGCGTGCCACACAGAACTGGTCAAAGACGGTGTCCATATCTTTTGTCCCAACGCCATCGGATGCCGGCCGCAGCTTCTCGCCGGTCTTGTACACTTCTGCGCACGAGATGGGATGGACATCGAAGGACTCAGTGAAAAGACTCTATCTCTCTTCCTCGAAAAGGGGATGATTTCCCAGGCGGCGGACCTTTTCACCCTAAAGGAAGAAGACATCCTCTCCCTCGAGGGGTTTAAGGAGAAAAAGACGAAGAAGCTCCTCGATTCCATCGAAAAGAGCAAACACCCAGAGCTCTCCGCCTACATCAACGCCCTTGGGATTCCCGGCGTCGGCGTAAAGACCGCCCAGAGCCTCACCTCTCATTTTCACACCTTCTCCCGACTTCAAGAGGCGACGGTAAAGGAGCTCGTCTCCATTGAAGACATCGGAGAGATTACCGCCGAGGACATTGGGAACTATTTCTCCCGGGAAGAGATTCAAAGAGAGCTCAAGGCCCTTCACGATGCAGGCGTCGAGCCAAAATCCCAGGTGGAGACCAACGGGACTGGTCCCCTCGAGGGGATGACCGTGGTCATTACCGGCACCCTTTCCGTGGGGCGCAAGGAGATGGAAGAGGAATTGTCAAAGCTTGGGGCGAAGGTCACCGGCTCTGTGAGCAAGAAGACCACCTTCATCTTGGCGGGAGACAATCCCGGGTCCAAGGTGGAAAAGGGAAGGAGTCTAGGGATCGAAATCCTCGACGAGGAGACCTTGAGGAAAAGATTAGGAGGACAAGATGAATCGTGATGAAATTCGTCACATTGCGAATATTGCCATGCTCGATTTTTCAGAAGAAACACTCGATGCGTTCTCGGAGACCTTTAACGAGACCATGGAGCTTATCGATCGAATCAAGGACGTGGACACCAAGGGGATGAGCCCCATTCTTCACGTCAACGATCATTCCATGCCCCTTCGTATCGACGAGACGAGGGAGGGTCTTTCCCAAGACGAGGCGACTCAGAATACGGCGTCTGAGAAATACGGCTATTTTGAAGTCATGAAGTTTGTGGATTAGGAGGCGCCGATGAAGGTCAAAGACATTGTCAAAAAGATTCAATCAGGAGAACTCAGCGCCGTCTCTCTCGCCGAAGAGTTTCTTTCGCGCATCGAGGAGAAAGATGGCGAACTCAACGCCTACATCACCGTGACGAAGGAAGAGGCCCTTCAGGCAGCGCACCGGGTCGATGAGAAGGTGAAAAACGGCGAGCCCTTGGGAAAACTCGCCGGGGTCCCCATCTCCATCAAGGACAACATCGCCATGAAAGGCGTGACCATGACCTGTGGGTCGAAGATGCTTGAAAACTTTGTGGCCCCCTACACTGCGACCCTCGTCAAGGCCATTGAAGAGGAGGACGGCATCATCCTCGGAAAGGTCAACATGGACGAATTTGCCATGGGGGCAGACACGCGAACGAGTGCCTTCGGAATGACGAAAAATCCCTTGGATACCACGCGCATTCCAGGCGGTTCTTCGGGGGGTAGTGCCGCCGCCGTCGCAGGGGACGAGTGCGTCCTCTCCGTGGGGACGGACACCGGCGGAAGTGTGCGCCAGCCCGCAGCCCTTTGTGGCTGTGTGGGGATGAAGCCCACCTATGGATCCATCTCTCGCTATGGGGTCGCTGCCATGGCCAACTCCTTCGACCAACCCGGGGCCCTTGGCCACTGCGTGGAAGACGTGGCTCTTCTCTTGGAGGTCATGGCTTCGGAAGATGAGAAGGACGCCACCAACTGCGGCAATCCCGGACTCAAAGGGGTGAACTTTGAGGCGGCAAGTCTCGAAGGCCTCTCCTTTGCCATTCCTCGCCTCGTCTCCGAGCAAGCCCTTGACGAGACGGTGAAGAAGGGCTTCGACCACGTGGTCAACACCTTGAGAGAACAAGGCGCGAAGGTGGACGTGGTGGAGATGCAAAGCCTCTCCTATGGCATCGAAACCTATCACGTCCTCGTCAACGGTGAGATTGCCCCGAATATGAGTCGCTACGACGGTCTTCGCTACGGCTATCGTGCCGAGGGTGAGTTCGAGAACATCGAAGATTTCTACATCGCCAACCGCTCCGCCGCCTTCGGGGACGAGGTGAAGCGTCGAGTCATGGTGGGAACCCACATCTTAAGTCTCGACCACGCCAAGGAGTACTACGAGAAGGCCCAAGAAGTGCGGGCAATGATGAAGGAAGAGTATCGCCGAGTCTTTGAAGACTATGATTTCGTCCTCTGTCCCACCTACCCGACAGTGGCCTACCACCTCGACGATGCCTTGACTCCGGTGCAGATGTACGCCGCCGATCTCTTCACCGTGAGTGTAAACATTGCAGGAATCTGCGGAATTTCTCTTCCCGTGGAGGTGGGGGATGCTCTCCCGGCAGCGGTGCAAATCATCGGCAACCACTTTGAAGACGACCGAGTCCTCAAGGCCGCCTATGCGTTGGAAAGGAGTCTCGCCCATGGCATGTAAGACTGTTGTCGGCCTGGAAATCCACGTGGAACTCTCCACGAACACCAAGGCCTTTTGTTCTTGTGAAAACTCCTTCGGGGGAGAGCCAAATACCCACGTGTGCCCCGTGTGCCTCGGCCTTCCTGGAGCCATGCCCGTCCTCAATGAGGAGGCTCTTCGCTACGGGCTCATGGCCGGGGTGGCGATGCACTGCACCCTCCACGACGAAGCGAAGTTCGATCGGAAGAATTATTTCTACCCCGACCTCACCAAGGGCTTTCAGCTGACCCAAAACGATCGGGCCATCTGCACAAAAGGGTATCTCGAGATTGGGGATGAGGAAAAGAAGAAGATTCGCATCCGCCAGATTCAACTGGAAGAGGATACGGGGAAGGCTCTTCACACGGAAGATGGCCACACCCTTCTCGACTACAACCGCTGCGGAGTGCCCCTCATTGAAATCGTCTCCGAGCCCGATCTCTCCAGTGGGGAAGAGGCCCGTGCATTCTTGGAAAAACTCAAGAACACCCTGAAGTACATCGGCATCTCCGACTGTAAGATGGAGGAGGGGAGCCTTCGCTGCGACGTCAACGTTAACGTCGTGGATACGGAAACGGGGAAGAAGAGCGCCATCGCCGAGGTGAAAAACCTCAACTCCTTCCGCGGTGTGCAAAAGGCCATTGACTTTGAAGTCGCCCGCCAATGGGCCATGCTCGAGAGGGGCGAAGAAGAGCGACGCACTACGAGACGTTGGGACGACGTGAAGGAAGAGACGATACTCATGCGGGTGAAGTACACCGCCAATGACTATCGCTTCGTTCCCGATGGGGACCTGCCTCGCCTCGAAGTCACCGACGCCCTGAAGGAAGACGTCAAGGCCCACATGCCCGAACTGCCCGAGGCGAAGAGAGAGCGGTTCATGAAGGATTATGGTCTCAGCGCCTATGACGCCGGCGTCCTCACCAACAACCGGGCCCTCGCCGATTTCTACGAGGCTGCAGCACGCGCAAAGGTCAACCCGTCCACCCTCGCCAACTGGGTGAGTGGGGAAGTGCTCCGTCGCGTCGACGTGGAAGACGGTTTTGCGGTGCCCTTTGCCCCCGAGGACCTCTCCGAACTCGTCGCGGAAGTGGAGAAGGGGACCATCAACAACAACGCCGGGAAAAAGGTGTTGCGCGCCATGTTTGAAGAAGGTGGAAAGCCTAAGGATCTCATCGCCTCCATGGGCCTCGTGCAGATTTCTGACACCTCGGAGCTCGAGGCCATGGTTCAGAAGGTCCTCGAGGAAAATCCCGAGAGTGTGGAACAATTCCGAGCCGGGAAGGACCGCATCCTCGGTTTCCTCGTGGGACAAGTGATGAAGGCCTCGAAGGGGAAGGCGAATCCCCAAGTGGTCAACGAACTCCTGCGCAAAGCCTTGACGGCATAATCCTTTGAAGACAAAAAAAGAAGCCCCTTGCGGGGCTTTTTTTATTCGGCGGCGTAGGAGTCGAAGTAGCCTTGAATCCACACCACTGGGGTTCCCTTGTCGCCGCTACCGCTGGTCAAGTCGGAGAGGGACCCGAGGAGATCCGTCAGATGCCGCGGGGTGGTGCCAAGGGAGGCTTTGGCGTCCTTTTCCTGCAGGGTCTTCTCTGAGATGAGGGAGCGCATCTTTTCCGTAAGAGCTTCGCCAGAGAGGTCCTTGAGGTCGTTGTCGGCGAGGTACTTAATCTTCAACTCATTGGGTGTTCCCTCGAGGCCCTTGGTATATCCCGGACTCACCACTGGGTCGGCGAGTTCCCAGATCTTTCCAACGGGGTCCTTAAAGGCGCCGTCGCCATAGACCATGACTTCAATCTGTTTACCCGTCTTCTCCACGAGGCTCTCTTGGAGCTTTTCCACAAAGGCCTGGGCGTCGCGGGGGAAGAGTTTCAAGGTTTCGTCGGTGGAGAGGTTGGAGCCCAGGACGCCGTAGTCCGGGTTGTATCCACCGGCAGAGCGGGGGGTGGTGCAGAGGTCGTCGAGGCCGTAGACGCTGCGGGCACCAGAGTCCTTGAGGAGGCGTTTTGTGCGGTGTCTCGTGTGAATGTCGGCGACGAGGACGTCCTTCGTGTACTTGAGGATGGCGCGAGGGTCGTTGCCGAAGTGGAATTCCACCTCCGTCCCTTCGCAGACCTCGTGGTAGAGCTTGACATAGTCCACGTTGGTGAATTGGTGGCGAATGTCGCCAAAGGTCTTGCGGAAGGTCTCTTCATCGAGAACGTCGCTGTAGGGGTTGATGCCGCTCTCATAGAGTTTTTCCGGGGCGACGAGGTGATTGCCCACTTCGTCCGAGGGATAGCTCAAGAGAATGTGGAGTTTACGACCACTGTGGGCAATGCCCCGGAGGATGACCGAGAAGCGATTGCGGCTCAGGATGGGGAAGACAATGCCAATCTCTTCAGGGAACTTCTCACGAACGTCCTCGGCGAGATCGTCAATGCTCGCGTAGTTGCCCTGGCTGCGCGCCAAGAGGGATTCGGTCACCGCAATGACGTCGCGGTCGCGGAAATTTACCCCTTCCGCCTCTGCTGCGGCGAGGACCGAGTCGCGGACGATGCTGACGAGATCGTCCCCGGTTTTTACAATGGGCGTGCGGATGCCGCGCACCGTGGTGCCTATATATCGATTCATCGTTTCCTCCTTTGTGAAACCTACAGGCTTAGCGGGACTATTGTACAGGAAATGACGAGGTTTGAAAAGATGAGAGAAAGATTTTTCCCCGTTCTGAAGAGATGAGCACTCTTCCGTCGTCGAGGAAGATCCCATCGAGGGGGACATCGCCGTCATCGTGGGGCACTGCGGGAAGGAGTTGCTCTGAAAACCCAAGGCCAAAGGCGAGGAGATCGGCATGAGAAGAAAGATAACGATCATAATAGCCTCCCCCATAGCCGAGTCGGTCTCCAACAGGTGAAAAGGCAAGGCCAGGGACGAGGAGGATGCCTTCGGTTTCGGGGATGCCTCCTCGGGGTTCGAGAATTCCCATGACTCCCGGAGACAAGTCCTCGAGGGAAGAGACGGAATAGAATTCCATGGACCGCCCCTGGACACGAGGAAGGGCCACGGGGAGATTCTTTTGAAGGCGCAGGCGAAGGATAGGCCAGAGAGGGAATTCTTCGGGGAGAGAGGCGGTGAGAAAGAGGGGTTTCTCGCCATGGACCAAGGAGACGAAGATGGGATTTTCGAGGAGTGCCTCATAGGCATGGGAAAAGCGAGAGGCGGGAAGACTTCGGCGCAGGGCCCGCATCTCTTGGCGCAACGTTCTTTTTTCTCGAATCATACGAACCTCCTTCTAACCTGTTACGAATTTGTAACTTTTTTCCTCGAAAGGGATTCTAAGGCTTTTTTTTCCGCCTCCTCTATACTATAATAAAAAGTCGAGTGAAAGAGGAGGTGAGAGACGTGATTACTTTTCAAAATGTCTATAAGGAATACAGAAACGGGGTGTTGGCTCTCGCGGACATCAACCTCGAGATTCCCAACGGGGACTTTGCTTTTCTCATGGGTCCCTCTGGGGCGGGGAAGTCGACGATTATCCGTTCCCTCATTCGCGAGATTGAGGTGACTCGCGGGTCCATCCTCGTCGATGGAATGGATGTGACGCGTCTCTCAAAGCGGAGAATCCCAGAACTTCGTCGTCACGTCGGCGTGGTTTTTCAGGATTTTCGTCTCCTCCCGAAAAAGACCGTCTATGAAAACATCGCCTATGCCCTAGAGATTCGCGGAGAATCTCGGCGGGAGATCAAAAAGCGGGTGGAAGAGGTCTTGGAGATCGTCAACCTCCCCCAAAAGGGGCGTTGCTATCCCTCGGAGATTAGTGGGGGAGAGTCTCAGCGGGTGAGTATCGCCCGTGCTCTTGTGGGGCGGCCCCAGGTTCTCATCTGCGACGAGCCCACGGGAAACCTGGATTTCGAGACGAGTAAAGAGATTATGCAAGCCCTGGAGACTGCCAATCGCGCCGGGACGACCATCCTCATGGCCACCCACGCCACGGCGATTGTCGAGTACATGAATCGTCGCGTGATTACCCTGGAGAAGGGGCGCGTCATTTCCGATGAAGGAGGCCGTCAAGATGCGAGCGCTACGACAGTGTAAAACCATGGTTCGCGAGGCGCTCCAAGGTCTTTGGCGCAACAAGGCCATGGGTCTTGCCTCTGCGGTGTCGATTACGGCGGTGCTTCTCATCTTCGGCATTGTGCTGCTCATGCTCTTAAACGTCAACAAGATGGTCTTTGACGTGGGCAATCGCCTCGACAAGGTGGTCCTCTACTTGACGGACCAGGTCACCCCCAATGAGGCCCAAGTCATGATTTCCGACTTGGAGACAGATCCTCGGGTGCGCGAAGTGACCTACACCTCGAAGGAGGAGGCCTTAAAGGATCTGAAGGAGCAGTTCGGCGAAGACAGCTACATCTTCGAAAGTCTCCCCGAGGGCTACTCCCTTCCCGCGTCTTTGACGGTGAGCCTCAAGGACATCTCCAATGTGTCGGCTCTTGCCGAGGAGCTCGGCTCTATGGACGGAGTGGATCGGGTGCGCTACTTCAACGATCTCGTCGAGCGGATGATCACCATCACCGACTACGTGCGCATCGCCGGGATGGCTGTGGTGGGGATTCTCTTCTTCGTCGCCATCGTCCTCATCCACAACACCATCAAGGTGGCGCTGACGAACCGCCATCGTGAGATTCAGATTATGAAGTACGTCGGGGCGAGGAATCGCTACATCAGCGGCTCCTTTCTCCTCGAGGGGATTTTCTTTGGCCTCACAGGAGCCCTTCTTGCCACGGGGATTTTATCCTGGGGCTATGATCGGTTCATCCACGGGATGGGTCAGCAGTTTGTGAATTTTATGGGGATGCAATTCTTCCCCTTGGACGTCGTGGTCCCCGATATGCTCATCATCTTCATCTGTCTCGGGGTGGGGATTGGCTATCTTGGAAGCGCGATTTCTGTCAAGAGGTTCCTCGATGTCTGAGGGTAGAAAGGAGTTCTGGGACGTGAAAAGGATGAAAGGTCGCGGACTTGCCTTAGGGATGGCCCTTCTCATGGGAGTGTCTGGCCCAGCCTTCGCTGCAACGGCGCAGGATTTGCAAAAGGCGAAGGAGAAAAAACAGGAGATTCAAGGGCAGATTGAGTCCCAAAAGGGCCGTATCTCCACGACGCGAGGAGCCGTGGAGGCCACGAGTGAAGAACTCAAGGCCCTGGATCAAGAGGTGACCCGCGCCAACGCCCAGATTGACCAATTGACAGGAGAGATTGTCGTCCTCCAAGGGGACATCCTGAAAACCCGCCAAGAGCTCGACGCGGCCAGAGAGAGTCTCAAAAATAAGCAAGAGCAGTTCGGGGAGCGCCTCAAGGTCATGTACACCTCGGGCTCTGCAGGGGTTCTCGACGTCATCTTCAACGCCAAAGACGTGGAGAGCCTTCTGACGAATTTTGACATGCTCAAGCTCATCGCCCGCCAAGACCGGGACCTCGTGGAATCCATCAAGTCGGAGATTACCACCATCGAGGAGAAGGAGACAAAACTCGCAGGAGAAGAGGCAAAGCTCCAAGAAAAGCGCCGCGGCGTGGAAGAAAATCGTCAGGCCCTTCAAGATGCCACGAAGAAAAAAGAAGAATACATGGCGGCACTGGAAGGGGACCTCAAGGGGTTTGAAGCCCAATACGATGCGATGCTCGCCCAATCCGACGAAATCGAAGCCCAGATTAAGAAGATTCAAAACGATTTGGCGGAACAGGCACGTCTGAAGAAACTTCGGGAAGAGGCCGCCCGTCGTCAAGCGCGCAACCAAGCGGTGACCCAACTGCCCATGGGTGCAACCCCAGCCGTACGGTCCAACAAGTCCCTCATGTGGCCCGTCCCCGGACACACCTCCATCAGTTCTCCCTTCGGCTATCGGATTCACCCGATTCTCGGCTATCGAAAGTTCCACTCCGGCGTGGACATCCCCGCCCCCACTGGAACCCCCATCGTCGCCGTGAAGGATGGGGTGGTCATCACCGCCACCTTTATGGGAGGCTACGGCAATGTCATCATGATCGATCACGGGGATAAGGTGACGGTCTACGCCCACAATTCTGTGTTGAAGGTGAAGACGGGAGACGTGGTCAAAGCGGGACAAGTCATCTCTCTTTGCGGGTCCACTGGAATGAGTACCGGGCCTCACCTCCACTTTGAGGTGCGCATCAACGGCAGCGTCGTCGATCCTCTCGGCTATATCTAAGAAAAGGAGCCCTCGGGCTCCTTGTTGTCTATCCATAGAAGGAGAGCTATGAAGAAGCGATTTGTTGTCCCTGTGGTGGCGGGTCTCATTGCGTCGAATCTTTTGACCTACCATATTGCAATCGAGCGGGCGACCCACGGACTGAGCGGCGTGGATTTTGCCAGGATTTCAAACCTCGAATCCACCATCGACAAGTACTATCTCGGCGACGTGGACAAGAAGGCCTACATGACGGGAATCATGAAGGGGATTGTCTCCTCCCTCGGAGATCCCTATTCCGAGTACATGACCAAGGAGGAATACGCCCGCCTTTCGGAGATGACCACGGGAAGTTTCTTCGGCATCGGCGTCGTCATTGGCCCCGGGGAACACAATCTCATCACCATCATCTCTCCGATAAAGGGCAGCCCCGCCGACGAAGCTGGGCTCAAGAGCGGCGACCAGATTCTCGCCGTAGATGGAGAGGAATTTACCGCTGACGCCATGCAGGGCGCCGTGGCAAAGATGAAGGGGGCGAAGGGCACCGAGGTACAACTCAAGGTGCTGACGAAACAAGGGGCGCAAAAGACCTTGCGCCTCAAGAGAGATGAGATTCACGTCAACTCTGTAGAATCCCAAAAGATTGGAGATTTGGGCTACATCGCCATCTTGGAGTTTAAAGAGCGCACAGGCGAGGAATTCAAGACGGCTCTTCAGGAGCTTCGCAATCAGTCGGTGAAGGGCCTGGTCCTCGATTTGCGAGGGAACCCCGGTGGCGTCGTCGATGCAGCAGTCTCCATCGCCGATGTCCTCCTCCCCGAGGGAACCATTGTGACGAGTAAGGACAAAGAGGGGAAGGAACTCGACCACGCCGTCTCTGATGCGGAGGAACTCGGCCTTCCCTTGGCGGTACTCATCAACGGTGGCAGTGCCTCTGCCAGTGAAATCCTCGCCGGGGCCATCCGAGATTTTCACGCGGGAATCCTCGTCGGGGAAAAGACCTTTGGCAAAGGGGTCATTCAAGTGGTCCAACCACTTCCTGAGGGAGAGGCGTTGAAATTGACCATCGCCCAATACTTCACTCCATCGGGAGAGAACATCCATAAAAAGGGGATTGCCCCCGACGTGGAGGTGACGTTGCCCGAGGGAACTCAGGGGGTTGGGCCGAAATTTCTCGAGGAAGATCTTCAACTCCAGCGGGCTATCAACTTGGTTCACGAACGACTCTCTGATGTGTAAAACCATGAGCCTTTGGGCATAAATAAAAAACGACGATTTGCAGTGAGGAGCTATCGAAAGGTAGCTCTTCGTCTATGGAGGGACTATGAAATTTAAGATTCACGCCCCCTTTTCCATGATGGGGGACCAACCACAAGCCGTGGACGCCTTGGTCGCCTCCCTCGAAGAAGGCCATCGCCATCAGACCCTCAAAGGCGTCACCGGTTCGGGCAAGACCTTTACCATGGCCAACATCATCGAACGGGTGCAAAAGCCCACTCTGGTCATTGCCCACAACAAGACCCTCGCCTACCAGTTGGCGAGTGAGTTCAAGGAGTTCTTCCCGGAAAATGCGGTGGAGTACTTCGTCTCCTACTACGATTACTACCAGCCAGAGGCCTATGTGCCCCAGACGGATACCTTTATCGAGAAGGATTCTTCCATCAACGACGAAATTGACAAGCTGCGCCACTCGGCGACAATGAGCCTCTTCGAGAGACGCGACGTCATCATCGTCGCCTCCGTCTCTTCCATCTACGGCCTCGGCGATCCAGAGGACTACAAAAATCTCACGGTGAGTCTGCGCCCGGGGATGATCAAGGATCGCGACGAGGTCATGCGCCGCCTCGTGGACATCCAATACGTGCGCAACGACATCAACTTCACCCGGGGAACCTTCCGCGTTCGCGGGGACATCTTGGAAATCTTTCCCGCCTCGAGTTCTGAGACGTCGATTCGCGTCGAATACTTCGGCGATGAAATCGAGAGAATCACCGAGGTCAACGCCCTTACGGGGCAGGTGCGGGGGACCTTAAACCACGCATACATCCTCCCGGCGAGCCACTTTGCCACCTCCCAACCGAAGGTGAAGCGCGCCATCACCACCATCGAGGAGGAATTGCGGGAGCGGCTTCACGAACTCAAGGACCAAGAGAAGCTCCTCGAGGCACAACGCCTTGAACAGAGGACGAATTATGACTTGGAGATGCTTCAAGAGATGGGGTTCTGTTCTGGGATTGAGAACTACGCTCGCCACTTGAGTGGGCGGCCAGCTGGGTCGAGGCCCTACACCCTCATCGACTATTTCCCCGAGGACTTCTTGACCATCATCGACGAGTCCCACGTGACCATTCCTCAGATTGGCGGGATGTATAACGGGGACCGGTCGCGAAAACAGACCCTCGTGGACTACGGCTTCCGTCTCCCCTCAGCTCTCGACAATCGGCCGATGAAGTTTGAAGAGTTTGAGGAGCGGGTCCATCAGGCCCTCTACGTATCCGCAACCCCAGGGCCCTATGAGAAGAAACACTCGAGTCTCATCGCCGAGCAGGTGATTCGTCCCACGGGACTCTTGGATCCGAAGATTACCGTGGTGGGGACCGAGCATCAGATCGACGACTTGGTGGGACGCATCCACGAACGCATCGAACGCGGGGAGCGCATCCTCGTCACCACCTTGACGAAAAAGATGGCGGAGGATCTTACCGACTATTTGAAGGAACTCGGCCTCAAAGTGACCTACATGCACTCCGACGTCGAGACGGTGGAGCGGATGGAAATTATCCGAGATCTGCGCCTTGGGGTCTACGACATCCTCGTGGGAATCAACCTCTTGCGGGAGGGTTTGGATCTGCCCGAGGTGAGTCTCGTGGCGATTCTCGATGCGGACAAAGAGGGCTTCTTGCGCTCGGAAACCTCCCTCATTCAGACGGCGGGACGCGCCGCGCGCAACGCTGGGGGAGAAGTCATCATGTACGGCGACACCATCACCGGCTCCATGGCGCGCACCATCGAGGAGACGAATCGCCGTCGGGAGATTCAAGAGGCTTATAACGAAGAACATGGCATTGTACCAAAGACGGTGAAAAAGGACATTCGCGCCATCATCGATTCTACCCTCGTCGCCGAGGAGAACGAGGAATTTGACGAGGGCTTTGGTGAAGAAGAGTTGCGTCAGATGATTGAAAATCTCCGCCCCGAGATGCACAAGGCTGCAGAGGCCTTGGACTTTGAGACCGCGGCAGAGATTCGTGATAAGATTCGAGAATTGGAGGGGATGATCCCCTCGTGAGAGGAGGGACTATGGCATCAGACATTGTGATACGTGGGGCAAGACAACATAACCTCAAAAACATTGACCTTCGGATTCCGAGAAATCAACTCGTGGTCTTTACAGGACTTTCGGGCTCGGGGAAGAGTTCTCTTGCCTTTGACACCATTTATGCCGAGGGTCAGCGCCGCTACGTCGAGAGTCTTTCCTCCTACGCGCGGCAGTTCTTGGGGCAGATGGACAAGCCGGAAGTGGAATCCATCGAAGGGATGAGCCCAAGCATCAGCATCGACCAGAAGACGACGAGCAAAAATCCCCGCTCCACTGTGGGGACAGTGACGGAAATCTACGACTATCTGCGCCTGCTCTTCGCCCGGATTGGCCACGCCTTTTGTCCCATCTGTGGCGAGGAAATCACCGCCTTTACCATCGACCAGATGGTGGATAGGATTCTGGAACTGCCCGAGGGGACGCGGATTCAGATTCTCGCCCCCATGGTGCGCGAACGGAAGGGGACCCATGCGAAGACCCTCGCCCAAATCAAAAAGGACGGGTTCTTGCGCGTCGTCGTCGATGGAGAGACCTACACCATCGAAGAGGTCCCAGAACTTGGGAAGAACTACAAACACTCGATCTCCGTCGTCGTAGACCGGATTGTAGTCAAAGAGGAGGCGAAGGGACGCCTCGCAGATTCCCTAGAACTGGCCACGAGTCTTGCCAAGGGGATTTGCGTCATCGACGTCATTGGGGGAGAGCCCCTTACCTTTTCCACGAGTCTCGCCTGTCCTCACTGCGACTTGGTCATCGAAGAGATTAGTCCGCGCTCCTTTTCCTTTAACAGCCCCCTCGGAGCCTGCCCCACCTGTAACGGTCTCGGGTTTTCCAAGGAGCCGGACCCAAACCTCATCTTCCCAAATCGCGACTTGAGTCTCCGTCAAGGGGCGGTGGCCTGTTATTCCAATAGCGACGGGACCTATTACATGGAAATCATCAAGGCCCTGGCCAAGCGTCACCACTTCTCCCTCGATGCCCCTCTTTCCAAAGCTCCGAAAGAGTTTCTCGACGAGCTCCTTCACGGGACGACGGCGCCCCTGCGGTTTTCCTACGATAGCTATTTTAGTGGCAGAAAGACCTATCGCGGAGGGTTTGAGGGAGTCCTCAAGAACCTGAAGCGGCGTTATCAAGAGAGTCAATCGGATCGGGCACTGGACCGCATCGATGAATTCATGGCGGAGATTCCCTGTCCCCATTGCCACGGGGCGCGTCTCAAGGAATCCTCCCTCGCCATCCGCGTCGGAGGCCTTAATATCTACGAGGTGACCCTCCTTTCCATCGATGAAGCCTTAGACTTTTTCCGCGGCCTCGACCTCTCGGAAAAAGAGGAAATCATCGCCAAGGAGATTCTCAAGGAAATCTGTGAGCGCCTCCAATTCCTTCAAGACGTGGGGCTATCCTATCTCAACCTCGCCCGGATGGCGGGGACCCTCTCTGGGGGAGAGGCCCAGCGGATTCGCCTCGCCACCCAGATTGGCTCCTCCCTCGTTGGGGTCATCTACGTCCTCGACGAACCGAGTATTGGTCTTCACCAGCGGGATAATGATATGCTGCTAAAGACACTTCGAAATCTCACGGACATCGGCAATACCCTCATCGTCGTGGAACACGATGAAGACACGATGCGCGCCGCGGATAGGATTGTGGACATTGGGCCGGGAGCCGGGCGACACGGGGGAGAGATTGTCGCCGAAGGCACGGCTGAGGAGATCATGGAAAATCCCAAGAGCCTCACCGGGGCCTACCTCTCTGGGCGCAAAAAAGTGCCCCTTCCCGAGAAGAGACGGGAAGGCAACGGACAATTCATCACCCTCTATGGTTGCCAGGAGAACAACCTGAAGGACATTGATGTCTCCTTCCCCCTTGGAAAATTCGTCGCCGTTACAGGAGTCAGTGGCTCGGGAAAGAGTTCTCTCGTCAACGAGATTCTCTTCAAGGTCCTCGCCCAGCGCATCAACCACTCCAAGGTGAGACCCGGGCGTTATCGCGACGTGGAAGGGTTGGAGCACGTGGACAAGGTGGTGGACATCGACCAGAGTCCCATTGGGCGCACCCCTCGTTCCAATCCCGCCACCTACACCGGAGCCTTTGACGCCATTCGAGACATCTTCGCCAACACCAACGAAGCGAAGATGCGCGGATACAAGAAGGGGCGCTTCAGCTTTAACGTCAAGGGTGGCCGCTGTGAGGCCTGTAAGGGGGACGGAATCATCAAAGTGGAGATGCACTTCCTCCCCGACGTCTACGTGCCCTGTGAAGTCTGTAAAGGGGCGCGGTACAACCGAGAGACCTTGCAGGTGACCTACAAGGGGAAAAACATCTCGGAAGTCCTGGACATGACCGTCGATGAAGCCTTAGAATTCTTTAAGAACCACACCACCGTGGCGCGCAAACTCCAAACCCTCAAGGATGTGGGCCTGGGTTACGTCAAGCTCGGCCAGCCCTCGACCCAACTCTCTGGGGGAGAGGCCCAGCGCATCAAACTTGCCACCGAGCTCTCGAAGAGGAGTACGGGTAAGAGCATCTACATCCTCGACGAGCCGACGACGGGGCTGCACACCGCCGACGTCCATCGCTTGGTAGAGGTATTAAATCGCCTCGTCGATGGAGGAAACACGGTGGTAGTCATCGAACACAATCTCGACGTCATCAAGGTCGCTGATACCATCATCGACCTGGGACCCGAAGGGGGAGACGGGGGCGGCACCATTGTGGCCACGGGAACCCCTGAGGAGATTGTCGAAGTGAAAGAATCGTACACCGGACAGTTCCTGCGTCTGGTGCTGGAAAGGAGTCGTGGATGAAACCTCATCAGTTTGTGGCCGTCATGGGTCTCGCAGGCGTTTTGATTCCAAGTCAAGTCTTCGCCTACGCCCGTCCCAACACTTTCGAGGACAAGAAGGGGGCGACGAGGATTCAAGAATTAAAGCGCTTCCAGGCCCAGAACAACCTGGTGGTGACGGGAAGTATTGGTCCCGAGACAAAACGCCACTTGGAAGATACAAAGCGCCAAGTCTATGACTTGGTGGAGCATCCGCCGACGAAGGGCTATTGGATTGCCATCAACAAGAGTCGAAAGACCTTGACCCTCTATCGCGGAGGCGTCTCCCAGGGGAAATACCCCGTGGCCCTGGGGACGAGTGCGACCCCCACGCCTTCGGGAAAGACGAAGATCATCAACAAGCACGTCAACCCGGCTTGGGGTGGAATGGGGGGAACCCCGAGAAGCGCCGACGACCCCAAGAATCCATTGGGAGAGCGGTGGATGGGCCTTGGCCTTCGCGGGAGCAAGGGAGGCTATGGCATCCACGGCACCATTTTGCCGGGACAAATCGGCACCTACGCATCCAATGGGTGCATCCGGATGTTTAACTACGACATCGAGGAGCTCCTCTTCCCCTTGGTGAAGGTGGGCACTCCCGTGTGGATTGGCACCAATGATGAGCTGGCCTCCTGGGGCGTGCGCCAGATCATCGAGGAAGCGGCTCCTGCTCCGGCGCCGACGACACCACAACCTCAAGAGACTCCCGAAGCTCCAGCTCCTCAAGCCGACACTCGCGAGGCGGTGGATATTTTAGAGTTTGAATAATCGCGAATTGTGCTTGCATCATCGCGCTAAATCACGTATACTAAAGAAATAATCATACATCTGGAAGGAGGTCTTATCCTTGCGTCATCATCGCGAAAAGGGCACAGGGAGCCACTCTGTCTCCCGCCCCATGAGAAGATTCTTCTAAATGGACGCCATCACTGACATCTTTTTAGGAGGAACAATCATGAATACGTTGAAAAAAATCTTGTCCCTGTGTCTCGTTGTGAGTCTCTTTGCCCTCGCCGCTTGTGGGTCGAAGACGGCGAAGGGTGAGGATGCGGCATCTGGAGATGGTCCGATTCTCACAAAAATCAAAAAAACAGGCACTCTCACCCTGGGAACTAGTGCCGACTATCCGCCCTATGAGTGGGTGGGGAACACGGATGGAAAACAGGAAGTCGTCGGGTTTGACATCGCCTTGGGTCAAGCTGTTGCCGACGAGCTCGGCGTGAAGCTCGAAGTCCAAGACATGAAGTTTGACGGCATCCTCTTGGCCCTTGCAACCGGGGATATCGACTTGGCCGCAGCAGGACTCGTCCCCACTCCCGAGCGCCAAGAACAAGTTGACTTCTCGGAGAGTTATTACTCTGGAGGTCAGCTCATGCTCATTCGCAAGGCCGACGCGGACAAGTACAAGACGCAAGATGACTTCCAAGGAGCGAAGGTCGCCGCCCAGATTGGAACGGTCCAAGAAACCTTGGCCCTCGGCCTTCAAGGCGCCGACGTCCAATCCCTTGTCAACCTCAACGACATGGTTCAAGAGTTGAAGGGACAAGCGGTGGACGCCATTGTCGTCGCCGAAGCTCCTGGCAAGCAATTTGAAAAACTCAACCCCGACTTGCAACTGGTCGACCTCGGATTCCCCAATGAGGACGGAGTGGCCTTCGGCGTTGCGAAGGGCAATGAGGATTTCGTCGCCATCATCAACAAGGTCATCGCCCAGTGGAAGCAAGAGGGCAAAATTGACGAAGTCATGGCGAAGTACACCGAACTGTCGAGCCAACAGGCAGCGGAAGTTCAATAAGAGTGAGAGATCTTCGGATCTCTCCTTTTGTTTCATCCCATGAAAGTGAGGAACTATGAATTTTTTTGAACAACGGCTTGCCTTTATCACAAAGTACTTGCCAAGTTACATCGAAGGGGTGGGGCTGACCCTTCTCCTCTCCGCCGTCGCCGTCTTTTTTGGATGTCTCTTAGGCCTTCTCGTCGCAAGGGCACGCCTTGGGAAGTCAAAGCCCGTCTCCCTTGTGGCGACCGCCTTTGTGGAGGTCATCCGCGGGACGCCGATGCTCGTCCAATTGACCATGTTTTACTTCACGATGATCCAGATCATCCCGCCGCAATACACCCTTTTGCGGGATAAGATCCTCCTCGGGGGCATCGCCATCAGCATCAACTCGGCGGCCTACATCTCCGAGGTCATCCGTAGCGGTCTACAATCCGTAGACAAGGGGCAGACGGAAGCGGCGCGCTCCCTCGGCCTCAACGAATCCCAAACCATGCGCTACATCATTTTGCCCCAGGCGGTGAAGAACATTCTCCCCGCCCTGGTCAACGAATTCGTCACCTTGATCAAGGAGTCTTCCATCGTGAGTTTTATCGGGCTTCACGACTTGATGTACTACGCAAATGCTGCGCGTACGGCGACGTACAAGGCCTTTGAACCCCTTCTCTACGCCGCCTTTATCTATTTCGTCCTGACCTTTACTCTCTCGAAGGTGATGGCTGCTGTGGAACGGAGGCTCGATCGATGATTCGCATTGAAAATTTACGGAAGAGTTTTGGAGATCATGAGGTCCTCTGCGGCATCAATCAGACTATCAAGCGCGGGGAAGTGGTGGTTATCATCGGCCCCTCAGGGTCGGGAAAGAGCACCTTTTTGCGATGCATGAATCTCCTGGAAATCCCCACCGAGGGCAAGATTTTTGTCGAGGACAAGGAGTTGACCAACAAGAATACCGACATCGACAAGCTTCGCCAAGAGATGGGCATGGTCTTCCAACACTTCAACCTCTTTCCCCACAAGACCATCCTGGAAAACATCACCTTTGCGCCGATGCTCTTGCGAGGAAAATCGAAGCAAGAGGCCCAGGAGAAGGCCCTCGCCCTCTTAAATACTGTAGGCCTTGCGGACAAAAAGGACGCCTACCCGAGGAGCCTCTCTGGCGGACAAAAGCAGCGCATCGCCATTGTGCGCGCCCTTGCCATGGAGCCTCAAGTCATGCTATTTGACGAACCCACCTCTGCCTTAGATCCGGAGATGGTGGGGGAAGTCTTAGACGTGATGAAGCGCCTCGCCCGCGAGGGGATGACCATGGTGGTAGTCACCCACGAGATGGGGTTTGCTCGGGAAGTGGGCGATCGCATCCTCTTTATGGATGGGGGTGTCGTCGTGGAAGAGGGGACTCCCGAAGAAATTTTTGAGCGCCCTCAAGAACCGCGAACCCGTGATTTTTTGGCGAAAGTTCTCTAATGCGACCGGAAGGTCGCTTTTTTTTCGCCTTTTCTTGTGGGCATCTCTTCACTTCGTTATAATGAAAGAGGAACACTGAGAACAGAGGGAGAGACAGATGAAAGTTTCGATTCTTCTCGCCGCCGGCGAGGGGACAAGAATGAAGTCCAATACCCCAAAGGTTCTCCACCGCATCGCGGGGTATCCCATGATCGGATATGTCCTCTCCGCTTGTCGCCAGGCGGGCAGTGAGAAAAATATCCTCATCGTGGGGCGAGGTGGAGAAGAGATTGGAGGGATGTTTGAGGGAGAAGGCAATCTCTTTCGCACCCAGCCCCTCGGGGATGGCCATCCCTACGGGACGGGATTTGCGGTGCGCCAGGCCCTCGACGATTTTGACGATGAGGACGAGGTCTTGGTCATCACCGGTGACACCCCGCTCATTCGTCCCGAGTCCCTAGAACGACTCTTTGAGGCGCGCCGTCGCCACGACGATGCGGCCATGGTGTTAAGTGCCATCGTGGATGAGCCCTTTGGCTATGGGCGCATTCTCCGCGGAGAAGATGGCCACCTCACGGCGATTGTCGAGGAGAAAGACGCCTCGGAAAAAGAGCGCGCCATCTCCGAAGTCAACTCGGGAATCTTCGTCTTCCGAGGCAAGGATCTGCGCCATGCCTTGGGAAAACTCGAGACGAATAACACCCAAGGGGAGCTCTATCTCACCGATGTGATTCGCATCCTCGTCGAGGAGGGAGAGAAGGTCTCTGCCATCACCCTTCGGGATAACGACGAGATTTTGGGTGTCAACTCCAAGGCCCAACTCGCCCAGTGCGAGGCCATTATGCGCCAGCGGATCAACGAGGAGCACATGGCCGATGGGGTGATCTTCATCGACCCGGCTCACACCGTCGTGGAGCGCAGCGTCTCCATCGGCCGCGATACCATCATTTATCCCGGTGCCGTCCTTCAGGGACAGACCTCCATTGGAGAGGGTTGCGAACTCTACGGCACTACCCGGGTGGTGGACTCGGTCATTGGCGACGGGGTGAAACTCGATAACGTCCTCGTCGAGGGAAGCGTCATCGAAGACCAGACGACCCTTGGGCCCTACGCCCATGTCCGCCCGGGCAGTCACATTGGAAGAGGAGTGCGCATTGGCAACTTTGTCGAGGTGAAAAATGCGGTCCTCGGCGACGGCGCCAAAGCGGGCCATCTCGCCTACATCGGAGACGCCGACGTGGGAGAGAGGGTCAACGTAGGCTGCGGGGTCATCTTCGTCAACTACGATGGAGAGAAGAAATTCCGAAGCGTCGTGGAAGATGATGCCTTCTTAGGCTCCAATGCCAATCTCGTCGCTCCCGTCCACGTGGGCGAGAGAGGCTATGTCGCAGCGGGCTCGACGATTGTCGAAGATGTGGAGGCGGATAGCCTCGCCATCGGACGCGGTCGTCAACGAAACATTGATGGTTGGGTGACTCGTACCAAGGAAGAAAAGGAGCAAACACGATGAACGCATGTGATGGAGAAATTATCGTCTTTACTGGCAATTCCAACGAGGAATTGGTGAACAACATCTGTAAAGAACTGGGCGTCAACCCGGGAAATTGTACGGTGAAACACTTTAGCGACGGAGAGATTTCCATCGACATCGGCGAGACCGTGCGGGGAAAAGACGTCTACGTCATTCAACCGACCTCCAGTCCCGTCAACGACAACCTCATGGAGCTGTTGATTCTCATGGACGCCTTAAAGCGCGCCTCTGCGGGCCGCATCAATGCCGTGGTTCCCTATTATGGCTATGCGCGTCAAGACCGGAAGACCCGCGCGCGGGAGCCGATTACGGCAAAACTCGTCGCCAACCTCATCACCAGCGCCGGGGCCGATCGCCTCGTCTGCATGGACTTGCACGCAGGGCAGATTCAAGGATACTTCGACATTCCCGTGGACCACTTGAGTGCAGTGCCCACCCTCGCGGAACACTTTACCTCCATCGTCTCCAGCGAGGACTTCGTCGCCGTCTCTCCTGACCTCGGCGGGGTGACCCGGACTCGGAACTTTGCCAATTGTTTGAACCTCCCCATTGCCATCATCGAGAAGCGTCGTCCCAAGGCCAACGTCAGTGAAGTCATGAACGTCATCGGGGACATCGAGGGGAAGAACTGCATCCTCATCGACGACATCGTGGACACGGCGGGAACCATCTGCAAGGCGGCGGATGCATTGAAGTCCTTTGGTGCAAAGAAGGTCTACGGCTGCGCCACCCACGGCGTTCTCTCGGGCCCTGCCATCGAGCGCTTGGAAAACTCCTCCATTGAGAAGTTCGTCATCACCGACACCATCGCCTTGAAGGAAGAGGCTCGTGGCGGAAAGATTGAAGTGGTCAGCGTCGCTCCCATTCTCGCCGACGCGGTGCGCCGCATCAACGGAAACAAGTCCGTCAGCGCCATGTTCGATTGACATGGGGATTCGTCTCATTGTCGGCCTGGGAAACCCTGGGCGTCAATATGCCTATACGAGACACAACATTGGATACCTCGCCATCGACGCCATTGCCGAGATGGCGGGGATTTCCGTGTCTAAAATCAAATTCAAGGGCCTCTGGGGAAAGGGGCGCATCGCCGGAAAAGAGGTCTATCTCTTAAAACCGGAGACCTACATGAACCTCTCCGGGGAGAGTGTGCGAGAGATGGCCCATTACTTCAAGATTGACCCCGAGGAGATTCTCGTCATCGTCGACGACATCGACATCGATTTTGGCGATGTGCGCATCCGTAAGAAGGGCTCTGCAGGGACCCACAACGGTCTCAAATCCATCATCTACCAACTCCAAGACGATACCTTCCCTCGCATTAAGATTGGCGTGGGAAAGCCCAAAGAACAGATGGACCTTGCAGATTTCGTCCTCGGCGGATTCTCCCAAGAGGAGGGAAGAGTCATGGAGGCATGTCTGAAGCGGGTTTGCGACATCGTCACTTGCGTCATGAAAGAGGACCTGGACAAGGCGATGAACCGGTACAACAAGAAGAGTGTATTTGAGGAAATCTGAACTGCCCGAGAGTATTGGGCAGTTTTCCTATGAGAGGAGGGACTATGGAACTGACAAATCCACTACGAGACCTTGGGGCCTATAGGGAACTGAGGCAATCTCTTGAGCAGAGGTCCTTTCCCGTAGCCTGTTATGGGATTTCTACCAATGCCTTGGGCTATGTCATGGGCGCCTTGAAAGAGGACGTTTCTCGCCCTCTTCTCTTTGTCACCTACGACGAATTGAAGGCCAAGACTATCTACGAGGACTTGTGTAGCCTTGGATTTACAGAGGTGGGCTATCTTCCTCGGAAGGAACTCTTTCTCTTCGATCGCCAGGCGGCGAGCCGTGAGAGGTGGCGCCAACGGCTGGAAGTCTATCGAGGCCTTCAAGAGGGAAGCCTTCGCCTCGTCGTCACCACCATGGAAGCCCTCCGGGACAAGACCCTCGCCCATCATCTCCGCGCCCAGTCCATCACATTGCGCGTCGGGGAGAGTGTCCCTCTCGACGACCTCCTTGAAAACCTCGTCGCCATGGGCTATGAGCGGGTGACTCAAGTCGAAGGGATGGGACAATGGGCCTATCGTGGGGGAATTCTCGACGTCTTCGGGGAGGAGGAGAATCCTTGGCGCATCGAATTTTTCGACGATGAAGTCGACTCCTTACGCACCTTCTCCGTACAGAGCCAGCGCTCCCTGGACCAACTTGAGGAGATTTCCATCGCGCCCGTCAAGGAATTCTTTATCCCTTCAGGGAGTCGAGATGCCGTGGCCAAGGCCCTGGAAAAAGACCTCCAAGGAGTCAAGGAGGACGAGCGCGGCAGGAGACTTCGAGAGAAGTTTGCCCCCGTCCTCGAAGCCTTGAAAGAGGATGGCTCCATTCAAAACTACGACCTGCTCATTCCCTATCTGGGTAGGGACGTGGAGACGGTTCTCGACTTTTATGACGAGGCTCCCATCGTCTTTCTCGACGAACCTCGTCGCATCGAGGAGAACACCTTGGAGCGGAGGAAAAAGGAAGCCGAGGAGTTTGCCGAGCTCTTAGACTTCGGGGAGGTCTTCTCCTCCCACGAAGAGGCGAGGAAGAGCCCCGAGGAGGTGGGTGCTTGGATTCGCGCCCAGGACGTGGTGATCTTCAACAGTATCATCAAGGGACTTCAGGGCTTTGACGTGCGGGCCATCTGTAACTTTCACCTCAAAGGGGTGGGGAGTTTTCGAGGCCGCATGGAGGCCTTTACCGAGGAGCTCAGGGCCTATCTCAAGAGACAGTACCGCATCATCCTCCTCGCGGGAAGTCGCGAGCGCGGGGAAAAACTTCTCGAGCACTTGACGAGCCTTGGCTTTAGTCCCGGATTTCTCTCGACGACGCCTCCGGAGGCGGGGATTTTCATAGCCAAGGGCTCTCTTCACGAAGGGTTTGAGATTCCCGATGCCCACCTCGTCCTCATGCACCACGGGGAGATTTACGGCCAGAGAACGACGAAGAAAAGGAAGAGAAGGCCAAAGCCCTCCCTCAATTTCGAGGATCTCCAGATTGGCGATTACGTAGTCCACGAAACCCACGGCGTGGGGCAGTACTTGGGCACAGAACAATTGGAAATCCAGGGCACGCGCCGCGATTTTCTCACCATCGCCTATCGAGGAACGGACCGCCTCTTCCTCCCGGTCGACCAGCTCTACCTCATCCATAAATACATTGGGAACGAAGGCGTGGCCCCAAAGGTTGCGAAACTCAACTCCCTCGAGTGGAACAAGACGAAGCAAAAGGCGAAGAAATCCGTGGAGGACATGGCGGAGGACTTGATTCCCCTCTATGCAAAGCGTCAGCACAAAGAGGGCTACGCCTTTCCTAAAGACGACGCCTGGCAGCAGGAATTTGAGGACGCCTTTATGTACGAGGAGACCGAGGGACAGCTCCAGAGTAGCGAGGAGATCAAGAAGGACATGGAGAGGCCTCGGCCCATGGATCGCCTCCTCTGCGCCGACGTGGGGTACGGAAAGACCGAGGTGGCCCTTCGAGCAGCCTTTAAGGCAGTCCTCGACGGAAAACAAGTGGCCTTTCTCGTCCCGACGACGATTCTCGCCCAGCAACACTACAACACGATGGTGGAGCGGTTTCGAGATTTCCCCGTGGACATTGCGGTGCTCAGTCGCTTTCGGACGAAGAAAGAACAGACCCAAGACCTCAAGCGCCTCAAAGAGGGGAATCTCGACATCATCGTCGGCACCCATCGTCTCCTTAGTAAAGATGTGAAATTCCACGATTTGGGCCTTCTCATCATTGACGAGGAGCAGCGGTTTGGGGTGCGACACAAGGAGAGTCTCAAGCTCTTAAAGGAGACCGTGGACACCTTGACCTTGACGGCGACTCCCATTCCTCGCACCCTTCAGATGTCGATGATCGGAATTCGGGATATGTCCGTCATCGACGAGCCCCCGGAGGAGCGCTTCCCCATTCAGACCACGGTGACGGAATACCATCCCCTCATGGTCAGAGACGCGATCCTCCGGGAAGTGGAACGAGGGGGACAGGTCTATTTCGTCTCCAACCGCGTCGCCCAGATGGATCTCATCATGAAGGACTTGGAGGAACTCGTCCCCGAGGCGCGCTTCGCCACCGCCCACGGACAGATGACGGAGAGGGCCTTAGAAGATGTGATGTTTGCCTTCGTCAACCGTGAGGTGGACGTCCTCATCTGTAGCACCATCATCGAGACGGGCCTCGACTTCGCCAATGCCAACACGATGATTATCACCGATTCTCAGCGTTTAGGACTCTCCCAGCTCTACCAGCTCCGTGGCCGCATTGGAAGATCGAGTCGCCTCGCCTATGCCTACTTCACCTATCCGAAGGACGTGGCGATGACCGAGATTGCGGAGAAACGCCTTCGGGCCATCAAGGAGTTTACCGAATTTGGCTCCGGGTATAAGATTGCCATGAGAGACTTGGAGATTCGCGGCTCTGGGAACATCTTAGGGGCGCGTCAAAGTGGACACCTTCACGCCATCGGCTACGACCTCTACATCAAGTATTTGCGCCAGGCCATCTTGAAACTCCAAGGCGTAAAGGAGGAGGAAGAAATCCCCACCCAAATTGACGTGCGCATTGACGCCTTCATCCCCCAATCCTACGTGGAGGAGGAGAAGACGCGCCTCGAGCTCTACAAGAAGATTTCTGTCCTGGAAACGGAAGAGGACGAGAGAGACCTCATCGACGAACTCATCGACCGCTTTGGCACGCCCCCCGAGTCCATCTCCAACCTCATGGACCTCGCCCTCATTCGATCTCGGGCCTCGAAGGTGCGGGTGGTTCACGTCACCCAAAAATTTGACAACTATCAATTGAATCTTCTCGAGGGAGAAGAGATTAGCCTCGCCCTGATGAATGAGCTGACAAAGACCTTCGGCAATCGCGTAGAATTCGGAAGAAAAGATCCGGTCTACATTCGTCTCTATAGCCCGAAGCACCCTCTCGAGGAACTCAAGGAGCTTCTTCTCATCATGGGGAGGGAGAGACGTGGGTCATAAATTTCACCGAGATTTTAACTTGCCAACACATGGGAGAAATATCCCTGTGCTATAATGGAATCACTACCCATTCGGGACGGAGAAAGGAAAGGAAGTTTGATGAAGAACAAACAATGGACAAAAGTCGTTGCTGGAGTCGCCCTTGGTGCAGTCCTTCTCGCAGGTTGCGGGAAAGGCCCCGAAGGCGTCGTCGCCACGGTCAACGGCGAAAATATTACCAACGAAGCCTTTGAAGAGTACTACAAGGCTAACCGCACCCAAGCCATTGCCATCTACGGCCAAGACTTCTTGAAGGAAGAAGGACCCGAGGGCAAGGAAACCATGGACCAAGTCCTCCGCGAGAACTCCTTGAAGTCTCTCGAACAGTTGGAGATGATTCGTCAAGACGCGGAAAAACTTGGGGTCAAGATTTCCGATGAAGACGTGAATAAGAAGTACCAAGAAGCGGTGACCCAATCCGGAGGCGAAGAGGCCTTTAACAAGGAACTTCAAAACCAACACATCACCCCCGAGACCTTCAAGGGCTTTTTGAAGAACCAACTCCTCATGGACGCCTACACGAAGAAGCTCTATGACACCTTGACTCCCGAGGGAGAAGAACTCAAGAAGTACTTTGAAGAGCACAAGGATGATATCAAGGAAGTCAAGGCGTCCCACATCCTCGTCGCCGACGAAGCCAAGGCCAAGGAACTCAAGAAGCAACTCGACGAGGGCGCAGATTTTGCCACCCTCGCTAAGGAAAATTCCCAAGACCCAGGCAGTGCAGAAAATGGGGGAGACCTCGGGTTCTTCACCAAGGACGCCATGGTCAAGCCCTTCGCTGACAAAGCCTTCTCCATGGAAAAGGGAGAAATCTCCGATCCCGTCAAAACGGATTACGGCTACCACATCATCAAGGTGGAAGATGTGAAGGACGCCTATGAAGACTTCGCAGATCAACTCCCGAACCTCGCTGCAGAACAAGCGGTGAAGGATCACGTCGCTGAGGTGGAGAAGAAGGCGAAGGTCAAGGAATACATCGACTACAAGGCCGAGATTCCCATGACAGAAGCGGACGAAGCGGCTCAAAAGCAATTCGAGGAACAAAACAAAGCCTCCGAAGCTCAAACTCAACCTGCCGCCGACGCAGCAGCTCCTCAAGACGCCAATCAAGCCGCCGATCAAGCGAGCAATCAAGCCGCCCAATAAAGAGAGCCTTCGGGCTCTTTTTTCTCGGGTGAAAGTCCCATGATTTCGCCATTTTCTCTAGACAGTGTGGCGGAGTTTGTGTAAAATACTAACGTCAGGGGGTGTCTATGGGAATTTTAAGAATTGTAGGTCTTGGGCCCTCGGATGCACGCCATCTGACCCTAGAAGCGCTCCAGGTCATTCATGGACCGGGAGAGCACATCTTGCGCACTGCCCATCACGGCGCCGTGAGTTATTTTCACGAGCACAACATCGATGTGACCAGCTTCGACGATCTCTATGAAGAGGGCGAAACCTTTGACGCCATCTATGAGAAGATGGTGGAGATTCTCGCCGAAAAATCGCGGGACAAAGACGTCAACTTCTACGTCCCTGGCCATCCACTCATCGCCGAGCGCGCGGCACTGACTCTCGTCCATCGCGAGGACGTGAACACCGAGGTGATTTCTGGGATGAGTTTTCTCGAGCCCATGCTCACCATGGTGGGGCGCGACCCCATTGAGGGACTGAAACTCATCGACGGAGACCAGTTCCATCCCACGGATCTGGACCGCCATGTGGACACCATCGTCACCCAGGTCTACAATCAACGGATTCTCTCGGAGCTAAAGATTGCCCTCGGGGAAATCTATGGGGACGATTTTGAAGTCTTCGCCGTCTCCGACGCGGGGATTCGCGAGAAGGAAACTCTTCTTCGCCTTCCGGTCTACGCCTTGGACCGAGATGTGGAGGCGAGTTATCAGACGAGTCTCTTCATTCCGCGGGTGCGAGAAGATGCCTCGAAGGACTTTACCGATCTCTTGCGGATTGTGGAACGACTGCGCTCACCCGAGGGCTGTCCTTGGGATGCGGCACAAACCCATGAGAGTCTAGCACCTCACATCGTCGAAGAGGCCTGTGAACTCTCCTACGCGTTGAAGGACAACGACGTGAATGCTGTGGTCGAGGAACTTGGCGATGTCCTGTTCCACGTCCTCATGCAGGCCCAGATTGGAGCCGAAGAGGGAGAGTTTTTCCTACAAGACGTCACCGATGCCATCTCCCAAAAACTCATCCATCGCCATCCTCACGTCTTCTCCGATTCGAAGGAGCCGGTGGACTGGGAGGCCTTGAAGGACGAGGAAAAAGAGGTTGAAGGCGTCGAAGAGACCCTGAGAAAAGCCGTCTATGGAAGACCGGCGTTTTATGGTGCCGATGTCTTGGCCAAGCGGCTTTGTCGTCTCGGTTTTCGATGGGAGCACATCGAGGAACTCCTTCTGAAGGTCCACGAAGAGCTCAAGGAGCTTGAAGAGGCTATCTCAGAGAGGGACGAGGGTCACATTCGCGAAGAATTGGGTGATTTTTTGCTGATGACCCATCATCTCACACACTTTTTGGGGTATAATGCGGAAGACACCTTGCACATGGCACTGGAGAAGACAATCCGGCGCATGGGAGCAATGGAATCTTTGGCACACCATAGAGGAGCCAACCTCGCCGAGTGCTCTCTTGAAGAGATGGAAGCACTCTGGCAAGAGGTGAAGGCCTCCACTGAGTTTTCGTCATTACAAGGAGGATATCATGAACAAATCTGAACTCGTTGCAAGCATTGCAGAAAAGAGCGACCTCAGCAAGAAGGAAGCTGAAACCGCATTGAACGCCTTCCTCTCCACCGTGGAAGAAGCCCTCATTGCTGGAGACAAGGTCCAACTCGTCGGTTTCGGAACCTTCGAAGTGCGTGAGCGCAAGGCTCGTGAAGGTCGCAACCCCCGTAATCCTGAAGAAGTGATCAAGATCCCCGCTTCCAAGGCCCCCGTTTTCCGCGCAGGGAAGGCCCTCAAGGAAACGGTCAACAAGTAAGAGGTGAGGCACTTGGTTTCAAGTGCCCTCTTTTTTTGAGTGGAGGTGAAGCCATGCGCATCGATAAATTTCTGAAAAACGCCAGAATCATCAAGCGTCGTACCGTAGCGAAAGAGGCCTGTGACGGCGGGCGAGTCCTTATCAACGGAAAAGTTGCCAAGGCGGGAGACGAAGTCTCTGTCGGCGATCGCATCGAGGTCCAATTCGGGACCAATACCTTTCGTGCCGAGGTCCTCGACGTTTCCGATCATGTGCGCAAAGAGGACGCCACCGCCCTCTATCGCGCCGTGGAAGAGTTGTAATTTTGACGTCTCCATGACATAATAAAGTCAAGGGGGGATGGCCATGGGTCCAAAGCAAAAACGTCGCCGCAGTATGTTGCGGGTTAAGTGTCTGTGCGTAGGTCTTATGATTCTCTGTGTTGGATTGGTCCACTCCACGGTGCAGATGGCCCAATTGCGCCAGGATAAGGCGCGTCAACACGCGCAAAATACAGAGAAGCTCGAGGAGCTTGACCGACAGATTCAAGTCCTTGAAAGCGAGAAGAAAAAATCCGATGATGCGACCTACATCGAAGAGGTTGCCCGTCGCGACCTGGGGATGGTGAAGCCTCGGGAGATTGTCTTTATCGACAAGAACAAAGAGACGAAGATGAAGTCCTCATCAAGTGAGGAGTAAGGAGGAACATTAGTCTATGACAGTGGCTGTTGGTAGTATTGTAGAGGGTGTGGTCACGGGAATCATGAAGTTTGGGGCCTTTGTCTCCTATGGAGATGATGAGAGCGGCCTCGTCCATATTTCCGAGATTTCCCACGACTACATTGAAAAGGTCGAAGACGCACTCTCGAAGGGGGACAAGGTCAAGGTGAAGGTGGTTTCCCGCGATCCTTCTGGGAAGGTGGCCCTCTCCATGAAAGCGGCGATGCCAAAGCCAGCTCCGGCCCCACGTCCTGTCCAACACCAACGGGGACAAGACTCCTCTTTTGAGGACAAACTCTCGAAGTTCTTAAAGGTCAGCAATGAAAAAATTGAATCTGTACGCCAGCGCAACAACAGTCGAAACGGTGGAAAGCGTAGAGGCAGACGATAAGGGCGCAGTTCGCTCCAAAAGGGGCGAGTGCACCCTTTTTTCTTGAGGTGAGCGATGGATTGTTTGAACACATGCCTTGACGTTCTTCGTGAGGCAAAATTGACGACAAGGCCTCTTGTCTTAGGCTGTTCTGGTGGAGCAGATTCCACCTTCCTCCTCTACGCGCTCTCTGCCCTTCATAAGAGTTCTCCTCTCGATCTTCTCGTGGTCCACGTCCATCACCACCTCCGAGGAGAAGAGGCAAACCGAGACGCCGCCTTCGTCGAGACCCTCTGTGGGGAACTGGGATTTGCCTTTTGCCGTGTCGACGTGGACGTGGGGGAGGAGATGCAAAAGACCGGGGAGGGCCTTGAGCTCTGCGCCCGGAGGCTTCGCCGAGAGGCGCTCCTCTCCCATGTGAAAGAGGATGGCGTGTTGCTCCTCGCCCACACCCTGGACGATCAGGCGGAATCGGTGCTCATGCACCTCATGCGGGGAGCTGGGGGAAGTGGCGCAGGGGGGATGGCTCCTCGAGAGGGACATCTCTTTCGCCCCCTTCTCTCCTTGAGGCATCGCGATCTTTGTCAGTGGTTGCGTGAACACAAAAAGACCTGGTGCGAAGACAAGACGAATCACAACATCGCCTACCATCGCAATTGGGTGCGCCACGAGGTTCTTCCCCTCCTCGCCAAAAACTATCCTCGGGTCAAAGAAGCTCTCGCCTCCTTCGCAGAACTCAGGCGAGACGATGAGGTCTATTTCGAAGCCCTTCTCCAAGAGGAGAGACCGCGTCTGTGTCGGAACATTCTCGGCGTGACCCTCATCTCATCCGAGGCAAGACTGTTGCCCAGTCCTCTTCGAAGTCGCCTCTTGCTTGGGGCGCTTCGAGAATTCTCCTGGGAGGGATGGGAACGAAGACACCTGTTCCTTCTCGAAGAGATGTTGGAGCGCGGCGAAGGGGCTCTCATGCTTCCCCATGACCTACTCGCCGAAGGGACCGGGGAGGGGCTCTGGCTTCAGGAGAAGGAGAGCTCTTGGGAGAAGGCTCTCGACGTTGGAGTCGTCGAGACCCCCTTTGGTGTGTTTCAGGTCAAAGAGAGTGGGGGAGAGTATTCGGCGTGGACGACCTCTTGGGAAGGGGTGGCGATGTCCTCCTGTGTCCTTCGCCCTTGGAGGAGGGGAGAGAGGATGGTCCTTGAGGATGGCAGGGAAGAGAAAATCGCGAAGATTCTCTCCGATGCCAAAATCCCAAGGCCCCTTAGGGCTCGTATTCCCGTCCTCTGCCATGGAGATGACGTGTTGTGGGTCGTCGGCGTCAGGCGCGGCGGCCGTTATCAGGTAAACCAAAGAAAACAAGCTTGGGAGGTTTCTTGTGAGAGATTCTTTTGAACCAACGATGGATCGTGCTGTGAAGGAAGTCCTCTATACCCGGGAAGAGATTGCTCGGAAGGTCCAACAATTGGGAGAGCGCATTACGAAAGACACCAACGAAGTGGAGGATCTCCTCGTCGTGGGCATCTTAAAAGGGGCGGTCCCCTTTCTCGCCGACTTGGTACGTGCCATGCCCCGTCCCGTGCAATTGGATTTCATGGCGGTGTCCAGTTACGGAAACGCCACCTCTTCCAGTGGGGAGGTGCGCATTTTAAAGGATCTGGACCGCTCTGTCGAGGGACGTGACGTCCTCATCGTCGAGGATATCATCGATACGGGGATTACCCTCTCCTACCTCGTGGAACTCTTTATGCGCCGCGGTGCCCGCTCGGTGAAGATTGCCACCCTTCTCTCGAAACCCTCTCGGCGGGAACGGCCCGTGGATGTGAATTACATTGGGTTTGAGATCGAGGACCTCTTTGTGGTGGGCTATGGTCTTGACTACGCGGGAGACTATCGAAATCTCCCCTACATCGGCACCTTGCGGGAGGAAGTCTATTCTACGTCGAAGGAGTAAACGTGGTATAATGAAAGGACATACGTAAACTCACAGACAAGAAGGAGGCAATCTTTGAAGAGACGCTTAGGAGGCACGACCTTCTATCTTGTGCTTCTATTGTTGCTCATTGCTGCGATACGCTTCATCAATCCCCCAGTGAGTGGGACCGATGAATGGAGCTATGATACATTGACAAAAAACCTCGCCGAGGGAAAGATCAAGTCCATGGAGATGCGCGGGGCGGAAGTCTCTGGCATCACCACAGGGGACAAGACCTTTAGGAGCTACGTCCCTGAAGTCCTCGCAGGAGATTTTGCGGCGAAGGCCCACGCAAGCCTTGAGGATCATGCCATCACCGTGAAGGGATTTCCTCGGAGCGAAAATTCTCTGCTCATCACCTTGCTGCCCTCTGGGCTTCTCCTCGTCGGCTTTGTGTTTCTCTGGTACATGATGATGCAAAACAACCAGGGAGCGGGGCGGACGATGAATTTCGGCAAGTCGACGGCGAAGCAGGTCCCTCAAGACGAGCCGAAGAAGGTGACCTTTGCCGACGTGGCCGGACTTCGTGAAGAAAAGGAAGAGCTCGAAGAAATCGTCGACTTTTTGCGTCACCCGCGAAAGTTCATCGACATGGGCGCCCGTATTCCCAAGGGGGTCCTTCTCATCGGCCCTCCAGGGACGGGAAAAACCTACCTCTCGAAGGCGGTTGCCGGTGAGGCTGGGGTGCCCTTCTTCACCATGAGCGGTTCCGATTTTGTGGAGATGTTCGTTGGGGTCGGGGCAAGCCGTGTCCGCGATCTCTTTGAGAATGCAAAGCGCCACGCACCCTGCATCATCTTCATCGACGAAATCGACGCCGTGGGCCGTCGTCGTGGCTCTGGTCTCGGCGGTGGACACGACGAGAGGGAGCAGACCCTCAACCAACTCCTCGTGGAGATGGATGGGTTTGGGACTAACGAAGGGGTCATCGTCATGGCGGCGACGAACCGCGCCGACATCTTGGATCCCGCTCTCTTGCGTCCAGGTCGATTTGACCGGACCATCTACGTCGGCGTTCCCGACATCCGTGGCCGGGAGCAAATCCTCGGCATCCATTCGAAGAAAAAGCCCTTAGGAAAAGACGTGGACCTCAAGGTCATCGCCCGTCGCACTGCAGGATTTTCTCCAGCAGATCTTGAGAATCTCATGAATGAGGCCGCTCTCTTGGCGGCACGAGAAAATCATGGCGAGATTCACATGAAAGATATTGAAGAGGCGGCTTTGAAGGTCCAGGCTGGTCCCGCGAAGAAGAGTCGCGTGGTCACGGAGAAGGAGCGCAAGCTCACCGCCGTCCACGAAGCGGGCCACGCCATCGTCGGCCGTTGCCTTCCCAATCACGATCCCGTCTATCTCATCACCATCGTCCCTCGAGGCATGGCCGGAGGATTTACCGCCTACATCCCCGAGGAAGAACTCAACTACTCCACCCGTGGGGAGCTTAAGAATCGCCTGACGACCCTTTTAGCAGGGCGCGTGGCGGAAAGTCTTCTCCTCGATGACATCTCCTCGGGCGCGTCCAATGACATCGAACGAGCCACCTCCATTGCCCGGGCCATGGTCACTGAGCTTGGGATGAGTGAAAAGCTTGGGACCGTCGCCTATGGATCCGACGGAGAGGTCTTCATCGGCCGCGATTTTGGGCGAACCCAGCACTATTCCGAGCGCACCGCGGCGGAGATCGACGAAGAGATTCATCAATTCATTGCCGAGGCCTACGCCAACGCCGAGCGGATTCTTCGGGAGAAACTCGACATCCTCGTCAAGGTGTCCGATGCTCTCTTAGAGCGAGAGACCTTGGAAGGACAGGAATTTGAGACCCTCTTCTCCGGGGGAGAACTGGAGAAAAGTCCCTACGCCTCTTCCAAAGAGGTGATTAGGAAAGAGGACCTCTCTTCTGAGGCGAAGGAAATCGTGGAAGAATCCGACAAAGAGATTCTCGAAGACCAAGAACATGACGAAAAGACAAACTAAGAGACAAACTAAAAGAGACCCCTCTGGGGTCTCTTTTTTAATCGTCGTTATTGTCAGAGGAGCGACGTTTCTTCTTCGTCGTCTTCTTGTCGTTGTTATTGTTGTCCGAGGACTTCTTCTTTTTCTTGGAGTCTTTGTCCTCGTCGTCATCACTGGACTTGCGGATAATGGGGCGATAGAGCTTCTTCGTGTTCTTCGGACTGGTTCCGTCGACGAAGTACTCTGTGTACCCGGCGCCAGAGATGTACTTCCGGTAGATGCCATCGGGCTTTTCGAAGTCCTTGTCCTCAAGGTCTTCATGAATGGGCCGCATCAGAGCGCGCCACAGACGAGCCGCCATCCGAGAGTGATCGAGAAGGGGAGTATTGTCATCGTTTCCGATCCACACGGAGCAGGTGTAGTAGGGGGTGTATCCCACGAACCAGGAATCCCGCTTCGAGTTCGTCGTTCCCGTCTTGCCCGCTTCGTGCATGTTGGGAAGATTGGCGTAAGTTCCCGTTCCTCGGCGGACCACGTCTTGAAGCATGGAGGTCAAGATGTAGGCATTTTGCGGGGAGGTGACTTGTTTTCCTTGGCGTGGAGCGGTGTAGAGCTCTTCTCCCGTCGCCGAGGTAATACTATTGACGAAGGTGGGCTTCATATACATCCCTTGATTAGATAGGGCGGTAAAGGCCCCCGCCATCTCCAAGGGGCTGATGCCGTAAGTCATGCCGCCCAGGGAGAGAGCCGCAAAGTTGTAGTCGTTAAACTGGGCGTTTTGTTCCGGAGTGATGAGAGAGGTGACCCCAATCTCGCGGAGGGTGTCCGCAATCTTGGCCACACTTGCAGCATCGTCGTTTTTCACAATATCTCGCGCCACGAGGACGGCACCGACGTTGGAGGATTTGACCACGAGGTTTCGCACCGTGGTCCACCCTTGATAGCCGGCGACGTTTTTCGGCGCGTAGGGGGTGCGTGCGCTCTTGCGAAGCGGCGCATCGTGATAGGCGTCTCCGGCGGTGATGCCGTTGTTCATCGCCGTGAGATAGACGGAGATGGGCTTGATGGAGGACCCGGGCTGGCGAGGATTCTTCGCGCGGTTCAAGAGATTGCTCCCCGAGATTCCGCGGCCACCTAAGATCGCCTTGACTTCCCCCGTGTGTTGATCCATGAGGACCGCCCCCACTTGGGGTTGAGGAATGCCGTTGTCGTCTAGGTGATCGCCTCGGAAGTATTGACCGTCGCTGACCACGCTCTCTAAGTGTTGTTGCATGCCGAGATTCAGGGAGGTGTGAATCTGCAGGCCGCCGTTGTAGAGGAGGTGATTCGCCTCTTCTGGGCTGTGCCCTTGGTCGGCAAGAATCTGGAGGACTTCATCCTTGACCGCGTCCACAAAGTAGGAGGAGAGTCCCTTCACAGAACGCTTTCCGAGGGCGAGTTGAATCGGGCTCTCCAGGGCCTCATAATACTGCACCTCGGTGATGAGAGCGAGATCGAGCATCTTCTTCAAGATGAGCTCTTGGCGCTCTTTACTCACCGGGTTGAAGACGGCTTTTCCCATCTCCACTTGCCCGGAGCGGATTTGCCGATAGTCGTGGATGTCAATCTTTTGAAGATTCAAAAGCTCTTCCGCACGGGCGCGGTCCTCTTCGGTGACTTCTTTCGGTTGGCGAAGTGGAATGAGGACGACTTGCGCACTGGCGATGTCGTCCCCCTCTTCAAAGGGCACGACGTTGTAGGGAGTGTACTTCGTGGGGCGGTTGGTAATCCCGGCGATAAGGGCACTTTCCGCCAAGCTCAGTTCCGAGACGTCCTTGTCGAAGAAGGTCCTTGCCGCAGCTTGGACCCCGACGGTTCCCTTGGAAAAGCTGGCCGAGTTGAGATACGCCTCGAGAATCTGGGGTTTTGACAGGGCACTTTCCAACTGGAAGGCGTAGTAGACGTCTTGAAGTTTCCTGAAGACGTCCTTGCTCTGGTTGGTATAGAGATTCTTCGCCAACTGCATGGTCAACGTCGACGCTCCTTGGGCAAAGGAGCGGGTCTTGATGTCGTGAACCAACGCACCGCCGACGCGTTTGAAATCGACGCCGCCGTGTTGGTAGAATCGCTCGTCTTCAATGGCCACCACCGCATCTTGAAGGTGTTGGGGGATGCGGTCCAAGGGGACGTATTCCATAAACTCGTTTTGGACGAGTTTTTCCACGAGTTGGTCTTGATCGTCAAAGACCACCGAAGTCTCCGAGAGGGACGCGCGGTAATTCTTTGGGTCGATCTCCGGCGCAGATTTTAGCACCGAGAGAACCACAGAGCCAATCACAGTACAAAATGCGATGGCGAGAAGACAGAGAAAGAGGACCAGGACCTTAAAGAAGGTCAGGGGATGGGCGCCTCTTCGATGGCGACGCGCATGGCGTCGGTTGGATGATTGCATAGAAGTTCCTCCCTTACCAAAAGTTTCCACTTCAGGTTTCTTCTCATTATACCACACTCGTCGTTTTTACCGCCACGACCCGGACAATCCCAAAGAAAAAAAGACCCCCCGAGGGGGGAGTCTTAGGCGTTCTTTTGTTTCTTGTAGTAGGCATAAATCGGAAGACCAATGATGGCGACGACGATTCCAATCATGGAGATCTTGAACATGCTCATCACGGTGCTCACGACGAGGAAGGCTCCGCCGATGATCCCAATCAAGGGAACGATGGGGTACAAAGGCGTGGAATAGAGTCCTTCTTGACGGGGGTATTTCTTGCGAAGGATGAAGACCCCGAAGACGGTGAGAACGAAGAACACCCACACGACGAAGATGACCATGTTCGTCACCGACTCAAAGTTTCCGGAGAAGATATAGAGGCAGGTGAGAATCATCTCGAGGATGATGGCATTCGCCGGCGTGTCGAACTTGGGGTGAATCTTCCCAAGGGCGTGGTGCGCGGGAATGAGTTGACGCTGGGCCATGGGAAGGAGATTGCGTGCCACGTTCATGATTTGGGCGTTCATGGTAACGGCGACGGAAATCAAAAGTCCAATGGAGACCAAGGTGGCCCCGGCGTTTCCGAAGAGGACGCGGGAGACATCGACCCCAATGTTTTGGGAAGCGACCACGGTTTCGGCGTCGATGTTTCTGAAGATGATCACGTTAAACGCCGCATAGACGGCAGTGACGAAGACGAGGGCTGCAATGATGGCCTTGGGAAGATTCTTTTCCGAGTTGACCAACTCAGCACCGAGGGTACAAGTGGCGACCCATCCATCGTAAGCCCAGAGGGCACCGATGAGGGCGACACCAATGGCGACCTTGCTGTTGCCACCGACGAGGGCGAGGTTCAAGGAACCGGGAATGGAGCCCTTGAAGAGACCGATGGCGAGAATGGCAAAGATGGGAAGAAGTTTCCCGATGGTCCCCACAACTTGAAGCTTCATAGATGCTTTGGTGGAGATGATTTGCACGATTCCGAAGAGGATGACGAGTCCTACGGAGACGAGACGCATCGTGGTTTCGTTCATTTCGACGAAGTAGGATGCGAAGGTGGCGAAGGCAATGGCACTTGCCGCGGCTCCACCGGGGCCGGAGACGAGGACGGTGACCCATCCATAGATGAATCCCACAGCTTCTCCGTAGAGTTCACTGAGGTAGGTGTAGAGCCCACCCAAGCGAGGGATGTAGGCGGAGATTTCAGAAATGGTCAGAGCAGAGCACAGGGAGATGAGTCCTGCAATGATCCAGACCGCGAGGGCCATCCCTGTGGAACCGGAGTTGGCCAACACGGAGGAGGGCTTTAAGAAGACCCCCGTCCCGATGACGAAGGAAATCCCAAACATGGTCGCCTCAAAGAGGCTTAAGTTACGTTGCAGGTGACCCTGTTCTTCAGGGCCAGTGTTGGGGTGATTGGACATAAGAACCTCCAAATGTTTGTCGGCGGAGGGAGGTCTCGTGAGAGCACAAAGTTTTGAAATCATGAAACTTTGTGGCGAGGAAGATAATCGCTTTCCCCTCCGCAAAACACCATAACAACAGATATGACAAGATTTTAACACGCAGATTCTCCGGATTGCAACAACGGAAAAACGTCACGATACTGAAAAAGTGACAAAATCCCATGGAGGAGGATGCGGGAATTGTTTTCATAGATCCTTCTCGTAAGATGGCGAAAAAGAAAAAGAGCATACAAAATCGTCGACACCGTTTAAAATCCTTGGCAACCTTGCACAGAAAACCTGGAAAAGACCTTTGTAGGGCTGGAAACGCCGGTCGTAGGACTGTGAACAACACATGGTTTTTCCCGAGAGAAAGGAAACCTTATGCCAAAAACGCGACTGCAATCCATCCTCTTTACCATCGCCATGGCCTTTGTCATGGTATACGCCATGATTGTCGATAACATTGCTCTTCACCTGGGCGGGATGAAGAACGAAATCTTTCTCATGGCATGTCAAGAACTCGCCATCATGTTGCCCCGCCGTTGTCCTCGAGACGGTCTTCGTCGAGAAGATGGCGATGAAGTTGGCGTTTCGCATCGTCGATCCCAAAGAGGATTCTCCCGTTCTCGTCATTGTCGGCATGAGTGGGATGATTGTCCTCATGATGTGTCCTTTGATGAGCCCCGTCGCGACTCTTCTCTTCCAATATCCGGGTGGGCAGTGGCCCGCAATCTGGGTTCAGACGACAATCTTGAATTTTCCCATGGCGCTCTTGTGGCAACTCTTCCTCGCCGGGCCTCTTGTGCGCAGTCTTTTTGAACGGGCCGTTGGAGAGGCGAAATAAAACAATATGATGAAAAGGAAAGAGCCTCGAGGCTCTTTTTCTTTTAAAGCCTTGCGAATTCTAGCGTTTCCTAGGCGAACATGGTATAATTCCCCTTGGACTCGTCTTCTGGACGCGAGGGCTCTGGGCCGTACCTGCGGGATGGTACCTCCTCAAGGAAAGAAAACGAGGTGTAAGAATGACCAATATCGACACGAATTGGATCAGGAGGAACTATGAAAAGACAATCTACGAACGTACGTAAGCTGACGATCATTGCCATGCTTGGGGCAATCACCGTCGTCCTGGCCCTGACGCCTCTTGGGTTCATCCCCATTGGGCCCTTGAATGCGACGACGATGCACATCCCCGTCATCGTGGCAGGGGTTTTGGAAGGACCGATTGCAGGGGCAGCGGTGGGGCTCATCTTTGGTTGCTCGAGTCTCTTTAACCACATTGTCCGCCCGACGCCCTTGTCGCCGATTTTTTACAACCCCCTCATCTCCATTTTGCCACGGGTGCTCATTGGCCTCATTGCCAGTGCCCTCTATAGCCGGTTGAGGGGGAAATCTTCGGTGACGATGAAAGGGCTTGTGGTCGCCCTCTTTGTGGTCCTCATTGGATTCTTGTCCTGGCAAGGATGGCGCTCTTTCGGGGAACACGGCTGGGCAGTGCGCACCATTGTCCCCATCGTCCTTGCAGTTTTCGCCATCGTACTCATCCCCTTGAGCCTCAAGAAGCTCGAGAGAAATCCTGCGGTGATCTTGACGGCGTTTCTCACCACCCTCGCCCACACGGTGATGGTGATGGGAGGGATCTATTTCCTCTATGCGGAGAAGTATCTCTCGGTCATGGCGCCAGGGGCGAGCTTGAGTCTTGCGAGAAACATCATCTTCGGGGTGATTCTCACCAGTGGACTGCCCGAGGCGATGGTGGCAAGTCTTGTGACCGTCGGTGTCGTAGGAGCTCTTCACAAGGCCAATGGCCAAGGGAAGGAATTGTCTGAAAAACAAGTAGAGTCGGAGAAAAGGTGACCTATGTTATTAGTCATTGACGTGGGCAATACGAATATTGTCTTTGGGGTATACGAAGGAAAAGAGCGCATCCACGACTGGAGAATCTCCAGCAATCAAACCCAGACCAGCGATGAATACGGTCTGCTCTTTCATCAAATCCTCGGCATGCGCAACATCAAACCCCAAGACATCGACGATGTCATCATCTCGTCGGTGGTGCCCAATCTGATGCACACCCTGCCCAACATGGTGGTGAAGTATTTTCACAGAGAGCCCATCGTCGTGGAGGCGGGGATTAAGACGGGAATCAATATTCGCTACGACAACCCGAAAGAGGTTGGCGCAGACCGAATTGTCAATGCGGTGCAAGTCCTGGATAAATACGGCGGGCCCGCCATCATCATTGACATGGGAACCGCCATTACCTTCTGCGTGGTCAATAAAGAGAAGGACTACCTCGGAGGGCTCATTCTCCCCGGGGTGGGAATTTCTGCAGAGGCGTTGTTCCTGAGAACCTCGAAGCTTCCGAAGATTGAAATCATTGAGCCGGAGAGGGTCATTGCGAAGACCACGGTATCCTCGATGCAGTCGGGGATTTACCACGGGTTTGCCTCGATGGTGGACGGCATCATTGAACGCATCCTCGGCGAACTGGGCAAGGAACCAGGAGAGGTCAAAATCGTGGCGACGGGGGGATTTGCGAGCCTCGTCATCTCCGATTCAAAGTACGATATTCTCGTAGACCGCTATCTCACCCTCGACGGGTTGCGCCTGCTCTACGAGATGAACAGCTGATTCCGGTGAAAGCCGGAATTTTTTTCTTGAGGTGAGGAAATGCTTTTGACTCTCGCGCCACTGGCGGGATATACAGACCTACCCTATCGGCGCATCGTCTCCCGTTTTGGCCCCGATGAGGTGACCACGGAGATGGTGAGCATCCGCGCCCTCTACTACGGCGATGAGAAGACGAGACGCTATCTTCTTCGCCATGAGGAAGAGGCGCCGACGAGGCTTCAAATCTTTGGCGATGACCCGGAGATGATGGCAGAAGTCATTCATCGAGAGCTCAATGATCACGACGAATTTATTGGGCTCGACCTCAACGTGGGGTGCCCTGCGCCTAAGATTGTGAAATCGGGAGCGGGAAGTGCCCTCCTCTGTGATCTGCCGAGGCTTAGGCGCATGATTCGCCTGGCGGTGAAGGCGTCAGACAAGCCCCTCTCAGTGAAAATTCGGAAAGGGTTTCAAGAGGATACCTTTGGCTTGGAGGCGGCTTTCTTCGCCGAGGAAGAGGGAGCCTCTCACTTGACGGTCCACGGGCGGACACGGCAGATGTACTACGAGGGCGAGGCGGATTGGAGTTTTATTGAAGAGGTGGCCAGGCGGGTCTCGATTCCCGTCTTGGGAAATGGGGATGTGACATCTGCGGAAGATGTGAAAAGGCACATGACCTCGGGACTTCTCGCCGGCGTCGCCATCGGTCGGGGAGCCATTGGAAACCCCTGGATTTTCCAAGAGATACGCCAGGGTCTTCGCGGGGATGAGGTGAAGGCTCCGAAGCTCTCCGAGCTCTTTTCTATCGTCTTCGATCACCTCGACCTCGCCTGTGCGTACTACGGGGAATACAAGGGCATCCGTGAGATGCGAAAACACTTGATGGGATACACAAAACATCTTCCCGAGGCGGCGCGCCTTCGACGCGACCTCAATCGTTTTGAGAGCCGCGAGGAGGTGGTGGCCTACCTGAAAGACTACCTCAAAACCTACGAAGAGGGCCTCTTTACTTGACACCTGGGGGCCTTTGACCTACACTGAAAAGAACATGAGAATAGGGAGGAAAGAACATGGCAGATAAAGACGTCTTTTTTACGCCAGAAGGCTTGAAAAAAATCGAAGAAGAAATTGAGTTTATGAAAACCGTCCGCCGCAAAGAAGTTGCAGAGCGGATCAAGGTGGCACTGGGCTATGGGGATCTCAGTGAGAACTCGGAATACGACGAGGCGAAAAACGAACAAGCCCAAGTGGAAGAGCGCATCGCCAAACTCGAAAATATGGTGCGCAACGCCCACGTGGTGGAAGAGGACGAACTCGATAAAGACGTGGTCAACATTGGCTCCACGGTGAAGGTGCGCATCCTGCCCGACGACGAAGAGGAGACCTTCGGAATCGTCGGAAGTGCTGAGGCAGATCCCCTTCGCGGAAAGATTTCCAATGAGAGCCCTGTGGGAAGTGCTCTTCTCGGTTGTAAGGTTGGCGATGTTGCCGAGGTGGAAGTCCCCGATGGCATCGTACGCTATGAGGTTTTAGAGATTCATCTCTAAGAGGAGGATAGGATGGCAGTCCAAGAAAATTTGAACGAAATGCTGCTCCAGCGGCGTGAGAAGTTAAAGAACCTTCAAGATCAAGGGCGCAACCCCTTTGTCCACGAAAAATATGACGTGACCCATCACAGCGAAGAGATCAAAGAGGACTTTGAGGAGCTCGAGGGGAAGGAAGTCTCTGTCGCTGGGCGCATCATGTCGAAACGTGGCCATGGGAAGGTCATGTTTTTGGACTTGCAAGATATGCAAGGACGCATCCAACTCTTTGCGAAAAAGGACGTCCTTGAAGAAGAATATGACTATGTGAAGACCTATGACATCGGCGACATCGTCGGGGTCCGAGGAGAAGTCTTCCGCACCCGCGCCGGCGAAATCTCCATTCGTGCCGACGAGATGGTGCTCTTGTCGAAATCTCTCCAGATTCTTCCCGAAAAGTTCCACGGCCTGAAGGACCAAGACCTTCGCTATCGCCAACGCTATGTGGACCTCATTGTGAATCCTGAGCTGAAGGAAGTCTTCTTAAAGCGCAGCAAGATCATCAAGGCTGTGCGCCGCTTCCTCGATGATTTAGGATACCTCGAAGTGGAAACCCCAATTCTCGGCACCGTCGCCGGTGGGGCCAATGCGCGTCCCTTCTTGACTCATCACAATGCCCTGGGCATCGATATGCAGATGCGCATCGCCAATGAGCTCTTCTTAAAGCGCCTCATCGTTGCGGGATTTGATAAGGTCTACGAAATGGGAAAGATGTTCCGGAACGAAGGAATCGACACCCGTCACAACCCCGAGTTTACCAACATCGAACTCTATCAGGCCTACACCGACTACGAAGAGATGATGCGCATCACCGAGAACATGTTCGCCTACGTGGCGAAGGAAGTCCTCGGCACCACGAAAATTACCTACCAGGGTACGGAAATCGAACTCTCTCCGCCATGGAAGCGCCTGCGCATGGACGAAGCGGTGAAGGAAGCCACGGGCATCGACTTTAGCACCATCACCTCTGACGACGAGGCCCGCGCCCTCGCCAAGGAAAAGGGGATGGAGGTCGAACCCTTCTGGACCAAGGGACACATCCTCGCCGAGTTCTTTGAAGAGTACTGTGAGAAGAACCTCGTCCAACCCACCTTCGTCATCGGCCATCCCGTAGAGATTTCTCCTCTCGCCAAGAGAAATCCTGAAGACCCGGCGATTACAAATCGCTTCGAGGCCTTCATCAACACCTGGGAATTTGCCAACGCCTTTAGCGAGCTCAACGACCCCATCGATCAACGGGAGCGCTTTGAGGCCCAACTCCGCGACAAGGAAGAGGGGGACGAAGAGGCCCATCCCATGGATACGGACTTCATCAACGCCATCGAAGTCGGTCTTCCCCCGACGGGAGGCCTTGGCATCGGCATCGACCGCATGATTATGCTCTTGACGGATCAGCCGAGCATTCGCGACATCATCTTCTTCCCAACGATGAAGCCCTTAGAGGCGGGAAAAGAAGCAAAAGACCAAGAGAACGAAGAGGAAGAATAAAAGAGTCCCCTAAGGGGGCTCTTTTTTCGTTGCTTTCTAGTTTTCCGCTAATGATTTTGATATACTAGGCCTATCTCATGGCTTTCATCAAAGGAGGTATATCGTGTATTGTTCAAAGTGTGGAAACTACAATCAAGATGGAGCGAAGTTTTGCAATGCCTGCGGGGATCCCCTTCAACAGCAGGAATCGAAGGAGTCGAAGAGTCCTCTTCCCGTGAGGGATGAGGAGAAGAGCATGGGTTTCATCCCCGAAAACACGAAAGGGAAGAAGCCCATCGGCCTCATTGCTTGTGCGATTCTCATTCCTCTCCTCGTCATTGGGGGCCTGGCCTATTTTCTGCGCGGTCGCTCCATTGACCAACAGGTGGCTCGCGCCGAGAGTTATGTCCAAGAGGGAAAGTACGACCTTGCGAAGGAAGAGTATGCTTCTCTCTATGCGAAGACCAACGACGAAGAGTATCGTCAAAAGCGCGATGCGATGAGTTCTTTCGATGCCTACAATCGTCTCATCTCCGAAGCGGAGAATTTTGTTCGCGGGGGGAATTTCCGTGGGGCCCTCGCCTCCTACAAGAAGATCCCCGAGGACGCGGCCCAGGTCTATGCCCTTGCGCAAAAGCGTATCGATGGCGTCGTGGAGAGTGTGGTCTCGGAACTTCAGGGCTACAACACGCGAGGAGAGTTTGACACCACCCTCTCCGCGACGGAGAGTTATCTGAAACTCCTTCCCAATCGTGAGGAATTCTTAAAACTCCAAAAGGAAGCCCTTGAAGGGAAGGAAAAGAAGAATCAAGAAATTCTCCAGCAAAAAGAAGAAGAGATCGCCAAGGAAAAGCAAAAGTCCAAGTCGATCTCCGATGTACCTCGTAAAGCATTAATCGGAACGATGCAAGTGGTGCGCACGAAATCTGCCAACATTCGCTCGGGTCCAGGATTTAAGTACGGCATCGTCGGCGAACTCTTCGAAGGGGATTCTGTCTATGTCTACAACGCCACCACCAGGGACGGTCGCACCTGGGTCGATGTCGGCGATGGATGGATGTCCTACAAAACTTTAAACGGTGAACTGTAAGAAAGAGAGGGGAGCCCCTCTCTTTTTTATTTGCAGAAAGGGAGAAATTATAGTATACTAGTTTAGCTAACCTTATTAAGAGTGGTGGAGTGACTAGGCACGATGAAACCCAGCAACCTGAAGTGGTGCTAAATCCTACGGAACGCAAGTTTCGAAAGATGAGGTTTTGTCTGCCTCGTCCTGTGACGAGGTTTTTTTGTAAGGAGGAGTTATGAAACGTTGGTTATACACCTCGGAATCCGTCACCGAGGGGCATCCCGACAAGGTCTGTGACCAGATTAGCGATGCTATCCTCGATGCGATTCTGAGCCAAGATAAACAGGCCCGCGTCGCCTGTGAAGCCATGGCGAGTACGGGAATGGTGGTTCTCACTGGAGAAATTACCACCTCGGGCTATGTGGATATGACGAAGATTGTCCGTCAAACCCTGAAGGAAATCGGCTACGATCGCGAGTCGAAGACCGGGTTTGAGGCGGAGACTTGTGCCGTCCTCTCGGCGATTAACGAACAGTCCCCCGACATTGCCATGGGGGTCGATCGCTTCAAGGAAGAAGGGGTTGAAGATCTCGATGGCTTCGGAGCCGGGGATCAGGGTATGATGTTTGGATTCGCCTGCACCGAGACCAAGGAACTCATGCCCCTTCCCATTTCTTTGAGTCACAAGTTGGCTCTTCGCCTGAGCGAAGTGAGAAAGAACGGGACCCTTCCCTATTTGCGTCCCGATGGAAAGACCCAGGTCACCGTGGAATACGATGATGGCGTACCGACGCGTATCGAAAATGTCGTCGTCAGTACCCAACACACGGAAGACGTGAACCTCGAGACGATTCGAGAAGATATCTTACGCGAAGTCGTCACGCCCATCCTTCCGAAGGAGCTTCTCGACGAGAATACTCACTATTATGTGAATCCCACGGGACGTTTCGTCCTCGGCGGACCCGTCGCTGACGCAGGTCTCACGGGACGTAAGATCATCGTCGATACCTATGGCGGATATGCCCGTCACGGCGGTGGTGCCTTCTCCGGGAAGGACCCGACGAAGGTGGACCGTTCCGCGTGCTATGCGGCGCGCTATGTGGCAAAGAACCTTGTCGCCGCTGGGTTTGCCGAAAAGTGTGAGATTGGACTGTCCTATGCCATCGGGGTTGCGCGTCCCCTCTCCATCTACGTGGAGACCTTTGGGACGGGTGTCGTCGACGACAACACCATCGAAAAGATTGTCCAGGAGCATTTCGACTTGCGCCCTGCGGCCATCATTCGGGACTTGGATCTCTTGCAGCCCATTTACCGACGCTGCGCAAGCTATGGACATTTTGGCCGCGAGGACCTCAATGTGCCCTGGGAGCGTCTCGATCGGGTGGATGCATTGAAAAAGGCCTTGGCAGAGGTTCAGTAATAGAGGAGGCGAAAGCCTCCTTTTTTGCAAGGAGGAGCCATGGAAATCATTGGGCGCATTCTATCCATTTACTTTCATAGTGAGAAGACGGGCTATACGGTGATGCGCGTCTATGCCGAAGAGGAGGACGAGGAATTTTCCGCCGTCGGGACGACCATGGGCCTCACCGAAGGGATGCTCGTCGAGCTCGTCGGGGAGTGGGGGGTTCATCCGAAGTATGGGGAACAGTTTCAATGTACCTCGGTCCATCCCCACACGCCGACGACGAAAGAGGAGATTTACCACTACCTAAGTTCTGGGACCCTTCCTCACATTCGCAGGCGCATGGCGAAGAGAATCCTCGATGCCTTTGGAGAGGAAGCCCTCGACATCTTGCAACACGACCCGAAACAGTACCTCTCCATTGAGGGAATTGGGGAGAAAAAACTCGAGGAGATTCGAAAGGCCTTTGAGGAGAGCTGGGGACTTCGTCGTTTTATTGCGACGGCATCGCGCCTCGGCCTCTCCACCGCAATGGCGCAGAAGATTTACGATGCCTTCCCAGGGGAGGCCCTGGATGTCTTGGAGCGGACGCCCTACCGTCTCGTCCTCGAGGTGTCGGGACTTGGGTTTTCTCGGGTCGACGCCATGGCCAAGGAACTGGGCATTGGAGAGAATGATCTCATGCGCAAGGAAGCTGCCCTTCACGAGGTGATGAATCGCGCTGTGGGGGAAGGCCATTGCTATCTGCCCTTTGACCTGGCGACGGAGCGGGTTCAAAAGCTCTTAAAGGAGAAGGATCTCACCCTTGACGCCATGGAGATTGGGATGCACCGCAGGTATTACTTGGTCCAGGGAAAGGACGAGCTGCGCATCTACATGGCCAATCTCCTAAAAGATGAGAATACAGTGGCGAAGGAACTCGCCGCCCGCCTTGACAATGTCCAGGTGTTGGGAAAACTCATTGACGTGGACAAGGTGGCCACCTCCCTTGGCATCTCCCTCGCCGCGCGTCAAAAGGAGGCTCTTCACCTCGGCCTCTCCTCGGGGGTGATGATACTCACTGGAGGCCCGGGGACGGGGAAGACCACGACCCTTCGCGCCCTCATCACCTGTTTCGAAGCCCAGGGGAAAAAAGTTGTCCTCGCTGCGCCCACGGGGAGGGCGGCAAAGCGGATGAGCGAAGCCACCCACCGCGAGGCGTCGACGATTCATCGCCTCATTGAACTTGGCCACGAAGAGGAAGAGGCGGAAAAGACCATCGACGGCGACGTCCTCGTCATTGACGAGGTCTCCATGGTGGACATCTCTCTTCTCGCACGAACTCTCGAGGCCCTCCCCGATGGGTGCCAATTGATTCTCGTCGGAGACAAGGACCAGCTGCCCAGTGTGGGGCCGGGAAATGTCTTGCGCGATCTCATTGCCTCAGAGAAGATTCCCGTGGTGGAACTGGATGAAATCTTTCGGCAGGCGAAGGATTCCCAGATCGTCCTCGGTGCCCACGCGGTGAACGAGGGGGAAAAGCCAAAGGTGAACATCCCGGGGGGAGATTTATTCCTGGTGCGCCATGAGGCTAGAGGCCTCGATGAACTAATCCTCTCCCTGGTGGAGAAGCGGCTCCCCGATTATTACCACGTCGATCCCTGGGAAGAGATTCAAGTCTTGACTCCGATGCGCAAAGGTGAAGTGGGGGTCAATTCATTAAACACCCTCCTCCAAGAACGACTCAACCCCCTCACCGAGGAGATGACGGAAGTGGAACTCTATGGCGTGCGCTTTCGCGAGGGGGACAAGATCATGCACGTCAAAAACAACTACCAATTGACCTATCGCTATGGGCGGGAGTCCTCTGCCCTTGAGGGGTCGGGTGTCTTTAATGGAGACATGGGAAAGATTCTGGAGATTGACGAGGAGAAGAGAGAGGTCCTCATCCTCTTCGACGATCAGCGCTATGCCACTTATCCCTACCAGACCATGGAAGAGGTGCGCCTCGCCTATGCGGTGACGATTCACAAATCCCAAGGCAGTGAATACCCGGTGGTGGTGATTCCCCTCGCCCCCGCGCCTCCCATGCTTCAAAGCCGTAACCTCCTCTATACGGCGATGACCAGGGCCCAGAAATTGGTGGTCCTCGTCGGGGAAGAGAAGTACCTAGAGCGCATGGTAAAAAACGATCACATTGGGGTGCGCTACAGTTCTCTGGAAGAAAAATTGCGGGAGGTGCGGGGGTGAGTGTTCTAAGGCGAGTGCGGCGTTTTGTGGAAAAGCGAAGTGCCTGCACCCTCTGTGGGGCACGAGAAACCTCAACCATTCCCTATCTCTGCCCCGAGTGCGAGAGAGACCTCCTGAAGGATGCCCATCCCGTGAAGGTCTCTGAAAGCGACCTCAGCGGTTGGGTCTGTGGCATCTATGGGGGCGGGATGAAGGAGCTCATCTTACGGTATAAACATGGAGAAGAGACTTATCTCGCGGCGACCCTTGCCCACACCCTCATGGCTGTGGGGATGGAGAAGGGGCTCTTTGAGAAGAGAACTCTCGTGAGGATCCCCATGACGACGAGGGAGCGGGCAAGGCGAGGCCACGACCCCATGGGGGCCATCTTCGAGGAGATGAGAGACACTCTCGGCCGGGCAATGGAGGAACTTAGACTGGAGAAGATGCGCCACACCCGTCCCCAGTCGAGCCTCGGCGAAGTTGAGCGAAGGAAGAACCTCCTCGGCGCCTTTTGCGTCCCTCCTACGGAGAAGATTTCTCCTCGCGTCCTCATCATCGACGACGTGTTGACCACGGGATCGACCCTTCGAGAATGTGAAAAAGTATTGCGCCAATCTGGCGTAAAAGACATCTGCTTCTTGACCTTGGCAGATTGATAGAAAGGAGACTCTATGCGTTTATCTCAAGTTGTTCGACCGGGCCCAGGCCAATACATCAAGGGGGAGCATGTCCTCGAGATGCTCGATGGCCTGCTCGAGAGTTTCTCTCACCCCGTGATGATTTCCGGGGAGGCGTCCTATGACGTCTATTGCAGTTACATGAAAGCGTGGGAAGGGGAGCGCCTCCTCTATGACCGTACCGCCAGTGATGAAGACGCCAAGAGACTTGCCGAGAAGGCAAAAGGTGCTGACGTCCTCGTCGGCGTTGGTGGTGGGAAAGTCCTCGACACGACGAAACTTGTCGCAGAGCTTCTCGATGTGGAGTACATCTTGATTCCCACCCTTGCGGGGACCTGTGCCGGGTATACGCCCGTGGCTGCGGTCTATGACCCAGAACACCATTTCCGCCGAGTCCACTACTTCGAACGCGCACCCCTTGCAACGATTGTCGACGACGTGCTGCTCCTCGATGAGCCCGAAGAGTACCTCATGAGCGGGATGGCGGATACCTTGGCGAAGTGGTATGAGTCGAAGGCGATTGTGGAGCACCTCGACGGGGAGAAGGACGCCTGTGTGGATCTCGGGATTTCTGCGGCACGGATTACGAGAGACATCCTCTTACAGGACGGGGAAGAGGCGATTCGTTCCCTGAAGGAGAAGAAGAACTCTCCCGCATTTTCTCGTACCATCGATGCCATCATCGGGATTGCCGGTTGCGTCGGCGGATTTGCCGGGGAGGCGGGGCGCATGGCTGGAGCCCACGCCATCCACAATGGCCTCGCCGTCGCCGGAGAGTGCGAACAGGTGCTTCACGGCATCAAAGTCGGTTATGGCATCCTCGTCCAACTCGTCGCCGAGGGAAAACTCGAAGAGGTTAAGGAGCTTCTACCCTTCTTCAAAAAGAATGGTTTCGCCTACAATCTCGCCACCCTTGGAGTCTCGGAGAATTTCTCTGAGACGAAGAAGGTGATGGCAGAGTTTGCTGCCTCGGAGAAAGAGACCTTCCTTCTCGCAGTGCCGGGAATCACCGCCCAAGGCATCCTAGACGCCATCGAAACCCTCGAAGATCTTTCTAAAGAAGAATAAAAAAGGGACCTGGAGACAGGTCCTTTTTATTGTCCGAAAAGGTCTTGGAAGAATCGCCCTTGAGACTCTTCTTTGGAGGTATAGAGGGTGGCGTTGACTTCTCCTCCTAGGACGATGATGATGGCCATCAAGTACAGCCAGAGGAAGAGGAGAATCACCCCGGCGAGGGAGCCATAGGTGATGGTGTATTTCCCGAAATTGGTGACGTAGAAGGTGAAGCCCATGGTGGCGAGGACAATCCCCAAGGTGGCGAAGATGGCGCCGGGAAGGACGCTCTTTCGAGGCAGAGCACGGGGGGCAATGCTCGGGCTAAACCGATAGAGGGCGCAGAAGGTAAGAAACATGTAGACGAGGGGAATGATCTTCGAGAGATTCGACGCAAGGGTCATGAAGTGTTCCGTCGGATGGAGATATTGGTCCACGAGGTCGAGAATTCGCGCGCCAAAAATCTGGGTCAATAAGAGGAGGATGATCATGACGATGAGGGCCACGGTGAAGGTGAAGGCGAGAAGACTCAACTGGAGAAAACTGCGGGTCTCCTTCCCTGAAAAGGCCTTGTTGATGGCGCGAATGAGTTGGCGAATCCCCGAAGAGGCAGACCACAGACCCCCTAAGAGAGAGAGGCTCAAGAGGCTTGCAGAGCTCGCCATATTGAGCTCTCCCAAAAAGGAGAGGACAATCCCCTGGGCGGCATCGGGAAGATAGGGCAGCCATGAATCGATGAAATCACGGCTGGCAAGAGGCGTAAAGTTTAAGACGTTTAAGAGAGCGATGAGAAAGGGGAAAATCGAGAGAATGAGAAAATAGGCCAGTTGTCCTCCTGTGGCACTGACCTCGTGGTGGACGAAGCGATAGAGAAACTGGTCGAGAAATCGGACAAAGGGTTGGGAGCGATGGCGCTCATACCATTGGCGTAATTTTTTTTTCATAGGCACTCCTTCTTGAATCCTTTCTATCGTACCACAGGAAGGGCACAGGAGTGGGGAAAAACCGAGGAAAGTTTAGACGGTTCTTTGATGAGACTGAGACCAATCACGGCTTTTAGGGCGAAAGAGAACTCCTAGGCTATGCTATAATGAACGAGAAAGGAGGCGCTATGGAATACCACATTCTCGTCTGCGACGACGAAAAGGACATTGTCTCTGCCATCGAAATTTACTTAAAAGCAGAGGGTTATCACGTACACAAGGCCTACAACGGCCTCGAAGCCCTTGAGATCTTAAAACACGAGACCATTCACCTCGTCCTCATGGACATTATGATGCCGAAGATGGATGGAATCTCTGCCATCTTGAAGATTCGGGAAAACCACAACATCCCCATTATCATCCTCAGTGCAAAGAGTGAAATCACTGATAAAATCATCGGCCTCAACGTGGGCGCCGACGACTACATCGCAAAGCCCTTTAACGCCATTGAGCTCATCGCTCGGGTCAACTCCGTGTTGCGTCGTTACATGAGCCTAGGGAGTGCGGTGGTGAAAAAAGATGAACTCCAGGCCGGGCGTGTGCGCCTCAATGACACCTCCAAGGTGGTGACGGTGGATGGGGAAGAGGTGAGTCTTACCCCTTACGAGTACAAGATTTTGCTCCTCCTCATGACCCACAAGGGAAAGGTCTTCTCCTCCAACGAGATTTACGAAGCGGCGTGGGAGGAAGAGGCTCACGACGTAAAGAAAGTCATCTCGGTCCACATCTCCCACCTCCGCGACAAAATCGAAATCAATCCGCGAAAGCCGGACATGATTAAGTCGGTCTACGGCATGGGGTACAAACTCGAAGACAAGGGATCGTGAGATGGGGAGAATACTTCGACTCCTAGGAGGCGTGGTGACACGGATGGTGGAGGTTCCCCTCGAGATTCTCTTTGCGGATTTTCTCATTCTCTTCGCCTTCTTCTTTTACGATGCAGGAGTGGCGCTCGCCCTAGCCTTTCTCATCCTGTGTCTCCTCTTGAAGATGATTCACTGGCATCGCGCCCAGTTTTTCCTCACGTGGCGCCTGTTTTTCTACGGCCGCGCCGAGAAGCGATTCATCCTCTTTGCCCTGGGAAATTGCCTCGTTGGCGTTCTCGTCTTTCTCCTGGGTCTCAACACCTTGGATCGAGAGCTCCTCTTTATTCTCGGGACCACTTTCAGGGCCTACCTCGCCTTTGTAGGTGCTGAGGTTCAACGGAAGATCCTCCTTCAAAACATCGAGGAGGCGCGGACCTTGGAAGAGCCGAACTTCGCCATAAATCTCGCCGACGAGGACACCCTTCGCGCCATTCAGTCCCTGGGGAGCATCAAAGATGGACTCACCGAGGCGGTGGAGGAACGGATGAAGGTGGAGCGGATGAAGACCCAGCTCATCACCAACATCTCCCACGACCTCAAGACTCCACTGACCTCCATCATCAACTACGCCGACATCTTGAGCAAGAAGACCGTCATGGATGAGGAGGCGATGGGCTACATTCGCATCCTCGGAAGAAACTCAGAGCGCCTACGCGCCCTCATCATCGACCTCATTGAGGCATCGAAGACGGGAACGGGCAACGTTCGCGTCGAGAGGGACTTTATCGACTTCGTCGAACTCGTGAGTCAAATCTACGGGGACTTCGACGGGAGGTTCCAGGAAAAGAATCTCGAGTTCGTCTTTGAACCGGAAGAGGAAGCGATGATTCTCTACGCCGATGGAAACATCCTCTCGCGGATCATTCAAAATCTTCTGAGTAACGCCATGAAGTACTCCCTCGAACACACGAGGGTCTATGCCCGGGCGATGGTGAGTGGTTCACGCCTCTACTTTACCATGAAGAATGTGAGTAAGAAAAAACTCAACATCTCCGCCGAGGAGTTGATGGAGAGTTTTTTGCGTGCAGACAAGTCTCGGACCACAGAGGGCTCTGGACTCGGGCTCAATATTGCGAAGAATCTCGTCGAACTCTTGGGGGGAAATTGCCGCCTCGTTATCGACGGGGACTTCTTTCAAGTCTATATCGAATTGCCCACGGAAGTGGACGAAAAAGAGGAGTAGCACTGGCTACTCCTCTTTTTGTTTGCTCAAAAGGTCTTGGATGATGAGGATATTTTTGAGAATGGTAGAGACGTGGTAGTCGTAGACGAGATCGCGATGGTCCGCTTGGGGAGTCAAGTCAAAGGTGGTGGCGGAAAAAATCTTGTGTAAGAGCTCTTCATTGGCGTGACTGAGCCAGTGGACCTCTGGGGGCATGTCCTCGATAAGTTGAAGACGCATATGGACCCCGAGAAAGAGGGTGATGATGGCGCGCTTTTGCTTGAGGGAACGGGGGCGACGATGGCGCGGGAGATTTCCTTCCTCTTCCAGGAGATTGAGAAATCCCGTCGCCCGTTCAATTTCTCGCTTCAGGGGATCGAGGGAGGGAATGTGAGAGGACAAGAGGAGTTCCTTAGTCATGGACAATGTGTAGTCATAGGCTTTCTCGAGGGCGTCGTCGAGATCCTCTTGGGTCTTCGGCGAGGAGATGAGCATGTTCACCGCGAGGCTGACAAAGACCCCGAGGACCGTTCCCAAGAGGCGATTGATGCCGTAGACGAAGGTGTCGGTCTTCGTGAGAAAACTTGCGGAAAAGACGATGACGCTCAAGGAAATCATCTTGCGCATCCCAAAGGCTTGGAGGGTGATGATGGTCAGAAGTATCCCAAATCCCATGATGAGGGGCTTGAGCATCTCCGAGGCAGGAATATGGGCGAGGATGTACCCGAGGACGATGCCGATGACGCAGGTGAAAATCCGGGTCTTCACCGTGGAAAAGGTCTCGGCATAGCTCGGTTGCATGGCGGTGATGCAGGCGATGGTGGTGAAAATCGGCGCATCAAAGTGAAAGAGCGCACTCAAATAGAGTCCAATCACCACGGAAATCGCCGTTTTGATGGTGCGCATTCCAGGGCGCACGAAATGAACTAGTCCCATTGTTCCCCCTCCTTTGGTCTTAGTATACCACAGGGGATTTTGCAGGATGAGAGCCCCGTAAGGAGATTGTAAAAATCTCTTCTCGGTTCTTTAGAATGGCTCTGGTATACTGGAGGGAAGGAGGTTCCTATGACGACGAGAATTTTAGTTGCAGAAGACGACGACGCCATCGCTCGAAGTCTCACGATTTATCTCAAGGGCGAGGGCTACGAGATTCTTCACGCCAGAGACGGATTGGAAGCGGTGAAGATGGCCAAGGAGGTCCATGTGGATCTCATCTTGATGGATCTCATGATGCCAAGACTCTCCGGAGAGGAGGCCATTGAGCGCATTCGTCAAGTCAGTCTCGCCCCCATCATCATCCTCAGTGCAAAGAGTGAGGACGTGGACAAAATCAACGGACTCGCCATTGGGGCGGACGACTACATGACGAAACCCTTTAATCCCATGGAGCTCGTGGCTCGGGTGAAGGCAAACCTTAGGCGTCAACAAGTCTATGGCACAGAGAGCCGCGATGAGGTGGCTATGGGGGCTTTGGTCCTTGATAAAAAGGAAAAACTCATCACCCTCGACGGGGAGGCAGTTCCTCTGACCCCGACGGAATTTGAAATTCTAAGTTTTTTTATGACCCACCCCAACCAAGTGTTCTCCCTTGCGGAGATTTACGAGGCGGTTTGGAAAGAACCAGCTGTGGACCCGAAGACGGTGACAGTCCACATTCGGCGTATCCGAGAAAAGATTGAGGTGGATCCGGCTCATCCCATCTATCTCCAAGTGGCCTGGGGCCTGGGATATAAATTTGTCGATCCCTCGAGGAAGGCGCGATGAGGATCACTCTTACGCGAAAGGCGAGTGTCCTCACTCTCTTTCTCCTCCTCTGGGCGGTGGGGTTTCTTCCCTTCATCTACTTCATCGTCTTCGGGGGGCAGGTGCGAAGTGCGCACCCGATGATTCAGTACCAGCAAGCCTTTGAGTACATCTTTCGGGAGGGGTCCGGTCCTTTTCTCACCAGGACAGATTCCTCAAACACAGATGCTCACGGGCAGGGTTTCTCCTACTATATTCGAGGGATGAAAAAGGGGCAGACCCATCCCTTCTATCTCTCCTCCAGCGACTACTACAGCGCCCGTCAAGAAAAGAGGGACCCGCAGCGCATCGACGATGACTTGGAAGAGGGGGGCCTCTTTCTCAGTGGGTACTACGAGAACGGCCGCGTGAGTATGGTGCGAGAAGAGGGAGAGCGAGAACTGCGCACTGCGATGCTCGGCCCTTTGGAGAATCAGATCCTTCGCTATGTCCAGAATGAGAAGATTGAGAAACTGAATTTTCTCATTCGCATCGATGAGGAGAAGTTGGACCGCCTCCTTGCCGAAGGTGTGAGCTATACCCAACATGAGACCACGCTCCAGCTTAGTCACGTCATCGTCTTGTGGTTTTTGCCCTTCCTCTTTGCGGTGTTGTGGAAACGGGGATTTCAGGAAGTGCGCCAAGACCCCTTTGTCCGGTATCTTCTCGGTCTTCCCGTGGTTCTTCCAAGTCTTGGAATCGGGATTTTTGTGGCGTTTATTCTCGTCTCCATGGAAAACTACTCTTGGAGTGTCTACGAGGGAAGCTATGCCCTCATGGGGGCGAGAATCTTTGACGCTTCCATCGAAATGATTGTGCGCCTGCCCATCTATCAATTCTTATTCACCTTGTTCTTACGTATGTGGCAGTGCCTTCATGACGGCGTGGGCCAAGTCCTCTCGGAGATGTTTCCCGTCGTCTTTCGCAATCTCAAGAAGATGGGCAGTGAGATTGTCATGGTGCAAAGTGAATTCTTCTACGTCGAAGAGGAGAGTTGGAGAAGGATCTATCTCTACTTTGCCCTATGGTGTGTCGGGGCCTTTTTGGCAGGATCTGTCCCCTATGGGGGAGGCCTCGCCATGGTGCCTCTCATCTATGTGGCGGCGCGTTGGCTCATCCGTAGACGTCGCGAGCTTCAAGCCTTCGCCAAGGGCGTGGAGGACATGATTGATGGCAATCCACGAGAGGACACGGACGTGGGGTTCTACGCGCCTCTGCTCTCAAAGATTGAAGAACTCTCCACCTCCCACGCGAAACACCTCGAAGAGATGGTCCAAAACGAGAGGATGAAGACGGAGCTCATCAGTAACGTCTCCCACGACTTGAAGACCCCTTTGACCGCCCTCATGAATTACGCCACCTTACTCGAACGCGAAGACTCGCCTGAGGAGGCGAAGAGATATCGGGAGGCCATTGTGAGCCAGAGTGGACGGGTGAAGAAACTCTTGGAAGATCTCATCGAGATGGCCAAACTCTCCAGCCATCACGTCGTCTTTACACCTCAATCCTTCGCCCTCAACGACCTCATGCTTCAGATCTTTGGGGAATGGGAGGGAATCCTAGAGTCCGAGGAGCTCTACCTCCACGTCAACATGCCGAGCCATCCCATCCGGGTCCACCTCGACCCCGAGCAGATGTCTCGGGTCTTTGATAACCTCCTCGAGAACGTACGAAAATACGCTCAGCCAAAGACGCGTGTCTATTGCGAAGTCCACCAAGGCGTGGATCGATGTGAGATCCTTCTAAGAAATACGTCGAAGGCCATGCTCAACATGCGCCCCGAAGAACTCATGGAGCGATTTGTCCGCGGCGATACCTCGCGAAACACGGAAGGGTCTGGGCTGGGTCTGGCCATTGCGTCATCTCTCGTCGAGCAGCAAGGGGGACGATTCGACCTGGAGATTGAAGGAGATCTCTTTACGGTGAGGATGAACTTTCCCCTGCACCGAGAGAAGCGGGATTCTTAACGAGGAGAAGAAGGGCATGGGCCCTTCTTTTTTTCGTGAGAGAATCCTTGACAGATCCATGAGCCGGGAGTAATATGAATTTATAACCTAGTAATGAACTTGGGATTGAGGTGAGCGAGGAATGAAACTCTCGACAAAGGGGCGCTATGGGCTCATGGCGATGCACTACCTCGCCGAGAATGCAAGGGAAAACCCCGTCCCTCTCCGACAGATTGCCCTCGACGAGGGGCTCTCGGAAGCCTATTTGGAACAACTCTTTTCGCTCTTGAAGAAGAAGGACCTCGTGGTCAGTGTCCGAGGTCCCCAGGGCGGATACAGTCTCGGTCGCGATCCAGAAGAGATTTCGATTGGGGAAATTATTTTGGCCCTTGAGGGGGAGTTGAAGCTCTCCTGCTGCCAAGAAAAAAAGGCTCATGCCTGCGATAAAAAAGGGGAATGCGCCACCAAAGATATTTTAGACACACTACGAAAGGGCATCGAATCGGTGATGGATTCCGTGTCCTTGGCGGATATGTAAGGAGGAACAATGGAACGCTTCTTATATCTGGACAATGCAGCGACGACGAAGATTTCGCCGGTGGTTCTCGATGCGATGATGCCCTATTTGAAAGAAGAATACGGCAACGCTTCGAGCATCTACACCCACGGGCAAAAGGCGAAGGAAGCCGTGGAGGAGGCCCGGGAGAAAGTCGCCCGAGGACTAGGAGCCGAACCCCGAGAGATTTTCTTCACCGGCGGTGGCTCCGAATCGGATAACTGGGTCCTCAAAGGGGTCATCGATGGCTACGCCAAGAAGGGCAACCACATCATCACCTCCGCCATCGAGCATCACGCCATCTTACACACCGCCGAATACCTGGAAAAACACGGAGCCGAGGTCACCTACCTCCCCGTGGACGAAGAGGGATTTGTTCGCCCCGAGGATTTGGAGAATGCCATCAAGGACAACACCGTCCTCATCTCCATCATGTTTGCGAACAATGAGATTGGCACCATCGAGCCCATCAAGGAGTTGGCGGCCATTGCAAAGAAGCACAACGTCCTCTTCCATACCGACGCGGTGCAAGCGGTGGGCAATGTCCCCATCGACGTGAAGGAACTCGGTGTCGACTTCTTGAGTCTCTCCGGGCACAAGATTCACGGGCCCAAGGGCATCGGGGCTCTCTACGTGAGAAAGGGACTCACCCTTCCGAACCTCATTCACGGCGGCGGCCAAGAGCGCGGACGTCGGGCGGGGACGGAAAACGTGGCGGCGATGGTCGGTCTTGGGGTGGCCATGGAAGAGGCGACCAAGGACATCGACTCTTATGCAAAACGCCTCTCCGAGATGCGCGACTATCTCATTGACGGCATCTTGAAGAAAGTCGACCACGTGAAGCTCAACGGGCCCCGGGGAGACCGTCGTCTGCCGGGTAACCTCAACATGAGTTTTGAGTTCATCGAAGGGGAGGGGCTGTTGCTCTTCTTAGACGCGGCGGGAATCTGTGGATCCAGCGGAAGTGCCTGCACCTCCGGTGACCTCGATCCCTCTCACGTGCTCTTGGCCATTGGCCTGCCCCACGAAATTGCACACGGGTCTTTACGCCTATCCATCAACGAAGAATTCACCAAGGAAGATGCGGATTACGTGATTGAACAGGTGGCACAAATTGTCCAGCGTCTGCGGGATATGAGTCCCCTCTATCACGAGGCTATGGTAAAATAAGAGGAGGAACTATGCTGTATTCTGAAAAAGTCATGGACCACTTCCAAAACCCTCGTAATGTGGGCTCTCTCGAGAATGCCTCTGGAGTTGGAGAAGTGGGAAACGCCAAGTGTGGCGACATTATGAAGATTTTCTTGGACATTGAGGATGGCATCATTCGCGATGTGAAGTTCCAAACCTTCGGATGTGGGTCGGCAATTGCCTCCTCCTCCATGGCGACGGAGCTCATTAAGGGAAAATCCATTGAAGAGGCGATGGAGCTCACCAACAAAGCCGTCGCCGAAGCTCTCGATGGACTTCCCCCTGTGAAGATGCACTGTAGCGTCTTGGCCGAGCAGGCGATTAAAGCCGCCCTTCTCGATTACTCCAAAAAATCTGGCGTGGAGATTCCTGGACTTGAGGATGTGAATTTCGATGACGAACATCTTCATGACCACGGCCACGAGGAAGACTAAGACTGTGATGGAAGGTTCCTTGGGAACCTTCTTTTTTTGGAGGTGACGCCAATGACGAATGGGCTGATATTTCCAGTCAGTGGAGACTTTCTTCACCTGAGCTGGGCCATCCTTGGGACGGTACTTCTCTGTCTCGCCATTTACTACCTCATCAACATCGGAAATCAATACATCGAGAGACGGCGAAGAATCAATATCGACCTGAAATTCGTCGCCAAGTGCGTGGCGTTTCTCGTCGTCATCTATTTTGCGGCGGCGATCTTGCGTCGCTATCCCATCATCGGGAATACCTTGGGGGCCATGGCGATTTCTGTCATCATCGCCTACGTCATGAATCCCCTGGTCAGTAACCTCGAAGCCAAGGGGCTACAACGGCGCTATGGCGTCCTTCTCGTCTACGTGGTGACGGCGGTGGTCTTTGCCCTTCTCGCCGTAGTGGTCCTCCCGCGGACGGTGACAGAGCTGCGAAATCTCTTTGCCGCCATTCCAAGTTATGTGAAGATTTGGTCCACGGAGGTGGAGAAGGCCCTCGCCTCCTTTGGGAGTCGGACGAATCTTCGGGTCGATCCCATCATCGACGCCATCAATGCGTCTCTCAATAAAGTACTGGAGCAAGTCCAACTCCAATCTGGGGAGCAGCTGCGCTCCATCGCCTCGGGGATTACGAATCTTCTCTCAAAACTCGTGAGCTTCGTCCTCATCCTGATTTTCTCCTTCTATTTTTGCGCCGACAAGGAGCGGTTCCGCGGCCTCGTGCTTCGCTCTCTGCCGAAGCCCTATAAGTCGGACATCCTCTACTTGGCCTCGAAGATGGACATGTCCTTGCAAGAATTTGTGAAGGGAAAACTCCTCCTCGCCCTCTTCGTGGGCTTTGGGACCACCATCATGCTCTTGATTTTACGGGTGGATTTCGCCATCGTTATCGGCGTCATCACCTGCATCGCGGACATCATTCCCTACATCGGCCCCTTCTTGGGGCTCTTGCCTGCGGTGATTTTTGCTGCCATCGACTCCAAGATGAAGGCCTTCTGGGTGTTCGTCTTCTTCATCTTCTTACAGTGGGCAGAAAATAACCTCATGGCTCCGAAAATCCTTGGGAATCGGACGGGGATGCACCCCCTTCTCATCCTTTTGTGCATCGTCATCGGTGGTGGGATGTTTGGGGTAGGGGGGATGATCCTCTCGGTGCCCTTCGTCTCCATTCTTCTCATCCTCAAGGATTTCTTCATGATGAAATACCGAGAAAACCGCGCGCGTCACAAGGTGCATTGACCTTGGGCGTGCGCTTTTTTAACACCATTTGTCCACGGATTTCGTGCAAGAGGGTAGAAAAACCGTTATAATAGCAAAAGGAACCAGAAGAACTGGCTGGGAAGGATGAAATGATGAAACGATTAGGATTACATGAAATTCGTAAAGAATTTTTAGATTTTTTCGCCTTGAAGGAGCACTTGATTCTCCCAAGTGCGTCCCTCGTCCCGAAAAATGATAAGTCACTTCTGCTCATCGGGGCGGGGATGGCGCCGATGAAGAAGTTTTTCACGGGAGAAGAGGTGCCCCCTTCGAAGCGTGTCAGCACCTGTCAAAAGTGTGTGCGCACGGGAGATATTGAGAACGTGGGGCACACGGATCGCCACGCCACTTTCTTTGAGATGCTCGGAAACTTTTCCTTTGGGGATTACTTCAAACACGAAGCGACGGCCTGGGCCTGGGAATTTCTCACAAAGAATCTCGAACTCGACCCTGAAAAACTCTGGGTGACCGTCTACCACGAAGACGACGAAGCCTATGCCATCTGGAGAGATGAAGTGGGCATTCCCGAAGAACGCATTGTGCGCCTTGGCAAAGAGGACAATTTCTGGGAACTCGAAGTCGGTCCCTCGGGCCCCTGCTCGGAAATTTACGTCGACCGGGGAGAAGAGCACGGTTGTGGATGTGAAGATTGCAAGCCTGGCTGTGAGTGCGACCGGTTTATCGAGGTGTGGAACCTCGTCTTCACCCAATTCGATAAGGATGAAGCGGGAGAGTATCACCCCTTGGATCACCCGAATATTGATACGGGGATGGGGCTCGAACGGATTGCCACGGTTCTCCAAGAGACGAAGAACATCTTCGAGATCGATGCCATCCAAGACGTCTTGCGCGCCATCGAGGCCCAAAGTGGTTATGCCTATGGAAGCGACGAAAAGAAGGACATCTCCGTGCGGGTCATCACCGACCACATTCGCGCCATGACCTTCCTTATCGGCGACTCTGTCGTTCCCTCCAACGAAGGGCGAGGCTATGTTCTCCGTCGTCTCATCCGTCGTGCTGCGCGCCATGGTCGCCTCTTGGGCATCGAGGAGCCCTTCTTATCCACCCTTGCGGAGAAAGTCATCGCTTCCTGGGGAGAACACTACGAAAACCTCAAGGAAAACAAAGAGATGATTGGGCGTGTCATTCTCCGGGAAGAGGAAAAGTTCCTGGCCACCATCGACCAGGGCATGCAGCTTCTCGCGGGACGCCTCGACGCCTTGAGAGAAGAAGGCAAGAGCGTGCTCTCTGGGGAAGATGCCTTCCGCCTCTATGACACCTACGGATTCCCCTTCGATTTGACCCAAGAAATGGCCGAAGAAGAGGGGTTCTCCGTCGACGAAGAGGCCTTCCATCGGGAGATGGAAGAGCAGCGTCAGCGCGCCCGCGCCGCGAGGGATGACTCGGATAACATCGGTTGGTCCCACACCGATCGCTCCGATGCCCTGGCAGCCTACGAGACGAAGTTCGTGGGCTATGAGGCCCATCAGTGCCCGGCAATCCTCCTCGCCATCCTCGACGACAACCTGGAAAACTGCGAGTTGCATGATGGGGACGAGGGGATTTTCATCCTCGATCAAACCGTCTGCTACCCCCAAGGTGGGGGACAAGTGGGAGATCGAGGCTGGATTGAGGGAGACGACTTCTCCGCCGAGGTCCTCGACACCCGCAAATCGAAGAGTGGGGTCATCATTCACCGCGTTCGCATGAGTGAGGGGACGGCACGTCTTGGAGAGGTGCGCGTCAAGATCGATGAACACCTGCGCCGTGCGACGGAGCGCAACCACTCGGTGACCCACCTCTTGCACAAGTCCCTGAAGGAAGTCCTTGGCAGTCACGTCAATCAGGCGGGGTCCGAAGTGACGCCGAGGGGGATGCGCTTTGACTTCACCCACTACGAAGCCGTGAACGCCGAGGACCTTAAGAAGATTGAGTCCCTCGTCAACGAAAAGATTTACGAGCGCCTTCCCGTCGTCGTGGAGCACATGAGTTACAATGAGGCCCAGGCCTCTGGCGCCGTAGGTCTCTTCGAGGACAAATATGGTGACGACGTCCGCGTTGTAAGCATGGGAGATTTCTCCAAGGAGCTCTGCGGAGGAACCCACGTCAACCAGACCTCGGATATCGGCATCTTCAAGATTCTCTCCGAGTCCGGGGTCGCCGCGGGGGTCCGCCGGATTGAAGCCTTGACGGGAGAAGGGGTTTATCACTATCTCCAAGAACTCGTAGCCCGTGAAACAGAGCTCAGTGCCCTCACGAAGGTGCGTCCCGAGCAGGTTCAGGAAAGAGTCCAAGGCCTTATGGACGAGGCCAAGGAATTGCGCCAAGAACTGCGTGCACTGAAAGAGGCAAAGGCCAGCGCACAACTCGCCGACGTCTCGGAACAGATTCATGAGGTCAAGGGAAAACGCGTCCTCGCCATCTCGCAAGATGGCCTCGATGCGGAACAACTGCGAAATCTCGCAGAGAAACTTCGCGATCAACACGCTCCCCTCGTGGTGGTCCTCGGGTCCGGCCAAGAGGATGGGAAGGTGCTCCTCGCCTGTACCGCGTCGAAGGAGTATGTGAAAGAGGGCATTCACGCGGGCAAACTCATTGGTCGCGTGGCGAAGATTTGTGGAGGCGGAGGCGGTGGTCGCCCAGACTTTGCCACTGCCGGCGGTCGCCAACGAGAAAAACTCGACGAAGCCCTTCAAGCTGTCGACGGCTTTCTCGCAGAATAAAGAGTCCCCTCGGGGGCTCTTTTCTTTGTTTTTCTCCCAGGCTCCTTGTTTGTGTGCTATAATAAAGGCTATGGAGGGATAGCATGAGCGAAAGAAATTTTGAAACCCAAGTATTTGAGAAGCAAGCTCTTGAGACGGCTCGCATCAAAGCCATTCTCAATGCAGTCTATGACGCTCTAGAAGAAAAGGGATATGCGCCTGTGGATCAAATCATCGGCTACATTCTTTCCGGAGATCCCACGTACATTACGAGTTATGACAATGCACGCTCTACCATCCAAGAGGTAGAGAGGGATGAACTCCTTACAGAGCTTCTAAAATCCTATCTTCAGCGCTAGTACAGAGATGGGCAGGTCCCATCTCTCTTTTGATAGGAGGCATCCGTGACACAGAAACTTGGACGCACAGGCATCGAAGTATCGCGCCTGTGTTTTGGCACGCTCACAATGACCCCATTTCAGGCCAATCTCCCTACCAAAGAGGGAGCGGGACTCATCGTCCATGCCTATGAGCGCGGGGTCAATTTCCTCGACACCGCCGAGATCTATGAGAATTACCACTACATTCGCGAGGCGCTGAAGTCCATCGATCGGAGTAAACTCGTCATCGCGACGAAGTGCTACGCCTATGACGAGGCGACGGCGAAAGAGAGTCTCGAAAAAGCCCTTCGAGAATTGGGGACGGACTACATCGACATCTTCTTGCTCCACGAACAGGAGAGCGAACACACCTTGCGCGGTCACGAAGAGGCGCTCCGCTACTTCGCAAAGGCCAAGGACCGCGGGCTCATCCGGGCCACGGGGATTTCCACCCACTTCATTCGCTGCGTCGAAGCGACGAAGCGTTACGAGGAGATTGAAGTGGTCCATCCCATCTTTAATCTTCGTGGGATTGGCATCCAAGATGGGACGCGAGACGAGATGCTCACCGTCATTCGCGCCTTGAAAGAGCGGGGCGTTGGGGTCTATACGATGAAGGCCCTCGGTGGAGGACATCTCCAGCGCCAAGCCCTGGAGAGTCTCACCTATGTGAAGAGTCAAAGGGAGATCGACGCCGTTGCCGTTGGGATGCAGAGCCTCGAAGAAGTAGACTTTAACTGTTCCTTCTTTCTCGACGACGCCGTGGACGAGGATGCGAAACAGAGAATTCAAAAACAGCCTCGCCGCCTCATTGTCGCCGACTATTGCATCGGCTGTGGAAATTGTGAGAGGCGCTGCGTCCAAGGAGGCATTGAAGTCGTCGACGGACGCGCCACGCCAAACGAGCGGTGCATCCTCTGTGGGTACTGCGCCACCGTGTGTCCAGAATTTTGCATTAAGGTGATTTGATGAACCATCCCTACATGGGTCTAGACGTCGGCGATGCCCGCATTGGCATTGCCATCAGCGATCCGACGGCGACCATCGCCCAGCCCTATGACGTCCTCCATCGTCAAGGAAAGTGGAAGGATGTGATGGCCCTTCGGCAGATGATTGAAGAGCTTGGGGTGAGCCACGTCGTCGTGGGAAACCCGAAACACTTGAACAATCACGAGAGCGCCCAAGCCAAGAAGGTGCTCCGCTTTATCAACGCATTAAAACATGACTATCCTCTCGACATCACCTTCGTAGACGAACGTTTAACGACGGTGAGCGCACACGACCTCTTACTCGCATCTGGCGTGAAGAGGAAAGAACATCGGCCCATTGTGGACAAGATTGCGGCGGCCGAGATTCTACAACTCTACTTGGATTCTCGAAAGTGAGGAATGAGGTTGCAAAGACAAGTCTTCTACGACGAAGAAGGAAGAGCCCAAGAGTTTCTCGTCGAGGCGACGTTCGCCGTTGACGAGTCAAACTATGTGGCCATGATTTCAGCAGATGATCAAGAAGGTTACATCTACATCCTGCGCATTGAGCGGGATGGGGAAGGAGAAGAGGTTCTCGTAGGCATTGAGGACGACGAACTCGAGATCGTCTCCAAGGCCTATGAAGAGCTTCGCGAAGAGATGGAAGAATAGGGAAGGAGGAGCGATGGATTATAACCTCGACATGGTCCGCAATCTCTTGAAGGACCATGGGTACAAGTTTACAAACCAGCGATGGGAGGTCTACGAAGTGTTCCTCAATCATCGCGACAAGCATCTATCCTCCGAAGAGGTCTACGAGATTGTATCGAAAAAAGACGGGGAGATTGGCATCGCCACCGTCTACCGTACGGTGCAACTCTTTGAAGAACTGGGACTTCTCTATAAAATCTCCTTTGACGACCAAGTGGCCCGCTATGAGCTCAAAGAGACGGGCAAAGGGCACTACCACCACCACCTCATTTGCCTGAAGTGTCACAAGGTGATGGAAGTGGAATTGGATCATCTCGACCAGCTGGAATCAGAAATTGAGCAGAAGGAAGACTTTCTCATTATGGACCATAATTTGAAATTCTACGGATACTGCTCCGACTGCAAAGACAGCGTAAAAGGAGATGCTCGTGAAGAATAACCATAAATTAAAGATTATCCCCCTCGGGGGCTTAAAAGAAGTCGGGAAGAACATGACTCTTCTCGAATACAAGGACGAAATCATCATCATCGACTGCGGGATGACCTTTCCCGATTCCGACTATCCAGGAATCGACGTCATCATCCCAGACGTCGAATACCTCAAGAAAAAGAAGGACAAGATCAAGGCCCTCATTCTTACCCACGGCCACGAAGACCACATTGGGGCAATTCCCTATGTCTTAAAGCAAGTGGATTTTCCCATTTATGGAACGAAGCTCACCCTTGGCCTTCTTCAAAATAAGTTGAAGGAACATCGCCTCCTTCGCACGGAAATGCACACCGTCAGCCACGGACAAAAGGTGAAGATTGGACGCTTTGAGGTGGAGTGGATTCGCGTCAATCACTCGATTCCCGATTCCTCGGCTCTCGCCATTCGCACCCCTCTCGGGACCATTGTCCATACGGGAGACTTTAAGGTAGACTTCACTCCGATTTCAGGAAAGCCGATTGACCTCAATCGTCTTGGCGAAATCGGGAATGAAGGGGTCTTGGCCCTCATGAGTGAATCGACGAATGTCCTTCGTCCTGGATACACCATGAGTGAATCCAAGGTCGGGGAAACCTTCGATCGCCTCTTTGGGATGCTGACCCGCAACCGCATCATCATCGCCACCTTCGCATCCAACGTCCACCGCATTCAACAAATCATCAACGCGGCGGAAAAGTACAACCGCAAGGTGGTCCTCTCGGGTCGCTCCATGTTAAACGTCATGGGCACTGCAGAGCGCCTCGGCTATCTACGGGTCAAACCCAACACCATGGTGGATCTCAAGGACATGGGCAAGTACAATCCTCATCAACTCGTCCTCATCACCACTGGATCCCAAGGGGAGCCCATGAGCGCTCTGACTCGAATCTCTCAAGGGGAGCACAACAAGATTAAGCTTCGTCACGACGACGTGGTCATTTTAAGTGCCCACCCCATCCCTGGAAATGAGAACGCGGTCTCCGGCGTCATCAATAACATCATGGAGCAAGGGGTTCGCGTCATCTACGAATCTCTTTCGGAGATTCACGTCTCGGGCCACGCCTGCCAAGAAGAACTCAAACTCTTCTACAGCCTTATCAAGCCCAAGTACTTTATCCCTGTTCACGGGGAAGTGCGGCACTTGAAGAAACACGCGGAAATCATTAAGAAAATGGGCCACGATGAAAAGAATATCTTCCTCCTTCAAAACGGAACTCCCCTGGAGATTACCCAACAAGGGGCGAAGGTGGGCGCAGAAGTGCCTGCAGGAGAGGTCATGGTGGATGGAAATGGAATCGGCGACGTGGGAAGCGTCGTCCTTCGGGACCGCCGTCACCTTGCAGAAGATGGACTCATCGTCGTCGTCGTCACTCTGGATAAGAGACGCCGCCGCATCGTCAGCGGCCCGGATATCATCTCTCGGGGCTTTGTCTACGTCAAAGAGAGCGGCGATCTCATGAACGAAGCGCGCAGCCTCGTCTACAAGAGCATCGCGAAGAACCTCAAGTCCAAGTCCATGGATTGGAACACCATCAAGGGAAGTATCCGCGACGACTTGCGCACCTTCCTCTTTAAGAAGACGAAGCGCAACCCGATGATTTTGCCGGTTCTCATGGAACTCAAGCAAGAAAAGAGAGAAAAGAACAAGGAGAATTCGTAATACGGATTCTCTTTTTTCACGGAGGCAAGTATGGCAGGGATCGTGGAGGAGCATGTCGAAGAATTTCTGAGGGACCTCTATCAAAAGGAGAAGGGAGTCTTACGTCGTCTTAGGGCCATCTGTGAGGAGGAGGACCTCCCCATCCTCGAAAGGGAGAGCGCAAGGGTTCTTCACTTTCTCGTGGCGGCGCAAAAGCCACGGCGCATCCTAGAACTTGGGACGTGTCTCGGTTACAGTGCCGCCCTCATGGCACATGCCTCGGGGTGTGAGGAACTCATCACCATCGAGCACTGGCCAAGTCGTGCCATACGCGCCAAGGCCTATTTGAGGGGACTTCCTCAGATTCAGGTTCTCGAGGGCGATGCCTTTTCTCATATGAAGACCTTGAGCCCCGGCTTTGATACCATCTTTATCGATGCGGCAAAGGCGCAATATCTCCACTATTGGGAAGAGAGCCGGCGCCTCTTGGCCCCCGGGGGGATGATTATCTTTGACGACGTCCTTTATCAGGGGATGCTCTCGAATAAGAAACTCTTCAAGAGGCGAAAGATTACCATCGTGAAACGTTTGAAGAAGCTCCTCGTCACCATTTCAAATGACGAGGCATGGAAGAGTTGCATCCTTCCCGTGGGGGATGGAATGCTCGTGGTGAAGGAGAATGATGAAGCACGTTGAACTCTTAGCCCCCGCAGGGGACATGGAAAAACTCAAGACCGCCATCGATTACGGAGTCGATGCCGTTTACTTAGGCGGCTCTGCCTTTGGACTGCGAAAGGCGTCGAAAAATTTTGGAACGGAGGAGTTGCGAGAGGCCATCTCCTACGTCCACGAACGAGGAAAGAAACTCTATGTGACCATGAACATCATCGGCCACGACGAGGACATCGAAGGGGTGGAGGACTACGCCAAGGAATTGGAAAGCCTCGGCGTCGATGCCCTCATCGTTGCAGATCCGGGAATGTTTCAGATGGTCAAACGGAGTACGAACCTTCCCATTCACATGAGTACACAGGCCTCCATCACCAACGCGGAAACGGTGAAGTTTTGGGGAGAGTTAGGGGCGGAGCGGGTCGTCCTCGCCCGAGAACTTTCACTGGAAGAAATTCGTGAGATTCACAACCGGGTAGGGGATGGGATTGAACTGGAGACCTTCGTCCACGGCGCTATGTGCATGAGCTATTCGGGGCGCTGCGTCATCAGCAACTACATGACGGGCCGGGATGCGAACCTCGGAGATTGTGCCCAACCCTGTCGCTACAAATATGCGCTTATGGAGGAGAAGCGACCCGGGGAGTATTTTCCCGTCGTCGAGGGAGAGGACGGAACGTTTCTCTTTAATTCCAAGGACCTCTCGATGATTTCTCACCTGAGAGATCTTGTCGACGCAGGGGTTGTGAGCCTCAAGATTGAAGGACGCGTCAAGAGCGCCTTTTACATCGCGACCGTGGTCCGCGCCTATCGCCACGCCCTCGATGCCCTCTGTGAAGATCCAAATGCCGACGTCACAGAATGGGTGGAGGAAGTGGAGAAGGTCTCCCACCGCGCCTACACCACCGGGTTTTATTACGGCCATCCAAAGGATGAAGCCCTGGTCACGGCAAACTCTTCCTACATCAGACCCTACGCCTTTGTGGGTCGCGTCCTCGAGGTGGATGAGGAGAACAAGCGGATTCTCGTCGAGCAACGAAATCGTCTCTATCCCGCCGACGAAGTGGAAATCTTTGGGCCGGGCAAAGACACGGTGACTCGCGTCCTCGGAAGGATGTATAATGAAGAAGGAGACCCCATTGAGGTGGCGAATGTGGCGCGGCAGCGGTTTTTCATTGCCTACCATGGGGAACCAGTTCGCGCAGGAGATCTCATCCGAAAGAGGGAGGACGAAGAGTGAAAAAGCCGTTGATTATTGGGATTGCTGGGGGAAGTGGTTCGGGAAAGAGCACCGTTACTGAAGAGCTCTTTTCTCGCATCGATCCGTCGCGCATTGCCGTCATTTCTCAGGACAGTTACTACAAGGAACAGACCAACGTCCCCTATGAAGAGCGCATCAAGACGAACTACGACCATCCCCTCGCCTTTGACAACGCCCTTCTCGTGGAGCACCTCGACGAACTCTTGGCGGGTCGTTCCATTGAAAAACCCATCTACGACTTTGAACAACACAACCGGAAGAAGGAGACGGAGACCGTCGAACCAAGAGAAATCCTCATCCTCGAGGGGATTCTCATCCTCTCCGAGGAGATTTTGCGAGAGCGGATGGACATCAAAGTCTTCGTGGATACGGATTCTGACGTGCGGATTATTCGCCGTATTCTTCGAGATATGAAGGAGCGGGGACGGAGTCTCGAATCCGTCATCTTGCAATATATGAGTTCGGTGCGCCCTGCGCATTTGCAATTCGTGGAGCCCTCAAAGCGCTATGCGGACATCATCATCCCTGAAGGGGGCTACAACTCCGTGGCCATCGATTTGCTTCACGCAAAGTTAAACGCCGTCTTAGACGGAAGGCACGAAGAGGGAGAAAATCAAGAAGAAGCTTGACAGGGACGCGTCTTCGTGCTATACTCATCGAGTACTCAAGTAGAAGGACCGCTTCTCACCTTACGACGAAAGTTTTAAGGTCATCTTAGAACCCACCATTGGGATCGTTCGCGGGCATTTCTATGCCCGCGTATTTTTTTGACACTGGAGGTGCTTGGAGATTAAAGAACTGCAGATCAACGATGAAATCAGAGACAAAGAAGTACGCTTGATCGACGACCAAGGGAATCAAGTGGGCGTCATTTCTGTGGAAAAGGCCCAGGAGCTTGCCGATCGCGCAAAGCTTGACCTCGTAAAGATTGCGCCACAGGCGAAGCCGCCGGTTTGTCGCATCTTGGACTATGGCAAGTACAAGTACGACATGATTAAAAAAGAGAAAGAGTCGAAGAAGCGTCAACGTACGATTACGGTGAAGGAACTTCGTTTGACTCCGAACATCGAGACCCATGACCTGCAGACCAAGGCGAAAAGAGCCAAGGAATTCTTGCAAAACGGGGACCGCGTCAAGGTTTCCGTGCGCTTCCGCGGTCGGGAAATGGGCCACACGGAGATTGGGCGTGAGGTCCTCGACCAGTTCGTGGAGTCGATCTCTGAGGTTGGACAAGTTGATAAAAAGCCGAAGATGGAGGGCAGGAGCATGGTCATGTTCTTATCTCCCAAGGCGGAGAATTAAGGAGGAAATCCATGGGTAAGATGAAGACGCATCGCGCGAGCGCGAAGAGATTCACCAGAACCGGTAGCGGAAAGATTAAGCGTTTCAAGGCATACAAGAGCCACATCACTGGGAAGAAGACGGCAAAGCGAATTCGCAACCTCCGTAAGTCGAGTTTGGTCAGCCCTGGCGATCAACGTCGTATTGATCGCATGATCCCGTAACCGAGGAGGTAAAGTCATGGCAAGAGTTAAGAGAGCTGTTAATGCGAAGAAAAAGCACAAGAAAATCTTAAAGCAAGCAAAGGGATACTTCGGAGCAAAGTCGAAGCTCTACCGCACCGCAAACCAAGCGGTGATGAAGTCCATGAACTATGCGTTCATCGGTCGTAAGCTTCGTAAGAGAGAATTCCGTCGCCTCTGGATTGCGCGTATCAACGCAGCAACCCGTCAACACGGCATGAGCTACAGCAAGTTCATTGATGGCCTGAAGAAGGCTGGCGTGGAAATTAACCGTAAGATGCTTTCTGAGCTGGCAATTCACGACGAAAAGGCTTTCGCCGATCTCGTCCAATTGGCAAAGGAATCCAGATAAGCTTCCACCCTAAAAGAGCAAAGAAGTCCTTTCGGGGGCTTCTTTCTTTTTTGCGCAGAGGTGTACTATGAAAGTCTTACGTCAATTATTCATTCGCCTGCGGCACAATCCACCGATGGTTCTCGGGATGACCTTTGGGGCGTTGATTCTCCTCGGGGCAGTTCTCCTTTCCCTCCCCATTTCTTCGGCAGATGGGACGTGGGTGCCCTTTGTGGATGCCCTCTTCACCTCGAGTTCGGCGACCTGCGTCACCGGTCTTGTGGTGCGCAATACCGCGGTGGGGTGGAGTTGGTTTGGGAAGCTCGTCATCATCACCCTCATTCAGATTGGGGGACTTGGGACGATGACCATCATTGCCCTCATCTCTATGATTCTACGGCGCCGCATTGGACTCAAAGAGCGTTTGGCCATTCGTGAACAGTTAAACGCCGTCTCCATGTCTGGGGTGGTGCGCCTCATTAAATACGTGGTGAGCGTCACCATCGCCATCGAGAGCGTGGGCGCCGTCATCTTAAGCGCCTGCTTCATTCCTCAATACGGATGGAAACTCGGCATCATCTACGGGGTGTTCCATGGGGTGTCCGCATTTTGTAACGCGGGATTTGACTTACTTGGAAGCTCCATCATCCCCTACCAGACCCACGTGGTGGTCAATCTCACCATCATGGGACTTGTCATCATCGGCGGGCTCGGATTTGGGGTCTACGTCGACGTGGCACAGAAACGTCGCTACCGCAATTTTTCTATGCACACAAAACTCGTCCTGGTGACGTCTGCAGTCCTTCTCATCGGGGGGACCCTTGGACTTCTCGCCCTGGAGTGGTCCAACGAAAAGACCCTGGGACAACTCGACGTTGGAGGAAAGGTCCTCGCCGCCGCATTTCAATCCACCATTGCCAGAACCGCGGGATTTTCCTCCATCGATCTCTCCGGGCTCAGCACGGCTTCTGCCTTTCTCTTGATCATCCTCATGTTCATTGGAGGCTCTCCAGGGTCTACGGCCGGGGGCTTGAAGACGACGACGGTGGGCGTTCTCTTTTTCACCACCCTTGCGGTGATCAAGGGAGAGGACCAGGTGGTCTACCAACGCAGGACGATTTCGAATCAAGTCATCCGAAAGGCCTTTGTCATGGCGTTCATCTGCATTCTCGTCGTCATCGTCGTCACCTGTACGGTGACGGTGATCGAACGGGATCGGTTCTCCTTCGTGGACATCCTCTATGAATGTGTCTCGGCTTTTGCAACGGTGGGGGTCTCTCGAGGAATTACCGAGGATTTGTCGACGGCAAGTAAGGTCGTCTTGAGTTTTACCATGTTCTTAGGCCGCGTCGGTCCCACCACCTTGGCCCTTGGGATTGGTCGTCGCGCAAAGAAAAAGAAGATTCGCTATGCAGAGGGATCCCTTCTCATTGGATAGAGAGGTCAGCTATGAAATCATTCGTTATCATGGGGTGTGGGCGCTTTGGAAATACGGTGGCCACCACCCTCGCAGAACTTGGAAATGAAGTTCTCGTCGTCGATGAAAACTACGATAAGGTACGCGCCATCAGCGACGAGGTGACCACGGCGGTCCAGTGTGACATCATGGACGAGGCAGAAGTCGCAGACTTGGGACTCAAGAATTTTGATGTCGCCGTCATTGCCATCGGGTCAAATCTCGAAGCGTCGGTGATGGGAACACTCGCCGCGAAGGAAGCGGGAATCGACTACATCGTCGCGAAGGCGACAACTCTTCGCCAGGGAAACATCCTGGAAAAACTCGGAGCGCACAAGATTATCTATCCCGAAAGGGACATGGCCTACCGCGTCGCCCATAACTTGACGAGTAAGAATATCTTGGACTACATCCAGATTTCTTCCGAGTTCTCCATGATTGAGACGACGGTACCAAGGGACTGGGTCAACAAGAGCTTGGCAGAGCTCGATGTGCGCAACAGCTATGGCGTCAGTGTCGTGGCTATCGAACGGGATAGGGACATCATCGTCTCCCCCTATGCCGATGAAGTGCTCCAGGAACATGACTTGGTGGTCATCCTCGGCTCCGATGAGCGGGTCCGCGAAGTGGAACGGGCCAATGCGTAAGAGAATCACTTCGTCAAAAAACGACGTGATGAAACACCTTCGCCTCCTCCTACAAGGGCGGAATAAAGAGGGGCATTTTCTCCTCGAAGGGCCCGTCATCATCAAGGAGAGTCTCACGACCCACCCGCCTCACGAGGTGGTAGTCAGCGAGAATCGCGAAGGGGACTATGAAGAGATTCTCTCAGCTGTACAGGGGCGAGGCGGACGGGTCATCGTCCTCGACGATCGTCTCTTTGAGAGTCTCTCAAAGGCCCAGTCGCCCCAGGGGATTTTGGGCATCTACAGACGGTTTGTAGAAAGCGCCTCCGAGGGGAGGGGGCTGCGCCTCTTTTTAGACGGCGTCCAGGACCCGGGCAACCTCGGAACGATTTTTCGATCGGCGGCGGCCTTTGGGGTTCGAGAGATTCTTCTGGGCGAAGGGTGTTGTGACGTCTACAATCCCAAGGTCTTACGCGCCTCGGCAAGTTGCATTCTAAGAATTCCCTTCCGTCAGAAAGTGGAACCTTCATGGCTTTGGAAAAAGCGCGAAGAAGGAACTCACATTATTGCCCTCGAGGCCCACGGCGGAAGACCTCTCGAGGAGATTGATCTCTTAGAAGATGCGATTCTCATCGTGGGCAATGAGGCCCATGGACTCTCTGAGGAGACAAAAAATCTCGTTGATACGCCGGCGACGATTCCCTTGGAGCGAGAGGTGGAGAGCCTCAATGCGGCAGTGGCCACGTCCATTGCGCTCTATGCGTTGTTTCAAAGAGGACAGAAAGGAAAAGGACTATGAGTGACATTGTAAAACCATCCACCCTTCCCGGATTTTGGGAACTTCTTCCAAAGGATCAACTTCTCTTTGACGAGATGGTCGAGGTGGTGCGTTCCACCTACGAGTCCTTCGGATTCTTGCCCTTGGATACCCCGGTCCTCGAGAAGAGAGAGGTCCTCTTGGCAAAAGGGGGCGGGGAGACAGAAAAGCAGGTTTACCAGTTGGAGAGTGGGAAGACGGAAATGGCCATGCGCTTTGACCTCACCGTTCCCTTGGCCCGCTATGTGGCCCAACACTATTCAGATCTTTCCTTCCCCTTCCGCCGTTACCATATTGCCAAGGTCTATCGTGGGGAGAGAAACCAGCGCGGTCGCTACCGGGAGTTTTACCAGGCGGATATCGACATCATCGGCAATGGTTCCCTCGACGTCTATCACGACGCGGAAGTCGTCGCCATCATTGAGCAAATCTTTCGACGCCTCGCCTTTGGGGAATTCGTCATTCGCATCAATCACAGGAAGATGATGAGTGGCGCTCTTGAGGCCATTGGGGTTGCCGATCCCCTCGCCACCATGGGCATCCTCGATAAGCGCGAAAAGATTGGGGACGACAAACTTCGAGAGCTCCTCACGGAAGCGGGAGAAGGGGCGCACTGCGATGAGATTTTTGCCCTTCTCGACATCGAGGGAAGTAACGAGGAAAAACTCGAAGCTCTGGAAAATCGCTTTGACGGAGGCGAGGATTTTAAGACCGGCATTGACGAGATGAAGAGAATCCTCTGCTACGCCAAGCTGTTGGGCATTGAGGACAATCATCTTTGCATCGACTTTTCCATCGTGCGAGGACTCGATTACTACACTGGCGCCGTCTTCGAGACCTCCCTCGTCGACGCTCCAGAACTGGGAAGCGTCTGCTCTGGCGGGCGCTATGAAAATCTCGCAGGGTATTACACGAAGCAACACTTACCCGGCGTGGGGATTTCCATTGGCCTCTCCCGCCTCTTTTTCCAACTGAAAGATGCCGGAATCCTCAAAGAGAAGGAGACGAAGGTCGCCGATGCCATGGTCATCCCCATGGATGGAGTGTTTGAGGAAGCCATTGCCCTGACCCGCAATCTTCGTGAGAGAGGACTCCACGTCATTCTCTACAGCGAGTCGGGAAAACTCGGGAAGAAATTCAAATATGCCGATGCCATGGGAGTGCCCTACGTCCTCGTTCTCGGCGAAGAGGAAGTGAAGGCGAACTCCGTCACCCTTCGCAATATGGTGAGCGGAGAGCAAGAGACCCTTTCCTATGAGGCGGCAGGGGATTGCATCTTGAAGGCAAAGGGCGTATAATGATAAGAGATTCATCCGTAGAAGGGAAGAGTATCAGGAAGGACACGTCAGAGAGACTCCGGCTGGTGCGAGGAGTTCGTAGAGTTCTTGAGAAGACCACCCCTGAGGTCCTTTCGATGAGAAAGGCGTTGCTGGCGTTAACAGACTTGAGAACCAATAAAGGTGGAACCACGGCCCGTCGTCCTTTGACACGGGTCTTTTTTGTGTAGAAGGAGGAATTATGATTCGTTTAACTTACCCCGATGGGAGTGTACGAGAAGAGGCGGAAGGCATCTCTGTAAAAGAGGCCATCTCTCACATCTCTGAAGGACTGGAGCGCGCTTCTCTCGGAGCCGTTTTGAATGGAAGAATCATGGGCAAGGCTGAACAGCTCAAAGAAGATGGAGATTTCCGCGTGGTGAAGTTCGAGGACGAAGAGGGGAAGAAGATTTTCTGGCACACCTCGGCGCACCTCATGGCCTATGCCATTATGCGCTTGTATCCCGAGGCTAAATTTGCCATTGGGCCCGCCATCGACAACGGCTTCTACTATGACATCGATCTCGAGCATCGCTTTTCTCCCGAGGATCTTCTCGCCATCGAAGAGGAGATGAAGAAAATCGTCAAGGAAGCCCCGGTCATGGAGAGAGAAGTCCTCTCTCGGGAAGAGGCCCTTCGTCTCTTTAAGGAGTTGGATCAACCCTACAAGATTGAACTCATCGAAGAGCTCCCCGAAGGTGAAGAGATTTCCATCTATCACCTTGGAGAATTTGTGGACCTCTGCCGCGGACCTCACCTCGAAGGGGTGAAGTCCATCAAGGCCTTCCGCTTGACGTCGGTGGCTGGAGCCTATTGGCGCGGAGACGAAAACAACAAGATGCTCCAGCGTATCTACGGCATCTCCTTTGAAAAGAAGAAGCAGATGGACGAGTACTTCGAACGCCTCGAAGAAGCGGCAAAGCGCGACCACAGAAAACTCGGGAAGGAACTCGGCCTATTCACCATGCACGAAGAGGGACCAGGATTCCCCTTCTTCCATCCCAAGGGAATGATCCTCAGAAACGAGCTGGAAAACTTCTGGCGCAAGACCCAACAAGATGAAGGCTACGGGGAAATCAAGACTCCGATGATCCTCAACGAAGCTCTCTGGCACCAGAGCGGTCACTGGGACCACTACAAGGAAAACATGTACTTCACGAAGATCGACGGGGAAGATTATGCCATCAAGCCCATGAACTGCCCTGGCTCCATCCTCGTGTACAAGGCAGATATGCACTCCTATCGTGACTTCCCCTTGAAGCTCAGTGAATTCGGGCAAGTCCACCGCCACGAACTCTCCGGCGCGCTTCATGGACTCTTCCGCGTACGGACCTTTACCCAAGACGATGCCCACATCTTTATGCTTCCCTCTCAGATTTCCGAGGAGATTAAGAAGGTCATCGACTTGGCAGACAAGCTCTACACCACCTTCGGCTTCCCCTATACCGTGGAACTCTCCACCCGTCCCGAGGACTCCATGGGAACCGATGAGCAGTGGAATGTGGCCATCGACGCTCTGAAGGAAGCCCTCGACGAAAAGGGCATCTCCTATGCCATCAACGAAGGAGACGGCGCCTTCTACGGTCCGAAGATTGACTTCCACCTCGAAGACGCCATTGGTCGGACCTGGCAGTGCGGAACGATTCAGCTCGACTTCCAGATGCCCGAGCGTTTTGACCTCACCTACATCGACGAACACGGTCAAAAGGCGCGTCCCGTCATGGTCCACCGCGCCCTCTTGGGGAGCGTGGAGCGGTTCATGGGAATCCTTATCGAGCACTTTGCCGGAAAATTCCCGATGTGGCTTGCCCCAGAACAAGTGCGCGTCCTCCCGATCTCCGAGCGCTTCATGGACTACGCAAAGTCCGTACGCGATGAGTTGAAGGCCGCAGGGATTCGCGTCCATCTCGACGAGCGTTCCGAGAAGATTGGGTACAAGATTCGCGAAGCCCAACTTCAAAAGATTCCCTACATGGTCATCGTCGGAGAAAAGGAAATGGAATCGAAGACGGTGAACGTCCGTCATCGCAGCGGGGAGGAACTTGGAGCCATGTCTCTTGACGAGGCAAAGGAACGCTTCCTCGAAGAAATCCGTACCCGGAAGATTCTCCCCGAAGCATGAAGGTGTACGTCTTTGGAGATAGCCTCAGCGCAGGGTTTGGGATTGTCCCCAGTTCTCGATGGGACGCCCTCCTAGAAGAAGAGGGGTTTACCATCGTCAACGAAGGACAAAATGGGGACACCCTTCCTCACATTGTCGCGCGCCTCGAAGCCTACCATGTGCCCGAGGGAAGTTTCGTTTACGTCCAAGGCGGGACTAACGATTGTGCCATGGGGACGGGAGTCGAGGCCCTCGTCGGAGTGGTCAAGCATCTCATGGCTATCAGTCGCGACCATCAATGGCGCCTCTTCTTTGGGTTGCCGAGTCGCCCCGTCTCCCTCGATGGGGTCTTGGACCGGATTCTTTACGAGAAGATTTCCATGCTTCGGGAGAAACTCATGGCTCTAGAGGGGCTCACTTGGATCGATTTTGAACCCGCACTCTTTTCCGATGTGGAGAACCATTTTTTCGATGCAGTGCATCCAAACAGCCAAGGCGCAAAGCTTATCGCCGAGGTATTGAAGAAGACGTGGAAGGACTTTGCAAGTCAAGGTCCTTCTTTTGCGTGAGCTCTTGGAGGTGAAGACGATGATGTATCTCGATCATTGTGCAACAACGGCGGTCTATCCCGAGGTGCAAAAGGTGATGATGGAGGCGATGGAGACTTCCTATGCCAATCCCTCCTCTCTTCATCGCCAAGGGATGCAGATGGAGAAACGGCTCAAAGAGGCCCGGGAGCAGATGGGAAGGATTCTTGGCCTTCCCGCGAAGGGTATCACCTTTACCTCTGGGGCCACCGAGGGAAATAATACGGTGATTCGAGGCCTTGTGGAGAGGGACAAGGGGCGTCACAAAAAAATCATTGCAAGCCCCCTGGAGCACGCTTCGATTTCCCAGTGTCTTCAATGGGCAAAGGACTCTGACTATGAGATTGCCCTTGTTGAGGTAGAACCCTCTGGTGTCATCTCCCTCGATTCCCTCAATGCTCTTCTCGACGAGGAGACACTTCTCGTCTGCCTCACCTTGGTTCAAAGTGAAATCGGGACGGTCCAGCCCTTGGAGGACATTGAGAGAATCGTCCATGGAGTGTCGCCCTCGATTCACCTCCATGTTGACGCGGTCCAAGCCGTGGGGAAAATGGATTTGCCAAGTTGGCGAGGGGTGGATTCTCTCGTCCTCAGTGGACATAAGTTCCATGGTCCAAAGGGGACGGGGGTGCTCTATCTCCGGGATGGGGTGCGCGTCAATCCTCTGATATATGGAGGGGGGCAGGAAGGAGGGTTCCGTTCTGGGACCGAGAATGTTCCAGGTATCCTCGGAATGGCAAAGGCTCTCGAGCTCGTCGAAGAGAGAAGGACACAGAGGGGAGAAGAACTCGAAAGGGCGCGGGAGATTCTCCTGTCTCGCCTTTACGCGGCGGACCTCGGGATGCGGGTCAACGGAGAGGGGACAGTCCCCTCGATTCTGAGTGTCAGCTTTCCCTCGACCCGTGGGGAAGTCCTCTTGCACATGCTAGAAGACAAGGACATCTACGTCTCCACGGCGAGCGCCTGCTCCTCCCATAAAAAGACGAAGAAAAATCCCGTACTCGCAGCCCTTGGGGTCCCTGAGACACTTGCAGAGGGGACTTTGAGGCTCTGCTTGGGAGAGGAATTTTCTGTGGAGGAGGCAGAAGTTCTCGCAAAGGAACTCATCGACGTGGTTAAAGATGTCCAGGAGATTATTGGGAGGTAAGGATGAAGCGAGTGATTAGTGCAAGTCTTGGAGAAGTGGTTCTCAAGGGGAAGAATCGGAAACACTTTCTCCATTCCTTGACGAGGCGGATGAAAGCGGTCTGCGATAAGATTGGGCCCGTGGAAATACGTCACGAAATGGGAAAAATCTACGTGGAGGGGGACCCGGAAAAGACCTCGGAGTACATCCGCGCCCTGAAACACGTCTTTGGGATTGTCTACATCAGCCCCTGCATCGAGACGGCAAACGACCTTCAAAGCCTCAAGGAAGCGGCGATTGCCCTCATTGAGGAGTATCGGAAGGACCATGAGGTGCGCACCTTTAAGGTCCACACGAGCCGTGCAGACAAGAACTATCCCTTGAAGAGTCCGGAGATCAATCGTCATCTTGGCGGCGCAATTCTCGCTCATTTCGAGGATCTCTCCGTCGACGTCCACAATCCCGACATCTACGTCTATTGCGACGTCAAGGGACATGGATATCTCTACATCGAGCGGGAGAGAGCCTATGGAGGGCTCCCCCTTGGCACCAATGGGAAAGGACTTCTTCTCTTAAGTGGTGGAATCGACAGCCCCGTGGCAGGATTTTTTATGGCCAAGCGCGGGGTGAAGGTCGACGCCATCCACTTCCACTCCTATCCCTTCACTTCCGAGCGCGCTGAGGAAAAAGTCCTCGACCTTGCGCGTATTCTCAGCCCCTACACCGACGGGGTCAAGGTTCACTCCATCAACCTCCTGCCCATCCAAAAAGAAATCAATAAACACTGCCCCGAGGAAGAGATGACGATTATCTCTCGCCGCTTTATGGTGCGTATTGCCGACAGATTGGCCCAGAAGAAGGGATACATGTCTCTCATCACAGGAGAAAATCTCGGTCAAGTCGCAAGCCAGACCATTCACGGCATTACAGTCACAAACCACATGACTGATCTGCCTATTTTCCGCCCCCTCATCGGCATGGATAAGATTGACATCATTCGCCACGCGGAAGAAATCGGCACCTATGAGACGTCGATTCTTCCCTTTGAGGACTGCTGTACCGTCTTTTTGCCGAAGCATCCGAGCCTGCGTCCCACCGAGGAGAAAATCTCTCGCTCGGAGGAAGCTCTAGACATCGATGCTCTCGTGGAAGAAGCACTGGAGAAGATGGTGATTCATCAGTGTTAATGTGTAAAGAGGAAAGGACTGGGTATAGATAGACCAAAGAATAGTCTAGAAAGGAATTCTATGAAGAAAGTACTTCCAGTTCTCCTGATCCTAGTGATCATTGGTGCCGTCTTTGCCTCCACCTACAATCGTGTGATGGTCCTCGATGAAGACGTGAACCAAGCCTGGGCTCAAGTTGAGAACACCTTAAAACGCCGTGCAGATCTCATCCCTAACTTGGTCAACACCGTGAAGGGATATGCCAAACATGAAGAGGATGTCTTCGTCCAGGTGACAAACGCCCGCAGTGCGGTGCAACAGGCCTCCACTCCCCAGGAGTATGCCGAGGCGAACAACCAGATGAATCAAGCGATTCGTAGCATCAACGTCGTGGCAGAAAACTATCCTGAGCTCAAGGCGGATACGAGTTTCCAAAACCTCCAGATCGAACTGGCGGGGACGGAAAACCGCATTTCTGTGGAGCGCAAGCGCTACAATGACAAGGTCGCCGAGTACAATCGTGCCGTGCGTCGTTTCCCCACGAAGCTCGTTGCGGGCATCATGGGCTTTTCTGCAAGAGAATACTTCGAGGTTTCGGAACAAGATCAACAAGTTCCGGAGGTGAAATTCTAACATGAAACGTCTGGCCATCTTCCTTTTCGTCCTGTTTCTCATGATTCCAGGTCTCTCCTTCGCCGAGAAAGAGCTCCCCAATCTCCCCTATGAGGGGTACATCTACGATGGGGTCGGGGTCATCGATTCCCCTACCAAGGACCGAATCATTGGGCTTGGAAGTGCGCTTGAACAAAAGACTGGTGCCCAAGTCATGGTCGCCATCGTCCCCACGACGGGAGAAGAGCCCATCACCGATTACGCGGTGCGCCTCTTTGAGAAATGGCAATTGGGGGAGAAGGGCAAAGACAATGGATTGCTCCTCGTCATCGCCACGGAGGACCACAAGTTTTGGCTCGAGGTCGGCTATGGCTTAGAGGGGGCCCTCACAGACTCCTATGCGGGACAGATTGTCAATCAACTGATTGAACCCTTCCGGCGCGGCGAATACAGTAGGGGCGTCGAAAAGGTCTATCAGGATCTCGTCGGTGTCGTCGCTCAAGAATATCAAGCAGATCTTGGGGTCGACGCTCCTCCCGCCCAAGAAGAAGGGGAAGACGTGGGATTTGGATTTCTTGTCTTCATCATTTTCGTCTTCTTTTTCCTCACCTTCTTTACCATGAGTATGTCGCGACGTCGCAGTCGTAGAATGATGCGACGCGGTCGCAGGATGTGGATGGACGATGACGATGATGACGACTTCTTCCCGCCCTTCACCGGTGGATTCGGTGGAGGCTTCGGAGGCTTTGGCGGAGGCGGTTTCTCCGGCGGAGGATTCCGAGGTGGCGGAGGTTCCTCCGGAGGAGGAGGCGCTGGCGGAAGCTGGTAAGAGAGACGGAAACGTCTCTCTTTTTTTGTGGGAAAGGACAAAATATTAAACTAGGAGTTCAGAAATAGTTGACAAGAACCGCGGTTGTTTTTATAATGAGAAAGGTTTAGGAATGGTAAACTTATTTTTTAATGGAGGCGGATATGGACATTGGTGCGAAAATCAAAAACCTGCGCACGAGGCAGAACTTGACCCAGGAAGAACTCGCCCAGCGAAGTGAGCTCACCAAGGGGTTTATCTCCCAAGTTGAGCGCAATCTCACCTCGCCTTCTGTAACTTCTCTCATGGACATCCTCGAGGCCCTGGGAACAAACCTCGGAGATTTCTTCCGAGAATCCACGGTGGAAAAAGTCGTCTTCAAGGAAGAGGATTACTTCGAAACAGAAGATGAGGACCTGGGTTACCAGCTCTCGTGGATTGTGCCCAACGCGCAAAAGAATGAGATGGAGCCCACCCTTTGGACCTTGAGAGGGAAGGGCAGGACGCGACAGTTCCCGCCCCATGAGGGAGAAGAATTCGGCTATGTCTTAAAGGGTTCTGTGTGTTTGCACCATGGAGAGAGCACGCAAGTCGTCTCGAAGGGGGAGACCTTCTACCTTTCTCCCACGGAAGTCCACTTCCTTGAAAATCCAAAGTCCCAAGAAGCAGTGATCCTTTGGGTCAGCACCCCGCCCACATTTTAGGAGGAACGATGGCAAACGCAATTGAACTCTGTGAACTGGTCAAACAATTCGAAGACAATCGCGTTCTTGATGGACTGAGTCTGTCCATCAAGAAGAATGAATTCCTCACCCTCCTGGGACCCAGCGGATGCGGAAAGACCACCACTCTTCGTATTATCGGAGGATTTGAGCAGCCCGATTCTGGGCGGGTGATCTTCGAGGGAAAAGACATCACCAACCAAGCGCCCTATGAGCGCCAAATCAATACGGTCTTCCAAAAATATGCCCTCTTTCCCCACATGAATGTCTTCCAAAACATCGCCTTTGGGCTGAAAATCAAAAAGATTCCCGAAAATGAGCAGAGAAGACGGGTGGCTGAAGTCTTGGAACTCGTCGGATTGTCTCGTTTTGAGAAGCGAAACATCCAGTCCCTCAGTGGGGGACAGCAGCAGCGCATCGCCATCGCCCGGGCTCTCGTCAATGCGCCGAAGGTCTTGCTCTTGGACGAGCCCCTTGGAGCGCTGGATCTGAAGATGCGTCAGTCCATGCAGATTGAGCTGAAGAAAATCCAAGAACAGGTAGGCATTACCTTCATCTACGTCACCCACGACCAGGAAGAGGCTCTTACCATGAGCGATACGGTGGTGGTGATGAATGAGGGGCGCATCCAACAGATTGGGACTCCCATCGACATCTACAACGAGCCGGAGAATGCCTTCGTCGCCGACTTTATTGGGGAGAGCAACATCCTTCCGGGAAAAATGCTTGCAGACTATCGCGTCTTTTTCGAGGGTACGGAATTTGTCTGTGTTGACGGTGGGTTCTCTCCCAATGAAGCGGTGGATGTGGTCCTTCGTCCCGAAGATATTGAACTCTTGCCCGCAGGAGAAGGTCACGTCCAAGGAGTGGTTGAGACCTTGATCTTCAAGGGCGTACACTACGAGATGACCGTCGATGTAGGTGGACATGCTTGGCTCGTACACTCCACCGTAGCGCGAGAGCCGGGAACTCACGTGGGGATGACCGTCCTCCCTGAGAATATCCACGTCATGAAGAAGGTGAGCGGATGAAAAAATATGCTTCCGTCTATGTCCTCTGGCTTCTCCTCTTCGTCATCGCACCCATTGGCCTCATCGTCTTTTATTCCCTGAGTGGTGTGAAACACCCAGAATTTTCTAACTTTCACTGGTCTTTGGTCCAGTACAAACGGGTCTTTTCTCCAATTTATCTGAAGATTTTGTGGCGCTCCATCGTGCTTTCTGGGGTGTCGACCTTTGTGTGTCTACTCGTGGGATACCCTGTGGCCTACGCCATTTCCGTCGCCCCTGCAAGACGCCAAAAGTTTCTCATCCTGTTTTTCATCGTGCCGATGTGGATGAATTTCCTGCTGCGGACCTATGCTTGGTTGACCCTCTTGGGAAATCACGGACTCATCAACAGGGCCTTTGCTCTCATTGGCCTCGGGCCCTTTGACCTCATGTACAATGACTTGGCGATTCTTCTCGGGATGATCTACAACTTCTTGCCTTTTATGGTCCTTCCCATCTACTCGATTCTTGCGAAGCTCGACGGATCTCTCATCGAAGCGGCAAGAGACCTTGGGGCCAATGGGCTCACCGTCTTTACTCGCGTCGTGTTTCCCTTGTCTCTGCCCGGGGTGATGACCGGCGTGACCATGGTCTTCATTCCTGCCATCTCCACCTTTGTCATCTCCGCGCTTCTCGGAGGAAACAAGTACTATCTCATTGGCAACCTCATCGAGCAGCAATTCCGCTTTACGGGGAACTGGCCCTTCGGGGCAGCGCTTAGCGTGCTCTTGATTGGGATCATGCTCTTAATGCTCTGGTTAGGGCGCTTATTTGACCGCAATGGCGTAGAAAAAGGAGGGGTGGTCTTCTGATGCAAAAAACATGTCGCAGATTGGGCCTCGCCCTCACCTATATCTTTCTCTATGCCCCCATTGTAGTCCTCATTGTCTTTAGTTTTAACGACTCAAAACTCCGGGGGAGTTGGCAAGGCTTTACCCTCCATTGGTACCAAGACTTGTTCTCCGACCGGGTGATTTTGACGAGCTTCTACTACACGATGATTGTGGCCATCTTGGCGACGACGATTTCTACGATTCTCGGGACTGTGACGGCGATTGGCATCCACAACTTGCGCGGTTGGAAGAAGACGAGCATCTTAAACGTCAACTATCTTCCCGTCTTAAATCCCGACATCGTCACCGCCGTCTCTTTGATGAGCCTCTTCGGGTTTTTGGGGATGCGTCTAGGCCTTATGACTTTGACCATTTCCCATATCGTGTTTTGCACGCCCTACGTCATTTTGAGTGTGCTCCCGAAACTGAAACTCATGGACAAGAATCTCATCGAAGCGGCCCTCGATCTTGGGGCCACCCCATTTGAAGCGGTGTGGAAAGTGGTGATTCCCGAAATTCGCACGGGAATCTTCTCCGGGGCTCTCATTGCCTTTACTCTCAGTCTTGACGACTTCATTATCTCCTTTTTTACCACGGGGCAAGGGGTGAGTAACTTAAGCGTCACCTTGTATTCCATGGTGAAGAAGGGAATTAATCCCTCGATGAATGCCCTGAGCGCACTTCTCTTTTTGGCCATTCTCATTCTCCTCTTTGTCGTGAATCTGAGAAATGGAGATGAACTCCCAGGAGGTGGACGATGAAAAAAGTGCTACTTGGCGTCGTGATATGGTGCCTCGTCCTCGTGTTGCTCTTTCAAGGGGTGCGGCGCACGGACAAGAAGGGGACAGGAGAGGTGCTCCACGTCTACAACTGGGGGGAGTACATTGATCCTGAGGTCCTTCGTGGGTTTGAGAAGGAGACGGGGATTCGCGTCGTCTACGATACCTACGCCTCCAATGAAGACCTCTATGTCAAACTCACCATGAGTGATGAGCACTACGACGTTATTGTTCCCTCGGACTACATGTTAGAGCGGCTCATTCGAGAGGGTCTTCTTCAACCGATTCACAAGGAGAACATCCCGAATTTCAAAGAGGTGGACCCACACTTTTTGAATCTTGCCTGTGACCCAGAGAATACCTACAGCGTGCCCTATTTTTGGGGGACTCTTGGAATTGTCTACAACAAAACGATGTTTGATCATCCCATGACGAGCTGGAGCGATCTCTGGGACCCTGAGAATCGCCTGAAGTTTATCATGTATGATTCCCAGAGGGACTCCATCGCCATCGCCTTGAAAAAACTTGGCTATTCCATGAACTCCCGATCCGCGAAAGAACTTCGAGAGGCGGAAGAGGCCCTCGTGGAGCAAAAGCCACTCGTCTATGCCTATCTTGGAGATGAAGGCCGGGATGTCCTGGTCCAAGGTGACGCAGGCATGGGAGTCATGTATAATGGAGATGCAAAGGTGATGATCGACAGCAATCCTGACTTGGCCTATGTCGTTCCCAAAGAGGGGACGAATCTCTTCTACGATGCGTTTGCCATTCCGAAGAATGCCGAGAATCCAAAAGCTGCCGAGGCGTTTATCAATTACATGTGCGATCCAAAAGTTGCCGCGAAGAATACGGAGGACTACGTAGGCTATTCTACTCCCATTCGCCGGGCGAAGGACTACTTAAGCCCTGAAGTTCGTGATGATGAGGTGGTCTACCCCGACCTCGATACCCTTCCGCCTCTGGAAGTCTATCGCGATTTGGGAGATATGGTGGAGGTCTACGACGAAATCTGGACTCACGTGCGCGCTGTTCAGTAGGAAAGGAGAAAATCGTGCGTAAGGTTGACTATCTGATTCTGGGTAACGGCATTGCAGGTCATGCTGCAGCGAAAGAAATTCGAAAGGCGGATGCTGAAGGCTCCATTCTCATCATCTCCGAGGAAAGCAAACACACCTATTTTCGCATCAACCTCACCGACTACATGGGGAAGGGTTACGACGTAGAAAAGTCCTATGTCAATGCTCCAGAGTGGTTTGAAGAGCAACACATCGAGGTGCTCCTCAACACCAAGATTTCTTCCATTGACGGAGAGCGCCACGTGGTGAAAGTGGAGAATGGAGTGGAGTTTGAAGGAAGGAAGATTCTCGTCGCCCTCGGCGCCCACCCCTTCGTCCCACCCATTCCTGGCGCTGAACAGGAAGGGGTCTTCGCCATGCGCACCCTTGAAGATGTGGACGCCTTCCGCGCCTACGCCGAGGGAAAGAAAAATCTCGTGGTCCTCGGTGGCGGCCTCTTGGGACTTGAAGCGGCAGAGAGCGGGAAAGAGCTTGGGATGAACGTCACCGTTGTCGAGAGTTTTGATTATGTCTTGGGCCGACAACTCGACAGGGAGCTCGGCATGCAGCTCAATGAAGAACTTGAAGCCATGGGCATTCACGTCGCCGCAGGGAAGAACACCAAAGAATTTACAGGAGATGGGACCGTGGATGGGGTGCTCCTCGCCGACGGAACGCGCATCGATGCAGACATGGTGTTGATTTCTGCTGGTGTCCGTCCAAACCTCGACGTCCTCAAAGATTCTGGCCTCGAGTGCAAAAAGGGCCTCGTCGTCAACGAACACTTGGAAACGAACGTGGAAGGCATCTATGGGGCAGGGGACATCGTAGAGTTTCAAGGGATGACCCTCGGGCTCTGGACCGCCTCCATGGAGATGGGAAAAATCGCCGGGAAGAACATGGTGGGCAAGGAAGAGGCGACCTACGAGCAACCCAAGCTCTTCACAAGTCTCGAGATTGGGGACATCAATATCTTCAGCGTGGGACGCGTCTCCGATTATGATGGAATGTATCGCTACGATGAAGGCAAGGATCATCACCGGATCTTCCTCGAGGGGGATCGCGTCGTCGGTGGCGTCCTCTGCGGAAATACGAAGAAAAAGAATAACATCAAGCGCCTCGTCTTCGACCACTGTGCCGTGGAAGAGATCGAGGGGACGGAGATTCCCTTCTGTCGCTGTGAGGTCTTGGAATAAAAGAGAGCACGTGGTGCTCTTTTTTATTAGGGCGTGGGGAAGAGTTCCATAAAACTGCGTTGGCGCATCTTTTTCTTTGTGGTATGATGAAAGCGTACAGCACAAATGGTTGGAGGAATTACTCTATGAATAAGAAATTAAAAAATGTTCTCATCCTCGGCCTCTTCCTCCTCGTGCTCTTGGTATCTTCGTTGACGCCTCTCTTTGGGCGGAGCTACCAGTGGCGAAAAGAGGTCAATCAAACCACTTCTTTTGGGGGACTGCTCTTCGATGAGCCACAAAACGTCTCGAACCTCGTGGTCAACCGCAGTGTGGACGATCAGGGGACGGAAAAACTCGTCCAATACGACATTTCCTTTACTTATGCAGGAAGCCCTTCAAACGTCCGGATTTTGGGCACCCCTGCGCGCCAGATCTATTTCCCTGAGAAAGTCGCTCCCAGCAAGAGCATCGTGACCCTCAAAGCAGAGTTTGACAAGGTCAACCGCGCCCTCTTTGAAAAGATGGAATTGCGCGACCTCTATAAAAAATGTGAGGACTATGGGTTTACGGCGACGTCTCAGATGCGCATTCCCCTCGAGGAGTCTGTGGGGGAATACAAGTTCCGCGTCCTCGAAGCGCCTCGCCGCCTCGTCTATGGGAAGGACCAACTCCTCGCTGAGTCTGCCGTCTTCTTGACCAATGCCCGCGTCGATAAGTTTACCGACGTCTCCCTCGCTAAGAAGGGCTCGGACATTACGCCAAAAACACTCACCGATAGCCAGGGCGGTCTCTATGCAAATGCCATGGAGCTTATCCGAACAAAAGCGGTACAACGCGTGGTCCTTGCGCGACACATTGCCTCTGGGATTGCGATTGCCTCGATCGTGGCGGTTCTAGCAATCATTTGGCTCGATCGGAAGAGCCTCTTAAAGCTCAACTCCTGGATTTTGATGCTTCTCGCCCTCTGTTTCTATCCCCTCATCGACGTGGGGTACCACAGTGCGGCGGTGTTGACCTTCTTCCCGGTCTTTGGCTTCCTTGCGGGACTTGCTGGACGGATGATGAGCAAGGATTCTCTTCAAGTCACAAAGCGCGATCTGCAACAGTCCCTCGGACTTGCAATTCTTTTCTTGGTGGTCGCAATTCTCGTCCTCCTCGTACCTCGTGCATTCTAAGGTGTGGTCTTTGGACCACACTTTTTTATTCTTTTAGAAAACTTGGAAAAGGGTTTTCAATGCAGGATGAGTCAGATATAATAAACATGGAACTTAGAAAAGGGGGAAACAATGAAGAAAAAGTATCTCGTTCTTGCCATGGTTCTTCTCATGAGCTTTGCCCTTGCTGCATGCTCTGGAGCTTCGAACACTGCTGCAACGAACAACAACGCCGCTGCTGATGCAGGGGATGCCAAGGAAGGCACCACTCTTCCCGATAACGCCATGAAGGTCGGGTTTGTCACCGACGAAGGCGGAATCAACGACCGCTCCTTCAACCAAGGGGTCTGGGAAGGTCTTGAACAAGCGAAGAAGGATTTCCAAGCTGACGTGAGCTATCAAGAGTCCCACAACGCCGACGACTACTCTCCCAACGTTGAAACCCTCGTCGACGCTGGAAACGGCACCATCGTTGCCGCTGGCTTCAAGCTCGCCGATGCCATCCGCGAAAAGGCCGAAGCCTATCCCGATGTGAACTTCGCTATCGTGGACTTCTCCTATGATGAGCCCCTCGACAACCTCACCGGGATCCTCTTCAAGGCTGAACAACCTTCTTTCTTGGTGGGTTACATTGCTGGTCTGACCACCGAATCCGACAAGGTTGGCTTCGTCGGCGGACAAGAGAGCCCCGTCATCGATGGGTTTGACTACGGTTTCCAAGCTGGTGTCCAATACGCCGCCAAGGAACTGGGCAAGACCATTGAAATCCAACGTCAATACGTCGGCGGATTCTCCGACGTGGCGAAGGGCAAGGCCATTGCAATGAGCATGTACAGCAACGGCTGTGACGTCGTCTTCCACGCAGCTGGTGCTGCAGGCGATGGTGTCATCGACGCTGCGAAGGACGCTGGCAAGTGGGTCATCGGTGTTGACCGCGACCAATACGATGCCGCTCCTGAAGTGGTCCTTACCTCTGCAATGAAGCGCGCTGACGTTGCAGTTCACAGCATCGTGCAACAAATGAAGGAAAAGGGCACCTTCCCCGGAGGGCAAACCCTCGTCTTCGGTCTTGAGAATGACGGCGCCGTCGACATCGCTCCCACTTCCGACAAGAACGTGAAGCCCGAAATCCTCGAAAAGATTCCTGCTCTCAAGGAAAAGATCATCGCTGGGGAAATCGCAGTTCCCAACGACAAGGCAACCTTCGATACCTTTATGTCCAGTCTTTAAGTTCTAAAGAAGCCCTCATGAGGGCTTCTTTTTTTTGAGATAGAGTGGTTCTACGCGCCTCATCACTCTAAACAATAGAAAAGCCAGCCCCACGATGATATAATATTGAGGAACGAAAGGAGGACGCGATGGAGAATCGTAGCGAGATGAGGACACCGCTTGCGGTGCAGATGCACCATATCACCAAACGATTTGGTGATTTTGTCGCCAATGACGACATTGACCTAGAGATTCGCCAGGGAGAGATTCACGCTCTACTCGGAGAAAATGGCGCCGGGAAGAGTACCCTGATGAACATGCTCTATGGACTCTTAGAGCCCACAGAGGGCGAGATTTACATCCATGGCAAACGAGTGGAGATGACAAACCCCAACGTGGCCATTGCAGAAGGCCTCGGCATGGTTCACCAGCACTTTATGTTGATTGAACCCTTCACCGTAGTGGAGAATATCGTCCTTGGCACGGAGCCGAAGCAGGGCATTGTATTCGATGAAAAGAAAGCTCGGGATGAGACCCTTCGTCTCTCCGAGACCTATGGTCTTCAGGTCGATCCCGATGCGCGGATTCAAGATATTTCCGTGGGGATGCAGCAGCGCGTTGAGATTTTGAAGGCCCTCTATCGGGGAGCGAACATTCTCATCTTCGACGAGCCGACGGCGGTCTTGACACCACAAGAAATCGAAGAGTTTTGCGAGATTTTAGAGAATCTCTCCCGAGAAGGGAAGACGATCATCATCATCACCCACAAACTCAAAGAGATTAAGGCCATGGCCGACCGTTGCACCATCATTCGTCGCGGGAAGAAGATTGATACCGTTGAAGTCTCCGAGGTCAGCGAATCGGATCTGGCGGAGATGATGGTGGGTCGTCAGGTGCTTCTCACCGTGGAAAAGGGTCCCCTTCAGGCGGGAGAAAATCTTCTCGAAGTCAAGGACCTCGTCGTCCACGATGCTCGCAACATCGCCAAGGTCGACGGGTGCACATTTGCAGTGCGCCGTGGGGAAATCCACGGAATTGCAGGGATTGATGGAAATGGGCAGTCAGAGCTCTTGGAGGCTCTTTCCGGGCTTCGTCGCTCTGAGTCTGGTTCTGTGATTCTCAACGGCAAGGACATTACGAACAAGACGCCCAAGGAAATCCACGACCATGGCATGAGCAACATTCCTGAGGACCGTCAGCGTCGGGGACTCGTCTTGGACTTCTCCGTGGCAGAGAATCTCATTCTTGAAAACTATGACCAAGCTCCCTTTGCGGAAAAGGGACGGCTGAAGTACCCAGCCATGGTCTCCTTTGCCGAGGAGCTCATGGAGAAGTTTGATATTCGTCCCCGTAAGCCCCACTACCTCGCAGGTTCTCTCTCTGGTGGGAATCAACAAAAGGTCATCATTGCGCGAGAAATTACCAACGATCCCGATGTGTTGATTGCGGCCCAACCTACGCGGGGCCTTGACGTCGGGGCCATCGAATACGTCCATCGCTTCCTCGTCGAGCAACGGGATAAGGGCAAGGCAGTCCTTCTCATCAGTTTTGAGCTCGATGAAATCATGTCTCTCTCGGACCGCATTAGCGTCATCTACGGCGGGAAGATTGCAAAGACGGTGAATCAAGGGGATGCAGATGAACAAGAATTAGGACTTTTAATGGCAGGGGGGAAAGTGGATGAATAACTGGAAGAAACGTCTCCTCATGACGTTCTTGGCCATCCTTGGTGGCGTCGTCGTCGGCGCAATTATCCTTGGGGCCATTGGAAAGAATCCCCTCGAAGCCTACAAGGTCATTCTCGTCGGGGCGCTGGGTTCTCCGAAAAACGTCACCTGGACCGTAGTGCAGGCGGTTCCCATCATCTTGACGGGGATTGGGGTGGCCTTTGCCTTCAACACGGGGCTCTTTAACATCGGTGCAGAAGGCCAATACATCATTGGGAGCCTTGGAGCCGTCATTGCAGGGATTTTCTTGCCTCTGCCTCCGGGAATCCACGGACTCGTCGCCCTTCTCATCGGCGGACTCTGTGGTGCAATCTGGGGAGGCCTCGTGGGACTCATCAAGGCAAAGTTTGGAGTCAATGAGGTCATCACCTCGATTATGCTCAACTGGATTGGCTATTATTTCTCCAACTGGATTCTCGAGTTCTCCTTCTTGCGAAAACCTGCCTCCGACAACTCCTTTAACATCGCAAAGAGTGCGAGCATTCGCATCCTTGGGGCATGGAAGACCTCAGGAGCAGGTCGCGCGTTCCTAAAACAGAATCACTTCCTCCGCGACATCTTAAATCCTCCGGTTCACTGGGGGATCTTAGTGGCCATCATCGCCGCCATCGCCGCGTGGTACATTCTTCATAAGACGACCTTGGGCTACCAGTTAAAAGCCGTAGGATTTAACAAGGACGCAGCAGAATATGGCGGAATCAATATTCAGAAGAATGTGGTTCGCGCCATGGCAATCTCTGGATTCTTTGCAGGTCTTGCTGGAGCGACGACGGTTCTCGGTGTCGCCCACAACGTTGGCGTTCTCCACGCTCAACAAGGCTATGGCTTTAACGGCATCGCCGTGGCCCTTATTGCGGCAAATTCGCCTCTGGCGTGTATCCCCGCGGGGCTGTTATTCTCCGGACTGAACTACGGCGGCGGGAAGCTGAACTCCATGCTTCATACTCCTTCGGAAGTGGTGAAGATTGTCATTGGTGTCATCGTCTTGTTCGTCGCGATGCCTCGCTTCTTCGAAATCCTTGCCGGGTTCTTCAAGGGGCGTCATCCGAAGCAAAAGACTCCCGTCACCCCCTCTAGCGGACAGAAAGGAGAAGGCCATGCATAATCTCTCGATGATTCTCGCCATTACACTGATGTATTCCGCCCCCTTGATTTTTGCAGCCATGGGTGGCGTGGTCAGTGAAAATACTGGCGTTGTCAACATTGGATTGGAAGGGATGATGACCATTGGAGCTCTCATTGGGGCGACGGTGGGGTACTATCTCGGAAATCCTTGGATTGCCTTCCTCTGTGCAGGCCTCGGTGGAATGCTCTTGGCCTTAGTGCATGGGATTGCCACCATCGAATTCGGCGCAGACCACGTCATTTCAGGGACGGCGATCAATCTCTTTGGACCTGGATTTGCGATTTTTCTCGCCCGCGTCTTCTTCGATGGCGCAGCGATGACTAAGCCCATTCCCTTCGAAAATAAGATGCCGGTTCTCTTCGGGAAGGTCTTCGCGAAAGGGTCCTTCTTCGGGAACATCTTCCAACAATCCATCACCGTCTATCTCGCCTTCGTCGTCGTCTTCCTCGTGTGGTTTGTCCTCTATAAAACTCCCCTTGGGCTTCGAATGCGAAGTGTCGGGGAACATCCGAAAGCAGCAGAGACTCTCGGCATCAACGTCTACCGTATGAAATACATTGGCGTCCTGACCTCGGGGCTTCTCGCTGGGATGGGAGGCGCGTGCCTCTCCTTGGCCATCGTGGCAAACTTCCGGGAAACCCTCATCTCTGGACAGGGCTTCATTGCCCTCGCGGCAATGATCTTTGGGAAGTGGAAGCCCCATGGCGCCCTTCTCGCGTGTCTGCTCTTCGGGGCAGCTCAAGGCCTCGTCGTCTTCCTCGGTTCGACGAAGTATCAGGTGAGTCCGCAGTTGCTCAGCATGATTCCCTACCTCCTGACCTTGCTCGTCCTCATCCTCTTTGTGGGGGAAGCAAATGGTCCCAAGGCAAACGGGAAAGTTTACGAAAAGCACAAATAAAAAGGAGCCCTCAAGGGGCTCTTTTTGTTTACGGAGGTTTTCTTTAGTTCTTAGAGAGTAGGAGTTCGCCGATGCGATAAACATCTCCAGCTCCCATAGTGACGAGGACGTCCTCGGGCTTAAGGTCCTCTTGAAGTTCTTCGACGATTTCGTCAAAGGTGGCCACATAGCGCACCGATTGCCCCTCTCGCGCAATGGCATCGCAGAGGGTACGGGAATGAATGTCGCCATAGTCTTTTTCCCGTGCCGCATAGATGTCAGTGATGATGACCTCGTCGGCTTCGCGAAAGGATGTGGCAAAGCGGTCGAGGAGGAGTTTTGTCCGCGTAAAAGTGTGGGGTTGAAAGACGCAGATAAGGCGGCCTTTTGTCCCTTGTGCAAGGGCATGGAGCGCCGATTGAATCTCCGTGGGATGGTGGGCATAGTCGTCGACAATGGTCGCTTCCCCATAGGTACCCTTCCATTCGAGGCGACGATGCACTCCGCGGTAGAGGGCCACCCGTTCTAGAGACGTCATCGCATCGAGGCCATTGACGTGGCAGGTGGCAATGGCGGCGAGGGCGTTCACCACGTTGTGTCGACCCATGACTTTGAGGGTCGTTTCTCCAATGAGTTCTCCACGGATGTAGAGGGCAAAGGTCGGATGGCCTGCTCCATCGTAGCGAATGTCACGGGCTTCGTAGTCCGCGTCAGATTCAAGGGAGAAGGTATGAACTTCACAGGGAGCGTAATCCTTTAGGCGCAAGACCAACTCATCGTCGCGATTGAGGAGAAGATGACCGTCCTCGGGGAGATTTTTCATATACTCCGCAAAGGTGGCGAAGATGTGCTCGATGTTGTCGAAAAAGTCTAAGTGATCCTCATCGATGTTTAAGATGGTCGCCGTCGTAGGAAAATACTTGAGAATATTCGCTTTGTATTCACAGGCCTCGGTGAGGAGAAGCTCCTGGGAGCCCACGCGCACGTTGCCTTGAATGTCATCGAGCTGACCACCGAGAAGAATCGTCGGATCGCAGGGAAGGTCTTTAATCATCGAGGTAATCATCGATGTGGTTGTCGTCTTTCCGTGAGTCCCGGAGATGGCGAGGGATTTTTCATAATCCCGCATCAGGGCCCCGAGAAAGGACGCGCGGTCGACAATGTCCTTCTTTTGGGCAATGGCTGCAGACAGCTCTACGTTATCGAGGGTTACGGCGTCTGTATAGATGATTAAGTCTTTTCCTTCAACCCAGCGGGGATCGTGGTGGTCATACACGGTAATTCCCAAGGAGGCGAGGTGACGCGTCGTGTCATTTTGCGCGCGATCAGATCCTGAGACCTCAAATCCTTTGGCGTGAAGAATTTCTGCCATGGCGCTCATACTCACGCCACCAATGCCGATAAAATGGATTGCGCGGTGGCAATCGCTATGAAAATCAAATGGGTACACAATATTCCTCCTCACAGTCTTTTCATTATACCATGAAGGGCAGTTCCCTGCAGAGGATGAGCCACGAGTAGAGAATTGATGGTTTCGTTTGCAGGATAGTCTAATCTTTTGTATAATTGAAACAGAATGGAGGTGATGAGTCCATGGATATCACTGAAGTGAGAATTCGGCGCATGTCAGCGACACAGAAAATGCGCGCCGTCGCTTCGGTTACCTTCGATAATGCAATCGTTATCCACGATATTAAAATCATCGATGGCCCCGATGGACCCTTTATAGCCATGCCGAGCCGAAGACTCCCCTCGGGAGAGTTTCGTGACGTGGCACATCCGATTCATGCCCTGATGCGGCAACGCCTTGAGGAGGCAATTTTTTCAGCTTACGAAGCGGCGTCCCAGGAGGAAATGATGCGATAAAAAAAGCCCTGTGAAGGGCTTTTTTTAGTGGGCGTAATCCCTGCGCATGAGCTGGAGTTTTTTCCGGTACTCGTTGGGGGTACACCCGGCATATTTTTTGAAGGTGGTGGAGAAGTGACTTTGACTTGAAAAACCACAATCAAAGGAGATGTACTCGAAGCTTTTCTGATCCTCAGCGATGAGAGACTTTGCAAGATTGATGCGCTGGATGTTGACATATTCACAGAATTTGTAGCCAGTTTTTGCGCGGAAGAGGTGGCAGAGATAGTTCTTGCTGATGTGGAGATGGTCCGCCACCATTTGAAGGGTGAGTTTTTTCGTGAAGTGCTTGTTGATGTAGGCGAGGGCGTGATCGATGATTTCATGATCACTGGCCTGGACTTGTCCCGAGAGCTTTGAGAGATAGGCATCGAGGAGCTCTTCGCCGATGCGCGTGAGGACGGCGGTGCTGTGTTGCGCCTCTTGAAACCGGCGCTCAAAGTGGAGGGTAATCTTTTGAAGGTCTTGGTTGTATTCCAGGAGGAAGTAGGAGTACAAGAAAAGATTTAAGTGAATTAAGTATTGACGGGTGCGTTCTGGGCAATTGTGGCACCTTGCGATTTCATGGTGGTAGGCATCTCGTGCTTTCTGATATGTACTGGACCGCAGGAGTTTTGCCAATGGAAGTTGATTGAGCATCGTTCCTCCTTGTGTCAAATTATCACAAGTTCTTGAAAGTATTGTTCGTAAAACCCATTATAATGGAACTGTAGTTGAGAGTCAATATCAGTGTATGAATAAGGAGGATAACAATGGCGACTGTGAACGTCATTTATTGGAGTGGAACGGGAAATACGGAGGCCATGGCCAACGCAGTGGCAGAAGGCGCACGCAACGAGGGCGCTGAAGTCCGCGTGATTCCCGTAGGAGAGGCAACCATTGAGGATGTCACTGGCGTCGACAAGGTTGCTTTTGGTTGTCCTGCAATGGGTGCTGAAGAGTTGGAAGATGGGGAAATGCGCCCCTTCATGGACGAAGCCAACAAGGAACTCTCCGGCAAGCCCGTCGCCCTTTTCGGTTCCTACGAATGGGCCGATGGTCAATGGATGATTGATTGGCAAGAAGAAATTCGTGGCACTGGGGCAAACCTCGTGGTGGATGGTCTTGCCATCTATGACACCCCTGACGAAGACGGCCTTGATGACTGCAGAATGTTAGGTCGCGACTTGGCTCGCGCATAACGAGGAGAACGAAAGGAACGGGATGAGATGAGAGGCAAAGATGTGGTTTCCTTTTACCAACACCTGCATCGTCTCCCCGTAGAAGAGAGGATGTTTCGCCTCATAAGCGTCCACTGTGCGCCCACCGTGGCGGGACTTAAAATTTCCACAATGGTCAACCTCTCCCACTTTGGGGCAAAGACCTGCGAGTTGTGGGAGGGGACGGCGCGAGAGGCGGCGAAACGCCTTGGACTCGATGACTATGTCCTTCACACCTCTTCAAGGGGTCATCTCGTCCTGTTCTATCGTGCTCATGAGCTACGCGCTCACCTTGAGGAACTCCCCAACAAGGAGTTCCTCATCTCTCATGGTTATCGCGAAGACGGGAGCCTCGAAGAGCACCTCGCCCGACTTCGATCTCGATTTTCAGAGGGATGTCCTCATGAAATTGGTATCTTTCTCGGGTATCCCCTCGCAGATGTCAAAGCCTTTTGTTGTAAGGACAAGAGACAGTGCCTTGCGACGGGATATTGGAAGTGCTACGAAAACGTCGAGGAGAGTTTACGATTGTTTCGCGCCTATGATCGGTGCCGTCTCGAAAGAATGCGGACCTTCTTGGCCCAGTGAGCCCACGGGCTCTTTTTTATTGCCGCGAAAATGTGAAAACCTAGGATTGGTGGTACAATGGGAAAGGAAAAGAACACATTTGTGTCTCAATAGAAGGAGGAAGTCACGATGCGCAATATGCTGATCAAAGTGCGCGAGATGATGAAGGAAGAGGGGATTGATGCATTTCTCGTTCCCACCGGGGACCCTCATCTTTCTGAATATCCTGCAAGTCGCTACAAGGACCGGGAGATCTTAACGGGATTTACGGGCTCTTGGGGGACGGCGATTGTCCTCATGGACCGTGCCTATGTCTGGATTGATGGACGCTACATCATTCAGGCCCATCGCCAGTTAAAGGATAGTGGTTTTGAGATTCTCCCCGCGCAGGATCCAAAGACGCCGACGATTGAAGGGTTGTTAAGAGACGAGATTCGTGCAGGAGAAACCCTGGCCATTCCCGGACTCTTGGTGTCGGAAAAGTCCCGACGCAGTTACGAAGAAGCCCTACGAGATCAGGGGGCGAAGATTCTTGACCGAAACTTCCTCGACGATTTGTGGACCGAGCGCCCCTCTCTCCCGAGTGCGCCTCTCTTCGTCCTCGAGGAGCGGTATGCGGGGAAACGTGTGGAAGAAAAGCTCGAAGAGGTGCGCAGCGTTCTCGTCGAGAAGGGGGCGGAGATGGCGGTCTTTTCCTCCCTCGATGACGTGGCGTGGGCCCTCAACCTCCGCGGTCGCGACGTTCCGGAAAATCCCGTGTTTTATAGTTTTCTCGTGGTGACGCGTCGAGAGGCTATCTTGTATCTGCCAAAGGAAAAACAGACCCTCGAACTCGTCGATCGTCTTCAAAGTCATGGTGTCGGAGTGCGCCACTATGAGGAAATCTACGAGGATGGGAAAAACTGCCGGGGAACGACGATTCTTCTCGACGATGCGCGGACGAACACCCGCCTCTTCCGCGCTCTGGAAAAGGGTGCAAAGGTCATCGTGGGGCAGAGTCCCATTGTGGGCCTGAAGGCCATTAAGAACCCGGTGGAACAGGAGAATCTCAAGAAAGCCTACCACGCCGACGCCATCGCCCTCGTCTCCTATTTCTACGAATTGACGAAGAGGGTGGAGAGTGGGGAAGAACTCTCTGAGTACGAGGCGCAGTGCCTTCTCGAAGAATACCGGAAGAAAGACGACCTCTTTATTGAGAACAGCTTTACCCCCATCTCCGCCTCTGGGCCCAATGGTGCGATGATGCACTATAGCGCCCCGGAAGAAGGGTCGGGAGTCCTCTCGAAGGGAGACTTCTATCTCATCGACTCGGGCGGACAGTACTTTACCGGGACCACGGACATTACGAGAACCCTCGGATTTTCTCAGATGACCGAATCCATGGCGCGAGACTATACCCTCGTCCTCAAGAGTCACATGGCCATCATCCGGGCCATCTTCCTCGAGCAGACCACGGGCAACGAACTCGACGCCATCGCGCGCCAGCCCCTTTGGAAACATCACATGGACTACAAGTGTGGAACGGGCCACGGAGTGGGGTATCTGCTTAATGTTCACGAGGGTCCTCACAGTATCTCTCGGGCGAAGATTGCCACGGCCCTTGAGCCCGGGATGGTGGTCACCATCGAGCCAGGCATTTACAAAGAGGATGAGTATGGGATTCGTCTCGAGAATGTAGTGGTGGTGACAGAAGATGGGAAGAGTGGAGATGGAGCCTTCTATCGCTTCGAACCCCTCTCCTACATTCCCTTCTGTAGACGGGCGATTCTTCCCAATCTTCTCGATGGGGAAGAGCTTTCCTGGCTCAACGCCTACCATCAAAAGGTCTATGAGGATCTCAAAGAGGACCTTCCTGACGATGTGAGAGAGTGGCTCTATGAAGAGACGCGCCCCATCCAATGAACGTTCGAGATAAACTCAAAAGTCTTCCAGATAAACCCGGCGTCTATCTCATGAAAGATGAGATGGACCGGGTCATCTACGTCGGAAAGGCGAAAAATCTCAAGAAGCGGGTCCGCCAGTATTTTGGGAGTTACGGAAGGCAGGCGGCAAAGGTCCGCGCCATGGTGAGCCACATCCACGATTTTGAATACATCATCGTGGAAAATGAAGTGGAATCGCTCCTTTTGGAGCAAAACCTCATCAAAGAGAAACATCCAAAATACAACATCCTCCTACGAGACGACAAGCGCTACCCCTACATCAAGGTGACGGTCCAAGAACGATTCCCCCGGGTGATGAAGACGCGTCTTGTGAAGAAGGACGGGGCTCGCTACTTTGGGCCCTATCCTAACGCGTTGGCAGTCAACGAAGCCATCGCCCTCTTCCACAAACTCTATCCCTTGAGGGAATGCAACTGGAACCTGGAAAAACATCGAGGGAAGATTCGCCCGTGCCTCAATTTTTTCATTGGTCGCTGCATGGCACCGTGCAAAGAGGACGTCTCCGAGGAGGAGTATCGCAGTCTCATTCATCCAATCCTGCGATTTCTCGAGGGAAAAGACGACACCCTTCTCAAAGACATGAAGGAAAAGATGAAAAAGGCCGCGGCAAATCTTCATTTCGAGGAGGCGGTGCAGTACCGCGATGGCTTAAAGAGCCTTGAGCACCTCATGGAGAAGCAGAGCGTTGCCCATATTGGTCGTGACGACGATTGGGACGTCCTCGCCATTGCCCGCGGAGACGAAGAAATTTGCGTGCAAGTCTTCTTCATTCGAGGGGGAGATATCCTCGGGCGAGAACACTTCTTTCTCCAAGACGCCTTTCAATCTTCGGTCCAGGAGATTCTCCATAGTTTTCTCGGCCAGTTTTATGCCAACGCCACACTCATCCCGCGGGAGATTCTCGTGGAAGAGGAGCCCGAGGACGCCACCGCCCTCGAGACATGGCTGACGAGTCGGGCGGGTCACAAGGTCCATCTGCACGCGCCCCAAAAGGGGAAGAAGGTCGATCTTCTGCGCATGGCGAAGAAAAATGCTCTGGACATGCTGACAAAATACGCGGACCAGTATACGAAGAAGCAGAAGAAGACCTGGAAGATATTGGAAGAGCTGGCCCAAACCATTGGTCTTCCCGAGGCGCCCCGCCGCATCGAAACCTACGACATCTCCAACATCAGTGGCGTGGAGAGTGTGGGGAGTATGGTGGTCTTTGAGGAAGGCCAGCCGAAGAAGAGCGACTACAGGAAGTTTCGGATTAAACACGTCGTCGGCCCCGACGATTATGGGAGTATGCGAGAAGTCCTTGAGCGTCGTTTCTTGCGCGCCCTCGACGACACAAAGGAAGGAACCTCCAATAGCTTTAGTCTCCTCCCAGACCTCATCCTCATTGATGGGGGAAAGGGGCAAGTGAATGCGGTCCTTGAGGTGCGCAATAAGCTCGGCCTCGATCTTCCCGTTGCAGGTCTTGTGAAAGATGATTTTCACCGGACTCGGGGCATTGTCTATGAGGGTGTGGAATACCCCCTCGAAGTCAACACTGCCCTTTACCGTCTCCTCTTCCAGATGCAGGAGGAGGCCCATCGTTTTGCCCTCAATTACCACCACAGTCTCCACAAGAAATCCGCCTTTCGCTCGGAACTCGACGACGTCAAAGGTATTGGTCCCAAGAGAAAGAATGCCCTGATGAAGGCGTTTCGCAGCTTGGAAAAGATGAAGGCGGCCTCCGTCGAGGAACTCGCCGGGGTGGAGGGTATGAACCAGCGGGCCGCTGAAGAGTTGTATCGTCATTTTCATGGAGTATCATTATGACCTACTTTACTGTCAACAAACTCATTCGAGACCTGAAGTTCGTCACCATCTACCTTGCAGATGGCTACGAGGAAGTGAAGATTAGCTCGAATGAAATCAACCGCCCCGGACTCCAATTTGCGGGGTACTACAACAAATTTTCCCCGGATAGGATTCAGATTATCGGGGGTGCCGAGTGGGAGTACGTCAACGATCACCCCTCCCATCAGCGCCAGGCCATTCTCGAGCCCTTTTTTCAAAGCGAGATTCCCGTGGTCATCTTCACTCGAGGAAATCCCGTGTTCTCCGAGGCGATGACCCTTGCGCGGCGGTACAATCGTACGATTCTCTCGACGGATTTGAAGACGAGTAGACTCATCAACCTCCTCATCAACTACATGGATGTTGAACTTGCGCCTTCGATTCGCTCCCATGGAATACTCCTCGATATCTATGGCGTTGGCGTCTTGATGACGGGAGAATCGGGGGTGGGGAAATCGGAGACGGCCCTCGACCTTCTCGTCGGAGGGCACAAGCTCATTAGCGACGATTCCGTCATCATCAAACGCATCGATGAGAAACTCCTCGGCACCTCTCCCGTGGTCACGCGCCACTTTATGGAGATTCGTGGAGTGGGGATCATTGACGTTCAGCGCCTCTTTGGCGTCGCCTCGGTCATGGAGGAAAAAGAAGTGGAACTCATGATTCACCTCGAGGCCTGGAATGAGAATCGGGAGTACGATCGCTTGGGGCTCGACGACACCTATGAGAATATCCTTGGGGTCGACGTTCCGAAAATCAGTATTCCCGTACGGACGGGGAGAAATACCGCCATGATTGTGGAGGTGGCGACTCGCAACTTCAAGATTAAGGAACTCGGGTATAATCCCGCTCTTGCCCTCAACGAGCGGATTATGCAAAACATCGAGTATCGAAAGACAACCCGACTCTAGGAAGAAAAATTTCGCTGAGAAATTCTTCTAATGGATTAGAAAATATTTTTTCTTCAAAACAGGGGATGGGAATTGCTAGGCTGTAGTGTCCTTCCTGTTTTCCCAAAATTTTCTTCAGATTTGGCTCATCGATGGACTTTCAGGATTTTGTGTTTACGGTTGCATACGATGGGCTTTTTCTGTATCATTAAATTATATGAGGTTGTCGTAACTTTTTTACAGGAGGTTATGTAATGGCTAAGTTCATGAAAACCATGGATGGGAACGAGGCAGCTGCGCACGTAGCGTACGCTTTCTCCGACGTCGCATGTATTTATCCGATTACGCCTTCTTCGCCCATGGCCGAGCACGTCGATGCTTGGGGTGCGAAGAACCGTAAGAACATCTTCGGACAAGAAGTTCTCGTCAAGGAGATGCAATCTGAAGCCGGGGCAGCTGGTGCTGTACACGGTTCCTTGCAAGCTGGTGCTTTGACTTCGACGTTTACTGCGTCGCAAGGTCTCTTGCTTATGGTGCCCAACATGTACAAGATCGCCGGTGAACTTCTCCCCGGTGTCTTCCACGTTGCTGCACGCGCTCTCGCGTCCCACGCTCTGAGCATCTTCGGGGATCACCAAGACGTGATGGCTGCCCGCGCTACGGGCTTTGCTCTTCTCGCCTCTGGTTCGGTCCAAGAAGTCATGGACCTCGGTGGTGTCGCCCACTTGGCTGCCATCAAGGGTCGCGTTCCCTTCGTCCACTTCTTTGACGGTTTCCGCACGAGTCACGAAGTGCAAAAGATCGAAGTCATGGACTATGACGATCTTGCAAAACTCGTCGACCGCGATGCGATTCGCGCCTTCAAGGAACGCGCACTCGGTCCCAACAAGCCCGAAGTCCGCGGGACTGCACAAAACCCCGACATCTACTTCCAAGCTGTGGAAAGTTCCAACCACTTCTACGAAGATATCGTGGACATCACTGCAGACTACATGGAAAAGATCAGCGAAGTCACCGGCCGCAAGTACGGTCTCTTCAACTACTACGGTGCAGAAGATGCCACGAAGGTCATCGTCGCCATGGGTTCTGTCACCGAAACCATTGAAGAAGTCGTTGATTACATGACCGCAAAGGGAGAAAAGGTCGGTCTCTTGAAGGTTCACCTCTTCCGTCCCTTCTCGAAGAAGCACTTCCTCGATGCAATGCCCAAGACCGTCGAGAAGATTGCCGTTCTTGACCGTACCAAGGAAAAGGGCGCCATCGGCGAACCTCTCTTCCTCGACGTGCGCGATGTCTACTATGATGAAGAGAACCGCCCGATGATCATTGGTGGCCGCTACGGTCTCGGTTCCAAGGACACCACGCCTTCTCAAATTCTCGCCGTCTACAAGAACCTCGATGCAGCTGAGCCCAAGAGTCCCTTCACCATCGGCATCGTCGATGACGTCACCCACCTCAGCTTGGATGTGGATGAAATCATCAAGACCGAACCCGAAGGAACCATCGCTTGCAAGTTCTGGGGCTTCGGTTCCGACGGTACCGTCGGTGCAAACAAGAGCGCCATCAAGATCATCGGTGACGGCACTGACATGTATGCACAAGGGTACTTCGACTACGACTCCAAGAAGTCTGGTGGCGTGACCATGAGTCACTTGCGCTTTGGGGACAAGAAGATCACTTCCACCTACCTCATTAGCGAAGCCGACTTCATCAGCTGCTCGAAGCAATCCTATGTCCACCAATACAACCTCCTGCGCGGCCTCCGCAAGGGCGGTACCTTCCTCTTCAACACCATTTGGGAAGAGAGCGAACTCGGCGATCGTCTCCCCGGTTACATGAAGCGTTACATCGCGGAGAACGACATCAAGTTCTACATCATCAACGCCACCAAGATTGCCGCAGAAATCGGCCTTGGCGGACGCACCAACATGGTCATGCAGGCTGCCTTCTTCAAGCTTGCCAACGTCATCGACATCGACGTGGCAGAGAAGAAGCTCAAGGAAGCCATTGTCAAGGACTACGGCACCAAGGGTGACGACATCGTCCGCATGAACTATGAAGCCGTTGAGCGCGGGATGAACGCCATCCAACTCGTCAACGTTCCCGAAGACTGGAAGAACGCAGACGACAAGCTCAGCTATGAGATTCCTGGCGCACCCGACTTCATCAACGACGTCCTCGTGCCCATGAACCGTCAAGAGGGTAACGACCTTCCCGTCAGCACCTTTGTGGGACGTGAAGACGGAACCTTCCCCGCTGGAACGAGCCGTTACGAAAAGCGCGGCATCGCCGTGAATGTACCCCATTGGAAGATTGAAAACTGTATCCAATGTAACCAATGTTCCTTCGTCTGCCCCCACGCCGTCATTCGCCCCTTCCTCTTGAATGAAGAAGAAAAGGCCAATGCACCTGAAACCTTCGAAACCAAGAAGGCAAACGGCAAGGGTACTGAAGGTATGGAATACCGGATCCAGATTTCTCCTCTCGACTGTACTGGTTGCGGAAACTGTGCTCAAGTCTGCCCTGCAAAGGAAAAGGCTCTGGTCATGGTGCCCTTCGAAGAAGAGTACATCGAACAAAACGAAAACTGGACCTATGCCTCTGAAAAGGTCACCAGCAAGCAAGATAACTTCGAGCCCAACAACGTGAAGAATTCTCAGTTCTTCATGCCTCACCTCGAGTTCTCCGGCGCTTGTGCAGGTTGTGGTGAAACTCCCTACATCAAGCTCATCACCCAGCTCTTTGGGGATCGCATGATGATTGCAAACGCCACTGGATGTACCTCCATCTGGGGTGGTTCTGCTCCGAGTATGCCCTACTGTGCTGACGCTTGCGGACACGGTCCCTCTTGGGCAAACTCCCTCTTCGAAGACAACGCAGAGTATGGCTACGGGATGAAGGTTGGTGTGTCTCAGATTCGCGACCGCATCGAATTGCTCCTCACCCAAGTGAAGGAAGCTGGCGTAGACGCTGAACTCTCCGCTGCTTGCGACGCTTGGATTGAAAGCCGCGAAGACTACAAGGCCAGCAAGGCTGCCGCTGCAGATCTTGAAAAGTTCCTCGACAAGGACTATGGAAACGCTGATGTTGCAGAAGCTTTGAAGGACCTCAACTCCTTGAAGGGCTACCTCGTCAAGCGTAGCCAATGGATCTTTGGTGGTGACGGATGGGCCTACGACATCGGATTCGGCGGTGTGGACCACGTCCTCGCTTCTGGTGAAAATGTCAACATCTTCGTCGTGGATACGGAAGTCTATTCCAACACTGGTGGTCAGTCCTCGAAGGCTACCCCGACTGCGGCCATCGCACAATTTGCTGCAGCAGGGAAGACCGTCAAGAAGAAGGACCTCGGTCTCATGATGACTTCTTACGGCTACGTCTACGTGGCACAAATCGCCATCGGTGCCGATAAGAACCAAGCCCTCAAGGCAATCCGCGAAGCAGAAGCTTACGATGGACCCTCTTTGGTCATCGCTTACGCTCCCTGTATCAACCACGGAATCCGTCAAGGGATGGGCGTTTCTATCGAAGAAGAGAAGAAGGCCGTGGAAACGGGTTACTGGCACCTCTATCGCTTCAACCCCGATCTCAAGAAGGAAGGCAAGAACCCCTTCGTTCTCGATTCCAAGGAGCCCACGAAGCCCTATCGCGAATTCCTCGACGGCGAAGTCCGTTACACCTCCTTGAAGAAGCTCTTCCCCGAGCGCGCAGAAAACCTCTACGAACTCGCCGAAGACAACGCCAAGGAACGTTACGAAGCTTACAAGCGCATGGCGCAAGACGAACGCGCTGGCGAATAAAGCATGTTAAAAGGAGTGCAATATTGCACTCCTTTTTATTTTCAAAAATTCTCTTGACACTTCCGAAAAACTTGGTTATAGTACTAGAAAAGAACACGTAAAGCGTTGACGGAGAGAAAAATATACAGCGAACCGGGACAGAGAGCTGGGGTGGTGAGATCCAGCGCGGGGACGTATATAGAATATTCACTCCTGAGCGGAGGATGGAACCTTTCAGTAAGTCCTCCCGGATGCCCCCGTTACAGAGGCTTGGGATTGTTAGATCCGACATGAGTGACAACAGAAATGTTGTAATTTAGGTGGTACCACGAAACCTTTCGTCCTAATGGATGAAAGGTTTTTTTGTTTAGAAAGGATGATGATTGTGAAAAAACGTGTATGGATGGCGGCTCTCTTGGGACTGACGACGGCCCTCGTCGGGTGTCAGGGTACTGGAGGAGCGAAGGACGCAACAGGTCAAGAGAAACTCAAGGTAGGTGTGGTCCAATACATCGACCACGTGTCCCTCGATGCGGCGCGCCAGGGATTTGAGGACACCTTGAAAAAGAGTGGCCTCGATGTGGAGATGGAATTCCAAAATGCCAACGGCGACAGCGCTCTTACCAATACGATTCCCCAAGGCTATGTGGGAGAAGGGGTGGACCTCATCTACGCCATTGCCACTCCCAGTGCCCAAGGGGCGAAGAACGTGACCCAAGATGTGCCCATTGTTTTCTCCTGCGTCACCGATCCGGTGGGTGCGGAGCTCGTGACTGGGGAAACCCCTGAGGGCAATGTCACAGGGGTGAGCGATCGCATCGACCCGAAGGTTCCTTTGAAAGAATTCCAGACCCTCTATCCCAATGCGAAAACCCTGGGCGTCATCTACAACACGGGAGAGCAAAACTCTCGGGTTCAACTCGATGAGTTAAAGGCAGCAGCGAAGGAAGTTGGCCTCGACATCAAAGAACTGGGAATCTCTTCCGTCAATGACGTGGGAACGGCACTGTCCTCGATCATCAATCAAATCGACGGTCTCTATGCTCTGACGGATAACACGGTGGCTAGTGCGGCCCCCATTGTGACGAGTATGCTTCTCGAGAAGCAAATCCCCAGCGTCTCTGCTGAAGAGGGGCAAGTGAAAAATGGTTGGCTCTTCAGTGTGGGGATTGACTATTACGAGCAGGGTGTCCAAGCGGGGAATATGGCAGTGGAAATTTTGAAAAATCACCCCGAGAAACTGCCCAAGGTTGAAGTAGGTGGGGGAGCCAAGAAGCTCGTCAACCTGGAGACGGCGAAGAATCTCAATCTCGAACTTCCCAAGTCCTTCATGGAAGGGGCAGAAACCGTCCAATAAAATTTCAAAAACAAACTTGACTTCCGTGAATTGACCTCGTATAATGAGGGACAATAAAGCATGCGAGAGAAAAAAGAAACGTCCACTCTTCTTCAGAGAGATTCCGGGTGGTGTGAGGAATCGAAGAGCCGTTTACCATACACTCTTGCGCTGACTTGCTGAATGAAGTAGGCAAGTACGGAGGCCCCCGTTATCGCAGGATTGGAGTTCAACAGGACTCTGAATGAGGCAATCATTCGGTTGTGAATGAGGGTGGTACCACGGAAGTCAAGTCTTTCGTCCCTTTTGGGACGGAGGACTTTTTTGTTTGTTGAGAAAGGACGAATCATGAGAAAGAGCTTAGGAATCATTGCATTGGCAGCGGTTGTGTTGGCGACGGGGTGCTCCCAGCGAGTACCCGAAGAGGGACAAGTCAAGATTGGCATTCTTCAACTGGCCCCCCACAAGGCCCTGGACCGGGCAAGAGAGGGATTTGTCGAAGAAGTGGAGGCCTCGGGACTCAAGGTTGAATGGGATGAGGTCAATGCCCAGGGCGATCTTGCACTCACCATGACGGCACCACAACAATTTGTGGAAAAGGATGTGGATCTCGTCTATACCATTGCGACGCCTGCGGCACAGGGGGCACAACAAGTCCTTCAGAATACAAAGATTCCCATGCTCTTTAATGCAGTGACGGACCCTGTTGCTGCAGGGCTTCTCAAAGATACGGCCCATCCCGAGGGATCCATCACGGGAGTGAGCGATCAGTTTCCCATGGAGAAACAGCTTCAAGAATTTCTCACGATCTTTCCCGAGGTGAAGGAGATTGGTGTCTTGTACTCCACCGACGAAGCGAACTCCAAGGTTCAAATTGAAGCCCTCGAAGCCTCGGAACGCGAGGGAGTCCTTCACGAACACGGAGCCCATGTCCACGCCGTGGGAATCAGTTCTGTCAACGACGTCCCCACAGCGATGGCAAGCCTCGTTGGAAAGATTGATGGCTTCTTCTGCATCGCCGACAATCTCTCGGCAAATGCAGCCCCTGTCATCGCGAAGACCTTGACGGAAAAGGGGATTGTCTCCTTCGCCGTGGAGCAAGGGCCCGTCGAATCCGGGCTCTTGATGAGTAGTGGTGTCGACTACGAAGCCCTGGGCCATGAGGCTGGAAAACAGGCAGTGGCCATCTTAAAAGACAAGAAGTCGGTCTCCGACCTTCCCGTCTTCTTCCCACAGACAGCGCAGAAGGTCGTCAACGAAGAGACGGCAAAGGCCCTTGGCCTTCTGGAAAACAAGTCGTTAATGGATGGGGCCACGAGTGCCCAAGTTGCAAACTAAGAAAGGAGACATCATGCTCGCAGTGTTACAGATTTCCGTGGAGCAAGGGTTCATTTTCGCCCTTTTAGCCATCGGCGTCGTGTTGACCTACAAACTCTTAGATATCGCCGATCTCTCGGTGGAAGGAACCTTTCCTCTCGGGGCCTTTGTCCTCGCGAAAATCCTCACTGTGGGCATGCCTCCAGAGCTTGGGTTGGTGATTGCATTCTGCGCAGGGGCCCTCGCAGGAGCAGTGACCTATCTCCTCTACAAGCGGGTCCAGATTGCCGCTCTTCTCAGCGGTATCTTGACCATGACCATGCTCCACACGGTGAACCTGCGCATCCTCGGCAAGAGCAACGTCCCCTTAATGAATCTTCCCAATCTTTTCCGCCACACCGACGGGCACTACAAGATTGTCTACCTCATCGGGATTGCCCTCATCGTTAAACTTCTCCTCGATTGGTTCTTGCGTACGGAAAAGGGCTACCTCGTCGTCGTTACTGGGGACAATGAGACCCTCGTCCGCGCCCTTGGAGAGAATCCAAATACCTACACCCTCTTGGGGTTGATGCTCTCCAACGGACTCGTTGCCCTCTCTGGAGCTCTCATGGCCCAGTTTCAAGGATATGTGGACATCACCATGGGGCAGAGCATGATCGTCACCGCCCTTGCGAGCATCATCATTGGGGATGCGTTTATGAAAAACCAAGCCTGGCTCAATCGAACGACTCGCGCCATTGTTGGGGCCATCATCTACCGTGTAATTTTTGGAATCGCCCTTCATATTGGCCTCAGCCCCGACGACTTGAAGATGATGACTGCCCTCATCGTCATTGTCTTCCTCGGCTACAATCACCTTGCCGCCAATGCAGGGATGCGCCGACGCATTGTATCTTCTCAGAAAGGAAGTGGTCCTCGTGCTTGAGATTCGCAACCTTCACAAGACCTTCTATCCCGGGACTCCTGAAGAAAATCGCGTCTTCTCGGGCTTTGATCTCACCATCGAAGAGGGGACGACCACGGCGATTCTTGGGCCAAATGGTTGTGGGAAATCCACTCTCTTTAGCCTTATTGCAGGGGGACTCAAACCCGATGAAGGGGAGATTCTCCTCAGCGGCACAAATCTGACAAAACTTCCCGAAGAAAAACGGGCGAAGCTCTTGAGTCGCGTCGCCCAAGATCCTTCCATGGGAGTTTCTCCTTCTCTGAGCATCTTGGAGAACATGAGCTTGGCCTTCAAAAAGCACGAGTCTTTCACCCTCGGAAAACTCCTAAAGCCAAGCCGCATTCCAGAGATTCGTGAGCGATTAAAAGACGTCCATCTCGGGCTCGAGGACAAACTCAACACCCAGGTGAAATTCCTTTCGGGAGGGCAACGTCAGTCCTTAGGACTCATTATGGCCACACTTGTTCGTCCCGAGTTGTTGCTTCTCGATGAGCACACCGCGGCTCTTGACCCGAAGACGAGCCAGCGCATTATGGAGATGACCCAGGAAATTTCCCGTCGCGATCAATTGACCACCCTCATGATTACTCACAATCTTCGTCACGCCATCGCCTATGCAGACCGGGTGATTATGCTAAGCCGTGGGCGCATTGTCTTCGATTCTCCTGCAAAGGGACTCACCGAAGTAGAACTGACGAAAATCTACCACGAAAAAATCGAAGAAGAGATGCACGCATAAAAAAGGAGCCCTCAAGGGCTCCTTTTTATTCGGGGAGATCTTCTCCCACGCAGTAGATGTCATTTTCGTATTTCTCGTAATAGTCCTCTTCCTTCAAGTGGATGAAATAGGTTTCTCCATGAGGATATCCTCGTTTTCCAAGGAAGGAGAGGATGATCTTCGCCACCTGTTTTTCTTGGGCGTGGTCCCTTGCAAATTGAAGAACCTCCACCATTGGTGGATCGAGGGTCAGGTCCTTTCCGTGGAGAAAATGACGGTAGGGGACATGGGTGAAGATGAAATAATCTTGAGGAGTAACCATAGTCACCGCAAGTTCTTCCACAATCTCCTCACTCATCGCCCGGACGTCTTCCTCAGTGAGGCCGTAGCAGCGCAGTTGTGGCATCGTTCCTCCTAGGCGTTGAAGTTTTCCGTCTTGACAAAGTTATAGAGAGTCTTGACGTGGCTTCCCGTTCCCCGTTTCGGAAGATACCCAATGGTGCGGTCAAGCCATGCGGTGCCGGCGATGTCCAAGTGGACCCAAGGCGTGTCCTCGACGAAGGTTTCGAGGAAAAGACCGGCGGTGATGGCGCCACCACCAAAGACGCGGCTCGTGTTGTAGACATCGGCAACGTCGGAGCGAATGTACTCGCGGTATCCCGGGTGGTTTGGTAGCTCCCAGATGGGTTCATCGGAGATTTCGGAAGCGCGCTTCACTTGAGCCATGAGGTCCTCGTTGTTGGTAACGGCACCGGCGTGCAAATCTCCAAGGCCAACGATGCAAGCGCCGGTCAAGGTGGCCAAGTCGATGACAAGGCGAGGCGATTCTTCGCGGATGACATAGGTGAGAGCATCGGCGAGGGTTAGGCGCCCTTCAGCGTCGGTATTTCCCACTTCAATGGTCTTCCCGGAGAGGGAGCCGATGATGTCGCCGGTGTGATAGGCTTCCCCTGAAATCATATTTTCGCAGAGGGCGGCGACGGCGACGACGTGCTTTTCGAGGTGGTTACGGGCAATGGCCTCCATGGCACCGATGACCGTCGCAGATCCCGCCATGTCGCTTTGCATCGTGTCCATGCTCTTTGGCGGCTTGATGCAATACCCACCGGAGTCATAGGCCAATCCCTTCCCGACGAGGGCAATGGGCGCACCTTCTCCACCGCGATAGCGCATGATGAGGAACTTCGGTTCCTTGGCAGAGCCTTGGGCGACGGCGAGGAAAGCCTTCATCCCAATCTTTTCGATCTCCTCACGTCCGAGGATGTCCACCTCAACACCAAGGGGAGTAAGACGGTTCTTCGCCGCTTCGGCAATCTCCGAGGGACCCATGTCGATGGCAGGGGTGTTGACGAGATCGCGGGTGTGGAAGATGGCATCGACGAGAATTTGCGCTTCTTCAAGGGCAGATTCCACCGTATCCTTCTTGCTCTCATCGACCTCGATGTCTACTACCTCAAGAGAGGGGGCTTTTTCCCGCTTCTTGTAGCGGTCAAAGGCATAGTCTACTTGGGAGAATCCTTCGACGATGGCGCGCACGGTGCGACGGGTGCAGAATCCATCGAACTTCGGCAGTTTGATGCGAAGCTCCTTAAACCCTTCGGCACAGGCCCGCTTTGCGGCGAGGGCGCAAGCGGTGGTGACGTCGAAGAGGGTGAGGTCCTTCAACTCACCGAGTCCGACGAGAATGGCAGGTTCTTCCTTGGTAAAGAGGGTGTAGATGTCGTTCTTATCTCCTTGGAAAGCGCCGCGTTCTTGCAGGGCTTTTTCTGCATCAGAGAGACATTCATTTTTTCGACGAAGGAGGACTTTTGTGCCGCGTCCTTCGTTGAGCGTAAAACGCATGGTGTATCACTTCCTTTTCTGTGTTCCATTATACCCCCTATACCCAGTCGTGCCCAGGTCTATGCGCGAGGAGAAAAGAAAATGAAGGAGACGATAGGAAACTCCCGTCTTTGGAGTGCTTGTGATACAATGGGAAAAAGTTGGAGAAAGGAGAGACTATGAATCGTCAAGAAGCTTGGGAACTCGTCCAAGAATACAATGAGAGCGAAAGTTTACGGGAACACGCCTTGCAAGTTGAGGCGGTGATGGAGCACTTTGCAAAACGCTATGGGGAGTCCGTCGAAGAATGGGGACTCGTCGGCCTTCTTCACGACCTCGACTATGAGAAGTATCCGGAAAAGCACTGTGAGATGACGGAAAAAATTCTCAAAGAAAAGGGGCTCGAGGACCATCTCATCCGCGCCATCATGAGCCATGGCTACGGAATTTGTACCGATGTGAAACCTGAGACCAACATGGAAAAGACACTCTACGCCATCGACGAACTCACGGGCCTCGTGCGTGCCTGTTGTCTCGTGCGGCCTTCAAAGAGTGTCCTTGATCTCAAGGTGAAGAGCGTCAATTCGAAGTTTAAGAATCCGAAGTTTGCAGAAGGATGTGATCGCGATCTCATTCTCCAAGGCATCGAGATGATGGGCATGGAGAAGAATGAGGTCATCCAAGAAGTGATTGCTGGCCTTCAGGAAAAGGCGGAGGAAGTGGGGCTCAAAGGCAACCTCTAATTTCACTATTTTTTCTCGTGGACTTCACAGAAGAGGAGTAGAGTAAAGAGAAAGGAGGGAAGAGATGTTTCGGATTCTTGTTGTCGACGATGAGGAGAAGATTCGCGAGGTCATCAGGACCTATGCGGAGTACGATGGCCACACGGTGGTGGAGGCCAAGGATGGCTTCGAAGCCGTAGAAAAGTGTAAACAAGAAGATTTTGACGTCATCGTCATGGACATTATGATGCCGCGCCTCGATGGGTTTTCTGCCTACAAGGAAATCAAGAAGCACAAGGACATTCCCGTGTTGATGCTCTCGGCACGAGGGGAGGAGTACGATAAACTCTTTGGCTTTGAGATTGGCATCGACGATTACGTGGTCAAGCCCTTTTCCCCAAAGGAACTCATGGCGAGGCTCAATGTGATCGTCACAAGGCACATGCCCATGACGGAGCACCACGAGCTCATTCGCGGGGACATTCGCGTCGACCTCGATGGGCGCGATCTCTTCGTCGATGGAAAGAAGACAGACCCTACACCAAAGGAATTTGACCTCTTGGTGTTTCTCATGCGCCATGAGAGCATTGCCCTTTCTCGAGAACAGCTCCTCGACGGGGTCTGGGGGATTGATTTCTTCGGAGAGGATCGTACCGTGGACACCCACATCAAGATGCTTCGCAACACCTTAGGGTGCCATCGGGACTACATTGTCACCGTCCGTGGCATCGGATATAAATTTCAATGTCCAGAGGCATGATTTGGTCCCGAAAGGGGCGTAAGCGCAGCATTCGGGTGGCCTTCTGGCAGTACTTCGTTGGCTTTGCTCTCTTGATCCTCGGGATTTTGTGGCTCTTGCAGACGGTATTTCTCAACAGCTTTTACCAGGCAATGAAAACCCGAGAGATTGAGAGAATCGGGGAGCAGGTATTTCGGGAATATGGCAGTGAAGACTTTGGACTGAGCGTCCTCGTCACGGCATTTACCAAGGGTGTCACCATCCAGGTCGTCAATGGAGAAGGGTGGACCGTCAATCCCAGCGATCTCTCCGCCAACGTCTTGGAGGTTCAGCCGGCCTTTACCCCTGCAGAGCGACGAGCCTATTTTGGTGGACTTGAAAAGCCGGGGGAATATAAGGTCTTCACCGGGAAATTCCTAAACTCTGGAAACATGCGGCTTCTCTATACCGCTTTTCTCGGGGAAGAGGAGGCTATGCCCATCTATCTCGTCATCAGCACCCCCCTCGAGCCCGTGGAATCCGCCGTCGATGTTCTTCAAAATATGCTCGTCATCGTCTCGGTGATGGCCCTCGCCCTGGCCCTTATCCTCAGCTACTTCATTTCGAAGCGCTTGGCGAAACCCCTCGTCAATATGAGTCTTGCGGCGCGGCAACTCGCCGAGGGAAACATGGATGTGGAATTTGCCCAAGATAGCTACGCGGAGATTGACGACCTGGCCTTCACCCTCAACAGGGCCACCGATGAGATTGGGAAGACCTTGGAGATGCGAAAGGACCTCATCGCCAACGTCAGTCACGATCTGAAGACACCCCTTACCGTCATCAAATCCTATGGGGAGATGATTCGCGACATTTCCGGAGACGACAGGGAACTTCGCAATCGTCACATTGACACCATCATCCAAGAGGCAGATACCTTAACCCGCCTCGTCAACGATCTCTTGGACCTTTCTCGCGTGGAGAGTGAGATTGAGGATTTGCGCCAAGACCCAGTGAACCTTGTGAGCTTGATGGAAGGGGTTCTCCAGCGGTTTTCTCTTCTGCGAGAAGAACATGGCTACACCTTTTCCCTAGAGTGTCCGAAAGAGGCGTGGATTCGCGGCGACGGACCAAAACTCGAGCAGGTTATCTATAATTTTCTGAGTAACGCCTTGAACTACACGGGAGAAGATAAGCGCATTCTCATCCGGGTCAAGAAGAACAAGCACACCTATCGGGTGGAGGTGCAAGACTTCGGACCGGGAATTCGAGAGGACGCCATTGAACACATCTGGGAGCGGTATTATCGCGCGAGCGAGCACCACACCCGCGTCTCTGTGGGGACGGGTCTTGGGCTATCCATCGTAAAAAACATTCTAGAACTTCATCATTTCCCCTATGGCGTAGAATCCACCCTTGGGGAGGGATCGACTTTCTATTTTGAAGCGCCGATTTTGAAATAAAAAAGGAGCCCTTGAGGGTTCCTTTTTTCAAACGTTGAACTTAAAGAGCACCACGTCGCCGTCTTGCATCACATAGTCTTTACCTTCGGAGCGAATGAGTCCCTTCTCCCGGGCTTTTGCCATGGACCCCGAGGCGACGAGATCGTCGTAGGAGATGGTGTCGGCCTTGATGAAGCCTCGCTCAATGTCCGAGTGAATCTTTCCTGCGGCTTGAGGCGCCTTCGTCCCCACAGGAATGGTCCATGCACGAGACTCCATGGGCCCCGTGGTGAGAAAACTCATGAGGCCTAAGAGGCGATAACTCGCTTGGACGAGGCGATCGAGGCCGGAGTGGGTGAGACCGAGTTCTTCGAGAAAGAGGGATTTTTCCTCGGGGTCGAGGGAGGCAATCTCGGATTCGATTTGTGCGCTGATCATGACCACTTCGTCGCCGCGCTCCTTGGCGTAGTCGACGACCTTCTGCACAGCGGGAATTTCGCTCATGTCTTTTCCAACGTCCTCCTCGCTGACGTTTGCCGCGTAGAGGACGGGCTTTGCGGTGAGAAGTTGGAAGTTACGAAGAAGTTTTTCCTCGTCATCGGTGAGTTCCATGGCGCGGACTGGCTGCTCTTTCTCAAGGACTTCGATGGCGCGACTCACGAGGTCGAGTTCGGCGAGAAGACTCTTGTCTCCCTTGGCTTGTTTTTGGACACGAGCTTTTCGCTTTTCCAATTGCTCCAAGTCGGAGAGGATGAGCTCGAGGTTGATGGTCTCGATGTCGCGGATGGAATCGATGCTTCCGTCGACGTGAATAATATTCTCGTCCTCAAAGCAACGGACTACGTGGACGATGGCCTCTACTTCGCGGATGTGGGAGAGGAATTGGTTCCCGAGACCTTCCCCTTTACTTGCTCCCTTGACGAGCCCTGCAATGTCATAGAACTCGATGGTGGTGGGGACAATTTTTTCCGATTGGCTCATCTCGGCAAGGACGTCGAGGCGCTCATCGGGAATGGAGACGACGCCAACATTAGGTTCGATGGTGGCGAAGGGATAGTTCGCAGCTTCTGCACCCGCCTGGGTGATGGCGTTAAAGAGGGTGGACTTTCCTACGTTGGGAAGACCGACAATACCTAGTTTCATGGGGGCTCCTTTTAAGATAGACGCGTGAGTTTCTTGAGAACAGAGACATCACTGGGGACATAGACGGTTTTGAAATTAGTATAGGTGACGAGACCTTTTTTCCGCGATGGGTGCCGAGTGACATATTTTTTGAGGGTGTAGTCCACGTCAGCATGACTACTTTGGCGTAGGGTACTAAAGTAGGCGGCAAGCCGTGCTGCAAGGAGCATGTCTTCATTGGTGAAGTCTTCGGAATCGCTCTTCAAAAGGACATGGCTTCCTGGATGATCTTTGACGTGAAACCAGAGATCGTCACGTCGGGCGATGGAGAAGGTCACTTCTTCATTTTGACGGTGGTTTTTCCCGACGTAGAGGTGTTTTCCAGACGGGGTCTTGAAGTGCATGGGTTCAGGGGCCTCTTGACGTTTTTGTCTCTTCGTCGAGGCGTGGTGAAACTCTTGGCGATAGAGGGAGGCGATCTCGTCGATGTCGCGAGGGGATTCGGCAAAGTCGATTTGGGCTAAGGCATCGGCAACATAGGAAATGGTCTCTTCCGTCTGGTGGATCTGCTCTTCCAAGAGTTGGGCGGCGTGCTTGAGTTTTGAGTACTTCTTGTAAAAACGGGTGACGTTGGCCTGTGCCGACATCGTATCGTCAAGGGGGATGGCAATGGGCGCAAGGTCGGGGTCGTAGAAGTTCTCGAGGGTGACTTCTTTGCTCCCTCGGGGAATTTCGTGGGCGTGGGCGGCTAAGACATCGCCATAGACTTTCCAACGTTCTCGGTCTAAGGCTTCATCGCGCTCCTCGATGAGTTTTTGGAGTTTTGATTGGGCACGAGAGAGGTGGGTCTTGAGGTTTTTCCGAAGAGCTTGACTCTTTTGGGAAAGGCGCTCATGGAGGTCCTTCGTGGTGAAGGCAAACTCTAACAACTCACTTGCCGTGGGAAATTCTCGTTGGGTCTCAAACTGATATTGTTGAAGGGAGACGGCGCTAAAGGCGAGAATCTTTTCTTCGTCGAGGATAGCCTCGAAATGGTACTCACCCCTGGCGATTCCTTGAAAGAAGCGGGAAAACTCTTCGCGAAGTCTTCCCTTCTCCTCCTCGGAGTAAGTGCTCAGGGGACGGGACTCATCAATCTGAGCGCGATAGAGGATTTCTCGTGTGATGAGAGGACTGATTCCCGTATAGGTCTTCATGAGAAAATTTTTCCCATTGGCACCTTGACTAAAGGAAGCGAGGCTCTCGGAAAAATCCTCCGCAGTTTCCTCAAGGGGATTTTTTCGATCGACGAGGGCGGAGGGGTCATAGAGGCGACCGGGGAGGAGTTCTCTAAGAGAACTCATGGAAGAATTGACCCGCTTGATGGCGTCGATGATACGATTCTCTGCGTCTGTGAGGACAATGTTCGAGTGCTTTCCCATGATTTCTACAAAGAGATGCCTCGATGTAGGGACGCCCATCTCATCGCGACAGGAAAAGGACAAGGTGAGAATTCGGTCCATCCCGTATTGGGTCACGGCCTCAAGTCTTGCTCCGACGAGATGTTTTCTTAAGAGCATACAAAACATCGGAGGAGTCTTTGGATTCACCTTGCGGCTTGTGGTCATATGAATACGCGGGGAATTTCCAGACGCCGAGATGAGGAGCATCCCCCTTCCCGAAGAATTTCGTAGATGGAGGAGGATTTCGTCTTTTTCTTGTTGATAGGCGCGTTCAACCTTCGCGCCGATCCAATTCGTTTGGAGTTCTTCACCAATGGCGTGCATCATGACACCGTCAAAACTCATAGCATCACCTCTTTCGACCTTTCATTATACCATATCCTCTTGAGGTCGGGGGTTTGAAGGATGCACAGGCGACGCAGTTCTATGTTTTTCTAAGGCTTCATGGTATAATAGAACACTACATGTTTATTGTTTTGTGCTGGCGATGATTGGAAAGGGCGGTACACTATGGCGAAAGGATTTCTTCTCGTGCTCTCTGGACCGAGTGGGAGTGGGAAGGGAACAGTGAGTGAAGCGTTGATGGAAAAGAACCTCGGAATCAAGTATTCCACTTCGGTGACGACGCGCACCCCTCGTCCGACGGAGGTCAACGGGGAGAATTACTTCTTCGCAACCATGGAGGAGTTCGAACGCATGGTGGAAAACGACGAACTCCTCGAGCACGCTTTCGTCCACACCAATTATTATGGGACTCCAAAACAGTTCGTCTTTGACGAAATCGAAAAGGGAGAAATTGTCCTCCTAGAGATTGACGTCCAAGGGGCTTTACAGGTCAAAAAGAAATACAAAGAAGCGGTGTTTATCTTCCTCGTCCCGCCGACGATGCAAGAGCTCCGCGACCGCATTGTGAAGCGCGGGACGGAGACAGAGGCAGAAATCGAGACCCGTTTTGCCAACGCGTTTAGAGAGATTGACTTCGTTGGAGAATACGATTATTTTGTCGTCAACGACAAAGTGGAGCAAGCGGTGGAAAACATCGAGAACATCATTGCCGCGGAGAGACTTCGGGTCAAACGCTACAATGACATCAAGAAAGAACTGATGGCGAAAGGAGAAGACGCGTGAATATTCCTTCCTTTGGTGAAATCGACAAGATTACAAAGAGCCGTTACGCCCTGGTGATGCTCGTCTCGGGTCGTGCCCGTGAAATCATCGATGGGGACGAACCATTGGTGGATACACCTATCTACAAGCCCGTGAGCCTTGCCATTGAGGAGACCATGGAGGGGGCAGTGGAGTTTGCCTCCGCCGATGAGTCTCAAGGAATCGAAGAGAATCGTGCACGCCTTCGCCGCATCGCCCAGATGGAGAAGGAATTGAAGAATCTCGCCCAAGACCTCGTGCGGAGTGAAGAGTAATGGATATTCTTGCGGGGAAGCGGATTCTTCTCGGCGTCACCGGGGGCATTGCTGCCTATAAGGCACCGGACCTCGTCAGTCGCCTGAAGAAGTGTGGGGCTGAGGTCAAGGTCGTCATGACGCCCCATGCCGAGGAGTTCGTCACCCCTTTGACCTTTCAAACCATGTCCGAGAACGTGGTCTACACGAATATGTTCTCCACCCTCGATCGCATGGATGTTGAGCACATTGCGCTGGCGAAGTGGGCAGATCTCATCGTCATCGCTCCGGCAACGGCAAACACCATTGCCAAGTTGGCCCATGGGATTGCTGACAACATGCTGACGACAGTCCTCTTGGCAAGACACTCTCCCATTCTCATCGCCCCGGCGATGAATACCCGTATGCTCCACAACATTGCAACTTTTGAGAACCTGGAAATCCTAAAGGATCGTGGAATGACCATCCTCCCCACAGAGGATGGACGCCTCGCCTGTGGAGACATTGGGGGAGGGAAGATGCTTGCCCCTGAGCGGATCGTGACTTTCATCCGCAGTGCTTTGACGCCGAAGGATCTTCTGGGGAAGAAGCTCCTCATCAGTGCTGGTGGGACTCAGGAGCCTGTGGATCCGGTGCGCTACATCGGGAATCGCTCTTCGGGGAAGATGGGATATTGTCTCGCTGAAGCGGCAAGGGACCGTGGTGCCGAAGTGGTCCTCGTCTCTGGGCCCACCATGCTCCACGTTCCCGAGGGGATTGACATGGAGCACGTGGAGACGACCCAGGAGATGTTTGATGCCGTGGGCAAGCACATCGAGTGGGCCGATGCCTATCTCTCTCCCGCAGCCCCCGCCGATTATCGAGTGGCATCCCCCTCGGATCAAAAGATCAAGAAGACCGGCGAACATCAAGACCTTCACCTCGACCTCGTGGAAAATCCCGACATCTTGCGCCACTACGCTTCGCAAAAGGGTGAGCGCCTCGTCGTCGGATTCGCCGCGGAGAGCGAGAATCTTGAAGAATATGCGGAAGCAAAGAGAAAGAAAAAGAATCTGGACTTTATCGTGGCCAATAACATCACCATGGAAGGTGCAGGGTTCTCGAAAGATACAAACATCGTGACGATTCTCGATGAAGAGGGGGCCCATCCCCTTGAGAAGATGAGCAAGATGGAACTTGCCCATCGGATTTTGGATCGACTCGTTGCGCGCTGGAAGAAGGAGAGCTGAGGCTCTCCTTTTCCTTAGAGGGAGGCGACATGGTCTATCTCAACGTCATCGTCCCAGCGAAATATTGGGCAGATCAAGTCTATACCTACTGCGCCAAGGAGCCCATTGCCCTCGGCTCTCGCGTTCTCGTCCCTTATGGAAAGAAGAAACTCTACGGCATTGTCGTAGGTCGTGGAGAGGAAATCCCAGGAGTGAAGATTCGGGAAATTCTCAGTGCAGAACACGTCCCTCTCCTCTCTGAGGAGACACTTAGGCTTTGGCAATGGTTGCAAGAGCATTTCTTCATGAAACCCTATGAAGCTCTACGTCTCTTCTTGCCTCCGGGGGATTTGTCGGCGATTTCTCTCGTCGATGGACGTTGGACTGAGGGGGCCACGACTTCTCTAATCAAGAGGGGGAAAGGAGAGTTTCCAAAAAACTTGTCTCCAGTACAGAAGAGGTTGTTAGATCTTCTCGAAGATGGGAAAGATGTCTCCCTTGATGCCTTGTTGGAGATTCACGGATTTCAAAAGAGAACTGTCGATACTCTCCTCAAAAAAGGGCTCATCGAAGAGGCATCGCCAAAGGAGTTTCCTCTTCTAGATCCTCCCTTTCCTCTTCACGAGGAGCAACGACAGACCATCTTTCGGATTGAAGCTTCTCCTCATGGTCTTCACCTTCTCCACGGGAGAACGGGAAGTGGAAAGACGGAAGTCTATTTTGCCCTCGCGAAGAAACATCTCGAAGCGGGAAAAGACGTCCTCTTTATGCTCCCAGAGATTGGAATCACTTCTCAGATGATTGCCCGCGTGGAAGCCCGGTTTCCGGGACGCGTGCGCATCCTTCACAGCGCACTCACCCAAAGTCAGAGGCGTCGAGAGTGGCTACGAATTCGAGAAGGGGGACCGTGGCTCGTCCTTGGGGTACGTTCTTCGATTTTTGCTCCGTTTAAGAACTTGGGACTTCTCATTGTCGATGAAGAGCAAGAGCACAGTTACGGGGCGGGGCTCGGACAGAATTATGACGTCCGAGAAGTCGCTCTTTTTATCCACGAGTCCCGCCACATCCCCCTCGTCTTCGGGACGGCGACTCCTCGCATCGAAACCATGTATCGCGCAAAGACGGGAGAGATGACTCTCTCGCGGCTTCAGAATCGTCCGGGAGAAGCGAAACCTCCTGAGGTGCGTGTCGTGGATATGCGAAACGAGTTGGCCATGGGAAACACCTCCATGTTTAGTGAAGAACTCCTCCTCGCCATGGAAGAGGCCCTCGGGCGACGGGAACAGACCATCCTCTTTCTAAACCGTAGGGGTTACTCCAATTTTGTGGCCTGTCGTCAATGTGGCGAGGCGGTGATGTGTCCCCATTGCGACATCGCCATGACCTATCACAAGTCCATTCATAGGCTCCGCTGTCACTACTGCGGATACACAGAGCCCGTCCCTACGCAATGTCCCCATTGCCACAGCGATCAGATCAAGGGGTTTGGGATTGGGACTCAGCAAGTGGAAGACGCATTAAAGAGGATCTTTCCCAGTGCGCGCATCCTTCGCATGGATCGGGATACGGTGAAACACCGAGAGGACTATTTACGGGTCGCCGCTTCCATGGAGAGGGCAGAGGTGGACATTCTTGTAGGGACGCAGATGCTCGCCAAGGGATTCGATTTTCCCCGGGTGAGTCTCGTTGGGGTCCTCGCCGCCGACCTCTCCCTCTACCAAAATGATTTTCGCGCAGAGGAAGACACCTTTAATCTCCTGAGTCAAGTTGCCGGGCGCGCCGGTCGCTCCCATATCCGTGGGCGGGCGGTGATTCAGACCTACTCTCCGGAAAACCCCGCCATTCAATGTGCGACAACGGAGAACTATGATGCCTTCTACCTCGAGGAACTCGCCATCCGTGAAAACTTTGGCTATCCGCCGTTTATGCGCTTTGGTACGGTTTCTGTGACCCACCCGGACAAGGGAAAAGCCCTCAAAGAGGTCGAGTGGGTCCGAAGGGCTCTTGTAGAGTCCTATGAGGGGGAGGACCTTCTCTTGGCGAGCATCGAAGAAGAACCGAAAATCAAAGACCAGTACACCTGGTCCTTTTCCTGCAAAGTCTCTGCCGATCACGGGGACTTGTTACGAAGGGCATGGAAGAGGGTACTAAAAGAATATCGACGTCAGTTTCCAAAAAAAGAACTCTATGCAGACTTAAAGATACAGTGAGGTGAATGATGGCAATTCGAACCATTCGACACGAAGGAGATCCTCTCCTTCGAAAGACATCGAAACAGGTCAAGGAGATTACTCCGCGTACAAAAGAATTGATTCAGGATATGTTTGAAACCATGGATGCGGCAGAAGGGGTTGGACTCGCTGCACCTCAAGTGGGGATTTTGCGGCGCATTGTGGTCATTGACGACATGGACGGCCGACGCTTTGCCCTCATCAATCCTGAGATGAGTGAATTTGAAGGGGCGGAGACGATGCAAGAGGGTTGCCTTTCCGTGCCGGAAATGGCAGGGCCCGTGACCCGCGCAACTTCCCTGAAGCTGCGGTATCAAGACGAAAACGGCGACGTCCACGAGGAGAAGGTAGAGGGGTTCTTAGCCCGGATTGTCCAACACGAGTTGGATCACCTTGACGGCGTCCTCTACGTGGATCGGGTGGAAGATAAAACAATGATTAAACGGGTGCAAGGGGAGGAAGAAGGATGAAGATTGTCTTTTTCGGCACAGCGGATTTTGCAGAACCCATCCTCTCCGCCCTGGCAAAAGACCACGACGTCAGCCTCGTGGTCACCGGGGCTCCAAAGCCACGAGGACGGGGCAAGAAACTCGTCCCCACGGGAGTCCAGGTCCTTGCCGAGGAGCTTGGCATCCCCGTGGAGACGCCAAAGAGCGTCAATGCCGAGGAGTTTCTCGACCGCTTGAGCGCAGAAGAGGCAGATATCTTTGTCGTCGCCGCCTTTGGGCAGATTCTAAAGACGCCGCTTCTCGAAGTCATCCACCGCAACATCCTCAACGTCCACGGGAGTATCCTTCCCGCCTATCGGGGAGCAGCCCCCATTGAACGGGCAATTCTCGAGGGCGATGAGGAGATTGGCGTGAGCATTATGAAGATTGAAGAAGGACTCGACAGCGGCGATGTGGCAAAGATTGTCCGCGTCCCCCTCGAGGGACGAGGTGCGAAAGAGATGCGCCAGGTTCTCGCCGAAGAGGGTGCGAAAGCCCTTCTTGAAGTCCTCGATGACATGGAGAAGGGAACCGCCGTCTTTATGCCTCAGAACGACGAAGAGGCCACCTACGCTCCAAAGATTGAGAAAGAAGAAGGGCACCTCCTTCCGAAGGAGGAGACTGCAGGCGAGGTCGTGGCAAAGATTCGCGGGCTCGACAGTTATGGCGGGGCATCGATTCCCTTTGGAGAGGGGAGGATGAAGATTTTCCGCGGGTCCGTCGCAGAGGGGGATTTCCCAGGGATTCTACGAAAGGTCGGCGATGACATGGTTCTCGGTTGTGCTGATGGTGCCGTCAAGCTCGAGGAGATTCAGATGCCAGGAAAGAAACGGATGCAGCCCCGTGCTTTTTTCTTGGGACACCCCTGGGAAGGGGATTGTGAGGTGAACTAATGGGATATTCTCCGATGTTTTATCCAATGTTCGACAGGACGTGGATCTTTCTTATCCCGGGCCTACTCTTGGGTCTCTATGCGCAGATGCGCCTCAAAACAGCCTTTGGCCAGTATCGCCAGATTCGCACGAGAAGGGGCTGGACGGGAGAAGCTGTGGCACGAGATATCCTCAATCGTCACGGGCTTCAAGAGGTGCGTATCGAGGCCACCAGTGGCATGCTCAGCGATCACTACGATCCGAGGAGCAAAGTCCTTCGCCTCTCCTCATCGGTCTTTGGTGAAACGAGTATTGCTGCGGTCTCTGTGGCCGCCCACGAGGTGGGGCACGCCCTTCAAGACCAAGAAGGATATGGCCTCTTGCGATTGAGAAACGCCCTGGTTCCCACTGCACAGGTGGGATCTCAACTCGCCTTTCTCTTTGTATTTCTCGGCCTCGTCTCTGGAGCCCTTGACTTTTTGATTCCCGTGGGAATTGCCCTCTTTTCCGTGGCGGTGGTCTTTCAACTGGTGACCCTTCCCGTGGAGTACGATGCAAGTCATCGCGCGGAGATTGCCCTGCAACAAGGAGGCTATGTCACAGACGAGGAGCTTCGCGGAACCCATGCCGTTCTCTCTGCCGCAGCACTCACCTATGTGGCAGCCCTCGTCTCTGCCATTGGCAGTTTCTTAAGGCTTTTAGCCATCTCTCGAGGAGGGAGACGTGAATGAAGGATCTCCAAGGTCGTGAGGCCTCCTTACTGTGTCTTTTCGACATCGAAAAGGGGAAAAATCTGGAAGAAATCGAGGAATCGTTGAGGAAGAGTTGGAAAGATCGACGCGAAGAGCACTTTTTCCGCTATCTCACCTATGGCGTGTTAAAGGAAGAAGGGCTCCTCATTGAGGTGCTTCGCCCCTATTTACGACAAGGGCTACGAAAACTCCATGCACCCATGCGCTGGATTCTCCTCCAGGCCATCTACCAGTTCTTGGAGATGAAGAAGATCCCTTCGAGAGCTGTGGTCAGTGAGGCAGTGGCCCTGGCGAAGCGATTTGGCCACGGGAAGAGTGGCGGATTCGTCAATGCTGTTCTTCGCAACATGATTCGAGACGGGATTATGGAGAAGGACGTTGCATCGATTCGGCAGAGTCTTCTCAAAAACAAGGATGAGTCTTCAATGGCGCAGGCTTTTTCCGTTCCCGAGTTCTATGTCAAAGATTTGCGTTCCCAATTCGCACAAGAAGAGGTCATCTCGATTCTTCTGGCGTCGAAGATGCACCCTACCCTCTACGCCAGGGTCAACACCCTAAAGACGACGGCAGAGAAACTCCTCGCAAATCACGAGGAACTCTTTGAGAGGGGACAGCTCTTCGAGTATTCCCTCGCGATACGGAATCTCCCCGCACTGTTGGAGTCAGATTTATTCGCCAACGGCGATGTGTACATTCAAGATGAATCCTCGATGGCAGTGGCAGATTTTGCCAAGCCCGAGGGGGCTATGAAGATTTTAGACGTCTGCGCAGCACCGGGAGGGAAGAGTTTTAGTATGGCCATGTTGGCTCCCGATGCGACGATTCTCGCCCAGGACGTCTCGAAGAAGCGCTTGAAGCGCATGGAGGAAAATGCCAAGAGACTTGGGCTCTCTCTTCGTATGCGTTGTGCAGACGGCAGAGAGGAGTCTGGTGAGAGTTTCGATCTCGTCGTCGTAGATGCGCCCTGTTCTGGGTTTGGGCTCATTGGGAAAAAGCCAGACATTGCACGACATCGCACCGAGGAACAAATCCAAGAACTCGCAAAACTTCAAGAAGAAATCCTCGAAGCGTCTTGGCAAAGCGTAGCGCGAGGAGGAAGATTGGTCTATAGTACGTGCACTCTCACCCGATGTGAGAATGAAGAGGTGATTGAAGGGTTCCTTTCGAGACACCAAGACGCTCGACTAGAGACGTGGAACGTCACCCTTCCCCACACGGACCACGGTGATGGCTTTAAGATGGCCAGACTACACAAGGAGGCTTGATGGACCTCAGAGATTTATCGAGAGAAGAACTCATAGGATTCGTCAAAAATCTGGGACAAAAGCCCTTCCGCGGGACTCAGATTTTTGAGGGGTATCACAAACAACTGAAAAGATCGATTCAGGAGATGGAGCAGCTCCCAAAAGTATTGAGAGATCAGCTCGTATCCTACGAACGAAAGCCCCTTGAGATTCTAGAGACTTTGGAGGACCCCGTCGATGGAACGAAGAAGTTTCTCTACCGTCTCTTCGATGGTGAAATTGTCGAAGGGGTGCTCATGGACTACGACCACGGGCTCAGTCAGTGCATCTCTACCCAAGTCGGGTGTCGCATGGGCTGCACCTTCTGCGCGTCCACCAAGGGTGGGAAGATTCGCGACCTCAAGGCGGGGGAAATCCTCGAACAGGTCTACCGCGTGGAAGAAGTCTATGGGAAGGTCTCCCGATTTATCCTCATGGGCAGTGGGGAGCCCATGGATAATCTCGATGAGGTCTTGGCATTTCTCAGAATTTTGCACGATGAGAAGGGACAACACGTCTCCTACCGTCACGTGACCATCTCGACCTGTGGAGTAGTTCCGGGAATTGAACGACTTCAACGAGAGAATCTTCCCGTCAATCTCGCCTTGAGCCTTCACTCTCCCTTCGATGGTGTACGGGAGACCATGATGCCCATCACAAAGCGCTACCCCGTCGCCGACGTCATTGCTTCATGTCTTACGTATCAAGAGAAAACGGGCAGACGAGTGACCTACGAATACACCCTCATCCCCGGCGTCAACGATCGGGAGGAGGACATCCGCGAGCTGAAACGTCTCTTTGGGTCCAACATCCATCACATCAACCTCATCGGCCTCAATCCCATCGAGGAGTGGAACGGACCTCGATCGACGCGAAAAGACCTTGAGAGGTTCGCCCAACAATTGAAAGACGCAGGTCTGTCTGCTACAATAAGGCGAGAATTAGGTCAGCGCATTGATGCATCTTGTGGGCAATTGAGACGACGCTATGTACAAGGGAAGGAATGAGCCTATGAAGTGGACGGCACGAAGTGAAATCGGCCACGTTCGTAAAAATAATGAGGATGCCTATTTCGCCACCGACGAAAAAGGAGGCCTCTTCATCGTTGCCGATGGGATGGGAGGCCACGCGGCAGGAGAGAGGGCCTCTTCTCTGGCGACAGAAATCCTCTCGCACAGCCTCATGGAAGACACTGAGCGCACTCCCAGGACCCTTCAAGAGGCGGTAATGCGAGCCAACGCAGAAATCCTCCTCGAGGCCCGCCAGCACGAGGAGCTCAAGGGAATGGGAACAACCTGTACGCTCCTCACAGTTCTGGGGGAGAAGCTCTTGCTCACGAATATCGGGGACAGTCGCCTCTATCGCCTTCGAGAAGGTCGCCTCGAACTATTAACTCGCGACGACTCCTTCGTCAACTATCTCGTCGAACTCGGGGAGATTACACAAGAGGAGGCAAAAAACCATCCCAACCGGAACATGCTCACCCGCGCTCTAGGTACCGATGAGCACCTGGAGGTACACATTGAAGAGGGAGAGTGGAAAAAAGAGGACCGCTACCTGTTGTGTTCAGATGGTCTCTCTTCCATGGTAGAAGATGGGCGCATGGAGGAACTGCTGCAAGGAGATGACCTGGAGGCCGTCGCCGACGCGTTGGTCCAAGAGGCTCTTTCAGAAGGTGGACGGGATAACATTACGCTCGTTCTCATAGAGATGGAATAGGAGTGGATGATGATAGGTACGGTGCTTGCACAGCGCTATGAGATCCTCGAGAAGATTGGAAGCGGGGGCATGGGCGAGGTCTTTAAAGCTCATGACCGTCGCCTGGATCGTATAGTCGCCATCAAAGTGCTTAAGTCGGAATACCATGCCGACGAGAATTTTGTACGAAAGTTCCGCCGGGAGTCCCTTGCAGCGGCGAGCATCTCTCACCCAAATATTGTGAGTATTTATGATGTTGGACAACAGGAAGACCCTTCGGGGACCATCCATTACATCGTCATGGAGTACATCGAGGGCAAGACGCTCAAGGAAGTGATTCTCGAGGAAGGACCCCTCCCCGAGAAGAAGGCCTTAAACTTTACGATTCAGATTGCCGAGGCCTTGAAGATTGCCCATGCGAAGAAGATTGTTCACCGGGACATCAAGAGCCAAAACATTATGGTGACCGGGGATAATCGGGTGAAGGTAACAGATTTTGGCATCGCGCGCATGGCGGGAAATACCACCGTCACTATGACCGATTCCGTCATGGGTTCGGTACACTACTTTTCTCCTGAACAGGCCAAGGGGGCAAAAGTTGACCACCGCTCGGACATCTATTCCCTCGGTGTCGTGCTCTACGAGATGCTGACTGGAGACGTGCCCTTTGATGCGGAGAACCCAGTGAGCGTTGCTCTCATGCACATCCAAGAGCCCATTCCCTCGGTCTGCGCTCAGAGAAGTGACGTGCATCCTGCAGTGGATGCCCTCCTCGCAGATATGACCGCAAAAAATCTCAAGGATCGGATTCCCAACGTCGATGGCATCATCTCGCGCATCAAGGAAATTCTCCTTCACCCGGACCGGGCCATGGAGAGCGCCACGAAAAAGACGACGATGAAGCGCACCATTCCCGTCTCCGTACGGGGGAACGACGCCTTCCAAGAAGCGCCGAAGAAGGAAAAAGACGTGGTTCGTCGCAGCAATGGATCCCGGTTTGAGGATCGGCTCTACGACGTCCCTGAGGAGCGGAGGAGTCGTCGAAAGGAGAAAAAGAGAAGTTCCTTCGGAGGAACTCTCCTTGGAATCCTCGTTGCCCTTCTCCTCATTGGAGGCGGAGGATTTTTTGCCCTCCGCTATATGGGAGCAGACCGAGACGCCATCACCCTTCCCAACGTGGTGGGGATGCAGTCTGACGCAGCGCGGAAGCTCCTCGAAGAAGAAGGTCTCACTGTCAGCATCGAAGAGAGTGCAAAAGATGGGGCCGAGCAAGATGAAGTCATCGCGCAGCGACCCGATGCGAACGAGAAGGTCCACAAGAAGGACACCATCGTTCTCGTGGTCAATGCCCAGGTGGAGACCATCGATATGCCGAACCTTGCAGGCTTAAGCATTGACGATGCACGCATCGCTCTGTCGCGACGGGGATTGGAACTTGGGAAGATTTCCTCTGAGTTCTCCGATGCCGTCGACGAGGATCAAGTGGTGCGCACGAATCCAGAGGCAGATACCAAGGTCGCCGTTGGGTCTACAGTGGATATTGTCCTCTCCAAGGGGAAGGAAGAAAAGAATGCTGTGGTGCCCAATCTCATTGGCGTCACGAAGGAGGAAGCGGAAAAGTATCTCAAGGAGTCCAAACTCACTCTCGGGGATGTGAAGGAAGAGTACAATGCAGCGGCAGAGGGTACGGTCTTCTACCAGCAGTACCGCTCGGGCAATGTCTTGCAAGAGGGGACTTCTGTCGATGTGAAAATCTCTCTTGGACCCGAGAGAAGTTCGGACAATTCTCGCTATGAGGAAGAGCCCGATAAAAACGTCAAGCTGCAAGTGGATGTGCCAGATGATGGCCAGAGTCACGAGATTAGCATCCGTCGGGTCAAGGGAGACACGGTGGAAATCCTGAAGGAACAATCCGTCGATGGGAATGGCGACGGATATCGCTTTACCGTCCCTGCCCATACGGGAGATCGGTTTGAACTCTACCTCGACGGCTCCCTTGTAAAATCCCAGGATGTGGAGTGATGGCAACTGGTCTCATTACCCGCCTTCTTGGCGGATTTTACCGAGTTGTCGATGAGAGGGGAACCATTCATGAAACTCGGGCGCGAGGGAAGTTTCGCCATCGTGCAGAAGCCCCCGTCGTCGGGGATGTGGTGGAATTTGCCGAACAGTCCGGGGAAGAAATTGGGTGGATTACAAAGATTCACCCGCGGAAGAATTTTCTCCTGCGCCCAGGCGTGTCCAATGTGGACCAAGTACTGCTCCTAATCACTCCTATCGACCCGGTGTGCAACCTCTCCTTGACGGATCGTCTTCTCACTCGCTACGCTTGTGAGGGCATCGATGTCCGCATTCTCATCAATAAGGCGAATCTCGACCCCGAAGGGGCTCAAAAACTGAGAGAGCGGTTCGAAGCTACTGGCTATGAGGTCTACGTCATCAATCTCCTTGCAGAGGATGCCACGGACTTGGTGCGCCCCCTTCTAACTCAGAAAAAGACCGCTCTCGCTGGAGTCTCCGGGGCGGGGAAGTCGACTCTCACAAGTCTCGTTGTGGAGGCAGATGTACAGACGAGCCACGTGAGTGAAAAGACGAGAAGAGGACGACACACGACGCGGCACAACGAGATCTTTCTTACGAGGGACGGGGATTTTCTCTTTGATACACCAGGATTTAGCTCCCTTGATTTAGAGGATTTCGACAGCGAGGAGATTCAAGAGGGGTTCATCGAATTTCGTCCTTACGAGGGACTTTGTCGTTTCAAGGACTGCCTCCATCTGAAAGAACCTGGATGCGCCATTCAAGAGGCGGTGGAGGAAGGGAGTATCCTCTTGGACCGCTATGAGGAATACAAGACCATCGTTTCAGAACTCAAGGAAAAGGAGAAGAGAAAATGGTAAAACTTGCACCGTCCATCCTCTCGAGTCGCTTTTGTGACATTCGAAAAGATTTTGAGGCGATGAATCGAGGAGGGGTTCACGCTGTTCACGTCGACGTCATGGATGGCCACTATGTGCCGAACCTGACCTTTGGACCTCCTCTTATAAAACAGTTCCGCACCCTTACGGATCTTCCCTTTGATGTCCACCTCATGATTGAACGCCCTGAGCTCAGTCTCCAGGACTATGTAGACGCTGGAGCCGACTGGATTACCTTCCACCCCGATGCCACGATTCATAGCCATCGCTTGGTGACACAGATCAAGGATTTAGGATTGAAGGCCGGCGTCGCCATCAACCCTGGACAAGGACTCGATACGGTGGAGTACTTACTTCCAGAAGTCGATTTGGTCTTAGTCATGACAGTAAATCCAGGGTTTGGTGGGGCGAAGTTCATCGAATCTGGGCTCAAAAAAATCTCCCAATTGCGGGAGATGATTGAAAGGACAGGGCGGGATGTGCTCATCGAAGTCGACGGGGGCGTCAAGCTCGAGAACGCCGAACGGATTCTCGATGCGGGTGCAGACATTCTCGTGGCGGGCAGTGCCGTCTTTGGTGCGGACGACCCGGTCAAGGCGATGAAAGATTTCCAAGGGCTGCAAGGATGAAAAGAGCCCTTCTCGTAGCTTCCGGGGTCCCTCCTTCCCAAGAACTTCTCAAGAAACTGTGGCCACTCTGTGAACTTCACGGCTGTGCCGACGGAGGGTATCGCGTCGTGAGGGACGGGGGATGGATACCGGAGATTCTCCTTGGAGATTTCGATTCTTTAGCAGAGCTTCCCTCCGCTTTTGCGTTAGAAAAAGAGGGGACGAGTCTCATCACCTTGCCTCGAGAGAAGGATCTCACAGACACTGAGGCTCTCGTTGAGGAGTTTCTCTCTTTAGGAGTGGAGGAGATTGTTCTTACTGGAGTACTTGGGTCTCGATGGGATCATAGCCTTGCAAATATTGGGATTTTAGAGAGGCTCTACCATCGCGGTGTCCGCGGAGAAATTTTTGGAGAGAACTGTCACATCTGGCTCTTTGGCCCAGGAGAACACCTCGTCAGTAAAGATGGGTTTGCGGTGGTGAGTCTCTTGCCATGGACAGAGAGGGCCCGGGTCAGTCTCCATGGCTTTCACTACGAAATCACCTCACAAGAACTCCTCCGTGGAACGGGACGTGGCGTCAGCAATATCCTCAAAGTGGAGGAAGGCCGTATCTTCGTCGAAGAGGGGCTGGTTCTTCTCATTCAAAGTAGCGACGAATAAAAAAAGCACCGGAATGGTGCTTCTTTTTTTGACAAGGCGATTACAGGACACGCTCAACCTTCCCAGAGCGCAGGCAGCGCGTGCAGACGTCAATGCGCTTCGGACTTCCGTTAACCATTGCTTTCACGCGACGGATGTTCGGAGCCCAGCTCCGGTTCCCGCGCTTATGGGAGAAGGAAATGCTGTTGCCGAAAGTACGTTGCTTTCCGCAGATTTCACATTTTTTTGCCATCGTTCCCACCTCCTTCTGACGTTTCTTTGCAAAATAAGCAAGACTTATTCTACCATAGGCCTAGAAAGAATGCAAGTCCCTTCCAATGGTGTTTTTAATGTGGATTGAACTTGCCAATGCACACCCTCTTCGAAGCGTGGTATAATAGTAAAAAGGAACTGATGAGGCAAAGTGCTTCATCGTCATATCGAGAATTGCCCTGCGATGGGGCAGGCAACAAATAGAATGAGAGGTACTATGTGAAATTGGAACGTATGGACGGTAAAACCTTCAAGCGTTTCTTTATCAGCGGCGCAAACCATCTTCTCAATCACAAAGAAGAAGTAAATGCCTTAAATGTCTTCCCAGTGCCCGATGGGGACACGGGGACGAACATGGGCTTGACTATTCAATCTGCAATCTCACAGATGGAACAGGAAAAGGACACGTCGATCTCCGCCCTTGCCAAGGCGGTGGCAAAGGGCGCATTAATGGGCGCACGGGGAAACTCCGGGGTCATCTTATCTCAGTTGTTACGCGGTCTCGCCGAGGGCCTCGGAAAGCGCGAGGAGATTACGGTGCCCGTTGCCGCCTTGGCCTTAAAACGAGCCTCGGACATGACCTACCAAGCGGTAATGAATCCCGCAGAGGGGACCATTCTCACCGTGGGGCGTGAGGCCGCAGACCACGGCTTAAAGATTCATAAAAAGACGCCGTGCCTCATTGATTTCTTCGAGGAGGTCCTAGGTGCTGCAAAGGCATCTTTGGCGCGAACCCCAGAACTCCTACCCGTTCTCAAAGAGGCGGGGGTCGTTGACGCCGGGGGACAAGGCCTTGTGTTTATCCTTGAAGGCGCCATTTCTGCCATGAAGGGGACGGATATCCTCGCCACGGAGGCAGCAAAGGCGACGGGTCGCCCCCAACGAAGAAAAGAGATTTCCACGGATCATATCGAATTCGGCTACTGCACCGAATTTATGATCAACACCGAAAGTGAAGACTTAGAAACCTTGAAGCAACAACTCCTTCCCCTCGGAGATAGTCAGCTCGTCGTAGGTGGAGGAGGAGTCATCAAGGTTCACCTTCATACGAACCACCCAGGAAAAGCCCTCGAGTATGGCCTTGCACTCGGTTCTCTTCAGGACATCAAGATTGATAACATGCGCTATCAACACGAAGAGATTCTCCTCGCCGAGGAACTCGAAGAGATGCGTAAAGCCGAGGAGCACAAGCCCATTGGCATCGTCACCGTGTGCATGGGGTCAGGTCTTGAAGAAGTGTTCCGGAGCCTTGGGGCCCATGTGGTCATCTCTGGGGGACAGACCATGAACCCCTCGACAGAGGATCTCCTTGCAGGCATCAAAAAAGCCAATGCCGACGTGGTCTACATCCTTCCCAATAACAGCAACATCATTCTTGCGGCTCAACAGGCTCGAGACCTCTCCGAGACTCCCGTCTACGTCGTCGGCTCCAAGGACATTGGTCAAGGGATTGCCGCCCTGTTGGCCCATCGCGAAGACATTGCCCCGGAGAAAAACGTCGAGGGGATGATGGAGGCCATGGGAGAGATTGTCACGGGCCAAGTGACCTATGCAGTGCGCACCACCACCATCGGGGATAAAGAAATTCGCGATGGCGACGCCATTGGTCTCTCGGGCAAGAGCATTCTCTCTAAGGGAGAAACCGCAGAGGAAGTCTGTATCGATCTCGTCGGGCACCTCCTCTTCGAAGATGCTTCACTCGTGAGTATCTACTATGGCATGGATGTCACAGAAGAACAGGCCAATGCTCTAGGCGAAGCGCTGGAGGAACACTATCAAGGTGTCGATGTGGAGATCGTCTATGGCGGTCAGCCACTGTATCCCTATTTGATTACGGTAGAATAAGAGAGCCCTCGGGGCTCTTTTTTCGAGGAGGGCTTATGCGAGATTGTGATCCACTACAAAGTCTACGAGGCATCGGTCCGAAGCGAGAAGCACTTCTCTCCCAACTCGGACTCAATACAGTCGAGGATCTCCTCTACCTCTTCCCGACGTCTTACGAGGACACTCGTCCGAGAGGGCGGTGGTCGGAACTTCAAATTGGAGAAAAGGGGATGATTGCCCTGCGCGTCCTACGTGTTCGTGCTCCGTTTCGTAAGGGCAAACTCACGATTCAGACCGTGGACGTGGAAGACATGGGAGGCGTCGCCGGGGAGATTACCTTCTTCAATCAATTCTACGCGACAAAGAGCCTCTATCCGGGAAAAGAGATCTTTGTCAAAGGGACGCGAAAGAGTCATCATCGGCGCGCAACCATGGCGAGCCCTGAGATTTCCGCAAAGCCCCCGACCCGAGACGTCACCCCAAAATATGGCTCCATGAGAGGACTCAAGGGCAGCCACATCGGAAATTTCTTGAAGGCCATCGATTGGGGAGAACTCACGATTGAGGAAAATCTTCCCCGACCCATTCGAGAGACGTATCACCTCATCCCAAGAGATGAGGCTCTGTTTCAGATGCACGCACCGGTCTCGGAAGAAGCACTTCACCAGGCGAGGACGAGGCTCATTTTCGAAGAATTTTTCACGATGCAACTGGCCCTTTGCTATGCCATCGAGCGGCCTCCACACCGAGAAGTTCCCAGATATCTACGAGGGGAAAAGATGAAGAGATTCTTCGAATATCTTCCTTTTCCGCTGACTGAGGGCCAGGAGCGTGCGTGGAGAGAGATTCTCTCTGACATGGAGAGTGGAGCATCGATGAATCGCCTTGTGCAAGGGGATGTGGGGTGTGGAAAGACGGCAGTGGCCGCAGCGGCCCTCGTGCTCACAGTGGAAAATCACAAGCAAGGGGTCATGATGGCACCGACGGAGATTCTCGCGCGTCAACACCTCGCCTCCCTCGAAGAATTCTTCCAAGGCCTTGAGATTCGCACCGGGCTTCTCGTGGGAAGCCTTACTGAAAAAGAAAAAACTCGGGTGAAAGAATCCTTTAGGAATGGAGACATTGACGTCCTCGTCGGAACCCATGCCCTCTTACAAGACGATGTTTTGGGCGCAAACATTGGCCTTAGTATCACCGACGAGCAGCATCGTTTTGGGGTCTCCCAGCGGCGGGTCCTTCAAGAGGAAAAGGAGCCGCACCATCGCTTGATGATGACGGCGACCCCGATTCCTCGCACCCTCGCCATTTCTCTCTATGGGGATCTCGACGTGTCCATCATCGACACCATGCCACCTGGGAGGACGCCGACAGCGACCTATGCCATTGGACCTGAGCAGCGAGAGCGTGCTTTTGATCTGATCCAACAGGAATTGACTCGAGGACACCAAGCCTACGTGGTCGCCGCACTGGTGGAGGAGAATGAAGAGTCAGACATTACGAGTGCAGAAGAGCTCTTTCGCCTCTGTGAAGAAAGGTTTCCCGATGCCCAAGTTGGCCTTCTCCACGGGAAGATGCCGAATTCAGAAAAAGACGTGGTGATGGAACGATTCTCAGAAGGAGAGATTCAGATTCTGGTCTCCACGACGGTCATTGAAGTCGGGGTCAATGTGCCAAATGCGACGATTCTTCTCATTCATGATGCGCAACAATTTGGCCTCGCCCAATTGCACCAACTCCGTGGTCGCGTTGGACGTGGAAAGGCTCCGGGGATGTGTATTCTCCTCAATACCTCTCAGACAGACATCAGTTGGCAGCGGATGAAGATCCTCGAAGAGAGCACCGATGGATTCTGGATTGCAGAGAAGGATTTGGAACTTCGTGGCTTTGGGGATTTCTTTGGGACGGCGCAACATGGCTTCTTTGATTTTCGCCTGGGAAACCCCATGCGCGACCATGAGATTTTCCGAGCAGCGCAGAAAGAGGCCCAGAGATTTTACGAGCGTTATCCCTTCGATGTTCTCCCCGAGGGAGCACTGCGTCGCGCCCTCCAAGGGAGAATCTGTCAGATGGAGTCCTAGCCTTGAACTGAAGGGGGATTTATGATAGAATTGCCCTACAAATGAGGGAGGTGAGAGGTGCGCATTATTGCTGGAAGTCGTCGCGGAATGACACTTTACGCGCCGAAACATCAAGACACACGGCCCACCGAGGCGCGGGTGAAGGAAAACCTCTTCAACCTCTTGGGAGATGTTTGTAGGGGAAGAAGGGTTCTCGATGCCTTTGCGGGCTCCGGTGCCCTCGGTCTAGAAGCGTTGAGCCGAGGTGCGAAGAGTGCCGTCTTTTACGAAAAGGACAAGAGGACCTTCGACGTTCTTCGTAAAAACGTGGAGAAGGCGCGATTCCAGGAGGAGAGTTCTCTTCGACAAAAGGATGTGAGGCGCCTCTTTCAAGGGGAGGAGGAGTTTAACCTCGTCTTTTTGGACCCGCCCTATCGAGGAGGAGACTACGAAGAGATTCTCCAGTCGTTGAGATTGCATCTTCAAAAAGGCGCCTTGATTGTGGTTGAAAGGAGTGTCCACGAGCCCTTGGAGTATCCAGAGGGCTATGAGCTTCTCAAGTCGAGGTGCTATCGCGAGACTGTTGTAGAAATAGGAAAGTATATCGGACATGAAAGTGATTTATGCCGGGAGTTTTGATCCGGTGACAAAGGGACATATTGACATCATTGAGCGTGCCATCTCCATTTTTGGAGAGGTCATTGTCGCCGTTCTCAATAATCCCAGCAAAAAAGGCCTCTTCACCGTTGAGGAACGCCTCGAGCTCTTGCGTGAGGTCCTTGGAGATGGACCCATTGAGATCGATGCCTTTGAAGGTCTCTTGGTGGATTACGCCAAGAAGAAGGGATGCCGTACCATTATTCGGGGCCTGCGCTCTGCTGCAGATTACGAAGCAGAGTACGTGTTGGCCATGGCGAATAAGAACTACCAGGAGGGCATAGAGACCCTCTTTCTCCTCGCGTCGAACGACTATCTTTTTGTGAGTTCAAGCCTCGCAAAAGAGGTTGCTCGCTTCGATGGAGATTTGAGCATGTTTGTCCCCGAACCCGTTGGCCGCGCCATGAAGCAGAAATTAGCAAAGGAGTCATGATGGATATCTTACGTTTAGTCGAAGATCTTGAGGATGTGATCGAAACGGGAAGTAACATTCCCTTGACGGGAAAGGTCGTCGTGATGAAGGATGAGGTCATGGGACTCATCGAGCAATTGCGCAACGAGTTGCCCCATGAGATTACGGAGGCGACGAGAATCAATGCAGAGAAGAGTTTGATTCTCGAGGACGCCCATCGTGAGGCAGATCAAATCCTCGCTGCAGCCAAGAGCCAAGCTGAGCGCCTCATCGATGAAGACGAGCTCGTGGTCCAAGCCAACCAACGCGCCAAAGAGATCATGGACCAAGCCAACGCCCAAAGTGAACAGATTCGTCAGGGAACCCGTGATTATGCCGATGAACTCTTGGAGCGTACCCAAGTCCACCTCTCTGACATCATCAAAACCTTAAATGAAAATAGAAAAGAACTCATGGACTAATCCATGGGTTCTTTTTTTGCGGGCGGATGGGAGTTGTAAAATCTTGCTGGAGAGGTTCTCCATAGAGGAGTGCGCGAAGGTTGGTGGCTCGAATTTCCTCCCGGAGAAGTCGACCACAACCTTCATCTAAGAGGGCCTTTCGCACGCGATGGATGACAGAGAACTCACCGAGAATCTTCGTCCCCCGGGAAGAGAAGGCGAGGGGGCGCAAGTACTGCGAAAAATCGGAGGCGGTGGGAGTCTTTTCGAGGTCCAAGAGGAGGGCGAGGCAGAAACGGCGAAGGCGTGCGTGGGAATACCGTGGAGTGGCCTGAATCTTCCCGTCATGGGTCAAGGTGTTGAGGAGATAGCGTTCAAGGCCTGGTTCATACCCGAGAATGTGTGAGAAATCTCGGTCACGAATGAGTTCGCGAGTGAGAAGAAGTCGGAGGTGCTCCGAGAGGAATTTGGGAATGGTAACCTCTTCGAGACTCCCATGGACAAATGCAGGGACAAAGGGGGAAATGGCGGAGTCATCTCTTGTGGCAAGAGCTCTTCGTAGAGCGGTCCCAGAGGAGAACTGTCCCTGACCAATCTTTGCGTGATGGGAGGCTCCGCGCCTCGGGAAGGGGCAGAGCCTGACGGAGTGGTTTCTCTTCGTAAGGGCACGGGCATAGGCATAGCCGAGGAGATTATTTGGGCGCTTCACCTCGTCAGACCAGGGGCATCCCCTTTCTTCCAAGAGGGTGGTGAGAATCCTCGGGTAGGCGAGGCCATGGCCTAGGAGTTCACGAAGTTGAGAAGAGGTGGACAATTCTTCCAGGAGAGTCGCCCGTGCGAGAAGCTCGTGATGGGGCACGGGATTTTCCATGCCAAAGGCAAGGGCGTCGATTCCTGCTGCAAGGAGAATGTCGAGGCCAGCCCCTGCGAAGAAATCAGCAGAGCGTGCGCTTCCCCTTACAGGAATCTCAAAAACCACATCTGCCCCACCTAAAATGGCCCACTGGGCCCGTATAAACTTGGAACACGCAGAGAATTCACCTCGCTGAGTTGCTGAACCACTTAAGGCGACGATGATCTCATCGCTCTTGAGTTCGCGTCTTACATTCTGCAAAAGGGCCAAGTGTCCGTGGTGAAATGGGTCAAATTCTGCGATAACACCTGTGCGCATCTTATCCCTCCTTTTCTCAGAAGTATAGGCGTAAGTCACGAAACATGCAAGGTTTGTCTAAGGAAACTCCCTCTATCGCAACTCTTAGTGCGTCGTGGTATAATATTTTCCAACGAATAAAGGAATGGAGCCACTATGTTTAACATACTTGCCATTGGGTTTCGCTACATTGCGATTCTCATCATCTACCTTTTTATCTTTAGTATTCTTCGGATGATTTACCTCGATATCCGCTCGATGCGTAAAGCTGACAATGTCCGAGAAGCGACCTACCTGAAAGTCGTCAACCGTCTCGATTCTCTAAACTTTAAGATGCAAGAATACTATGTCCTGAAGGGGAAGGTGACCATCGGTCGCTCGAGTAAAAACGACATCGTCATCAAGGATAACTTCGTCTCGAAGAATCATCTTCAGATTACGGAGCAACAGGGGACATTCTTCATTGAGGACTTGGACAGCGCGAACGGGACCTACCTCAACGGTGAACCAGTCCACGACATCATTGAGCTGCGCAATGGGGACCATATCGGCGTAGGATTTATTCAGTTCTTGTTTGTAGAAAAATAGGGAGGAGGGGCTCGTGTTAAAATCACTTCGTAAAGAGCGAAGGCCGCGAGATTTATTACTCGTCTTTGAATTGTTTTGCATCGCGCTTCTCTATCTCTTCCCACGACAATCTCAGGAGGGTTTTGATCGATCCATCATCTACCTCGCTGTGGGTCTGATTACGATTATCTACGTCTCAAACTTTGCCCTTGGGAAGATTACAACAGGCGACAATTATCTCTTTCTCATCGTCTCCATGCTCCTATCCATTGGGGTCGTCATGACCTTTCGCATTGAGCCCTCAGTGGGGATTCGCCAGCTCGTCTGGGCGCTCTCGGGGATTTTACTCTTTTATCTGACGTATTTTGTCGTCAAGTACCTGCCTCGCCTTGAGCGATTCGTCAATCTCTACGTCCTTGTGGCAGTGGTGCTCTTTGTCGCCACTCTTCTTTTTGGGAGTGCCCAGTACGGCGCAAAAAACTGGATTACCCTCGGTGGGGGAATTGCCTTTCAACCAACGGAAATCACGAAGATTCTCCTCATGTTCATCCTGGCAAGCTTCTATACCCGCTATGAGAAATACACGACCTTTCGCTATCCAGCCATGATTCTCATGGGTCTCGTCTACTTCTTTACGATGCTTCTCTTCTTGCAACCGGACCTTGGCACCGCAGTCATCTTCGTGGCTCTCTTTACTGTGGTGCAGTTTGTCTACGAGAGGGACCGACGCTTTGTCCTCTTAAACATTGGTCTGTTGTGCCTCGGGGCGATTCTCGGTTATTTTCTCTTTTCTCACGTCCGCGTTCGGGTGGCCATTTGGCGCGATCCCTTTGCGGATGCCTATGGGAAGGGGCGTCAGATCGTCCAGTCTCTCTTCGCCATTGCAGAAGGTGGATTCTTCGGGACGGGGATTGGATTTGGGTTTCCAAAACTTATTCCCGTGAGTGTGTCGGACTTTATTTTCCCCGTTATCTGTGAGGAGATGGGGATCTTTATGGGGATTGGCATTATCATGCTGTATCTTCTCCTGGTGTATCGTGGGATTAAGATTGCCTTGGAACAAGAGTATATCTTCTATCGGATCCTCGCCCTTTGCGCCAGCGTGCTATTTGCAATCCAAGCCTTCTTAAACATCGGAGGAGCGATTAAGCTGATTCCCATGACGGGATTGACTTTGCCCTTTATCTCCTATGGGGGAAGTTCGATGCTTTCGAGCTTTATGACCTTGGCCATACTCCAAGTGACGTCAGAGGATCTTTCTGTGAAATACGAGAAGGAGTGAGTGATGTTAAAAAATGATCGTCCGCGCATACTCCTCGTTTTATTGGGGTGTATCGTATTATCTCTCTCGCAAATTCTCTATCTCACGTACTTCGTCGTCTTCCGCGCGGACACGGTAAAACACCACGCCGCGAATCGGCGGAGCTGGATTGAAGAAAGTGAAATCTTGCGGGGATCGATTTATGACCGCAATGGAGAGCTCCTCGCCTATTCCGATGGAGAAGTTGGGAAATTCCAACGCTTCTACAACTATCCACGCATCTATTGCCACATTGTGGGCTACGCCCACCCTGCAATGGGGAAGGCGGGCCTCGAATCGAGCTTTAACGATTATCTCCTCAATCGCAACGGGAATCGGACCTGGAAGAGTTTCCTCGAATGGGCGACAAATCGCAACCGAATTGGAAATAACCTCATCCTCACCGTCGACACAAATCTTCAACAGCACGTGCACGACATCATGGCAGAAACGGGAGTGAAGGGAGCTGCGGTGGTCTTGAACCCGAAGACTGGCGAAGTCTACGCCATGGTCTCCATGCCCGATTACGATGCCCAGAAGATTCAAGAAGACTGGGACAACATCAGTAAGAGCACCGACGGGATTTTAGTCAATCGTGCCGTCTCGGGACGATATCCTCCTGGTTCCACCTTTAAGATTATCACGAGTACCGCCCTCTTAGAACATCCTGAGATCGATCAATCCTATAACGACGAGGGAACTCAAAAGATTGGGGCACGTGTCTTCAAGAACTTCAACGCGGAAGAGCAAAATGGGAAAGTCAATCTCAGAGGGGCTTTCGCTCAATCCCTCAACACCTACTTCGTCTCCAAAGGTGTGGAGATTGGGAAGGAAAATCTTGGAGCCGTGGCGGATAAGTACATGTTTAATCAGGACGTCCCTTTCGACCTGCCGCTGAAGAAATCTGTCTTCAACTACAAAAAGCGTCTCGACGACATTCAAGTGGCTGCATCGAGTATTGGTCAAGGTGACGTCCTCGCCACGCCCCTTGAGATGGCCATGGTCGCCGGCGCCATTGCCAACGATGGGAAGATGATGAAGCCCTACCTCGTCCGTGACATTCAGACGAGAAATGGCGCTGAGGTGCAAGAGACAACCCCCGAGGAATTGAGCACTGTCTCGAGTCCAGAGGTCGTGGCCGAGCTTCAGACCTTGATGAAACGCGTCGTCAGCCACGGAAGCGGTTCGCGAGCTCAGATTCGCGGGATGCGCGTCGCGGGGAAGACTGGGACTGCCGAGAACGCCAGCGGGAAGAGTCACGCTTGGTTTGTCGGCTATGCCCCTGCGGATGAGCCGCGCTTTGCCGTAGCGGTCATCCTCGAAGAGGCGGATCAATCTGGTGGGGTCGGAGCGGCTCCTATTGCCCGCGACATCCTCATCTATGCGAACCGCCTCATCAACGTGGTGGGGTCCTAAGATGTTTAAGCAACAGTACGTGGTGGCCCTCATCGCCGCAGCGGGAATGGGGCAGCGCATGGGCCTTGGCATGAACAAACAGTTTGTGGCCATAGGCGGACGACCGATTCTCGCCATGACCGTGGAAAAATTCGATGAGCACCCCTACATTGACGAGATTTTTCTCATCTTGAAGAAGGGTGAAGAAGCGCAAGTCACGGACATTCTCTCTAAACTGTCCCTCAAAACACCACTGCGCTATGTCTTTGGGGGAATGGAGCGCCAAGATAGCATCCGCAACGGTCTCTCTGAACTGCCCTCTCACTGCGACATCGTCCTCACCCACGATGGGGCTAGGCCCTTTGTCTCGAAAGAGTTGATTACAAAGAGCATCGAAGGCGTTCTCACCACGGGTGCAAGTGTTCTTGCCGTGGCCCTTAAAGACACGGTCAAGGTATCCGAAGATGGGAGAATGGTGTCTTTTACACCAAATCGAAAGACTCTCTTTGCCGCCCAAACCCCCCAGGTGTTTTTCAAAGATCTCCTCCTTCGAGCCTACGCCGTCGCCGACCAGGAAGGGTATACGGGAACCGACGATTGTTCCCTCGTGGAGAAGATTGGGGGAAGGGTACGCCTCATCGAGGGGAGCTATGAAAATATCAAGATCACCACGCCAGAGGATTTGCTCTTTGCAGAAAATCTTGTCCAAGAAAAGGGTGCGATTCTTGCGAAATATGGGTATGATGGAGGTGGAGGATGCGTATAGGCTTCGGTTATGACGTTCATGAACTCGTCGAGGGGAGGGCCCTCATTCTCGGAGGAGTCAACATTTCCTACGAGAAGGGGCTTCTCGGCCACTCAGACGCCGACGTTCTCATCCACTCTGTGATGGATGCCCTCTTAGGGGCGATGGCCAAGGGCGATATCGGGAAACTCTTCCCAGATACGGATATGGCCTATAAGGACATTGACAGTCGCGTCCTTTTACGGCGTGTCAAGACAGTGATGGAGGAGGAAGGGTACGTCCTTGGAAATCTCGACGTCACTGTCGTAGCACAGGCTCCGAAACTGGCCCCCTACATCGACACCATGCGTCAACATCTTGCCGAAGACTTAGGGGCGCATCTTTCACAGATTTCAATCAAAGCAACGACCACGGAACACTTGGGGTTTGAGGGGCGACAAGAGGGAATGAGCGCCTACGCAGTTTGTCTCATAAAAGCCCACGGAGAGTGAAGAAAGGAAGGCCTATGAAGTTTTTTATCGATACGGCAAATCTTAAGGAGATTGAAGAAATTGCAGGTTGGGGTGTCGTTGAAGGGGTGACGACGAATCCCTCTCTCATCGCCAAAGAAGGCCGTGACTTCCGTGAAGTCGTCACGGAGATTACCTCTCTTGTCGACGGACCGATTAGTGCCGAGGTCACCTCTCCCAAATGGGAGGAGATGGTGCGCGAAGGTCGTGAGCTCGCAAAGATTCACAAAAATATCGTCATCAAAGTCCCCATGACAGAAGAGGGACTTCGTGCCACGAGTGCTTTTGCAAAAGAGGGGATTGCCACCAACGTGACCTTGGTCTTCTCTGCTTCTCAGGCTCTCTTGGCAGCCCACGCCGGCGCAACCTTTGTGAGTCCCTTTGCTGGGCGTCTCGATGACATCTCCTGGGATGGGGTTGCCCTCATCGAAGAAATTGCAGAGATTTTCGCACTCCACCAAGTGGATACGAAGATTATCGCTGCAAGCATCCGTCACCCCCTTCACGTGACCCAATGTGCCCGCGCAGGAGCCGACATTGCGACGATTCCCTACGACGTGCTCAAGAAAATGGTTCGCCATCCCCTCACAGATCAAGGCATCGAAAAGTTCGAGGCGGACTGGAAACGTCACTTGGAAGAGGTGCAGGACAAATGATGAACCGAGACTTAGGCCTCAACCTTGCACGGGTGACGGAAGCGGCGGCCCTTGCCAGTGCAAGATTTTTGGGAAAAGGGGACAAGAACGGCGCAGACCAAGCTGCCGTCGACGCCATGCGTAGGATGTTCGATACGGTGAACATCGATGGAACCGTGGTCATTGGAGAAGGGGAAATCGACGAAGCCCCTATGCTCTACATCGGGGAACAGATTGGCATTGGTGCATCGGAAGCAGAGAAGGTCGACATCGCCGTCGATCCCTTAGACGGAACCTCTGCCATTGCAAACGGAATGGACAATGCCATTGCCGTCGTTGCCGTCGCCCCCCAAGGGTGTCTCTTACACGCTCCAGACATCTACATGGATAAGATTGCCTGTGGTCCCCGTGCAAAAGGGTGCATCCACCTCGATGACAGTGCAACAGAGAACATCACACGGGTGGCGAAAGCTCTTGGAAAAGACGTGGAGGACATGACCATCGCCATCCTCGATCGGGAACGCCACGATGCCTTGGTACAGGAAATTCGCGCTCTTGGGTCTCGGATCAAAAAGGTGCAAGACGGCGACATTCTCACCGCCATCGCCACCTGCTTTGAAGAGAGTGGCGTGGACATGATGATGGGCATTGGTGGTGCCCCTGAGGGCGTTCTCGCTGCGAGTGCGCTCAAGTGCCTGGGCGGAGACTTTCAAGGGAAGTTGATGCCCCTCGACGACGAGCAGCTTCAGCGCGCTCGTAAGCTCAATGCTGATCTTGAAAAAATCTTTGAGATTGACGATTTGGTCAAGGGCAACGACGTTCTCTTCTCCGCCACAGGGGTCACAGAAGGGGATATCTTGCGGGGTGTTCGCCTCATGAAGAACAACACTGCGAAGACGGATACCATGGTATTGCGCCTTCCCAGTGGAACGATTCGCCACATGACGAGCGTTCACAAGCTCGATCAAAAGCCAGAATACGCTCGTTAAGGAAATTCTTGCATTCTTGCAAAATCTGTGGTATGCTTGTATAGTTCTATACGAATGGCTGTTGACAAGGAGTGAATGGAAATGAAGAAAGATATTCATCCGGAATACAAAGAAGCAACGGTCACTTGTGCTTGCGGAAATACCTTCAAGACTGGTTCCGTGAAGGAAGATCTTAAGGTCGAAGTTTGCTCCGAGTGCCATCCCTTCTTCACCGGACGTCAAAAATTCTCTGATACTGGTGGGCGCATCGAGCGCTTCAACAGAAAATATAAGAGAGACTAAAGATATGGTTCGTTGGAAACAACGAACCATTTTTAGAATGGAGAATTATGGCACAGCATCAGTTCAAAACCACCATTGGGGGGCAAGCTCTCATTGAGGGCGTCATGATGCGAGGCCCTTCACAGACTGCCGTTGCCGTACGTCGCCCCGATGGGGACATCACCTGTCGCGTCACGAAGAATCGTTCCTGGACAGAAAAACATCCCCTATTCTCCCTACCTTTTGTGCGTGGAGCGGTGAAGCTTCTCGAGGCTATGGTGGTGGGGACGGAAGCCCTCACTTACGCAGCCTCATTTTGGGAGGAAGAGGCGGAAGAAAGTCCCGCCGAGAAAATCAAAGAGTTTGGCCTTGTGGCCTTTTCAATTCTTCTCGCCGTTGGGATTTTTATCGTGATTCCAAGCGCACTTGCAAGCGTGTTGGGGCGCTTCACGAGCTCCTCGTTTCTTTTGAATATCGTCGATGGAATCCTGCGCTTTCTCTTCTTCTTCATCTACCTTGGGATCATCTCCCGGATGAAAGAAATTCAGCGCGTCTTTGAATACCATGGGGCGGAACACAAATCCATCTTCTGCTACGAACAAGGGGAGGAGCTCACCGTAGAGAACGTGCGAAAGTTTCCGAAGGAACATCCCCGGTGTGGGACGAGTTTCCTTTTCATGGTCCTTGCGATTAGCATCTTGACCTTGAGTGTCTTTGGTTGGCCAAACGCCCTTGTTAGGATTATCTTGCGCATCGTTTTATTGCCTGTCATTGCAGGGATTGCCTACGAGATCAATCGTCTGGTGGGAAAATATGACACCCCACTCTGCCGTGTGCTGCGCGGGCCCGGTCTCTTGATTCAGCACTTTGCCACGGTGCGAGAACCAGATGATGCGCAGATTGAGGTGGCCATCACGTCTCTGAAGGCGGTATTGCCACGGGAGGGAGAGTCCGACCTATGGACCTAAAAGATGCCCTCCTCTTGTGGCAATCAGACTACGAGAAGTATGGGATTGGAAGCAGAGAAGATGCTCTTCGTGAGCTCTCCTATCTCCTCAACGTCGACCGCGGGGACTGGATTCTCTCACCGTCACGGCAACTCTCTGCGGCGGAAGACAAGCGCGTTAAGGAGGCCCTATCTCGACGCGTCAGTCGAGAACCTCTGGCCTATATCCTCGAAAAGGCGTGGTTTTGGGGCAGAGAATTTTACGTCTGCCCTGATGTACTTATCCCGCGACAGGACACGGAAGAATCGGTGGAAGTGATCCTCTCCACCCGTGAGGATAAGAAAAAGAATCTGCTCGAGCTCTGTACCGGGTCGGGGGCCGTCGCGATTACTCTTTCTTTGGAGCGCAAACATTGGGAAGTGACGGGAATTGACATCAGTACAGAAGCGATTCGCGTCGCCGAGAAAAACGCCAGAGACTTAGGGGCTAAGGTGAAGCTTTACGCCTCAGATCTCTTTGAGAACGTCGAAGGTGTTTACGACATCATCTATGCGAACCCTCCGTACATTCGGAGAGAGGAGATTCAATCTCTATCCGAGGAAGTGCAGAGGGAGCCTCGTCTTGCCCTCGATGGCGGGGAGGATGGTCTCGATTTTTATCGAAGAATCGCGAAGGACGCCGCAGCTCATCTTCAAGAAGATGGGGATTTGTTCTTAGAGATTGGATACGATCAGGGCCTTGCAGTAAAAGAGTTATTAGAGGCGAAAGGGTGGAAGACAATCAAGGTTTTCCAAGATCTCAATGGGTACGACAGGGTGGTTCACGGGAGGAGGACGTGATGTACGATAAACTGAATGTATTTGAAGAGAGACTCCAAACCCTTGAACAGGAGATGCTCAAACCAGAAGTTCTTTCCAATGGCGAACTCTACCAACAACTTGCCATTGAACACGGGGAGCTCTTGCCCATTGTTCAAGCCTATCGACAATATCGAAAGAGGAAAGAAGATGTGGAGGGGGCAAAGAGTCTCTTTGAAGAAAATCTCGACCCTGAAATGCGCGACTTGGTGAAAGAGGAAATCCGTGAAGGGCAAGAGGAGCTGGAGGAACTAGAAGTCTCTCTGAAGCGTCTTCTGCTGCCGAAGGATAAGAACGACGACAAAGACGTCATCATCGAAATTCGTGCGGGAGCGGGAGGAGATGAGGCCGCCCTCTTTGCTGGGGTCCTTCTGCGTCAGTATATGCGCTACGCGGAGCGAAAGGGTTGGGGTACAGAAATCCTAAGCACCAATGACATCGGTATCGGTGGATACAAAGAGGCGGTGTTCCTCGTCCATGGTAAAGGAGCCTATTCACGGCTCAAATACGAGTCGGGCGTTCATCGCGTGCAGCGGGTTCCAGAGACGGAAAGCGCAGGGCGTATTCATACCTCGACAGCGACGGTGGCCGTGCTGCCTGAAGTGGAAGACGTCGAGATCGAAGTGGACATGAATGACGTTCGCGTCGACGTGTTTCGTAGCTCCGGGCACGGGGGCCAGTCGGTGAATACCACGGATTCGGCAGTGCGCATGACCCACATTCCCACGGGAATCGTCGTCTCGTGCCAAGATGAGAAGAGCCAGCTGAAAAACAAGGACAAGGCGCTGAAGATCTTAAAATCTAAGCTCTATGACTTGGAAGAGCAGCGTCGTCAACAAGAGCTCAGTAGCGAAAAGCGTGCTCAAATTGGAACTGGGGATCGCTCAGAGCGGATTCGAACCTACAATTATCCTCAGGGACGCGTGACGGACCATCGCATCCATTTTACATCCCATCGCATTGCAGAAATTAACGATGGAGAGCTCGACGAACTCATCGATGCACTCATTACGGAAGATCAAGCTGCAAAAATGCGCGAGCTTTAAGAAGGGCCCTCATGGGCCCTTTAAGTTTTTTTGGGAAAAGGGTTTATAGTCCTTGGTTTGAGGGTATGATAGGACAAACAAAAGAAATGAGAGGAGAGTCCCTATGTTATTAGAATTTGTCGGCAAGAACGTTACCCTTACGGATGCACTCAAAAGTCAGGCCGAGAAGAAACTCTCCAAACTCGACAGATACTTCTCGGAAGAAATTGAGGGAAAAATCACCTTCAGCACCCAAAAGGGGAATCGTACCGCTGAGGTCACCGTGTATTTACCAGGAACGATTCTGCGCAGTGAAGAAACTTCCGAGGATATGTATGCCTCCATTGATAAGGCAGTCGACGCCCTTGAAAGACAGGTGCGAAAATATAAGACCCGGCTCAAGAAGCGCTATCAGAACAATGAGACCATTCGTTTTGAGCACTTAGAAGAGTTGCCCCAACAAGAGCAATCCACAGAGGGGCAAATCACAAAGCGTAAACAGTTCGATCTCAAACCCATGAGTGAAGAAGAGGCAATTCTTCAGATGGAACTCATTAACCACGACTTTTTCGTCTATCTCGATGAGGCCACGGAAAGAGTGTGCGTCCTCTATCGTCGTAAAGATGCGGACTATGGTGTCATCGAAGTGATGAGATAAAAAGGAGCCTTCGGGCTCTTTTTTTATGAGAAAATCCCGCCGTGATTTTTCCGTGGAGACTCCTTTTTCTATAGAAGAACGTTGCCCCCTTTTCCTTCATCGGCTATTATGAAAAGAGGAGGTTTCTATGGGTGTATTGATTGGATTTGATTTAGACGGAACGCTGTTGACGGATGACAAGGCGATTCTTGACGAAGATGCTTCGAAGATTCGACATTGGCAAGAACGAGGACATCTCGTCGCCATTGCGACGGGGAGAAAATACGGCAGTGCACGGGGATTTTTAGAGAAGGCGAATCTGTCCTTGCCCATTATTGCCAACAATGGGAGCTCAATCTGGGATGAAGAAGGTCGTCCCCTCTATGCCCAAGGATTTTATGAGCACGAACTCAGCGAAATCTTGGAGTTTTGTCAAGAAAAGAAGATTGGACTCGTGGCGCACATTGCCCAGCGGCGCGGAGTCGATATCTTGACGTCGGAGAAGACTCTTCCCGTCGCGAAGGGGTATCTCTCCGATACGATGGAGTCTTTGGGAATCGTCGAGGAATTTCAAGCCCTTACAGAAGAGATCGTCTTTGCCTTGGTGGCCTTTTGTTCCGAGGACACCCAAGAGAAACTCGTGGCCTGGTGTAAAGAGACGAGGATTTGCAATCTCCATATTCTCTCCTCAAGATACGGCCGCCAAGAGCTCATCGAGTTGCTGCCCCGTGGTGTCCACAAGGCGGACGGAATGTTGAGGTTGTGTCGTGCAAAAGGATACGAAGGAAAGACGATTTGTGTAGGTGATGATTTCAACGACGGCACCATGCTCTCCCAAGCGACTCAGGGAATCTTAATGAAAAACCATGCCCCAGGTTTCTCTCCAGAGGACGTGATGGTGACGAAAAAGAGTAACAACGAATCAGGGGCAGTCAAGGCGGTGGAGGAAGTTCTTAGAAAGTGGGGATATGATGAAGATTAACTGGTTCCCAGGCCATATGAAAAAAACCCTCGAAACTGTGGAGAAAAATAAACAACTCGTGGACTTCGTCATCGAGATCATTGACGCGAGAATTCCTGGGAGTAGTCAAAATCCGTCCTTGACAAAGATTTTAGAGGATAAGCCACGTCTGATTCTTCTCAATAAGACAGATCTTGCGGAAAAGGCGAAGACCGAGGAGTGGGTGAAGTCCTTGTCGCAACAGGACAAAGTACGCGCCATTTCCTACCAAGCCAATGACCCTGGCTCCAAGAAGAGATTGATTCAAGAAGCTCGTAGCCTCAATCAGCATCTTTATACGCGGTGGGCGGAGAAGGGGATGAAGCCTCAAGTTCTCCGCGCCATGGTCGTCGGGATTCCCAATAGCGGGAAGTCGACGTTTATCAACACCTTCGTGGGGAAAAAGAGTGCAAAGACAGGGAATCGCCCTGGGGTGACGAAAACACACCAATGGGTGCGCATGGATGAGGACCTTCAGCTCTTGGATACTCCAGGAGTTTTGTGGCCTCGGTTTGAGACGGAGCGGCAGGGTGAAAATCTTGCCTTTACCGGTGCCATTCGCGATGAGATTCTCGATGAAGAGGAACTGGCCTTTGCACTCATTAAGAGACTACTCGTGGAATTTCCAGGGGTGCTCTCGAAACGCTATGGTGTCGAGGAGAATGGAGATCCTCTTCAAGTCTATGAAGGGATTGGGCGAATACGAGGGTTCAAAGTTCGTGGTGGAGACGTGGATTTTGAGCGCACTGCGAAGACACTCCTCGACGAATTTCGCAAGGGCCAGCTGGGGCCTATCACACTAGAAACTGCGGGAGATGTGTATGGAACGAACCTATGAACTCCAGGCCAAAGAAAAGGGCGCGAAGTGGATTGTAGGCATTGACGAGGTGGGACGAGGCTGCCTTTTTGGCGATGTGGTCGCCTGTGCCATTGTCATGCCAGATACCGATCCCATCGAAGGAGTGAGGGATTCAAAGAAACTCTCGGAGAAAAAGCGGGAGGTCCTCTATGAAGAGATTCTCAAAGAGGCTCTTGCTGTGGGAATTGGACGCGTCAATGCAGAGCTCATTGACGAGATGAACATCAAAGAGGCGGCGCGACTCGCCATGCAAAAGGCGGTCCTTGCGCTTAGAACTCCAGAAGGGGAACACGTGCCCGTAGACTATCTTCTCGTCGACGCAGAACATGTTGATTTACCCATTTCTCAGGAAGCGATTATTCACGGAGACGACCTCTGCTACAGCGTCGCCTGCGCGTCGATTGTCGCGAAGGTCTTCCGCGACCGCCTATGCGTGAAGTGGAACCGCACCTATCCTGGCTATGGACTTGCAAAGCATAAGGGATACGGGACGAAAATGCATCGTTATGCCCTCAAGGAGAAGGGACCGACCCCCATGCATCGGAAATCTTTTCTCAAGAAGATTTTGGATCGCAGCGAATGAAAAAGCGTCAGAATTTTGGGGCATGGGGAGAAAATCTCGCGCGAAAAGCACTTGAAGGCAAGGGTTATGAATTCGTGACGAGCAATTTTCGGACCCAGCAAGGAGAGATTGACCTCATTTTTTGGGACGGCCCAGTCCTTGTCATCTGTGAGGTCAAAGCGCGGATGAATCGGCATTTTGGCTTGCCTCGTGAAGCGGTGGGGATTGGAAAGCAACAGACGATTGCACGGGTCACTGAGGCGTTCTTGAGTGAACAACAACTCTGGGGTGTCCCCGTTCGGTTCGATGTGGTAGAAATTTTACGGGATGAAGAGGGTGCTTGGCGTGTCGAGCACTTTCCTCACGCCTTTGAGTTATAGGGGGGAAATTCCATGTATTCTCGTGTCCGCACATGTACATTACAGGGATTAGAGGGTCACGTCGTCGATGTGGAAACGGACTTGGCTAGAGCCCTTCCAAAGTTTTCCATCGTCGGCCTCCCCGATGCGGCCATCCGAGAGTCTTCGGAGCGCGTCCGTGCAGCCATTAAAAATAGCGGCTTTGACTTCCCTATGATTCGCATCACCATTAATCTTTCTCCCGCTTCACTACGAAAAGATGGGACTCAGATGGATCTTGCTATCGCAGTGTCCATCTTGACTGCAGAGGATGGTGCCAATTCTCGCCATGAGGATTTTGTATTCTTGGGGGAACTCTCCCTAGATGGGACCCTCAACCCGATTCTCGGGGCCCTTCCCATGGTCATTGCCCTTCGTGAAAAAGGGTTCAAGAAGATCGTCGTCCCCTATGAGAATCGCATGGAGTGTGCGGTGATCGAGGACGTAGAGATCTATCCGGCCCATTCGTTGAAAGAAGTGATGGAGTTTTTGCGGGGAGAGGTTGAGATTCCTCGCGAGAGATGTGACCACGAGGCGATTCATTCCGATGACGTGCACGATGTGGATTTTTCGGACATCCGTGGACAGGAACAAGTCAAGCGTGCCATGGAGATTGCCGCGGCGGGAGGCCACAACCTTCTGATGATTGGAAGTCCTGGGTGTGGGAAATCCATGGCGGCAAAGCGACTACCCACCATTCTTCCCCCAATGACCTTTGAAGAGGCGGTGGAGGTGACGAAAATCTACAGTGTGGCCGGTCTTCTTGAAGGACACCAACTCCTGACCAAGCGTCCTTTCCGCGCACCGCACCACACGAGTTCTGCGGTGAGCCTCATTGGGGGTGGGTCAAACCCCAGGCCAGGAGAAATCTCCCTCTCCCACCATGGTGTACTCTATCTCGATGAGCTCCCTGAGTTTTCTCGCCACGTCCTCGAAGTGATGCGACAACCCATGGAAGACCATACGATACACATCTCCCGCGCCAATGCGCGCGTCGAATATCCAGCGAATTTTATGCTCATCGCCGCGATGAATCCCTGCCCCTGCGGGTACTTCGGGTCCACGGATAAGGAGTGTACGTGTAGCGCGCAAAGCATTACGAAGTATCTGGGGAAAATCAGTCATCCACTCTTGGATCGAATTGACCTGCACATCGAGATGCGCCCTGTGAGCTACGAAAAGATGACAGCGAGCCCCAAAGAAGAAACGAGTGCAGACATTCGGGCCCGTGTCGTCAAGGCGAGAGAGATTCAGAGAGCACGGTTTATCGATACAGGAATCCTCTCAAATAGTCTCATTCCAGATCGACTCATCACGACTTACTGTGCCCTTGACGCCCAGGGAGAGACGGTGATGAAAAAGGCCTTCGAGACCTATCATTTTAGCGGCAGAAGTTATCATAAGGTTCTAAAAGTTGCTCGGACCATTGCCGACCTTGCGGGAGAAGAAAAAATTGAAGTGCCCCATCTTCTCGAAGCGATTCGCTACCGCGCCGTAGAGGCCAAGTATTGGGGGGCGACGTCGTGACCGAGAGAGAAATGATTTTGGGACTTGTGTCTCAGGGGATTTCATCCCTCGATATCCACCGGCTTCGAGATCTCTTTCCCCTGAGAGAGCAAAGAGAGAAATTTCTCGAGGAGATCAAAAAACGGATACGCTCTGAGAAGAAGCGAAGGGTGTTTGAGAGTGACCTCGTCTTTTACGCAGAGAGGCTTCAAGAGAGTTGTCAACACAGGAACATTCAGATTCTCGTCGATGTAGACGAAGAGTACCCCAAGATGCTGCGAGACATGGAATGCCCACCTTGCGTCTTATTTGTTCGGGGTGACCTAGAAAAAGTCCTCTCGTTACCACGTCTTGCCATCGTTGGGTCGCGAAAGTGTACAACTTACGGGAAAGTGGTGTGCGAGGAGTTAGCCCGGGCCCTCGCCGAGAGGCAAGTCGCTTCTGTGAGTGGACTTGCACTTGGAATTGATGGGCTTGCTCACCGTGGGTCTCTGAAAACCAATATGCCAACCCTTGCGGTGCTTGGTTCTGGCATCGATGTGATTTATCCTGCGAATCATCATCTCCTCTATGAAGAAATCCTAAACCATGGGGCCATTGTGTCCGAGTATCCCCCTGGGATGCGCCCGACGAAGTACACATTTCCGGAGCGCAATCGAATCATCTGTGCTCTTTCCCAAGCATGCCTTGTGGTTGAAGCCCAAGAAAAATCGGGCTCTCTCATTACGGCGCGTCTCGCTGCAGAAATGGGACGGGATGTCTTTGCCGTCCCGGGAAACATCAATAGTCCTTATAGTCGAGGGACGAATCGGTTGATTCGTGACGGAGCATTGCCCTATACATGTCCCGAGGATTTAGATTTTCTTTTCCCCATTCCCAAAAAGGAGAAGAAGGAACTCGAGAGTGCGCTCTCTCCGGTCCAACAGAGGATTCTCGACTGCGTGATTCGTGGCGTCTCGACGATTGACGAGATTTGTCGAGCACTTTCTATGGATGTCGCCACAGTGACCATGGAATGCACCTTACTGGAAATGGAAGGACTTCTCCTCGAAGGAGAAGCTGGACGGTTTGTTTGTACAGCGCAACTTTCTTGACACATGGGAAAGACCTTGCTATAAAAAAGATGAATAGAGGAAAGGAGAGGCTATGTCACAACTTGTCATCGTTGAGTCTCCCACAAAGGCGAAGACAATCAAAAAATTATTAGGACCCAAGTATCAGGTTATGGCGACGGTGGGCCATTTAAGAGATCTCCCAAAATCGACCTTTGGAGTGGATATCGAACACGACTTTGAACCGAAATACATCAATATTCGGGGCAAAGGGCCCGTGATTAAGGACTTGAAAAAAGCGGCGAAGCAAGCAGATCGTGTGTTTCTCGCAACGGACCCGGATCGAGAAGGAGAGGCGATTTCTTGGCATCTAAGCACCATCCTTGACATCGATCCGAGCCAGCCTATGCGGGTAGAGTTTCACGAGATCACAAAGGAAACTGTCCGAGAGCAGGTGAAGCACCCTCGGGGCATTAATTTTGACCTCGTTGATGCCCAACAGGCAAGACGTGTGTTGGACCGTATTGTCGGTTATAAAATCAGCCCCCTGCTTTGGAAGAAAGTCAAGGGCAAGCTCTCTGCAGGGCGCGTCCAGTCCGTGGTTGTCAAGCTCATCTGTGAACGGGAAGAACAGATTCGAAACTTCGTCCCTGAGCAGTGGTGGACCATTGATGCCCTACTGAAGAAAAAGACTTCAAAGATCGAGGCTCAATTCGTCGGACGATTAAACCATGGGGACATCATTGCAGAGACAATCAAAGACGAAAAATCGGCGGAAAAGCTTCTCAAAGAGTTTGAGGGCAAGCCCATGGTGGTCCACGATGTGAAGACATCTGAGAAGAGCAAAAGTCCCTACGCTCCCTTCACGACTTCAACGCTTCAACAAGAGGCTTCGCGCCGTTTGAATTTCAAAACGGGAAAGACGATGCGCATCGCCCAAAGTCTCTACGAAGGAGTCTCACTCCCTAAAGTTGGTTCCGTGGGTCTTATCACCTATATGCGTACGGATTCGACACGGATTTCTGACGTCGCTTGCGCTGCCGCGAAGGAGTTCATTCTAGACGCCTACGGAAAGGAATACTATGGCACAGGAGGACGCCGCGGGAAGAAAAAAGGGGTACAGGATGCCCACGAATGTATTCGTCCCACCGATGTGAGAAGAACACCGCAACAGGTGAAAGATTCTCTCTCGCGAGATGAGTTTCGCCTCTATCAACTCATCTGGGGCAGATTCGTCGCTTCGCAGATGAGCGCAGCGCGTTATGAGCAGACGACCCTCTCCCTTTGTATTGATGATGCCATCTTTCGCGCAAGCGGGAGCCGTCTCATTTTCGACGGATTTACGCGAGTCTATGGGTCTGGGCAAAAAGATCACGTCCTCCCAAAACTTGAGGTGGGAGAAGAAGTCAAGGTGCAGTCCTTGGAGAAAAATCAACACTTTTCCCAGCCTCCAGCGCGTTATAATGAAGCTTCGCTGATTAAGACCCTCGAGGAGCTTCGCATTGGGCGGCCCAGTACCTACGCCCCCATCCTCAGCACCATTCAGTCTCGTTACTATGTGGTCCTCGATGAAAAGCGCTTCGTCCCCACAGAGTTAGGCGAAGCGGTTAACGCTATTCTTTCGGAGTATTTCCCCGACCTTCTCAATCAGGAGTTTACGGCGGAGATGGAGGAGGACTTGGACCTGATCGCGGAAGGGAAAATGCCCTGGAAAGACTTGGTTCGCCAGGTCTATGAGACCCTTCGAGAAGATTTAGAGAGAGCAGAAGAAGAAGTCAAAAAGGTGGACATCAAAGAAGAAGAGAGTGATGTCGTCTGCGAAAAATGCGGCCGGAAGATGGTCGTGAAGATGGGGCCCTATGGGAAATTTCTAGGCTGCCCTGGCTTTCCAGAATGTCGCAATACGAAGCCTTTTGAAGAAAAAATTGGCGTTGCTTGCCCCAAGTGCCACGATGGGGAAGTAGTCCTTCGTCGAAGTAAAAAGGGTCGAAAATTCTATGGATGTAGCCGTTATCCAGAATGTGATTTCGTCTCCTGGAATGAACCGATCGACATGCCTTGTCCCAAGTGTGGGGGAGTCGTGACAAAGCGACACAGTAAAAAGGGAGATAGCCTCCAGTGCGAGAATCCATCTTGCAATTGGAGCAAACCCATACCCTCGGATAAAGACTCATGAAGAACGCGGAACAACTCTTTCACCTATCTCCCCAAGAGCTGGCGGACTTGGGAGTAAACATCCACTCTGTCACCGAAGATGTCATCACTCTCTTTCCCAGCGAAAAAGCTCTCGCGCATCGGGAACTCCTCGAGTTCGCCTCGGGTAGAAAAATCATCTTTTCCGACGCAACGACGACAAAGGTGTATGAAGATGACGATGCAGCCCGCTTTATTGCAGAAGATGTGGCGGCATCGGCCTACCGGGAACATGCGTCGGATATCCATATTGAGCCCTACCAGTCTGGAGCCCGTCTGCGCTTTCGCATTGAAGGAAGACTTGCTCACCACACAGACTTGTCGAGGGAGCAATATGAGAGCCTGTCCAATTTTCTCAAAGTCACGGCGCACCTCGATGTTGGGCTCTCACGATTGCCTCAAGACGGAAGGCTTAGTCTTCCCATTGAAGGGGGCCAACTTGATTTAAGAATCAGTACGGCGCCTACGATTGAAGGAGAGAAGATTGTCCTTCGTCTTCTGCGACGAGAAAACATCTTGCGCGGCGTCAGTGAATTGGGGTGGACTTCGGAGCAAACCCAGTTCATGAAACGACTGTTGGAGCAACGCTCTGGCCTCATTCTTCTCACGGGACCTACGAACTCCGGGAAGACGACGTCGATTTACGCGCTTCTCCAAGAGTTGAACTCCTCTCAGAAAAACATTATGACCATTGAAGATCCTGTGGAGTATCGTCTGGAAGGGGTCAATCAAATTCAGGTGCATGAAAAGATTGGCCTGGATTTCTATCAAGGTCTCCGGACCGTCTTACGGCAAGACCCAGATGTCCTTGTGGTTGGAGAAATCCGAAATGAACAGACGGCTCGAATTGCTCTTCGTGCAGCAATGACGGGGACTCTTGTCCTCGCAACGATTCACAGTCAGGACAGTATTTCCTGCATTCTACGCCTTCAGGATATGGGGATGGAAAAGCACCTCATTGCCGAAAGTCTTTTGGCCATCATCTCTCAGCGACTCGTCAATCTTTTATGTCCACAGTGCAGACGGGAGAGTCTGGAGAATGACTCCTACTTTTTCCCCTCGCCGACGACAGTCTATGAAGAGGTAGGATGTTCTCATTGTCACGATGGGGTAAAGGGGAGAATGGCCGTTGCCGAAATCCTGCCCTTCGATGGGCAGATCCGTCGGTGCGTCTATGAGGGTGCGCCGCTGGAAAAATATGCGAACCTCATGGAAGTCAAACAGTTGCCGCGACTCCGGCATCGCCTCGCAAGTCTGGTGAAAGAGGGCGGGATTTCTCTTACAGAAGCGCGGCGGGCCATCAACACACTGTAGGTGATTTGTGTTTACATACAGAGCATGTCGAGAAGATGGTCACATTGTAGAAGGAGTTCTCGATCTGACGACAGAAGAAGATGTCGTCGCAGAACTCTGCTCCCAAGGACTCACTCCAATACGCATCGAGAAGCGGACTTCGAAGATGGGCCGGAAGATTTCTTTGCCTCAAAAGGCGTCACAGATGCAGTGGGCCCTTGCAATGGAACAGTTGAGTCTACTCCTTCAAAGTGGATTGAGCCTTACCGAGGGATTGTCCCTCTTGAGTTCCCAGTGGAGGAGAGGCAATGTCAGTTCCTCGTTGCGCATCTTATTGCGGCGACTGACGGAAGGGCAAAATATCAACGAGGCCCTTTCTCATATTCCTCATGCACCACAACTTGTGGGAGTCGCGTTTCGACTCGGCACGACCACGGCGGAACTTGGTCCAACACTTCAAAAGTTCGGAGAGATTCTTCGGCGAAAAGAAATGGAGAAGAGGCGGCTTCAAGGGATACTCTTTTATCCCATCATCCTTCTCTTTGTCGCATTCGCTGTGCTCATCTTCATGACATCGACGGTTCTTCCCATGTTTGAAGACCTCTTTACCCAGTCTGCAGAAACTCTTCCTCTCCTAAGTCGCGTTGTCTTTGGGTTTGGTCGAGGATTTTCCAAGTATTGGTGGATTATTCTTACGTTAGCACTAGGACTTGCGATCATTGCGATTTTTTCTTTCACAGGCCATTTCGGCTTGAATGCCTATCGAAGAATTCGCAGGTTGTGGCCCTTGAAGACGCTGTTACAGAATTCACTCAGTGAGGATTTTTGTGAGATTGTAGGCTCTCTTCTCGCCTCGGGGATGCCCTTATCTGAGTCGTTAAACGTCCTTTGGGAGATTTCTTCTCACCCAATTCTGGCAGAGGAGTACCAGAATCTCTATCGCGCGACATTGGAGGGAAAGAGGTTATCGGATTCCTTTGTGTCCCCGGGGCTCTTCTCGGAGACCCTCTTCTATTTCTTGCGAAATGGGGAAGAGACCGGAGGGCTCGATGAGATTCTCCTAAAAGCGGCAGACTATTACGAGAAAGACGTGATTCTTCGCACCGAGCAAATGCTTCGAAGAATTGAACCTCTGAGCATTCTTCTCATTGGGATTCTCGTGGGACTCTTTGTCATCGCCATCGGACAGCCGATGTTTGATCTTTTGACCTATGTCTAGGAGGTAATTATGAAACGTCGTGGATTTACGCTGTTAGAACTCGTGATCGTCCTTGGAATCATCGCCATCCTCATGACGATTGCCATTCCTCGGTACCAGAGAGCACGCCTCACGGCTCAGGTGACGGCGCACAACGCAAATGTACAGATGCTGAGAAATGCTGCCCTCATGGCCCTCGCTGATCATCCCGAGGGCATCAGTGGGAGCGAAGCCGAACTTGGGGAGTATCTTGAAGGCGGGAAGTTCCCAAAGACCTATGATGGCTCCACCTTTCAAGTCTCCGTTGATGCCGGGGGAAATGTCACCGTCTCCCCGGGGATGATGAAGATTCAAGACGGACAGGTTGTCTCTGCAGACTCTTAAGACATGCTCGTTTATCTGTTTGCGGGCATTCTTGGATCCATTCTCGCCTCCTTTATTCTTGCAACGTCTCCCTCATCTTGGAGCGCACTTTGGAGGCGAAGCCAGTGTTCTTGGTGTTACCGAACACTGAAGTGGAGAGATCTCGTCCCCATCTTTTCATATCTCAATCTTAGAGGAAGGTGCCGCTATTGTGGCGGGTCGATTCCGGTCCTTCTCTTCCTTGGAGAGCTACTGGGGTTTTTCTTAACTATCGGCCTTGGACTCTTATTCAAAGATCCTCTTCTCGGTGTTTGCCTGAGTGTGATTGTTGTGACCTTGGTGGCCATTAGTCGAGATGATCTGAAAAGTCATGAGATATCCTTACACCATCTAGCTGTACTCCTCGTTCTGCGCCTGTTGCTCATGGGCCAGTTTCCTCTAGGAGATGGCGTACAGGGCGGCCTCATTGTAGGGAGCATCTTGGGCCTACTCTATCTGGTCACGAAGGGAATCGGAGATGGAGATATCTATCTCGGAGCGATTCTGGGTTCGTTTTTTTCTCCATGGGACTCCATCCTCCATTTTCTCTGTCCATCCTGGATCTTTGGAGGGCTGGTTGGGGCCTATCTACTATTGATAAAAAAGCAGTCGAAACATGACGAGATTGCCTTCGCACCATTTCTTTGCATCGGCTTTCTCATTGGTCTTTGCAATGCGTTAGGAGGGCTTGGATGGAACGGGTAAGGATGCTACTCTTTGCTGGCGATGGCGATCTCTATTGGCTCTCCGAAGGTGGGGAGAAGGCCCACCTCCATCTCCCTTGGGGCTATGTAGAACGAGGAAAGTGCATTGCTAGAAATGCCGTACTCTACGCCCTGCGCCGGTCATTCGACGGAGAGGAGGTGACTCCTCAAGAGATTTTTCTCGTCCCCTTCTTCGCTCCTGAACGGAGTGTCACTCTACGCTTGCCCCACCTCTCCGAAGAAGATCGGGAAGGGGCCTTTCGCTTTGCGTGGCAGCGCGAGCAACAAGAGGGAGTGTTTTGTGGAGCAGTTCCCAATGAGAATCGGGAAGAGTGGCTTCTTCTGGGAGTTGATAAGAGTCTTGGGAGAAGCTGGGAAGAAGCCTTAGAAACCCTAGACTGTGCGATCCACATCAAGCCATGGAGTTCTTTTACGCGGGAATTCATCCACGACAAGGAGCGCCCTTATTGTTTTGTTGGTTGGGAAGGACTTGCACTCTTTTCTCCATCGGGAGGAGCAAAGTCGGATGTTTTCTCCTTCGATTACCGTGGTTCTTCGGAGGACAACTATTCTCCAATGGAACTGGATGAGATCCTCTCTGAAAGGGCGGAGGATTCCAAGGCCTATGAAGAACTGAAGCGCAAGTGGGCCATGTGCTGCATGATGGGGCTCAGCGATTTTCGAAAAGATATCGAACTCAAGGAGCTAGAGTGCTCTTCTCGTATGAGTCGAGAATCCATGAGACGCCTCTCTCTTTCCGACTCTATTTTTGGCATTGATCCGGTGGACCTGCCAATCTCTTTTCCCTCCGTAGAAAGAAAAAGCACGCGACTCACTCTTCCTAGAATGCGTGATATTGTCCCTCTGCTATTGATTCTTGGGACGCTTCTCGGCTGTTTCTTTCACTTCCAATACCGACGAAATGGACCGGCTCCAGTCGCTTCCCAGGAGACTTTCTCGGTAAAAAGCTCCTCTCTTCCTGGGGTCATCTCTTGCACCTACAAAAATGTTGGAGGGCTCGTCGAGGGAAAAGCACTTGTGCGAAACGATGCAGCTGCAAAAGAATTCATGAGGGCTATTTCAGAAGAATTGGAGGAGATGGAAGTCAAGCAGGATGAGGTCCAAGAAGGAATTTCCATCGAATTCTCTGGAACGAGCAGGGTGGTGGATTGACAAAACATTGTCATAAGGTTACAAAAATTTGACAATCCGCTTTTCTCGTTGTATAACTAGAGGCAACATATGATGCTGAGGAGGTCACAATGAAACAGACTAGGCGCCTATGCCTTGCCCTATTCTGGGTTCTACTTGCTAGTTTTCCTGCATTCGCCGTACAAGAACGGGTGAATGTCAAGATTGACGGGAAATCCCAACGTCTACACACGGCTCAAGTGGACGTGAATGGCTCACTTGTAGAGACTCCTTTCGTGCCTTATATCTTTGAAGGGCGGACCTTTGTACCAATTCGAGAAATTACTGAATCCATGGGAGCACGTGTAGAGTGGGATCAAAAGACGAAGTCTGCGACGATTTCCTTGGACGATCAAAAAGTGCAACTCAAGATTGACAGCCAGATTGTCTATGTCAATGGGGACAAGCAGAACATCCAGGCAGAGAATACGCCGAAGTTTGCAAAATACTCGCGCCCCTCTGCAGAGACGAAGACCATGGTCCCTCTTCGTTTCCTCTCCGAGGCCTTTGGCTTTGATGTCCAGTGGGATCAATCGGATCGAAAAGTCACGATTTCCAATCTTCAGTCAGTAGCCCTGCCCGAGCCCAAGGAACCGAAACAAGAAGAACCTACGTCAAAGGGAAAGAAAGAAACCAAGAAAAAGTCGACAGAAAAGAAGAACCAAGAGAAATCCCAAGAAGCGGTGAGTATCGACGGTCAAACGAGTTCTTCGACGGAAGCGACAAAGGTCGTAGAAAAGAAGGTCCTTGCGAAGAAGAAAAAGCTCGTTGGACCCTTTACTGTGGTTCTCGATGCAGGTCACGGAGGCAAGGACTCTGGAGCCATTGCACGAGATGGACACACCACCGAAAAAGAACTGAACCTTCAAGTGACGACAGCCCTTGCAGAGCAATTGCGGGCGAAGGGGTTTGAAGTCATCGAGACAAGGACGAGGGACGTGTTTTTGGAACTTGTCGACCGAGCGGAGTTGGCCAACGAAGATGGGGTCGAAATCTTTGTCAGTGTCCACTTCAATTCCTCAAATAATAAAGCGGCGTCTGGCATCGAGGTCCTCTATGCACCAGGAAGCACCAATGCAATAAAAACCGAAGAGCAGAGCCCCTTGGCGCGGTGCATTCTCGACGAAGTCCTCAAAGCCACAGGAGGAAAGAGCCGGGGAATCAAGGCGCGTCCCGACCTCGTCGTTCTCAAAAAGACGAAAGTTCCCGCGGCGCTTGCAGAGCTTGGCTTTCTTTCGAATGAAGAAGAATTTGACGATATCTTGAATCCTTCCTACCTCCAAAACCTCATCAATGGCATGGCAGAGGGGATTGCGCGATATGCTCAGGAGTACACAGAATGAGACCACGATTGATTGTTGCAACAGGGTGCAAGCATAAACTCGATGAGATTAAGTCCTACCTGAAGGATTGGGATGGGGAGGTCTGTGGCAAAGACGTACTCGGCGAGGTTGTAGAACCCGAAGAAAATGAGGAGACCCTCCTCGGCAATGCTCGGATTAAGGCGCGAGCACTCAAAGAAATCTGCGAGGACCTTGTTCTTGCCGACGATACGGGTCTTTTTGTAGACGCCCTCGATGGAGCACCGGGGGTTCACTCTGCTCGCTATGCGGGAGAGGGTCACGATGACGAGGCGAATAAACAAAAACTCCTCCGTGAACTCGAGGGAGTCGAGAATCGCTATGCAGAGTTTCGCAGCGTCCTCGTCCTCCTTTTAGAGGACGGGACAGAGAAGGTCTTTGAGGGCATCTGTCCTGGCACAATCTCAACTTCTGAAATGGGGAGCAATGGATTTGGATACGATCCCCTCTTCGTCCCCGAACAGGAGACGCGTTCCTTTGCTCAGATGAGTGAGGAAGAGAAGAATGCCATCAGCCACCGCGGGCGGGCTCTTCAGAAACTTTCCGCTTTTCTTTCTGAGGCCTAAAAAATGTCTTGACAACCTCAAATGCCTTGGCTATACTAGTGTAGTAACCTTGTGGTGGGTATGGCCTAGTTGGTTAGGGCGCCAGATTGTGGCTCTGGAAGTCGTGGGTTCGAATCCCACTATCCACCCCATACTAGAGCCTTCGGGCTCTTTTTCATTTGCGGGAATGGCGAAATTGGTAGACGCGCTAGACTTAGGATCTAGTGTCTTTTGGCGTGGGGGTTCGAGTCCTCTTTCCCGCACCAACTTGAGCTCGGGAGAGCTCTTTTTTTGTGGAGGAATCTATGGTTTGGCTTATTTCGCTTTTTGGCGCAGGTTTGATTTATCTTTGGGACCAGTCTCGAAGGCCTCGTAGGCGAACTCTCAACATCAAGAAAGAAGAATGTTCTCGCGCCTATCGCATCCTTGTAATTTCAGATTTTCATGGAAACTCTTGGATGAATGCCAGAGCATTTGTAGAATCTCTGCCTCTATACGATGCCATTGTCCACCTTGGGGATATGGTATCTCGCGACCAGAAGTCCCTTCACCCTACTAGGGAGTTTCTGACCCTCTTATCACAGAAATCGGAAAACTGCTTTTTCGTCTTGGGCAACCACGAGATGGATCGAGGACGACAATGGGCAACGACCTTTTACGAAGGACTTGGATGGTGCCCTCTACACCACCAAATCGTCGATCTTGGCGAAGGAAGAGACCAGCTTACCATGACCGGGATGGATATGGCCTCCTCTTATCCGGAAGATGAAATACCATACTCCACAGACTTGGGATTTTATCACTCTCTAAACACCTATTTGTCGCGGTGGAAAAATGTGACTTCTCATCGTACGATTTTTTCTGGGCACACCCATGGGGGACAAGTACGAGTTCCGGGAGTTGGACAAGTTCTTGGACACGGGTGGGAATTGTTTCCGAAGGTGAGCAAAGGGACCTATTGTCGAGATGGGGTCCGTGCCTATATCACTGCAGGGCTTGGGAATACGTCTCTTCCCATACGGATATGCAATCCCATTGAGTTCTTGGAGGTTTTCGTGGAAGAAAAAGAGGACGCTTAAGAGTCCTCTTTTACTGTGCCCAATTTCCTTCTTTGAAGATTTGTACCTGTTCTCCGTCTTTTGTCGTTCCTACAATGTCCAAATCTTTTGTACCAATCATAAAGTCCTCATGGACCACACTCTCATTGCCTCCACGAGTATGAAAATCATCTTCGTCTTTCACGTCGGACAGGCAGATGGGATAAGCTGCGCCAAGGGCAAGATGGCAGGAAGCATTCTCGTCATAGAGGGTGTCAAAGAAGAGAAGGCCACGGCGACTAATTGGAGAATCATAGGGAACGAGGGCAACTTCTCCGAGACGGGAAGCCCCTTCGTCTGTTGACAAAATTTCTTTGAGTAACGCTTCGCCCTCGGAGGCCTTTGCCTCGACAACGGTCCCTTCATGGAAAGAGAGATCCATATCCTTGATGAGGTTCCCGGCGTAGGGAAGAGGCATGGAACTACAGACCCTACCTTCTACTTTTTGGGCATGGGGAAGAGTAAAGACTTCCTCTGTGGGGATATTGGCAATAAACTCAATGCCTTCTCGACTCTTCTCAGAAGCGGCGCACCAGATGTGTCCTTCGGGAAGGACAATTCGAAGATCTGTACCGAGTCCATTGGTGTAATGAAGCTCTCTCAAGTCGAGTTCATTGAGCCACGTGGCGCGCTGGGAGAGATTTTCGATATGGTCATTCCAATTCTTGACACTCTTACCTTCTTCGATGCGGCAAATATCGAGGATTTCGTTCCAAAGGGTTTGGGTCGCTTCTTCGTCTGATAGGTCGGGGAAAAGATGCTTGGCCCAGCTTGGCGTCGAGACTGCAGCGACACACCATTGGAAATCACTTCGCATCATGGCGTCTTGATAGGTCTTCAATGCGCGACTACGAGCACTCATCGCTCCTTGAATTTTCTGGGCAGGGATGTCGGACATGAGGTTGGGATCCTGGCCAACGAGGGAGAGTTGCGCGGCGCCGTGTTCGAGAAACTCGTTGTATTGTTCCACAAGGGAATGGGGGATATCTTGCAAGACTTCATCCCGCGTCCATGTATAGCGCAGCTTTGTAAATGTTTCACTCTGCCACTGAATGAGGACGTCTCTCGCGCCGGCGCAGTAGGCTTCCTCAGCGACGAGGTGGGCAAAATCACTTGCATCAATGGGGCAGCGAATGACGAGGGGCTGATCGTTTTGAAGATTGAGCCCAATATTGACAATGACTTCTGCATACTCGCGAAGTCGGGCCTTAAGATCTGACATAGAACACTCCTTTAGATCTTTAGATTCACTCTAGAACTCATCATACACAAAGAGAAGAGTTCTGGAAAGTCACCTTGTCAAAGAGTGGTTCCTATGGTAAAATATCACCGATACAATTACGCACGCCCTCTGATGGAGCCAGCTGTGCTACGGTCCTGGACCAGTCGAAGAGGGTGGAGGAAAAAACACTAGGAGGATGAATGTCTGTTATTAGCATGAAGAGCCTGCTCGAAGCAGGTGTACACTTCGGTCATCAAACCCGTCGTTGGAACCCCAAGATGCGTCCCTACATTTTCACGGAGCGCAATGGCATCTACATCATCGACCTCTCTCAAACGGTGAAGATGGTGGATACCGCCTACAATTTCGTCCGTGAACTCGTGGAAGAAGGCGGAGAGATCCTCTTCGTTGGGACGAAGAAGCAAGCCCAAGACGCCATTGGACGCGAAGCTCGTAAGTGCGGAATGCACTACATCAACCAACGTTGGCTCGGTGGTACGCTCACCAACTACAAGACGATTCGCAAGAGAATCGACCGTCTCCATGAGCTGGAGAAGATGGAAGAGGACGGCCGTTTTGAAGTCCTTCCCAAGAAGGAAGTCATTAAGCTTCGTCACGAGGCAGAACGTCTTGAAAAGTTCCTTGGTGGGATTAAGGATATGAAGCGCCTTCCCGATGCCGTCTACATTGTGGACCCGAAGAAGGAGCGCATTGCCGTGAAGGAAGCTCAAATTCTCGGCATTCCTATTGTCTCGATGATTGACACCAACTGCGATCCCGACGAGATCGATTATGCTATCCCCGGTAACGATGATGCGATCCGTGCTGTTAAGCTCATCACGGAAACAATTGCAAATGCTGTCCTTGAGGGGAAACAGGGAGCACAAACTGAAGCCGACGAAGTCGAAGAAGACGCAGAAGCTGAAGTTCAAGCATAAACATCCAAGGAGTTCCTCATGAGGAGCTCCTATTTTTCTAGAAGTAGAGGAGAAGAAAGGAAGAATCATGGCAATTACTGCACAACTCGTAAAGGAGCTCAGAGAGAAATCTGGTGCTGGGATGATGGACTGCAAAAAGGCTCTTGCTGAAACCAATGGCGACATTGAAAAGGCACAAGACCTCCTCCGTGAAAAGGGACTTGCAAGCGCTGCGAAGAAAGCGGGAAGAATTGCTTCCGAAGGGATTGTGGCTTCCTATATTCACGGCAACCGTATTGGAGTCTTGATTGAAGTCAACTCCGAGACCGACTTTGTCGCGAAGAACGAAGAGTTCAAGGAATTCGTTCGCGACATGGCCATGCAAGTTGCTGCGGCTAACCCCAAGTATGTCACCCGTGAAGAAGTGCCTGAAGAAGAAGTGGCTCACGAGCGCAAGGTGTTGACGGAGCAAGCTTTGAACGAAGGCAAGCCCGAGAAGATTGTCGAAAAGATGGTCGCTGGCCGTATCGAAAAGTTCTACGAAGAGATTGTTCTTCTCGATCAAAAATACATCAAAGATCCCGATCAAAAGGTGGGCGATCTCTTGACCAACCTCATCTCCAAGATTGGTGAAAACATCAAGATTCGTCGCTTCGTGAGATTCGAAGTCGGCGAAGGCCTCGAAAAGAAAAACGAAGACTTCGCAGAAGAAGTTGCGAAGCAAATGCAAGGCAACTAATCTTCAGAAAGGGGCAACGAGCATGGATACCTATCGTCGCGTAGTGCTAAAGCTCAGTGGAGAAGCGATGGCTGGGACGAAGGGAGTTGGCATCGATTCGAAGACGGTGCGCGTGATTGCAGAGCAAGTCAAACACGTACGCGATCTTGGGATTGAAACGAGCATTGTCGTAGGAGGAGGAAATTTTTGGCGCGGTCGCGATAGTTTAGAGATGGACCGCGGCACCTCCGACTTTATGGGCATGCTCGGAACGGTGATGAATGCTCTTGCCCTTCAAGATGCCCTGGAGCATCTCGGTGTCGACACTCGTGTACAGACTGCGATTGAGATGAAGGAAGTGGCGGAGCCCTACATTCGTAGAAGGGCAATGCGTCATCTCGAGAAGGGAAGAGTCGTTATCTTTTCAGCTGGAATTGGGAATCCCTATTTCTCGACGGATACGACAGCAGCTCTACGCGCCGCAGAAATCGATGCCGATGTCATCTTGCTCGCGAAAAAAGGGGTCGATGGCATCTATGATGCAGATCCAAAACTGATTCCAGATGCAAAGCGCTACGAGGAGTTGACCTACCTCGAGATTTTGCAACAGGGATTGAAGATTATGGACACCACGGCAACGAGTCTTTGTATGGATAACGATTTGCCGTTGGTCGTCTTCGGAATCGACAATCCGACGAATATCGTTGAGGCCGCACTGGGCCATTCCATTGGAACCAAGGTTAGATAAGGAGAATACCATGGCTTCTGCTCTCATCAAAGACCTGAAACAGCGTATGGAAAAGACCATCGGAGTCTACGAAGAAGAGCTCCAGAGTGTGCGCGCTGGTCGGGCGAATCCAACTCTTTTGGAACGCATTTCCGTTGAATACTACGGGCAAATGACCCCACTGAATCAAGTGGCGGGGATTTCCGCACCGGAGCCTCGTTTGCTAACGATTCAACCCTGGGATGCTTCCTTGATTCCCGTCATCGAAAAGGAAATCCTCAAGTCCGACTTGGGTCTTAACCCGTCCAACGATGGCAAGCTCATTCGTCTTGTGATTCCTCAATTGACCGAAGAGCGTCGTAAGGAACTCGTCAAAGTGGTTCGTAAGGACGCGGAAAATGCCAAGGTAGCCCTTCGTAATCTCCGTCGGGATGCAATGGATACCCTGAAAAAGCAGGAGAAAAACAACGAGATTACAGAGGACGATCGCAAGAGCAGTGAAGAAGACGTCCAAAAAGTCATGGATGAATTCGTGGCAAGAATCGACAAGATTACTGCGGCGAAAGAATCTGAACTCATGGAGATCTGAGGGAACCCTTCGGGGTTCTCTTCTCATATGACTATGGAAAAGTATACGTATGAAGTTCCTCGCCATGTAGGCATCATCATGGATGGAAATGGAAGATGGGCCAAGATGCGCAAACGGCCCAGAAGCTTCGGTCACGTCGAGGGCAGCAAGAGTGTCTATGACATTGTGGCACGAAGTGCAGAACTCGGGGTCGACTCCCTCTCCCTCTATGCCTTCTCCACGGAAAACTGGAAACGGCCCGCTGAAGAGGTCGAGAAAATTCTTTCTCTTCTTGGCTCTTTTCTCGACACCTATTTTGAGACCCTTATGAGGGAAGAGATTCGTCTGGTCATTCTTGGAGAGGTGGACCCATTTCCACCGAAAGTGAGGAGAAAGATTTTAGAGACTGTAGAGGCCACGAAAAATCATCGACGGATGACCTTGAACATCGCCTTGAACTATGGGGGACAACAAGAGATTGTTCGAGCGGCGACTCTCTTCGCAGAAGACGTAGCCCGTGGAGAACAAGCACCTTGCAACTTGACCCCCGAACTCTTTGAACACTATCTCTACACGAAAGGACAACCGCCTTTGGACCTTTTGATTCGCCCCAGTGGAGAACTGCGGGTGAGCAATTTTTTACTCTATCAATTGGCCTATGCGGAAATGGTCTTTACGCCCTGTTTATGGCCAGATTTTACTGTATCGGAGTATGAGCGTTGTCTTGAGGAATATGGGAAGAGACATCGTCGCTTTGGAGGATTGGGATGAGTGACTTAAAAATTCGTACAATCACGGGGATTCTCGGCGCCGCTATCCTCGTCGGAGTCCTCGTTGCCGGAGGCATTGTCTTAAAAGCTGCTCTTCTTCTACTCTCTGCAATGATGTGCTATGAGTTCACAAGAGCCTTTTCTCAGGCGGGAATTCACATGAAGTTTCCCTTGCTTCTCCTCGTCATTCTAGGAATGTTTGTGGCGGTTATGACGGAAACGGATTTGAAATTCCCCCTACTCTTTGGCGCGGTGATTGCCCTATTCTCCTATGTGTTTCACGATGAGACGCGTCTCGAAGAGCTTTGTGCCTATTTTATGTGCATCATCTACATCCCCTACTTCGTGTTCCAACTTGCCTATTTGGACCATACGCCTTTTCTCGCTCTGGTCTTTGTGATTTCCTTCGGGACGGATACCTGTGCCTATTTAGTGGGGTCCACCTTCGGGAAACATAAGTCTTTTCCCTCGATCAGCCCCAACAAGAGTTGGGAGGGGACGATTGGTGGGATTGTAGGGTGTGTCATACTCAGCGTCATCTATCTCTTCTTCACCCAACAAGACATCAATGTTCTCGCAATTCTTTTTATCGTCGTCGCCTCGATTTCTTCTCAGCTTGGAGATTTACTTGCTTCGAAGATTAAAAGGCGGGTGGGCATCAAGGATTATGGAAAAATCTTGCCGGGCCATGGGGGGATGATGGATCGCTTCGACAGTATCATTCCCGTGATTCCTCTCGTATACTCTCTCTATGTCTGGCTCTATGTCGGATAAAAGGAAAGGACCCCTCTGGTCCTTTTTTTCTTTGGCGAGTAGGGTATACTAGAAGAAGTCAATCTCAACGTCAATTTTGAAAGGAAACCTATGCTAACAATTCTTGGCGCTCTCTTTGTTTTTCTCCTCGTGGTGACTCTTCACGAATTCGGCCATTTCGCCGCTGCAAAGCGCGTAGGAATTCGCGTGAATGAGTTTGCCGTGGGGATGGGCCCAAAACTCTTCGGAAAACAAAAGGGCGAAACTCTCTATACATTACGGATGCTTCCCATCGGGGGGTTTTGTGCCATGGAAGGGGAGTCTGAAGATTCCCAAGACCCTCGAAGCTTCGGGCGAGCAAGCGTGGGAGATCGGGCATTTGTCGTCGTAGCTGGAGCCTCGATGAATTTTATCCTGGCGATTGTGGCCTTCTTCTTTGCGATTCTTCTTCTCGGCTCACCGACCACCACCATTGGGGAGATTCTGCCCGATTCGCCGGCCCAACACGCTGGATTACAGGTAGGCGATCAGATTCTCAAGGTCAATGGTAAAGAGATTGGTCAATGGTCCAAGGTCACGGAAGAGATTCGGTCGAGCCATGGAGATGTGACTCTTGTTTATGACCGCCACGGAGAGACCATGACAGCGCGGCTTATGCCGAAGGATGACGGGCAAACCCGCACCATTGGGGTCATGGCCGAGACAAAGGCAAATCTCAAAGATGCCGTTCTCGGAGCCTTTGCCTCGACGTGGCAAGTCATTGCATCTCTTGGAACGCTCTTCTCTATGATTATTCACAAGACATTTCGTGCCAGCTATCTCTCCGGGCCCGTTGGCGTAATTCGCATCATTGGAGAGTCAGCAAAATTTGGATTTGGAAATCTCCTTATGATTCTCGGGGTGATTAGCGCAAATCTCGGCGTAGTGAACCTTCTTCCCATCCCCGCCCTCGACGGGGGAAAACTTCTTTTCTTGCTCATCGAAAAACTTCGTGGAAAGCCCATCGATGAGGAAAAGGAGGGATGGGTAACCATAGCGGGGATGGTCTTTCTCTTCGGCCTTATGCTCTACATCACCATCTTTAGCGATTTGAAACATCTCTGGGGGTAAAGGATGAAACGTAGACAAACATCACAACTCTTCGTCGGCGACGTTGGAATTGGAAGCGAGTATCCCATCTCCATCCAATCGATGACGAACACCCAGACCTCTGACGTCGACGGGACCGTTGCACAGATTCTGCGACTTGAGGATGCGGGATGTGATCTCATTCGCATGGCGATCAACTCTCTTGATGATGCCGCAGCGATTCAGAAGATTCGGTCTCGCATACACATCCCCATCATTGCCGATGTCCAGTTTGATTATCGACTCGCCGTTGCTGCTGCAAGGGGAGGGGTTGATGGATTGAGAATCAACCCGGGAAACATTGGAGAAACCTGGAAAGTCAAAGAAGTGGTTGAAGCTGCAAAAGAGCGAGACCTCTCCATCCGCATCGGGGTCAACGCAGGGAGTTTGCACCAAAAATACATTGACGCATTTCACGGTGTCAATGCAGAATCCATCTGCGCCAGTGGTCTCGATGAAGCTGAACGATTAGAGTCCCTCGGATTCTCAAAGATTAAAGTCTCCTTGAAGTCGAGTCAAGTCATGGAAAACATTGAGGCCTATCGCCTCTTTGCTGCACGGACCTCCTATCCGCTCCACCTCGGGGTTACAGAAGCGGGGCGAGGGGATCGCGCCCTCGTAAAGAGTGCTATTGGAATCGGGACTCTTCTCGCCGAAGGAATCGGGGATACCCTACGGGTGAGTTTAACCGATCATCCCTATGAAGAAGTCATTGCAGGCCGTCAGATCCTCGCGTCCTTAGGGATTCGTCCCTTTGGCGTAGAGATCATCTCCTGTCCGACCTGTGCAAGAACGAAGATTGATCTCTTTGACTTGGTCAAGAGGGCAGAAGAGAGATTAACGCCCTTGAAGAAACCTCTTCGAATCGCCATTATGGGGTGCGTCGTCAATGGACCAGGAGAGGCGAGGGAAGCCGATTTTGGGATTACAGGTGGCGATGGTGTGGGCATTATTTTCCGCCGAGGGGAAATTCTTCGTAAAGTCCAGGAAGAGGTACTTCTCGACGCCCTCGTAGAAGAAATCGAAAGGTCATCACATGTTCTCGTGGAGTGAGTTTTCTAGAAAAACACACATTGATTGCGCCCACTATGAGGAGGCGGGCCTTCTTCTCGATGAGGTTCTCATTCGGAAAGCTTCGAGAGAATTGGTTGTGCGTTTTGGCGGGGCTTCTCTTAACGACGCACAGTACGGGAGCCTCTTTAAGATGTTCGAAGGCCTTTTTCCAAAGTGGAAACTTCACATCCACTGTCCGCGGAAGGAGGAGCTCGACCCCTATACTACTTTTAAAGAATGGCTCTTTTCCGATTTTCCTTCCGCGAGAGGCTGGCTGAAGGCTGATTCTGTGGCCATGGAAGAGAATTGCCTCTCTGTGATTGTCCCTTCGGAGGAACTCAAGGTAAGCATCACGGAGCGTTCGGTGTCCCAAGGATTATCCGAAAAATTCGGAGTTCGGGTGGAGGTGCATGTCGAGGAACAAACTCCCGAAGACTCTGTTTTGAATTTTATTCAGAGGTGCGAAGAAGAGACCATAGAGTTTTCCACCCAACTCGCACGCCAAGCGGGTCCTTCCCAAAAGAAAAAGAGCCCGAAAACGAATGGTGATTGGCAGTATGGGCGAGACTATTCCGCAACGCCTGTGGAGATTTCACACCTTGAGTCCTCTCCTGAACGCCAGTCCATCATCGGGGAGGTCTTCTACATGGAGGCCATCAAAACCAAAAACGACAAGGTCATCCTACGCCTTGCCATCACCGACCACCACGCCTCGACGATTGGGAAGATTTTCTTTTCAAAGAACGAGGTCTATGAAGACTTTGCCGACCATGTACAAAAGGGCTCCTGGGTCTCTGTCGTCGGGCGAGTGAATTACGACCCCTATGAGAAAGGGGAGGTCTTTAAGATTGAGGGAGCCCATCTCGTAGAACCAACACTCCTACAGGACGAGGCAGAGGAGAAGCGCATTGAACTTCATGCCCATTCAAACATGAGTCCCTTTGATGGTCTTGCATCGGTATCCGAGCTCGTTGCACAAGCCAAGGCCTTTGGCCACGACGCCATTGCGATCACCGATCACGGGGGAGCACAAGGATTCCCAGAGGCGATGGCCGCGGCAAAAAAAGAAGGGATTCACGTCATCTATGGCATGGAAGGGACCATCGTCGAAGATCTTGGGGGGATTTCTCTGTCTCCTCGAGGTGACTATGTGGTCTTTGACTTGGAGACGACGGGCCTGAGCCCCTACACGGATCGCATCACAGAAATTGGGGCGGTGAAAATCCAGGGGGGAAGAATTGTCGATTCATTCAGCCAACTCGTCAATCCCGAACGTCCCATTCCCCTCAAGGTGCAAGAACTCACCCATATTACTGACGCTATGGTGGCTCAGGAGCCGACTATATCTGAGGTTTTGCCACGATTTTTCGCATTTTGCGAGGGGCATACATTGGTGGCACACAACGCCGCTTTCGACACAAGCTTTTTGCGTACTGCGAGCCAAGAACTTGGTCTCGACTATGCGTACGACTCTGTGGACACCCTACAAATGGCGCAGCAACTCTATCCGCAATTCAAGCGCTACAACCTCGGGTCGTTGTGTAAAAAGTTTGGGATCTCTCTTCTCAATGCGCACCGCGCCGTCGATGATTCCAGGGCATGTGGAGAATTGTTCCTTCATATGCTCAAGGACACGGCGGATTCCTATGAAGAGACAGAGGGCAATCTCCTCCTTCCTTTTGAGAGACCACAAATGAATCGGGGCCACGAAGAGACGATTCTCGTCGCAAATCTCTCTGGCCTCAAGTCTTTCTATCAACTGATCTCTGACTCCCATCTGAAGTATCACAACTACGAGCCGAGGATTCCTCGTTCAGTTCTGGAGAAGCATCGTAAAGGACTGCTCATTGGGAGCGGAGGAGCAAGGGGAGCCTTGTATCGAGCCGTTGCTCTTCACGTTTCCGAGGAGAAACTCTTAGAGATTGGGAAGCGATACGACTATTTTGAAATTGAGCCACCCGCTCTTTTTCTTAACTCTGACGAGGAATATGGCGTCATGGGGCTTCCTGCTCTCCAAGAGATTGTGCGAAAAATTTGTACTTTAGGAAAGACCCTTCAAAAGCCTGTCGTTGCCGTGGGCAATGTTCGCTATCTTCGCCAAGAGGATGAGCTGCCTTATCGGATCGTGCGATTTGCTGAGATTCCCAAGAATAGTAAGGCCGAAGAGAAGCGCGAGGCCATGGTCCATAAACGTTTCTCTCACCATTTTCGTACGACACAGCAGATGCTAGAGGAGTTTTCCTTCCTTGGGGATGCATTGGCGCGAGAGGTAGTCATCGAAGCTCCTCGCGAGTTGGTGAAGGGCATCGTGGCCTTTGACCCCATCCCCGAGGGAAAGTTCCCGCCAAAAATCGAAGGGGCTGAAGAAAATTTGCGGTCTATGTCCTATGGGCGAGCCCATGAAATTTACGGCAATCCCCTTCCTCCCATTGTGGAGCAACGACTTGAGAAAGAATTGAAGTCCATCATCGATAATGGCTATGCGGTGATGTATATCATTGCTCATCAACTCGTCAAGAAGTCCAATGAAGACGGATATTATGTCGGCTCTCGTGGGTCTGTCGGCTCATCTCTTGTGGCGACGATGAGTGGGATTACAGAGGTCAACCCTCTCGTAGCCCATTACGTCTGCCCTCACTGCCATTACAGCGAATTCGATGAATCCTCTACTGGCTCTGGGGTAGATTTAGAAGACAAAAACTGTCCAAAGTGTGGCACACCCCTACGAAAAGATGGACACAACATCCCCTTCGAAGTCTTCTTGGGGTTCTATGGGGACAAAGAGCCCGATATCGACCTCAACTTTGCAGGGGAATATCAATCAACGGCCCACAAATACATTGAAGAGCTCTTTGGGGAGGGGTACGTCTTCCGTGCCGGGACGATTACGACGCTAAAGGACAAGACGGTCCACGCCTTCATTCACGATTATTTTGAAACAGAGGGGCGGGAAGTCCCGAAGGTGGAAGTCAACCGTCTTGCTGAGAGATGTGTCGGCGTGCGTCGCTCCAGCGGGCAACACCCTGGGGGCATTATGATTTGTCCCAAGGAGAAGGACATCCATGATTTCACCCCAATTCAATACCCTGCGGAGGATGGGAGCAAGGGAGTCATTACGACCCACTTCGACTATCACTCCATTAGTGAGAATATTCTGAAGCTCGATATCCTGGGGCACGATACTCCAACGATTATCCGAGCCCTCGAAGACTTTACGGGATTTTCTTCCGATGAAATTCCCTTGGATAATAAGGAAACCCTCTCACTCTTTGAGAGCGCAGAGGTGTTAGACCTCGACCCCGACATCTTCACTTGCCCCATTGGAACCCTTGGGATTCCAGAATTTGGGACGAACTTCGTCATTGGCATGCTCCTCGAGACAAAGCCGAAGAACTTCTCCGATCTCGTGCGCATCAGTGGACTCTCTCACGGGACGGATGTCTGGACGGGAAATGCACAGGAGCTGGTCAAAGAAGGAAGGGCGACACTTCCCGAAGTCATTTCCACCCGGGAAGATATTATGGTCTATCTCATCAACGCCGGAGCGGAAAATAAAATGGCCTTCGATGTGATGGAGAGTGTCCGTAAAGGGAAGGGAATCCCAGAAAAGTACCGAGAAGCCATGGAAGAGTTGTCCCTCCCTCCATGGTATTTAGAGAGCTGCGAAAAGATTCAGTACATGTTTCCCAAGGCCCACGCCGTGGCCTATGTGACAATGAGCTTTCGCATTGCCTACTATAAGGTGTTCTATCCTGAAGCCTTCTACGCTTCTTATTTCTCCCAAAAACTCTCCTCCCTCGATGGGGATCTCGTCATACGAGGCCCCCTTGCCATTAAAGCAAAGATTGCAGAGCTTGAAGAGATGGTGAAGACAAGTGGAGGAGACCTTGAGAAAAAGCAAATCACCACGCTCACCGTCGCCTTAGAGATGATGGCGCGAGGGATTACTTTTTCGCCCATCGATCTCTACCGCTCGGACGCTGATCGGTTCCTTCCGGAGAAGGGGAGCATCCTTTTGCCCTTCCAAGCCCTTTCTGGGTTGGGGGATTCGGTCGCCATGGCCATTGTCGAGGAGAGGAAGTCCGGAGAATTCCTTTCTATCGAGGATTTCAAGAAACGAACAAAGGTGAAGCAAAAGAGCGTGGAACAACTCATCAATCACGGAGTCTTTTCCGAGATGCCAGAGACAAACCAGCTCAGCCTTTTCTAGGCTTTGGCTTTTGACAGTGAACTCTCTAAGTGCTATAATAAAACAAGTTAAACGTGTCGTCGGAGCTAGAGTGGAACCCACTCTAGCTTTTTTGTGAAAGGGAGGTCCTATGGCAAAAGTAGAAAAAACAATTCGCCTCCTCGCTGAAGACGTCGCTTCTCAACTCGGAGATGAGATTGTTGAAATCTCTTGGAAGAAGGATGGAAGCGTGCCGATTCTTGAATGTCTCCTCTATCGAGAAGGGGGAGTCAGTCTCGATGATTGCGTGGAATTTAGTCGGATGTTTGGGGAACGGTTGGATCAAGACGCTGATCTCGATGATGCCTATCGCCTTGAGGTAGGATCTCCTGGCCTCGATCGACCCATCAAGACACAAGACGATATGCGTCGTAATCTTGGAAAAGAGGTCGACGTCCATCTCTATGTGGCAGTTGAGGGAGAGAAGTTTTATCAGGGTATCTTGGCTCGGTATGACGAAGAATCTGCCACCCTTGAAATTGGGGAAGAGGAGATTGTCATTCCTTTGAAAGCTATCTCTGTGATGAAGTTGACCATTGCATTTTAGGAGGCGATGATGAATCTTGAATTTATCGAAGCACTCAATGAGATTGAGAGAGACAAAGGGGTGTCGAAAGACGCTATCTTCGAAGCTCTCGAGTCCGCATTGATCTCAAGTTACAAAAAGAATTTCGGTACGGCGGAAAACGTCGAAGTCGAGATGAATCGTGATACGGGTGAGATTTCTCTCTTCGCCCTGAAAGAAGTCGTCGACGAAGTCTTTGATCCGCTCTTGGAGATTTCCCTTCAAGATGCCCAAAAGATGAATGGCGCCTATCGCATTGGGGATGTGTATCGTCAGAAGTTGGAACCGGCAAACTTTGGACGGATCGCCGCCCAAACTGCGAAGCAGGTCGTCATCCAGCGCATCAAAGACGCTGAGCGGGATGTGATTTTTGAAGATTTCACCGACCGGGAGAATGAAATCATCACAGGCGATGTGCAACGGGTGAGCAAGAACAATGTCTTTTTTGACTTGGGCAAGACCGAAGCAATTCTTCCTCCCGCAGAGCAGATGAAGGGAGAACATTACGTCCAAGGACAGCGGATGAAGCTTCTTCTCCTAGAAGTCCGACGTACCTCGAAGGGCCCGCAGGTGGTCTTATCCCGGTCTCACCCCAATCTCGTGCGCCGACTCTTTGAGTTGGAAGTGCCTGAAATCAGCCAAGGGATTGTCGAGATTTTCTCCATTGCAAGAGAAGCGGGATCGAGAACGAAGATTGCCGTCTTCTCACGAGAAGAGGACGTGGATCCCTTGGGAGCATGCGTTGGATTCAAAGGCGCTCGTGTTCGCAGCATTGTCGAAGAGCTTCACAACGAAAAGATCGATATCGTCATTTGGGAAAAGGACATTGCGAAGTTTATTGCCAATGCCTTGAGTCCTTCAAAAGTCGTGGACGTCTTCATCAACGAAGGAGAGAAATCGGCCCTCGTCGTCGTTCCCGATTTTCAACTGTCTCTGGCCATCGGGAAAGAGGGACAAAACGCACGGCTCGCAGCAAAACTTACGAGTTGGAAGGTCGACATTAAAAGCGAAACCCAATTCCATGACTATCTCAACGAGAACGGGTTGACCTCTGAGGAGTTGCGGGCACTCTACGAGATTGACACCGATGCCGATGATGACATCGATCCGAACACCATTGATTTTGAATCCGTCTTCCCCGAGGTGATTCACGAGGAAGAGGCCATTGCGGAAGAGACCGAGAGCCTTGAAGAACTTCTCGATGCTTCCATGGAAGGCTCCGAGACTGGAGACGCCTTTGACCTCTATGAGGAAGAGGATGTGTTAGCGGCATTTGAGGACGGAGAAGATGCCTAAGAAAGTCAAGAAAATTCCCATGCGCCGTTGTGTCGGATGTTATGAGAACCATCCTAAATCCGATATGGTGCGGGTTGTGAAAGATAAAGAAAATCGAGTCTTTCTCGATCGTACGGGGAAGGCAAATGGACGAGGCGCCTATCTGTGTCCCGATGCAAAATGCCTAGAGCTGGCTCTGAAGAAAAAAGCACTCGACAGGAGTTTGGAAACTTCCATCGATGCGAAGACGATTGAAGAGCTCAAGGAGGCCATCGAAGAGGAATAGGCGCTTATGGGAGGTGCAGACATGTCAAAAATTCGAGTTCATGCACTGGCAAAAGAGCTGGACATCAAGAGTGTGGATCTGATGGAGACCTTAAAAAAACTTGAGATTCCAGCGAAGAGCAACCTCAGCACACTGAGTGCAGAAGAGGCTGAGCGCGTGCGTCAGCACTATCATGCAGCCAAAACCACGAAGACGTCTGCAAAGGACGCACCAAAGCAGAAACAAGAAGAAAAGAAGCATAAGGACGAGAAGAAGCCAGCTCCTGAGAAGAAAATGGTGAAACAGGAACAGGCTTCCCAAAGAAAACCAAAGGAAAAGAAAGCGCCGCAACAAGAGAAAAAGGCGTCGGCAAAACGAGGCTCTGGGGAGAACTCTCACCAGAAGACCCAGCAAGAGCGTCCTCAAAAGAAGATGCGCAAGACGGGGAAAACCGCCCGTGAAAAGAAGAAACGTGCGCAACAAGCACAACAAGGAGGGAGTGCATTGGTCGAAATTCAGCCCCCTGTGAGCGTCAAGGAATTTGCGGATAAAATCTCTGTTCCCGTCGCACAGGTGATGACGAAACTCATTGCTCTGGGCATGATGATTACGCAAAATGAAATGCTCGACCAAGACCTCATTGAGTTGCTTGCCGATGAGTTTAAGAAGAAAGTCGTCTTCCAAGCTCCTGAAGAGGAGGAGACGATTGAGGAAAAATATGACCTCGACCAAGAGGATCATCCCAACTTCCTCAAAGAACGTCCCCCTGTGATTACGGTGATGGGTCACGTTGACCACGGGAAGACCTCTCTTCTTGACGTCATCAAGTCGACTCGGGTGACCGAGGGGGAAGCGGGGGGCATCACCCAACACATCGGGGCCTATACCGTCAATGTGAAGAACAAGAAGGTGACCTTCCTTGACACCCCAGGTCACGAGGCGTTTACCTCGATGCGCTCTCGCGGTGCACAAGTTACAGATATTGCTGTGCTCGTCGTTGCTGCAGATGACGGCGTCATGCCTCAAACCGTTGAAGCCATCAACCACGCTCGTGCTGCAGAAGTACCCATTGTCGTCGCGCTGAACAAGATGGATAAAGAGGGGGCCAACCCCGACCGCGTCAAACAGGAACTCATGGAACACAACCTCATTCCCGAGGACTGGGGAGGAGATACCATCGTCGTCCCCGTCAGTGCGCGCACCAAGGACGGGATTGACGAGCTTCTCGACATGATTCTTCTCGTGGCAGAGATGCAAGAGCTCAAGGCAAACCCCAACCGTCGCGCAGTCGGAACTGTCGTCGAGGCACAGCTCGATAAAGGGAAGGGTCCCATGGCCACTGTTCTCGTTCAAAAGGGAACCCTACGCTTTGGGGATTCGGTGGTTTCTGGGCGCGCCCATGGTCGAATTCGCGCCATGACCGACGACAAGGATCGGGCTGTGAAAAAGGCAGGTCCATCGACTCCTGTTGTCATTCTCGGTCTCGACGAGGTCCCCAATGCCGGCGACATGATTTATGCCGTAGAGGACGATAAGCTCGCCCGCGAGATTGCGGAGAAATACCGTGCAAATGAACGGGAAGAAAAGCTTGCGCAGACCTCGAAGGTGTCCCTGGATAATCTCTTTGAGCGCATCAAGGAAGGCGAACTGAAAGATCTCAACCTCATCGTTAAAGCGGACGTGAAGGGTTCTGTGGAAGCAGTGAGCCAGTCCCTGTTGAAATTGTCCAATGACGAGGTGAAGATCAACGTCATCCACGCCGGAGCTGGTGGGATTACGGAGAGTGATATTTCCCTCGCCAATGCTTCAAATGCGCTGGTCATCGGATTTAACGTCCGCCCCAACATCAATGCCCTCGATATGGCAAAGGCAGAGGATGTGGATGTGCGCACCTATCGCGTCATCTACGACATCATTGAAGATGTGAAGGCCGCTGTTTCCGGAATGCTCGAGCCGGATATTATCGAAGAGATTCAAGGGCGCTGTGAAGTGCGGCAGACTTTCAAACTCCCGAACAATTCCATTGTCGCCGGAATTTATGTCCTCAAAGGGAAAATTCTTCGCAATGGGCAGGTGAAAGTACTTCGCGATGACGTGGTCATCCACGAAGGACCCATTGCCTCTCTCAAACGCTTCAAAGATGACGCCAAAGAGATCGCGCAAGGTTACGAAGGCGGGATGACTCTTGAAAACTTCAACGACATCAAGGTTGGAGATAGCTTTGAGTGCTTCACCCTTAAAGAAGTGAAGAAGGAGCTTTAATCGTGAAAGAGACGCGTATTCGAAAAATTTCTGAAGAAATCCGCCGCGCTCTCTCGGATATTTTGCGCAATAAGCTCCGTGACCCACGGGTGGGTGAGCTCGTGAGTATTTCTCATGTTCGAGTCAGCGGTGACCTCTCTCAAGCCCATGTGGGCATCAGTGTATTTGGGAGTGAAGAGGAGAGAGAAGAGACCTTGAAGGCCCTCGAGCGGGCCAAGGGTTTCTTGCGCACTGAATTGGGCAGAAGTGTGAAGCTGCGCACCGTCCCCGAGCTCATCTTCGATTCCGATACGACGATTGAGGATTCCATGCACATGTACGAACTCATCCGCGAGGTCAATCATGACGAAGAGTGACCGTTTAGAGGTGTTGACGCGAATCGAGGAGGCCCAAGTGGTTCTCCTCGTTTCGCATCTGAATCCAGACGGGGATAACATCGGCAGCACTGCGGCACTTTACGATGATCTCATTCATCGCGGGAAAGAGGTCTACTGGTACGGAGAAGATGCAGTCCCTGACTTTTTGCAATTCGTTCCCCATGTGGAAAAGCGGGGCTGCGTCTCTCAAAACTCCTTCGACCTCGCAATTTCCTTGGACTGCGCCGACCTTGAACGCATGGGGAAGGGCCGAGATCTTTACGAAAGTGCAGACCTTAAAATCAATATCGATCACCACAAAACAAACACGATGTTTGGGGACTACAACATCGTAGAGACCCTATCGTCGACCTGTGAAGTCCTCTATCGCTTCCTCGGAGACCAAAGTCCGATGACACCCCAGCGCGCAACCGCCTACTTCACAGGTCTTTCCAGTGATACGGGCAGTTTCAAATACGATGCCACCACAGAAGAAACACTTTTGATTGCTGCGGACCTACTTCGTCAAGGAGCAGACCTCACGACGGTCTCTCAAAATCTCTACATGCGACGAAGTTTATCTAAGACTCGTCTCTGGTCTCAGGTTCTTCCACAGATCCAATTTCTAAGCGACAATCGCGTCGCCTATCTCCAAGTGTCCCTTGCGCAGATTGAACAAGCAGAAGCAGAGGGCCATGACACCGAGGGGTTGGTGGAATTTCTTCGAGATACGGAAGGGGTCGAAGTCGCTGTTCTTCTCAAAGAACGGCAAAGTGGTGTGAAGCTCAGTTTGAGAACGAAGTCCTATGCTGATGCGACGCGAATTGCAGAACCCTTTGGGGGAGGAGGTCACATTCGAGCTGCGGGTGCAACACTGGCCACCTCTCTTGAAGAGGCAAAAGACCTTGTCCTCGCCTCTGTAGAAAAGGAGCTCGCCTCGTGCATGGACTGATTGTCATCGATAAAGAGAAAGGGCTTACTTCTCATGATGTGGTGAACCTTCTGCGCAGGCAGACGGGCATTCGCAAAATTGGGCACACGGGGACCTTGGACCCTATGGCTACAGGTGTTCTCATCCTCTGTATTGGTCGAGCAACGCGAGTCGCTTCCTATGTTCAAGGTCACGACAAGGTCTATCAACTCACCATGGAGTTTGGAAAAGAGACCGACACCCTTGATGCAGAGGGGGAAGTGACGAAGACGTCGGAGGTGATTCCTAGCGAGGACGCAATCCGAAGTATCCTTCAAGATTTCTTAGGGGAGCAAGAACAGATTCCTCCCATGTACTCTGCGATTAAGGTCAATGGAAAAAAGCTTTACGAGCACGCTCGAAAAGGGGAAGTCGTTGAGGTTTCTCCGAGACGCGTAACGATTTATTCCATCGAGTTTCTCTCTTACGATGCCCCGAACCTCACCCTTCGTGTTCACTGTTCTAGTGGGACATACATTCGCTCCTTTGCACGAGACATTGCGTATACCCTTGAGACGGTCGGTCACCTGACGGCTCTTCGTAGGGAGAAGGTGGGAGAGATTGGCATGGAAGATGCTGTTAATCTCGAGGAGCTTCGTAACATGGACGGAGAAAACATCGAAGCTCTGTTGCTGCCTATGGAGGTCGCCTTGAAAGATCTTCCAAAACTCGTGGTGGATGATGAAGAGGCAACAAGACTTCGTCATGGACAACATTTGCGCGTAAATGCGCCGCTGTGTCCAGAGCTTTGCATTGAAGTCAATGGAGAATTATTGGGAATTGGGGAAGTGGTGCTGCGCGGAAAAAGCCACGTTCTCCATATGACAAAGGGGTTGTCACATGAAGGTTCTTGATCTCGACAGACAGGAAAATTTCCAAGAATCTGTGATCCTCGCCTTGGGAAACTTTGATGGGCTTCACCTCGGTCATCAAGCCCTCATTCATCATGCCATTGCGATGAGTGAGTGCCATCACTGCCTTTCAGGAGTTCTCCTCTTTAAGCAGCACACGAGGTCGACCCTTGAACACCATGGCTTTGAAGCTTTGATGAGTCGAAATCAAAAATTGCGAATTCTCGAAGAATTGGGGATTGACGTCGTCTTGGAAATCTCCTTCGATGAAGCCCTGCGGGAGATGAGCCCTCAAGCCTTTATTGAAAACCTCCTGATTGAACGTCTGCATTGTTTGGGGACCGTCACCGGTGAGGATTATCGGTTTGGGTACCGGGCACAAGGGGACGTCTCATGGTTACAGCGTGCGCAGGAAGAGGGAAAACTTCTCTGTTGGACAGTTCCTGCGGTCTTGTGGGAGGGTAAAAAGGTGTCCAGTACGTGGATACGCGATGCGATTCGAGAAGGAGACCTCGCCACAGCAAATGCTCTCCTAGGAAGACCCTATGCCATTGAGGGCACGGTCATCCATGGGAAAAAGTTGGGAAGAACCATCGGGTTTCCCACCGCAAATATCGGGAGGAACTGCTCCTACGTCATGCCACGCTATGGAGTCTATGACACAGATGTGGTCTATGGCGAGAGGCTCTATCCCGCAGCGACAAGTGTGGGGATTAATCCGACAGTACGGGATGAAGGGGTACACGTAGAAGCGCATTTCTTGAATTTTTCGAAGGAAATTTACGGAGAGCACGTGGAAGTAAAGTTCCTAGAGTTTCTTAGACCCGAGATTGCCTTTGACTCCTTAGAGCCCTTGGCGGAACAAATCAAAAAGGACTGTACACAGGTAAAAAATCGCCTCACGCGTTGCGCAGACGATGGGGATATGTTAGGATAGAAAAGAAGTTACCTCCTACGTGGACGGACGACACCTCGACGCCGCTCTTTGTAGGAGGCTCATAGACAATAAGGAGGAACCATGATTACTAAAGAGAAGAAAACCGAAATTATCAATGCGTTTAAGCGTTCCGAATCCGATACTGGATCTCCTGAGGTGCAAGTCGCCATCCTCACCTTCCGTATCAACGATTTGAACGAACACTTGAAGGAACACAAGAAGGATCACCACTCTCGTCGTGGCCTCTTGAAGATGGTTGGTCAACGCCGTAATCTCTTGCGTTATCTTCAAAATACGGACATCGAGAGATACCGTGCTCTCATTGAAAAGTTAGGCATTCGTGGTTAAAAAGAGCGGGGGACCGCTCTTTTATTTTGTGAAATGGAGACAGCCATGGAAAAAGTATTTCGTACTGAGATCGCAGGTCGGCCCCTCACGGTCAGTATCGGGAAAGTTGCGGAGCAAGCCAATGGAGCCTGCGTCTGTCGATACGGTGATACGGTTGTCCTCACGACGGCAACGGCGTCGAAAGAACCGCGAGAGGGAATTGATTTCTTCCCCCTCAGTGTAGAGTATGAAGAGAAGATGTACGCCGTGGGAAAAGTCCCAGGGGGATTTATTAAACGGGAAGGTCGCCCAAGTGAAAAGGCGGTGCTGACGGCACGTCTCATCGACCGCCCGATTCGTCCCCTCTTTCCCGATGGATTCCGCAACAGCGTCCAGGTGATTGCCACGGTATTAAGCGTGGAGCAAGATCAACAACCAGATGTGGTCGCCATGCTAGGGTCTTCGATTGCTCTTTCGATTTCAAACATTCCCTTCTCCGGGCCAACGGCTGCGGTTCATGTTGGTTACTGTGACGATCAGATCGTCATCAACCCCACGGAAGAACAGCGCCAAAAGAGTCGTTTGACCCTCACTGTTGCAGGGACGAAGGATGCCATCATGATGGTGGAAGCAGGTGTAGAGATTCTCTCCGAAGAGGTGATGATTGAGGCCATCCTCACCGCACATAAAGAGATTCAAAAACTCTGTGCTTTCATCGAAGACATTGTCTCGGAGGTAGGCGTCGAGAAGATGGAGGTGACTCTCGCCCAACCCGACGAAGAATTCGAAACCCGTATCCGAAATGAGATTAGTGACGATCTCTACGACGCCATCGATACTGTGGACAAAAAGGAACGGGAAGCTGGAATTGCAAAGGTGAAGGAAGACCTTGCCCAGATTCTTGGGGAAGAGTATGAAGAGCGCAGTAAGGAAGTGGAGGAGGCCATCGAAACCCTCACCCGCGAACACGTACGTTCCTCCATCCTCAAAGGAATCCGCCCCGATGGCCGTCATGTCGATGAGATTCGCCCTTTGAGTGCAGAAGTGGCGCTCCTGCCCCGGACTCACGGTTCCGGACTCTTTACACGAGGACAGACTCAGGTCCTCTCTGTGGCAACTCTCGCAAGTCTCGCGGACGTCCAAGTCATCGATGGACTGGGAGACGATATTCCAAAACGCTACATCCACCACTACAATTTCCCGCCCTATTGTGTCGGAGAGACGCGTCCTCTTCGCAGTCCAGGGAGACGTGAGATTGGCCACGGTGCCCTCGCAGAGAGAGCACTCATTCCCGTTCTTCCCACGGAAGATGAGTTCCCCTATGCCATTCGTGTTGTCAGTGAAGTCTTAAGCTCGAATGGTTCTTCCTCCATGGCAAGTGTTTGTGGATCGACGATGAGCTTGATGGATGCAGGGGTCCCCATTTCCGCTCCAGTTGCAGGGATTGCAATGGGACTGATCAAGGAAGATGACCAAGTGCAGATTCTCACGGACATCCAAGGCCTCGAAGATCACCTCGGCGATATGGACTTTAAGGTGGCCGGGACAAGAGAAGGAATTACTGCCCTTCAGATGGACATCAAGATTGATGGTATTGACGAGAAAATCCTGAGAGAAGCATTGGAGAAGGCGAAAAATGCCCGTTTCCGCATCCTCGATACCATCCACGGGGCCATTGAAGCACCTCGGGAAGAGCTGTCTCCCTATGCTCCATTGATTTTCACCATGACCATCGATCCCGAGAAGATCGGGGAAGTCATTGGTTCTGGCGGAAAGACGATCAATCGAATTATCGAAGAGACCCACGTCAAGATTGATATTGAAGACAATGGTCGTATCTCCATCCTCGCTGAAGACAAGGAACAAGCCCAAAGAGCCATGGAGCGCATCGAAGAGATTGTTCGTGACGTGGAAGTCGGAGAGGTCTATGTAGGCACGGTGAAGAAGATTGCCAAGTTTGGTGCTTTCGTGGAAATCTTAAAGGGTAGAGAAGGGCTTTTGCACATCTCCAACATTGAGCACGAACGGATTGACCGCGTGGAAGATATTCTTGCCGTAGGGGACAAGGTTCGTGTCAAGGTGATGGATATTGAGCCAAATGGAAAGATTAGTCTCTCGCGCAAGGCTCTTCTTCCGAAGGACAGAAAAGAGAAAGAGCAACAACAAGGAGATGACCAGACCGATGGAAACTAAGCGAATCGGGGTAGTGAATCGCAGTCATCATCCGCTCCCAGCCTATGAGACGAGTGGGGCTTCCGGGTTGGATGTTCGCGCGAACCTTGATGAACCTCTCGCGATGGAACCTCTCGATCGGGTTGCAGTGCCAACGGGTCTCTATTTCGATCTTCCCGAAGGAATGGAAATCCAAGTGCGCGCTCGTAGTGGGCTCGCATTTAAGAAGGGTCTCAGTTTACCAAATGGGATTGGAACCATTGATGCGGATTATCGGGGAGAGCTGCAAGTTCTCCTCATTAATCTCAGCAAGGAAACTGTGGTGATTGAGGACGGCCAGAGGATTGCTCAACTCGTGTTTTCCAAAGTGGAACAAGTCTCTCTGGTGGAAGTCGAGACACTCTCGGAAACAGAGCGCAATGAGGGGCGCTTTGGTCATACAGGACAATAAGGCGCTTCGGGCGCCTTTTTCATTGGAGGGGAAAGGCAGTGCTGTGCTATAATGAAGAAAGAATGGGAGGATTGCATGGCGCAGAAAAAGAAAACCCAAAAAAAGACAACACAACCATCGACAAAAAGAAAGGCATCATCCCCACAGAAGCAAGGGAATAAGAATCTCCTCACCTCTTCTGTTCTTACGATCCCATGGGAGATGATTGGACTCTTTCTCTTTGTCATTGGCGTACTCTCGCTTTTGAGCCTTACGAGTACGAACATGGGGATTTTAGGAAAAGCGATGGCGACAAGTGTCCGGGTACTCTTTGGGGAACTGGCAATTCTTGGACCAATCGCTCTTTTTCTCGTTGCGATCGCCCTCTTTTTTAAGCGAAAGACTGAAAAGTCTTGGGTGAGACCAGTCTTTCTTTTTCTCGGATGGGCTCTTCTGTTAAGTCTTATGATACGTTCCTTGCATCTTTGGGATGATGTGGCATTCTCCGAAAAGATGCGTCTCTGCGTGCAGGAGATTCCCTACCACACTGGTGTCGTCGGCACAGTGTTATCCCACATCTTCGTCCTACTTCTAGGGACGACTGGAACGTATGTCTTTCTAGGATTGGATACGGTCATTTTTCTCTTCTTAGTGGCAAAAAGTCTTCCCCGTGAGTCTTTACAATCTGTGGGAGAAAAGTTCAAAACCCCTAAACCACCCGCTGCTTCACAAAAAAAGACGACGCGAGAACAAGCAGATCCTGCAAAAGTGACCTCTTCACAACAAGTCTTCGATGCGCCTCCAGTGGACGTCTCTGTCCCGATTCGAGGAATTCATGAAGATCAACCTTTGGAACCCCAAGAGGCAAAAGCTGAACCTCCCAAGAAGAGGGTAAAGAGAGAGGAAGAAGAGCCTGTCTCTATGGAGGTTTCGAAGATTCAAGGGGAATACCATTTTCCCCCGGTGGACCTGTTGAAGCCCGCCCAAAAACGGAGTGCTCTCTCCCTTGATGCCATACGGGAGCGTGGGGCCATCATCGAGTCGACGCTTCAAAACTTTGGGCTAGACTGCCACGTGGTGGCGATTAATCGAGGGCCGGTGATTACCTGTTATGAATTAGACCCACCTCCAGGGGTTCGGCTGAGCAGAATTGTCAATCTTGCAGACAATCTCGCCCTGTCCCTTGCAAGCCCCGATATTCGTATTGAAGCTCCCATCCCTGGCAAGTCGGTGGTGGGAATTGAAGTACCAAATCCCGACAAAGACGCAGTCTCATTCCGAGAAATCGTCGAGAGTGGTGCGTTTCAGAAGAGTTCGACGACACCTCTTGCCTTGGGAAAGGATGTCTCTGGAGAAACAGTCATCTCATCCATCGATCAGATGCCCCACCTTCTCGTCGCGGGAGCTACGGGTTCTGGAAAGAGTGTGTGCATCAACACGATTCTCACGGGGATTCTCTTCCGTGCGGATCCGAAAGAGGTTCGCCTGATTCTAATCGACCCGAAAGTTGTCGAGCTCAGCGTCTATAATGGCATCCCTCATCTTCTTATCCCCGTTGTCACCGATCCGAAAAAAGCGGCCTTTGCCCTCCACTGGGCAGTAGAAGAGATGGAAAGACGCTATAAACTCTTTGCCCAATACACCGTGCGTGACATGAATTCTTTCAATCAAAAGATGGAGAAGGAAAAAACCGAAGAGCTTCTTCCGAAGATTGTCGTCGTTGTGGACGAACTCGCCGATCTTATGATGGTGGCCTCTAAGGAGGTGGAAGACTCCATTGCGCGCCTTGCTCAGATGGCAAGAGCTGCGGGGATCTATCTCATCATCGCTACCCAACGACCTTCTGTCGACGTCATCACGGGAACAATCAAGGCCAACATCCCTTCGCGGATTGCCTTCGCCGTTTCTTCGCAAGTGGATTCACGGACGATTCTCGATATGGCTGGCGCTGAGAAGCTTCTTGGGAAAGGAGATATGCTTTTCTACCCCTCCTTCTACAGCAAGCCAAAACGGCTTCAAGGAGCGTTTATCAGCGACTCGGAAGTGGAGTCCATTGTCTCCTTCGTCAAAGAGCATTGCTCGGCCCAATACGACGAAGATATCGCAGAAGGCATGGAGCAGAAGGTTTCTGCGGTGCAAGAAGACATGGACCCGCTCGTCCATGAAGCGATTCGTTGGATTGCACGAGACGAGCAGGCTTCTGTAAGTTTTTTACAACGCCGCTTGAAGGTGGGGTATTCTCGTGCTGCAAGAATCATTGACGACATTGAAGCATTGGGAATTATTGGGCCCCATGAAGGAACGAAACCAAGGAAATTGTTACTCTCTGAAGAGGAGAAAGCAGCGTACTTGTCTGAGGAGGACACGCATGCATAATGTTTACTTTGCAACACTAGGCTGTGCAAAGAATGAAGTCGATACGAGTGTGATGCAGGGAATTCTCCGAAAGGAAGATTACCGCGTCATCACTTCGCCAGATGAAGCTGAAGTCATTATCGTGAATACCTGCGGATTTATAGAATCTGCAAAAGAAGAGTCCATCGAATGTATCTTGGAATTGGCGCAGTTGAAGGCGGAGAATCTTCGTTTTCTCTTGCTGACGGGATGTTTGGCACAACGCTACCCCGATGAGTTGCGCGCAGAGATTCCAGAGATTGATGGAATCATGGGTCCGGGGTATGCGGAAAAACTCAACGAATATCTCGATGCTCTCTATCGTGGAGAGGCTTCGACTTGGGTGGAGAAGCTTGAGGCCGCCTATGTCGAAGGTGTACGCGAAGCCACTGGACGAGTAAGTGAATATGTAAAGATTGCAGAAGGATGTAATAACCGGTGTAGCTATTGCATCATCCCTTCTCTACGGGGGAGAAATCGTAGTCGTAAGATTGAAGACATTGTCCAAGAGGTCGCGATGCTTTGCGCTCACGGAACTCGGGAGATTCTTCTTGTCGCCCAAAACACGACAGATTATGGGATTGACCTCTATGGAAGATATGCCCTCGCGGATCTTCTTGAAGCTCTTGAGGAAGTAGAAAATCTTCATTGGGTACGTCTCTTCTACGCCTATCCTGACCATATTGACGAACGACTCATCGATGTCATTGGGAAGAGCAAGAAGATTTTGCCCTACTTGGACATTCCGATTCAGCACGGCTCAGAGCGAATTTTGCGACTCATGGGGAGAAGAAGTCGCCCCGAGGATTTACGGATTCTTTTCCAGAAACTGCGAGAGAAGATTCCAGGAATTGTCCTTCGCTCCACAGTCATCGTGGGATTCCCTGGAGAAACAGAGGAAGATTTTGAGGAACTGTTGAAGTTTGTCAACGACCTTTCCCTCGATCGGCTAGGGGCCTTCATTTTTTCGAAAGAAGAGGGGACCATCGCAGCAACTCTTCCGAACCAAGTTCCCGAAAACGTGGCACAAGAGCGCCTTTCAAGACTCATGGCCCTTCAACAGGAGATTTCAGAGGAGAAGCTTGCGATACGTATTGGGGACACCCTCGAAGTCCTGATTGAAGGCACGATTGAGGATGGCCTCTACGAAGGGCGAAGCGTCCTCGATGCACCGGAGATTGATGGCGTCGTCTATGTGCGAAGCGAATCGCCTCTTGCTCTTGGGAGTTTTGTGAATGTGAAGATTACAGAATCCATGGAGCACGACTTAGTGGGAGAGTGTCTATGAATATCGCAAACCGCTTGACGATTCTTCGATTTCTTCTCGTCCCCATCTTTGTGGTTTTACGGATGATTCCGCAATCCTGGAGTGTCGTTGCGGCGGGGGGTGTGTTTATTCTCGCCTCCTTGACGGATATGCTCGACGGTCATCTGGCACGAAGTCGCCATCTTGTGACTGAATTTGGAAAGTTTGCCGATCCCCTTGCCGATAAGGTCCTGTCTTCTGCAGCGATGATTATGCTCGTGGCATCTGGACAAATTCCCGCCTGGGCAGTGATTGTCATCATTGCGAGGGAGTTTGCCATCACGGGTTTTCGCATTCTCGCAGCGGCACAGCAGATTACGATTGCCGCGGGGCCACTTGGTAAGATTAAGACGGTGACCCAGCTGATTAGTATGACGTGGCTTCTCTTTACACCGGCGCTTCCTGAAATGCCGGGGCTCGTGGTATTTTACATCTCCGTCATTCTCACTATCATCAGTGGAGCCGACTATTTGTGGCGCAATCGTCAAGTCCTCGATTTGGAGAACCTCTAATGAAAACGGCTTCGATATTAACCATCGGCGATGAAATCATGCGTGGCGATATCGTGGATACAAACTCCTCGGAGATGGCCCACGTCCTCTTTCAACAGGGGTATACAGTCAAGGAGCACGTGAGCGTTGGAGACCATCGAGACAGCATTGCAAAAGCTGTTAAGCGACTGGTTGAGGCGAGTGACGTCGTGGTCATCTCTGGGGGCCTTGGACCTACCCAGGATGATTGTACCCGAGAAGGCGTTTCAGAGGCTCTGCAATTGCCCTTGAAATTTGACGAAGAGGTACATCGAAACATCTGGGAAAGACTTGCGATTTACTCCCGGCCCATCCCTGAGAACAACGCTCGACAAGCCTATATTCTCGACGGGGCCAAGATTCTTTCAAATCTTCACGGCACAGCTCCAGGGCAAGTGATTGAGCTTGGTGAGAAGAGAATTTTCCTCCTTCCCGGGCCTCCAGTTGAATTCCAGGGAATGATTCCAGACGTATCCCGGCATCTTCGTCAGCAGGGGATGACACAACGGCGCTGGTCGTTTTTTGTCGGAGGATTGGGAGAATCCCTTGTCGAAGAGCGTCTACGGAATGACTCGAGGCTTAAAGAGGTCTCCTTAAACACATTCGCTCATGGCCCACTTGTGGAAATTGTCCTCTATCTATGCGATGAATTGGAGAGTGAGGAAGAACTATCGCAGAATAAGGACGAAATCTTCTCAATTCTTCGCGAACTATATTCGGATGCGAGCCTTCTCCTCGAGGATGAATATCACAAGGAGGCTGTGATGAAGAGGCTCAAAGAAAGGGGAGTCCGAATCTCCTTTGCCGAATCTGTGACTGGGGGACTTCTCGCGAGAGAACTCACAAAGAACTCTGGGGCTTCAGAAATCTTTGAGGGAAGTCTTGTGACCTATTCTCACACCACGAAGGAGGCATTGGCCCATGTCTCCCGCGAAACCCTTGACACATACACCGCAGTCTCCCCGGAAGTGGCTTTGGAAATGGCACAAGGGCTACTCGCACAGGGCTTTTGTGAACTTGCCATTGCCACAACGGGAGAGGCAGGCCCAACCACCCAGGAAGGGTCTCTTGGTGAGGTCTACGTCGCTTATTGCACCCACGACTCCAAGAGAGTAGAGTCCTATCAACTAAGAGGAAGTCGTAACGCCATTCAAGAATCCATCGCTTCAAGAGTGTTTCTTAGTCTTTTGACGCATGAATTAGGAGGTCATCATGACGCAAATTAACGAAGAAAGAATGCAGGCTCTAGAGAAAGCCATTGCGGCCATTGAAAAGCAATATGGTAAGGGATCCATTATGCGTCTTGGGGAGCGGACGAACCTCGACATTGATGTGATTCCCACCGGAGCACTGTCTTTGGACATTGCCCTTGGTATTGGTGGGATTCCAAGAGGGCGTATTATCGAAATTTATGGCCCGGAATCCTCGGGGAAGACAACCTTAACCCTTCACATCATTGCAGAGGCCCAACGCATGGGTGGAATTGCTGCATTTATCGATGCAGAGCACGCCCTTGATCCCATTTATGCGCAGCGTCTAGGGGTAGACATTGACAACCTCATCCTCTCTCAACCGGATACTGGGGAGCAAGCCCTTGAAATTACGGAATCTCTCGTGCGCAGTAATGCTGTCGACCTCGTTGTGGTGGACTCTGTCGCGGCTCTCGTTCCCAAGGCGGAAATTGAAGGGGAAATGGGAGACTCCCATGTGGGACTTCAGGCCCGACTAATGAGTCAAGGTCTACGAAAACTCACAGGAGCAATCAATCGCTCGAAGACTTCTGTAATTTTCATCAACCAATTGCGCGAAAAGATCGGTGTCATGTACGGAAATCCAGAAACGACAACTGGTGGACGTGCGTTGAAGTTCTTTACCTCAGTTCGTCTTGACATCCGGAAAAAGGATACGTTGAAAAAGGGAGACGACATTTTCGGGAACCGGGTCAAGGTGAGAGTGGTCAAAAACAAGGTGGCGCCCCCCTTCCGGCAAGCGGAGTTTGATATTCTCTATGGGAAGGGAATCTCCAAGGAGAGCAACCTTCTTGAAGTTGGTGTCAATACTGGAGTGATTGATCGCGCTGGAGCTTGGTATTCCTATCGTGAGACCCGGCTCGGTCAAGGCCGCGATAGCGCAAGGGACTATTTAACAGAAAATCCTGAGCTCGCCAAAGAGGTAGAAGCTGAGATTCGTAAAGTCGCTTTCGAAAATCCTGATGCCGTCCCCATGGCAAGTGCCTCGGACATGGATGAAGAATCGTGAGACTCCTTTTCTTCACAGATTCTCACATTCGCGCAACGTCGCCGAAGAGTAGAAAAGACGATTTCTTTGAGACCATCCTCGAAAAACTCGACGAAATCCTGCATGAAGCAGTAGTCCGCGGAGCAAAAGCCATCATTCACGGAGGAGATCTCTTTGATCGTCCCGACCCTTCCTTGGTCGTGGTCACAGAAGTGGCGAAGAGAATCATGGCATGTCCCGTTCCCTTTTATGTGGTCTGCGGGAATCATGATATCTATGGGCATAATCCAGAGACGATTTCTCGCTCTATGCTTGGATTTCTTGCGGCGATGAACGTAGTCAAACTCCTTGACGAGAGCCCTGTGTTTCTTGAGGAGGGAGGCATGAAGGTTCAACTCACGGGAGCGCCTTACACCTATGAGATTGATCAACATGAAAATGTATCGAGAAATCCGTATATTTTGAGAGAACGCCAGGAAGATGTGGATGTCGCCATCCATGTGGCCCATGGATTTCTTGTAAAAGATCCTGTGCATCCTCAGATTTTTCATACCCTTGTCGAGGACATTGCAAGGGATACCTTGGCGGACATTACGTTGTCCGGTCACTTTCACTATGGGTTTGAGAAAACCTATTCCGAGGGGAAAATCTTCTTTAATCCTGGGGCGATCGCACGAATTTCCAACTCAAAAAAGGAACTGGGACGCATGCCTCAGTACGTGGTCATCACCTTGGAGAAAGACCAGGAACCACAGCTTGAGACCGTCGTTCTTACCTGCGCTAAACCTGGGGAAGAGGTCCTCGATCGTATCGAGATGGAAAATCATCGCTTTAAACAAGAAAAGCTGCAGGAGTTTCGAGAAGGTCTACAAACTACCCAGGTGTTTCAAGGGACAAATGTGGATGCTCTCATCGCCACGATTCAGGCCGAGCAAAAGACTCCCCAGGAGGTTGTCAATGAGGCGAGAGCCCGGATCGATGCGGTAAGACTGGAGAGAAAGGATGACGTATGGAGGCCATAAGAATTATCCGCTCCATGGATCTTAAGAATTTCCAGTCCCATGAATCGACGCATCTCGATTTTTCTCGAGGATTTAATGTCATCGTTGGAAATTCCGACTCTGGGAAGACCGCAATTTTAAGGGCTCTACGATGGGTTTTCTACAACGAACCACGCGGTGATTTTTTCATTCAACACGGAAAATCCGATGTCGAGGTGCGTGTCACCTGGGATGATGGGACGACCATTCGACGCTATCGCTCGAAGCGAAAAAATGGGTATGAAATCATCTACCCCAACGGAGATTCGCAAGTCTTTGAGGGATTTAATAATACAGTCCCGGAAGAAGTTGTCCGCTACCTTCGGATGTGGAAGGTCTCTTTTGGCCCCACGACTTCGCAGATGCTCAATATTGCAGATCAGCTCGAAGGCCCATTTCTTTTATCGGACACTCCACGACACCGTGCCGCGGCAATCGCATCATTGACCCACGCCGATGAACTCGATGAGGCGGCAACCATGGTGAAGCGAGATGTTGACCGCTTACAAAGAGAGCTGAAGCATAGTCATGAAGAGTGTAGTCGCATTGAAGAGTCCATCCAAGCCCTGGACTATGTGGATGATGCACTGTTGAGTATTCAGCAAGTCGAGGATACCCTCTCTCTCGTCGAAGATCTCTTTTCGAAAAGAAACGAGATTTCCGGATTGGTGGAAGAGTTGGGGCGGTTTCAAAGAACTGAGACAACACTCCAAGATGAGATTTCTCGATGTGGTAATCCAGAACTTGTGAAAGGTGTTCTGAGTGACGCGGAGGGCGTGATGAAGACGTATCGTCTTCTATGCCAAGCCTATGAGGACTTTTGCGACATTGAGACCCATAAGAGGAATGCTATTAGGGGAATCGAAGCACTGAGGCCAGTCCTACGAATCGAGGACTATCTCCACCCCCTTGAAGAACTCAATTATTCTCTTCGTCAATTCTTGCCCCTTTATGAGAACATGGAAATAGGGAAGCACCAACAAGAAATTCTTCATTACAAGCTGGAAGCATATCAAACTCTCTCTGTGGTTCAAGAGAATATCGCCGCTGCAGAAGGATTGAAAACTCGGTGGGCCACCCTCAAAGACTTGTCGCTGGAATACGACGATGTAACGAAAAGAATTGGGTTGGGAGGGCTTCATCTAAAGCCTCTTCAGAGAATCGGTGAGATTCCAGAAAAGGTAAGACAGTTGGAGAGGGGAATTGCCCAACTGAAAGAACGCAAGGAGGCTCTTCGGCAATATCAAATGATCTCTCATGAGCGCCAGGAGATTACATCAATCATCGAGAAAGCTGAGCAACAACTTTCAGAGCTTCAAGAGGAATATCTTGAAAGATTGTTGGAACAAGGCGTTTGTCCTACTTGTTTACGTCCCATAGACGATACACAGAAGGCTGAATTCATCGAACGGCTAAAGGAGGAATTACAGTGACATCTTCCCACGAACATCAACTAAGCCAGGAACTAGAAACCCTGAAGGCTCAGCTCGAAGAGGCGTCAAAGCGGAAACAAACCTATGAGGCGCGCCTTGAGGTTCTCAAAGAACAGGAGAAGGCCCTCCTTGAGAAAATTCAAGGAATGGGGCTCACGCCGGAGAAACTCCCTCAAGAAATTCATCGCCTTGAAGAAGAAATTCACCGTCTCATGGGTGAGGCTAAGAATCTTCTCCCCAAGGATGAGTCCCATGTATGAACATGATGTCCGGACGTTGCGAGACAACCTACGGAAGTGGAGTAAGGATGTACAACGAGATCAGGCGAGGAGAGAACTTCTTCAAGAGGACTTTGAGAGGTTAAGAGCCCCTACCAAGGAGTATGAAAAAGAACTCGAACTCTACCAAAAGGTCGCAATCTTTCTCCATCGCTGTTCTGAATTCGCACGAGAACAGGCTCGTGTCCAATTGGAACGAAATACCACGCGTGCTCTCCAAAGTATCTTTGAGAGAGATGTAGAGTTTCACATCGACTTCGTAGAAAAACGCGGGAATATCGACGCGGAATTTACCATTGATACTCCTTTTGAGGGCACCCGCGTCAAAACAAATCCTACCATCTCGAATGGGGGAGGGGTTGTCGACGTGGTGAGCCTCGCGTTACGCCTTTCTTTTTTGGCTTCCATGGATCCTAAAATTGACGGGCCACTTCTTCTCGATGAGCCCGGAAAGCACGTGAGTGCAGACTACATCTTTAATCTTGGAGAACTTCTGAAAGAGGCTACAAATTCTTTCGGACGCCAAGTCATCATGGTCACCCACAATGCACATTTGGCCCAGTTAGGAGATCGATGCTTCTATGTGGAGAATCACGATGGCAAGAGTTTTATCACCGAGAACCCCGTACTCTAGCGCCAGGAAACTGGCGTTTTTATTTACATATCTTCCGAGAAGAACATTGTGAAAAATTTATTTGCCTGGAGCCCTGGGATGGGGTAAAATAGATATGCAAGGGATTTCCTTGCGTCCACAGAACAAGATAAGTGGAGGTGTTATCATTGTCACCGCAACTGCAGATACTCATCTGTATGATTGCTGCAGGACTTGGTGGTTTTTTTTGTACATTCCTTTTTCATCGCAGAACTCATGGGATGCTGAAGCAAGCCGAAGAGCAAGCACAAAAACTCCTTGAAGATTCTGAAAAAGAGGGACAGCAAAAAAAGAAAGAACTCCTCGTGGAAGGACGAGAAGAGATTCATCGACTCCGTGAAGAATTGCTCGATGAGCATGCAACTCGTCGCGATGAACTCCAACAATTTGAACATCGCCTCCTTGCAAAAGAAGACCTCTTGGAACGCAAAGCTCATACTTTGGAAGGTAAAGAAGAGAGGATTGAATCTGCTCTGCAAGAGGCCGTAGCTTCCCAGGAAAGAGCTCGAGAACTCTTAGTCAAGAGACAACAAGAAGTCGAGACGATCGCGGGCCTTTCTAGCAAAGAAGCGAAGGATTTATTGCTTCATGAAATGGAATCAGAGCTGTCTGACGAATTCGCCCAGCGCATTCGTCAACACGAAGACGCAGTACGAAAAGATTCTGAAAAGATCTCCCGAGAGATTATCACAAAGACGATTCAGCGCATCGCCGCCGATCACGTGGCAGAGTCTACGGTCACTGTGGTTTCCTTGCCCTCTGATGACATGAAAGGCCGTATCATTGGTCGTGAAGGAAGAAACATTCGGACTTTTGAGAATCTTACTGGAGTCGATTTGATCATCGATGACACTCCAGAGGCTGTTATTCTCAGCTGCTTTGATCCCATGCGTCGCGAGATTGCAAAAACAGCCCTTGAAAAACTCGTTGACGATGGGCGCATTCACCCGACGAGAATCGAAGAAGTGGTCGCTCGCACAGAGCGAGAGCTCGAGGATCGCATTCGAGAAGCAGGGGAAGATGCAGCTTATGAAGCAGGAGTTCCTGGAATTTCTCAAGAACTGTTATCCTTTCTTGGAAGACTTAAGTTTCGTACAAGTTATGGTCAAAACGTACTGCATCATGCCATTGAGGTGTCCAAGATTTCAGGATTTCTCGCACAAGAACTTGGGGCCGATGTACGACTTGCTCGCCGAGGTGGTCTTCTTCATGACATCGGGAAATCCATCGACCAAGAAGTTGGTGCCCCTCACATTGAGGTTGGCGTAGACTTGGCTCGTCGATTTGGAGAATCTCAAGATGTAATCCACATCATTGAAGCGCATCATGGCGATGTGGAATTCAAGTCCCTCGAGGCAGTTTTGGTACAGGCTGCAGATGCAATCTCTGCAGCGCGTCCAGGAGCACGTAGAGAAACTCTTGAATCCTACGTGGAAAGATTGGAGAAACTTGAAGGTTTGGTCCATGAGTTTGACGGCGTAGAAAAAGCCTATGCTGTACAAGCGGGTCGTGAGATTCGTGTCATGGTTGTTCCCGAAAAGATCTCTGAATCCGAAGTCACGGTCCTCGCTCGTGCGATTGCTAAATCCATAGAGGCACAGCTTGATTATCCTGGACAGATTAAGGTCAACGTCGTCCGCGAGACCCGCAGCATTGAATACGCACACTAAAGACGAAGGGCAAGCCCCTTCGTTTTTTTAGAGGTTCGAAAGGTGAAATTATGAAGTTTTCCATCATCGATGGTTTTATGGGATATCTGAAGAGTGCACGAGGAAGAAGTGACTTGACGGTGAAGGAGTACGCCTATGATCTTCAAAACTTTTTTCTATTTCTTCTGAATATAGAAGAAGGGGAGGATGAGGCAATTTTTGAGAAGGTAACCCCAAAGGTACTTCAAGGCATCACCCGAAAGGACATTTACGATTATTTGACGTACTTAGAATTTTATCGGAAAAACTCCAACCGTACGAAGAGCAGGAAACTATCAACGCTCAAGACCTTTTTCGCCTATCTCTATGAGGTCGAGGGTCTAATCAGGATGAACCCGACAGAAGGAGTGCACACCCCTAAGATTTCAAAAACCTTGCCCGTCTATATGAACTTCGAAGAGGCGACAAGACTCTTGGAGGCCGCTGAAGAGGAGACTGATTCACTGCAAGGGCTAAGAGACTATACGATCCTCACTTTGTTTCTCAATTGCGGGATGCGTTTAAGTGAATTGGCAAAGATCAACGTCGAGGACATCTCCAGTAACGAAACGATCCGCGTCCACGGAAAAGGGGATAAAGAACGTACAGTATATCTAAACACGGCTTGCATGGCTGCACTGGAAGATTATTTGCCCCTGCGTAGAAGTGTTGAAACTGAGGATCGTGCCTTATTTTTAAGTAACCGAAAGACTCGGATGAGTGTGCGGAGCATCCAATACATGGTTGAGAAGTATGTGAGAAAAGCAGGACTCGACCCAAAGATTACGGTCCACAAGTTGCGCCATACGGCAGCGACGTTGATGTACCAATATGGTTCGCGAGATTTACGGGCCCTACAAGAAATTTTGGGACACGAGTCCATTCATACGACGGAAATCTACACACATGTGGAAAATGAGCACCTGCGACAAACGACGATGGATAATCCCTTGGCAAGGAGAAACGAGAGACCAAAGGATTAAGTGAAACTAAACTGCGCAAAACTTTTATTTTGTGCAATTATATCCCAAGCAAAAAGAGGAGGCACTTACCTCCTCTTTTCTTTGTTTTACCGACGACCCTTCCAATCATGGCGAAGATCGAAGATGAACTGGGCAATCATAATAAAGACCATGACCGCAAAGCGTCCAACGGCAATCACGAAGCCGAGCATCATCATAAACATCGCTCCAACGAAGTAAAACATAAACCCTCCTTTTCGGCAATGCCGAGGTTCTGATTTTCCGGATGCAGTACATCTTCGCCTACCTTCAACCACTGGTGAGGTAAGCCCAATTTCCTTTTCAATGAGGAATCTCTATCTCGTACTGATCTCGAACCTCCAAGAGGATTCTATGTCTATTCTCTCATTTTTTTTGCTTATACAAGTGAGAGTGGACAACTTATATCCTCGAAGAAATAACTTTTGAAGAAGTGCTGGTCACGTATATGAGCTCAGGGACACTGCACACCCTGTTCCCTCATTCTTTAATAGATAACCGTATCCTCCCCGCTATGAAAGAGGGTAAATGCTTTGTAATCTAAATCTTCTTCATGGGCTTCTGGGTTCGTTCGTAGGTCTTGGATAAAATCATCGATATCTCTCCGAATCTTTGGTGTAACTTCCAAGCCGGGATCACAGTAAAAAGTGAAGTCCTCCACTCGAATGATTTGACGCTCTTCACTCATGATCCGTTCCTTTCTTCTCTCCTCGTTCATCTGCGACTCGAATCTTCTTCTCCCATGACTTCGGCTGTATAGTCTTCCCACCATTCTCGGAATGAGAGGCGCTTTCCATCTTTTGACTTGAAGAAATTGCCCTCCATGAATCCCACGGGATTGATGCAATAGAAAATGGCTGCGATGAAGCAGAGGATGTAGGTAGGCCATTCCAAGGCCATCATAAGTCTTTTCATTCCCAATGCGCCCAGAACTGTACATACGAAGAAACTCATACCAAAGGCAAAGCAAAAGGCAATTTTTAGGACTTGGAATAAGGCGTAGCGATCTAAAAACGTTTTGCAACGCAAACGATCATCAAGAACCCAAAGAAATGCTCGATACTCTTGGAGAGGCTAAAACACGCGATAATGACGCAGAGCCATCCGAAAATTCTTGGAACAGTAAAGATATCTTGCATGGAAGCACCACCCTTTCGACTGAATCCTTATCGATTCTTTCATCCTATCATTCTGAGGTAAAAATTCCATAGGCTTTAGAAAATAGAGAAGATAAACGGGCACTATGTACAAAAAGAGGAACCTGAATTGCTTATGAATGCATGCCAGGTTCCTCTTTAGGTTTTATCTTGATTTATTTTTTTCTCCTCATCGTGACGGCGCTTCTGCTCAGAGAGGTCAAAAGACCGTAAAATCCAGAGGAATGCCTTCATTCCTTCGTCCCAGCCCTCTTCTCTTGGAAGGCGAGCGATCCGTTGTTTTTCTTCTTCAAAACGAGCTTCCCAAGCTTCTTCCCAGGTATTCTCCTTCACTTCCTTCTTGCCGCGGCGAGGAGCTCGTCCTTTCATGTCTCTCAACTTGTTCACCTTCCTCTAAGGTCGTTGGAGTTAAGGGGCTTTACTGTACGTCATTCTATGTCAAGTAGTGGATGTAAGATAAAGGAGATTCTGCCCGCCTCAAAGTCTTCATAAGCTTTCTATAGATGTTTCATATTCTCCTCAGAGTAGAAAGGATCATCTTCGTCATCGTCGCAAGAAGGCAGGTCGAGTGTCATCGGGAAGGGAAATCCCCCTTCATCATTGAAGCGGCGTATGAGGACGCGAAGTGCTTCGTCAACGGAAATTCCTTGTCTGTGGCAAATCGCGGCAAAATCTTCTTTTTCCTTGACATTGATACGAACAACGAATTTAGACTTCATCCTATACCCGCCCTTCTGTTTTTTATCGAACAACCCACTTCAAATGGCGTTGCAAGTTCCTTCTAGAACATTTTGTCAAAGAGACTTCGAAGATGGAACTTCACTATCCAAAATCTCTTGCGAGACTTAGATGTTCTTCACCGTTCGATTTCGGCCCTGTGATGCCATAAGTTTCCTGAATTACAGATGTTCGTATGGGAGAAAGACCACCTGCCCGGGAACAATCGTCGTGGAGTCAAGATGGTTATAGGCGCGTATTTGATGAAGGATGACACGCGGTTGTTCGTCGATGTTTGCACGTGCTGCAAGACTCCACAATGTGTCTCCCTCGCGTACGACGTAAGACTCCCAGATCTGAATATCATGGAGATTTACAGGATTCTCTCTCATCCCCATAAGAAACGAGCATAGAATGAGCAAGAATAGAACTCCATAAGCGTTTTGAAGCTTTTGGAAAAAATGGTGATGATGCCTCATTGAAGCCTCCTATCCCACATAGATGTTTCAAGAACCTTGCGTTCTAATATACGTTCAAATATAAGTTCTACACTGATAATACAGAACGAGTCTGAACATGTCAAGCGCCTTTGGAAGAAAATAAAAAAATGTTTGAGTCGGATGTTCGCCTATGTTATACTTAAAACACCGAAGAAAGGAGCCTGCCATGTATGAAGATCTGAACCAAAGGGAGATTGATATACTCCTTCAGGTGAAAAGATATATTGAGACCATCGGTTACCCCCCTACCGTTCGAGAACTCTGTACTGCTACTGGGATTAAAAGTACCTCTACGGTGCATTACGCTTTGAATAAGCTCGAAACTGCAGGGTACATCCGTCGTAATCCTCTCAAGACGCGTGCTATCGAACTCATCCAACAAGATGAGGACTTTCTCCTCGCTAAGAAAAAAACCGTCGACGTTCCTATTGTCGGGAGCGTGACGGCTGGCGTTCCGATTCTTGCAGTGGAGAATATCGAAGATACGATGCCCCTTCCCGCAGAGTTTGTACGAGATCGTGCGCTATTTATTCTTCGAGTATCTGGGGAGAGCATGATTAATATCGGGATTATGGATGGGGACTTTGTCATCATTCAAAAGACTCCCACTGCTTCAAATGGTCAAAGAGTCCTTGCGCTCCTTGAAGATGAAGCCACCATCAAGACCTTTTACAAGGAAGATCAAGGGTTCCGACTTCAACCAGAGAATGACTTCATGGAGCCGATTTACACAAGAGAATTAGAAATTCTAGGCGTCATCGTTGGCCTTTATCGACGATTCTAAAAAATAGTGCCCTATAGGGCACTATTTTTATTTCCACTCGCTTAGGATTTTCGCGGCGGCAAGTTTCATATGGGCAAGTGTGAGAGAACCTTGCACGTAGGCAGTGTAGGGTGATCGCAGAGGGCCATCTGCACTGAGTTCAATTGAACTCCCTTCCACGAATCCACCTGCTGCCATAATGACGGGATCATCATAGCCTGGCATATCCCACGGCGTGGGAGAAAAATGGGCATCCACAGGAGAAATCGATTGAATGGCTTGGCAAAAAGAAATGAGTTTTTCCGAGTCGTGGAAGTCAATGGATAGAATGATATCTGAACGCTTCTCATCAGAATGGGGGCGGGTGATGAATCCTTGTTCTTCCATAAGTCGTCCGAGGAGTCGAATACCGATGAGATTTTCATAGACGGTACGTGGAGCAAGGAACAATCCTTGAAGCACTTGGCGCGTGAGTCCAAAACTGAGTCCACATTCTTTTCCAATTCCTGGAGTCGTGAGGGTATTGGCGATTCTTTCGATGAGAGCATGCTTTCCAACAACATATCCCCCAGTGTATGCAAGTCCTCCCCCAGGATTCTTGATGAGAGATCCTGCTATGATATCGGCACCAATTTCAAGCGGCTCTTTCATCTGAGTGAACTCCCCATAGCAGTTGTCGACGAAGACGATGCAATCCGGGAATTTCTCCCGAAGGGCTCGAATGGCCTTCTCCATCTCATCAATGTGAAAGGCTTTGCGGTTGGAATAGCCAGGGGAACGTTGAATTATCGCCACAGTGGGCTCTTGGGTGATGGATGAAATCGCATCTCTATCGAAACTCCCTTGGTGCAGGGGAATTTCTTCGTAGAGGACCCCTTGCTCGAGAAGATTTCCAGGTTCATCTCCTGTGATTCCAATTGCCTTTTGAATTGTATCGTAGAGAGGGCCTCCAAGAGATACAAGGCGATCCCCTGGACGCAAAAGCGTACGGAGGACAGAGAAGATCGCGTGTGTCCCAGAAACTATCGTTGGGCGTACGATTGCATCTTCCCCACTAAATACTTTCGCGTACACTTCTTCAACTTTATCTCGTCCAATATCCCCATAGCCATAACCCGTTGTCCAATGAAAGTCCGTTGAGGAAAGTTTGACATCTTGCATGGCTCTAAGAATACGAGCCTGCCAATAATGATATGTCTCCTCATGAGGTTCTTTCCAAGTCTTTTCGACCTCTTGAAGGACATGATTCACGTCTTGCCAGGCGACAGGGTCAATATCCAGTTCTTTGAGAATTGCATCAATCAAGGAGAGCCTCCTTTATATCTTCGATGGTCTTTTCGAGTGCAGAGGAATCGAGAGCATCAATCCATTGAATCCAGGGGTACCGGCGAAACCATGTGAGTTGCCTCTTCGCATAGTTTCTCGAATGCTGCTTGACGCTTCCTACCATCTCTTCATAGGGAGTGATCCCGTCGAGATAGGGCAGAACCTCCTTGTATCCGATGCCACGAAATGGTGGACAATCACGTGAAATGCCATGACGTAAGAGCACTTCAACTTCTTGGCATAAGCCATGTTGAAACATCTTGTCCACACGTCGTTCTATCCTTTCATAAAGGGCGGCTCTCTCTGTGGTGAGTCCGATGGCGATCGTATCTTTCGGGGCCATTTCTCGATGAAGTTTCATCTCCTGATCTTCTGCTCCAGCCTCTGCAATCTCTAGGGCTCGTATCACGCGTCGTGGGTTGTTGAGATCAATGCTATCTGCGCGTTTTGGAGAACTCTGTTTTAATCTGAGAACAAGTGGAGCTAGTCCTTCATGAGCTAAAATCTTCTCACATTGTTCTCTGAACTCAGGATTGGGAGAAACGCCAAATTGATCGCTCGGATAGAGTAGCGCCTGAAAGTAGAGTCCCGTGCCACCTACATAAATGGGGACATTCCCTCTCCGTCGAATCTCTTCTTCCGAGGAAGAGGCAAGCTGACAGTACTCTTGCGCTGAGAATTCCTCATTTGGGTCTAGAATACTCAGGAGATGGTGTGGGACTCCTTGGGTCTCTTCTAGGGTCACCTTCCCTGTTCCGATGTCAAAACCTCGATAGATTTGCATGGAGTCCATGGAGAGAATCTCTCCATTCACTGTCTTGGCGAGATTGATTCCAAAGTCTGATTTTCCAATGGCGGTAGGACCTACGACAAAGATGCGCTTCATCAATGACTCCCGATTCTTAAGAACATTTTCTCAATCTCTTTCTTCTCTATCTCGACGATGACCGGTCGACCATGTGGGCATGTCTGCGGGTGGTCACAGGCAAGGAGAGCTCCTACAAGAGCCTTCACCTCGAATTCAACGATATGATCCCCTCCCTTGATTGCACTACGACAGGCTTTTCTCATGATGGGATAAAGATGGCGGTCATAGAGCTTCTCCCCTTCCTCAAGGGCCTCGAAGAGGTCTTGGAGAAGGCTCAGTGCAATGGGCTCACCAAAGAAATAGGGAATTTCACGTAGTAAAATCGTCTGCTCTCCGAAGGCGTCGATTTCAAACCCCAATCGAGAAAACACATCCTTTTGAGATTGTGCTCGCTCTACAACAGCAGGCGTCACGTGAATCGGTTCTGGCTGCAGTAAGATTTGCCTGGTAATCTCCCCTTCTTGAAACTCTTTCAAAAACTTCTCATAGAGGATGCGCTCATGTGCCGCGTGCTGATCCAATAGGAGGAGTTTTTGATCTTCTCCATCCTCAAAAAGAAGATAGGTATGAAAGAGGCTTCCAAGATAAAGAGCCCGTTCTAGTACACGATTCCAAAGACTTCGAGGAGAGACGACAGAATCTTCTAGAGGATGGACTTCTTCTTGAAGACATTGGATGTTCTCCGAATAATGTGTGGGAAGAGGCTCCACTTCTTCGCTTATGTTGTACTCAAATTGTTCTTCTGCGACAAGAGGAGTGAAGCTCCTCTTCTCTTGCTGCAAGGGTGGAGTTGGCGTAATGGAAGCGTCTTCGAAGACATCAAAGATGGTGACAGGTTGGGGAGAATCTTTTTTTTCGCTGCTCTTCCATTTGTAGGCATCGACCCCTTGACTCTCTTCTTCTTGGAAGAGTCGGGTGATGATATCAATCAAGTGGTTTTGATTTGAGAATTTCACCTCTTGTTTTTGAGGATGGATGTTGACATCGACGAGAACGGGATCAACATCGATGTAGAGGAAAAAGACGGGATGACGATGCAAGGGAATTTTTGACTGGTAGAGTTTCTCAATGGCCTGCGTCAGCTCACGATTGCGCACGAGTCTGTGATTGAGGAAGATGGCTTGAGACTTTCTGGTCGAACGATGAAGGGTGTACTTCCCGAAGAATGCCTGGATACGATAAGAAGCAGAGGTGTATTCTCTTAAAAAGAGTTGTCCTGCCATGTCGCTTCCAAGTACTTGTGCCAGGTGGTCCTCAAAGCTCTCCGAGGGAAAGACTTCGAAGACACGCTTTTCACCGCGCAAAAGAAGAACACCAATCCCAGGGTATCCTAGGGATAGAGATTGAACGGTTTCGAGTATCTTCTGAAATTCTACCTGATCAGATTTCAAGAATTTCTTGCGCACGGGAATATTTTCAAAGAGGTCGCGGACAATCATCGTCGTCCCGATCGGGCTCCCGACGCTTTCACTGGCCACAATACGTCCCTGTTCTACAAGAATCCTGGTTCCAAGTGGCGAGTCTTTGGTGCGCGTAATGACTTCCATGGCGCTGACATGGGCGATACTCGCAAGGGCCTCTCCGCGAAACCCTAAGGTGTGAAGGGTGTCGAGGTCTGAGATGTGTTGGATTTTTGAGGTCGTATGACGTGTAAAGGCAATGGGGAGATCCTCCTCATCGAAGCCTTCTCCGTCATCAGTGACGCGTATCCATTCCGTAGGATGTTGGACTTGAATCGTGATGTGGGTTGCGCCAGCGTCTACAGAATTCTCAAAGAGTTCCTTGATGATTGACGCTGGTCGATCGATCATTTCTCCCGCAGCAATCTGGGAGATGGTCACATCATCGAGTGCGCGAATTTTACCCATGAGTTCTCCTTACCAAATCAGTGAGTTCATAGAGAAATTCCTGTGCTTCTCTAGGAGTGAGATCATCGGGAGAGACCGAAAGTATCTTTCTTACGAGGTCGTGAGAAAACTCTTCATCCTCGTCTTTTCCCCGATAGGAAACCTCTTTCTTCCCTCTAAGAGATGGTTGTGAGTATTCTTCTTGATTGAGACTGTGAAAAATCTCTTGAGCTCTCTGGACTACATCTTCGCGAACTCCAGCCAGCCTTGCAACTTCAATCCCAAAGGACTCGTTAACAGCACCTTCTACAATCTTGTGAAGGAAACGAATCCCGTGAGCTGTTTCTTCCGTAAGAATCGCAAGATTACAGATTTTTTCGGATTCAGCACTGAGGTTTGTGAGCTGGTGGAAGTGTGTCGCAAAGAGGGTCATAAAGTTCTCTTGACACATTGTTTCGAGAAGAGCCTGAGCGATACTCAAACCGTCGATGGTCCCCGTTCCACGCCCCACTTCGTCGAGAATGATGAGGCTCTGTTCCGTGGCCTCTTGAAGAATGGTTGCAACTTCGCGCATCTCAACCATGAAGGTGCTCTCCCCTTCACTGAGATTATCACTTGCACCGATCCGGGTGAAGATACGATCGAAGATTCCCAGTTCTACAGAAGTTGCAGGGACAAAGGTCCCCATATGTGCCATGAGTACGATGAGAGCACTCTGACGCATGAAAGTAGACTTCCCCGCCATATTGGGGCCCGTGATGATAGAAACACAGGCCTTGTGGGGATCGATTGTCGTATCATTGGGAACGAAAATCGTATCTCCCACAAAAGATTCCACCATTGGATGTCTTCCTTCATGAATAGCAAGACCCGGAGAATCCTGAAATTGTGGGCGAACGTAGTGACCACGTTTTGCAACGAGACAAAGGCTCAAGAGAACATCAAGTCGTGCAATTTCGGAGGCATTGGTCTGAATGTCGTGAATTGCAAGAAAGATCTCATTGCGCAAGTCGTCTAAGAGTTCTGACTGCAGGGCCAGGGCTTTTTCCTTGGAGCCAAGGAGCTTTTCCTCTAATTCCTTTAACTCAACTGTGAAAAACCTCTCGGAGCCCACGAGGGTTTGTTTTCTGATGTAGTCCTCGGGGACACGGTCCAGTTGAGAATTTGTCACCTCGAGGTAATATCCAAGAATCTTGTTGAACTTGACCCTGAGGTTTTTGATTCCCGTCCGTTTTTTCTCTCTTTCCTCGAGTTCTAAAAGCCAAGTCTGGCCTGCATTCTTGCCCTCAAAGAGGCGGTCGAGCTCTGGATGGACTCCCTCTCGAATGAGACGCATCTCCCCAACATTCGCAGGAATCTCCTCGACGAGGGTGGACAAAATTTTGTCAATAAGAGGCCCCATGGTGGAGATGGTTTGCCCAAGCTCAAAGGTGAGAGGGTTCTTTTCGAGGATCAATCGTTCCCGAATCCTCTCGGATTGCGCCAGACTCTTCCCCAATGAGAGCATTTGTCTCGGCGTAATGGACCTCGTGACAATGGGAACACTGAGACGTTCAAGATCAATGATGGATTTAAGGGATGTAGTCAAATCCTCGACGAGTTTTGAATGTGCTTGAAACATCTCCTGAATGTCTAGGCGCTCTGTAATCTCCTTTTTTGAGCGCAGAGGACGATCGATCCACTGCCGTAAAAGACGAGAACCCATCGACGTTTGACAATGATCGAGGACTTGAAGAAGAGACCCTTCTCTCTTCCCGGTACCCAAGTTCTCAAAAAGTTCTAAATTTTTCTTCGCAACGTCATCGAGCCATAGAAAACTCGTCTCCTCCTCCACTTCAAATGTGTGAATATGTTCCAAACCGCTCATTTGAGTCGTCAGGAGATAACTCAGAAGTTGATTTACACCCTTTTTCGGCTGGAAATCTGAGTATGCCTCAAAGAGGTCGTGAAGTTGCCTCCTCGCCTGTTCACAAATTGGCAGTTCGTCAAAAATGAGTTCCTTATTAGGATGGTAGAGTTCAAGGTATTTTCCAAAACGGAGTTGGACTTGCTCGCAGAAGTCCTTGCGTTGCGCAATCTTTTCGTTGACGAGAATTTGGTTTGGAAGATTTCGAAGGATTTCCTTCCAAATGATTGACTCGACAGGTTGGGATTGATGAAGACTGTAAAAGTGAAGGCGGAATAGCCCCACGGTGTAGTCGATAAGACTGATCACCAAAGAGTCACTCTCCTCCCAGATGCCCATGAGATAGTTTTGGCTTCTCGCATCAAGATATTCAGAGTCCGAGAAGGTTCCAGGGGTGACAACGCGAGTGACAGCTCGTTTCACCAGACCTTTCGCCGACTTTGGGTCCTCAATTTGGTCACAAACTGCGACGTGAAATCCCTTTTGGATCAGGCGCGCCAGATATTGATCACGGACGTGATAAGGAACACCACACATCGGCGTATCTCCACGATGGGTCAGGGTTAAATCAAGGGCTTGTGCGGCGATTTCTGCATCTTCGTAGAAGAGCTCATAAAAGTCTCCAAGGCGAAAGAATAAAAGACACCCTGGATGCTGTCTCTTTAATTCTTTGTATTGACGCACCATCGGGGTGTCTTTTTTACTCATCAGCGAGTCTCCTCCATTCTTTCACCTCGGCAAGCGAAGGTATTTGCATCGAGAATACGAACTGGAACAATGGTGCCAATCTCAGACACATCCCCTGGAACGTGAATGAGGGTAAAGTCTTCGCTTCGACCACTGAGCATGTTGGGATCATTTTTACTTACCCGCTCGAGAAGGACCTTCTCCACCTTTCCAATCTTTTCTTCTTTACGACGTCTTTGGATGGGATAGAGAACGTCGGTGAGGCGATTAAAGCGCTCGTGCTTGATTTCTTCGGGAATCTGATCCTCTGCTGAAGCCGCCTTCGTCCCCTCCCTCGGGGAATAGATAAAGGTAAAGGTGTTGTCGTATTCCACTTCTTCTACAAGGTGAAGAGTCTCTTGAAAATCTTCTTCTGTCTCACCGGGAAACCCTACGATAAGGTCTGTGGAAAGAGCGAGGTCTGGGACAAGGCTTCGAAGCTTCTGGACCTTTTGCAGATAATCCTCCCGCGTATAATGGCGATTCATGGCGCGGAGGATACGGTTGCTCCCGGCCTGAACGGGAAGGTGAAGAAACTTTCCAAGTTTAGGAAGCCGGGAGAAGGCCTCGATGAGTTCATCGGAGATATCCTTTGGGTGGCTCGTCATGAAACGAATCCGCTCCAAGCCTTCAATCTCGTGGAGGCTCTCCAGAAGTTTTGTAAAGGTAGGTTGGTCCGGAAGTGTCTTCCCATAAGAATTGACGTTTTGCCCAAGCAAGGTCACCTCACGAGCCCCTTCGGCAACGAGACGTTTGACCTCCAAGACGACATCCTCTAAGGGGCGACTGACTTCTCGTCCACGGGTATAGGGAACAATACAGTAGGTGCAGAAATTATTACACCCATACATGATGTTGACGTACCCACGGAAAGAATCATGGCGCTTCCCATGAATCATTCCATCCTCACGAGTGGCCTTCTCTTGAATGTCCATGGCTAAGGCATTCGTCTGGAGGTTCTCAAGAATGAGTTCAGGCAAAAGTGCGATGTTGTTTGTACCAAAAATAATATCGACGTGAGGGAAGTGTTCAAGGACATGGTTTCGAGATTCTTCGCGCTGCATCATACACCCGCACACAGCGATCTTAAAATCTTCGTGACTGCGCTTCATTCCCTTGAGCTCACCGAGTTTCCCGTACACTCGATCCTCGGCACCTTTGCGTACGCTGCACGTATTGAGGATGACGAGATTTGCCTCTTCTAAACTCGTGGGCCTATACCCACACTGCTCAAGGACACTTGAAATCTTTTCTGAGTCATGTTCATTCATCTGACATCCATAGGTCATCAAGTGATAGCCGAGGCCTTCTCCAGCAATGGCATCATGAAGTTTTGTCACACGAGTAAAGAATACATCTTCTGCGTAGTGATTATCCAATCCATCTCCTCCTTTTCGTAAATTCCATTATACCACTGAAGTGACAAGACCTAGAACTGAAAAAGAGCACAAAAAAAGAGAACCCGAAGGTTCTCCTCTTTAGTAAGCAACAAACGCCTTGCTCTTGGTGTGGCAGATGGGGCATTCTTCTTCGTTCGCATCGAAGGTGATGTAACCGCAGACGGGGCAAAGAAGAATATTTTCAGCATCGAGGTCCTTGCCTGCGTCGACGCAGTCCTTTGCTTCTTGATAGCGCTTTGCGTGAATCTTTTCAGCTTCCACAGCATAACGCATTGCACGGACAGCTTCCTTTTCTTCTTGCATTTCTGCGATGCAGATGTAAGCGGGATACATTTGGGTGAATTCAAATTCTTCCCCGTTGATGCCACCTTGGAGGTTTTCAGAAGTGGTACCAATTCCGAAACCAGCCATGGAGGTCACAGCGAAATCGCCTTCATCGTCACGAAGAGCGTTGAAGTGAAGACGAGCGTGAACTTCTTCAGCAGCGGAAGTGCAGTCGAAGAGACGCTTCACGTTGGGGAAGCCTTCCTTCTTAGCAACATCGCCCCAGATGCGATAGCGCATGTGGGCTTGGCTTTCACCACCAAAAGCGGAGCGGAGACTATCTTGGGTCATAGCGTTCATACGTATTTCCTCCTCTATTTTCAGATTTCAACAACGATATTATTATAACACCGGACACGCGAATTGGCTACACCCTAAAATTCGTAGACTTTATTTTCTCTTTGGAACGAATAAAGCGGACTTGTTTGCTAGAAATCTCCTGTCAAGACGTGCTGGAGTCACCACTTGCAGGAATCTGTTCTTTGGAACAAAACTTGCCATCACCTTGATTCTTCTTCTATTCTCTCAATTTAGCGCGAATATTTCGCAAAAAGTAGTGGAGGCGACTTCTTCTTGCGTGGAGTTCACTGTAAAGACATAAAAACACCTTCGCATTGCTCCACGAAGGTGTTTTTACTAGGGGTAATTAAATATGGTGTGAGATCATTCTCAGTCTCTTCCGATTTATGGGGAGGTAAGTCACATAAATCCCTGAGAATGTGAGCAATAAAAAATTCCTCGCTACAGCGGGAATACACGGGTACATAATAGTAGCATTTCCCACCGAAAGCTTAACTTAATGTCACGAGGGAGGTCTCCTGGCTCATGATCAATTTACTCCCGACGTCTTCCCGTTTTCACAGTGACATGGTGTCGGTTTCATCACACTTACAGTAGCGGGGGCTGCATCAGATTTTCACTGATTTCCCTGTTCCTCAGACAACTATTAAGTTATGGTTTAATCATAGCACTGGCTCTTGAAAAAGACAAGGGCTAAAACGATTTTCTTTCCATAAAGTTCAGGAATTTCTCATAACGTTGTGGAATTGGAATCTCCACTTCTATCCACGCGCGTTTTGTAGGATGAGAAAAACCAATCCTGCGAGCCGTAAGGTATTGGACCTCCTCGTGTTTCAGACTTCGGCCATAAATCTTATCGCCTACAATCGCGTGGCCTAAACTTGCAAGGTGAACGCGAATTTGATGGGTGCGTCCTGTAAAGATTTCTACGTCGAGAAGGCTTACCCCTCTCCCCTTTTGCAACACGTGGTATTTCGTATGTGCGTGTTTCCCGTGGGGGACAATGGCCATTTTCTTTCGATGATGAGGGTCTCTTCCGATAGGAGCAATGATTTCCCCCGCATCTTCGGGATATCCTTCTACGAGGGCCACGTAAGATTTTTTCACAGTCCTCTGTGCGAACTCGCGCTGGAGATTCATGAGGGCAGAGCTCGTCTTCGCAATGACGAGCAATCCATCGGTTTCCTTATCCAGGCGATGGACGATCCCAGGTCGGTCTTCTCCCCCATCGGTGGGCAAGTCTCCGAATCGATGCAAAAGCCCGTGGACAAGTGTCGTGGATTCATTTCCTGCACCAGGGTGTACACTGAGAGAAAGTGGCTTATAGACCACAGCAATCTCTTCATCATCGTAAAGAACATCCAGGGAGAGATCCTGCGGGGCGAGTTGAAGAGACTCTTCTTCACTGTGCTCATAGTAAATGACATCCGCCGTTTTAAGAAGATAGCCGGCCTTGACGTGTTCGCCGTTCACGGTGACAGAACCATCCTCAATCAGGGCTTTCCATTGACTACGAGAGGGAAAACCTACGTGAGGAAAAATCTTATCCAACCGTTGCCCTGCTAATTCTTCGGGAATTGTAAACGAACTCATCCGCGATGCTCCTCGAGGAGTAACAACAGGAGGAAACCCACCGTCCCGACGACGATGCACATGTCTGCGACATTAAATACAGGGAATCCATAGCTTCCAAAACGAAAATCCATGAAATCCACAACATAGCCAAGACGCAAACGGTCAATGAAGTTCCCAATACTCCCCCCGAGAATTAAGGTGTAACACCAATACGGCAGGGACGCTCGAGAAAAAGATAGACGAGGGGATTTTCGCAAGAGGCTAAGAAGCAGGATGATGACGACCACGGTAATGATCGAAAAGAGAATCTGCTTCTCTTGAAGAATCCCAAAAGCGGCCCCTCGATTTTCGACGTAGGTCAAATAAAAAAAATCATTGATGATGGGCACAGAGCCGCCAATGCCTAGGCGACTTACGGCGAGGGCCTTCGTGCCCTGATCAACAAGGATACACAAGATCGCGAGAATGAGAAAATGCATAAATCCCCCTTAAGATGGAAATTCTAATGTGATACGATAACGATTTTTGCGAGTCACCGATCCAATGTCTGCAAGTCGCACACGTCCAAAGCGACGGAGGGATAAAACAGAACCAAGTTGGACCGTTTCACTAGAGGTCCTGGGGACCCTAAAGTCCATGTGTACATTGCCCTTTTGAATCTCTTCTTGGATTTGTCTTCTCGAAACGTGAAAAGCTCCTGCGAGGATCGCATCGATGCGAAGAGAACTTACCGTCGTTGTCTCCAGTCGAAAAGGAGGAGGCTCTTGCCAAATATCCTCCAGAGGGACAATCCGCGTCGCTACAAATTGTCCTCCAACTCGTGTCAGCTGTTCTTCGAGAAAACGAGTCATTGTTTCTCGAACGGCGATTTGAGCGCAGTTTCCACGAAGCCGAATGTCTCCAACCATACGTCGATCAAGACCCAAATGAAGAATACTCCCAAGAATCTTTCGATGCTCCAGGTCCTCTCTTCCTTGGATTTCGAGAACATCGACCCCCATAGGAGTCTCAATTCCCCAAGGATTTAAGCAAAGGACATTGCGCTCTGCATCAGGAAAGCCTCCATATACACAAAAAGTAACCCCAGAGTAGGCTCGGGCATCTCTTAAGAGAAACGCGAGCTCACGGGGGTTACAAAAATGGGTGACACGAGGTCCTTTTCCAGCTTCCACGTCAGTCAATAAATCGCGGCCGCGAGCAAGAAAACGCGCTTCCTCATCGCTCAGCTGTGGATGGGAAAGAAATCGCTCACTTACCAAGGGAACATTCCAGATTTCTGAAGTTCGTCCTTCACACCTTCAATTTCTACCGTTGGCGGAGCAAGGATGAAGATGTCCTTATTGACCTTTTGGATTTTACCCTCAATGGCGTACAGAGCACCATTGACAAAATCAAAGATTTCGCGCTTCACTTCGATGTCGAGTTGTTCGAAGTTCAAGACCACTGCTTTATGAGCCTTCAAATCGTCAGCAATGAGGGGGGACTCGTCGTAGCTCAAGGGTTCATGAACCGTGATCACACACTTCGTTTCCCCGTGAGCTGCAGCATTGCGGCCAGTGGACCGACGGGGGCGCACACTACGTGCAGGAGCAACTTCAACGACTTGTTCCTCGTGGGTCTCTTCTGGGACCGCGAGCTCCTCGTAATCTTCGTAGTCGTAGTCTTCTTCACCAAACCCAAAGGTGTTCTTGAATCGATCGAGCAAATTCGCCATGGCTACCTCCTATACCTTATTGTAGTTTCTCTGGCCAAAGAGCGTACTGCCGATACGCACCATATTTGCACCTTCTTCGATGGCGATCTCGAAGTCGTTGCTCATCCCCATGGACAGATACTTCATATCTAGTTTATTATACCCCTTCGAGGAAATTTTTTCTTGCATTTTTCGCATATTCCTAAAATATTCACGTAACTGTCTCTCATCTGCATTAGCTGGAGCCATTGCCATGAGGCCACAAACGTGAACAAGAGGGTATTCTTGTAACTCTTCAAGGAACTTTTCCGTGTCTTCGAGATGAATTCCGGATTTCGTTTGCTCTTCCCCAATGTTGACTTGGACAAGGCAATCCACAGGAGTTGTGGCACGCTTTTGAATTTCCTTCGCAAGGCTCGTGCGATCGAGGCTGTGGATTAGATGGACACGATCAACGATGTACTTCACTTTGTTCGTCTGAAGGGAGCCAATCTGATGATAGCGAAATGCCTCGTCTCCAAAGGAATCCATCCGCTTGACGAGTTCTTGAACCTTGTTCTCCCCGATATCGGTCATACCGAGTTGAAGAGCTTCCTCGACCGTCTCCATGGGATGGGTCTTTGTGACGGCAATCAACTGGACATGAGGGGTGCCTGCTCGTTGCCTTGCGCGTTCGATACGCTCGAGAACATCTTCGTAACGTTCTTTGAGATTCATGATGAAGCCTCCTTGATCACTTGTCGTTCCTCAACACGATCTGGATGTACGATGACCTTATCCGTCAGCTGGACTGTCTTTTTGAGGTGATCCTGAACGGTGATGTTGTGGTTCCCATCTCCTGGGGAGACATAGACGTCGTCTCCAATCGTCCCAAGAAGCTCAATCGGCAGAAAACTCACAAGTCCATGGATGTCTTCAATATAGACCCCAAGTTGCTTGTGATTCTCCACGAGAGCAGTCGCAGGAAATTTTAGGGCCACTGCGTGTTCAAGAACAATGGAGCTTGGTGCCCGTAATCGTTGAATGAAGGACTCAAACCCCTCTTCGAGTTCGAGAAAAATTACAATGCCACCGCTTTCCTGTTCCGTCACTGCAAGAATAGTAGCCGGATGGGTCTGGCCCTTTCCATAGAGGAGATCGACGCGTTCCCCGACTTTTGGGGGTTGAAGGGATTTCATCTGTGAGACATCAACAGCAAGATACCACCGAAAATTGTTGATTAGACGAAAGAGACCCTGTCCTTTCTTTACGACACCAGATTGGCTCATGCGGAGTTTTTGAGACCTCTTTTGAAGTCGCTCTCGGTTGTAGTCGGCGGGATGTCCTGAGTATCCTCCCCATTCCCCGCCGACGGGCATCTGAAACGTCACAACCTCGGAGGTTGTCGTCGTAAAAGCGATGTCGCTTTCGGCAATCTGTTTTGACAACGCGTCCTTCTCTTCTTCGAGATCTTCGATACTCTTCTCTAAGAGATCACTGATATCAGAGACGTTGACGGAATGTTTGGTGTTGAGGTCGAGGGTATTAATCCCACGGATGAGTGCGGAGAAGTCTTCTCGTCGAAGGGCATCTTGAATGGATTGAATCCTCTCAATTTCTGCAGGACTCAATACATCCTCTGGTCCCAACTGTTTGGGCACATCATTTTTATAATCGAGAGCAGCCTGAACGCGCATCAGCTGATCTTTGAGAGAAGAACTATCCTGTTCGAGGTTTAGGCGTGCAACTTCAAATTGTGCCGGGACTTTTTCAAGGTCTTGGGCATAAAATACCGCAACGCCATCTCCCTTTGCACGGTATATCTTCTCTTCAAAAATAGGAAACCCTTCCCCTGTAATCGTCTTTCGGTAGGTGTCAAGAGAGGGGTAGGTCGTCTCATGACGACGGTAACCACGCTGATGAAAGATGGCAAAGCCAAGGAGAAGAAAAATCGCCAAAACAAGGACGAAGAAGCGCCTTCGCTTTCGAGTTTTCCTGTACCGACGTGATTGTTTCATTGCAACGCCGCCGCTTGGAATTCCTCTTTTTTCGTGCGCATCATCAGGGATTGAACGGCTTCCTTCACGGGTTCACCTTCATAGATGATGCGATAAAGTGCCCTCGTAATGGGCATGTCGACATCATATCGCTTTGAGAGCTCGAAGGCGGAGCGGGTCGTCTTAATCCCTTCGACTACCATCCCCACTTCTTCAATGGCGTCTTCTACACTCTTTCCTTGTCCAATGAGAATTCCACATCTGCGATTACGGCTGTGCATACTGGTACAAGTGACGATCAAATCTCCCATACCAGCAAGGCCGTAGAAAGTGCGCTCATTGCCGCCCATTTGCGTTCCTAATTTTGCAATCTCATACATCCCACGGGTCATGAGAGCTGCCTTTGTATTATCTCCGTAGCCACAGCCATCTGTCATTCCCGCAGCGAGGGCAATGATGTTTTTCAGTGCTCCTCCAAGTTCGACACCGATCAAATCCTCGTTGGTATAGACGCGGAAGGTTTCGCAGTGAAAGATTTCCTGGGCAAACTTTGCCGCGTCAGGATTCTTCGAGCTCACAGTGACCGTGGTGGGGATATCTTTTCCCACCTCTTCGGCATGAGAAGGACCGGAAAGGCAGACGAATGGATGATTTGGAAGAATCTCTTCAGCGATCTCGCTGACACGCTTTAGACTCTCGATCTCGATGCCCTTCGCAAGGCTTACGAGAATGGCACCATCGGCAAGGCGTGTTGCAATCTCGTTCATGACTTCCCGGCAGGCTCCAGTCGGCACCCCAAGGACAACCACCTTTGCCTCAGAAACAGCGTCTTCGATGGAGTCAGTGATGTGAAGTGAGGATGGAATCTTTACTCCTGGCAAGAAGTGAGGATTTTCTCGATAGCGGTCCACATAGTTCGCCTGGGGCGTTTCGCGAATATAGAGAGTGACGTCACGGTGGTGCATGGCGAGAAGCCGCGCAACGGCCGTTCCCCAACTCCCCCCTCCAAGTATTGCAATCTTCACGATTCAACCTCCTTTTTTCCAATCCGTCGCTCCGTGCCCTTGAGAAGACGAAGGATATTGCTACGGTGTTGAAAGTAACCAAGTAGAGCAATCGCCCATACCAGTGGCATATAGGGACCTCGATAGACGAAGGCCAAGACTGTGAACAGAACGAGACTTCCAAGGGATACATACCGACTCACAAGCATGCTGACCAGCCAGAAAAACCCAGCAATAAGGGCGGCAAAGGGGTTGATGATGAGAAAACAACCAAAGGTAGTTGCCACTCCCTTTCCCCCTTTCCACCGCATATAGAAGGGGAAATCATGTCCGAGAACGCAAAAAAGTGCACAGGGGACGGAGAACTCAGGGGCGATCCAATGGACGAGGAGCATGGCCAAAATGCCCTTGAGCCAATCGATGAGAAAGGTGAGGGCGCCTAATTTCCTCCCGAGTACCCGCATGGCATTCGTCGTTCCTGCATTGCCGCTCCCCGCATGTCTCACATCGACCCCGAGAACCCAACGTCCTAGGAGAAAAGAGCCTGATATGCTTCCAATCCCATAGGACAGAACTAAGAGGAGAATCTTAGTCATAGCGACTTTCGCGTTCCTTGAAGCTCATGACAAGTGGGACCCCTTCAAAGGGAAAGGCTTGACGGATTTGGTTTTCCAAGTACCTCATGTAGCTGAAGTGGAAGAGTTCCTTATCGTTGACGGAGAGCAAAAACCGAGGCGGGCGGACAGCAACTTGGGAAGCATAATAGAGTTTCCCGCGCTTGCCCTTGTCCGAGGGCGGTTGATTCATCAGCACCGCGCGGTTCATGAGATCGTTGAGGACCCCGGTGGGAATCCGCATGTTGTAGTTATTATTCACGGCATGAATGGTATGAAGGAGCCGCTCAATGCGCTGTCCCGTCTTCGCAGAGATGAACACAATGGGTGCGTAGGCTAAGAAGGGAAGTTGCTCGCGGATTTCCGCTTCAAATTTGCGCATCGTGTGAGTATCTTTTTCAATGAGATCCCACTTGTTCACGGCGATGACAATCCCTTTATGGCGATTGTGGGCGTAACCAACAATCTTCGAGTCCTGCTCGCTGACGCCCTGCTCAGCGTCGATGAGAAGGACACAGACCTTTGCCCGTTCAATGGCGTGGAGGGTCCGCACAACGCTGTAGCGTTCGATGTTCTCCGTAATCTTCTTTCTCTTGCGAAGACCCGCCGTATCGACGAAGATGTATTCCGTGTCCTCAAAGGTGACTGCAGAATCGATAGAGTCTCGAGTGGTCCCGGGCACATTGGTCACAATGAGACGATCTTCCCCGAGAATTTTGTTGATGAGAGAACTTTTCCCAGCATTGGGCTTTCCGATAAAGGCGACGCGAATGCTCTCGTCCTCTTCTTCTTTTGGGGTTCCGATTGCGAAATCTTCGACGATGGCATCGAGCAGATCGCCAACACCCATCCCCTGCTCCGCAGAGATTTCAAAGACTTCTCCCAAGCCAAGTTCATAGCACTCGTAGATGTTGTCGCGTGCTCGTTTTGCATCGAATTTATTCGCGGCGAGAAGGACTTTCTTGTTGGTGCGACGTAAGAGGGCCGCTAAATCGCGATCTGTGGAGGTAATCCCTTCGAGGGCGTCTACCACAAGAACAATGACCTCAGCCATATCGATGGCAATATCGGCTTGTTCTCGAATACTCGACATAAAGGCATCTTCACTTTTGAGCTCTAGCCCACCAGTATCGATGAGAAGGAACTCTCTTCCCAGCCATTCTGCCTCTGCATAGATACGGTCCCGAGTGACCCCAGGAGTATCTTCCGTAATGGAAATTCGCTGGCCAACAATCTTATTAAAGAGGGTTGATTTCCCCACATTTGGACGACCTAGGACGGCCACCATTGGCTTCGACATCGTGCATCACCTGCTCTATTGTTTCTATGAATCTCCAGCCATCCCAAGATCCGCGATAAACCGGACGGGATAGAGCTTTTGCAATCTGAGTGTGGTCCCAATCGTCGAGGGTAATGTCCCCAAGACTTCGGAACATGTTATTGGGTATCATTATAGCATCTGCTGGGTGGCCTTTCAAACAATGGACCAGGTCCTGTGCAGTTAACAAGCCACTTACCGTAATGGTTTCTCCGAAGAATCGATTGGCAATGGCCACGACTTCAAAGGTTTCTTTTCCTAAGTGTTCGTTGAGGCACATTGCCACTTCTCGCATCACAGGATAGGCAAGGGTCCCCGTCGCAAGGAGAATCTTTTTGTCTGTACGTAAGATGAGTTTCTTCGCAGAGAGGGCTTGATGCACCTCTTCAAGGAAACTCCGTACCATTCCCACACCGTTTTCGATTTGAGGATATCCTTCATAGGCCTCTTCCCCAGGCAACTCTTCTCCTGCTGTTAAATAGAACTCATCAGAGAGATAGAAGAGCCTCGTTCCAAAGTTCTTAAGATTTTCTTCCTGTCGCGCTTGAATCCTTTGAATCAATTCCTTGCACTCCTCAGAGGTAAAAGTACGGAGGTCTGGAAGATTCTCTCTAAATTTTGTGATGCCTACAGGGACGATGGCCAAGGATTCAAGAGAAGGGAAAAATTCGAGAAGATCATCCAATGTTTCTTCCAGAGCCAATCCATCATTGTATTCTGGAACGAGAACAATCTGGCCTCGAAAGGGAAGATGGGCCTCATGAAAACGGCGCAGAATCTCCAAAATCTTCTCAGCTCGCGGATGGCCGAGCATCCTTCTTCGCAACTGGGGGTTTGTGGTATGAATGCTGATGTTGATCGGCGCAATCCGGTAGCGAATCATCCTTTCAATGTCGTCTTCGGACAAATTTGTCAGGGTGATGAAATTGCCCTGAAGAAAGCTGAGCCTCGAGTCGTCATCCTTAAAATACAGCGGTTCACGCATTCCCTTTGGAAGTTGATCGATGAAGCAAAAAACACACCGATTTGAGCATCGCCTTGCCTTGTCGATGAGAGGATTTGTAAAGTCTAAGCCCAGATCCTCGTCATAATCTTTCTCGATGTCTATCTCCCAGAGTTCTCCATCTTGTTTTTTAATAGTTAGAAGAAGCTCTTCATCACGGATGAGGAAGCGGTAGTCTATGACATCTCCAACTGTTTGTCCATTGATGGACAGTAATTCATCTCCTGGTACAAGCCCGACCTCCTCAGCAATGCCTCCTGGAAGGACCGTTTCGATAATATTTTTATGTTCCGTAGGGTGACGTAATTCCATGGGTCCTCCTCATCGCTGCCGTCTCTACTTTTCGACTCCATGAGTGCTGGAATCTGAAAGAAAAGCACCGGACGAGCCGGTGCTTACGCTTCTGCCTTCACTTCGTAGGCGTGTTCGACAAGAAATTCTGGAAGGTCGCTCATCATCAGGTCCACATTGATGAAAAGCTCACGTCCTTCAATCTCTTCGACGCGAGAGAGCTTGTTGTAGAGGTATTCCAAATCCTCAACGCGAAGAGGCAGCACCTTGTAAATGCCGTCGACATAAATCTTCTCCACATCGTAGTCCATAGCCATGAGTCCGCAGAGGAAACCATAGAAACTCTCGACATTGGACAGGCGATAATCCGTAGCATTGATGAGACGCACATTGTAGTCGAGGCTGAAAATGTGCTCATCGTCGACTTCAACAAAGACGATGTTGCCATTGCCCTTCACTTGTTCCTCATTGGCGCGATCGATGAGCCATTTCGTCTTCCCTGCGCCCTTATCTCCGAGAATGAATTTTAACATGATGCTGTCCTTTCTTGTCAATCTGTGGACCGTAATGATCCTTGTGTAATCTGCTCTCGCGCCATCGTTTCGATGATTTGATCGCGCAACTTCCACCAAGAGGTATTCCAGTTACAAAAGAGAGTATCCTCTTCCGGAGCTCGTCCCACGATTCTTCCAATCACAACCTCTTTTGGGAGGTGTCCTAAAAAAAGCATGGTACGCGTGATAAACTCGTCCTTCGTAAGGGGCCGAAACCGTCCCGCCGCATACTCCTTTGCAAGCTTCGTTCCTTTGACCACATAAAGGGAGTGGATTTTCACCTCATCTACGCCTAGAACTCCTAGGAGCTTTGCGCCCTCAATGACGTCTCGTTGTGTGTCCCATGGAAGATCGAGAATCATATGAGCGCAGACGCGAAACCCGTAAGACTTTAGACGTAGAATTCCATCCACAACCTCTGAGAGTCCGTGTCCTCGCCCCAATATTTCAAGGGTGCGTGGATTGATGGACTGCACCCCGAGTTCGAAGGTGACGAGATAGTCCTCGCAGTAGGACTTTGCAACGTCAAGATGACTTGGATACAAGACATCGGGACGGGTGGAAATCGTCACGCCAACGGTATCATCGCCAATGGCTTCAGAAAAATCCCTCTCAAATGCGTCGACGTCTTGGTACGTATTTGTAAAGTTTTGAAAATACGTAATAAACTTCTCTGCGCCAAATCGCCGACGGACAAAGGCTTCGTTCTTTTCTCGTTGATCTTTTACGCTAAGGCATGAAGAGAGGTTTTCAAAACTCCCCCCTTCTTCCCCACAGAAGATGCAACCTCCGTGTCCCTTGGTACCATCCCGATTTGGACATGTCAGTGGACGCTTGATTGGAATTTTGTAGACTTTTTCTCCATACATATCACGAAATGCTTGTGCAAAATCGCGATAGGGAAGATTCACTGAGCGTCCTCTTCCTCTTCCTCGACAAGAGATTCAAAGACTTCAGCAACCCGATCAAAGTCTTCCTCGGGAATTGCCTCGAGATTGACCTCGTCATCTTCTCCTTCTTCAAAGGCGTAGAGAAGAACTCCTTCTTCGCCATCGCCCATATCTTCAAGGGGATACAGGGCGATATATTCCTTCCCATCGACGTCAAAGATTCCCACGACTTCGCAGGGGACTTCCGTGTCGTCTTCAAGGGTCAAGGTGAGGATATCCATTTCTTCATCCACGGGAAGATTCTCCTCGTGATGATGGCATCCGCAATGCCCTTCTTCGTGGTGATGCCCTCCACAGCAGTGTTTTTCGTGTTCGCTCATAAGAGCTCCTTTCTATTCTCCAAGAGTGGTAAGAAACTGTTTAAGAAATTCATAGACGCGAAGTGTTGACGAGATGCTCACCCGTTCACCAGGAGCATGGGCTCCTAAGACGTTGGGGCCGATGGAAATCATATCGAGCCCTGGGAGACGAGAGGCAAAATGGGCGCACTCGAGACCCGCATGAATGACGTCAACAGTCGGTGGTTTGTCAAACATCTCTCGATAGAGAAGGATCGCCTTGTGGCGGAGAGGAGATTCTTCATGATACTCCCATGCAGGATATCCACCTCCTGCGATGTGCTCTGCCCCCGTCATGTGCGCTACCTTCGCGAACTTGCGAGAAATCTCAGTTTTTTTCGAGTCAAGAGAAGACCGAAGAGTCGCCGTAAGAAGGAAGGAATCCTCCTTTTCTTGCACCGTTCCGAGATTTGACGAACTTTCAACGAGTTCAGGAATCATGTGACTCATCGAATAGACCCCGTTGGGCAGAACAAGCATTGCCTGAAGCATGTTCTGAGCAAGCTCATGGGTCAAAGCGTCGTCTTCGCAGGTCGTCTCTGTGAGGTAAAGTCGAAGGTCTGTTTCAAGAGGCGAAAATTCTTCAGCCAGAATCTTTTCCCAGTGCTCCACAGACTTCTTGACTTCCTCTTCTTCGTCGAATGCAATGGTCGCCACAGCATCTCTCGGGATGGCATTTGACTTTGCACCGCCGTGGAAATGGAGGACTTCAACAAGTCCTTTTTCAAGCAAATCGTCGAGGACTCTCGCTAAGAGGAGATTCGCATTGCCAAGGCCTCTGTGAATTTCCATACCACTGTGCCCGCCCTGGAGCCCTTCGAGGCTAAGATGTGCGACGGAAGAAAAGCGACGAGGACAGATTTCTTTCTGGTAGACGAGTTGATCGACCTGGCCACCAGCACATCCTGCCACGAACGTCCCCTCTTCTTCAGAGTCGATATTAATCAAGGATTTTCCTTCAAGCCAAGAGGGGTCGAGGGCAATGGCCCCACTCATCCCCTGCTCCTCGTCGACGGTGATGAGAAGCTCTAACGGAGGAAAATCTCCTTCTTCTTCAAGTAAAGCCATTCCCATGGCAACGGCAATGCCATTATCTGCACCAAGGGTCGTTTCTTCGCTAAAAATCCAATCGTCTTCTATACGAATTGGAATGGGGTCACAAGAAAAGTCGTGGTGAGAATCCGGTGTCTTCACGCAGACCATATCCATGTGTCCTTGAAGAACAATGGGTGTTTTGTCCTTCGTATTCTCACGTCCTGGACGACGAATGAGAATATTTCCTACGTTGTCACGAATCGCATGAAAATCATGTTGTGCTGCCCATTCCATTAAGGCATTGCCGACAGCTTCTTCATGGCCCGAACAGCGGGGAATCGTCGTCAGCCACTTAAAATAGTCAATGGCCCGGTGGTGCTGTGCTTCCTTCATGGCACCCCCCTTTCTGTGTCTCGTGATGTCTTTATTATACTAGAGAGCCGTGAACAATACTAGAAGCTGAGAAAACCTTTCCCAAAAAACTCATCCTCCTCTAAGTGAAGATTCCTCTTCACGCGAAAAAGCGCTGTATCCACATCGTCTTTGTGTTGGATTTCCTTGAGTTCGTCATAAATCTTCTCTTGATACGTCAAGGGGCTACGCTCTAAGACGTCGTCAAGGCAGGGATGATTCTCCATATCTTTCGCCATGAGTTCAATCATCTTCTCCTCAACCTGTGCCTTTCTCTCTGGGGAGAGGTCGCTGTGAAGGAGGGCGTTTTGAATCTCTTTGCGGAGTTGGACTTCGAGAAACTGCGGGAACATTTCGAGGTCATCTGCGTCATCTTGTTCGATGGCGCAGATAATCTTGAAGAAAAGATTCCAGCCAAAATCGTCGTTGACGCGCTTAAAAATGGCCTCACCGACACGTCTGGAAAAGTTCGTGGGCCACATGGGAGTTTGGCGAAAATCGAGGGCCTCGGTGAAATTCATTGGACGATCGCCGATTTCGTTGATGCGGTTCAAGAGGCGAATGAAATTTTCCCCATAGCTGTACTGCTGGCGTACACCTCGTTTGAAGTAGAGATACTTCACGATGATATCTGTGGTGTGACGAAAATCGATGAGAAACCCTAAGTCTTCGCGGACCTTGTTGACGTAGATGTCGTGGATGATTTTCGAAAGCAAGGATTGAATCTGGGCTCGATTGTGTTCCTCCGTAGAGGAATCCATGCTGTCCACGTGGTCATAGAGAATCATGAGCTGGCGATCCACCATGGCGAGATTGTCGCGCATGGAATGCATGATGTCGCGGAAGAAGCCCTCAAAGAGCATATAGTTGTAGTTTTTGTACAACACACGATGCTCAATGTCTCCCCAGAAGACGTTGACGAGGGACTTGATCTGCAATTCAAAGTTCACCTTCAAGCTTCCCTTGACATAGCGTCCGTCGATTTTGTAAATCTCGAAGCCATTTTTTTGGGTCTGTGGTTGGCGATCACGAATCTTTAGTCCAATGGATGGTTCATGACTATCCCAGTAATACCCATCCTCTTGCTCCTGGGTGAACTGACGAAGGAGCGCCCGAAAGATACGGCTCTCATCTTGGTTGAAGCGACATTCGATTCTTAGACCAACCAGGTCTGAGAGATGATCGAGGGCTTCATAGGGAGTCTCGTAGAGTTGATAGAAATGATGCCGCAGCATCTTTTCTCGAAGACTTCCCGGGGATTTAATCCGGGAATTGATGGTGAGAAACCCCTCTTCTTCGCCAACGATGTCGGTGAAAAACTCCTCGAGGTAGTTTCCGATTTTCGAAAGAAGATCCTGTCTTTGTTCGAGGAGATCAAGGGTTTCATCCACGAACTCGAAGAGTTGAAGACGCATGCTCTTCTCCTCCTTTTCAAAAGAAAAAGAGGGGATACCCCCTCTTTAATACAAGGTTACCTTGTATTTGTCTGCGAGCTCATCCATCTTTTCCTTATAGATCTTTTGCTGCTTCAGGCGAAGAGCCTCGCGCATGCAGTGTTCTTTGACCTCTTCAAAAGGCTGTTCTTTGGCCTCTTCTTTTTCTTCCAGACGAATGATATGATATCCGAATTGCGTCTTCACAGGTTCTGAGATGGTGCCGACTTCCATCGAGAACACGGCCTGATCGAACTCATCGACCATCTGTCCACGAGTGAAGGTCCCGAGACGTCCTCCTGCATCCTTCGAGGGGCAAGTGGAGTGAGCCTTGGCCAACTCTCGGAAATCTTCCCCATCTTCAAGCTTTTTCAAGATGTCCTTTGCGGTCTCTTCATCGGGGACGAGGATGTGGGATGCTACAGCCGTCTCAGGCGTCGAGAAATTCTCTTGGCCGGATTCGTAGTATTCCTTTGCCTCTTCTGCGCTCACCGAGACATTGCCGATAATCTTCGAGAAGGCGTAGGACTTTAACAAATTCTTCTTCGTTTGAGCAAGGGCGTCGAGAAACTCTTCATCTTCATCGAGACATCGGTCGATTGCATCGCGGTACATGAGCTCTTGGTGAACGAGTTCATCGATGACGTGCTTAACGCCTTCTTCAGACTGGAATCGAGAGGCTAACTCAGGGCCCATTCCCTTGACGAAGGTGACGACATCAGACTCATGAATCTCACTATCTTCAACCGTTGCAACGAGACGGTCTTTTTTTTCTTCTTGTGCCATAAATCCTCCTTGTTCTTCTCTCTTGTGGAGAATGTTCTCCTTTCATGATACCAGCTTGCGCTTTATGGTTCAAGGAAGGCCCACCGAAATTGCACCGTCACGAGGTGCTCTTCTCCTCGGTTCATCATCTCCACTTGGGTCTCTTCTGAACTTGAGATTCTTCGAAGCGTAAGATTCGAATGTTCCTCAACCCGAAGTTCTTTATGATAGCGAATCGAGAGTCCAATCAACTTGCGTTGCGAAAACTCTTCTTCCGTCAAAACCTCTATGGCGTAGGCAAGGTAGGCAAGATTATTCACGTGCTCGTTTTCGTCGATGGCGAGGCGCACCAGGGGCAATGTTGTACAGATGCCCTCCTCCTCCTTTTGGACGAGCCTTGTAAAAACATGGTCTGAAGGTGGGATGTGGTCAAGGCCTAGGGTCTCTGGTCCTATACGCAGAAGTCGCCTTGACTTGGCATCCATGAGCACCCATTTTGCACAGGCGCAAAAGAGTGGTTCGTTCGTAGAAGCATCTTCAATGCGATAGGAGCGCACGATGCCTAGTCGTCCATCTTGAAATAACTCTGTCTGAACCCTGACCTCAGAGCCAGGGAGAATATCCTTCTTGGGTTGGACTTCCCACTGTGCCAATACCCATATCCCATTATTCGGAGTACCCACTTGAAGGAGTTTATCGTGATGCGCACTGATGGCAATGCACATCTCGAGGCATTGGGCCACAGAAAGGACGCCTTTTCCATAGAAACCACGGCTTGGAGTTTTTAGAAGTTCTAGGTATTCCACATCATCCCTCCTCTCGTTGTTTTCCATCATACCACATATTCTAAGGTCCCAATCGGGCGCAGTTGGTCCCCCATTCATTGTCAAGGCGTCGTGAACATGTTAAGATGGTAGAAAAATACCCCCGAGAAAAAAGAACAAGCGCCAGGACCTACGGGTCGACGAGGGATGGAGTGATCGAAACTTCGGCGGATGCTCCATAGGTGTCACAGCCTCAGCTGCGAACAAAGCCTAAAAGTAATTTTAGGGACAAAGACGTAGCCGTGACCTCGGGGAGAAAGGAGTCTATTATGTGTGGTATTGTTGGTTATGTAGGGTCTAAGTCTGCCCAGGAGCGGATTTTACACGGCCTCTCTCAGCTCGAATACCGTGGTTACGATTCTGCTGGGGTGAGTATTCTCTCCGATGGTGTCATCCAAACCACAAAGCGCGTTGGAAAATTAGCTGTACTCGAGGAGGCTCTTTGTGCCGAGCCCCTTTCTGGGCATATTGGTATTGGGCATACCCGCTGGGCAACTCACGGAGCCCCCTCAAATGTGAATGCCCACCCCCACCTCAACGAATCGAAGACGATTGCCGTCGTCCACAACGGGATTATTGAAAACTATCTCGAACTCAAAGAATTCTTACTTGGAGAAGGCTACCATTTTGTCTCGGAGACAGATACGGAAGTCATTGCACACCTTCTCGATTACTATCACGAAGGCTCTCCGAAAGAAACCCTCCAGAAGGTTATCAGTCGTTTAGAAGGAGCCTATGCCCTCGCCATTCTCTTCGCGGATGCGGCGGAAACTCTCTTCGGTGCTCGCCACGAAAGTCCTCTTGTCCTGGGACATGGAGATGGAGAATTTTTCCTTGCATCGGACATTCCTGCCCTTCTCCAATACACGAGACGAGTGTCCTATCTTGAGGATGGAGATCTCGTTGCCCTTACAAAAGACGGTGTGGAAATCTTTGATGTGGACGGGAAGCCCCTCTCTCGGGAAGAACAACTCGTCGAGTGGGACCAAGAATCGGCGACGAAGGAAGGCTATCCCCACTTCATGATTAAGGAGATTCACGAACAGCCTCGTGCTATCACGACAGCCCTCTCGAGAAAATGTGCTGGCGGAGAACTCAGTCTTGGTCAGGATACCTTCGACGCAAACACTTGTCGAGAATTTACGAACATCGTCATCACCGCCTGCGGAACAGCCTATCACGCAGGTGAAGTTGGACGCCGTGCCATTGAGATGCTTGCCCATCGCCCAGTGATGAGTGAGATTGCCTCGGAGTTGAAGAGCTATCATCCCTTTATCGATGACAAGACCCTTCTAATCGCCGTGAGTCAATCTGGAGAGACGAGTGACACCCTCTCGGCGGTGCGCAAAGCCAAAGCAAAAGGGGCGAAGATTCTTGCCATTACCAATGTGGTTGGCTCCTCTCTTTCCCGTGAAGCAGATCGCGTCATCTACTGCGATGCGGGCCCAGAAATCTCCGTGGCCTCCACGAAGGCCTACACGACTCAGCTCGTCGCGCTCTTTGCCTTTGCACTTGACTTTGCTCAGAAGCTTGGCACCCTCACGGAAGAAGAAACTCGGAGTTGGGTAAAGAAACTCCTCGAACTGCCGGAAAAACTCGCTCTTCTCCTCGAAGAGAATTCCATCTACAAGGAGTTGGCAGAACGTATTAAAGACGAGCACTCCATGTTCTTCCTCGGCCGAGGACTCGATTACCTCTCTGCAAAGGAAGGTGCCCTCAAGCTCAAGGAAATCTCCTACATCAATGCAGTCGCCTTCCCCTCTGGAGAACTCAAACACGGGTCCATTGCCCTCATCGAGGAAGGGACTCCAGTGGTGAGCCTCTTGACCCAGGAAGAGCTTCTGGAGAAGAGCATCTCCAACATTAAAGAAGTGACGGCGCGTGGTGCCTTTGCCATCGCCATGACCACCCTTGACGCACCAAGTCTTAAAGAGGTTGCCGACGTGGTCATTCAGTTGCCTGCCGTCGATGATCTCCTTGCCCCTGTTGTTGCAAGCATTCCCCAGCAGCTCTTGGCATATGAGACAAGCGTCTGCGTTGGAAACGATGTGGACAAACCTCGAAATCTTGCAAAGTCCGTCACTGTGGAATAGAGCATCTCCTGATGCTCTATTTTTCTTTTATTTTTTCGTGTTCTTGTTTTATAATGAAAGCAGGAGCTGATGCTATGAATTCTTGGTTATACGCCATCGGCGCAGTCATTGCACTCATCTTTTCCTACTTCTTTACCTATGTGCAAAACTCTTATCACCATCTTACGGAGATTCGGTGTCGCACGATTGAAGAGGAATATCCCAAAAAGGGTGCCTACGTGCGCTTAAACTTTGAACAATGCGAAGATCTCTATGGTGTCACTGTCGTCCTCGACTACTTGGCGAATCTCATTGTAGGAGTCCTTTGCACTTTATTTTTCGATCTCTATCTTTGGCCCTGGGGTCCGGTTCTTGGGATTGCGGTGAGCCTTTGCCTCATCTTGATCTTTGGAGAACTTCTCCCCCGCTCCCTTGGAAAACGCCCAAAGGAAACATCTCTCTTACGACACGGGAAAAACCTCTACGTCCTTACCATCATCCTGCGTCCTCTTCTCTCACTCGTGCGGGTGCCAGCGCACCTCATCTTAAAACTCCTTGGACGAGAGGAGCGCCCGGATCCGCGCATCACTGAGGAAGAGATTCTTCAGGCCGTGACCTTGGGACACGCGGAAGGGCTCATTGATAACGACGAAAAAATCTTCATGGATAACATCATGGACTTACGGACCAGTTATGCGAAAGATGTCATGACACCTCGCACGGACATCATTGGTGTCGATGTGACTTCTTCTGTGGAAGACATTCGTCGTATCGTGGAGGAAGAGGGATTCTCGAGGATGCCGGTCTATGACAAGGACCTTGATAATATCTTAGGGATCTTGCACATCAAGGATATTTTGACCTTGCCGAACCCAGAAGAACTTCGTCTTGAAGACATCCTGCGGCCGAGTTATTTCACCTTTGAATACAAACCCCTTCTCCCCTTATTCAATGAGTTGCGTCAGAATAAACTCAGCATTGCCATCGTCCTCGATGAATACGGTGGAACTGCAGGTCTTCTCTCTGTCGAGGATATTGTAGAGGAGCTCATGGGTTCCATTAGTGACGAGTACGATGAAGACGAAGAAGAGGAAATTCGTTCTTTGGGAGGAGGAAGATTCCTCGTTGAAGGTTCTGCAAATCTCAACCTTGTCAACCATACGATGAATACGGAATTGGAAAGCGAAGATTACGATACGATTGCTGGTTACATCATTGAGCACATCGATCGCTTCCCTGAAACTGGAGAGACCATTGAGATTGGAAACCTTCGCTGCACCATCAAAAAGGCGTCTCGCAATCGTATTGAAAGTGTGATTCTCCACGTCCAAGAATAAAAAAAAGTAGCACTCACGTGCTACTTTTTTTATTGCGCTCAAAGATCTCTTCTGAGCCAAGTCCAATACCTAGAATCTGAGAAAACTCGCCGAGCTCTAGGAGGACACATCGTGCATTGGGAATCGAGAAGGAAAAGAAGGCTTCCATCCGACCAACGACGGAGGAGAGAGCAAGACGAATCCACCCTTCGTGGGAAATGACAATGCGGTCTTTCGGGTTGTTTTTCCAGGTATCCAGAACCCCTTCAACCCGTTCGAATGCAGCCGCGAGACTCTCACCCCCTGGAGGAGAGTGAAAGAAGGGATCCTCGGTCCAAGCTGAGACTTCCTCTGGGAAGGCCTTAAGGGCTTCCCCATAGGTTCGTCCTTCCATGTTCCCGAAGGAGACTTCTCGCAAGTCTTCTAGGAGAATCGGGGTATCGGAGAGGTGAAGAGCCTCCCAGGTTTCAACGGTTCGACGATAGGGACTGACGAGGACTTCACTTCTTCGCCAGTCTCTTAAGCTTAGACCAAGGGCCTCAAGTCGTGGAATTTCCGTAGTGAGAATGGGCTCCTCGGGGGTTGCGTAGACATGTGTCTCATTGGCTTTTGTGCGACCGTGTCGAATCAAGAGAATCTTCATAGGAGGGCCGCCACAAAGAGTCCCACGAGTTCAGTAGTCTCTACATTCAATCCATAGACATCCCCCGTGAGACCACCGATTTTTTTGTAGGAAATAAACGCAATCCACCCCACGGTAAGACCTTGTGCAAGAAGAATGCAAAGTGGAAAAAATCTATTCGTGCCCACAGCGAAGGTGAAGGCCATCGTCAAAAAGAGAACTGCTGTTGCGAGGACAAAGGGTTTTGGCTGGGTGCGTGCAAACATATCCCCCATCCCTCCTGGCCGTGCATTCTTGCAAAATGTCAGAGCAAAGAGGTTTGCAAGTCTCGCTCCCCCAGGGATGAGCATCCAAGAGAATAAATCACCTTGAAGGTGGGTAATACCGACATATTTTCCAAGGAGGAGAAGGATCAAACCCACCCCTCCAAATGTTCCAAGCCGAGAGTCCTTCATAATCTCCAAGGTTCTCTCTCTCGGTGTGTGGGAAAAGAACCCGTCCCAGGTATCTGCGACACCATCGAGATGAATCCCGCCAACGACAAACATCCACAGTAAGAGGATGAGATATCCCATCATCCCTTCCGGAACGTATCGCCTGAAGATATGCATGCCGAGGAAGAGAATCACCCCAATGAGTGTTCCTACCCAAGGAAAGAAAAAGAGACTCTGGCGCAAGGTTTTATCATCCATGGGAACACTGATCGGAAGTGGAATTCGAGTCAAAAACTGAATTGCGAGGATGAACCCTTTCATCCCTTCACCTCCACCGGGATGCCCGACACGACGAGGACAACGCGATCCGACTCTTTGGCGATTGCTTGATTGACTCTGCCTTGGACATCTCGGAAAACTCGAGCGAGGTGATTCTCTGGGACAATCCCCATGCCAATTTCGTTGGAAACGATGATGAGGTCTCCCTCGACTTCTCGAACACGATGGATGAAGTCTTGAACTTCACCAATGACTCGCTCTTCGACCATCGCCATCTCTTCAGGGGTGACACAGTTCTCATCTGAGATACACGAAAAAAAGATGTTGGTGGTAAAGAGTGTCAGGCAATCGAGGAGAACATGAGAGAGAGAATAGGGGCAGGACTTAAGTGACCGCGGGCTCTCCCAGGTCTTCCAGGTTTCTGGCCGACGCTTTTGATGTTTTTCCACTCGATCTCTCATCTCTTCCCCGAAGACTTCTGCCGTCGCGATGTAGGTGACCTCGGTCTCATCTAAGAGGAGAGATTCTGCGTAACCACTCTTCCCACTCCTCGCCCCACCGGTCACGAAGGTGATCACTGGTCTTCTCCTTTGTCTCGAATATTCACAAGGAGAGTGTTTTGAATATCCGTCGATTGGAAAGTCCCCATGTTCCAGAGGCTGTAGAGGGAGTGGTCGAGAATTGTAAAGGTAAAGGGACATCCACTCCCCTCTCCCAAACGCATGTGAAGCCGCGCAAGAGGTTCGAGCCCAAGATAGGCGAGAGAATTCTTTGCAGCTGCCTCTTCAGAGAGGTGGGAAGCAAAGAGGAAATCTTTGACCCCAGGCGCAAGCCGTGTGGCGGCAATTGCCGCAACCGTGGAGATAATGCCATCGATGACCGCACCCATCCGATAGACTGCGCATCCGAGGAACACACCTGTAAGTCCTGCAAGATCGAGACCCCCGACCTTGGCAAGGACATCAATGGCGTCCTCAGGAATTGGCTTGTGAAAATCCAACGCTTCTCCAATGACCCGGACTTTGTTCTCCATCTGGCGCGAGGTGATTCCTGCACCGAGGCCGACGCAGTCGGCAACATCCCAGCCTGTCAATGCCGCGAGGACCGCAGAGGAAGTCGTCGTGTTTGCGATGCCGAGTTCTCCAGTACCGAGCATGACAAAGCCTTTCTCTGCACAGGACTTTGCAAGATCAAATCCCACGCCAATTGCTTCAATGACTTCTTCTCGAGTCAGAGCGGGTTCTTTAGCACAGTTACGAGTCCCTTCTCGGACCACCATCTGATAAACATTGGGATGATAATCTCCCGCTGGAAGAATTCCAATGTTGACTACGAAGACCTCGGTGTCTTGGAATGCGGCCAAAGTCGAGACTCCAGTCTGGCCCGAGGCCATGGCATTGGCCAAGAGATAAGTAAAGACTTGAGGGCTGGAGCTGACATCTTCTTCAATGACGCCGTTGTCTGCGCACATGACGGCAATCCCACGAGGGTGCGCACTCTTGACGAGCTCTTCGCGAATCCCACAGAGCTGAATCGTCAGTTCCTCGCAAAGGCCCAAACTTCCGATGGGGTGAGTCCTCGAGTCCCAGAGTTCCTTTGCCTCCTTCATGATGGCGGCATCAAGAGGGCGAATCTTTTGGAGTTCATTTTGCCAATTCGTCATTCTCATTTCTCTTTTCTTTCTCTTTCTGGATGTAGGCACTCAGTCGCTTGAGGATGATGTCGTATCCCTTAGGCCAATGGGGGAGGGTGCAGTCCGTACAGACCTTCACCCCATTTTTGTAACGAAACTGTCCACCACATTCTTCTTGAAGCATGTAGAGAGGACAATAGCAAAATAGACAGTTGAATTGGTCGGGGTCAATCCTCTGGTGACAGGGGAAATATTGACAGGATTTATTTTGGACGAACCGATAGCTCTCTTCCATAACGCCTCCGTAATTCATCTTCCAAGAGAAGCAGATCCTTCCACCCCTCTTCGCGCTCTCGCCGTAAGACAATGGGGATGACTCCCTCTTTCTCACAGGCAGAGAACTTCTCGTCGACTCCTGCTCCCTTTCCACTCTCCTTGGTGACGCAGTAGTTTACGTGGTAGCGGCGCATGAGAAGACGGTTAAACTCCTCGTCGAAGGGACCGAGGGCGCCAATTAAATCTCGCATGGTGACTCCGGCATCTTCTGCAAGTTGCATACTCTCAGAGGTTGGAAGGACGCGGTAGATAAACCTTCGATTCCCACGGTGGGGTTCAAAGTCTTTGATGTTTTTACTCCCCGTCGTAAAGAGGAAGACCCCCTCCCTCTTCTCGATTTCTCCAATACATTCTTCAAGCGTATCCACGAGAATGGCCTCTTTACTCTCTGCATTGGGTGGGCGTAAAAACCGCTCATAATCGATATTCGCCTCTTTCGCGACCTCCTTGGCCTGAGAGGAAACAATCTTCGCATAGGGATGAGACATGTCCACAATGGCCACAATCCCCTTTTCTTCAATGAGACTGTGCATCTGCTCCTTCGTCAAACGACCTGCCTGCACCTCCTCAGCGGTGGCGAACTGAAGGCCTCCTTCTGTGGCGACAGTCATCATGAGTTCGACGTCATCCTGAAGATCTTTCGCGAGACGATTTGCTTCGACGGTGCCACCAATGATACAAATCATTTATTTTCGTAGCCTCTCGGAGTCACCATACGACCGTCCTTGATACGCGTCTTCGAGTTACCGATAATCACAACACTCAGCATATCCACGATTTCCTCATCGATGTCTCCAAGGGTTGTGATTGTCACCGAGGTTTCTGGTCGGCCCGCATTTCGGACAATACCAACGGGGGTTTCGGAGTCCCGATATTCTCGAATGATGGAAAGAACCTGCCCGAGATGATGGGGGCGTCCCTTCGAGCGGGGGTTGTACAGGGAAATGACGAAATCGCCTTCTGCAGCACACCGCACACGTTTGAGGATCATTTCCCAAGGCGTGAGTAAATCGGAGAGGGAAATCGTCGCATTGTCGTGCATAATGGGTGCCCCAAGGTGCGCTGCTGCGGCAAAAGAAGCACTGATTCCAGGAATAATTTCTACCTCGATTCCCTCTGCGAGTTCTAAGATAGGACCAGCCATTCCATAAAGACCTGCATCCCCAGTGGAGACGATACAGGTGGTTCGTCCCTGCTGCGCTTGACGAATCGCTTCTTCACAGCGCGCAATTTCCGATTTCATCCCCGTGGAAAAAAGTTCCTTTCCTTCCACGAGGTCCCCGAGATAGTCGATATAAGGAGTATACCCCACCACGACCTCGCACTCTGAAAGAGCTTCTTCCATACGATGGGTGAAGTGCTCCCGTCCTCCGGGACCGATTCCTAAGACGTAAAGTTTCTTCATGGACATTCCTTTCCAATCGAGAGGGTACAACCCTCATACACGGCTTTTTCTACGAGAAGCGCCTCGGATTGTACGAGTGCAGATGTGGCAGAGACGGAACCGACACCGACAGTTTGTCGCACAAATTCTGATCCCTGACAGCGATCGTCAAACTCCTTGAGTTCTTCAGCCTCGTAGATGTTTAGTGGACAATTGAGTGTTTGTGCCAAGAGTAAAATCGCCTCTTCGTCCTTTTTCAAGGAGATTGTCCCGATGTCTTTGACGCTTAAGAGACTAAGCCCCTCCCTCTTAAAGGTGTCGACTACCAATGACAACAGTGCATCAAAGGATGCACCCCTACGTGCTCCAACCCCAATGTGAAGAATCTTCGGGCGCAGGTAGACAATCTCTCTCTTCGTCGAAAAGATTTTCTCTGTAATGGCGAGTAGAGGACCAGAACCATCTTCCGGTGAAGACACTTCCACACATCGGGGATAACGCGGAAGCCTAAACCTGTAGGGGTTGTAGATGTTGAGGGGCTCCCCATTGACCATCCTCCCCGTCAGAGGTGTGAGGGCATGAAGATCCTCAATGACAAGTCCCTCGGAAGCGGCATAGAGATCGAGCCCCTCAATCCCACGGCCATCCGTCGCCGTGGTAATCACAGGGGTCGCGCCCAGCTCCTCAGCCAGTTCCTTGGCAAAGGCATTGGCCCCACCCAAGTGGCCAGAGAGAAGAGAAATCACAAAACGCCCTTGGTCATCCATGACGAGAACAGCCGGGTCCACATCTTTTCCGCGAAGATAGGGGGCGCAGTAGCGCATCGCGATCCCCGTCGCCCCGATGAAAAGAATGCGGTCATAGCTCTCCCAGATAGTAGGCATTTGCTCCCTAAGTGGTGGTACCGCCCCTTTTGTATCGTAGATTGTCGTCTCGTAGGACCGAGAAATCTTTTCGGCGAGAACGCGTCCCGCACGGGAAAATACCAAGATGGCTAGCACTTAGGGATACCCTTTCGGTATTCTGTGGTGAAGTGCTTGTCGTACAACTTTGAAAGGGCGTATTCGTCCCCGAGAAAATCACCAACGAGAATTTGGGCTTGTTTGACGATGTTCTCATCGCGTACTTTGTCGGCAATATCTGCTAGTGTCCCCATGACGACATTTTCGTCTGCCCAGGTGGCGCGATAGACAACGGCGACGGGGACATCATCTCGCCCATACCCTTCAACGAGGACATCGACGACTCTCTGTATACTCCCGACGCTTAAGAACAAAGCCATGGAAGCCTTGTGTTTTGCAAGCTCTACAAGATTTTCTTTTTCAGGCACAGGGGTCCGCCCTGCAATACGGGTTAGAATCACCGTTTGACTGACGTCGGGGAGAGTGAATTCCTTCTTGATTGCCGCTGCTGCAGCCACAAAGGAACTCACACCTGGGACGACCTCGAAGGCATGGCCCGCCCGTTCGAGGGGATCCATCTGTTCACGAATGGCCCCATAAATCGAGGGGTCGCCGGTGTGGAGGCGGACAATAGTTTTGTCAGGTGCATCTTCTTTCATCATGACATCGAGGACTTCATCCAAGTTCATCGTTGCGGAATTGTAGAAGAGGCAGTCCTTTTTCGCATAGGCGAGATGCTCTTCACTGACAAGAGAACCTGCGTAGATGATGACATCGGCCTCTTCGAGAAGACGCCGACCCTTGAGGGTGATTAGATCCGGATCTCCGGGACCTGCGCCGACGAAATAAATCATGCTTTCACTCCTTTCAGGAGATAAATCGGGTTCTCTCCTCGCATGAGTCCTAAACGATCCATCTTTGCAGTCTGAATCAAGAGGACCTCTACGTCCTCATACCCATACTCTTCGAGGAGATTCTTGCAAGTCACAATATTGTCGAGGGTGATAAACGTCGCCGCCAAGATTCCGCCTTGCGCCATATGCGATTCCGCAAAGTCAAAAATCCCATCAAGGGCTCCTGTACTCCCCCCGATAAAGATTTTATTAAAGGTTTCATCGGGCAGATCTTCTGGAGCGCGGCCAGAGATTGCTTTAACCTTTACGCCATGCTTCTTTGCGTTTTCCTCTAACAAATTGACGCCAAGTTCCTTTTGCTCGATGGAGGTCACATTGGCACCAAGAAGAGCTGCTTGAATGGAAATCGAACCGGTACCACTTCCTACATCGAGGAACTTGTCCCCTTTCGAGATATTCATATGTCCCATGACAAGAATACGAATACTCTCTTTGGTCATGGGGACACGATCACGAATAAATGCTTCGTCATTTAACCATGTCATAGTCAATCACCACCACTGTTAACGGGTCCACATCGTCGACTTCTTCTCCGATGTCATAGCTCTTTATCTCTTCATCCTCGTAGGAGAGCCGCGTTCCGACATAGAGACGTCCTCTTGCTCCACGTCTGTGAAATTCCTTGTTGAGCCAAGCGGGGTTGTGTTCCTCATCGGTGAGAAATACCGCCACTCCCTTGGATTTAAGTTCATCGAGGGGCGCAACCCGTCCATGGACGGAAAATAACTGGGCGTCTTGCCACGGAAGCTGCAGCTTTGCCATAAGGTATTGGAAGGAGGAAATCCCGGGGTAGATGGCATCAATGGGAATACCTTGTCGCTTCAAATAGGCAACGACTCCGTAAAACAGAGGGTCACCACTGGCAAGAATTAAGGTTTCTTCCCCATCGAGATGATGCAGGAGCTCCGACACTTTCCCCACGGGTTCAATGTCTTCTCTGAGCTCATGAAGGGTATCGGAAATTCTTCCAAAACTTAGGACTCGTGGCGTGGAGATAATCTTTTCTCGAACTTCTTCTGTGAGTAGGCGGGGATGTCCTGGCCCCGCCCCTGCCACTGTAATCATTACTTCTCCTCCTCCACCATGCGATAGATCACGGTCTTGACATCGAGGGTCTCATCCTTGAGGTAATATCGCACCTTGCGATTCGAGGCCTCTTCCATGCGAGAAAGCACATCTCCGAAACCATGCTCTTCGCAATAGAGAAGTGCCTTTTCCGCAGTAGGAAGTCCATCGACTTCCTGAAGGACCGGAAGAGGAGCTCCCATTAACGCAAGGTGATAGACGAAGGCCTCCATGCGGGTGTCTGCAGTATTGCTGTGTGTTTGGAAAATCCCTAAGCTTAACTTTGCAAATTTTCCCACATGCCCTAAGAGGAGAAAGGAACGAAACCCCAAGGAATAGGCGTATTTTAGCGCCTGACCTAAAAAGTTTGACACCTTAATGACTGGCCCCTCAATCCCCTGACGCTGGCACATTCTCTCCCCGTAATTTCCCGGAGTCAAAATGAGTCGACCCGTGCCGTAACGTTGCTTGGCCATGTCCATCTCAAGGTAGATGGACTTCAGAAGAGCTTCCTCACTCATGGGATAGACGATTCCCCGAGTGCCGATAATGGAGATGCCTCCTTCAATTCCAATCCCCGCGTTAAAGGTTTTTTTCGCAAGACGCTCTCCATCTGGAGCCCAAATTAGGGCATCGAGTCCGCCGAGGTTGGCGGACTCGATGGTTTCGAGGATAAGTCGCTTCGGGGTTGGGTTAATGGCCGCTTCTCCTACGGCCCCGAAGAGACCTTCCCTGGCGATACGGCCAATACCCTTGCCCCCATCGAGGGTAATCTCTCCATCTTCTCGCCTTCTCACCCTTGCGTAAATAAGGGTTTTATCTGTGACATCTGGATCGTCTCCAGCATCTTTTTGAATCGCACAGCTCGCCTCATGTTCTGAGACTTTTGCGTCGAGGACATCGAGATGAAGTTCGATTCCTGCTGGTGTGCCAATGTGCACTTGTTCCAGAACTTTTCCAGAGCGCAGCATTTCGCAACATGCGGTGACTGCTCCGAGGGCACAACTTCCGGTGGTGTACCCACAGCGCATCTTTTTCCCATCAACGACGATGTATTCCTCGAGTTTCATCGCTCTACAACCATGTAGAGGAGTGCGTTGACGACACTGGCGGCAACATTCGAGCCGCCCTTCGTGCCCACAGTGGTCACTGCGGGAAGAGACGTGTTTCGAAGAGCTTCCTTGGATTCAGCTGCACCAACAAAACCGACGGGGACACCAATGACAAAGAGAGGATCTGCTTTTCCTTCTTCAACCAGTTCAAGTAAACGGAAGAGTGCCGTAGGGGCATTTCCGATGACAAACCCCCGCGCCCCTTCGGCGACCGCCTTTTCAAGGGCGCAGATCGAGCGAGTCGTTTCTCGACGCTTCGCTTCTTCGGCGACGTCTTCATCGTCGATGTAGTAACTCACCGTCGACCCACTCTTTTCAAGGGCGGGCTTATTAATGCCTTGGTAGCCCATTTTCGTGTCGGTGTAGAGCTTGATGCCGTCTTTTAAGGCTTTCGTGGCCACGTCGACGAAATCCCCTTGGAAGGTGATGATGTGGCGATATTCCACGTCCCCTGTGGTGTGAATCATACGACGAACCACGGGAAGTTCCTTCTCTTGGAAAGAAACATCGGTGAGAGACTCATCGATAATATCCATGCTCTTGTACTCAATGGCCATGGGTTTTTTTTCGTACATTCTATTCTCCTTTCAAGATTTCACGCAATGCGCGAATCAATTGACAATTGTCCTGAGGGCTCTTGACTGCCACTCGGATGTGAGGAGTGTTTAAGCCCGCAAAGGATGTGCATGTTCGCACCAAAATCCCTCTTTCGAGAAGTTGTTTGAAATGTTCTTCCGTCCACGAGAGGATGCGCAGTAAGATGTAATTACTCGCGGTGGGATAGACAAAGACACCAGGAATGTTGCCAAGCTCCTCGACCATCTTTCCTCTTTCAGAGGCAGTGAGCTGACGACTCTTTTCAATGAAGTCTCGATCATGAAAAATCACCTCTGTAGCCGCAAGGGCGAAGAGATTCACGCTCCACGGGGGAAGTGTTTGTCGAAGATGGGCGAGCATCTTCTCATCTCCGCACCCGTATCCAAGTCTCACCCCTGGAAGACCGAAAAATTTTGTCGCCGCACGGAGGATGAAAAGATTCTTAAAGTTCTCCTCGCGGAAAAGGAGGATGCTGTCGTAGTCCATGGGACAGAATTCGAAGAATGCTTCGTCGAGGATAAGAAAACAATCCTTCTGGCGTAAATGCTCTACGAGACGGAGGAGGCGATCTTTTTGAATTCGAAACCCCGTGGGATTGTTGGGGTTCCCAAGAAGTACCATGGAGTGCTCCGGGACCTTCTCCTCAAAGTCTTCGGGGAGAGTAAGGTCTTCTGTTGCATCAATGGCGACGATCTCCCTTCCTCGAATGCGTCCCCGATCTTCGTATTCCCCAAAAGAAGGTTGAAGAAGAACGAGGGGACGGTCGAGGCTCATGAGTCCGTCAATGAGTTCGACGACTCCATTTCCTAGGACGACCTCTTCCGCGCCACAACCCAAATAATGTGCAACGTGACCCCGCGCTTCTTCATAGAGAATGGGCGGATATTCCTTGACCCGAGGGAACGTTTCAATCCAATGGGATTCTAACTCTTTGGGATAGCCCAAGGGATTGATGTTGCTAGAAAAATCCACGAGGGACCTCTTCGAAGATGCTTCGTAGAAGAGGCGGTTTCCTCCGTGTTTCATCGATGTTTCCTTGCGAGGAGGAGGCTAATGTAATTCTTCTCCTTCAGAATCTCCTCCCGGGAAGTGAGAATCCGTTCCTCGGGCAGGGTTGCCTTTGTGATGTAGGTATAGGTAAATCCGTGTTCCTCAAGGAGATCCAGGGTTTTTTCGAAGTTCTTGAAGGTCTTGAGGATTGCAAGAGCATCCACTTCTTTCAGAACTTGAGCGTCCACCTCTTCACAGAGCAAAAACCTCTCACTCTTCACCACGAGGTTTTCTAGGATACGATTCGCGGCGCCGACAAAGGAAGGGATACCTGGGACGAGTTGCAAAGAGAGATCTTGCGGACAATAGGTCCGCACCATATTCATGAAGGTAGAGTAAATGGTCGAATCCCCAATGTTTAAGAAGGCCCCGATTTTTCCTTCCCCCAACTCTTCATCAATGGTCTCCATGGCATGACGATAGGTCTCTTCGGTGGTCTCTCCCATGGGAAAATCGAGAAGGACGACCTTTTGATCCCCAAGATAGGGACTGGCTGAGTCAAGAGCCATGTTTTTCCCACGATTATTCGGCGCAAAAATCACATCGGCTCGTTGAATGCATTCGACGGCTTGGACCGTCAGCAATTTTGGATCCCCGGGACCCGTTCCGATTCCGTAAAGTGTTCTCGTCATTTAATCCTCCATCACCTCGAGTGCTCGACGCACAAAGATGTCTTGAATCCCTTTGAGAGCTCCAAGCCCTTCTAACTCTACTTTCACCTCAAAGCCCTCTGAGGAGAGAATCGAGCGCACAGACCCCGGTTCTTCTGAGGCCATATCTTGTTTTGCGTGCTCTCCAGCGACGATGAGAAGAGGACGCAGACGAACACGTCGTACTCCTGCTTCCTTCATAGGTCCGATCACATCGAGAATTTGCACCGACCCTTCAGCGGTAATGACGAAGGCTCTTGGGTAGCCTTTCTCGTGGAGACGGGCGTTGAGCTTCTGATAAATTGCATCGTTGCCGTGATACGTTCCGTGTCCAAAGAGAAGAAGTCCCTCATCTTCAGCCATCTCCATGGGAAGTGCCTCGATGAGTTCATCCATGCTCTTCATATTATCGAGGAGCGGCCGCCCCACTTTTACTCCTTCCAACGCCGTCAACTTTTCGTATTCAGCACCGGGAATCACGTGAAGTGGTTGAACTGCGATGGTTTGTCTTTCATAACCTTCTTCTTCAAAGGCCTCAAGTCCTTCCATCTCATTGAGGACAAAGAGTCCCTGGTCCCTTTCGCACTTCCTCTTTACTTGTCGGGAAGTAAACACTCGCTTAAAGGGCCTTGGAGCGATCGCCTTTGCAATCGCAGCTTCGATAGGCGCAATATTCTCATTGCGCGCATCTTCGTGAGTTGTACCGAAACTTGCAATCATCAGTGCTTTTTTCATAGTTCCTCCTAAGAAAAAAGGCCCCACTGTGACGCGGGGCCAGCAGTACCCTCCACCCGAGGGATTTCTAACAAAACGCAGACGATCGGTCTCCTGGCTCACACCTTATTGCCCATCCCCTTCCCGGAAGTCCCAGTGGCATCGATGGGCAGACATGTTTACAGTAGCGGGGGCTGCATCGGATTCTCACCGATTTCCCTGCATCGTTGCGTGATTATAAGCAATGTAAGAGTGATGTGATGAGAAGCATCCAGGCCAATGTGGCGTACATCATGGCAATGGTTTTCGTCACGTCACTTTCTTCAATTGCACGAAGTTTTTCTCCAATGGTGGGTTTCACCACAAGTTTTCCAAAGTAATGGTGCGCTCCTCCTAGTTTGATGCCAAGCCATCCGGCGATGGCGGATTCAGGATACCCCGCGTTTGGACTTAAGTGCTTTCGGGCGTCCCTTAATACCGTCTTAGCCGTTCTCTTTCCCTTTCCCAGGATAATGCTGGTGAGGACCATGAGAAGAGCGGTCAAACGGGCGGGAATCCAATTGGCCAAGTCATCGATTTGTGCAGGGAAACGTCCGAGATCTTCGTAAGTCTCATTGCGATACCCGACCATCGAATCCATGGTGTTGATCATCTTATAGACATAGCCGCCGACTACCCCGAAGAGGAGTGTATAAAATAACGGCGCAACCACTCCATCCGATGTATTCTCCGCCACAGTCTCAACAGTGGCCGCAAGAATCTCCTCCTGAGAAAGTTCTGCCGTGTCTCGGCCCACGATAAAACGGAGCCGTTGTCTCCCTGCCTCGAGACTTTCGCGAAGTGCGAGGACGACTTTTCTCGCTTCATAGTGAAGCATGCGTGCAGAGATACAGGCGTAGAGGCCATAGATGTCGAAGATGTGCCGTCCCAATGGCGGGAGTGCCCATCGAAGGAGAGAAACAAGCCCTGCTACGAGAATAATGTTTCCCACCGCCATCAAAAGCCCTGCAACTTGTCGGGAATGTCCCGGGCGTGTACTCTTTAACAAAACTTTAGATTCAAGGGAGATGAGTCTGCCCATTCCCTTCACCGGATGGGGAAACACATAGGGGTCCCCTAGACATAAGTCGAGGAGCACCGCAATCCATAGATCACGTAATTGCAAAATTGGCCTCTTTCCACACTTTAGTTTACCACAAAACGGGAGGGAATCACAGGCGCAGAAAAGGGCATCGCCTGAGCAACGCCCTTCTGTTTACTCGATTAACCCTAGCTTTTTCAACACGAGTTTGTAGCCGTCGGCTCCATAGTGAAGAGCACGATTGATGCGGCTAATGGTCGCCGTACTCGCTCCAGTCTTCCCCTCAATTTCATGGTAAGTCTTGTTCTGCACCAAGAGCTTCACCACCTGAAGGCGTTGAGAGATGGCTTGGATTTCCTTGACCGTACAGATATCTTCAAAGAAGCGATAGCAGTCTTCTTCAGATTCCAAGGACAGAATTGCCTCAAAGAGTTCGTCGGTACTTTGACTTTTGATCTTCGATTGGTAACTCATGATTCCTCCTAGAATAGGCCGACAATCTGCCCTTCTGCATCAATATCCATGTTGTTTGCAGCAGGAACTTTAGGCAGTCCTGGCATGGTGAGAATTTGCCCAGTCTTCACAACAATAAACCCTGCTCCACGCTGAAGGACGACTTCACGCACGTGAAGCGTGTAACCCGAGGGAGCTCCGAGGAGATCGGGGTCGTCGGAAAACGAGTATTGGGTCTTGGCCACGCAGATGGGAAGATTCCCCTCGCCAAGTTCTTCAATCTCAGCGATAGATTTTCGAGCTTCCTTTGAAAACTCGACGTCTCTCGCCCCATAGAGCTTGGTCGCCAAGGCGCGGATTTTCTCTTCAATGGAGTCTTCGAGACGATAGGGATGGGTAAGGGGGGTGTCTTTTTCCTCTTCCAAAACAGAGAGAACGGCTTTCGCCAATTCTTCCGCCCCTTCTCCTCCCTTAGCGAATCCTTCACAATGCGCAAAGGGAATTCTTTTTCCTTCGAGAAGTTCTTGGAGAGCCTCTTTCTCCCCTCTCGTATCCGCAGGGAATGCATTGATGCACACCACGACGGGACGTCCATAGGAGGTGAGATTCTCATAGTGACGTAAGAGATTCTCAGTGCCTTGCAACATGGCGTCAATGTTCTCCTCGAGGAGATTTTCCTTCGAGACGCCTCCATGATATTTCAGGGCACGTATTGTCGCAACGAGAACAATAGCATCGGGAGCAATGCCATGGGTGCGACACTTAATATCGAGGAACTTTTCCGCTCCGAGGTCGGCACCAAATCCCGCCTCTGTGACGACTAGATCCCCAAGAGAGAGGGCGGCCAGTGTTCCAGTAATAGAATTACACCCGTGGGCGATGTTTGCAAAGGGACCACCGTGAACAATGGCCGGTGTGTTTTCAATGGTCTGGACAAGGTTTGGCTTGATGGCATCCTTTAAGAGAAGGGTCGCAGCACCATCCACGCCTAAATCCTTCACCGTGACCATGTGATTGTCATAGGTTGATGCGAGTCGAATTCTTCCGATTCGTTCCTTGAGATCCATCAGGTCCTTCGACAGACACAAGATGGCCATGATTTCCGAGGCGACGGTAATGTCAAACCCATCTTCACGGACCACACCATTGGCCCTGGGCCCTAACCCAATGACAATGCTTCGAAGAGCGCGGTCATTCATATCGAGGACGCGCTTCCAGGTAATCGTACGAGGATCAATCCCTAGGGCATTGCCCTGATGGAGATGGTTGTCGAGGGCAGCACTAATCAGGTTGTGCGCAGAGGTGATGGCGTGAAAGTCCCCTGTAAAGTGAAGGTTGATGTCCTCCATCGGAAGGACTTGGGAGTATCCGCCTCCCGCCGCCCCTCCTTTAATTCCAAAGACGGGACCGAGGGAGGGTTCACGCAAAGCACAAACCGTTTTGTGCCCGAGACGATGAAGTCCCATGGAGAGCGCGATGGACATGGTGGTCTTCCCTTCTCCGAGAGGAGTGGGATTCATCGCCGTCATCAAGATGAGTTTTCCCTTTTGCTCGAGATCTCTCGTCGCTTTGGGCTCAATCTTTGCCATCCATCTGCCGTAGAAAGAGATGGATTCCTCGGGCAGCCCCAACTCCTTCGCAACTTCTCCGATTGGTCTTAAAGACGCTTGAGAGGCAATTTCTACATCGGACTTCATGGCCTCACCTCCTATTTTTTGAGCTCCTCGTTCATCTTATCCACTTCCATGGCGAGCTCCTTCTTGTAGTAGCGGAGCTTATCCTTCACATTGCTGTTGCCGAGAGCGAGGATTTCTGCGGCGAGAAGACCTGCATTCTTTCCTCCGTTGATGGCCATTGTCGCCACGGGGACACCAGGAGACATTTGAGCGACGGTCAAAAGTGCGTCGACACCCTGGATGGGAGAGCGGTTGACAGGGACACCGATAACGGGGATCGTAGCGAGGGAGGCCATAATTCCAGGAAGGTTTGCACTCATCCCCGCGCAGCAGATGATGACGGAGAAGTTATTGTTTTCCGCATACTCTGCAAAAGCAATGGCCGCTTGTGGCGTACGGTGGCTGGAGATCACCTTCGCCTCGTATTCGATCTTGAACTTTTCACAGATCTCCATCGCCTCTTCTGCGACGGGACGATCCTCGATGCTTCCCATGATGATTGCGACCTTCATAGTGCCTCCTTAAGATTTGAAAACTTTTTCAGACTAACGTGTTTTCTCCATCTTATCAAGGGAAAGAGGTGCTGTCAAGAAACGACAACACCTCTTTCGAATGAGAAATAAACTGAATCATCAGTTCTTTTTGCATAACTCCTCGTATGCAAGACTGATAGAAGAGAGCGTAAGTAAAATCCATGCGCCTAAAAAATACCATGTGAAGGAAGATATGCTCTGATGAGAGGGCAGAAGTAAGAATCTGTGTTTTTCTGCAAAATTAAGAAGATTCTCAGGGTGAAGTTTGTCATCTGTGGGAATCACCCATTCTGGATAACCAAGAAAAGTTTCTCCCCACCCCGCTTCCATAAGAGCTGTGCGTGTTGTCACGAGACAGGTATAAGCTTCATTATGTTTCGCCATTCTCTGAAGAAGAGGAATTTCATTTACGTCCCTTAGGGGAATATTTTCTAGTATTCTATCAAGTAGGTGTAAATTAGGATGTCTATATCCAGGCCCGATGTCTTCAGGTAATACAGCCCGAAAAGCCATTGTTTCCTGATATTGAGGTTCTGAGGTATAGATACCTGTTTTTAATTTTTCGGCAAGAATCAGGTCAACTCTCTTTCTATTTGTCTCTCCTTCTCTGGTTATGTCAAGGTAGATTCCTTTCGGGATGTAGAAAATGTCTGATGTGTAAGCCTTTGATAAAGGGAAATGTTCCCCACGGGGCGATCGATTCATAGAATAAATCGTATAGCTGCCTTTTGGATATGACGGTAAACCCCGAAATTCTTCGTGGATTGCTTTTCCAGGAAGGAATAGCGTAAGCAATATACACAAGAACATTGCCAACTTAACTAAATAATTGTAATTCACTTCATTATTTTTAAGAAAAAGTAATCCACTTACGAAAATAACGAAAAAGGGAAGTAACAGACCTCTAGAAACTATTGTTATAATAATCTGAACTGCAATTAAACCAAAAATAAAGAAGTGTGTCTTCACCCGTTCCTCGGAATATGACATCCCTCTTATCGCACAATACATTGTGAGAAGAGTGCCTATAAATAGACTAAGGACAGGAGGGAAACTATAGAAAGTTAAAATGTCTTGGACCCAGTTTGCCGCTCTTGTATCCTCTATATTCAGGTCGAGGTGATTCTTTGAAAAGACTCTCTGAAACGAATTTTGAACCTCTTCTCCTCCGATTACAATCCATCGATTCGCCAAGAATGGTTCTTTTTCAAATCTTTGGACATAGAGTATTCCATCAGGGAACTGCCTTTTGTCTTTATATATGAAATTTTGATTTGGGAAGAGTGCTGATATAATCTCAGGAGAATATAAAGGTGAATCTTTCATTTCTGTTGAAATAAGTACTTGGTTGCTACCCAAGTCTTTTAGATTATGACTTCCTTCGAGCAATTCAGGTTGAAAAACTGCCAGTCCAGCATACGGATCGTAGGCGATAAAAGGTGCATCAACACTTTTCATCGTTTTTTCTAGTTCTTGAAAAAACCTATCCTCATCTAACAAAAGCTGATCGTTTGTAAAATTTAAGAAATAGGTTATTCCTTCATTCACATCAAGCATCTCTGGTATTTTTTTCTGATAAGCCGCAGAAGTGCATACCAGAATCATAGAAATGATGCAGAAAAAGAGAGCAATTGCTCTCTTTTTGGTTCTCATATTCATTCCCCCTAATACATCAGTTCTCCATTTTCATGGAGTGTTTCAATTTCTGGTCGTTCGGCAATATTACCCCCCACGGGGATCTTACGATAATCGTAGTTGAATCTCGTTTTCGAAGCCCATGGATTCAGAGAATCTTGATACGAGAGATGGGCCTCTTGAAGTTCATGTCCTGTACGTTGCGTGTAGGCTCGCTTAGTCGAAGAACCACTATACTGAATCCACCCATCAGTATAAATATAACCGGCTACATTCACGTCTGTCCTCAATCGCATGTACCCTTGGTAAAGGTATTGACCGCTTTCTGTACTCGTAACATAAGCAGCCCCATTATTTACCAACACTGTTGTGCCGGCATATACAGGTAAAGAGACACATGCTGCAATCACTCCGAGGAATAAACTTTTGAACTTCATTGTAATCTCCTTTCCAATTATCGAATTATGAAGCTCTTATTTTGACTATACTATAACTTTAAAATCATGTCAATGCTTAATTCTTTTTCTCGTCAAGAGAGCCATGCTTTTTCTGTAATTGCATCACAAAGTTATATAAATATATTTCCGATACTTCGGGAAATAAATGAAATCGTCGTTTGCTAATCGAGTCATACACCAATAAATTCCATGGCCATCTCCTTTTCTACTGGATGGGGGTAATGGTGCAGTGGACTCGCAGTGGAGCGATGTCGACGACCTCAATACCGCCTAGTGTGTTGGTGCGCAAGTTTAAGGTGTGTGTCCCTTCACCTACGCCCGAGACGTCGATCGAGAGGTTCAGATTTTCTGGTTTGATTGCAGAAAGACGTTCTTCATTGCCCCGTAGGGTTAAGACGATTTCTTCCGGAGCATCGGCGATTTCCGCAGTCAGTCCCTCACCGAGATTTTTGATCTCGATGTGAGGACGAGTCAAGGTCAATTGGCGCGTTCCCGCCCCTCTCCCCTCGTAAGAGACACTCATGACTTCAGGGGCCCCTACAGGAGCAAGTCCCTCGGGAATGATGGGATCAACCGTCGTCGTGCCGTTGGCGAGGATGGACTCCCAACTGATGGGCTGAGTCTTAATTTCCGTGGTCTTGTTGATGAGAGCACTGTTGCCACGAAGAGTCAAGGTATTGGGACGTAAGACGAGGTCTTTTGCCTCATAACCTTCCGGGGCAGTGCCCGTGACATTCAAAATGACGGGAACCGTCGTGGTCTTGTAGATGGGAACTTCCACGTCGATGCGAGAGGGTTCGATGGTGACTCCTTGGACTTTGTTCCCATGCTGATCTCTCGGCGTCAGATTCGTAGAGAGTGCAGTGGTTTGCTTTCTCTCCCTTAAATCAACGGTTGCCGTCACCTTCTGTACCTTCTCCACAATGGATTTCGGACCAGAAATTGTCACGTGTGAACTACTGAGATTCATGGGGCCAAGGAGGTAGCCTTCTGCAAGTTCTCCTCGTGTCCTCATCGTGACCTTGACACGTCGCGATTGGTTTTCATCGAGACTCATGACGAGAGTCAAAGGTTCTTGGCTCACGAGTCTGACATTGTTATTAAAGTTGTGGATGTTGATGCCGAGGTTGTGTTCTCCTTTTTCAAGGCCCTGGAGATTGACTGTGGCTTGAATATTTTCTTTGCGCACAGAATCCATTGCAGAGCGCTTCCCCTCGAGAACAACGCTCACCGTCTCTGTGCGTTCGCCCATGAGGGTGAGATTTCTTTGACGCAGATCGTCGATGCCTTGGATACGGACGGGAATTCCGGAAAAAGTCCGCTTCGTCATAGGATCGACAACGCTCATCACATAGGACCAGAGCAAGATGGCGAGAACGATGGAGATCAACATCATCATGACGTCTTCTCGTGGTTTTGGAAGATTAGGAATTTTTCTCTTCATCATGACCTCCAAAACGACTCGGCAATGATATGGACTCAATCTTTGGGCGATAGAGGTCCGTGAGGATTTCTTCCAGTGTCGCAATGTCTAAATGGCGAGAGATGGTCCCATTTTGCGCAATGGAAATCGCCCCAGTCTCTTCTGACACAATGAGACTGACACTATCTGAACGCTCACTCATCCCGATTGCGGCGCGGTGGCGTGTCCCGAGTTCTTTGCTGATTTGCTGCGAGTCGGAAAGTGGAAGAAAACAAGCGGCTGCGACGACGCGATCCCCTTTGATTAACACCGCCCCGTCGTGTAGAGGTGTGTTGGGAATAAAGATGTTAATCAGAAGCCCGCTGGAGACATACCCATCGATGCGGGTCCCTGTATCTGCGATTTCACCAAGACCCGTCTGCTGTTCCAAGACGATGAGAGCCCCGATTTTTTGCCGGGACAGGGATGCAATGGCGTCTGTAATCTCTCGCACTGTCTTCACTTCTCCGGAAGGAGCCCGAGAACCAAAGGCCTTGCGAAGTGAGCTAGTGCGCCCGACAAATTCCAAGCCCCGACGAAGTTCTGGTTGAAAAACGATGAGTATCGCCACGAGTCCCAGGGTCATGAAATTCGTCAGCAGCCAATTCACTGTATAGATTTCAAGGGCCTTACTCAGCTGGGTGAGAATCAACAGTACGATAATTCCCTTGCTCAGCTGTTCAGCACGCGTCCCTCGTAACATACGAATGAGATTATAAATGAGCACGGCAACAATGAAGATATCAATAAAATCACGAATGCGTAAACCCGTGACTCGGCTCATAAAAAAATCAAACATGTTTCTCCCCCCTTCCATAGCCCACAATCCATAGGAAACATCCGAGGGCAATCAGGATGTCCCCCACACTGATGACAATTCCTCCTAACACCGGCAGATGAATGGCAAACAAATCCCCGAGAAAGAAAAGTTTCGTCGTCTGCGTATCGAGAAGAGTGTGACTCAAGGATTCTCCTCTCTCAAGGATGTGTAACAACTCACCTTGCCCAGCTTTTTCTAATGCTGTCGCTGCTACCGGCATCTTCCCGTTGACGAGAATGACAAGGCCGTTGGCCAAGAGTCCCAGCCCTGCAATCATCGAGCCCATATTCTTCTCCTCGAGAAGAAGGAGGGTTCCAATCCCAAATAAAAAGACGATGTGTCCCTTCTCATAGGCCCAGGAGAGCTCGGGATAGCGTAGGACGACAAATCGTAAAAGGAGATAGGCACCAGCAAGACCTAAGGCCCAGGGCCATCGTGTGAAAAAGTCTCCTCGTCCTCGAAATGTCCAACCGGGAATACAGAGGACGAGGATAATGCCGAGAAAGACTGCGAAGATAACCATGTCCTCTCCTTCCATGTAAAAAAGTGCGCTCTCCGTGGAAAGCGCACTTGTCAATCTTCTTAGTCGTTGAAGTCTTTCGAGTTCAAGAGATCTCCAATCGACATCCCAAAGTTGTCCTCATCAGAGGATTTCTTTTGGGTGGTGTAGGACGTGTAGTCGTCGTAGTTCTCTTCTTCGTGATAGCGGGGCTCACGACGAGGAGCGCGAGGTTGCGTATCTTCCGTCAACGCCTTCATGGAGAGAGAAATCTTCATTTCATCGTCGTTGATGTCAGTAACCTTGACTTCGACTTCATCGCCAATGGAGAGCTTGTCAGAGGGCTTTTCCACGTGTTCACGAGAGATTTGAGAAACGTGCAAGAGACCATCAACACCGGACTCGAGACGGACAAAGGCACCGAAGTCGAGGAGGTTGACGACCTTACCCTTGACCACATCGCCAACCTTCACTTCGTCCTTGAAACGATCCCAAGGACGTTCTTGGGTTTGCTTCAAACCGAGGGCGATACGGTTTCTTTCTTCATCCACCTTGAGGACTTGCACCTTCACGTGGTCGCCAGGTTGGACCACTTCGCTGGGGTGCTTCACGCGATTCCACGCGAGTTCGGAGATGTGAACGAGGCCATCAACGCCTCCGATGTCCACAAACGCACCGAAGTCAGTGAGACGTTGCACCGTCCCTTCCACCACATCGCCAGGGTGGATGGATTCGTAGACTTCCTTACGTTTTTCTTCGACTTCTTCCATTTCCACATTCTTGCGGGAGAGGACGAACTTACGACGTCCCTTTTCGAAGTCGATGATTTCGCAGACGAGTTCTTGGCCAACATATTTTTCAAGGTCGCGTTGGAAGCGAATGGATGCGTGGCTGGCGGGAATGAAGCCACTGAGTCCATCGACTTCGCAGGTGAGACCACCCTTGACCACAGACTTCACAAGGGCGGTGACCCGTTCCTTGTTCTCGTACTTCTTCTCCATCTCTTCCCAAACCTTCATGTTTTCCACGCGCTTGTAGGAGAGGACCACATTTCCGTCGCCATCGTCCATCTTGAGCACATAAACCTGAACCTTATCGCCAGGCTTGAACATGTCGGCGGGCTTCACGCTACCATCGTTGGAGAGCTCATCGCGAGCGATAATCCCATCCGCACGATAGTTGATGTTGACCATGACTTCATCATCGGTCACGAAGAGGACTTCCCCTTCGAGGATGTCACCACGACGAACTCGATTAAAAGAGTTCTCGATGGCTTCCAACATCTCCGTGCTCATAGCCTCCATGTTCATGTCGTCTTTGTTCAAATTTTCCATTCTGCTTACAGCCTCCTTGATTACCGAATCAGGCGTGGAGGCGCCTGCGGTAATTCCTATTTTATTAAATTTTTGAAATGCCTCAATCTCAATCTCATCGATGGATTGAAGAAAGAAGACATTGTCGCAATAGCGACGCGCTACGTCCACGAGTTTCCTCGAATTGGAACTCTTTTTCCCTCCGAGGACGATCATCGCATCCACCTCTTTGGCGATGGCACGCGTTTCCTCCTGCCGTTCGCGTGTAGCATTACAAATAGTATTATAACCTAAAAATTCCCCTGTGAAAACCTCTAAAACCCGTTCTTTGATGTTTTCAAAGGTTTCTTTTTTATTCGTCGTCTGACTGACGAGGAGAAGTTTCTCATAGGGAAGAACCTTCGCCACGTCTTCAACACTTTCTAACACCACACTCTCTTTGGCGTAGGAGCAAATTGCCTGTACCTCGGGATGATCTGCAGATCCCACCACGGCGAGTGCGTATCCTTCTCTATCCTTCTCTTCGACTAGGCGATGGATTCGAAGGACTGAAGGACAAGCGCAATCGACGAGGATGTTCCCCCGCTCTAGAATCTTCTCCTTCTCCTCTTTCAATATGCCGTGGGAACGACTGATGACTTGGGAGTGGGTGGGAAATTCTCCACGGATGGGTTGAACGCCACGTTGTCGCAGAGCTCCCACGACGTGTTCATTGTGGACGAGATCCCCAAAGCTATAGCTCGTCTTTTCGCTTTCTGTGGCGGCAAACGCCATTTCTACAGCGCGCTTGACTCCGTAGCAGAACCCCGCCTTTTTCCCTAGGATAATCTCCACGTTTCCTCCCCTCGTATACGGTCCATGATGGCCGTCGCTATCTCCTGGTAATCTTTAGAGTCACAGTTTCGCGTGTTAATAGGCTCTTCTGCCACGAGACGAATCTTTGAGAAGAGTCGAAAATTTCCCTCAATGCGCACAGGGACCACGATGGCTTTTCCCTTGACCGCCAGGAGACCGACTCCTGCTTTTGCGTCAATCTGTCGCCCCTTCGATCGAGTCCCCTCTGGGAAAATCCCCAAATCATGGCCTTCCTTAAGGCATCTGAGGCCCCGTCGCAGGGCGCCCATATCTTGATTTTGGCGATCGACGGAAATGACCCCAAGTCCTTTAAGTATCCTTCCGAGGACGGGGACTTGAAAGAGTTCCTTCTTCCCCATCCAAGACACTTGCCTCGGATAGTAACAACTGAGAAGAATCGGATCCCAATTGCTCAAGTGGTTCGCACAGAGGATGCATCCTCCCTTCGTTGGAATTCTTTCCCAATTGACGCATTCGATACGAAAGAACAGGCGAAGAATCACCTTTGCGAGGGCGACAAAATTCCAATACATGCTCATGTCCTCTCTTGAATGATTTCGAGCATCGCGTCAACGGTTTCGTCAAAGGTCATTGTGGAATTGTCGATGATTGTAGCGTCTTCAGCGGGCTTTAGTGGTGCAACGGACCTCTTTGCATCTCGTTCATCCCTGTCGCGAATGTCTTTCTCAATGGCTGCAAAATCAGCGGGAAGACCCGCCTCTTGCAATTGATCAAAGCGGCGCTTCGCCCGTACCTCTGTGCTCGCCGTGAGGAAAAACTTAGGATGTGCATCGGGAAGAACCACTGTCGCAATGTCTCGTCCTTCCATGATGACGCTTTGATGTTTTGCAAGTTCTCGTTGAAAACCTAAAAGAGCTTCTCTCACCACAGGAATCTGAGACACTTGGGAGGCGAATCGCGAAATCTCTTCAGTCCGAATCTCGTTGCCAACAGGCCGCCCATCGAGAGCCACGTTTCCATCAACATAGGAAAGATCCATGGCTTCTAGGGCGGTTTCTAATGCCTTCTCGTCGGCGAGATCAATCCCATGTCTTTTGAGACTTAAGGCGATGGTCCGATACATGGCCCCTGTATCGATATAGGAAATGCCGAGTCGTTTGGCGAGGGCGCGCGCCACGGAACTCTTTCCTGCACCTGATGGTCCATCGATGGCGATATTGTAGTGCATCTAATCCTCCTTCTCTGTGTCTTCACAAAGACTTTTTCCTGCAAGAAAACCCGTAGAGAATGCAATCTGTAGATTGTACCCTCCCGTCCATGCATCGACGTCGAGAATCTCTCCGCAAAAATAAAGGCCTTTGACTCTTCGAGATTGCATACGTGAGGGATCGATCTCTGAGACCTCAACTCCCCCTGACGTGACGATAGCCCCTCCAATGGGTTCTAGGGAAGCTCCCCCTAGGGGAAAATTTTTCATCGCGAGGACGAGTCTCTCTCGTTCCTTCTTTGTCACGCTATGCACTGGTCGATTCTCTAGGAGTTTCGCCTCTTCGAGGATGTAGGGGACCAGGGCTCGAGGTAGCCGAAGACGAAGAATGGAGCTAAGACTCTTCTTTGGCTCATCATCGAAATTCTTTTGAAGACTGCGATGGAGTTCATCACCTGTTAGAGCCGGTTTAAGGTCGAGAAAGAGGGAGAACTCCTTCTCGCGATTGACGAGGCTCGAGAGACGAAGAGCAATGGGCCCCGAAATCCCGCGATGGGTAAAGAGTGCCTCCCCTTGTTCTTCGTAGGCCTTCTTCCCTAGGCACTTCGCCTTCAAAGAGACATTCCGCAATGACAGTCCAGAGAGTGGGCTCACATCCCGCTCTGTGCGAAAACCTGTCAGTGCTGGTACTGGCTGGACAATGTGGTGACCGAATTTTTTTGCAAATTCGTAGCCCTTTCCCGTGCTTCCCGTGCTCGGATAGGAGAGGCCACCCGTTGCGACGACAACGGCATCAAAGGACTCTCTTCTCTTCCCCGTTTCAACGATGAACCCGTCTCCGTCCTGCGATAGAGAGGTCACGTGTTCGTACAGGTGAATCCTCACTCCTTGGTCTTTCAATTTTCGTTCCAAGGCTTGAAGGATATCAGAACTCTTGTCAGATTTAGGAAACACCCGGCCGCCGCGCTCTACTTTGAGGGGAACATTCTCCTCAAACCAATCCATGAGGTCGCGATTGGAGAAGGAGTAGAGCGAGGAATAGAGAAACTCTCGGTTTCGGATGATGGCATCGAAGAAATCTTCGATGGGCGCCGCATTCGTCACATTGCAACGTCCCTTCCCCGTAAGATAGAGCTTCTTTCCCATCTTCTCGTTACCGTCAAAGAGGTGAACCTCGTGGACGCGAGCAGCTTCATAGGCTGCCATCATCCCTGCTGGCCCACCGCCAATTACTGCAACGCGCATCGGTGTACCTCCACACGATAGAGTAAGGGGGGACAGTGAATCTGGTTGACGAATTCTTCGCGAATGATGGTCATCTCTCTCTGGGGACATTGGGCAAAGAATTCACGAAGGACTTCCTCTTCCCTCTTCCCCTCTTCGTGACCCGGATAACAAGCCACGAGAAGTATCCCCTGTTCCCCTAGGAGTCTGAGGGATTGCTTTACTGCGGCAAGAGTGGAGGCGACCATCGTCGTTTTGCTCTTATCCCCTCGCGGAAGATATCCAAGGTTAAAGACGATCACATCCACTGGCTCCGCGATTACGTCTTCCATGTGTTCATGCCCCAGAAGATGGAGTTTCTTTTCGAGGTAAGGGTACTTCTCGAGGGCTTTTGTCGCCAATGCCAGAGCGTCCTCTTGGACGTCAAATCCATAGAGAACACCTTCTCCACGAAGACACTGGGCGAGTTTTTGCGCATCTTTTCCTCGACCTAGTGTCGCATCCACCACACGCATTCCTGGACGGACCACACTCTCAAGGATTTCGTGGACGCGCTCAACGATATTTCGTGGCATCATACGAGTTCCTCCAAGGCTTTTACTTCTTCTTCAGTGAGCTCTCGATACATCCCAGGAATTAGATTCCCAAGTCGCAACGGGCCGTAGCCGATGCGCCAGAGCCTTTTTACGGGATGTCCGATGGCCTCGCACATCTTTTTGACCTGGTGATACCGGCCCTCGTGAATCGTGAGTTCTAAGTATTTTCTCCGATTTTCAGTAATCATTCGCGCTTTTCCTGGCGCGCTAACCCAGTCTTCGACATGCACGCCATTTGAAAGAGCCGCCAGGTCTTCTTCATCGGGAACACCTTTGACATGAGCCCGGTATATTTTTTCAACCCCCTTCGAGGGATGTGAGAGTTTGTATGCGAGTTCGCCGTCATTTGTGAGGAGAATGAGGCCTTCCGTATCCCAGTCCAATCGTCCAATAGGGTAGACTCTACCGTATGAAAAGGGAACGAGATCGCAGACCGTCATTCTTCCGCGATCGTCCGATGCAGAAGAGAGAATCTTCCGCGGCTTATTCATCATGAGGGTCGTAAACTTCTTGGGAATCTTGATTTTCAAGCCGTCGACGCGCACCACATCCCCTTCATCGACGATAGTTCCAAGGGTGGTCACAGTCTCACCATTGACTTGAACACGCCCTGCGAGAATATACTCCTCAGCATGACGCCGCGAGGCGACGCCTGCATGAGCTAGATATTTTTGTAGTCTCATAGGCTATTCTCCAAGAAATTCAAGACCTCCGTTTCCTCCACCTCCTCTAATGGAGGAAGGGCGCTGAGGCTCTCGAGGCCAAATGTCTCAAGAAAGAGCGACGTTGTCCGATAGAGTTTTGGCTTTCCCGGCCGATCCAATCGACCACATTCCTCGATAAATCCCGCATCGAGGAGTGCGCGCATCAGTCGTTCGCAGCCCACCCCGCGAATATCTTCCACATCGACGCGCGTAATGGGCTGTCGATAGGCGATGATTGCGAGTGTCTCCAGAGAGGCCTTTGTGAAATCTCTCTTTTTTGAGGTGACAAAGAGGGGTTCGATGGATTCATAGTCTTCTGGCTTTGTGGAGAGGCTCACTCCTTCCCCACGACGACAGAGGCGAAGACCACGTCCAGGACGCATGTACTCCGCCTCCAATTGCGCCAATGCCAATTCTACGTCTTGTCGTGTGACTTGGAGAACCTCTGCAATCTCTTTGACCTCTAGAGGATCGCCCCAGGCGAATAACATCCCTTCGATTGTCCCTTGTAGATCACTCATCGTTTCTCCTCTCAAAGAATATCTCGCCTCGTTCTACAAAAATCCGTAACTCTCCGCCTTTACTGAGCTCAAGGCCCGCCAAGAAAAAGCTAAGCACCTCTTCTCGACTCGCCTGTGGCCCAAAGAGTTCCGTAAAGGAAACTTGAGGCTGTTCAAGGATGCGTCCACGCACCCTCTCCACGCACCGCGCCACGGGAAAGAGTTCGGGCTGGACACGAATGGACCAGTCCTCCTCTTGAGTGGGCCGGTGTTTGAGGACGTGGGCAAGGGCTTCGGCAAGTTCTTGAGGGGACCCATCCTTCCATGAAATTTCTTCCCGGGGCGTAAACCAATCACTCGTCTTCCGGTGAAAGGCTCGTTTTTCTTCTCTTTCGTAGCCCCCTAATGTCTCCGCAGCTTCTTTGAACATCTTGTAGAGCACAAGGCGCTCGACGAGGTCGAGGCGCGGGTCCTCTTCCTCTTCTTTCTCTTGGCGCGGAAGGAGCATCTTGGATTTGATCTCGAGAAGCGTTGCCGCCATCACGAGAAAATCACTCATCTGTTCCGGAGCAATGTGAGCCTTCTCCATCTCCTTCAAAAACTCATCAGCGACCCGAGCGATGGGAATATCGCGGATGTCAATTTTCTCTTTACGGATGAGCTCAAGGAGCATATCCATGGGACCCTCGTAGGCGACGAGGTGGAGTTCATAAGACATAGAGGACGCTGCTCCAAAATCCGAAGAACCCATCGATAAGTCCGTAGATGATGGGACCGATGATTCGACTCGTGAGACCTGTCAACACTGCGAAGAGCAGAATGAAGTAGGTATACCGCTCATAGCGCCAAAAGAATTCTTCAAAGCGCCCGGGGAGAAGACTCATGACGACCTTCGACCCGTCAAGGGGAGGCAGTGGAATCAAATTAAAGACTCCGAGCATGACGTTGTACCAGAGGATGGTCAAGAGAAGATTGACGAGAAATCCTTCCCCTGTTCCACCAAACACAGTCAAGAAGGCTAAGATTCCCGCGCAGAGAAACGCAGCGATAAAATTGTAGGTCACCCCCGCGAGGGAGACGAAGATGGTGTCTCGTCGTCGATGCTTAAAAAACCACGGATTGATGGGAACCGCCTTTGCCCATCCGAAACGAAAGAGGACCATACACAATAGACCCACAGGGTCGATGTGGCGGAGAGGATTGAGACTCAGTCTTCCCTCACTCTTTGCCGTTCGATCCCCAAGCCAATAGGCGACGAGACCGTGGGCGACCTCATGCCCGACGACGGCGATGAGTAGGGCAATCACTCGACAAAGAAAATCTTCGAGATTGACAGAGGTCAGAGAGTTTAACACGTTTCATCTCCGACTTCACCGAGAATAAGGGGAAGTGGTTCACAGGACTCTTGCGAAATACCGAGGGCAAGGCTAAACCGCTTTCCTGCCTCTTCCAAGGCTTCTTCACTCTTTCCATAGAGGTGCGCAACCACATCTCCCTCTTGTACAGAGTCCCCAATTTTCTTGGTGAGAAGAACCCCGGCACCAGGATCGATCACATCTTCCATCGTCGCTCGACCAGCACCGAGGATGCGGGCAATTTCTCCAATCTCTAGGGCATCGAGTTCAGAAATCCACCCGGATTTTTCTGCGCACACGTCACGGTGGTGACTGGAGAGGGGCAAAGCGAGAATCTCCTCAGCATCTGTAATATTAGCCCCTTGGGCTTTGAGGAGCTTCTCGAAGGTCTCGAGGGCACGCCCAGAGGCCAAAGTCTCTTCAAGAGCTCGTCGTGCAGATTCTTCATCGGTGTATTCTCCGGAGAGGACGAGAAGCTTTTGACCGAGGATGAGGCAAAGATCCTTCAGGTCCTCCGGGCCCTCGCCTTTCATCACACGAATCGCCTCCTGCACCTCGAGGAGGTTCCCAACTGCAAATCCGAGAGGTTCTTCCATCGAAGAGATGACCGCCATAACGCGGCGACCAAATCGCTTCCCAAGGCCGACGAGGTGCTCTGCCAAAGAGCGCGCGGAAGCTTCGTCTTTCATAAATGCACCCTTGCCCACCTTCACGTCGAGAATAAGGGCATCACTTCCGACGGCGATTTTCTTACTGAGGATGCTTGCAGCAATGAGACCTTCTTGATCCACCGTTGCCGTTGCGTCCCGCAGGGCATAGAGTTTTTTATCCCCGGGGGTCACCTTCGCCGTTTGACCCGCAAGACAAATTCCAATGTCATTGGTTTGGGCAATGAATTCCTCTACGGTGCGATCGATGGAAAATCCCGGAATCGCTTCGAGTTTATCGAGGGTCCCCCCTGTGTGTCCGAGGCCTCGACCACTCATCTTCGCAAAGGGAACGCCCAGAGCCGCAACCATGGGCCCTAAGATAAGACTTACCGTATCTCCCACGCCACCGGTGGAATGCTTGTCGACCTTTGTTCCATGGATTGCAGAGAGATCAATCCGATCACCGGAATCGATGAGTTCCTTCGTCAACGCATAACTCTCCTCTTCCGACAGTCCCTGGAACCAAATCGCCATCAAGAGAGCGCTCACTTGATAATCGGGAATATTTCCCTCGCAATAGCTTCGAACCCATTCTCCCATTTCTTCAGGAGTAAAAGAGCCTCCGTGTTTTTTCTTTTCAATCAGTTCATACATGTTTAGCATGACGGACCTCTTAGCTTTCTCTCAAAATTGCCGTCAATAAAGACTTGAAATCACTCGCTACTTTTCGGGAGATTTCCATGACCTCGTCGTGGACAAGAGGCTGGTCGAGAATCCCTGCCGCCATATTGGTGATGCAGGAGATGCCGAGAATCTCAATCCCCAGATGGCGCGCCACGAGGACTTCTGGAACAGTGCTCATTCCAACGGCATCCGCACCTAAGATGCGCGCCATGCGCACCTCCGCCGGGGTTTCGTAATTGGGGCCACTAAACCACATGTAGACCCCTTCCTCCATGGAGATTCCCAGTTCTTCTCCCAATGAAAGTGCCCGGTCCGCCCAAGCTTTGTGGTAGGCCTCGGTCATGTCTGGGAAGCGAGGACACCCTTCAATATTCGGCCCGACGAGGGGGTTCACACCGGCATAGTTGATGTGGTCGCGAATGATCATCAACGTCCCTGGTTGGAAGTCACGATTGACGCCACCTGCTGCATTGGTGACGAGAATCCTCTTCACTCCAAGAGCCGCCATGACGCGGACGGGGAATACAACAGCATCGATCCCAATCCCTTCATAGTAGTGGACCCGTCCTTGCATGGCGACAATTCTCTTGCCCTCAAGAGTCCCAAAGACGAGACGCCCCTTGTGTCCAGCCACCGTACTCGACGAAAATCCCGAGATATCTTCGTAGGGGACATAGACTTTATCTTCAAGATTTTCTGCAAAATCACCGAGGCCGGACCCGAGAATTAGACCAATCTCAGGTTCTAAATCCGTGGCGCGTCGGATATCTTGAATCGCACGTTCAATCATGGTTTTTCCTCCAATAGGTCTCATAAGCTAAAATCCCGACAATGGATTTCGCATCGACGATGTCTCCCGCTGCAATGGCTCGGAGAGCGTCGGGGACACTCATCTTCACCACTTCCACATTCTCCTCTTCGTCTAAGTCCTGCATCCCTTCTTCCAAGTCCTCCGCGAGAAAGAGGGTCAACTTTTCATTGCAAAAGCCGGGGGTGGCGTAAAACTCCGTGATGTAGGAGATTTTCTTCGCCGTATATCCCGTTTCTTCTCGGAGTTCTCGCCGGGCGGTTTCACGGGGTTCTTCCGAGGGTTCGATCATTCCTGCAGGAATTTCTAGGAGTACTCGTTCTGCAGCCTTGCGAAATTGACGAACGAGAATGAGATCCCCACCATCATCGACGGCGACAATTCCAACGGCGTTGGCTCGTTCGACGATCTCTCTCTTGGCATAGCGCTGATTGGGCAGTTCAATGGTATCCACACGTACGGAAAGGACCTTCCCTTCGAATGCGCGTGTGGATTTCATCGTACGTTCTTCAAAAAGCATGGTTCCTCCTATTCCATCCCAAGCATCTCTCGCGCAGAGGAGAGTGAGGTTTCGGTAATGTCTGCTCCACTGATGAGTCTCGCAAGTTCCATCACTCGCGCCTCTCCTTCCAGGGGATAAATCCGTGATGTCGTTCGACCTTCTTCTCTTTCTTTTTGGATGAGATAGTGTGCATCCGCATGGGCGACAATCTGTGGTAAATGGGAGATGGCAATGACCTGGGCCGACTCTGAAATCTGGTGCAACCTCTGCCCGACGACGTAAGCGGTCCGTCCACTGATGCCGGAGTCAATCTCGTCGAAGATGACCGTGGGAATGTCCTCTTCGAGAATAAAGAGGCTCTTTAGCGCGAGCATAATCCTCGAGATTTCCCCGCCAGAGGCGACCTTCGCAAGGGGCTTTGCCCCCTCTCCTTCATTGGCTTGAAGATCGAAGATGACGCCATCTTGGCCTCTCGCAGAAAGAGGTGCCTTCTCGATGCGGACAAAGAATTTTGCGTGCTGCATGTTGAGCTCAGAGATTGCAGCCGTCATGTCTTCCCCTAATCGCTCTCCCAAACGTCTTCGAGCCATCGTCAGGGCCTTGGCGACTTCCTCGGCATGACGTTTTTTATGGATGACTTCTTCTTGAAGTTTCGAAATACGCAAGTCGTAGTCTTCAAAGAACGCAAGGCGTTCCCGCGCATCTTGAAGAAACTTTTTTGCATCCTCCACCGTTGGGCCATACTTGTACAGAAGTTGATTCACGAGATTCATTCGGTCCTCAAGTTCTCTCACGTCGCCAAAATCGAGAGATTCCAACGTCGATTCGAGCCGATAGCTCTGGTCGCGCAAGAGTTCACGAGCTTCCTCTAAAAGGCCCACAATTTCCTGGATGGAGGCATCGAGATCGCTCACGTGATAGAGGCCAGAGAGCGCCCGATCTACACTTTCTATGGCCCCTCCCTCATAACGACCGAGGACATGAAGACTTTCGGCGATGGCCTCTTGGATGCGTTTTGCAGATTGAGCCCGTTTGTATTGCTGGCGGAGGGGCTCTCCATCTTCCTCGGTCAGCATAGCATCCTCCAATTCCTGAACCTGAAATTGGAGAAGATCTTTCTCACGCGCCCGATGAGCATCGTCGAGGGAAGATTCTTTCAAGGTTTTCTCTGCGACCTCGTAAGCGTCATAGGCCTCTTTCATGGCGATGAGGAGACGTCGATGTTCTTCCCCTCCAGAAAAATCCAATTGGCGCAACTGTTCTGCAGGTTCGAGAATCTTCAGTGCTTCACTTTGGGCAAAGACATCGACAATCGCGCCCGTAAGTTCCCTAAGCTTCCCAAGTGAGATGACGCGATCGTTTAATCGGGCAACTCCTGGCCGCGACTGGTAGATTTCTCGCGTAATGATGCACTCATCATCTTGAAAGACCACGTCAAAGCGCCGTTCAAGCTTTCGTAAAAAGTCGGGTGGCAGAGAAAATACACCTTGGACAAAGGCCTCCTCCGCCCCTCGTCGAATCAAATCCTTTTGAGCACGAGCGCCAAGGATACAATCGAGAGCATCAATGAGGACAGATTTTCCCGCTCCAGTCTCCCCGGTCAAGACATTGAGTCCTTCCCGGAAGCTGACGTGAAGGTCCTCGATGATGGCCACATTTCGGATGACGAGTTCACGAAGCATCTGGCTCCTCCTTCACGAGTGCTGAAAAGTCAACATCAAGGGGGTGGTACGGGGATTTCTCTCCATAGACGAGAAACTCCTTGTTCCCTTGTGTCCCATGAATGGGGCTCACAAAATACCCAAGGGGACAAAGATCGAGTTGTTCGAGAAGAGAATCGACTTTCTGTAAAACTTCAAGATGAACTTTGGAATCACGGACGATTCCCTTCTTCCCCACCTTCTCGCGCCCCGCTTCAAACTGTGGTTTGATGAGAGCGACAAACCGGGCTTTCTCCGCTAAAATCTCTTTCACCACAGGAAGCACAAGGGAAAGAGAGATAAAACTCACATCGATGGAGACAAACCCTACGGGCTCGGGAATCTTCTCGGGATCAAAGTAACGAATATTAGTCCGCTCCCAACTCGTGACCCGTTCATCTTGACGAAGTCGGTAATCCAGTTGTCCATAGCCGACGTCGATGGCGTAGACCTTCTGCGCCCCATGTTGGAGCATGCAATCCGTAAAGCCTCCCGTACTTGCACCCACATCGACACAAGTCAGCCCTTGAAGAACTAAGGATTTCTCACGGATGACTTTTTCTAGTTTCAGTCCACCTCGACTCACATAGGGCAAATGCTCCTTCACTGTGAGAGGAGCTTCTTCTTCCACAAGTTCTCCTGGCTTTTCAATCCGTTGTGTTCCACAGAGGACCTGTCCCGCCATGATAAGCGCCTTTGCTTTCTCCCTTGATGGCGCCAGGTTTAATTCCACGAGTCGAACATCTGCGCGCTTTCTCTCCATGGACTCCTCCTAACTGTACAGGGCCTCCACGAGTTCCAAAACTCCCTTCGTCTTAAAGGGAAGTTCCTCAAGAATCTGATGCATCTCTTCATTGAGCTCTTTGAGTTCTTCGAGAAGACTGTCGCGAGTGACTCCAAGTCTTTCTTCTTCATCATCTTCCAGGTCATCTCGCACTTGATAGGCTTCTCCAAATACGCGAGCAAACCGAAGCCAAGCCTCAAGATGGTCCTCTTTCTCTGCCCATACCACCCCAGCATAGACCGCTGCCTCGAAGAGAGCCCCCGTCTTTTCTCGGGCCACGCGCTTCCGCCAATCTTCGTGGCGCGCACTCATCTCTGCTGTGACGTCTTTCACTTGACCGCCAATCATCCCTTGGACGCCGGCTTTTTTCATGATGAGGGCAGAAATTTTTAGTGCTCTGCGCCTCGCCTCTTCACGCGCCCTCGTGCAGGCATCGAAGAGGAGTTCAGCCGCCGAGTTGAGAAGGGCATCTCCCGCAAGAATCGCCACCGCCTCCCCATAGGCCTTGTGAACCGTGGGTTGGCCTCGACGGAAGTCATCGTCATCCATGGCGGGCAAATCGTCATGGATGAGGGAGTAGGTGTGGATCCACTCGAGGGCGGTATAGTAGGCAGCGAGCTCCTTTGGATCTGCGCCACAACTCGATGCCACGAGGCTCATGAGAAGTGGTCGTAACCTCTTGCCTCTACCGCCCACCGCATAGAGAACGGCTTCATCGAGGACCGCTTTGCCACAGAAGAATTCTCGTGTTCTTTCGAGAATCTCTTGTTCTAGATGAGGAATCATCTTTTCAACGTCGGTCATTGTTCTTTTGCCTTCGTCAGTTCTTCAATGCGCTCTTCCATAGTCTCCAGAGCCTCAGAACAGCTGCGATAGAGCTCCATGGCCTTTTGGTAGTGCTCGAAAGACTCCTCGAGGCCCAACTCTCCTTTTTCGAGCTTCACAATGAGATCCTCAAGCTCTGCAAGTTGTTCTTCATAGTGCTTGGTTTTCATGGTATTCCTTTCTGGCGGTGACGGTGACTTCAAGTGTTCCATCGGAGAAGAGAATCCGAAGAGCCTCGCCCACAGCGACACTCTTCATCTCAGTCAGGGGCTTGCCCTTGGAGAGAATGACGTGTTGTGGAGAGGTCATGGCATAGTTTCTCAGGCGATTGCCCAAACGATCCAACCTCTTTCGCTGGTTCGCGATTTGTTGTTTTGGAAGAAAACTCAAAGTTCTCTCGAGTTTTTGAAGATTAATCTTCTCTTGCTCAAGTCGTCTTCTCGGATGGGCCCATTCTAGGCGCAGGGAAAAGGCCTCGAGTTCACCCATCTTTTCCTGAAGACTATTTTGAACGCTTTTTTGAAGTCGCGCCTGTTGTTCTTGAAGGTGGAAGTGCTGACGCTTGAGGACCTGTTGTGGCGCGACGAGGCGTAACTCCAATTCGCGCATGGACAAATCCTGGCGCGAGCGTTCTAATTTCTTCGCCATGCTCGACTTCAGCATGGAAAGCATGGACGCAAGGCTTCGTTTTTCTTCCTCGTATAATCCAAAGACGAGTTCTGCTGCGGCGGAAGGGGTAGGCGCGCTGAGATCTGCGGCGAAATCGACGAGGTTGACGTCCACTTCGTGGCCGACGCCAGTGACGACGGGGATGGGACAGCTGGCCACGGCGCGTACCACGTCCTCCACCTGAAAAGCGGAGAGGTCCTCCTGGGCACCACCGCCACGGACGAGTAGAATGGCGTCCAAGTCATGCCGATTCCCGAGGACGGAAAGCCCTTGAACAATCTCTTTTGCGGCCCCCTCTCCTTGGACGGCAACGGGATAGAGGACCATCCCCATTTTGGGGTTACGACGACGCCCCACACGTAACACGTCTTGAAGGGCCGCGCCTTGTGGCGAGGTGATGATGCCGATGTGCATGGGAAAACGTGGAAGTGATCGCTTTCTCTCTCGTTGGAAGAGGCCCTCTTTCGCCAAGCGTTCCTTCAGTTCGAGTTGCTGCACGCGTAGTTGTCCCTCTCCAAGAGGTGTAATCTTCCGCGCGACGAGTTGGAGCCTCCCCTGTCGTTCATAAAGGGAAATACTCCCTTCGATTTCAACGTGGTCTCCTTCTTCGCAAGCCTCATCCTGGGCCCCATCAAACGCAATCCCATCAATCTTCGACGAGGAGTCGATGAGACTAAAATAGAGGTGCCCATTCCGGTGCCTCGTCACGTTACTGAGCTCCCCATGGACGCGGATGCGGGGCAAAAACATATCGAGGTCCAGAACCTTACGTACGTAGGCGTTTAGTTCCGTGACCCCAAGGGAGGAACTCAAGACTTTTCTCCCTCAAGGCTTCGGTAGACACTGGCCAAGACACCGTTGATAAACCGCGCAGATTCCTGATTGCTGAATCGTTTTGCAATTTCCAAGGCCTCGTTAATCGACACTTGATGAGGGATGGAGGGGATGAAGAGCATTTCATAAACGGCGACTTCAAGGATTGCGCGGTCCACCTTGGCCAGGCGATGTAAGGACCAGCCACGGAGGTTTTCTTCAATGCATCGATCAATATCCTCGAGCTGATCGATGATTTCCGGGAGATGTCCCAGAGCGTAGTCTTTTGCCCCGGACACCAAATCAAAATTCTCTAACGTCTTCTCCCCAAAGGAGGCATCTTCGTGACCTGCCATCCGATATTCGTAGAGCATTGCCACGAGGGCCTCGCGATTTGACTGTCTCTCACGAAGAAGTCGTTCCGCAGGGTTTTGTCTTTTTTCTTGTTTCGAAACTTCTGTCATCTTCTCCTCCCATCGAGCCATATGCTCGGTTGATGCATGATTCTATTATTATACCATAGGAGCAAGAAGTTCGGGAATTTCACAAGGTTTGAGGAGTCAAAGCACATGTCAAAATCCCCCGCCATCATCTTCCTCGTTTGACACAAACCCATAAAAAAAGACGGCCTAAGCCGTCTCTTATACCTCTTCGTCGAGAGTTTTGCCTTCTTCCAGGCAGTCTTCACAATCGCAGTCTTCGGAGCAACAGGGGAACTCATCGAAATCTTCAAAGTCTTCGAGGAAATCGAGTTCGTCAAAATCTTCGTCATCCTCGGAAAACTCATCGTCATAGACGTAGGTTTCCAATTCCCCAAGGTCCTCTTCCACAGCATCCACATAATCCGAAAGGCTTTCCATTTCCTCGGAGATTTCGGATACGGTGTCTTCCATGACTTCAATCAGTTGTACAAGGAGATCCCCTTCTCGAGAATCGCCAATCCCAAGGCCATCTGCGAGGCCTCGAAGATACGCCAGACGCTGTAAAATGTTCTCCATGATTCCTCCTTGCCCACAAGAGGGTCAAACACGAGACATGTAGTCTCCAGTGCGCGTGTCGATACGGATGACGTCCCCAATGTTCACAAACAGGGGAACATTCAGGGTAAACCCAGTCTCCACCGTTGCGGGCTTCGTTGCCCCAGAGGACGTATCACCCTTGAGCCCGGGCTCCGTGAAGGTGACTTCGAGCTCGACGAAGTTCGGAGGAGCCACGCGGAAGGGCTTGCCATCATAGAAGTTGATGGTGGCCGTGTCATTTTCGCGGAGGAAGCTCATGGCTTCTTCCACACTCTCCCGCTCGAGAGGGATTTGTTCGTAAGTTTCATTGTCCATGAAGTAGTAGAGCGTTCCGTCGTTGTAGAGATACTGCATTTCCTTAGTGAGAATCTCCGCTTTCTCATACTTTTCAGAGGGGTTGAAGGTCGTTTCCTTCGCACCACCGTTGATGACAGAGCGAATCTTCGCACGTACGAATGCGGCACCTTTGCCTGGTTTTACGTGTTGGAAATCCACCACTTCGTAGACATCTCCGTCCATGACGAAGGTCAAACCTTTTCGAAAATCACCTGCTGAAATCATAAATTCCTCCTCCAATTCTTCTTCGCTTCGTATTATACCAAACCCCAGCACTCTGGGACAAGTCTAGGATTTACTGATTAAAGTAATCGTGCGGTTCAAGTACAATCCCCTCCAGCCTCACATCGAAGAGATCATCCCACATTCTCCCATTGTTGACAATCTGCTCAAAGCTGTAGGTCGCATCCCCACCAAACTCGTGTCCTTCTAAGAGCACTTTCCCGAAGACTTCAATCGGCCCCTGACTTCTACCTCGTTCAAACCACAGTCCCTTATGTGTCAATCGAGCATTTGCCAGAATATCTCCATCATTGACCACCACCCCTTGATAGCCTACAGGCGTTTCTATGAAAAGAGTTCCCCGATTTTCGAGGATGATGCGCCGATACATGCTCGCCTGCGCCACGACTTCCCCTTCTCCTTCTGGGTTTAAGGTCTCAAAGATCAGATCCGTCCCCTCACGCCTTGCCTGAATCATTTGTCCTTCGCCAATGACAATCCATTCGTCGGAAGCTCCTGGGGTCCAATGAAATTCTTCAGGAAATCCCCCCTCGAGAACATAGGGTTCTTCGTCGTAGACAAAGGACTGATAGAGTCGTCCATTTCCTTCAATGATGGACGTCCCATTGTCTTTCAATGAGAGATGAAAAACCCCTTCTCTGGGCTGAATTTCTCCAAGGAGTTCCCTGCCCTTAGCGTAGTCCCTGAGCTTCCATTGCTTTTTCCCAAGCATTCTCCTCGACGTAGCGATGAATTGCTGTATCGTCTCTTCCTTTGTGGACCCGGTCCAAAAACTTCGGAGTTGACTCTCTTTTTCCACCCGTTCTTGCAAGACTTCAAACCGACGGTTCAGAAGAATTTCAAGATGGAGTCTCCCCAGAACCTGCGCAAGGAGGAGTCCAAAAATTCCAATAAAGATGAGGACTACGATGAGGATGACGCCCTTCTTTTTCATGGAATCACCTGGACTTTCCCGCGGATTGCACGTTCTTTTGCAAGAAGATACGACTCCCCTTGCACTTCGACTCTCAACACCCGCTCATCCATTGTCAGCTGAAAGTCTTCTACATCTCGCAAAAGCGCGGTCTTCCCATCGGGAATGGCAATATGACGAATCGGGACGACCTCGGTTTTATCTGCATAGCGATAGAGAGTTTTTCCCTCGAGGCGATAGAGAACCCGGTGACGTTTCTTCTGCTTGTGGTCGACTTGTGTAAGGAAGACGGAGTTGCCATCTGTGAAATATTCTTCTGTGGCATCAATCTCTTCGAGGATGTAGGAGAGTGCGTGTTCTGCTTCGACTTTCTGCATTTCATGCAGTCGCGTCTTACGCACTTGGCGCATTTGGCTACTCAAAAGTGAGGAGACACTCAACATGATTATCGCAAAAATTCCAAGAGCCACCAAGACTTCAAGGAGTGTAAAACCGCGGCACTTCCAAAGTCCCGTCGATCTCGAGGGATTTTCCCGAAGGCGCAATGGCTTGGAGATGAATGGTCTCAAGTCCTTCCCCCGCTTCCCTCGTTGATCGAATTTGAATCGAAACACCATCAACATGCACCTCAGAATGTAGGTCTCCTCCTGCAACAATCTCTTCCCACGATTGTTCAAGAGCTTTCACGAGAATTTTGTCTTCCAATTGCCTCTGCCTCATTGCCTGACGATTTTTCTCGATGGGAATCATAAGAAACAAACAGAGGGCCAAGAGACCCATCGCAACGAGAACTTCTAGAAGGCTCATTCCCTCGAAGCGAAGGAGAGTTCCTGGACGATTAGGGTTTTTCCTTGGTGACGAGCCGAACCCGCCCCGTAACCGGCGATACCACAAATTCATAGCGCCTTCTTCCTTCCATCATCAAAACCCCTGCACTATGCCCCTCTGTACGCCCCTTCTTTGTAAATGCAACCGTAGATAAAGGGCTACCCGGGGAGAGATGAATCTGCTTAAGAACAATCTCGTCCACCACTTTCCCCTCCACGAGGATGTTGGCTCTTCCCTCTTGAATCTGTAGGGCAACAGGCTTCGCTCCAGTAAGAGCATCCCTTCTCGCAATCCGAAGCGCATCATAGAGACTCTCCACCTCTTGTTGTTCTTGGACCTTGCCCAATACATCGAAGCGCCAGAGAGTCACCGTGAGTAACATCCCAAAGATTCCCAGAACAATCAAGAGTTCCAGGAGACTAAACCCACTACATCTTTTCATCATGGCGTGGAATCCATAAGAATCGCGGGACCATTGATGTTCCATTGAACGATGCCCTTCTTCGGAAATATCGCCTTGACGCCAAAGAGTTGTCCTTCCTGAGGGTTCAAAGCGACAAAAGACTTAGATGAGTCCACTCTCGTTTCGATGATGGTGCCATCCCTTCCAAGAGAGAGGGCGAGGATCTCCTCGGGAAGGATGGAGAAATCCATCTGCATGGAAAGACCTTGACCTTCCTCCAACGGGTCCCAATCGAGAATTGCTTCCCTCTCCACCCCGTCTGGGGCCTCCCTCACGAGAAGGGTGACCTGATTCTCATCGACCACGTGTGGAGCTGGGAGAAGCGTCGTGTATTGGGTGCTGAGATTCAACTCGGAGAGCTTAAGCTCTTGTGTTTTCTCCAGAACTTGGCCTGGTGAAGCAGGAAGTATGTTCGTGACCTTCTCCGTCAACTTCGTATGGTCTTTTCGCCCTACTTGTTTCACAGGGGCCTTCTTCGAGGGAATTGGTGGAGCAGGGTTCATAGACACTTGCTGTTTTACGACGTTCTTGGGAGCCGTTTTCTGAGGCGAAGGCTTCTGAGGTGATGGTTTTTGTTGGACAATGATGGGGTTCGCCTGAACTTTCTCACTCTCGTTCTCGGACTCTGGGTCTTTCGGGGAGTAGGTGGCTACTTTTTTAGGAGGAAAAGCGAAGGCGAGCCGATACAACTCTTCCTCGTCCTTGTAGTCGTAGCTCACAGACTTTAGGGGAGAGCCTCGGAGGAGTTCTTCAAGATGAATGGGGTGACTCGTTGGTCGAAACTCAACATTCCACGTGCCATCTTTCCATTCATCGGAGAGGATGTTCCCTCGACGAGTCAGGACTCCGCGGACGCGTTGCTCCGACCATTCTAGATCTTCTTGAATTTCCGGATTCGCAACAGCCTCCGGTCCAGAAAAGATAATGCTGTAGGCAGCGACGATGATCAGACAAAGGGCAAAGGTGGAGAGGATGCGCTCTCGCGTCGTCCATTGTCGATAGTGTCCTAATAAATTCATTCCATCACCTCCTCTTTGAGAATTATACCATGTTTTTAGTCTTTTTAGAGGTTTCCTTCTCCAATGTGTTACAATCTCTTTAAGGAGGTGATGTTATCCTACGAGTCATCGAAACACTGGACCGACCAAGCTCTTCGCCTTTTGCGCTAATTTCTCTTCGTACTGGTGGCTTCTCTCCAAAACACCATCCCATCATCGGCGCATCCATTGCCTTTGGCGACGAGCGGCATCTCTTCTTTGCTCCGACCCCGGAAGACGAAGCATCACTTCTTGAGGAGATGACCCACTTTCTTCAAGAAGAGGTCTGCATACCCCTTGCTCTTCAGAGCCGTCGTTTTTCTCAGCCATTCCTTCAAGAGAGGTGTCTTTCCTATCGCATGCCGATTCCTCCCGCGTTGGCAGACATAAGTGAAGCCCTTCTCCTGCATCAAGAATTTTCTACTCGAGGAGTCAATCGCAAGGCTCTAGAAGAGTACTTTTCCCTTCCTCCCTTGCCCCTCTCCATCCAAGAAGAGCAACGTCTTCTCCTTGAGATTCAACAGAGAAATTGTCCCGAGGAGAAGTTTCTTCTGCAACTGCGTGGGGCGAGTCTCTGGATGGAGTCTCTCTTTGAAAAGGCAGAGGATCACCTTTCCTCTCTTCTTCTAGAGCGTTCACCCCTCATCTTCATCCACCGCCTCCACTTGAAAGGCAATTCTCTATACGGCGAGGGCATTCACCGAGTAGCCCAGTCTTTCTTTTGTTTTGATGATGGGCTCAGCTGGACAGGAGACCAGGAGACCGGGCTTTTCTCGTTCTCATTTCCCATAGAGACTCTCCCCTACGACGCCGAACACTCTCTGAGTTTTCTTCGTGGGGTAGAAAATCCCTCGCCAGTCTCCTTCCCGATTCCGAATCATATCCTGCCCATCGCCTACGATCACACCCTTCTCCTTCCTCAGATTTTCGCCTATCTCAGGGAGAAAATCTCCCATATTCTATGAAAGGAAGCCTATGAAACTCAAAGATTCCTTAATCCTCAAGCTCATCCTTGGTGTCGTCCTTGGGATCCTTTCGGGTCTCATCGCAAATGAATCCGTCATCCAGGTCATCCTCACCGTCAAACAGATTCTCGGCCAAATGATTTTCTTCATGGTCCCCTTGATTATCGTCGCATTTATCACCCCTTCGATTGCCGATCTAAAGGGAAATGCAAGCAAGCTCCTTGCGGGGGCGCTCTCCGTCTCCTATCTCTCGAGCGTTGGCGCAGCTCTCATGAGTGCCTTCGCAGGGTACCTTCTCATCCCCATGATGCACATCACCTCGAATCCAGCGGGGTTAAAGGAACTGCCGAAACTCGTCTTTGAGCTCAGCATCCCCGCTCTCATGCCTGTTATGAGCGCGCTCTTTGCCTCCATCGTCTTGGGACTTGCCATCATCTGGACCAATGCAGAGGGAGTCAACCGCCTTCTCCACGAATTCAACGGCATGGTCCTTGAAATCGTCCGGCGCATTGTCATCCCCATCCTCCCCTTCTTCATTTACACCACCTTCGCCGGACTCGCCTACGAGGGCGGAATCATTCACCAGCTCCCCGTCTTCCTCAAGGTCGTCGTCATTGTCATGGTGGGCCACTTTATCTGGCTTGCTCTCCTCTACGCCATCGGCGGAGCCCTCACGAAGAAAAACCCGAAAGATGTCTTTCGCCACTATGGCCCCGCCTATCTCACTGCGCTGGGCACTATGAGTAGTGCGGCGACTCTTCCCGTTGCCCTCTCTTGCGCACGGAAGAGCTCTATCCTCGATCCCAAGATTCGCGACTTTACCATTCCCATCTGCTCCACCATCCACCTCTGCGGATCGGTGCTTACGGAAGTCTTTTTCGTCATGACCGTCTCCAAGGTCCTCTATGGAGAGTTGCCCAGTGTCACCGCCATGCTTCTCTTCATCCTCCTTCTCGGCATCTTTGCCATCGGTGCCCCTGGAATTCCAGGGGGAACGGTCATGGCTTCTCTCGGTCTCATCACCGGAATCCTCGGCTTTGACGACACGGGGGTCGCCCTTATGCTCACCATCTTCGCATTGCAGGACAGTTTTGGAACTGCTTGTAACATCACGGGAGATGGGGCCATTGCCTTGATTCTCACGGGACTCTTTGGAGAAAATGGGAAATCTCTCCAATAAAAAAGAACCCTCATTAGAGGGCTCTTTTTTTTTGTTTACTTGCTCTTTTCCATGCTTTCGACGATGGCGTCGGCCATGGAGTCGAGTTCGGATTCATCGTATTCGTTGAGGGAGGAGCTGACCGTCACGCGCTCAGGAAGGACGTCCATCAGCTTCAATTCGTTGTCGAGGAATTCTTCCATCAAGTCCCCAGACTTGGGAGCCCAAGAACCATTCTCCAAGAGTGCAACAGTGCGATTCTGGAGATTCAAGGCCTTCATGTCCATGAGGAAGTTGTGCATGAGAGGATAGATTCCAAGGTTGTAAGTGCAGGAACTGAGGACGATATGGCTCAGGCGGAAAGCTTCGCTGATCAAGTAGGACACATGGGTGTTGGAGACGTCGTAGAGATGGACGTTGGTCACCCCGCGTTCCACGAGTTTCGTGGCGAGAGCTTGCGCAGCGTATTCCGTATTGCCATACATACTTGCATAAGCAATCATGACGCCCTTTTCTTCGGGCTCATAGCGGCTCCACTTGTCGTATTTGTCGATAAGGTAGCCAAAATCATTTCTCCAGATGGGTCCGTGGAGTGGGCAAATCATCTTGATATCGATGGTGGAGGCCTTCTTCAAGAGAGCTTGAACGAAGGGACCGTACTTGCCAACGATGTTGGTGTAATAACGGCGTGCATCGTCAATCCAGTCGCGGTCAAAGTTCACTTCATCGTTGAAGAGTTTGCCGTCGAGGGCGCCGAAGGAACCAAAGGCGTCAGCGGAGAAGAGGACGCCATTGGTGGTGTCGAAGGAGACCATGGCTTCGGGCCAGTGGACCATTGGAGCTTCCACGAAGACGATGTTGTGGGCACCAAAGCTCATGGAGTCGCCTTCTGCCACTTCGATTTCACGTCCATCGACGTCGAAACCGAATTGACGCATGAGCATAAAGGATTTTTCCGTGCTGATGACCTTGGCGTTGGGATAGCGAATGAGGATTTCTTCAAGGCTACCACCGTGGTCGGGTTCCATGTGGTTGACGACCACATAGTCGAGGTCTCTTCCATCGAGGACGTGTTCCACATTGGAGAGGAAATCACGACAGATGGACCAGTCCACAGTGTCGAAGAGGACCGTCTTCTCGTCTAAAAGCACATAGGCGTTGTAGCTGACGCCACGGGGAATCGGATGGATATTTTCAAAGAGTGCCAGGCGGTGGTCATTGCCCCCGACCCAATAGAGATCTTCCGTTACTTTACGCACGCAATACATGGTTGATCCTCCTCATTATTTACGGTCTTCAGGGAAATCGACCTTGGTGAAGTTTTCTTTTTCTTCACCGCAAACGGGGCAAATCCACTCATCGGGGAGTTTTTCGAAGGTCGTGCCCGGTTCGATGTCGCCTTCTTCGTCTCCGAGATCGGCGTCGTATTCATAGCCACACCCGTTGCAGACATAGACGCTGTGGTTCGGGGCGAGCTTACGTGGCTTGGAGCGCTTCATCTTCACCATGGGAGGAGCTTGTTCCTTCTCTCCCGTATCGAGGGCTTCGATGAGAAGGGGCATAATTTCGTTCAAGTCGCCGACGATTCCGTAGTCACAGTTGTTGAAAATGGGAGCCTTGGCGTTCTTATTGATGGCCACAATGGTGGTGGCGTCACGGATTCCCTTCAAGTGTTGACCAGCACCGCTGATTCCGCAAGCGATGTAGAGATTTCCTTTGAACTTCTGACCACTCATTCCGACGTAGCGGTTCAAGGGGAGATACTTCAAAGTTTCGGCAACGGGGCGGGAGGCACCGAGGGCGGCACCAGCGTTATGGGCGAGTTCACGAGCCAGTTCCATGTTGGACTCGTCGCCAATCCCCTTCCCGACACTGACGACACGTTCCGCTTCGTTGATGGGCGTGTCGATGTCGATGCCGACGGTGAAGTCATAGCCGTCCTTCTTTAAGGCTTCGACGAGGGCCTTCACTTGCTCTTCCGGTTCGCCTTCAAACATCTGCTTTTTGCGTTCCCCGGTGACGGCGCCTTTCTTCTTTGCACCGGCTTTGGGAGAACCTGCGTGTTCAGCCTTGGCGAGCTTTCCGATGATGTGAGCAGCGATAACGACCCGTTGAATTTCGTTGGTTCCTTCGTAGATGGTGGTAATCTTCGCATCGCGGTAGAAGCGTTCCACATCCATCCCCTTGAGGTAACCATTCCCGCCGTGGATTTGGAGGGCATCGTTGACGATTTCAAGGGCACAGTCAGAGGCGTATTGCTTCGCCATCGCAGCTTCCATCCCGAAGCTTTCATGGGCTTGCTTCAGTTCCGCAGCACTATAGATTAAGAGGCGAGAGGCGCGAAGTTTCGTCGCCATGTCCGCGAGCTTGAAGGCAATAGCTTGTTGTGCAGCAATAGGTTGACCAAATTGCACACGTTCTTTGGAATAAGCAAGGGCAGATTCATAGGCACCTTGTGCAATCCCGAGAGCCTGAGCCGCAATTCCGATGCGGCCGCCGTCGAGGGTTTGCATCGCAATTCTGAACCCTTGTCCTTCTTTCCCGAGGAGATTTTCCTTGGGGACCTTGACGTTGTTGAAGATGAGTTCTGCCGTCGAGGAAGAACGAATCCCCAGCTTGTCATAGTGATCACCGAAGGTGAAGCCTTCCCATCCCTTTTCGACGATGAAGGCACTAATCCCCTTCGTTCCCATGCCGGGGTGGGTCACGGCGAAAACCACGTAGGTATCTGCTTTTGGAGCGTTGGTGATGAAGATTTTCCCACCGTTAAGGATGTAGTAATCCCCTTCGAGGATTGCCGTCGTCTCCGTTCCCCCTGCATCGGAACCAGCTTCGGGTTCGGTGAGGCCAAATGCACCAATCTTTTCCCCACGGGCGAGGGGTACGAGGTACTTTTGCTTTTGTTCTTCCGTCCCAAAGGCTTCAATGGGATAGGCACCAAGGGAGACGTGTGCCGAGAGAATAACCCCTACCCCACCATCCACGCGGGAGAGTTCCTCCACGGCAATGGCATAGCTCGTGGCATCGAGTCCAGCTCCGCCATACTCCTTCGCATAGGGAATCCCCATGAATCCGAGTTCGCCCATCTTCTTGACGACCTCGTCGGGAAATTCGTTGTTCTGATCCAGCATGAAGGCAATCGGTTTAACCTCAGTTTCCGCAAACTCACGGATTTTTTTCCGGAATGCTTCATGGGCATCGGTGGTCTTGAAACCTGTCATGGTATTCCTCCTTGGCTGTCGAGGATCGCACCGTGCAATCCATTCTGTACTATGGGTCTATAGTATCACATCGATAAGATTGCGTCAAAGGTTTTCTTCAAAATTTCAAAGGTTGTTTTTTAGAAGTTTATCTCAGCAAAAACCTGAGAATTTCCTTGCTCTTTCCACCTTATTTCGAAAAATCTTTCTCACCCAAAGAAAAACTTTTCTAGGAAAAAATTTTCCTACAGACGGAAGAGTTTTCCCTTTTCAAAAGCCTTGGTCAATCTTTTTTGCATAAAAAGAAGACCCTAGAGGGCCTTCCGATAGATGCGATAGGTGATGTTTTTCTTCGCTCCAAACTTTTCGATATCTGTGAGCATGGGTTGGTTGTAATCCCAGATTGTCGAGCCCTCGAGACGCTGATACCCCTTGGCCACAGCGTTTTTGAAGCAGGTATAGTAAATGGAGGCAGAGACCCCCTTTTTCTGAAACTCGGGAATGACGAAGAGGACGAACATGCGTAATCGGTCAAAGTGTCGCTTCTTCTTCAAAAAGCTCAGGACTTGGCGCGGTCCCATTTTCCCATGGAAGTCCTTTAAGATCTCATTGTAATCGGGAAGAGCAAGGTCGAATCCAATGGGACGCCCCTCATCGGTGCGCGCAATGCATACGAGGTCTGAATCGACGAAGGGCTTGACTTGGGCAAAAATATTTTGAATCTCCTCCTTGGAGACTGGCTTAAAGTCGAGCCAGCTCTTCGGAAGTCCTTCTTCGAGGACTCGGTAGATATCCTCGAGGTCACGCTCTTCGTGATGTTTCAAATCCACCGTGTCCACGTGGTAGCCGTAGCGTTTTTGCACCCTCGGCAAGATGCGCTCGAGTTCATCGACCCGCGTCTGTAAATCCTCGCGGGTGGCGGTAAAGGCATAACAGTCGTGGTACTTCTCATACCCCGCTGCGAGAAATTGATCGTTGTAGTAGGGAAAATTCGTCGTGTTCATAATGGCGGGAATCTCTTCAAATCCCTCGACGACGAGACCGCGGTGATCCTCCCCTCCTGGGAGACTCACGGGTCCCTTGACCTCTTCCATGCCCAGGCCTCTTAAAAAGGCTTCCGCCTCGGAAAAGAGAAGAGACGAAACTTCTGGGTCGTCTTCCGCTTCGTAGGCGGCGAGATACCCCACTTTTGTCCCGTGATATTCATTGAGCTCTTCATCGACAAAGGCGAGGATCCTCCCTCGGACGAGACGTCCCTCTCTCACGAGAAAATGGGCATGAGGACAGTGCAAAAGCTCCGTATTCTTCCCCATCATGTACTTTAGATTTTCTTTTTTTAACGGTGCGACCCAATAGGGGTAGTCGCGGTAGAGTCGAAAGGGCAGTTCCACAAATTCCTTCATCTGCTCCTTCGTTGTCACTCGTTCACATTGCATAGGTATCCTCCAATCAATGGTCCTACTAATTGTACCACGGAACATATTGCAATGCACTAGACTGGCATTTATGGAACTCTTCTCTTTTATTGTAATAAAAAAGTGGCCCGAGGCCACTTAGTATTTCAATTCCTTGTTCCCATAGATGACGTAGGTCAAGAGGATGCACACCACAAAGACGGCGACGCTTACGCCAATGCCGAGAAGGTTCGGTGCGGCCCGATAGAGGGAGAGGGGAAGAAATCCTTGGAAAGCACCAAGATTTGCCACCTCAGCATAGCCAATGTAGTAGAGGACGGACTGCACCACTACGCCGACGAGGACGAGGAGAACACTCAAAGCATCCGCAAAAAGGTGGGAGTTTGCGAGGGCAGAGATCAAAAAGCCCACGGCCATCCACACGAGGCCCAGTCCAAGAAGGCCGACGAAAATCATGGCAATCGCAAAGAGGATTTCCTGTTTTCTCATGTCGATGGGTTGGAAGATGATACTGATGCCAAAGGTTGCCGCAGCGAGAATCACCAAGAAGAGGAGATAGAGGACCACATTGGCCCCAAGCTTCTCGGAGACAATCTCACTTCTGGACACGGGGTTTTGGTAGAGATATTCGATGACCCCAGTCTCTTGATCGCGGGAGAGGGCACTCGCCCCGAGTTGCATGGCAAACATGGCGATGAGCACGCCAAGGTACTGATAGATGAATGCGAGATATTCTCCCATGTGGTCGATCTTCAGATCTGGGTTAACTCCCAAAATTTGCTGAAGGGTTGGGCTGAGGTGCGTCACGAAAGAATCATAGATGCCTTTTGTGCTCTCATCTTGCATCAAGGGGAAGAAAGCAATCATTAAGCCCGCGAGAATGGCCAAGACAATCGCCCAGGCAATCATCTTTCCAAAGTTCGCGCGCCATTGCATTCCAAACATGGTCATTGTTCACCTCCTGGAACTGAGGTCTTCGTGTAGTAGGCCCCAATCTTGTCCCGAAGATCCGCATCTTTCACATTGTAATTTGCGAGGCGAGCATCGACAATCGCTTGAGAGAGTTGCGCCAACTCTCCGTCAAAATAATAGCTCTTCGGGTCTTCGCTCTGAATGAGTTTTGCACCAATCTCCTCAAGGGGAGCGGTGCCGAAGGGGGCGTCGAAAATCTGAACGACCTTATCTCTTGTGGTCTTTTCCTGCATGGACTCTAAATCTTGAATGCGTCCATCGTGGAGATAAGCCACACGATCGCTGTAGCGTTGGGCCAGAGGAAGGGAGCTCGTCAAGAGAAGAACCGTCATCCCTTCGTCGCGCTGCAAGAGCTTTAAGCGACGGAAAAACTTTTGCTCAATCTCCTCGGATACGCCGAGGGTGGGTTCGTCGAGGATGAGAAGCTTTGGTTTGACCATGAGGGCATTGATCATGGCGAAAACTTTCTTCTCTTCTTGGTTCAAATCTTGGAAACAACGGCGCTCGTAGAAGTCAAAGTACTCCTTGAGCTCCTCAAGTTCGTCTCGATGATTCGAGTGGCGAAGATGCAATGTCTTTTGGAAGATGGCATCTGGCTTTAGATGACCTGGGAAGAGGCATTCTTGTGTGACGACGGCGACGTATTCTTTGATTGCCGCCGCATCGCGCTTCACTTCCATGTCGAAAATCTTAATCTCACCACTACTCGGTTTCAAAAAATGCAAAAGAAGTTGCATAAACGTCGTCTTCCCCGAAGCGTTCAGTCCTAAGATGGAGAAGAATTCTCCGTCGAGAACCTCGAGGTTGACGTGGTCCAACACCACTTGGCGCCCGAATTTCTTTGTCAGTTCACTCATGACGATGGAACTCATCGCGTCACCTACCTTTTCTAGTGTAAACTGGCACAAGCCAACTGTGTTCAGTATACCACAATCGAGGAGGGCTTCCCATACCTCCCTTCCTTTTCATCTTTGTCCTCACGAAAAAGCCTTTCGTCCGTTTCATTCCTCTGTCAAAGGGTGTATAATTGTAGGAAAAGTTTAGTGTGATAAAGGGGAGGTATTATGGGTATTCGTTCGTTCAAACGTGTCCTCGTAGCCAACCGCGGTGAAATTGCCATTCGTGTCTTTCGTGCATGTCGGGAATTGGGCATCCGCTCTGTGGCGATCTACTCAGAAGAAGATAAACTTGCGCTGTTCCGTACAAAAGCTGATGAATCCTACCTCATCGGAGAGGGCCGTTCCCCTCTCGAGGCCTATCTGGATATCGAAGGCATTATTTCCCTTGCGAAGAATAAGGGCGTCGATGCCATCCACCCAGGTTATGGATTCCTCTCAGAAAATGCTGAATTCGCAAGACGATGTGCCGAAGAAGGAATTGTCTTTATTGGGCCAAGCCCTGATGTCATGGAAGCCTTGGGCGATAAGATTTCCTCGAAAATCGTCGCTAAGGAAGCTGGTGTCGCCACCATTCCAGGAGTGGAAAAACCCATTCACTCTGACGAGGAAGCGAAGGAATTTGCCAAGATGGCAGGCTATCCCGTGATGATTAAAGCCGCTGCAGGAGGTGGTGGCCGTGGGATGCGCGTCGTCTATTCTGAAGAGGAACTCCTTCGAGAATTTTACAGTGCCCGTAGCGAAGCGAAAAAGGCCTTCGGAAACGACGCGATGTTCATCGAAAAATACCTCGAAAAGCCGAAGCACATTGAAGTCCAGATCCTCGGCGACCAAGAGGGAAACATCGTCCACCTCTACGAACGGGATTGCTCGATTCAGCGTCGTCACCAAAAGGTCGTGGAGTTTACCCCTGCCTTCTCCCTTCCCGTCTCTTTGCGGAAGAAAATCTGTGAAGACGCCTTGAAGATTGCCCGCTCCATCGGCTACTCCCATGCGGGAACGGTGGAATTTCTCGTAGACAAGAATCACAATCACTACTTCATCGAGGTCAACCCGCGGATTCAGGTGGAACACACGGTCACGGAGATGACCACGGACATCGACCTCGTCCAGGCACAAATCCTCATCGCGCAGGGGTATCGCCTCGACGATCCCGCCATTGGCATTGAGAGCCAGGAGAGTATTGGCCAACGCGGGTTTGCCATCCAGTGTCGCGTCACGACGGAAGATCCCTTGAACCATTTTGCCCCGGATACGGGCCAGATTACCCTCTATCGCTCCAGTTCTGGGTTCGGGGTCCGTCTCGACGGGGGCAACGGCTTTACTGGGGCGACCATCAGCCCCTATTACGACTCCCTCCTCGTCAAGGTCATCACCCACGGCAGGACGTGGAAGGATACGGTGGCAAAGGCGAGCCGCTCCTTGCGAGAGCTGCGCATTGGTGGCGTCAAGACGAACATCGGCTTCTTGTTAAACGTCCTTCACGCCCCGGAATTTCTCGACGGCACCTGTGATACGGATTTCATTGCGGAAAATCCCTCTCTCTTTGCGATTACTTCAAAGCCCGACCGGGAACTTCGCCTCATGCGCTATCTCGGGAATAAAATCGTCAATGACCCCAACGTCTTACAAAAACACTTCGATGTGCCCTCCATTCCCGAAAATCGTGGGACGACCTCCTTCGGCACAAAAGATCGACTCGAACGCGATGGGGCAAAGGGGCTCTCCGATTGGATTCTCAAACAGGAGCGACTCCTCCTCACCGATACCACCATGCGCGACGCCCACCAGTCCCTGATGGCCACCCGCGTGCGCACCATTGACCTCGTGAAGATTGCCGAGGCCTACAACTACAACATGCCCGAGCTTTTCTCCATGGAGATGTGGGGTGGCGCCACCTTCGACGTCTGCTATCGCTTCCTCGAAGAAGATCCCTGGAAGCGCCTTGACCTCTTGCGGGAAAAGATGCCTAATCTCCTCTTACAGATGCTCATCCGCGGCAATAACACCGTGGGCTATAAAAACTACCCCGACAACGTCGTCAAACGGTTCGTCAAAGAGAGTGCTCGCCGAGGCATTGACGTCTTCCGCATCTTCGACTCCCTCAACTGGATCGAGAACATGCGCCTTGCCATCGACGAAGTCCTTCAATCTGGAAAAGTTGCAGAAGCGGCCATGTGCTACACCGGCGACATTCTCGACGAGACCCGGGACAAATACACCCTCGACTACTATGTCCGCCTCGCGAAAGAGCTCGAGGCGACAGGGATTCACATCTTAGGCATCAAGGATATGTCCGGTCTCTTGAAACCCTACGCCGCAAAGAAGCTCATCACCGCCCTTAAGAATGAAATCTCCATTCCCATCCATCTGCACACTCACGACACCACAGGCAATGGTGTGGCGACGATTCTCATGGCTGCAGAAGCCGGTGTCGATATTGCAGATACGGCGGTGAACTCCATGAGCGGACTCACCTCTCAACCCGCTCTCAACTCCGTTGTCGCCGCATTGGAAAATACTCCGCGTCACACGGATATTAATGTAGAGGCTGCTGAAGAAATCTCCAAGTACTGGGCTGCTGTACGTCCCGTCTACGCAAACTTTGAGTCCGACCTCAAGAGCGGAACCACGGAAATCTACCGCTATGAGATTCCCGGGGGACAATACTCCAACTTGAAACCTCAGGTGGAAAGCTTTGGCCTTGGGCACAAGTTCAAGGAAGTCAAGGAGATGTATAAGGCTGTCAACACGATGATTGGTGACATCATCAAGGTCACCCCATCCTCCAAGATGGTGGGCGACATGTCCATCTTCATGATTCAAAACCAACTGACCCCTGAAAATATCTTAGAGAAGGGCCGCGGCCTTGATTACCCAGATTCTGTCATGACCTATTTCCGCGGCATGATGGGCCAACCCTATGGAGGATTCCCCAAGGATCTTCAAGAGATGATTCTCAAGGGAGAAAAACCCATCACTTGCCGTCCTGGAGAACTCCTCGAGGATGAAGATTTCGATGCACATCGGGAAAAACTTCAGGGCCTTGGCATCGACCCTGAGGAAAAGGACCTCTTGAGCTCTGCTCTCTATCCGAAGGTCTTTGAAGACTACCTCAAGAATCGTGAGGAACATGGTGAACTGTGGCGCCTGGGTAGCGATGTCTTTTTCCATGGCCTCATGGAGGGGGAGACCGCGGAGATCAATCTCGATGAAGGAAAAACCCTCATCGTCACCCTCGTGGAGATCGGTCGCCTTCAACCCGATGGAACGCGTAATCTCACTTTCGAAATCAATGGAAACCGTCGGACCATCTCCATTGAAGACACGACCTTCGCCTCCCAACAAGTATCCTCTGAGGTCACCCTCTACGCCGATGAGAACAACGATGATGAAGTCGGGGCCCCAATTCCCGGGAAGATTGTCGCCGTTCACGTCGAAGAGGGCAAAGAGGTCCACGAAGGTGATGTCCTCTTCGTCATCGAAGCGATGAAGATGGAAACCAACATTGTGGCCAACCGCGAAGGAAAAGTCTCGGGAGTCTTCACAAAAGAAAATGACCTCGTCGAAAACAACCAACTCCTCCTTCGTTACGAATCCTAAACAAAAAAGAGCCCCGCAGGGCTCTTTTTTAATGGTCGCGATGGGAAGAAAGACTTCCCAGTAACATGGCGAGAAAAAGAGACTCTAATCCTCCCATGATGCCGAGCATGGCCACGAAGAGATTGTCGAGGGAACTCTTTTCAAAGAGGCGATTGGCGACCATAAAGAGGGCAATCATCCCCACGAGGACAAAGACCAGACCGGGAACGTACTTCATAAACCGCAGTTGTTTTGCCGCAGCGTGGACGAGAATGGTGATGAGCATGGCGACGACGAGAACAATCGCTGCGATCGCCACATAGACCATATGGTCTGCAAAGACAGAAAGTAGTTGATGCATCTTCTCCTCACTTTCTAATTCTTCCCCCATTATAGCGCAGGATGAGAGGCTCCTCAACTTTTCACCTCCCGCGAAGCGAGAAGTCGATCAAGGGCCTGATCCGTGGCGCGATCGGAGACTTTGGACATCTGAAGGAACATCTCTCCCCATTTGACATAGAGTGTCGTCGGGTTCGAGAGAAGGACCTCCAAGCCAGAAGAGGCGCCTTCATGGATGCGGATGAGGTAAAGTTCCTTTTCTGTAATTCCTAGAACTTCTGGGTTCACGTTGGCGTAGTGACTGGAGAAATGTTTTGTCGTTAAAAGGAGGCTCTCGTACTCGACATTGGAGAGATATTGGTCTTGCAGTAGGACCCGATTTGGAAGGAAGATGGAGTCCATCCCGATGAATTCCTTGGTCAATCGACTATCCGCCGCCCGTCCATCGGTATAGATGCACTTGGTGACCGTCCATTTCCCCACGAGGGGATTCTCTGTCAGATGGGGTTTGCGAATGTGGTGCCCTGCCCCAATCTTTTGAGTACATCCCATACAAAGAGTTAGGACGAGAAGGAATATGAGGCTTGTTCTTCTCTTCATCCCTCCACCTCCTTGGGAAGGCGAATCTGAATCTTCGTCCCCTCTTCTTCCTTCGAGAAGATGTCCATGGTTCCGTGGTGAAGATTGACAATCTCATCGGAAATGGAGAGGCCGATTCCACTGTGACTCTTCGAGTGTTTCCCCTTGTAGAATTTCTCTCTCACGTGGAGCAAATCTTCAGGGGAAATCCCCACGCCTGTATCCTCGACGAGGAGCTTCACTGCGTCCTCGTCCTCTGAGAGACCAAGAAAGACCCTTCCACCCGGTTCTGTAAATTTCATCGCATTGTCCAAGAGGTTGATGAGAAGCTGGCGCAGTCGGTCCTCGTCGGCGAGTAGGAGAATTGGCCCCTCTGGAAGTTCCCAGGAGAATTCGAGGTCAAAGCTTTGCGCCCGTGGGCCCATCTGCTTTGCAATTTCACGACAGGTTTCGACGACGTTGAAGGTCTCCTTTTTGAGAGTAATTCGTCCCGAGATGTACCGTGAGAAATCGAGGAGTTCCTCCACCATCTTCGTCAACCGGTCGCTCTCGTGTTCAATAATCCCAAGTCCATCTTGAAAGAGACTCTGCTCAGAAGGGTCCGTGCTCTTTAGAATCGACGCCCACCCCTTGATCGAGGTCAGGGGCGTACGCAACTCGTGGGAAATCGAGGAGATAAAGTCATTCTTAATCTGGTCCTTCTTGAGGATCTCTTCCGCAAGGGTGTTCAACGTTTCCCCGAGTTTCTGCAGCTCATCTCCAGAGCGAAGATTCGTCCGCTCCTGGTAATGGCCATCTCGCATCTTCTCCGCCACGTCGGTCAATTCCCTGACGGGGCGCACAATGGAGCGCGCGAGGATGAGCGAGACGAGGGTGGTCAGAAGAATGACAAAGAGTCCAAAGCCGAGGACGAAAAGGCTCAGGCGTAAGATGTCTTGATTCGTTTGAGTCAATGATGCACTATAGCGCAACACTCCAAGGACGTGCTCCCCTTCGTGATCCCAGAGTGGTGAGGAGAGACTTAAGACTTCTTCGTCTGAAAATTTCACACTGCCGCGGCGAACTGCCTGCTCCCCTTGAAGTGCGGCCTGGACGTCACTGTAGGCGGAGGCGTCCTCCCCCACAGCCCCGAGGGAATCGATGAGTACCCTTCCCTTGGGATCGATGACCTGGACTTGGGCCCGGACGTTGTCCACCTCAAACACATCGCCACGATAGACGATGTCCTCCAAGGCTTCCCCGTGCTCAAGTTGCTGAAAAGTGAGGGCGTTATTCTCCTGACGGAAGGCCAGCTGGGCTTCAATCCCCTTGTAGGAGACGTAGCGATACGCGGAGATCGTCGCCGCATCGATGATAAAGACGGTAATGAAAATGATGACGAGAAAACTGCGGACGAGGCGCCCGGCGACTCCTCCCCGTCTCATCGCATTCCAGCCTCTTCACGCCATCGATACCCCGTTCCCCAAACCGTCTCGATGTATTGAGGTTTCTTTGAGTTCTCCTCCACCTTTGAACGAAGGCGCCGGATGTTGACGTCGACAATCTTGTAATCTCCCACAAAATCCTTTCCCCAGACGAGGTTTAGGATTTCGTCCCGAGTCAAGGCGCGTCCAGGATTGGTAAGAAACAAGTGAATAATCTGGTATTCTGTCGGCGTGAGTTCAATCTCCTCACTGCCCTTGTAGAATTTTCGCCCGTAAGTATCGAGGCGAAACACTCCCGATTGAATCGTGTCTTGCCCATGATCGACGACATCGCTCGGGGAGAGGCGCCGCTCAAGGGAGCGAATACGAAGAGTAAGCTCCGTGGGATTAAAGGGTTTTGTCAAATAATCGTCGCATCCAAACTGTAAGCCCATGATCTTGTCGTAGTCTTCCGCCTTTGCACTGAGCATAATGATGCCAAGCCCTGGACTCTCTTTTCTCAAGGTCTCACAGACTTCAAAACCATCGATCCCCGGGAGCATGACGTCGAGGACCACAATCGCTGGATGTTCCTTGTGGTAAAGGGCGATACCATCTTCCCCACTTCCCGCTTCAAAGACCTCAAATCCTTCGCGTTCGAGATTGATTTTGACAAACTTGCGAATTGGCTCCTCGTCTTCAACTAGGAGAATCTTCATGTTTTCCTCCTAACCGAGAATCTCTTGGAGGCGACGGGCGACGAGAACGCCGCTTGCACTGGCTTGGCTCAGGGAGTGGGTCGCTCCACCGCCGTCTCCCACAATGTAGAGTCCCTCAAGAGATGTCTCGAGATTTTCATCCACTTGGACTTTAGAATTATAGAACTTCACTTCCACCCCATAGAGGAGGGTGTCGTCGTTGGCCATCCCTGGCGCAATTTTATCCAGGGCATAGACCATTTCAATGATGTCGTCGAGCTGACGCTTTGGAATGACCAGGCTCAAATCCCCTGGGGTTGCCTTTAAGGTCGGGCGCGTAAAGCAGCGCTCCATTCGGATTGCACTGGAGCGGCGCCCTTTGACCAAATCCCCGAAGCGCTGCAAGAGGACCCCTCCCCCAAGCATGTTGGAAAGGCGTGCAATACTCTCCCCGTACTCATTAGAATCCTTGAAGGGCTCGGTGAAGGTGTTACTCACGAGAAGGGCAAAGTTCGTGTTCTCACTTTGGAGAGCTGGGTCGGCATAGGAGTGTCCGTTAACGGTGATGATGCCATTGGTATTCTCCGCCACGACTTGTCCGTAGGGGTTCATGCAGAAGGTCCGCACCAAGTCGTTATACTCCTTGGTTTGGTAGACGATTTTCGATTCGTAGACCTCGTCGGTAATGTGTTTGAAAATCTCCGCGGGAATCTCGACACGCACCCCGATATCTACTTGGTTACTGGCAAGGCCAATCCCGAAGCTCTCACAGATGCTACTCATCCACTTGGACCCAGACCGGCCAGAGGCGAGGACGAGTTTTTTACAGGTGAAGCGCTCATTGTCACTGGTGGTGATGGCAAAGCCCTCCCCCTGTTTTTCGACGGTGGTCACCGTCTTTCTAAAGAGCATGTCCACCGCTTCTTTGGAGTAGTTGTAGATCTTCTCGAGAATCTTCACGTTCCGATCCGTCCCGAAGTGGCGCACCTGGGCGTCGAGGAGGTGGAGGTCATAGCGAAGAGCTCGTGTTTTGAGGTCGGTATGCGCTGTGGAGTAAAGTTTGCTCTCGTGTTCATCAAAACTACAGAGGACCTCGTCCACATAGCGCATCGTTTCAAGGGCACGGTCCGCACCAATGAACTTCCACAACTCCCCGCCGAAGTTGTTGGTGATGTTGTACTTCCCGTCGGAGAGGGTCCCGGCCCCTCCATATCCATTCATGATGTTACAGGGGTTGCAGGAGATGCACTGCTCCACCTTCCCGATTTTGATGGGGCAGATTCTTCGTTCAATGGGGTTTCCCTTGTCGATGACGAGCACCTTGAGGTTGGTCTTCATCTTCGCAAACTCATAGGCCGCAAAAACCCCAGCGGCACCTGCTCCAACTACAATCACATCATAAGCGGTGTTCATGCCTTCTCCTCCATCCCGTCAAAGTACTCATCAATACGTGTCCGTGCCAAGTGATAGAGAGGTGTCGAAATCCTCTCCAGGGGCGCTAGACGCTTTAGGATCGCCGCCTTGGGCACGCCGTGCTCTTTCCAGGTTCCCCCATCCTCCTGAAGGTTTAATAGAATGGGCTGGAGCCGGTCAATGCCATTGGCGAAGAGAGCGTCATCGGTCTGCATCTCTTCAAATTCCCGCCACAGAGCGTGAAACTCCTGGCCCTTCTCCCCCAAAGCTCCATAGATATGCTCTGCAGCTTTTGTTTCCCGAAGGGCTTTATCCTGATAGCCGACCTCGTCATAGGCGAAGGTGTCTCCCGCCTCGAGTTCCACGATGTCGTGAACGAGAAGCATCTCGCACACCCGATTCACATCGATGACACGATCCGCATACTGGCTGAGGACATGGGCCATTAATGCCACATGAAAGCTATGTTGTGCATCGTCCTCAAAGCGGTTCTCATCGCGAAGATGGGTCTTCCGATAGGTCGACTTAAATTGTTCCAGTCTTTCTATGAATGCAATGTGCTCAGACAAGAGATTCTCGATGATAACGCCCCTTTCCTTCCATAACACAGTCCATTTTATTATATCACTATCCCACTCTTCATGTTTAGAAAATCTAGACCGTGGCGGAGAAGTGTCCTTCGTCGTCGCTCTCATATGTTACAATGTCATCTGGAGGTGGCACCCATGATTCTCGTAGAAAACATTGCGTATCAAGGAAAAGAGCAGCTCTATACCATCACATTCTCCGATGGTCAGAGTCTCGAGGTGGAAGAAGATACCCTCGTCCACTTCACCATCTACAAGGGCCAAGAGTGCCACCAAGACATCTGCGAAGAACTGAAACGCTACAATGACTTTGTGAAGGCAAGGCGCGTCGGGATGCGCTTTGCTATGCGCCGCAAAACCCGTAAAGAAGTGGAGCAGAAGATTCGCGACACCTTTCGGGACTTCCCGCTACAGGAAGATGCCATTGAAGAGGCTCTTCGCTGGCTCGAAGTGGAGGGTTTTCTCGACGATGCCCTCTATGCCAAGGATTTTGTCAAGGACAAGACCCATCTCAAGAAAGACGGACCACGGAAAATCTCGGCGCAGCTTCTTCAAAAAGGAGTTACAAGAAGACTCATCGAAGAGGCCCTCTCCTCCATTGACGAGGAGATCTGGGAGGAACAGGTTCGTGAGCTCCTCGAGAAAAAGTTTCACCATCTCTCTCCAAAGGATCGACAAGAGTACGGAAAGATGGCGCGCTATCTCGAGAATAAGGGCTACACATCCTCCCACTGGCGAAGGATTCTCTCATGAGCAGGTACTATGTCTACATCCTCCGCTGCAATGACGGCTCCCTTTACACAGGTTCTACACCAGATCTTGCGAAGAGGCTAAAGAAACATCGAGAGGGGACTGGCGCAAAGTATACGCGGGGACGTAGCCCACTTCATCTCGTCTATTGTACGTCTTTTGCCACAAAGTCTGAAGCCCTCCGCGAAGAGATGGCCATCAAGAAGCTCTCCCGTAAAGAGAAACTAAAACGGATTGAAGAGGGGTGATTACCGTTGAGTTGGAAAGTCAAAAATAAAGAAGAGGCCCAGGACATCATGAGCCTCTCCCTTCTCGTGGGGCAACTCCTCTTGCAAAATGGTGCGGAAATCTATCGTGCAGAGGATACGATTCAAAGAATGTGTGCCACACGAAAAAATCTCTACGACATCGACGTCTTCGGGGTAACTTCCGCCCTCTTCCTCTCCCTCGAATACGATTATGAGACCATTACAATGTTAAAAACCGTCGGGGAGAGTGGTGTCAACTTAGAAAAGATTGTGGAGCTCAATCAGTTCTCCAGACGATTTGTTGAAGAAGAGATTTCCGTTTCCGAGGGACGTGAAGCTCTTCGCGAGCTCTCGGAAAAACCACCACGCCCCCTCCCATTACGCGCTGCGGCTGCAGGGATGGCGAGTGCATTCTTCAGTATTCTCTTTGATGGAACGGCAGCAGATTTTCTCCTCAGCTTCTTCATCTCCCTCTTCGTCTATCTCTCCATCACTTTCTTTAGTGAAAAGAAACTGTCTTTCTTCATCGAGGCTTTTCTTGGGGCTTTTTTAAGCTCTGGATTGGCCCTACTCGGAGTGATTTTAGGACTTGGCAATCACTTGGATAAGACGATTATCTCGGTCATCATGATTCTCGTCCCCGGTGTCGCCATTACCAACGCGGTGCGAGATATTATGAGTGGTGACTTCCTCTCGGGGCTCATTGGGTTGACAAAAGCCATCTTCGTGGCTTTGGCCATCGCCCTTGGAGTGGGGGTGGTCCTGAACTATCGCATGTGGAGGGGATTCCTATGACTCTTGTCATCTACTTCTTTGCGGCAACCATTGCAACTGCAGGGTTCTCCTTGATGTTCAATGCGCCTCGTCGCACCATGCTTGCGGCAAGTATTGGTGGCGGGCTCTCCTATGTGGTCTACGAGGCCATTCTCGGAGCAAACCCTCAAAACTTCATTCTCGCCGGATTTCTATCTGCGTTTCTCGTGGGGATTATTGGAGAAATCCTCGCCCGTCGCTATCAAACCCCTGCGACCATCTTCATCCTCCCCGGGCTCATCCCCCTCGTTCCGGGAGCGGGGATGTATTACGCCATGAGCGCACTCATCGAGCAAGACTATGGCCTCTTCGCACGGACGAGCGTCGAGACGTTCTTCATCGCCGCAAGTCTTTCTCTAGGCGTCGTCAGTTCTGCAGTCTTCTCGCGCTCCCTGACACGATTCAAATTCTACCAAAGCCCTACACGCAAAGAACCCCCTCAAGGTCATTGAAGGGGTTCTTTTTTGAGTTGGCCCTTTTCTTGGTAGAGGGCACGTGCTTGTTGAAGCCAAGGGTTGTCACTCATGACGTGGGGAGAATCAAAGAGGCCTAAGACCTCTCCACTCTCTCCCTGAAAGACACCGAGGACATCCCCTGCAGGGTCGAAATACACATTGATACTTCCCCCCTCATGGGCGAGATTCGCACAGATTAAGAGATCTCGATGGTCATAAAAGAGCTTCGCCTGAACTTCCTTTCCCTGGCTGAGGAAGGTCTCCTGCACCATCGTCGGAGTCGGAACCATAACGTCCCCATAGAGGCTCAGGAGATAGGAAATTCTCTGAATCTGGCTCCGATCAGAACTCGTCAATTGAGTAGCAGCCCCGAGTTCCTGTCGATCTTCAAAGAAGATTCTCGCCTGATCGAAGATTGGAGCAAACTGAAGGGATTGCTCCCGTAATTCTTGGAATTTCTTTGAGAAGGTGAGGGGATCAGATTCAATCTCCCCAGATGCCAAGAGACTTGCACGTGCAGCTGGACTCGGGTTGTGAGCGAGATAATTCAAGAGACCTATCTTTTCATCCACTTCCCCGTTGACACCCATCTCTATCTCCTGGCCAATGCGACTCAGTTGATCTTGAGCGTAGAGGGCCAAGAGGAAGCGATCCGCATCACTCATCTGAGACGCATCTCGGAGAAACGACGAGGAAAAATCCCCTCGTCCAAGGGGCTGAATTAAAGGAAATGTTGTCGGAGGAGAAAGGGAAATCTTCTGCCCGAGGATCTCTTCTCGGTTGAGCATTTTGACTTCGGAAGAGAGATGACGTAAGCGATGAAGGGCTCTTTTCATTTGCTCCACTTCATCCTCTTTGGTCAACGTCCCGTCTTCGAGCTCTGCCAGTTTTTTTTGCGTCTTTTGCAGGGTACTCTTCTGCATCTCGAGGGCGTGCTTCTCCTCACGATTCCGGGAGATGCTGGGGCCGTAATAGAGGATTGCACCGAGTCCTACCCCAATCCCCACCACAAGGAGGATAATGCCCAGAAGGCTTCGTTTACTCATGACGCACCTCCGCCCTTTGATCTCCTTGAAGAAGGTGCTCGAGACTCTTATATTCTCCATCATGGGAATAGTAACTTTGCATCTTCCCCATGGCCTCCTCAAGATTGTGGCGGTCGGTCTCTGCAAGGACACCCTCTGGAAGAGAGAGGATGCGCTTGGCCAGAATGGTAAAACATGAAGCCATTTTCTTCGGAGAAGCAGAGGTCGGTGCATCCTGAAGCATCCCGTGAAGAGGTTGCCCTAGTGAGAGAAGATGGAAAAACACCTCTTCTTGCACACTTCGATCGCCAAGTACCCCCCAATGAAAGAGGCGATACATCCCCTGATCGTGGCCCTGTTCAAAAATCTCTGGAATATGGAGCCTTTCTCGAAGATTGCCATCCATCTGTCCCGATTCCTTCGAGAGAATCTCTGCATATTGGGCAAAGGCATCCTCGGTGAGATCTTGTTCGTAGAGATTACTCGGGAAGTATCCCTCAAAGGATGTGAGAATGTTATGCATCTCTCTACGGATGTCTGATCTCTCCTTCTTGATCTTCTGAAGCTCCCCAGAAAAATCTGCGCATTTTACCTCATCGTAGCCTAAGTGAAATTCTTCCTTGAATTGCTTATCGAGGGTGCTCTTTGTGCTGGCGACTTCCTCGCTGCGTGCCTCAACACTCTGAAGACGTTCTTCGACTTGCTTCAGCTTCTGGGCCACCTGAGTCTTTTCTCTCAGGGTTTCCTCCAGGGCTTTTTCCTGCAAAAACCCGTAGCCAAGAACTCCAAGGCCTCCGAGAAGACAAATTCCCCCGAGGAGAAGGACCCCGCTATGTTGTTGTTTCATGGTGTGATGCGCTCCACCATCCGTACCCAATCGAGACGTTGTTTCTTCTTCTGTGCCCTTGCAAGAAGACCATAGCTCAGCGCCACGGCGAGAAGTCCCATGACGAAAGCAAAGAGCCCGCCATAGGTCCCCTCCCATGGAGAGAACGTCGCACAGATGCTCGAGACGAGAAGAAAGGCCACCAAGGGAATGCCATAGGTGAGGACGAGAGCGATGAAAAAGTTTTGGGAAGAGGTCTCTAGGATGACCTCATCCCCCACCTTTGCATCGAGCTCGTTCATGACCAGCACCATTTCGTCCTTGGACTCACAGGAACCCTGACAAGTGGAACAATCGGCTCCACAGAGAGCCTTTCGCGCCACTTGCACCTTGGCAAATCCCCTCGTCAACTCAATGACTGTTCCCTGTTGTTTCATCGTCAATCACCTGAATGTGGACCTCAGACAATTGTTCTTCACTTAGAGGTGTGGGCGCGCCAGTAAAGAGGCATGTCGCCGATTGGGTCTTGGGGAAGGCAATGACGTCGCGGATGTTGTCTGCACCGGTGAGAATCATCACGAGACGGTCGAGTCCATAGGCCAAGCCCCCATGGGGAGGAACCCCATAGGCAAATGCATCGAGGAGAAATCCGAACTTCTCCTTCGCATCCTCTTCAGAGAATCCAAGGGTTTCAAACATGGTTTTCTGAATCTTCGGATCGTGGATACGAATAGAACCTCCTCCGGCTTCGTCCCCATTGATGACAATGTCATAGGCCCGGGCACGTACTTTCTCTGGGGCATCCTTGAGGTACTGGAGGTCCTCTTCAAAGGGTGCAGTAAAGGGATGGTGGACGGCGACGTAGCGATTCTCTTCTTCATCGTACTCGAATTCTGGGAATTCTGTAATCCAGAGGAGTTTCAGGTCGTTGGGATCGATGAGATTTTCCTCCCGCGCAATCTGAAGGCGCAGGGCCCCAAGAGCTGCGAAGACCACAGAGTCGCGGTCCGCGACGAAGAGGAGCAGATCCCCAGCTTCTGCAGAGAGAGCATCTTGAAGCTTCTTCATGAGCTCATCGCCGACAAACTTCAAAATGGGCGACTGAATGCCATCCTCTTGGATTTTCGCCCAGGCGAGTCCCTTGGCACCGTAGGTTTTTGCCGTGGCCTCTAAGGCGTCAATTCTCTTCCGAGAAAAAGCTGCGCCATTCTTGACGCAAATCCCGCGAACGGAATGCCCCTTTTCCGTTTGGGAAGAGAAGACCTTGAAGTCGCAGTCCTTCACGAGATCCGAAACATTCTGAAGCTCCATCCCAAAGCGAAGATCCGGTTTATCACTCCCAAAGCGATCCATCGCCTCACGATAGGTCATCCGCGGGAGAGGTAGGGAAATCTCAATGCCCTTGAGCTCTTTGAACACCCGCGCAAGATATTCTTCGTTGATCTTCATCACGTCTTCTTCGTCGACGAAGCTGAGCTCCATATCGATCTGAGTAAACTCTGGCTGACGGTTGGCACGGAGGTCCTCGTCGCGGAAGCACTTCGTGATTTGAATGTAGCGGTCCACGCCACCCACCATGAGGAGCTGCTTCAAAAGCTGGGGAGATTGGGGAAGGGCATAAAAAGAACCGGGATTGACACGGCTCGGGACGAGATAGTCTCGTGCTCCCTCTGGGGTGGGCTTGGTGAGCATCGGGGTTTCGACTTCGATGAAACCGTGTTCGTGGAAGAATTCTCGGGTCAGGTGGTAGAGTTCACTGCGGACCTTCAAGATCTCTTGCATGCGAGGCTTGCGAAGATCCAAGGCACGGTATTTCAGACGCATCTGTTCCGAGACGTTGTCGTCATCGCGGACGTAAATCGGCGGCACTTCCGAGGTGTTCAGAATCTGTAACTCTTCTGCGAGAACCTCAACCCGGCCTGTGGGGATTTGTTCATTGATGCTCGAGCGCTCCCGAAGCGTCCCCTTCACGGCGATGACGTATTCCGAGCGAAGAGATTTGGCCTTCTCAAAGAGTTCTGCATCCGTGGTACTGTCGAAAACCACCTGGCAAATCCCCGTGCGATCGCGTACGTCGACAAAATTCAAGGAACCAAGATTGCGTTCCTTGGCCACCCATCCATTGAGAATGACCGTTTCTCCTCGGTGTTCTTCCCGCAGAGTTCCACAGTAGTGGGTCCGCTTTAACAATGCTTCAGTCATATTTCCTCCTAACAGATTCTTTCTGCGACGATGCGCTCTAAGTCTTCGCACATGGTTCCTTGCGACTTGAGACAGCGAAGAAGTGCTTGAGCTCCGTGGTCCATGCCCTGACATCCTGCGAGGAGCAATACATCTCCCTTCCGAAGTCTCGGGACTACCTGCTCCATTCCCTCTCGTAGGGTCTCGACCACTGACACGTCGAGGCCCTGAGACCTCATCTCCTCTGTAAAGACGGCCTCCTCTTCAGCGCTCACTTCATCTTTTCGCCCCACGTCCTCCACACTTTTTGTGGCGACGACGAGGGCCGGTTTTAGGGTTTTGATCCAATGAGAGAATTGCCGGGCAACATCTCGGTTGAGATTAACGCCACGATTTCCTCGAATGGCGTAGTAGATGTAGAGATTCTCAACCTCGAGTTCTTGAAGAGAGGCCATGGTGGCGTCGATGTTTTTCGGGTTTGCAAAGTGGTCGTCGAGGATGCGAAAATCCCCATCGTGAATGAGTTGAAAACGCCGTTCGACTCCTCGAAAGTCCTCGAGGGCCTCTTCAATCGACGAGAGGGACACTCCCGACGTCAGTGCAATCGCCGCCGCGGTGGTGGCGTTCATCGCCGTGGCATAGCCTGGAGAGGCTAAGGGCAAAGAGAGGCTTCCCTTGCCCGTCAACTCGGATATTTTTTTAGAACAGGAAAGGCGTATTTCCCCACGGCCATCGCTTACGAGAAGTTCTTCGAGACTCACATCTGCAGGCTTCCCCGTAAAGGAGAGTGTGGTCACCTCTCCTCTCGTTTCAGAGGAGAGTTTTTTAATCTCTTCATCGTCGACGGAAAGAAACACCTTCGTCCTCGGAGTCGCCTCTCGAATGATGCGGCTCTTCGCCTCGACGTAGGCTTCGAAACTCCCGTGTTGGTCGATGTGCTCTTCGCTGAGGTTGTGAAAAGAAACCACCTGAAAATCCGTGCCGTCAATTCGATGCATCTCCTGGGCAGAGGAAGAGACTTCCATGATAACGACCTCGACTCCACTCTTCACCATGTCCGCCATGATTTTCTGGAGGTCATAGGACTCGGGCGTCGTGAGGACAGAGGGGATGAGTGTCTCTGCATAGGAGATTTTCACGGTACCGATCATCCCAACGGACTTCCCCGCCTTCTTAAAGATAGATTCGAGGAGAAAGGCCGTAGAGGTCTTGCCATTGGTGGCTGTAATGCCGATGACAAAGAGCTCTTTCGAAGGATGATTAAAAAATGCCGCAGATGAAAGGGCGAGGGCAAGGCGTGCATTTTTCACCTTCACCTGGGGGATGTCATCCTCAGTAAATTCTTCAACCACCGCAACCGTTGCGCCAGCGGCTTTGGCGTCCTTGATAAATGTTCGTCCGTCCACCAGGGTCCCCGGGAGGGCGAAAAAGAGGTCGCCCTGTTTCACCTGCCGGCTGTCGTAGGAAATTCCTTCAATGACCTCTGGAAGTTTGCCCCGACTCTCGACGATTTCCATCCATGGCAGCAACACTTCAAGTTTCATGACTTCCTCCACTCCTCATAGAGTTTGCGAACCTTCTCGTGACGAACTCTCCACTGGTCCTTGTAATCCCTAAGATTTTTGTACTGGTACACCCGCTCGAGGCGATTCTCTTCGGGGAAATAAAACTTCGTCGTACTACTCATCCCAATGCCGAAAATGGAGTGTTGCTCCTCCATCATCAAGACATTGTAGAGAGACGCTTTCTTTGGAAGAGCATAGCCCACATTGACGCCATTGCCAAGGGTGCGTTTTTGCCTGTAGAGGTAGTAGGGTCCGTACCCCGCTTCTTGAAGTCTCACATAAGATTCTTCAACGAGGCCAGGGACCTCTCGTTCATCGAACCCTTCTTCGTATCCTTCTTCGTGGTAATATGCCCCATTTTTCAACGAAAGACAGTGGATGGTGATGTTCTCAGGTCTCTCCTTGAGCACACCTTCAAGAGACGAGAGGTAGCGACCTCTCCCCTCTCCAGGAAGTCCGAGGATGAGATCCATGTTGATGGCCTCAAAGCCAATCTCTCGCGCAAGTTCCAGAGCGTCGAGTATCTCCTTCTCTCCGTGGGTCCTTCCCAGGGCGGAAAGGGTATCATCGTGCATGGTCTGTGGGTTGATACTGATGCGATTGACCCCGAGATCATGAATTCCTCTCAAGAGAGAAGCGTCGATAGTATCCGGACGACCGCACTCCACAGTAAACTCTTGCCCCTCACCGAAGACCTCAACCATCTTTTCCACGATTTTGAGAAGCTTTGTGTGTGGGATTGCGGAAGGTGTCCCGCCGCCAATATAGAGGCTCACTGGAGCTTGATTGACAAACTCCCGATGGGCCTCGAGGTGTTCCATGAGGGCGTCGACATAGGTGTCGACGAGTTCCCGCTTAGAGGAGAGCATGGTTGGATAAGAACAATAGTGGCACTTTGAGGGACAAAAGGGGATGTGAAGATAAACGCTGTAGGCATCTTCATGCGTGCTCTCGAGGATGGGCTTTTCTCGTTTTGCCGTCTCTACGAGGAGACGTTCTCCGAAGGAGGACATGGCGTAGGAATCCCTTAGAATCTTCCTTGCACGCTCCTCGCCACTCTCCTCCATGTGCTGGAACACAAGCTTCGTCGGGCGAATCCCGATGAGGGTCCCCCAAAGACTTGGCCTCTTTTCTCCCACGACGAGATCTTTGACGAGAAGACGCTTCAACGCCGTCCTGGCCTCTTCCTCTTCTCCCCCGACCCATCCTTCAATGATACGTTCCCCACAGAGGCGATAGAAGAGCTTTTTCTCTTCCCTTCTCAGAGAAAGGCGTAAAGGCATCGCATCTTCAGCTTGGGGATAGAGCATGCGCAAGAGCTCAAAGAAGTCGTGTTGATCCTTTGACGAGCCGCCGACAATCTCAATCATAGGAGTTCTCGCATAAAGGGATTACGCGCCTTTTCCGTATCCAAATCCGTGCGCATCCCGTGGCCGGAGAGGACGACGAGGTTCTCAGGAATTTCCGAGAGGCGTGCAAGAGACGCCATCATGTGTTCCACATTCCCCCCGGGAAAATCGGTCCGCCCGATGGAGCCTTGGAAGAGAGTATCCCCGGAAAAGAGGACATTCTCCAGTCGGTAGCAGACGCTCCCTGGTGTGTGCCCAGGCGTGTGAAGAACCGTAAGTTGAAACCCTGCGACATCAATGGTATCCCCGTCCTTCACAAGGCGCAAATTTTCAGGCTTTACGAGGTCGATGCCCATCATCGATCCCAAGTTCATCGAGGGGGTATCGAGGACCTTCTTCTCCTTCTCGTGAAGATAGACGGGAATGGAATAGGCGTCGAGGACGTCCTTCAAGGCGCCGATGTGATCCCCATGGGCATGGGTCAAGAGGACTGCCTCTGGTGTAAATCCCCGCTCCTTGATGTGGTCGAGAAGAAATCTTCCCTGGGCGCCTGGGTCGATGATAAACCCACGACTTCCCACATAGACCAAGTAGGCGTTGGTTTGGTATCCCCCGAGAGGCAATTGTTCAACGTGCATATTAAAACCCCTTCTGACTATCGATGAGAATGGTTACCGGTCCATCATTGACGAGGTGAACCTGCATGTCCGCGCCAAAGCGTCCCGTCTCGACGACAAGACCCTTCTCTCGAAGTTTCTCGACACAAGAGTGGTAGAGGCCCTCGGCCTTCTCCCCCTTTGCAGCCTGGATGTAACTTGGACGATTGCCCTTTCGTGCATCGCCGTAAAGGGTGAACTGACTGACGAGGAGAATCTTCTTTCCTTGGTCGAGGACGCTCTCATTCATGACTCCATCTTGATCGTCAAAGATGCGAAGTCCAGAGATCTTCTTCACCATGTAGTCTAGATCTTTTTCCGTATCGTCGACAGAGACGCCGAGAAGGACGAGGAGACCTTCGGAAATCTCGCCGACGCACTCCCCTTCAATCTCCACACGTGCCGATTTTACTCGTTGTACGACAGAACGCATCTCTTACCCCTTTACACGATAGACGTCGATGACGTGATCGATCTTCTTGATTTTTTTCAGGACGCTCTTCAACTCCTCCGTGTCATGAATCTCAATCTGAATCGTCATGACGAGGAGTTTATCCTTCGTCTTCTTCGCAGTGAGCGCCGTCAGAGGCAGCTTCGATTCGTTGATGCGATTCGCCACATCCCCGATGACCGTACTCTTGTCAAGAGCTCTGACCTCAATCTGGACTTGATAGCTTCCGCGTTCGCCCGTATCCCACTCTACGTCAATGTAGCGTTCATCACTGAGATCCTTGGGGATATTCGTACAGTCTCTACGGTGAATGCTCACGCCTCTGCCCATGGTAATGTAGCCCACAATATCGTCGCCGGGGACGGGATTACAGCAACGGGCAAAGCGAAGCTTCACATTGTCAATGCCCTTGACAATGACCCCCGACGAGGTCTTCTGACTTCTCTTTGGTTGGGTCTTGACGTGCTCCAGTTCGTGAATCTGCTCTTCACGCCGTTTTTCCGCCTGCTCCTTGTGGTGATAGTCCACAAGTTTTGCCATGACTTGGTTCAGGGTGATGCTCCCATAGCCCACCCCGGCATACATATCCTCAAGACTGGAGAGTTTCAAGCGTTCCCGTACTTGCTCGAGCCAGGAATCGCGCAGGATGTCTCGCACGTGGTAGCCGAGTTTTTTCGCTTCGCGCTCAAGATTTTCCCGGCCCCGCAGGATGTTCTTCTCCCTATCCTTGACTTTGAAATATTGGCGAATCTTATTCTTCGCCTGTGGACTCTTGACCATGGAGAGCCAATCCAAGGAGGGACCCGCATTCGGGTTGGTAATGATGTCGACGATGTCGCCGTTTTTCAACTCATAGGTGAGGGGGACAATCCTTCCGTTAATCTTCGCTCCCGCGCAGTGATTTCCCACTGCAGAGTGGACGCGATAGGCAAAATCGATGGGATTCGCTCCCTCTGGGAGATTTATGACGTCGCCGCGTGGCGTGAAGACGAAGACTTCGTCGGCGAAGAAGTCAATCTTTAACGTCGCCATGAAGTCGTTGGGATCGTTGACGTCTTTTTGCCACTCGAGGAGTTGGCGAAGCCACGTAAGGTTCTCGTCAAAGGAGGTGGACTTGTTAACCCCTTCCTTGTACTTCCAGTGCGCCGCAATCCCGTATTCCGCCGTCTTGTGCATCTCGTAGGTGCGAATCTGCACCTCGAAGGTCTCCCCGTGTTCGTCGATGACCGTGGTGTGCAAGGACTGGTACTTGTTGGGTTTGGGCATGGCGATGTAGTCCTTAAATCGACCGGGAATTGGCTTCCACAAGGTATGGACCACGCCAAGGGCCCCATAACAGTCCTTGATGTCATTGACGAGGACGCGCACAGCACTCAAGTCATAGATTTCTTCGAAGTTCTTCCCCTTGAAGTGCATCTTCTTGTAGATGCTGTAAAAGTTCTTCGGACGGCCGTGGATGTCGGCGGGAATCCCGATGGACTCCAGTTCCCCTTTGAGCCGGGCAATGATGCGGTTAATGAGCTCAAGGCGTTCGCTACGCCGTTTGTTCACCATCTCCACAAGGCTGTAGTAGTTCTCGGGGTCGAGGTAGCGTAGGGACAGGTCTTCGAGTTCCCACTTGATCTTGCTCATCCCGAGGCGGTTGGCAAGGGGCGCATAGATTTCAATGGTTTCCGTGGCCTTTTCCTTTTTCTTCGCCTCGGTCATGTACTCCAAGGTCCGCATGTTGTGAAGGCGGTCTGCAAGCTTGACGATGATGACACGGATGTCCTTCGCCATAGCGAGAACCATCTTCCGGAGGTTTTCCGCCTGTTTCTCTTGCTTCGACTGGGTCTTTAACTTCGTCAGCTTTGTGACCCCATCGACGAGAATGGCAATCTCTTCCCCAAATTCTTCGACGATGTCCTCATAGGTCACTTCCGTGTCCTCGATAACATCGTGAAGAAGTCCAGCCACGATGGTGGACGTGTCCATGTTCATATCGGCGAGAATCATCGCCACGTGGAAGGGGTGGACGATATAGTCCTCCCCGGAATTTCTCTTTTGGCCTTCGTGTTGCTTCTTTGCGAGAGTGAAGGCGCGACGAATAAGATCCTCATCCACATGGGGATTGTAGGATCTGACTTTTTCTAAAAGTTTTTCGAGCATAGCACACCTCACTCCACTAGAATATGTTTAATCTGGGCCTCAATCGACGTCTCCCCGCGGAAAGTATGAAACACAAGGTGATAGGCCACACTGACCGAAATTGGCACCTGGCGCCCATGTCGAAGAGCCTCGGCGACGTCTCTTCCATACCGTCTCGAGATTTCATCGAGAAAATCTTCTGCACTCAAAAATGAGACAAAGGCCTGTCGCCGCCCACTCTCTTCGAGCAGGAGCCGATAGAATTGCCCATTTCGTCCCATCTGTCGAAATCCAAGAACGCGACAGCGCTTCGTTCCAAAAAGGGGCTGGGGATTTCCCTCCCCAAAGGGGGCAAATCGTTCCAACCGTCGGATGAGGCCCTCGGTAATATCCTTGAAAGACAGTACCGCATCGAGTTTCACCCGACGAAGGAGAAGATGTCCCTCAATGGGTTCGTTTGAAAGAGCCTCCCTTAAGGCATCGAGATTTTCTTCGGGAAGGCTTAATCCACAGGCCTTTGGGTGTCCTCCGATGGCACTTAAAAGGGATTCATGTCGGCGCATCATTTCCGTGATGTGTACGCCATCGATACTGCGCCCCGATCCCTTGAGGATGCCTTGTTCTCCTCGTGTGAGCATAATCACTGGGCGATAAATCATCTCTTTAATTTTTCCAGCAAGAAGCCCAGCAAGACTTTCGTGAACCGTCGGGTCACAATAGAGAAAAATCCCATCTCCACAGTCTTGTTGATTGGATAAGAACCTGTTCATAGCCTCATCGGTCATCCGCTTTCTCGTGTCGTTGAGCTCCTGGAAATGGCTGGCCAGTCTATTGGCCTCCTCCCAGGACTCGGTGGTGAGAAGACGGACCCCCTCTGATGCGTCCTCAAGACGCCCCACAGAATTGAGCCGCGGTCCCAGACCAAACCCAAGTCCGTGGACCGTCATCGGTTTGTCCTTGTATCCACTCACCTCGCGCAGTGCGATGAGGCCAAGGTGTGAGCTCTCGTCGATGAGGGGAAGTCCACGCCAGACAATCCAGCGATTCTCCCCCACCAGAGGCATAACATCACAGACCGTGGCCATCGCCGCATAGGGAAGGAGTTCTTCCTCCATGGACTCGTGACCAAAGAGGGTGTGTAGATAGGTGACGAGTTTATACGCCACCGCCGCTCCACAAAGATTTTTCGTGGGGTATAGATCGCCGGTGCGCTTTGGATTGATCACCGCATCGGCGACGGGAAGAAGCGTCTGCTCATCTTCCTCGAGGGGATCATGGTGATCGGTGACGACGACACTAAGCCTCAGCTTCTTTGCAATTTCAATGGCTTCAAAGGCCACGATACCATTGTCGCAGGTGAGAAGAATCTCCACCCCATCCCGATGGGCTTCGCGGACGAGGCGCTCATTGATGCCGTAGCCGTCTTTTGTACGAAGACCAATGGCAAAATCCACCTCTGCTCTCAGTGGACTCAGGCCGCGCAGAAGGATGGTGGTGCTACACATGCCATCCACGTCATAGTCTCCAATGATCCGAATTCGACGTCGATTGCGAATCCCATCGGTCAGGATATTGCCTGCTTTGATCATGTCCTTCATGAGGATCGGGCTTGGGATGTCCATGGTTTCTGGGCGTAGGAAGTCCTCGGCCTCTTTGAGCTCAAAAACACCACGGTTAGCTAAGATGCGCGCCTCAATCTCCGATACGCCGAGCTCATCCGGCGTAAAGGTGCTGTGGGTGATGTGATTTTTTACAGACCAAACTTCCATACTCCCCTCCTTGTTCTCTATTATACACGCCTTGAATTTGTTGGAAAACTAGAAAGAGTCCTCCATTTCCACGGCGTAGACCGACAGTGCCGCCTCGAGACGCTTCTTTTCCATAGCACATTGGAGCTCATGGGGTTTTGTAATCGTCCCGTGGGCATAATAGGCGTTGGCATGACAGCCCCCAGAGCAATAATATTTTGCCCAGCAGCTCTGACACTCCTCTTTTGTGAAGACATTGCTGCAGCGGAATACCTCCCTCTTCTCATTGTCGAGGGTCCCATCCTTGACGTTTCCAAGGAGAAACTCCTTTTCGCCCACGAATTGGTGACAGGGATAGATGTCTCCTTCAGGCGTAATCGCCACGTACTCCGACCCGGCTCCACAACCTACGGCGCGCTTGACGAGACAGGGTCCCTGGTTCAAATCCACCATGAAGTGGAAGAAGAGAAAATTCGGGTCCTCGCGGCGAAGACGAAGATAGACTTCACTCATCTTCTCGTACTCGTCAAGAATCTGTTGGAGGTGTTCTTCGCGTAGAGCGTAGGGGCGAGTCTCCTCCGTCACCACCGGCTCGAGACTCGTCTTTCGAAATCCTAAGTCGTAATAGTGCTCGAGGTCTTTACTAAAGTCCAAGTTTTTATTCGTGAAGGTTCCTCGAATGTAGTAGTCCTTGTTGCCGCGACCGGCGATGAGCTTCTGAAACTTTGGAATGATCGTCTCGTAGGAGCCCTTTCCATTGGTGGTGGGACGCATGGAATCGTTGACCTCTGGACGACCATCGAGACTCAGGACCACATTGTCCATGTGCTCGTTGACAAACGCAATCTTCTCGTCGTCGAGAAGCACTCCATTGGTGGTGAGCGTGAAGCGGAAGTGCTTGTCGTGCTTCTCTTCGAGACTTCGCCCATAGGCCACCAAGGACTTCACCAAGTCGAAGTTCATCAATGGCTCCCCACCAAAGAAATCCACCTCGAGATTTCTCCTTTTGCCAGAGTGTTCTACAAGAAAATCAAAGGCGGCTCTCCCCGTCTCCTCATCCATGAGAAGGCGCTCGCCGTGAAAATCCCCCTGGCTCGCAAAACAGTAAGTGCAGCGCAGGTTGCAATCGTGGGCGACGTGCAGACACATGGCCTTGATAATCCCCTCTTGGTTGTAGGGATGGGGCATCGCCGTATCGTCCTCGGTAAAGAGAATGCCCTCGTTCTTCAGATGAAGAAGTTCCGAAAGCCCTTCCCGCAAATCATCTTCAGAGTACTTCCCCTTCAGCTCCTTCAAAGCCTCGTCTTCTCTGCCTGCATCCACGTAGTCGACGAGATCATAAATCATAGGGTGTACCACGTGTACCGAACCAGAGGCCACATCGAGGACCATGTACCGATCGTTTAAGTGAAACTTATGAATTCTTCCCATATTCCTCCCTCATAAAAAGAAAAGGCGTGGATGACCACACCTTACTTTTGAGCTTGTTCACACTTTTGGTTGCCCACCGTGCAAGAGGTCTTGCATGCGGATTGGCAAGAGGTTTGGCATTCCCCGCAACCGCCAGTCTTCCAAGTATCTTTGAGATTTCTCTTCGTCATCGTCTTAATGAATTTCATAATTCCTCCTATTTGCTCTTTCCCTTCACCACGGAGCTAATGCCCCATCGTGCGACGTGCATACGCGTGTTGAGTCCCGACGTTTCGATGACCACATAGTCTTCCTTGATGGCGGTAATCTTACCATAGATGCCACCAATGGTGATAATCTCATCCCCAACAGCCAGGGAGTCACGCATAGCTCTTACTTCTTTGTCCTTCTTTTGTTGCGGACGAATCAGAGCGAAATAGAAGAAGGCCATCATGACGACGAGAGGTAAAACCCGAATAAGTATCTGATCCATGAGTGCCCCCTTTCCTTCTCTCTAGTATACCGAAAAGACGGAGAATCTGCAATCATTTCCCCCGTCGTGATGTGGAGGTATTGTACTTTTTCATGAAGTCTTCTTTGAACTCTAAGAAGACATCTTCTTCAATGGATTTGCGCATTCTCTCCATGAGGTGAAGGAGAAAATAGAGATTGTGAATCGTCGCAAGACGAAGTCCTAGAATCTCATCGGTTTGGAAGAGGTGACGCAGATAGGCCCTCGTATAGGTTTGACACACAGGACAGTCGCATTCGGGATCCGGAGGAGAAAAATCCTTGGCAAATATCGCATTTTTCACCACCAAACGCCCGCGACTGGTCATTAAGGTCCCGTTTCGCGCAATTCGCGTTGGGAGCACACAATCTGCCATATCGATTCCACGCTCTACGGCATCGAAGAGATAATCCGGTGTCCCCACACCCATGAGGTAGCGAGGTTTATGCTTGGGCAAAAATGGCTCTACGTCAGAGAGAACACGGCGCATGATGTGGCGCGGCTCCCCGACACTGAGGCCTCCCACAGCGTATCCAGGAAAATCGAGGGCGACGAGATCTTTTGCACTCTTCTCTCTGAGGTCGCGATACATCCCCCCTTGGACAATCCCAAAAAGCGCCTGTCCCTCTCGATTGCCATGGGCCTCGAGGCACCTCTTGGCCCAACGGGTCGTCCGCTCCATCGAGTCCTTCACATAGTCATAGGTGGCGGGATAGGGGGCACACTCGTCAAAGGCCATCATGATGTCAGAGCCGATGACGTGTTGAATCTCCATGGCTTTTTCCGGGGAGATGAAGTGGCGACTCCCGTCGATGTGGGATCGAAATTCCACCCCCTCCTCGGTAATCTTTCTTCGTTCCGAAAGGCTAAAGACCTGAAACCCTCCACTGTCTGTGAGGATTGGACGATCCCATTGCATAAACTTGTGGCTGCCACCTGCGGCTTCGAGGACCTCCAGCCCCGGGCGCAGATAGAGGTGGTACGTGTTATTGAGGATGATTTGGGCGCCGAGGTCTTTGAGCTCATCGGGTTGCATGGTCTTAACTGTAGCCTGCGTGCCCACGGGCATGAAGATTGGCGTCTCAATAACGCCGTGATCTGTGGTGATTCTTCCCCGCCGCGCTCGCGTCTGGGTCGATTCCTTTAGGAGTTCAAATTGAAACATCTCAGCCCCTTTCTATGAGCATGGCATCGCCGAAGCTGAAGAAGCGAAAGCTCTCCTCGACAGCTCTTTTATAGGCGCGTTTCATGATGTCGAGAGAGGAGAATGCACTGACGAGCATGAGTAGCGTCGACTCTGGCAGGTGAAAGTTGGTGATGAGACAATCCACCACTTGGAATTCATACCCAGGGGTGATGAAGATATCCGTCCACTTTGACCCAGATGCCACGGTCCCCTTCCCATTGGCAAAGCTCTCCAGGGTACGCATCGAAGTCGTCCCCACGGCAAAGATTCGTCCTCCCTGTTCATGGATGGCATTGATGCGCTTCGCCGTCTCCTCATCGATGGTACAAAACTCTGCGTGCATGTGGTGTTCTTCCACGTTCTCCACACTCACGGGGCGGAAGGTTCCCAGTCCTACGTGGAGGGTGATCCGTAAAATCTCCACACCCTTTTTCTCCAGTGCTTCGAGAAGTTCGTTGGTAAAGTGAAGTCCTGCGGTAGGAGCCGCTGCAGAACCGAGGTGTCGCGAGTACACTGTTTGATAGCGTTCCTTGTCCTCGAGTCGTTCTGTGATATAGGGAGGAAGGGGCATTTGTCCCAACTCATTCAAAATCTCATCAAAATCTCCTTCGTGGGAGAAACGGATGCGACGACTCCCTCCTTCGAGAATCTCGAGGACTTCCCCGGAGAGGATTCCTCCCGCAAAGAGAACCGTCCCAGGCCTTGCTTTTTTCCCAGGTTTTGTCAGACACTCCCACGTCCCATCGGAGAGGGGGCGAAGAATCAAGATTTCAATGGATTCCTCTCGCCCCTCGCGGTGCATAAAGAGACGCGCAGGACGTACCCTTGTATCATTGATGGCGAGGCCATCTCCCGGCCGAAGATGCTCGAGAATATCGGAGAAGACTCCCTCCTCCATCTCTCCAGTATCGCGATTGACGACGAGAAGACGAGAGCTATCTCTCGGTTCTACAGGATGCTGTGCGATGAGCTCCTGGGGCAAGTCGTACCAAAAATCAGATGTCTTCATCAGTTGCCCCTTTCTACCGAAATCCCGGGATAATAGAAGCTCAAAATCTCCTGGAAAGTCTTCCCTTGTTTGGCCATTTCCACGGCTCCATACTGGCTCATCCCAACGCCGTGGCCATAACCCTTGCCCTTGACGACCAAGGGACCATCAAAGCGATAGACTTCAGAATTTCCGAGAGAAGAACCAAAACTTTTCGTGGTCACACCCTTGGCCGTGAGGACTTTCTCCTCATTCTTCACAGGGCGTCTCCCAGATTTCGTGAGGACCGACTTTTGAGAAGTGACCTCTTGCGCAGCACCTTGTCCAAAAGCGAACCAGGTACTCTTCATCTTCGTCGCTCCAAAGAGATTTCTGAACTTATCTCCTGAGATGCGAGTGCTGCTCTTCGTTCCGATAAGCTCTAGTTTCTTCACCCGTCTTCCATCGAGGCGCTCTGCAATGCGCACCGCCTTAATTTCTCCGAGGGCGGGGTAGGAGCCTTCGAGAATCTTTTTCGCTTCATCCGCTGATTTTTCCAGATTCCAAGTCGCCGCCGTGGTGTTCGTAGAATGGGGATCCTCGACTCCTCTCATATAGGGCACACTCTCCCCTCCCCAGACCGCAGCACTGGATTCCGTATGGCCGCCAGAGGTGGCGTGAAAAATCGTATCGGCGACACGTCCTTGATAGATGGGAATGAGCCCTTTGGTTTCAGAAATTGCACGGTCCGTCCGCGCATCCCAGACCTTCATCCCATGGTAGACTTGGGAGCTCGTGGTGTCGTCGAGCTGGTACCCTTTCTTCACGAATTTTTTCTTATTGGCCAAGGCAAATCCCCTCGAGGCGACGGCTTGCGCCTTCAAAGATTCTAGGGGAAAACTCGGACTCATCTCCTTGGGCAACACCCCGCGCAGGTAGGTCTCTAAATCCACGTCATTGATGACGCAGAGGCCGTCTTGATTCACGACAAAGCGCAGGGTTTCTGGGTATGTGCGCTTCTGGTAGGTCATTCCTGCACTCGAAGTCAGGGAAAAATTCCCAGGTTCCGACTCGTAGACGCCAGAGTTCGTCAACACACGCACCCTTCCCCCGTCGGCGACAATCTTCCAAGAACTTGCGGCTTCAGTGACGAGGGGCCGGCCGCCTTCGAAAAGGGTGGCTTCCCCAGAGAAGGAGAGAGTCGCCTTCTGCCCCACCTGAATCGTGGGCCCAACCTTGACGAGGAGGTTCTCCGCAAAGGCGGTTTGAGGGATGAGAAGAAGGAGCATACAACAGAGAATTCGCAAAGTTTTCATCATTCTACCTCCCTGAAGGGAAACCCGAAGTGGGCGCAAGCCTCTCTTGTAATCATGCGACCTCTCGGGGTTCGTTGGAGAAACCCAATCTGCAAGAGATAGGGCTCATAGACGTCTTCAATAGTGCCCCGGTCTTCCCCAATGGCCGCTGCAATGGCCTCAATGCCCACGGGGCGTCCAGCGAACATCACTGCCATGACCTCGAGAATGCGTCGATCTACTGCATCAAGACCCAGAGGATCAATCTCAAGAATCTTTAAGGCCTCTTCTGCGACGTGGTTCGTAATCACGCCATTGGCGCGCACTTCGGCGATGTCTCGCACCCGACGTAAGAGGCGATTGGCAATCCGCGGCGTCCCCCGCGAGCGGGAGGCAATTTCTGTCACCGCAGCGTCTTCGATCTCCACCCCAAGAATCTTCGCGCTGCGACGAAGAATCTTTCCAAGGGACAAGGTATCATAGGGTTCGAGGACGAGGGGAACTCCAAACCGATCCCGCAATGGTTTTGTCAATTGTCCCGCCCGCGTCGTCGCGCCGATGAGGGTAAAGGGGGCGAGGTCTAGACGTAGACTCTTCGCCGAAGGCCCCTTCCCAATCATGATGTCCAACGCAAAATCTTCCATCGCCGAGTAGAGAATCTCTTCCACGGTACGGTTGATACGGTGGATTTCATCGATGAAGAGGACGTCGTGCTCTGAGAGGTTGGTCAAGAGACTCGCAAGATCTCCCGCCCGTTCAATGGCGGGGCCGGAAGTGGTCTTGATGGTGACGCCAAGCTCGTTGGCAATGATGTTCGCAAGGGTGGTCTTCCCTAGCCCTGGGGGGCCACTGAGTAAGACGTGGTCCAGAGACTCTCGTCTTCCCTTTGCCGCTTCTAGAAAAATGCCGAGTTTTTCTCGCACCTTATCCTGGCCGATGTACTCGTAGAGAAAACGAGGACGAAGGCTGCCCTCTGTTCGGTCTTCATAGTGAAACTCCTGGGCCACAATGCGTTCTTGTGCCATTAGAATCCACCTCCTAGGATGCGAAGTGCTCTTCTGATGCGCTCAGAGGTCGAGGACTCTTCACTTCCTTCCAAAGCGCGAAGAATCTCCCCTTCTTCGTAGCCCAAGGAAAGAAGAGCGAGGACTGCTTCGTCTTCTTCGGGAGGAGTCGATGTCTCGACTTCGCGGGGAAGGGCATCTCCCATGTGAAACCCGTCCATCCGGTCCTTCAATTCGACGATGATGCGCTCTGCACTCTTCTTCCCAATCCCTGGGGCCTTCGTCAGGCCGAGGACGTCCTCGGTGACGATGGCGCGCACTACCTCCGTCGTATCCGTTGCCGAAAGAATGCCGAGGGCACTTTTCATCCCCACCCCTTTGACTCCTCGCAGAAGATGAAAGAGAGCTCTCTCTTCGGATGAGGAAAATCCCAGAAGCGTCAGGGCATCTTCGCGCACATCGAGTTCGGTAATAATCTGGGCATTCTCCCCTGGAGTTAAGGTCGCAATGCAGGACTGTGTTGCAAGGAGGCGAAACCCAAGTCCGTCTCGATCGATGACCACGTAAGGAGCCTCAATGCGACTCACTTTTCCCTGTATAAAATCAATCATAGGCCCTCCTAGTCCATACGAAACTGCTCTTTGAATCCCTGCGAATGGGCGTGGGTCAAGGCAATGGCCAGTCCATCTGCTGCGTCGTCAGGTTTTGGAATCTCCTGGAGATGAAGCATCATCCTCACCATTTCCTGCACCTGTCCCTTGCTCGCCCGCCCAAACCCGGTCACCGCCTGCTTCACTTGCATGGGCGTGTACTCGTAGAGGGGAATCTGGCGATTGGTCACCGCAAGGATCTCCACTCCTCTGGCCTGGGCAACGTGAATCCCGGTGGTGACATTCTTTGCAAAAAACAGTTCCTCCATCGCCACCTCATCGGGAGCGTAGCGCTCCAAAAGAGCGGTCATATCCTCGTAGATGAGGTGCAAGCGCCTCCCCGTTGGGGTATGCGCTTCAGAAGTTATGGTTCCATAGGAGACGACGCGGATTTGGTTCCCGCTTACATCAATGACCCCAAAGCCGACGATGGCAAGGCCCGGGTCAATCCCTAAGATTCTCATGGTCCACCTCACAAAAAAACTAAGCTACCAATGGCAACTTAGTTTAGTGATACCGATTCATGACTTCGTCATTGAGTCCATCCCAGAAGGCCTGCTGGTAGATGGCGAGGCCGTCGAGGTAGAGGAATCGCACGAGTTTACGGTCGATTCCCTTTAACTCTTGAAAGGTCAGTGCTTCTTCTGTTGTCAGAACGGGATAGGTGTAGGAAAGGTCGTAATGAATCTGCCGGTCGATGTGGGCATTCAGGTTGTAGACCTTCTTCCGAAGCACCTTGCGGTCAAAGCGCACGGTCACATCCCGCAAAAATTTATAGACACACCCATCGCATTCAATGGTGTGAAAAATCTCCTCACGAAACTCTTCCACCAAGGGATAGGCCCGGTCGCGATGAAAGAGATTGCGCCTGCCATAGAGTTCCTCCAAGGGAAGATACTCAAATGTCAAAATCTCTAGACGATTGATAAGAGACTGGGCCGCCCGACCTCTCCGATACCCTTCGAGAAATATGAAGAGTTCAAATCTGGTCAAATCCATGTGGATGTGACGGGTCAGGCCGCTGGCAATCAAATGGCGATCCTCTCTTTGATGCATGAAGGAGAGGATGTCCTTGCGCAGCGTCGTCATTGGCGTGTAAGAGGGAAAGACATTCTCTAAAGACTCCTCCACATCACAGAGAGTCAAAAGTACTTGAATGGCCTCCTCGTCCGCCTCGTAGAGGAACCGTCTCGCTAATTCACTTTTCACATCTTTTCTTCGCTCGCGATCGAATCGTCGATGCAAGAGCAATGCGTGTTGTGCTTCGCCCATAGTCGCTCCTCCAAACTCAGTGCTTCCATTATAGCATGAAAAGGGAGCGGCTTATCTCTTCAAGATGAATCTCTACGGCCCGTCACAAAACTGTCACAAAAAAATCACTTAGAGAATGGTGAGTCCTCGGAGTCCACACTCCTCATGAGTCGTGCCATCCCACTCCGAAGCTTGAACCTCGGCAATGTGTTTCTTCTCTAAGAAAAACATGCACAGGCGCGACTGTCCAATGCCACCGCCAACGGTGTAGGGCAATTCTCCAGAGAGGAGCATCCGGTGATAGTCTTGTTCCTTACGGTCCTCCGCTCCCGCCAAGGTGAGTTGACGATCGAGACTCTCCTCGTCGACGCGAATCCCCATGGAACTGACTTCCATCGCCGATTGAATGGCGGGATTCCAGAAGAGCATGTCCCCATTGAGAGCCCAGTCGTCATAGTCGGGACTACGGCTGTCGTGGGGCGCTCCGGAGAGGAGATTGCCGCCAATGCCTTGAATAAAGACGGCGCCGTGTTCTTTGCAGATGCGATTCTCTCTCTCCTTTGGCGTGCAGTCAGGATAGCGATCTTCAAGTTCCTGAGAGGTGATGAAGAAGATGTCCTCGGGAAGCTTTTGGGAGAGAATCCGTGGATAGACGGAGTTGATGTAGCGCTCTGTCCGCAAGAAGACGCTGTAGATTTCTCGGACGACGTAATGGAGATAGCCGTCGTTGCGGTCTTCCTTTTTGATGATCTTCTCCCAGTCCCACTGGTCCACATAGATGGAGTGCAGGGCATCGAGAGATTCATCCGGGCGGATGGCATTCATGTCTGCATAGATCCCCTCGTAGGGACCAAATCCGTAGCGCTTTAAGGCATAGCGCTTCCACTTCGCCAGGGACTGGACGATTTCCACACGGATGTCATACTGACGCATCGAGAAATCAACCGCCTTTTCCGTGCCACTTAGGTTGTCGTTTAACCCCGTCTCGGGGCGGACGAAGAGAGGCGCACTGACGCGGGTAAGATTGAGGGTGTTGGCGAGTTCTCGCTCGAAGGTGTCCTTAAGAGTCTTGATGGCAATCTGTGTTTCGCGCAAGTCGAGAGAGGTGGCTTCGTTGTTGTTTCGCATCGCAGATTCCTTTCTATGAATAGAGAAACCCCACTCTGGGATAGACCCAAGGGGCGGGGTATTAGGCAAGTTGAAGTGCTGCGGATTCTGTGACGGTAGCAGCTTGGAAGACGACGTCAAATACGGTGCAATTCAAGGCCAGGGCAAACCCTAAATCTGTGGAGAAATGGGCCTCGCTGGCATGGTATTGGGCCACCACGTCCTGAATCATCACCTTGATTTCGCCTTTTGTCACGTGCTCGGGAAGAGTCACCTGGATGGGACGAATCATTTTATCCCAGTTCTTTACCGCGTAGCGATGAAGTTCCATTTCATAGCGCAAATGGGCCTTCGCCGATTGAGAGCTGGTACAGAGCATGCGATGGGCATGAGGATAGGTGACGTAATCGCAGAGATAGTGAGAAATGACGCCAATCTTCTTACTCATGTAACGCATCAGAGTTTCATCCTCGTCCATGTTCGGATTTCTGCGCATCAGGTGGATGAGACGCAAAATCTCCCGGGTGATGTAGTCGAGGCTTTCCCGTTCGTAGTGACGGATAAATTTATAGAATGGAGTGACATCCGGTGCGACTGCCCCCCAGAGTAATTTTTCTTCGTTTAGTACAACGCCGTAGGTTTCTGCGAGATGATGAGAGAGTCCCTTGGCAATGATTTTGTGGGTTTCCGTATAGATAGAATCACTCCTTCCCAACACCCTCTATTTTAGAGCACTGGGAAACACCATGTCAAGAAGAGGCAAGGGCTTCCGAGACAGCTTTCCACGTCTCTGGCGACTCAAATCCCTTTCTCCAACTTGCAATGCCGGCGAGGTTGTACTTGTGTACGAGGGAAATCTTCCACCGAAGGGACTCCTGGTCTTCCAACCACACCTTTTGGTTTTGGTGTTCCACATAGTGCTGGCGTGCCCCTTCGAGCCACTCGGGAGAGGTCCCCGCCTGGGCTGCAAAAGCTTGGGCTTGTGCCATGGTCATGGTCTGGGAAGAGACTGCCCCGCCATTTTCCGTCCACAGCCGCGTATAGAAGGGGACGCAGAGAATCAACTTGTCACGAGGAATCTGACGAAAGACGTTATTGAGATTTCCCTCGACCCAGGAATACTCTGCGACGCTGCCCGCTTCGGGAGAACTGGCCCAGTGTTGGTCATAGGCCATGAGGCAGATATAATCCGCCACCTTCGCAAGGGCCTTGCGGTCGTAGGGCTCTTTCTCCACATTCGTGGAAATCTGAGGCGTGACGTCGACGCTGACGAGTTTCTCTTCAAGGTGGGCCCTCGCCGCGAGTTCTCGCACGAACTGTGTAATGAGGGGACGATCTTCGACCTTGGTGTGCTCAAAGTCCACGTTAATCCCAGGCATCTCATAGAGGCGCATGAGGCGGAGAACTTCCGTGATGATTCTCTCCCTCGTCTTCGGAGAGGAGAGGGTGGCGTGGGTCAGTTCCCCATCGAAGGAATTGTCCAGATACCCCCAGACATCGATGCCCAATCGTCGATAGGCGCTGACATAGGCGGTATTTCCTCGATCGTAGACGCGCCCGTCCTTGTCTTTGATTGAAAACCAGGTTGGGCAGATGGCGTCCACGCCCTCGAGAGGCGCAATGGCAGCGATGCGGGCGTGCGTCTCTGGGCCATAGGTATAATCCCAGGTGAAATGAAGAGGCTCGCGACGAGCCTCCTCGGTTTCTTGCTTCACTTCAAAGGGATTCTCCGGCAAAGAGACGTCTAACTTGTCCTTGCGTACATAGCCAGCGTACCCATTTTCTTGGCGCACGCGGTACCAATTGCCCTTCTCCCCGTAGACGAAGAGAATCTCTCCCTCTTTCAAGTTCGCCACGATAGGCGCACGCATGGAGGCATCTTCGCGCATATTGAGCCCACCAGGTGCCTTAGCCGTCGCCGTGTGGACATCGGTGCGATCCATGAGCAGAAGGCCCTTGTCCTTGTCGTAGCGCAACTCCACGGGATAGTCGTAGATGAAGGCCTCGATGGGGACCATAATGTCTCCAGCGTCACTGGTGATCAAGGGATCGCGCAGGGCAATCTCCTGTCCGTTGACGCTTCCTACCTCTTCTCCCACCACATAGCGACGCGTCCCCTTTGTATTGGCGAAGACGACGGTGTTCTCGTTCTCGTCGTAGAGGACAGAGTCGTCGAGATGGCTCTGAATGAAGGGCAGAGAGAGGTAGATTTGTCCGTCAATGCGCGCAAAATCCTTTTTGTCGATATCCTCGCCTTGAGCGATAAAGGACATCTCTTTGTACTTCGTGGAGATCTGGCGCGAACCCCGTTGGGAGAGGGCAAAGAGTCCCCCGCCGACGAGGAGGAGCACCACAATTACTGCGATTAGAAATTTCTTCATGCTGCCTCGATTCTACAAAAGTCTCGAACATGGCAAAAAGAGGCCCCGAAGGCCCCCTTTTTAATAGCTCTTCTTCTCTTTGACCTTCGCAGCCTTCCCTTGACGGCCTCTGAGATAGTAAAGACGTGCACGGCGCACCTTCCCGCGACGAACCACCTTGATTTGTTCAATACGGGGGGAGTGAATGAAGAACGTTCTTTCCACGCCGACACCATAGGACAGACGACGAACCGTCATGGTCTCACGGACGCCACCGCCTTGGCGCTTGATGACCGTGCCTTCGAAGACTTGGACACGCTCACGAGAACCTTCGACAATGCGATAGAAAACTTGGATCGTATCCCCAACTTGGAATGCGGGGATGCTTTCCTTTCGTTGTTCTTGCTCAATGGACTTGATGATATCCATAATAACCTCCTCTTACGATTGTTGTGTAAACTTACGCAGAATTTTTCCCTCTTCCTCACTCAGAGGAATCTCCTCGAAGAGGTCGGGACGCTTTTTCCACGTGTTGTAGATGCTCATTTCTTGTCGATACGTCGCGATATTTTTGTGATTTCCCGAAAGTAGGACATCGGGAACTCTCATGCCGAGATACTCCTGAGGCCTCGTGTACTGAGGAAACTCAAGGCGAGCATTCGTATGGGACTCCACGGTGTAGGCCTCTTCCGACGCCAAGACTCCAGGGAGAAGTCGGATGATGCCGTCGAGGACAACGAGACTTGCCACCTCTCCCCCAGAGAGGACATAATTTCCGATGGAGAGCTCTTCGTCGATCCAATGGTCGATGACGCGCTGATCAATCCCCTCATAGTGACCGTTGACGAGGACCACGTGCTCCATATTGGAAAACTCATGAAGGCGTTCCTGAGTCAAGGTCTTTCCTTGCGGCGAGAGATAGACGACGTGCGAACGCGCTGTCGCCGTATCTTCAATGGCGTCAATCAATGGCTGGGGACTCATGACCATCCCCGGTCCTCCCCCAAAGGGTGAATCGTCCACTTTCTTGTGCTTATTCTTCGCGTAATCGCGAATGTTCACAAGCTCGAGCCGAAGTCTTTCATCGCGCAGGGCCCGCCCTGGGATGCTATACTCCTGAAATCCATGGAAAAACTCGGGGAACAAGGTGAGGACACTAATCTTCATAGGTCCATGCCTTCGAGAAGGACCACGTCAATGCGCCTTCCCTCGAGATTAATGCACGTCATAAACTCCTTGACCATGGGAATCGCGTAGCGCATCTGTTCACCTTTTACATAGAGGACGTCATTGGCAGGGCCCTGGCCCACCTCTTCCACGGAGCCAATCTCTTTTCTCTCCTGGTCGTAGACGGGAAGACCTAAGAGATCCTCAATGTAGAAACGATCCTTGGGAAGGGGCATCCGCTCCTCCTTCGGGATGGTAAGGACCTTTCCACGAAGCTTCTCCGCTTCCTCCACGGTGTTAATACTCTTCAAGTGCAAGAGAACCGTCGTCTTCTGGAGAGAGCACCCATCCACCTCGTAGGCCACGTCGTCGATGAAGACGCGGCGAAGCTTTTGAAACCGCTTCATATCGTCGGTGTAGGGATAGACCTTTACATTTCCTCGAAGGCCATGAACATTGACAATCTCTCCAATGACGGTGCGCTCTTCACTCACAAGTCTGCTCCTCAATGTGTAGGCGTACATGGGGATATTTCTTCGATGTCATCGTCTGGAGAAGAACGCGCATTGCATCGGCAATCTCTCCATGTTTTCCAATGACTTTCCCCATGTCTTCGGCGGCGAGCGCGAGATGGACTGTCCGTACACCCTCACGGACTTCTTCAACGCGTACCGAGACACACTCGGGTTTTTGGGCCAAGTGCTTTGCGACGTAAGCGACAAAGGTCTCCATAATTATTCTGCGTCTTCAGCAGGCGCTTCCTCGGTTGCCTTTGCCTTTTGTGCGTAGACGTCGTTGGCACGGAAGAGACGATCAACGGTATCCGTGGGCTTTGCGCCGTTGGAAATCCACTTGTTGACACGCTCTGCGTCCACCTTCACCGTCTTGGGCTCAGTGAGGGGATCGTAGTAACCGAGTTCTTCAATGAAACGACCATCGCGCGGCGCACGAGAGTCTGCGACAACAATGCGATAGAAGGGGTTCTTCTTCGCGCCCATTCTTCTTAAACGAATCTTTACTGCCATAGTGGTTCACCTCCACGTACTCGTTTCCTCACAACCATTATGCGAAAGGAAAGGGAAACTTGAGCTTTCTCTTGCGCATTGTTTTCTCAAAGGCTCCGAGCTGCTTCATCATCTTGCGCAACTCCTTGAACTGTTTGAGAACCCGATTCACCTCGCCGACATTGGTTCCACTTCCTAACGCAATCCGTTTTTTTCGGGAACTGTCGATGATGTCGGGTTTTTGACGCTCTTCCCGCGTCATGGAAAGGATGATCGCCTCGACGCGACCAAACCCCTTTTCGTCAATGGAGATATTTTTCAGGGCTTTGTTATTCATCCCTGGGAGCATGCCGAGAAGATCCTCAAGAGGCCCCATGTTCTTCATCTGCTCCATCTGATCGAGGAAATCCTCGAAGGTAAAGCTTTGGGAGCGGAGTTTTTGTTCCAACTCCTTGGCCTTCTTCTCATCGACGGCATTTTGCGCCCGTTCGATCAAGGAGAGGACATCCCCCATGCCGAGAATTCTTGAGGCCATACGACTCGGGTGGAACACCTCGAGTTGGTCGAGTTTTTCTCCGGTGGCGATGAACTTGATGGGTTTCTCCGTGACGGCACGAATCGAGAGTGCCGCACCACCACGGGCGTCCCCGTCGAGTTTCGTCAAGACCACACCAGTGAGTCCAAGAGCATCATCGAAGGTCTTTGCCACGTTGACGGCGTCTTGTCCCGTCATCGCATCGAGAACGAGAAGAATCTCATCGGGATGAAGAGCCTCTTCCATCTCCGTCAACTCTTGCATCAAGTCCTCATCGATATGAAGTCGCCCCGCCGTATCGACGAGGACCACGTCATTGTGGTTTCGCTTCGCGTGCTCCATTGCCGCCTTGGCGATATCCAGGGGCTTGATCTTATCCCCCATCTGAAAGACCGGAACCTCGACCTGTTCCCCTACCACCTGCAGCTGTTTGATCGCCGCAGGGCGGTAGACGTCACAGGCGACGAGAAGGGGGCGCTTGTTGTCCTTTTTCATCAGACGCGCAAGCTTTGCCACCGTCGTCGTTTTCCCAGCCCCTTGGAGACCGCACATGAGAACCACCGTCGGTTCTCCACTGCGATACTTGATTTTCTCCTCGGACTCACCCATGAGATTGGTCAGTTCTTCATTGACAATCTTCACCACTTGTTGGCCAGGAGTTAAACTCTCCATAACCTCCGAGCCGACGCATCGCGCCTTGACTGTCTTGATGAAATTCTTGACCACTTTGAAGTTGACATCGGCCTCGAGGAGGGCGAGTTTGACCTCGCGCATCGCCTCGTCCACGTCCTTCTCTGAAACCTTCCCCTTCCCTCGCATCTTCCCGAGGGTAGCTTGTAGTTTATCCGAAAGACTCTCAAAGATCATAGGCTCACCTCCTCCAATTTTTCCTGCAATCGCTGCGCGAACTCTTCACACTGTGGAACAACTCTTAGCTCTTCAATGAGTTCTGCCATCTCCTCTTTCCACCTCTCCATGTCGTGGGTGCGCTTCACGAGCCCCAGGACCTGTTCTAGGGATTCGAGATGGTGTTCTGAACGACGGATCGTGTCCGAAATTGCCTGTTTCGTCACATTGTATTTTTCCGCAATCTCCATGAGGGACAAGTCATAGAGGAAATAGTCCTCCATCACTGCCCTCTGACGATCCGACAACAGGACGCCATAGCAATCTAATCGTTCGTTGTTCTCAAGTGTGCGTTCAATCACAGCAACCTCCAAGACAATAGGGTCAAGGCGATTCCCTTGACCCTATTGATTATAGCATCTTGTCTTCAGTTGTCAAGAGAATCTTAGAGTTCTCTCACGAGATCTTCCACGGCGACAACTTCCCCATGGCGAAGATAGACCTTGGGCAGACGCTTGTTGAAGTGGGTGACGAAGGAGGTTGGAATTTCTCCGGCGTGGGCGGAGATTTCTTCGATGGTAATCTCTTCTTCTCCTTGTTTTCCTACGATGACCACTTCGTCGCCGACGTTGCAATCGACGCCAGTGACGTCAATCATGAATTGGTCCATGCAGATGCGTCCAATCTGAGGACATCTCTTCCCGCCGACGAGGACGTCGATCTTATTGCTCAAGAGGCGGGGGATTCCATCGGCGTATCCCAAGGGAAGAGTCGCAATCTTCGTCTCTTTTTCCGTGGTGTAGGTCAGGCCATAGCTGACCCCTTCTCCAGCTCCGACGGTCTTCAAGTGACCAATCTCAGCCTTGACTTCTGCAATAAAGCGCACGTCAAATTCTGGAGCGTCCACCCCTTCCTTCGAGCCGTATTGAAGAACCCCAGGGCGCACGAAATCTAAGTCGAATTCCCGATAGCGCATGATGGCGTGAGAGTTGCTCACGTGGCGATAGCGAATGTCCACCCCACGCTCACGGAGGCCTTCGGAGATGAAGCAGTAGTTTTCAAACTGTTTCTTCGTAAAGGCTTCGTCAGAATCTGCGACGGCAAAGTGGGTGAAGAGACCTTCGACGTCGATTCCCTCGAGCTTGGAAATCTCCACCATGGTATCCAAAGATTCTTCCGTGGGTTTGAAGCCGATGCGATTCATCCCAGAGTCGACGACCAAGTGAATCCGTGCTTTTTTCCCAAGTTTCTTTGTCGCAGCGGAAAGCTGTTTCGCCGTCTCCATGGAGTAGGTGGCCATGGTGATGTTCTTTTCAATGGCCTCCTCCATTAAATAATCGGGGGTGTATCCCAAAATCAGAATGGAGATGTCATCGAAGTGGTTGCGAAGGCTCACGGCTTCGCTCATCGTGGCGACACCAAAATAGGAGACTCCTGCCTCGCGCAGTGCTTCGACGATCTTCACCGCACCAAACTTGTATCCATCGCTCTTGACGATGGAGAGGACGTGGGTATGCTCTGCGGTGACCTTTTCGATGGTTTCAATGTTGTGGACGATGTTGTCGAGATTGACCTCAATCCATGCAGGACGGGTCTTTGTAAAGGACGTCATCTGATCTCCTCTCATAAAAAGAGCGCACTCGCGCGCGCTCTTACTCTAAACCGAGGCTCTTCTTCAAGAGCATTCGTGCTTCTTCTGGATATTCAAGACTCATCACGCCGAGAGAGGCCATGATGTAATCATTGTCCACGAGAATCTGTGCTTCTGGAGTGGGCAAGAGTTCATGACCGGAATTGCTCTTGGCAATCTTCTTCATAATCTCCATGCGATGGGGAAGGCGCGTCAAAGCCCCACCCGTTCCAATGATGTATTGGACAGGAGTCAGGTCTTTTCCTTGTGCAAGAGTCTTCTTGCCCTCTCCCCCATAGAGATCGCGATAGGTCCCAGCGTGGCGCTTCACTGCGGTAATCGTCGCGTACTCGGCGAGAATCTCCGAGAATTTGATGTCTTCTTCCGTCGAGGGGATGGGGAGGTGACGTTCGATGACACCATCCACCTCTTCGAGGGAGATGCCCATCTTCTTGGCAATTTCTTCCTTGCCAATGAATTCCACGACGTTGGGCATGCTCACGTAGCAACCCAAATCCCCTTCCACGGAGCGCTTGGCAAAGGGCTCGGGGGCGATGAGGATACGTTGAATCTCCTCGCTGACCTCACACACCGAGTGGACATCTGTGGTCGCTCCGCCAACGTCGATGGTAACGAGGTTGCCAATATCTTCGTTGAGGAACTTACTGGCCTGCATCACAGCACCTGGAGTGGGCATGATGCTCCCTGAGACCATATCGCGGACCCGTTCCATACCTGGAGCGTGAATGATGTGCTTTTCAAAGACATCTTGAATCACGCGGCGTGTCGGCTCGATGTTTAAGGCGTCAATCTTCGGATAGACGTTGTCGACGATGAAGACTTCCATGCCAGCTTCTTCAAAAATGAGACGAATCTCTTCTTGATTCTCAATGTTTCCCGCGTAGATAATCGGGGCCTTGATGTTCAAGGTTGCGAGTTTCTCCGCATTGTCGAGGGCAGTTTCCCGCTCCCCGTAATCGACGCCTCCAGCGAGGAGGATGATGTTGGGGCGGATTTCCTCGATCTTCTTGAGGTCTGTACGACGAAGTCTTCCTGCGGTGATGAACTTGATATTTGCCCCTGCACCGAGTGCGGCTTCCTTGGCGGCCTTCACGGTCATGTCGTAGACGAGGCCGTGGACAGTCATCTTCAGCCCGCCTGCTGCAGAACTGGTGGCGATGAGGCGATCATAGTCAATCTCATCGAGTCCCAGAGACTCTTTGAGATTTGCAATTGCTTGTTGAATCCCGAAGTTGACATCTCCCTCTTCGACGGTGGTAAATGCTTGGCCCTGACCAACAAAGGTTGGTGAGGGCGCAAAGCAAAACGCATTGACCACCGTGGTGGTAGAACCAATCTCGGCAACGAGCAAATCTATTTTAGTCATTTTCTCTCCTGCTTCTTTCCTTGACGAGGAAAGTAGCGACGTGAATCCCCTTGCTTCCACGGCCGAATCCAGCGTCCATACCCGCTTGTTGTGCGAGTTCGTTGGAGACTTGGGTACCACCAGACACGATGATGACCTTATCGCGGATACCCTTTTCTTGGGAGATCTGGTCGATCTTCTTCATGTTCTTGTAGTGGATGTCGTCGTGGGAGATGATGGTGGAGGCGAGAATGGCATCAGCGTTGACTTCGATGGCAGCGTCCACGAGTTTTTCCGGGGGAACACTGGTGCCGAGGTAGTGGCACTTGATGCCGTACTTTTCAATACCGCCGTGCTTGATGTCGAGGATTTCGCGAAGACCCACAGAGTGTTCGTCTTCCCCGACGGTCCCTGCGACGATGGTCATGGGCTTGTCCTTAATGGCAGCGCGCAGTTCTTCGTCGCTCAGGATTTCGGGCTTGGGAGGAATGATGAGCTTGTCGGTATCGATGTCGAATTGGACCTTCCCCTTGATTTCAATCCGGGTACCTTCCGCTTCTTGCATGATTTCCTTGCTGATGCATTCCACGTCATTGAGGCCAAGCTTGCGGCCGACTTCGATCCCTGCAAATTCTGCAGTACGTTCGTCGGTGGGCAAGAACATGGTGATTTGAATGACGCCATCGGCAGCCCATTCCATTTCGGGCTTCAAGAGGCTCGTGTGTCGATACTTTTCCGTTTCCTTAAGACGCACATTGACGTTGTCGGTTTCGTCGAGTTCGTCAATGTAGATGATCTTCTCGGGCTTTTCGAAGGTACATCCGTCGATGAGCTTCGCAGGATCGTCCACAGCGCTGGGATCGTATTGGGCAATGTTATTGTTCCCAAAGTGACCGGTAACGGGAGCCATGTAGTCTTCCGCACGTTCGTAGACGGTTCCAGCACCGACGCCGCCTTCCATTTGACGAGCAATCCCGTCGCCGTTACGGGCGGGGTACTCAGCGGAGTCGACGAAGAATCCTGCTTCGACGGCGTTGAAGTATCCGCCAACTTCGAGGATTTCTTCGAGGTAGAGAACGGCCTTTTCCTTGAGGGTGCGAATCGTGCTCTTCAAGGGCTCTTCGTCACGACGAATCTTCACCATTTGCATGAGGCCGTCGAGGGCGTTAAAGGTTTGGCGCGCGTTGTCGATGGCTTCCATGTTGTAGATGTGCCAGGGCACGTTACGACCTTCGTCAGGAGTAATGGTGGATTGGATGTCTGCGCTGGTGAGCTCAGAAATCAAGAGGTCCGTCACGTGGGTGACCGTAGCTTCGCGGGTGGAAGCGGTCATGTACTTCGTGTTTTGTTGAGCACGCATCTTGTACTCTTTGAACACTTCACGAAGGGCAATGGCATAGGGTAGGTCAATGCGAAGGTTTGGTGCAGGTTGCGCCGTGGGAGGCACGGTGGAGAGACAGATGTTGGACTTCTTCATCCCGACCTTCACCGAGTACATGGAGTTGATCCCGTGTTGAACCATGAGTTCGGGGATGACCTTCCACGCTTCGATGGCCGTGGCATTGGCGTTGTGTGCCCCGTCAATCTGTGCAATCCCTGCATAGGTCATGACGGATTTTGCTTCTGCCGCGTCAACGAAGGAACGAATCATGTTGACGTTACGGTAGAGGACGTTGTATTGGGGGTCTTGGTGAGCCCCGGAGATCCCTTCTTCAGTGAAGAGGACTGCAACTTCAGGTCCTGCAACACCAGAGACGTAGGAGTGATAGTTGATGGGACGGCCCACTTCTTCCTCGATGAGGTCGATGGCCTTACGTTGTGCGCGAAGGTGCTTACGGGTGATGGGGTTTCCACCAGTCCCTTGAGGCGTCCCTTCCATGAGACCGTCCATGTGGGATTGACCAGCGGTACGGATAACCATCAAGTGGTCTGCGCCGTGCCATGCGGCCATACGCATACGACGGATGTCATCTTCAAAACGACCAGACGCAATTTCCGTGGTGATGACGGGAGAGGGTTGCGGGTCGATGTTGCCAAAGTTCGGTGCGGCGGGAAGGGGTTGAGAATTCTTCAGGGGCTCAGAAGTTTCGTAGTAGACGAATTGACCGATTTGACGCTCTTCGTCTCTGCCGTCTCTCCAGTGCCATCCGCGGGTCTTGGGATAATAGTTCTCCAGGCCCTTGAGAAGTTCGTCGATGTCGATTTTCTCACCGGGAACGAGGGACTTCATCCCGTTCATGCGCTTCGCTTCTTCTTCAGGCGTAAGCTCCATGACGCGGTAGTCGTCTTTAATGGTTTTCCACTTGCCCATTAGTTCGCACCTCCCTTGAATACTTCAACGGCTTGATCCCAGAGTTCGCCGTTGACAAGTTTCAATCCAGCTTCGCGAATCGAGAGATTGTTGTCCTTTGCCATGCGATAGACGATGTGTCCTGCGCCGTGGCCAATAAGGCCGCGGTCGATGGCACCTTCCACGATGCTCATGGTCTCCACGCTGGAGAATCCCATGCGAAGGAGGACGGAGCGTTCGATGGAGGGCGTGGTGTTCTTACGAGCGAGGTCGATAAGAGGATCGACGACTTGCTCGCACAGTTCCCAGAAACGCACTTCGAGTTGTTCTTCAGTCAGGTCGGCCAAATGCTTGCGGCGTTCCTGAAAATCATCTTTTCTTTCCATATCGTATTACCCCCTATTGGTTACGAAAGGACGATCTTACTTTTCGTAGTCGATGCCGAGTTCTTCGAGAGCTGCCACGACGAATTCAACGGTGTCGTTGACTTCTTCTGCGAGGAATTCTTGGTCTTTCTTGGAGACGCAAGTGACGTTGTGGTTCTTCACAGCGTTCTTGATGGCAGATTTTCTCGTCTTCTTCACATCGAGTTCGTTGACGCGGATGAAAGAGGGATCCTTCGGGAGAATGATGTTTTCTCCGGGGACTTCGTCCTTGGGATCGCCAATGCGCACGTCAATGCCGTTTTGCTTTGCAAAGGTCAACTGAGGATAGTGGTGCTTCCCTGCGCCGGTGTACTCGGTTTCTTGAGCCACGACGATGGCGTCTTGAGGAAGTTCTTGGGCAATCTTGAAGGCCACGGCAAGAGAGGTGTTCCCAGCGGGGCCGCGCTCCATCCCCTCGAGCTGAGCAAGGGCTTCGGTGATGTAGAAGACGCTTCCTTGGCTCACGGTGAGGTAGCGGTCAATGTAGCGCAAGGGGCGCGCTGCACTGCGGGGCACGTCGGAGCGATCGGGATAGGTGGAGAAGGGAATCCCAAATCCTGTGTGACCCGTGGTGAAGGATTTGCGGTTGAACTGGGTGTCACTTGCCATGTGAAGACCGGAGAGGTCCACACTTGCGGCGACGATTTGGACATCATCAGCACCTGCGCGACGAAGACCGCGGGCGGTCCCGGTCAAGTTTCCGCCACCTGCATTGGTTGCGACGACGACTTCGGGGAACTTGCCGTACTTTTCCTTACACTCGGTGGCAATCTCGTAGCCGAGGGTTTCCACGCCGGCGATGGCCAGAGGAGAGTAGAGGGATGCGTTGAAGAATCCAGTCTCTTCGAGGAGGACGAGGTTGTAGTAGAAGAGTTCGGGACCGACGGTGAGCTGAGCAACTTCAGCGCCGAGGCTCTCACAAGCACGTGCCTTCTCGATGATTTCAGGTTGTCCAACTTCGCGAGAGTCGTAGCACTCTTGGACGACAATGGCCTTCAAGCCTCTCATGCAAGCTTGGGAGGCGACGGCTGCCCCATAGTTTCCGCTGGTGGCGGCGATGACGCCCTTGTATCCCTTTTCCTTTGCATAGGCGACACTCGTTGCGGCGCGACGTGCCTTGAAGGATCCGGAGACGTTGCAAGCCTCGTCCTTGACGAAGATGCGCGCGCCCTTTCCTTCGGGAGCGACCTTACGTGCAAGGGCAGTTAAGTTTCTGAGCTCGAGAAGAGGGGTATTGCCCACGCCGTAGTCGAGTTGGAGCTTGTGGACTTCTTCAAAGCTGTAGGGGACGGCATTCATCAGGCCTTCATAATCAAAGGCGATGGAACCGGATTCGAATTCTTCAAAGTTAAAGCCGAGGGCTTCCTTCATGATCTCGCCATTGCGAGCCATGACGGCATCATAACTGAGATCTCTCATTACCGTTCACCTTCTTCCTGAATCATTTCCCGTGCTTGACGCCCGATGTAGAGGAGCTCTGGGACACATTCCCCAAAGTTATGCTTCCAGAAGGGATTGACTTCAATAAGTTTTCCCTTGACCTTGCGGCCGATGTAGGTTTCAACTTCCACTTCGTCGCCAAAGTTTGCCTCTTCGTTCAAGAGGAATCCCTTGTTCCAGAGTTGGAGGTCGCACTTAGCCGTGTCTTCGGGAACAGAACCCGCGCGTTGCCCCGCAGGAAGGATGATGGAGTGAATTCTCACCCAATCGCCTTTCTTAGCATCCATAGTTGTACTCCTTTCAGGTAGACGACAATTTTCGATCCGTCGGCAGAAATCGTCTTATTCTCTGCACACATGCAAAGCATATCCTGCTCTTGCAGTCATCGAAATGCGAAGAGTAAGACGGAGTCATTCCGGCTTTCTCTATCCTTATTATGCAACAAAAATAGAGGCCTTATCAAGGGGGGACAACCGTTTCACGCCCCCCTAAATAAGGCCAGAATGCTAAAGGCTCGTTAAAATGTTAAATGGATTAGAACAGCGCCTCCACAAAATCGCGTCCATCAAAGGGCTGGAGGTCATCGATTCCCTCTCCGATGCCGACGAGCTTAATGGGAATCTTCAGCTCTCGTTGGAGGGCGATGACAACGCCACCCTTCGCAGTTCCATCGAGTTTTGTTAAAACAATTCCCGTAATCTGCGCCGCTTCGGTGAAGGTCTTCGCTTGAATCATGGCATTTTGTCCCGTGGTCGCATCGAGGACGAGAAGAGTCTCTCTCGTCGCCTCGCCGTACTCCCGGTCGATGATCCGATTGATCTTCTCCAACTCTTGCATGAGGTTTTTCTTGTTGTGCAAGCGTCCGGCGGTGTCGCAGATGAGAACGTCGGCCCCTCTGGCCTTTGCCGCCTGAATCCCGTCGTAGACCACTGCCGTTGGGTCTGCTCCCTCGGAGTGGGCGATGACGTCAACCCCTGCGCGCTGCCCCCAGGTCTTCAGCTGGTCAATAGCAGCTGCCCGGAAAGTATCCGCCGCGGCGACGAGGACAGTCTTTCCCTCTCTCTGGAGTCGGTGACTGAGTTTTCCGATGGTGGTCGTTTTCCCAACTCCATTGACCCCAATGACGAGAATCACTCCAGGGGAGGGCTCGAGGTGAAGACGATAGTCAGGGGCATCTTCCTCCATGAGGTCGAGGATGACCTTCTTCATCAGAGGTTTCACCTCTTGGGGATCGCGGACTTTTTCCCTGGTGATGGCCTCTTCCAAGGACTCCACAATCTCCATGGTGGTAGCGACGCCGATGTCTGAAGTCACGAGAACTTCTTCAAGGTCTTCCATCATCTCGTCGTCAATCTTCACGTAGACCCCGAGAACCTGGTTGATCTTGTGTCCCACATCGTCACGGGTCTTGGTGAGGCCGCGCTTCAGGCGCTGGAAGAGACTTGTTTTCTCCTCTGGCTCCTCACTTGGGCCCTCTTCAGTGGGTGCTTCTTCTGAAGTCTCTTCCTCGTTCTCTTCAAGAATGTCTCCATGAGACAGTTCTTCCTCGGCAGGGGTGTCAACCTTCTCGGGCACATCAACTTGAGGCAGCTCTTCTTTGACGACTTCTCCTGCAACGGCAGGCTCTTCTTCTAAAATCGTCTCTTGGAGTTCTTCTTCCGTCACACTCTCGAGAGAATGTTCAGTCTCGTCTGCACGAGCCTCATCAATCTCTGGGGTTGGCTCTTCTTCCCCTTCAAGAGGTTCTCCTTCTTCCACGACACCATTATCAAAAGAATCCTCTTCTAGAGCAATCGTCTCTTCCACCACAGGCTCGTGGAGAGGAGCACTGTCTTCAGGGCTTGACAATTCCTCAACCTCTTCGGGAAGTTCTTCTTGTCCTTGTTGCTGCCATTGTAATGGGTCGACCTCCGTCTCTTCAGAGGGTTCAGATTCAGGGGCCTCTTCCCCAGGCAGCACCGACTCTTCTGCTTCAACTTCTTTTTTCAGCTTTCGCTTTAGCCATTCAAACATTGGCGGGCTCCTCCTTATAGTCTTCCATACTCAAGGGTATGATCTTACTCACTCCCATGTCCTCCATGGTCACACCATAGAGGATATCGGCAATGCGCATCGTAGGTTTGCGGTGGGTGATGAGGATGAACTGCATGTCGTCAAGACTCCGTAAAAAATCGGCGTAGCGCGAGATGTTTGCATCGTCAAGCGCCGCATCAATCTCATCGAGAATACAGAATGGTGCCGGTCGATGCTCCAAGAGGGCGAAGAGAAGAGCCACCGCAGTAAGGGCCCTCTCGCCCCCGGAGAGAAGGGAGAGGGATTGTAATTTTTTCCCAGGAGGCTGGCAGATAATCTCCACCCCAGCTTCCAAGATATCTGCCCCTTCGAGAGAAATCGTCGCACGACCTCCTCGGAAGAGGATTTGGAAGATGCGATCGAAGTTTTCGGAAATCTCTCGAAAAGCGGCGCGAAAGAGTTTTCGCATCTCTTCGTCAAGATTCTTTAGGATTTCTCCTAAGGAGTCTCTTCCCTCTTGGAGATCCTTCATTTGCCCTTGATAGAGTTGAAGTCGCTGGGCCACCTCTTGGTATTCCTCGCGGACCTCGGGGTTGATGCCCCCCATCTGCGTCAGTTCGCGACGAAGTTTTTCAAGACGCGTCTTCTTCTTCGTGACCTCTTCTTCGTAGAGGATTTCCCCCTCTCCCTCCAGGTCTTCTCCGTAGCGTTCAAAGTAGGTGTCGGAAATCCTCGACTGTTCAGCGCTTAATCGCTCGGCGTCATAGGCCAAATCCTTGTCTGCCAGTTCGTGGGTTGTACACGCTTTTTCCAGATCGTGAAGCGTTCGACGCTTCTCTTCACAGAGGATTCCCTGCTTTTTTAACTCTTGCTCTCTCTTCTGATAGTCCTCTAGAAGTCCCGTGTACTGGAGCTTGAGTCCTCGAATCTTCTCCTCTTTCTCCGCCCGTTCTTCTCCTTCGACGAGGTGCTCTTCGTTAAGGATGGTGCGACGATCGTGGAGGTTTTCGAGTTCACAATCAATCCGACTCACTTCTTCACGTCCAAAGCTCAATCGTGCGTCAAGGCTCGACAGTCGCTCTTTCACGGTGGCAAGAAGAATCTTTTCCTCAGAGAGCATGCGACGAGTCTTGGACAACTCCTCTTCTTTCTCTCCCATCCTTTTCTCCCACTCGTGGAGGGCGTCTTGATGAGTACCTAGTTCCTCCCGCAGGGCCTGGACCCTATCTTGGTCCTTCTCCCCTTCTGGATGATTTCGCTTTGATTCTTCATCGAGGCGTAGGAGCTCTTCTTGGTACCGCGAGATGTGATCTTTTCCTTTTTCCAAAGACTCTTTAATTGCCACTTCACGAAACTCGAGGCGCTTGAGATTCTCTTCGAGAGACTCTTTCTCCTCTCGATTCTTCCCGAATTCCTCAAGAAGGCCATTCTTTTTTCCAAGAAGATCTTCTCGTTTTTCACGAGCCTCTTGGGATTTGCTCTTGAGTTCTTCGAGACGACGACACTCTTCTTCATAACGAGCTCGTCGGTTGAGGAGCTCCCGTTGCCCCTGATAGAGACTTCCTCCGCTAATCGAGCCGTTGGATTGGAAAATATCTCCCTCTAGGGTGATGATGCGACGAACCTTGGACTTTCGCGCCAATGCCTGGGCCGTATCATAATCCTTGGCGAGAAGCGTATCTCCAAGGAGACCTTCAAAAATCGGGAGGAGGGAATTCTCGGTCTCAATGTAGGAAGAGAGGTATCCCATGGATTCTGCTGGTGGCGTGGGATGAGACCGGTGGGCGTATTTTCTCGTGTAGGTGGAGATGGGAAGAAAGGTCAACCGTCCAAGGCGTCGATCTTTTAAGAGACGAATCATCGCCTTGGCATCTCTTTCTTCTTCAATAACCACGTTTTGAACACTTCCTCCGAGGCCGACACTCATCGCCATCTCCACCTGTTTTTCCATGGAGAAAAGATCGGCGACGACGCCTCGAATTTGACCTTGAAAAAGATGCTCTCTTCGGGTCAGCTGGAGGAAGGAGCGGACACTCTTGTGAAATCCATCGAGTTGCTCCAAGTGCCCAGCGGCGAAGGTCTTTTGACGCTCGGCACTACGCACCTCAACCTCAAGGGCCTGAATCTCCTCCCCCATCTTTTGAAGTGCAGCTTCAAGGGCTTGAATTTCTTGGGAAAGACTCGCTAAAGTTTTTTGTCTCGAGGAAATCTTCTCTTCAAGTGCCTGGCGCTCTGTCCTAAGGGTCTTGTGGTTGGCCTCGGATTCTTGCTGTTGTTGTTCCAGCTGGGCGAGGACCTCTTCGAGTTGGTCACGTCTGTGGGTTCTCTCTCTATCGAGGGCTTCTCCCACGTGAAGCCTTCTCTCAATGGCTTCGAGGCTCTCCTGAAGTTCCCGGGTGGAGATAAGTTCTTGAGAATGGTGAGATTTTATCTTTTCGAATTCTGATTCTATGGCCTTGACCTCGTCTTCGAGACGACTCACTTTCAGGCCCTGTTCTAAAGACCTCTCCTCTGCCTCTCCCCGTTTTTTCTCCACCTCTTTCTGTTCATCGAGGAGATCTCTTCTTCGCCTTTTCAATTCCTCTTCGCTAAGAGTGAGCTCCTCCTCTGTTCGCTCCCTGTGACGACCTCGTTCTTCGAGGATGGCAAGTTCTGCCCTCTCCTGACTCAACTGTATCTGGGCACGATCCACCTCTTGACGAAGACCATGGAGTTCCTCCTCCAAGTGGCGAAGAGCCTCTTCCTCTCCGAGAACCTCCTCTTCAAGTTTTTTGTAGGTGGTGCGCTGCTCTGCGAGGGATTCTCTTCTCTGGGCGATGGTCTTCTTAAGATTTGAGAGCTTCTCTTCGATGCCACGAATCTGGTGGAGGGAGAGGGCTTCATCGAGGCTCTTTGCCTCCCTTTGCGTGACCTCAAATTTTTCCATGCGCTTGACTTCGCGGGCAAGACTTCTCTCTTGCCGTAGGATTTCACCTAGAATGTCCTCGATGCGCTGGACATTTTCCTCCGTCGTCTTCAGCTTTCGGAGAGTCTCTTCCTTGCGCTGCCGAAATCTCGCAATCCCCGCCGCTTCTTCGAAGATGCTCCGCCTCTGATCCGGCTTGGAACTTAAGATGGACTCGATCTTTCCCTGTCCAATCATGCTGTAGCCATCGCGTCCAATTCCGGTATCGAGGAAGAGTTCCTTGATGTCTTTGAGACGACAAGACTTGCCGTTAATCTGAAATTCACTCTCTCCGCTGCGATACATCCGCCTTGAAATCTTGACTTCGTCGTATTCCAGGGGGAGCCATTTGGTGGCGTTGTCAAAGGTGAGACTCACGTGGGCAAATCCGAGGGGTTTGCGGTCCTTCGTCCCCGTGAAAATCACATCCTCCATCTTCTGCCCACGAAGAGTCTTGGCACTTTGTTCCCCGAGGGCCCAAAGCATAGCATCTGAGATGTTGCTCTTTCCACTTCCATTGGGACCCACAATGGCGGCAACAGGTTCGTCGAAGCGAAGGACTGTGCGCTCAGCGAAGGATTTGAACCCTTGAAGTTCTATGGCCTTTAGAAACATACGTCACCTCCTCTCAGAAAAAGGCCCTCATCAGAAGGACCTTTCCCAGTGTTTGATCGCGTCTTCTGCGGCCGCGAGTCTCGCCGCTTTTTTCGTCTTCGCCTTGGCCTTCCCAAGGACATCATTCCCGAGGAGCCATCGTCCCCTCACCCGTCCGTCGGCGAGGTCTTCCGCGTCAAAGACGAGATTTTCTTCCACTTTTTCCCGTTGCCACCGTTCGTACAGAAGGGACACGGGGTGTTTTTTCTCAGGGGACTTCTCAGAGACTTCCTTCGCCGACTTCTCGAAGTTCCTTGGGCTCTTCCCCTCTCCAAAGACGAAGATGGCGTCGGTGAGGGACTGGAGGATGTCGTGAGCTCCCTCGAGAAAGAGGGCCCCGAAGAGTGCTTCCACGACGTCGGCCAGGTCTTGGTCGGAAATGGTGTGATCTGGTGCGACGCGGATGTGTGCCTTTAACTTCATCCTCTTCCCAAACCGCGCAAGGCTTGCGTCGCTGACAAGGTCCGCGCGGCGCGTCGTTAACTCTCCCGGATCAGCGTCGGGGTAGGTCGCGAACAAGAGGGTACTCATCTTCTCCTCGAGGACCGCATCTCCTAGAAATTCGAGACGCTCGTAGTCTCCTGCACTAAAGTAATCTCTTTGTGCAAAAGAGCGATGGGTGAGGGCTTGTTCGAGGAGTTTACGATTTCCGAAATGGTGGCCAAGTTGTTCTTCGAGGGGATGCATTATCCGCGCAACTCTTCCACGTAATCGAGGACATCCCCCACAGTCTTCATTCGCGAGAGAACCTCGTCTTCAATCTGGACGTCGAACTCATCTTCAATGCTCATCACGAGTTCTACGAGCTCAATGGAATCGGCATTGAGATCTTCGACAAAATTCGTATCTGCCTTTAGCTCGCTCTCTTCGACGTGAAACTGCTCTGCAATGAGTTGTAGGACTTTCTCTTTCATCGGGAGGACCCTCCTTGTCGTTCTTTTTCTACTTCTTCAATCAAATGGCAATCTACCATGGTCATCGCCTGGCCAATGGCCGACGCAAAGGCTTTGGCATCACTGGAACCGTGGGCTTTTAACACAGGTGCCTTCACGCCGAGAAGAGGCGTCGCCCCCACTTCTTTATAATCGAGAAGCTTCGACAGCTCCTGGAGCACGAGGAGAGCTTTCTTCCCAGCGACTTCGTCCTCTTGTGCGAGGTGTTCAAATTTCCTCTTCAGCATCCCCATGAGAAACATGGCGACCCCTTCGGTGTTCTTCAAGAGAACATTTCCCACAAATCCATCGGCGACGACGACATCGGGAGAGGCGAGAAAGAGTTCACGCGCTTCCACATTGCCCACAAAACCGGGGAAATCTCGAAGGGCCTCGTAGGCTTCCTTTGCCTGAGCATTGCCCTTTCCAGGTTCCGTCCCCACGTTTAAGAGACCGACCTTCGGAGAAGAAACGCCACCGACTGCACGCATGTACGCTGCTCCGAGTGTGGCGAAATTCTTGAGTTGGTCCGTTGTGGCATCCATATTCGCGCCGGAGTCGACGAGTAAAAATCCTCCCGTCGCCGAGGGCAAGCGTGTGGGAAGACAGGCCCGACTGACCCCTTCTAGACGCCCTAGAAGAAATGTAGCTGCAGCGAGAAGGGCTCCCGTGGACCCAGCGCTAATCAGAGCATCGGCTTCTCCTTGTGCGAGATATTTCATCGCAACGGCGACACTGGCATCCTTCTTCCTACGAAGGGCAAGGGCTGGTTCCTCCTCATTGCTGATCCAACTTCCCGCTGGAATCACTTCCACTTCCCCGATTTCTTCCGATGAGCTAGCAAGGGCCGCAGAGATCTTTTCTTCGTTGCCAACGAGAACCGCTTCGAACTCTCTCTCTTGGCGCGCGAGACGAATGCCTCCTAGGATGGCTTCGACGCCACCATCGGCGCCCATACAGTCAAAAACAATGCGCAAACTATCACTCCTTCTCCCACCTACGGGGCACATAATAGCATTATTTTACCACATCAGCACCCGGCGGTGTAGTCCAACAAAAAAGGGAGGGCGCGATACCCTCCCCTGCAAGGACTTAGTCCATTGCAATAACTTCTTTCCCATCATAGAATCCACAGCTCGGGCAGATGCGATGGGGCATTTTCATCTCGTGACAGTTAGGACATTCTACCACGGTGGCCTTGTTCAGCTGATAAGAAGATGCTCTTCTCTTATTCTTACGTTGTTTCGACGTTTTTCTCTTGGGGACTGCCATCTCTACACCTCCTTATCTTCTGAGAATAGACCCTTCAGGGCGGCCAGTCGCGGGTCGCCTTCGGGCTCGTCACATTGGCATGGACCTTCGTTTAAGTCCTTGCCACACTGTGGGCACAGACCCTTGCAGTCATCCTTGCAAAGAATCTGTAGTGGAATGGATGCAATGACAATGGATACGACCAAATCTTCAAGACTTCCCCCATCTTCCGACACGGCAATCACCTCGTCCTCTACATCCGAGGAGGCGAGAGGATGATTGTTCGTTCCCACAAGGGTAAACGACGCATCGTATTCCACTTCCTCGTGAGCAGGCCGCGTACACCGATCACATGGCGCTTCGATGTCATACCATACGGTGAGATCGAGACGGACGTGATCCGTGTGTCCCTTCACATGGACTTCGTAGTCAATGGGAAATTGGACACCAAGACCTTCTAAATCGTAGGAAGTCGGGTTCGATGTCAGTGAATCTTTCAACTCTTCCACGCCTTCATAGGCGAGAGCGCGTTGATACAGACTTGTCAGTTCCATAGTTCACCTCAAAAAACCGTTACGACTTATTTTAAGCGTTTCCCTTCCAATTGTCAAGGACTACTTCACAAGTTCGTAGGTTTCTTTTGCAATCATCAATTCTTCGTTGGTGGGGATGACGAGAACTTTCGTCGAGCTGCCCTCTGCAGTCACATCCACTTCCTTGCCGCGGACGTTGTTCTTCTCAGCATCGAGGGCAATCCCGAGGCTCTTGAGGCCCTTGACGATGTTTTCGCGAGTATCCACACCATTTTCACCAACCCCAGCGGTGAAGACGATGGCATCAACGTGGTCGAGTTCAGTGTAGTAAGCACCGATGAATTTTCTCACCCCTTGCTCGAACATATCGAGGGCGAGTTGGGCTCGCTCGTTCTTTTCTGCAGCAGCATCTTCCAGATCGCGGAAGTCAGAGCTGATGCCGCTGATTCCATAGACCCCAGATTCCTTGTTGAGGAGGTTGTTCATCCCTGCGGCGTCGAGACCCTTCTTTTCCATGACATAGGTCACGATGGCGGGGTCGATGTTTCCGCTACGGGTTCCCATGGGGACGCCTTCCAAGGGGGTAAAGCCCATGGAGGTATCCTTGCTCTTTCCGCCCTCTACGCAGGTGATGCTGGAACCGTTGCCCAGGTGGCAGGTGATGAGGTTAACATCCTTGACGTCTTTTCCAAGCATCTTTGCAGCGCGCTCAGTGACGTATTTATGGCTCGTCCCGTGGAACCCATAACGACGGACCTTGTGCTCTTCGTAGAGGTCGTAGGGAAGGGCGTAGAGATAGTTCACGGCGGGCATGGTTTGATGGAATGCCGTATCAAAGACTGCGACCATCTTCGTGGTGGGCATGAGTTCTTTGATGGCTTCGATTCCCATGATGTTCGGGGGATTGTGCAAGGGAGCGATCTCCACGTTGTCATTCAAAGCCTTCATGACGGCATCGTCAATGATGACAGAAGAGGTGAAGTCCTCTCCCCCGTGGACCACGCGATGGCCCACTGCTTGGATTTCATCGAGGCTCTTCACGGCGCCGTGTTCTTCGTCGGTGAGGGCTTCGAGGACGAGACTCAAGGCGCGCTTGTGGTCTTCCATGGACTCTTCCTTCACCACTTTGTCCTTGCCAGGGACTTCGTGTTTGATGCGAGATCCTTCAATGCCGATCCGCTCTACGAGGCCCTTTGCCAAGACTTCTTCTGTGTCGATGTTGATGAGTTGGTATTTGAGGGACGAGCTCCCACAATTGATGACGAGAATATTCATACTACCTCCTAAACCTTCTTGACCTGCACAAGGTCGACTTCTTTTTTATTATAGCACTCCCCCGGAAAAGTTGCCATCCTTCAAGTTTTCAGGATTTTTTCCCAAGGGACTGCCCGCACCTCTTTTTGAGCGGGCCCTGAGAATTTTCTCTCATTTCCAAAAAATAAAAAGAGGCCGAAGCCTCTTCTTATTTCACGACAATGTTGTAGATTTTTCCAGGAACAAAGATTTCCTTGACCACCGTCTTTCCCTCTACTTGTTTTTCGTAGCCAGGGTCGGCGAGGATTGCCTCTTTGACCGCCTCTTGGTCGGAGCCTTGTGGGACGACGACGGTGAAGCGCACTTTCCCGTTGAACTGGACGGGAATCTTCATCGTCGCCTCTTGGGTCTTCTCTTCCTCGTAAGTGGGCCAAGTGGCGTCATGGAGATAGCCATCAAACCCGGCGAGGGTCCACAGCTCTTCTGTCATATGAGGAGCTACGGGGTTTAGGAGGAGAAGGTAGGTGGAGAATTCCTTCGCGTTCAAGGGCTTCTTTCGTGCCACGATGGTGTTGAGGAGCTCCATGAGCGCAGCAATTGCCGTGTTGAACTTGAGATTTTCGTAGTCGGAGGAGACCTTCTTGATGGTCTTGTGGAAGGGCACTTCCAAATCTTCACTGTAGTCCTCTCCGGGGACAATTTCTTCCCCGAGCCGCCAGACCCGTTCCAAGAAACGACGCGCTCCGCGTACCCCGTCCTCGGACCAAGGAGCACTCTTCTCAAAGTCCCCAATGAACATTTCATAGGTGCGCAGAGTGTCCGCCCCGAAAGTGGCGACGATCTCGTCGGGATTGACCACATTCCCGCGACTCTTGCTCATCTTTTCCCCGTTAGAGCCCAAAATCATCCCGTGACTCGTTCTCTTGTTGTAGGGTTCCTTTGTGGGGACGACGCCGATGTCGTAGAGGAACTTGTGCCAGAACCGGGAATAGAGCAAGTGAAGGGTGGTGTGTTCCATTCCTCCGTTGTACCAATCCACGTTGAGCCAGTAGTCGAGAGCCTCAGGAGCGGCGAGGGCCTCGTCGTTATGGGGATCGGTATAGCGCAGGAAATACCAAGAACTTCCCGCCCATTGGGGCATTGTATCCGTTTCACGGCGCGCCGGCTTGCCACAGTGGGGGCAGGTGGTGTGGACAAAAGAATCAATCTTTGCCAGGGGACTCTCTCCGTCGTCAGTGGGTTCGTAATTTTCCACTTCGGGGAGGAGAACCGGCAGTTCCTCTTCGGGGACGGGTACCCACCCACAGTCCTCGCAATAGACGAGGGGGATGGGTTCTCCCCAATAGCGCTGGCGAGAGAAGACCCAGTCGCGGAGTTTGAAATTCGTCGTCGCATGGCCAATGCCACGGGCTTCGAGTTCCTCAATCATCCGTGCCATGGCTTCCTTGACAGGCAGACCCGAAATGAAATCAGAGTCGTAGACGAGATCTGTCTCCTTGGTGTTGACGACTCCTTCCTTCACGTCGCCTTCTCCCTTCACCACCTGACGAATGGGGAGACCAAAGGTGTGGGCAAACTCCCAATCCCGTCCGTCGTGTGCGGGGACCGCCATAATGGCACCCGTCCCATAGCTCATGAGGACGTAATCGCTAATCCAGATGGGAATCTCCTCTCCCGTGAGAGGATGGGTGGCGGTGAAACCTTCTAGGGGCACCCCAGTCTTTTCATCGGCGAGCTCCGCCCGTTCAAAGTCGCTCTTCTTCGCCACTTCTTCTCGGTAGCTCTCCACGGCTTCCCAATTGACGATGCGGTCGCGATACTTATCGATGAGGGGATGTTCCGGAGCGAGAACCATGTAGGTGACGCCGAAGAGGGTGTCAGGGCGAGTGGTAAAGATGGTGAGCTTTTCCTCTGTGTCCGTCACGGGAAAATCTACTTCTGCTCCATGGCTTCTCCCAATCCAGTTAATTTGCTGGGCCTTGACCCGTTCGATGAAGTCGAGATCCTTCAAATCGTCGATGAGGCGATCTGCGTAGGCCGTAATCTTCAGCATCCATTGACTCTTCACCTTGCGGACGACTTCGTGTCCACAGCGCTCGCAGTGTCCCGAAATGACTTCCTCGTTGGCAAGGCCGGCCTTACAGGAGGGGCACCAGTTGATGGGCATCTCCGCTTTGTAGGCGAGACCCTTCTTAAAGAGTTGGAGGAAGATCCACTGGGTCCATCGATAGTACTCCGGATCCGTCGTGGAGATTTCTCGGCTCCAATCGAAGGAAAAGCCGAGGCTCTTCAACTGCTCCTTGAAGTGGGCGATGTTTCTCTCGGTGACGATGGCGGGGTGAATCTTGTTCTTAATCGCGTAGTTTTCCGTGGGCAGACCGAAGGCATCCCACCCCATGGGAAACAGGACGTTTTGCCCCTCTAACCGACGCTTTCTCGAGACGATGTCGAGGGCGGTGTAGGGGCGTGGATGGCCCACGTGAAGGCCCTGGCCGCTGGGATAGGGAAACTCTACGAGAGCGTAAAACTTCTCCCGGTCGTCATCGTTTTTTGCCGCAAAACACTGGACATCATCCCAGATGTCTTGCCATTTTTTCTCAATGTCCTCTGGACGGTATTCTCTCATAGAACCTCCTAAAATTCCGCGTTCCCAACGGTGCGAGGGAAGGGAATCACGTCGCGAATATTGCTTATTCCAGTGACGTACATCACCATGCGTTCAAAGCCTAGGCCAAACCCTGCGTGGGGCACGGAGCCGAAGCGGCGAAGATCCATGTACCAGTCGTAGTCCGCTCCAAGCATCCCCGCTTCTTCCATAATCGCCTCGAGAACCTCTGGACGCTCCTCACGCTGGGAGCCGCCGATGAGCTCCCCGACGCCGGGGACGAGAAGGTCCATGGCGGCGACGGTCTTGCCATCGTCATTGCGACGCATGTAAAAAGCCTTGATTTCCTTCGGGTAATCAGTGACGAAGACCGGAGCTCCGTACACTTCCTCAACGAGGTAGCGCTCGTGCTCACTCTGAAGGTCAATCCCCCAAGAGACGGGATATTCAAAGGACTTCTTCGCCTTCTCCAAGAGGGCAATGGCCTCGGTGTAGGTGATGCGGACAAAATCAGAAGCCACGATCTTCTCGAGTCGCTCGAGCAAGGTCTTATCGATGAACTTGTTGAAGAATTCCAGCTCTTCTCTGCCGTGCTCCAAGCAATAGGAGATGATGAACTTGACCATGGCCTCCGCCACATCCATGTTCACCGAGAGGTCAGCAAAACTCATCTCCGGCTCAATCATCCAAAACTCTGCTGCGTGGCGAGCTGTGTTCGAGTTTTCAGCGCGGAATGTGGGCCCGAAGGTGTAAACATCGCGAAACGCCAGAGCATAGGCCTCCGCCTCCAACTGACCGGACACGGTGAGATTCGTCGCCTTCCCGAAGAAATCTTCCTCCCAACTCTTTGCTTCGGAGGAGGTGGGGTCGAGGGTCGTGACGTGGAACATCTCCCCTGCTCCTTCCGCATCCGAGGAGGTGATGATGGGAGTGTGGACGTAGACGAATCCTCTCTCCTGGAAGAAGGTGTGAATCGCATAGGCGAGCAGAGAGCGAATGCGAAACACCGCCTGGAAGGTGTTGGTCCGAGGACGTAAGTGGGCAATGGTGCGCAAAAACTCCATGGAGTGGCGCTTCTTTTGAAGGGGATAGGAACTTGGTGCCTTCTGAAGAACTTCGACGGAAGTCGCCTTGATCTCAATGGCTTGGTTTGCCCCAGGAGAGGCCACCACTTCTCCCTTTACGATGACCGACGAGGCAACCCCGAGTTTTCTCAGTTCCTCAAAGCCTTCAAGGCTCCCATCGACGACGACTTGCACGGGAGTGAAACAAGTCCCGTCACTCAAGGCAATAAAGAGGATGTGCTTGGCGTCTCTCGCCGTCTTAACCCACCCTTCTACGGTGACTTCTTGCCCAATCAGCGCATCCTGACGGGCCCATAACTCACGGATTTTCATAACCGCCCCTTTCCTGTGATAAAAAAAGAGAGCTTTTGCAGGACGGAAAAATTCCGCGGTACCACCTGCATTGCTCTCGCCACTTTTTCGTTAACGCCGACATACGTTCGCACTTCGAGGTGTTTTTCCATGACTCCATACCCGTCCCTTTCACCGTCGGACAGTCGCTATTGTAGAGGGCAAACATGTACTCGTCTCTTCATCGTGCAATAAAATTATTATACAAGAGGCACAAGCCTTGTCAAGTGTCCTCGCCCCGTCGCCTCCGCCATTGGGAGACGATGGCGGCCTCTTCTCCGTGACTGCCGGGCTCGTAAAATCTCTTTCCCACCAGTTCTTTTGGGAGATAGTCCTGCTCCACCCACCCTCTTGGGTCGTCGTGGGGGTAGAGATAGCGCCCGATTCTCTCGTCTTGCACCCGAGGATTGTGGACGTCCCGCAGCACCATGGGGACCTCTCCTGGAGGATTGTGTTTTAGGAGCTGTTCCACGCGACCGATGGCCTTGTAGGTCCTGTTGGACTTCTCTGCAAGGGCGAGGTAGGTCGCCGCGTGGGCGAGGGTGAGTCGCCCCTCGGGCATTCCTACGATGTGAACCGCGTCAAAGGCGGCAACGGCGAGGGGAAGGGCACGCGCGTCGGCAAGGCCAATGTCCTCCGAGGCAAAGATAATCATCCGCCTCGCAATAAACTTCGGGTCCTCTCCCCCTGCGAGCATGACACCGAGCCAATAGAGGGCCGCATCAGGATCCGAGCCTCGCATGGATTTGATGAAGGCAGAAATCGCATCGTAGTGTCCGGTGGATTTCTTATCGTAGGCGATCTTTCGCTCTTGAAGAGAATCGTGAATGTCCTCGAGGCCAAGAACGATTTTCCCCTCTCGCTTTTCCGTGGTAAGACTGGCAATCTCGAGGCCATTGAGGGCGGTGCGCAGATCCCCATGGGCCGCGCGTAAGAGCTCTTCTCGTCCCTCCTCAGTAAGAACGATGGGATAGACCCCAAGGCCTCGTTCACGGTCGACGAGGGCTTCGTCGATGCGCCTTGAGATGTCCTCATCTTCAAGGGCGTGGAGATTGATGACTTGCATCCGACTCAAGAGGGCGCGATTGACCTCAAAGTAGGGATTCTCCGTCGTCGCCCCAATGAGGAGAATCTCCCCTTTTTCCACATAGGGCAGGAGAGCGTCTTGCTGGGCCTTGTTGAAGCGGTGAATCTCGTCGATAAAGAGGATGGTTCGCCGTCCCTCATAGCCCAGCCTCTCCTTGGCCTCGGCGAGGACTTCTCTGAGCTCCTTCACACCCACCGCCACTGCACTTAGAGCCGAAAAGGCCATTCCCGACTCCTTGGCAATGAGCCCCGCCAAGGTGGTTTTCCCCACGCCAGGAGGGCCATAGAAGAGCATGGAGACCACCTTGTGGGCCTTTAAGAGACGGGTGAGGTACTTCCCCGGCCCGATGAGGTGACTCTGTCCCACGAACTCTGAGAGACTCCGTGGGCGCATCCGTTCCGCAAGGGGAGCCTCTGCGGCAAGACTTTTTTGAGCGCTCAGGGAAAAGAGATCCATGGACGGCTCCGTCAACGGACTTCCTTCTCCACGTACTCAGAGGTCGAGAGATTGAGCACCCCTGCATAATCCATGGTGAACCGAAGGATATCTCCCACATTGACCTCTTCCTTCGCATCGGTGACGTCGAGGATCATGTGGTCGCTGCTGGCACCGAGGATAAGAATCCCATCGTCGAAGGGAACGAGAGAGTCGGGGTGGACATCTTGCTTCCCGATGGCGATGATGGCGCGGCGACGGACCCCTCGGTCTTCAAAGGTGGGTACATTCCCAAAGGCGTCCTTCCCCACTTCTCCAATGGGAACCGAGGGCTTATTCTTCACTTCGATGACTTGGGCTTCGAGGACCCATCCCTCGTTGCTCGTCCCGGGCATCTGTTTCCCATAGGCGGACTCAGTCCCAAGGGCGAGACATTCCCCGAGGCGCAGGTTCGTGATTCCTGGCAAATCCCCATCTTCTAAGAGATAGACCGAGGAGGAATTTCCTCCGGAGACGATGGGAAGATCGAGACCATGACGCTCCTTGACACGCTCCTTAAACTCCACGAGTTGGGCGAGGGTTTCTCGCTTCGGAATAATGGCCCCGTAGCAGGTGAGGTTCACGCCAAGTCCTGTGAGTTCAATTGCCTCGAGCTCCATGATGGCGTCGACCATCTCATCAAACCCCTCCCCGAGGAAGAGGCCTTCCCGCAAGTCGCCAAGGTCAATCATGAGGATGACCTTGTGGGTAATCCCAAGGGATTTTGCCGCATCGTTTAGGGCTTTTACCGTCACGAGCTCCGAATTCAGACTCATGTCTGCATAGCGAACCACGTCCTCAATTTCAGAGAGTTGAGGCAAGCGGAGGAGGAGTTTGGGAACCGGAAGATCCTTGAGCTTTTTCAAGTTCTGGACGCGAGAGTCCGCAAGGACTTCCACTCCGTGGTCCACATAGATTTGCGCCACCCTTGGATCGCCGCAAAACACTTTAGTGACCCCATAGAACAAGTCCACATGTCTCTTCTTCAACAGTTCTCCAAGGGCGTCTACGTTCTGACCAATGATCTTTGAATCAACGACGAGTTTTGGATAGGTCATCATTTCTCCTCTTTCTCTTTTTCATCGAATCGAGTGCCTCTTGGAAGGACTCGATGTCGGCAAAACGACGATAGACGGCGGCAAAGCGCACATAGGCGACTTCATCAATCTCCATTAAAGCCTGCATCACCCGTTCCCCGATTTCCTCAGAGGGAACCTCTTGGTCAAAGTCCATGAGAAGGGATCTCTCAATCCCGGCGGCAGCTTCTTCCAAGCACTCGACGCTAATGGCGCGCTTCTCACTGGAGATGAGCATTCCTGCCAGGACTTTTGAGCGATCGAAGGCTTCTCGCGTGCCATCTTTTTTCACCACCATCATCGGCCGGCGTTCCACTCGTTCATAGGTGGTAAATCTCGCCTTGCAGGCAAAACATTCGCGCCGTCTTCTGATGCTCTCCCCTTCTTCCGCAGGGCGAGTGTCCACGACTTTTGATTCCTCATACCCACAATAGGGACAACGCATGTGACCTCCTAAAAAGAAAACGCATCCGAAGATGCGTCCTTTATCTGCGCAAGAAATCGGGAATCTCGAGACTGTTGCGATCCCGCTTCGGCGTTTGCTTTTGCATATCTTGTTGAAGTTTTTCTCTCGCTGCTTCCAAGGGGTTGGAAGAGGCGCTGCGCTCAGAGGCGTATTGCTCAAATTCCGTGGCGATGACAGTAATCTTCACTTGATCCTTCAAGGATTCGTCAATCCCTGCCCCAAAGATGAGGTTGACATCGGGGTCAACGGCTTCGCGAATGAGGTCCGCCGCTTCGTTGACTTCAAAGATGCCCAGGTCGTTGCCTGCAGTGATGTTCAAGAGCACCGACTTCGCGCCTTCAATGGAGGTCTCCAAGAGGGGCGAGTGAATGGCTTGACGTGCCGCCTCCATGGCGCGCTCGTCTCCACTTGCGTAGCCGATTCCCATGTGGGCAATCCCCTTGTCGTACATCACCGTCTTCACGTCGGCGAAGTCGAGGTTAATCATGTTCGGGACGCTGATGAGATCCGAAATCCCTTGAATCCCTTGTTTGAGCACGTCGTCGGCCATTTCAAAGGCCTTGGAGAAGCTCGTCTTCTTATCAGAAATTTGAAGCAGGCGATCGTTGGGAATCACCACGAGGGTGTCCACCTTGTCCTTCAAGGATGCGATGCCGCGCTCGGCTTGCTTGAGGCGCTTGCTTCCCTCGAAGGTAAAGGGCTTGGTCACCACGCCGACGGTGAGGGCACCAAGTTCCTTGGCGATGTCTGCGATGACGGGAGCAGCACCCGTTCCCGTTCCACCACCCATGCCGGCAGTGATGAAGACCATGTCAGCTCCAGAAAGGACTTCGCGAATCTCATCGAGGCTCTCCTCGGCAGATTGCTCACCCACTTCAGGATTGGCGCCGGCACCAAGGCCCTTCGTGACCTTTTCTCCGATTTGCACCTTCGTTTCGGCGAGAGAGTTCTTGAGAGCCTGACGGTCCGTGTTGAAGGCGATAAACTCCACGCCCTTGACTCCGGCAGTGATCATGCGGTTCACCGCGTTGTTCCCTCCGCCGCCTACACCGGCGACCTTAATCTTTGCAAAATCATCGTGATCCATGTCGAAATCCAACATTTCCATCCTCCTCTATCTCTCGAAGTTCTGGGAACTCCCTTGCCCAATGGCATATATGTCTATTGTAGAAATAAAACAGCCTATCGTCAAGGCGCAAAATCATCAATCTGCACGTTTTGTGTCCTCTGTCACGGCGATGGGGTTGTCCCCACGGTCCATATAAATCGTACTGACTTTCTTCTTCATGGACTGAATCTTTTTGAGGACCTCCTCGAACTGCTTCACTTTGTAGGGGCCGTCACTGTAGCTTTCAAAGATGACGCGAACCTGGTCCTTCGTCGTCAAGATGCACTCCTTCTCCGTGAGGTGCATGGTCTGAATCTGCTCTCTCACTGGACTCTGGAGGAGGGCACGTACCATGTCCCCCATGGGCTTTTGCTTGTCACTCGTAAAGAGAATCTTTCCAGGCTTTGGTGCATTCATATGGATGCCTTGCATCGTGATGAAATCCGCATCAAATTCTGGGGTGGACTGAAGAAGTGTCAGTGTGTCGTCGACGAGGACGTATCCTCCTGCGTCGAAGATTTGTCCCACGGGTGTGCGCTCGGTGATGTCAATGCGCACATTCCCAAACAAAGTGCGGCGCACCTTTGCCTCTTTCACGTAGGGTAGCCCCTTCAATCGTTTTTGGGCATAGTTCTTTGAGAAGCCGTAAAGGCTCTCTCCAGGGCGAATTGCCGCCGCCTCTTGCACTTGCTCAGCACTGAGGATGTGGACTCCTTGGACGGTGACCTCCCTGACCTTCAAGAGCCTGCCCACTCCAACAAGGCCAAGGAGTAGGACGAGAATCACCACGGCAAAGAAGAGCCGTCTCCGATTGCGCATGGCCCGCTTTCTCTGGGCTCGTCGCCTTGCCAATTCTTGCTCATTCATGGGAGACTCCAGCGAGTTCAAAGAGGACGTCTACGATTTCCTCGACGGCGTGGGGATTGCCGAGGGTTCCTGCAATGGCCCCCATCTCCTCGGCGAGGAGAGGATTGTCCAAGATACGCGTAATTTCATCGCGAAGGACCTCGGAGGTAAGATCTTTTTCTTCGATGACCACCGCGGCGCCCTTCTCCTTCACCGCATAGGCGTTTCGTGTCTGATGATCCCCCGCCGTGTAGGCCTTCGGGATGAGAATACTCGGTCGCTTCAGGGCACTGATTTCCGCAAGAGTCATAGCACTTGAACTTGCGATGACCAGATCACTTTGCCCCATGATGCGCGGAATATCCAAAGAGTAGGGCAAAATCTCGACATTCTCAGGAACTTCCCCCAATGCCTCCATAAAGGCCTCGTAGTGGGGCTTGCCCGTAATGTGGGTCAAGTGAAAGTCGAGGGGCGATTTCAGCATCTCGAGGATCGCATCATTCGTCGACTCCTGTCCCCCACTCCCCCCAAAAGAGAGGACCCGTCGTCCTTCATGGCCTTCGTGAATCCAAGGATTTTCCAAGAAGCGACGCCCGATGGGGTTTCCCGTCAAGAGAATACGGGCATTTTCTGGGAAATACCCCCGCGCCTGTTCAAAGTTTAGTGCAATGGCGTCGGCGCGTTTGCCGAGGAAGCGATTCGTCTTTCCCGGGTAGGCGTTTTGCTCTTGGATGAGGGTTGGAATCTTTGCCCGTTGCGCACTGAGAAGAATCGGCGCACAGACATATCCCCCGGTGCCTACGACGACATCGGGACGAAACTTTTTGATGATCCCCCGACACTGTGCAAGGCCCTTCATAAGGGCGAGCCCACTCATCACCGTTTGACGATTGATGGCCTTTCTCGGAAGGCCTGCGACATCAATCCCGCGGAAGGGAACTCCCTCCTCTTGAACGAGTTGCTCTTCAAGGCCTCCCTTTTTCCCGACGTAGAGAATCTCTACATCAATATTGCGACGATGCAATTCTTCTGCAATGGCGAGAGCTGGTGTAATGTGTCCCCCAGTACCTCCCCCAGATAAGATGACGCGCATATTATTCTCCTTTCCGAGACATGATGCCAAAGAGGATGCCCACCGCAGCAAAACTCACCACCATTGTCGTCCCCCCATAGGACACAAAGGGCAGGGGCAATCCGGTGACGGGGAGAATCCCCGCAGAGACCCCCATGTTAAAGAATGCTTGGACTGCAACGGAGGTAACAATTCCCACGGCAACAAGGCGTGCATAGGGACTCTTCGTCTTCGTGACGAGATAAAACCCCCGCCAGGTGAGAATTCCATAGAGAACGATGACGAAGAGGCATCCGATGAGTCCCCACTCTTCCCCGACAATGGCGAAGATAAAGTCATTGTAGGGCAGGGGCAAGTACCCGGCCTTCAACCGAGATCGTAATGGTCCCTGTCCGAAGAGCCCCCCTATGCCTAAGGCATAGAGGGAATGGGCCAATTGCCAGTCCGTGTCCTGAATGTCGTCAAAGGGATCGAGAAAGGTCATGATCCTCTCAAGACGATAGGCAAACTTGTCCATGGTGACGAGAAGGCGCGCCCCAAGTGCTGCCCCACCAAAGATGAGGACCCCTTCTTGAAATCCCATGCCCGCAGCAAAATACATGGCCACGAGGGTGATGCCGTGGACAGCCGCCGTAGAAAAGTCGCGGATGGCGATGGCTGCCACGGAGAGACCAAGGATGAAGACCATAGCGAAGAAGACAACTTTTCTTGGAAATTTTCTCCCCACAGTGAGGACGTGGGCGGTGAAGAGAATTGCCGAGAGTTTCAAAAAGTCTGCGGGCATGAAGAGGATTCCCGTTCCGGGAATTCTCAGCCACCGCACCTGCCCCCAGATGTTGACCCCGTAACTTGTGAAGAGAAGCATCATGAGCCCCAGTGAAATGAGGAAAAATAGTGGACTCAAGCGTCGTAAAAGCTTTAGGGGAATCCTCATCACCACAAGGGCGGCCACCAGTCCTAAGAGGACAAAGATGAGTTGGCGATGGAAGAAATAGAGGGGCTTTCCATAGTCCTTCACCGCAGTGGGAAGAGAGGAGGAGGCCACCATAAAGAGGCCAAAGAGAACGAGAAGAGCAAGAGCTCCGCAATAGATGGGATCGAGGACGATCTTTTTACGCTGTGGTTTTCGTTGACGCTTCATGGACACCTCCTTTCTAGATTCCAGGTGTTCTCTTACTGACAAAATCCTTTCACGATGGCGCAAAACTCATCGCCACGCTCTTCGTAGTTCTTATACATCCCCCAGGATGCACAGGCGGGAGAGAGGAGAACCACCTCCCCAGAGGTCGCCCCATCCTTCGCTGAAGAGACCGCCTCTTCAAGGGAATCATAGATGTCTCCTTTTATGCCAAGTTCCTCAGCAATTGCGTTCATAGATTCCGCAGTCTGGCCAAAAAGGTAGAGTCCCTTGATGCGGCTCTTGTATTTCTCGAGAAGTGGGCGCATGTCCGAGCCCTTGTCATAGCCTCCTGCAATGAGGTGAATGGGTGCAGAAAAAGAAGAGAGGGCCACATCCGTCGCGTCGGGGTTTGTTCCCTTCGAGTCGTTAAAATAGAGCACCCCTTCGCTCTCTCCCACTTTCTCGAGGCGATGACGCACCCCTTGAAACTTCGACAGGCGCTCCATTGCCTCCTGCGGATCCATTCCAAGGGCAACTCCCACGAGGAGGGCCATGGCGAGATTCTTCCCGTTGTGAGTTCCGGGAAGACTCCAACTTGTCCTCTTCCCGAGGGAGAGGGTTCTCCCCTCCCATCGAAGGAGGACCTCCCCGTCCACGATGCCGATGCCGCAGTCGGGAAGAGATGTCGTGGACACCCAAGCCACGTTGGTGTGAGCTGTATCCATCTCTCGAAGTACAGGGTCTTCTCCATCCAGAATGAGCCAGTCTTCCTTCGTCATTTGAAAGGCGATTTTCTTCTTCGACTCTCGATAGTGGTCCACACTCTTATGCCAATCCAAGTGGTCACTGGTGAGGTTTGTGATGCAGGCGACGTGAGGATGAAACTCCTTGGTGTCGGCGAGTTGAAAACTCGAACATTCCAAGACGACAATCTCCCCGGCCTCCTGTGTCAAATCAAAGACGGATTTTCCAATATTTCCCCCGACGCCGTGGTCCATGGGGAGGAGAAAATCCACGGCACTAGTCACCGTCGTCTTCCCGTTGGTCCCCGTAATGGCGACGAGCTGCGGATGATAGAGGCGGTAAAAGGCTTCTAAATCCGAGATGATCTCGATACCCTTCTCTCTCCAAAAGCGCACTTCCTCATGGTCGGGAGGAAGACCCGGACTCTTGATGATGAAGTCGACATTTGTCTCGTGGGTAAGCGGGGCAATGTCCTCGGGAAGGTGCGTATCGTAGACAAAGAGTTCGTCTGTGTCCTTGAGAGCGCGAACAATCCCCTTCCCCGTGACGCCGTAGCCCAGGATTCCGATGCGACTCATAGAAGTGTCCTCGACAGTAAGAGCCCAAGGAGACCCAAGACCACAGAAGTGCCCACAAAGCGGCTCACAACCTTCGTCTCCTTCCATCCCTTGAGCTCAAAGTGATGGTGCAACGGACTCATGAGAAAGATTCGCTTATGGCGAAGTTTGAACGAGGCGACCTGAAGAATCACTGAGAGGGTCTCGGCGAAGTAGATACCTCCAAGAATCGGCAAGAAGAGGCTGAGTCGACTCAAAAGTGCCGCGGCTGCCACGAAGCCCCCGAGGGCCAAAGACCCCATGTCTCCCATAAAGACCTTGGCGGGATAGTGGTTGTAATAGAGAAATCCCACGAGGCCCCCAGCGAGGAGAAGACAGAGAGGAAGGACATCCCCTGTCCCGAAGAGGTGGGCGAGGATGCCGAGGAAGAGGAGGACCACAATGCTCACGCCACTGGAGAGGCCATCGAGGCCGTCGGTGAGATTCACACTGTTGACAGTCCCTACGACGACAAAGATGGCAAAGGGGACATAGAGCCACCCAAGACTAACGGCTTTCCCCCAACCGGGAACGATGACGTCGGCACTGAGTTCTGGGTGGGTCATGGCGAAATAGATGAGAAGACAGGCCATTCCAATCTGAAGGGCGAGTTTTTGCCATGCGCGCAGCCCCAAATTTCTCTTCTTCACGACCTTGATGTAGTCATCAAAGAATCCGATGGCTCCAAATCCCGCCATGGAGATGAGGATGAGGACTTGACGCAATCCGAGGAGGGTGAAGACCATACTTCCGATGAGCGTCGAAAGGATGAACATGACTCCCCCCATGGTAGGGGTTCCTCCCTTGACGAAGTGGGACTCTGGCCCCTCTTCTCGGATGCTCTGTCCCGCCTTTAAGCGGCGAAGGGTGGGTAGGACGCCCTTTCCGAGGAGAAAGGACACCACCACCCCAAAGAAAAATTCTGCGATTAAGCGTATTGCCACGACTTCCTTCCCCCTTTAGGATTCTTTCTTATCTTCTTCGTGATGATGGTGCTCATGTTCCTCTTGGGACGTTGCATCATCTTGCGGTTCTCCCTCCGCACTCGTCGTGGAGGGTTCTTCTTGTTGTTGATCGTTTCGTTCGTAGAGGGGCGGCTGAAGAGTGACGACAATGGGGTCCTTCCAGGAAATGACACTTCCCGGCTTTGGCGATTGGGCCGTCACTTCCCCCGTCCCTTGCAGTTCATAATCCACCTCAAGGGGATCGAGAATCTCCTTGACTTCCTCCGCCGTCTTTCCGGTGAGGATGGGCATGACCTTGGCGTTGGAGTTGTTGGGGTTGAGGTAAAGGTCGATGATGCTTCCCGCGTCGACTTCTGTGCCCGCCTTTGGTTCTTGTCGTGTGACGACGGTGAAGTCACTTCCCTGCTGAAACTCTGCATTGAATTGCAAGCCCTTGTCCACAAGGATTTTCCCTGCATCTTCAATGAGTCGATTCGTCACATCGGGGACGATGACCTTCGGTCCTGCAATCTCCTCTTCCACTTTCTCAGTTCTCGGGATATTTTTGTATTGCAAGATCTTCTTGAAGAGATCTCCCGCCACTGGCGCGGCGATGCTTCCCCCGTAGTAGCCGCCCTGTGGGTCTTCCACGATGACGAGAACCACAAACTTCGGATGATCGATAGGGGCGACGCCGACAAAAGAACTCACGTAGCGGTCCTCTTCATAGCCGCCCTTCTTCGAGACGAGGTTCGCAGTTCCCGTCTTTCCTCCGATGCGATATCCAGGAACCTTTGCCTTTCCCCCCGTCCCAGAGAGGACCGTCTCCTCCATGAAGGAGCGCATCATCTCCGAGGTCTCTCGGGAAATCACTTGGCGTTTGACTTCGGGAGAGAAGACTTTGAGACTCGTCATGTCGTCGGAGACAATCTCGTGGACCACACGGGGAACCATGAGCTTTCCTCCATTGACCGTCGCGCTCACCGCATTGATGAGTTGGACGGGCGTTACCGCAATCCCGTGGCCATAACTCATCGTTGCAAGGCGCAGTTCACTCATCTCTTTGGGAGAGGTGGGGATGATTCCCGTCGCCTCTCCAGGCAGGTCGATTCCCGTCTTTTCTCCGAATCCAAAGGCGCGGATGTAGGTGAGAAACTTTTCTCGCCCCAGGGAGCGTCCAATCTTTACAAAACTCGTGTTGCAGCTCTTTGCATAGGCGCTCTTCATGGTGATGTCCCCGTAGGGGTTGGGCAAGGAGTCGCACTTTAGAATGGCTCCTTTGATGTCGCGAATGTATCCGGTGCAGTAGAAGTGTTCATCGGGAGAACTCGTGGCCTCCTCAAGGGCTGCTGCCGCGGTAATGGTCTTGAAGGTCGAGCCCGGTTCGTAGACGTCATTGACTGCGAAGTTTCTCCAATTTTCAAACCAAATGGCCGAGCGCTGCTCGTCGGTTAAGTTCTCCCAGTCCCTCTTTTGCTCCGGGGTCTGAGGTTGACGAGGGAGGTTGAGGTTGTAGTCGTCCTTATTGACCATGGCGAGAAACTCTCCCGTGTTCGGGTCTTGGATGAGGATGGACACCTTTCGAGCCTTTTGTTCCTCTTTGACCTTACTCGCTGCGTCCTCGGCGAAGCGTTGGATGGTCTCGTCAATGGTGAGGGCCAGATTGACGCCGCCCTTTGGTGCCAAACGCTCCTCTTCATCGAAGGGATTTTGAAGCCCTGCGGCTCCCCAGATTCCCGTGAGTCTCCCGGTGTAGCCGGTGAGTTCTTCATTATAAGACGCCTCCACGCCGTAGAGCCCTCGTCCCTCGTCGTCAACGAATCCGATGACGTGACTTGCTAGGCTGTTAAATGGATAGAACCTCCGGGAGCGATCCTTGACCCGAATCCCGGGAAGCCCGAGCTTTTCGAGTTCAAAGCTGGTCTCCCGATCGACTTGACGAGCGAGGCGCACCTCTTCTTTCTGAGAGTTGAGGGCCTCTTCAATCTTTTCCGGCGCCATGTTTAACAGTTCCGAAAGGGCTTCGATGGTCTGAGTTTTTTGGGCTTCGGACTTCTTTTCCCGGTAAGAGGCGGGAGTGACGTAGATGTCCGATGCCGACACGTTCATGGCGAGTTTTCGGTGATTGCGATCGAGAATGAGTCCTCGGGTAGAATCGAGACTTTGGCTATGGGTCATCTCTGAGAGGGCCCGTCTTGTCAGGTCGTCAGAGCGAAAAATCTGGAGGTAAATCAGTCGGGCAAAAAGGGCACAAAAAAGACACCCCACAAAGAGCAGAATCAGAGACAGTCTCCCCCGTTGCTCCTTCGAGCTCAGAAACCATCCCCGCCGTCTATGGGCGCGTCTTTTCCTTTCCTTCGAACTCATGGACTTCTCCCCCGTCACCTAGTCTCCAAAGAGGTGCAGGACTGAAATCACCGGGCTCAAAAAGACGTTGTCATCCACCCGCGCATCCTCTCGTTCGTCGTGTACATCGATGTAGACAATCTGTCCCTCAGAAGGGTAGACCATCCCCAATTTGTAGCGCGCATCGTTGGCAATCTCCGAGGAACTCTTTAAGCCTTCATTCTCACCTACGAGACTCAAGCGCGTCTTTTCCTTCTCCTGAAGGCTCACTTCTTGCTCGCGAATGAGACGGTTCACCCCAGCAATCTGGGCGTAGAAATAGAGCATGAACCCAAGCGAACATGCTGCAAAAAATAACAGGCAAAAACAGAGAGAATGCCAGCGGCGATTCGCTCTTTCTACTTTAGAGTATTTCCCTCTCTTTGACAAGTCCATCGCCTCCATCGAGGAGGTGCGTGGCGCTACACTTCGTTTCATAGGATCCCTCAATCCACAATCTTTTCCGCAATACGTAACTTCGCCGAATGACTCCTGGGATTTGCCTCGAGCTCCTCCTTTGTGGGGACGATGACTTTTCTTGTGATGATGTCAATCTCCCGCACCTTGTCACAGGTACAAATCGGACTCTCAGGGGGGCAGATACAATCTCTATAGGCCTCTTTGAAGGCCTCTTTCACAATGCGATCTTCCAAGGAGTGGAAGGTAATGACGGCGATGCGCCCCCCTTTCTGAAGCCGGCCAATCATTTTCGGAAGACTTCGTTCCAAGACGCCGAGCTCGTCGTTGACAGCAATGCGCAGACCTTGAAAGATGCGCTTTGCCGGGTGGCCACCGTTTCGTCTCGCTCCCTTTGGAATCGCCGCTTTGATGACCTCGACGAGTTCTCCCGTCGTCTCAATGGGTGTTTCTTTTCGTTTTTTGACGATAAAAGACGCGACCCGCGCCGCCCATCTCTCCTCTCCGTAGTCACGAAAAATCTTCGTCAACTCCTGTTCCGACAGGGTCGCGACGAGATTCTTCGCCGTGGGAATCGCCTCATCACTCATCCTCATGTCGAGAGGCGCGTCGTAACGATAGGAAAATCCTCGTTCGGCATCGTCGAATTGAACGCTACTGACCCCTAAATCGAGGAGGAAGCCATCGACCTTTTCGATTCCCAATTCATCGAGAACTCGCTCAAAGTCCTGATAGTTGGCCTTTGCAGGAATAAACTGATCCCCATAGGAGGAGAGTCTCCTCTTCGCAGCCTCGAGGGCCACCGGGTCCTGGTCGATTCCGATGAGTGTTCCCCCTTTGGTAAGGCGCTTCAAGATGCCTTCGCTGTGTCCCGCCCCGCCGAGGGTGCCATCGACATAGATGCCATCGGGGCGAATTTGAAGGCCTTCGAGGACTTCTTCGTAGAGTACGGAAATGTGGTGAAAGTCTTTCGTCATCTCAAATCCCCAATTCTGACATGTGTTCTGCAATAGCGTCATAGGAGAGGGAATCGTCGCTGGTATAAGCATCCCACTTCTCCTGATCCCACACTTCGACACGGGTTGCCACACCTGTCACCACCACATCCTTCTCGAGGTGGGCGTAGTTTCGCAGGTGCTGAGGGATGAGGACGCGGCCCTGCTTGTCGATGCCGCCGACAGCGGCACCGGAGAAGAAGAAGCGGACAAAGGCGCGGGCTTCTCGATTTGTCATCGGAAGCTCTTTTAATTTCGCCTCCAACCGTTTCCACTCCTCTTGGGGATAGAGGAAGAGACAGTCGTCGAGGCCCTTGGTCATGACGAAGTCCTCGCCCAAGAGCTCGCGAAATTTGCCGGGGACAGTCATGCGTCCCTTGCCATCTAGACTGTGGCGATATTCTCCAAAGAACACGACTCTCCCCCCCTTTCTCTCCACTTCCTCCCACTTTCTACCACTTCACCACTATTTTAACCCATCACGAGGGACGGTACCACCATTCCGAAGGACAAAAAAAAATAGGGACAAATGTCCCTATTCCTTCGAGGATTGTGTTTTCCTCCTGATGATGAAAAGACTTAAACAGATGATGATCCCCAAGACGCTCACGATCTGGGCGACGCGAAATGGGCCGAACATCAGGCTGTCCGTCCGTAGTCCCTCGACGAAAAAGCGTCCGAGGCTGTAGAGGGCTCCATAGAGAAAAAAGACTTCGCCGTCTCTCTTACGTCGGTCAAAAAACCAGAGCACTAAGAATAAAAAAACGCCAACATCCCAAAGGGATTCGTAGAGGAAGGTGGGGTGGACGCGCACCCCATCGACGAGAATTCCCCAGGGTAGATCCGTTGGACCGCCGTGGGCCTCATTGTTCATGAAATTCCCCCAGCGCCCAATGCCCTGCGCCAGAACAAGACCTGGTGCAACGATGTCGGCGACCTTCCAGAAGGGCAACTTCTTTCTCCGACAATAGAGATATCCTCCCAGGAGACCGGCGAGGACTCCTCCGTGAATGGCGAGACCTCCATGGCGAATCGCGAGAATCTCCTCGGGGTGTGCCCGATAAAAATCCCAGGTGAAGAGGACGTAGTAGAGCCGCGCCCCTAGAATCCCAAGGGGCAGAATCCACAGGAGCAGATCGCTCATCACATCCTCGGGAAGGCCGCCACTCTTCTTGGCGAGGCGATTGCCGATGAGAATCGCAAGGAGCACCCCGCAGGCAATGAGGATGCCGTACCAGCGCACCTCGAGGCCAAAGAGGGTGAAGGCGATGGGATTATTCATTGTCCTCTCCTGAGACGATGGCAATGGAAGCACTGGCGCCAATACGTTCCGCCCCCGCCTCAATCATGGCCTTTGCCGTCTTCGCGTCGCGGATGCCACCAGAGGCCTTGACCTTCATATTCTCCCCGACGCACTCCTTCATGAGGCGCACATCTTCCACGGTGGCACCTCCCGTGGAAAAGCCCGTGGAGGTCTTGACGAAAGCGGCCCCGGCGAGACGGGCGAGGTCACAGGCGGTGCGAATCTCTTCCTCGTTGAGAAGGCAAGTTTCGAGAATCACCTTGACGGGATGGGGTTCTGCCGCGGCAACGACGCCGGCGATGTCCTTGCGCACCCCTTCAAAGTCGTAGCTCTTGAGGGCGCCGATGTTTAGGACCATGTCGATCTCGTCGGCGCCATAATAGATGGCCTCACGAGTTTCGTGAATCTTCATCTTCGTCGTCATTGCCCCAAGAGGAAAGCCGATGACAGTGGTAATGCCCACATCGCTTCCAGCGAGAAGGCGATTGCAATAGTGGACCCAATAGGGATTCACGCACACCGTCTTGAAGTGGTACTCCATCGCCTCGCGACAGAGGGTTTCAATCTCTTCTCTCGTCGCATCTGCCTTGAGCAAGGTGTGATCAATCATTTGATTCAAAGACATAACTTCCATCCTTTCGTAAGACCTCGCCACAGAGGCGTTCTTCTCGCAATCGTCGTCCAAGTCCTTGCAGTTCTTCTTCTAAGAGATTGGTGTCCCGATCCGTATCCGCCGCTCCGATAAAGACAGATTTCTCCACCCCAAGGGGGATGAAAAAGGTGCGAAGGACCTCCTCCGCCCCGAGAAAGCGTCGAGGCGAAGCGGGAGCCCCTGCGCTCATAATCGCCATGGCATAGGGAGATTTTTTCGCCTTCCACCCGAGTCGCTCCCTGGAAAAGAGGGCCTGCATCCTGTCGACGAAACACTTCCCAAGAGCGGAGATGCTCTGGAAATAAATCGGGCTTAAGAAGACAATCCCGTCGGCCTCCAGGAGCTTTTCATAGAGAAGAGACGCGTCGTCTTCAAAGACGCACTCCCCAGTCTCATCACAACTCCCACAGGCGATGCAGCGAGAAAAATCCATGGACTTCAATCGAAAGTTTTCCACCCGATCCCCTGGCCGCGTAAACCCTTGGAGGATCTTTTCTCCCATGGTCGTCGTGAGACCTTTGTGTTCCGTGGCGTCAATGACGATGATCTGCATGATTTACCCCTCCTCGATAGGCCAATAGGAGGTTCACCAAGAGCATCCCCCCTGCAACCATTGCCCCAATCCGCAGCGCCATCCCCGAGAATACGTCCTCGGGCAGCATTTGAATCATCAGATCCTTGGAAGGGTCCATGAGCCAAAGATCATTGTCGAAAAACATCTCGTGGAAGAGGACAAATGATTTGGAAAATGTCATGGCAATGAGCCCCCCGAAGGCGACGAGAAAGAGAAGAAGCCCCGCCCCAACAAGGGCGAGAAGTCTCCGACTTCCACCGAGGGATCGATAGAGAAGGCCGAGCACAATGAGTCCTGGAAGGACGAGAAAACGAACGACCTTTGCAATCTTCATCAACCCGTAGACATCGTGCATGTGGAGAATCTCGTGATTTTGAAAATAGGGGCTCAAGTGGGCGTCATCCCCGTCGTCGAGATAGGCGATGAGGTCCTTCGTAATCCCACGAAGCTCCTCCATGGACTTTCCCGTCTTGGTGTCGATGTGGTGGAGTGCATACTTTTCCATGTAGTAGTTCTCGTGATGACTCACCACATAGACTCCAAGGGCGATCAGCGGGAGGACAAAGCTCACTTGCCACAGGAGGGCAAGGGGAAATCTCAGCGCTCCCAATTCGTCGTCACTTCCTGCACATCGTCATTGTCTTCGAGGGCGTCGAGGAGTTTTTCCATCTTGGCGATGTCCTCGTCGCTTTCAAGGGCTGTCGTCGTTTGCGGGACATAGCCAACTTCCGAGATGAGGAAGGAGTACCCCGCTTCCTCGAGGCCCTTTCGCACCGCGGCATAGTCTTCCGGGGCAGTGGTAATCATGAATCCACCATCTTCCGTCTCCACGTCTTCAGCGCCGAGGTCAAGGGCTTGCATCATGAGTTCGTCCCCATCGATGCCCGTGTCTTCAATCCCGATTTGTCCCTTGAGGTCGAAGAGGTAAGAGACACAGCCGCTCTGCCCAAGGTTTCCGCCGTTCTTGTCGAAGGCGTGACGCATCTCGGGGGCGGTCCGATTCCGATTGTCCGTCAGACATTTCACCATGACGGCAATCCCAGAAGGACCATACCCTTCATAGAGCACCTCTTCAAAGTGGGCGTTATCCATATCCCCAGCGCCCTTTTTAATGGCGCGCTCAATGTTGTCATTGGGCATGTTTTCGGCCTTCGCCTTATCGATGGCCGCCTTCAATTTTGGATTGTAATCCGGGTCGGCACCACCTTCGCGGACCGCCACCATGATGTAGCGGGCCATCTTGGTGAAAATCCGGCCGCGACGGGCGTCTTCCTTGCCCTTTTTATTCTTAATATTATTCCATTTTGAGTGTCCAGACATAGAAACCTCCTTCATCGTTGACAATCCATTATACCACTCCTTGGGTGACTAGAGAGAGTATTGCGCGATAAACTCCTCTTCCCACTGTCCCCAGGACTTTGCATGGTCTACGATTGTGTGCAGAGTGTGCAACATCGTGAAAAGATACCCACCATATCCTTCAGACATGGCCTTTCTAATCCCTCAACAAGGCAAAGGCCCCAACGCGGGGCCTAGGCTTCAAAGTGGGGAGGAAATGTTCGTTTGTGCGCACTCTTTTCGTGCATGGAGGTGATGCGTTCAATGTGCTCGCCCTCAATGCCATCGCGAATCCAGTCATTGAGTTCTTTGTAGCTAAAGCCCATTTCTCCCTCGTCGGTCTGCCCTTCCCAAAGACCTGCGCTCGGTGCCTTTTCCAAGATTTCTCGGGGAATCTCAAGGGCACGTCCAAGTTCGTAGATGTCGTCTTTTAAGAAGTTCACAATGGGGAGAAGATCTGCGCCACTGTCTCCATACTTGGTGAAATACCCAAGGTAGAATTCACTGGCGTTGCTGCTTCCGCAGACGAGATAGCCACGGCTCTGACCAAGGTAGTAGAGCGTCGTCATCCGAAGACGCGGTTTTACATTGGAGGCGGCGGCATCACTGCCATCGCCGGCTTCCATGAGAAAGGCGTCGTAGACCGCGGTGAGGTCCACCTTCTTCGTCTCTAGTCCAAGCTTCTCTGCGACGAGGCGAGCATGGGCTTCGTCTTCTGGGTTTGAGTGGGCGGGCATGATGACGCCGAGGGCATCCTCGGGAAAGGCGCGCTTCGCAAGGCCTGCAATGACTGCGGAGTCAATGCCGCCCGAGAGACCAAAGACAAGACCCTTCGCCCCGGCCTCTCTCACCTTCTCCTGAAGCCAGGACACAATCTGGTCAATGGTTTGTTCCACGTGATTCATGATTACACCAAAGCCGCATAGGCGCAGGAACAGACCCAGTTGAGGCCGAGCTCTTCTGCCTTCTCCACCGTCTCTTCAACATGGCTTCCCGGTTGGAAGAAGATGTTTTCGATCCCCGCTTCCTTCGCCTCTTCGAGAGCTTTCTTCGCCAAGGTGGGATTCACCACCACGTCGAGGACATCGACAGTTTCTGGAAGATCGGCGATGCTCGCGTAGATTTTTTCCCCTTCCAACATGGGAAGATTCGGGTTAATGCCATAGACGGTGTAGCCGCGTTCCTTGAGGATCTTGTAAATCTTGTAGCCGAAGCGATGGGTCTTATCCGTGACTCCCATCACTGCCCAGACCTTTTTTTCCAACATGGATTTTTCAGAAACTTTCATGGATGTCTCCTTTCATTCGCTTCCCTTCTCGCGAGGGGTATAGGCGCGTTGTCACTTCGGAAAATGTGCAGCGCGCGGAGGTCAATTCCTCAATCTTGGTGACGACATTCTGCCAATTCTCTTCGAGGGTGCGAAGCCCAAGATTGACCCGGTCTGTATAGACTTCGTCATAGAGCTCCACCCCCATCTGTGCCGCAAGGTACTGAATGCTTCCAAGGGAGGTGTAATCCACCTCAAGGCGCCCTTCGGTAAACTCTCGCATCTCGACAATGCCCGCATCCTCAAGGGCGAGTCGCGCCCCCTCGGAATAGGCGCGGACGAGGCCGCCGGTCCCGAGGAGAATTCCCCCGAAATAGCGGACCACGACGACGCAGACATTCTTGAGGTCCTCCCCTTCGAGAATCGCCAAGATGGGAGGTCCTGCGGTCCCCGAGGGTTCCTTGTCGTCGTCATAGCGGGGGATGGGGGTCTCAATTCCGACAATCCACGCACTGGCGTGGTGTCTGGCCTTGGGATGCTCTGCTTTGATGGAGGCGACGAACTCCTTCGCCTCTTGTTCATCCTTGACATAGGCCGCGTAGCCAATGAAGGTACTCTTCTTGATGACGGTCTCGCCTCGGCCCGGGCCTAAGATTGTCCAATAACTCATGCGTTCCTCCCCCTTAATCGCCCGAGGAAGGCCTTGGAGAACCGTCCGTGCAGGTGGGTGCCGTCTTCTTCATAGCGAATCTCCGCATGAGGGTCCTCCTCGAGGGCTGCACTCACGAGGCCCTGTTCTTGGAAGGAAAAGAAGAGGTCGCACATCTCTCGGTCGTCGAGGGCGGTAAGAATCGCCTCTCGCAAAGCCTCCATCCCCTCCCCTGTTCTTGCGCTGATGGCGCAGACGGGAACCTCCTCGGAGAAAAAGGGCATTTCTTCCCGAAGATCCATTTTGTTTAAGACGACAATCCGAGGAATTTGTTCCAGGCGGAGTTCTTGGAGGAGTTGCATGGTCGTCTGTCTTTCTCGTTCGAGGTCGGGACTCGTCGCGTCGAGGACGTGAAGAATGAGTGCACTGTCTTCCATCTCCTCCAAGGTGGCGTGAAACGAGTCCACGAGAAGGGTGGGAAGATCGGCGACAAATCCCACGGTGTCCGACAAAATGATGGGAAACCCCTCACCGATATTCACCCGGCGCAAAGTGGTATCCAGAGTGGCAAAAACCTGGTCCTTGACAAAGACCTGGCCCTCCTCTCTCCCCTCGTCGGAGAGAAATCGATTCATGAGGGTGCTCTTTCCCGCATTGGTGTACCCGAGAAGGCTCACCCGCGGAATCGAGGACTTCTGCCGCTTCTGTCTCGTCGTCGCACGGGCCTTTTTGACCTCTCGAATCTGTCGGCGCGTACGCGTGATCTCTTCGTCCAGGTGTCTTCGGTCGAGCTCAAGTTTTTGTTCTCCAGGTCCCCGGGTCCCAATGCCCCCGCCGGTTCGCGACAAAGAATAGCTTCCGATGAGTCGGCTCTTCCCATAGATGAGCTGCGCGAGATGGACTTGCAGGGTGGCCTCTCTCGTCTGGGCCCGCATGGCAAAGATGTCGAGGATGAGGTGGGTCCTATCGATGACTTGGACATCCCACTCTCTCTCGAGATTGCGAAGCTGTGCTCCACTGACTTCATCCCCGAGGACGACGACGTCAATTTCGTGGTTGTGAATCGGGTCTTTGAGTTCTTGGACCTTCCCCGAGCCATAGAAAAATCGTGGGTTCGGCCTGAGGTTTCTCTGTTCCGCTTCCACGACCACGTCGCCTCCATCGGCTTCAATGAGGGCGCGCAGCTCTTCTTGATAGCGGTAAAGGGCGTCGCCTTGGTAGAGAACGTCACTGGTCATCATCAACACACGTTGTGCTTCTTTCACATGGACCTCCTTTCCCTTTCATTATACCCCACTTCCCCGAAAAATCCCCGCGGAGATGGGCGCATGGTTGTCCAAAGGTTTTCATCAATGCTATACTAAAGGGAAAGAAACGGTCTTTGAAAGGAAGCATCATGAGTAAGTACCCACGACTACGTCACGCGTTTCTCCTCATTCTCCTCTCTCTGTGTGCCCTGATGAGTCTCTTTTTTGCCGCTCTCTTCGGGGTCCTTTTTCACGCCCCTGAGACCTCGAAGAACATGAGCGACTCCTTTCGGCAGACCTCGAGCATCTATCGCGAAGATGGGACCTTGTTGGAAAAAATCGAGAGCACCGAGTTTCGGACCAACGTCTCCCTTTCCCAAATTCCAAAGGACCTACAACACGCTTTTATCGCCATCGAGGACCGGCGCTTCTATCAACACAAGGGCATCGATCCCCGAGGCATCGCCGGTTCTCTATTACAAAATCTCAGTGCCGGCCGCGTCGTCCGAGGAGGGAGCACCATCACCCAGCAGTTGGTGAAGAATGTCTATCTCACCAGCGAACAGAGCCTCAATCGTAAACTCACCGAGGCCTATCTCTCCCTACGTCTCGAGACCACGATGGAGAAGGATGAGATTCTCGAGGCCTACCTCAACCGGGTCAACCTCGGCCAAGGGGCCTATGGGGTCCAAGGCGCTGCCCAGACCTATTTTTCAAAGAACGTCGAGGACCTTGACCTCGCCGAATGTGCCCTCCTCGCCGGGATTGTGAAGAGTCCTCGGGAGTACCAACCCTTCTTGCGCCTTCCAGAACATGGGGAGTTGCCACAAGAGGAGCCCATGGGACATACAGAAGTCGCCGGAGAGCCCTACCTTCTCTACTTCAACCCCAAATCCCTAGAGCGCCAGAAAATCGTCCTCTCGGCGATGCGCGACATGGGGTTCATCGACGAAGAGCGTTATCGCGCCGCCTACGAGGAGGATGTCAAGTCCCACTTGCATCCGGTGGAGAAACGACCCCACCGATGGAGTTCCTACGCCACGGACTTTATTCGTGCCCAGGCCACAGACCTCATTGCGAAACACTACATGATTCCTCGCGATGTGGCAGAGGAGAAACTCTTTGATGGGGGTTTTCGCATCGTCACCACCATCGACGACACTCTTCAACATGGCCTCGAGGATATCTACCGCAACTTCTCGGAACTGCTCTTATCTCGAACTCCTTCTACCCAAGGGGCACACATGCTCTCCTTCTCTCGAGATGACTTCGGAAATGTCATCGACCCCCAGGGGGAGATCCTCTTCTTCTTGCGAAAAAACCTCTATGATGAGGCGGGAAATCTCATCCTCTCTTCCGATGACTACCATGTGGACCCGGAAGGCAATCTCGCACTTTCTCGCCGCCTCTTTGCGGCGGTGGATAGTTCCCTGAGGCTCAGAGATTCGTACCTCATCGACGACAATCGCCTCTTCTATTCCTACACGGAAGAGCGCCTTCCCTTTTCCGAGGAAGAGTTTAGCCTCCAAGGGGATTGGGTCCTCCTTCATCACGACGCCGTCGCGGCAAGAGAAAACCTCTTCGACTTCTCGAAGGACGTACTCACGGTTCACCTTCCCGAGGCGACAAAACTCCTCCAACCCCAGGGCTCTTGTATCGTCATCGACAACGACTCGAGTACGGTGAAGGCCATCGTCGGAGGACTTGATCTGGACAGTCGACGCCAGAAGATTCTCAACCGTGTCCTCGCAAGTCCTCGTCAACCGGGGACGGCACTTCTTCCCTTCTCCGTCTATGGTCCAGCACTTCAGCAGGGCATCTTGCCCTCGGCATCCTATGACGATCGACTGTATGACGTCGATGGACAGTGGTGGCCCACCAATCCCTTTGGGACGTATCTCGGGGAAGTTACCATGCGCCGCGCCTTTGAGACTGGGTCCCATCCCGTTCCCTATCAAATGCTCAAAGATGCCCCCTTCACCCGGTCCATGAACTTCCTCCAACGCGTCGGCCTCTTTCGCCCCCTCCACCCTGAGAGGGACGCCATCGTCTCCGACGCGGAAAATCGTGAGAAGAACGACTTTACCTTTGATGCCCTCTCCCAGGTAAATCTCGTACGAGGGACGACTCTCTACGATTTGAGTGCGAGCTTTGAAGCCCTCTCCGGAAACGGCTCCTACCGTCTCCCCTACGCGATCTCGGAGATCGAAGATGCTGAGGGAAACCTCATCTTCCAACTGGATAAAACCGCTTCCATTCCCGCGATGAAGGTTGACGTCGCCTTTTATCTCAGAGACATGATGCGTACCAACGTCTTACGGGGAGGGGCAAAACTTGCACAGATTCCCGGCATTGAAACCGCTGCGGTCCTTGGGACCAACAAATTCTCCTCTGACCTCTGGGTGATGGGCTTGACTCCCCAATATACCATCGGCAGTTGGATAGGATGTGACCGGGCCTCTGTGACCCTCACCGACTCTCCCTCGATGGCCTTTACCCTGTGGCGCCAGGCGGCCTCTTCTCTTCCCCATGAGAAGGTGGCGTTTGAAATTCCTGAAGGAATGGGTACAATAAAAATATCCAACAAGAGCGGACTTCTCGCCACACAGGCGACGCGAGCAGCCGGAGCCGCCGTGGACGAATTCTTCCGCGAAGGCCGCGGTCCCACAGAATTTTGTCCCCACCATCAAAGTCTTCTCATCTGCGAGACGAGTGGTCTTCTCGCCACCCAGTTTTGTCCCGAGGAAACCGTGGCGCGAAAGATTTACTATCTACGGGACAATCCCTATGCCCACGGCCCCACTCCTCCCGTCTATCCCCTCGATCTCTCGAGCGTTCCCAAGAGTTACTGCAACATTCACACGAGGTCTTGGTTTGAAGAACAGCAGGAAAATGAAGAAAAGCCCTCCTCCGCTAAACAAAAGGCCTCTTCGTCTCGTGAACACCGTTGAAAGGAGCCCCTATGCACCCCATTCGATTCATTCGTCGCGTACGCCGCGCACGTCAAGCCTACACCATCGCCAAGCGTAGCCACGATCTCTATACCGTCTATCGAGGAGGGAAGATTCTCCTTCGCGCAGGACACGACCTTCTCACTCCTGTCCATCGTCGAAAACCCCACTAAAAAAGGACGCTACGGCGTCCTTTTTTTTGCGGCAAGACTCACGTGTCGTAGAAGCGTTAGAGTCGTCAGCCTTCCGATTCCTCCAGGGGAGGGGGCGAGAAACTTGACACAGTCCTTCAGACTTAAGGGCACATCTCCACACATCTTTCCCTCTATCTCAGCCATCCCCACATCGATGACCATCTGCTTCTCGTGGAGCCACTTCTTTGTCACCACAGAGGGGTTTCCCATCCCCACGATGAGAATCTCCGCCTCTCTTGCGAGTTTCTCTAAGTCTTTACTCTTGCTATGGCCGACGGTGACAGTGGCGCCGCGGCGAATGAGAGAGAGGGCGAGGGGGACCCCTACTTGATGGCTACGATTGACGATGAGAACACGTCTGCCCGTCATGTCTTTGACGAATCTTTCCAAGACAAAGAGGATGGCCTCTACCGTCGCCGGCAAGAATTCCTCCTCCCCTGTGGAAATTCTCCCACGATTGAGGGGATGCATCCCATCGACGTCTTTCATCGGATCGAGAAGGGGGAGAAGGGTGTGCAATATCTTGTCGCTCATCGGCTGAAGTAAGAGAACCCCATCCGAGGACTCTTGATCTCGTAAGAATTCCTCCTTCTCGACAGAACCATCGAGGACAAGAGTCTTCACAGATATGCCAAATTCCTTGGCTTTGCGGCGGAGTTGCTTTTCGTAGAACAAGCACCCCTTTTCGTCTCCCTCCCTGAGAATAAGGAGCCTTCCTCCCGGATGAATCTTTGCCCCAATCTCCTCTTCGAGTCTTTTCCAATCCACAAGTCCCTCCTACAAAAAAAGGCCCCGAGGGCCTTATGATTTCAGATGACGCGGGTCGCGTTCATGTAACGCTCCGCATAATATTTTTCGCTGAGAGAGCTTTGAATGACCTTTCCAGAACCACTGGAAGCGTGGATAAATTTTCCGCCGCCGATGTAAATCCCCACGTGGGATACGCCAGCACCGGTGGTGTTGAAGAACACCAAATCCCCAGCCTTCAAGGAATCTCTTTCAACTTGTCTGCCGTAGTTCGATTGTTCTGCAGAGCTGCGGGGAATGTTCACGCCGAGTTCGTTTTTATAGATGGCGTAGACAAATCCAGAGCAGTCAAACCCAGAATCCCCAGTGGAACCCCAGACATAGGGGGAACCCATCTTCGAGAACGCAGATTCCAGCACACGTGCGCTCTTGCCAGTTGCAGGAGCTTCGTTGTGGGGAATCGGCGTGGCCACGGGAGTGGCTTTTTGCTCTTGAACAGGGGTGGGAACTGCCTCAGCACGAGGAGCTTCTGCCGGCTCCTTCGTGAGACTCACAGCGTCTTGCCCCACGGCAAAGGGCGCGCCTTCACCGTTGACGACTATGTACTTACCACCGGTAAAAGAGACGATGGAGAGGGCTTGGCCCTTTTTCACATTCAAGGTCGCCCCATTGGCGGAGAGGTGAAGATCCTTCTTCGCATACCCCTTGGTGGTGGTTTGTCCCTCCACACCTTCGAGGTTCGAGAGGCTCACAGCACCTTGGAGTCCGTCGCTGGTCTTCACGATGGCTTGTTGGCCTTGTAGCTCAACAAGGGTCACCTTTTCTCCCAAAAAGAGGTTACGCAAGGTCTTTCCGCCTTGTTTCAATGCAACATTTTGGCGGACGATGTAGGTCTTAGAACCACCTTCGACAACGATCAACTTTTCAAAGGGAACCGTCACCTTCGCTTCGCCCTTTTGGACGAGGTATCCATTCTCCTTTTTTTGAAGGATGTTGGCCTTTTCTTCCGCTTGGAAGGAGAGGCTCTTCCCACTTGCAAGGGTCGTAGTATGATTTGTGACGAAAATCCCAGTATCTTTAAGGCCCAAGACGGAGACGACACAGAGAGCTGCAATCCCCATCGAGGCTTTCCAGTTGATCTTTTCCAATGGTTTCACTCCTCGCTACTCTTCTCTATCTGCATAGAACGATCGCAATTCGTTAAGACTATTAAGAGTATACCAGCTAAAAGTAAAGAAAGCAACAAAAAAGTTACAAATCTGTAACTAAATTTTTCTCGTCCTTTCCGCTCATCGAGTGGGTGGGAATCCTTCGTCTAGGAATAAAAAAACGCAGATGAAATCACTTCGTCTGCGCATGAAACTGGATCTATAAGCCGTGTTCTGTTTTGTCGATCATCTATCTTGGCGCCCTGTTGCCAGAACGCTCTAGCGACCTACCACTTGGACGACGACGAGCAGCCGCCTGTGATGTCCATCTTGGTCTTGCTCCGAATGGGGTTTACATAGCAATGCAGTCTCCTGCACCCTGGTGGGCTCTTACCCCACCTTTCCACCCTTACCGATTCCTCGGCGGTATCTCTCTGTTGCACTAGCCTTAGGGTCGCCCCCACCGGACGTTATCCGGCATTCTCGCTCTGTGGAGCACGGACTTTCCTCGGGAATCCCGCGATCGACCAATCCACTTTCTGGTGTATTTTACCACGAACCGCGTGCTTTCTCAACTCAGAAGATGAGGTAAGGGTTCTCGTCAAAGACAAGAGCCTCAAGGTCAAACCTCTCCTCGAGGAGACGTTTCAAGTGAAAAAGGACACTCTTTTCACTGTCGTAATGGCCGATGTCGAGAACGGGCAGCCCCATCTCATAGGCCCTCTGCCCATCGTGGTGTTTCACGTCCCCGGTGATGAAGAGATCGACGCCCTCGTCCTTTGCTTCAGATAGGGCATCAATCCCCGCTCCCCCGAGGATGGCGATTTTTTGAATGCGATCCGGCTTTCCACCCCAGAGGTGAAAAATCTTCGGAGAAAGCCGTTCTTTGAGAAGGTGTTCGAATTCCTCCCATTCCACGCCCCCGACGTCAGCAATGCGGCCCATTTGTTCCTCACCGAAGGGTCCTTCATCGGAAAACCCGAGGGCTTCAATCGTGGCCACATTGACACCTTCTTCGGAACAGTCGAGATTCGTATGAGCTGAGAGGACGGAAATCTTATGTTCGAGAAGCTTCCGGAGATTTTCTGACTGGGCTTCTCCTTCTTGCCACGAGGAGAGGCTTGAGAAAAAGAAAGGATGATGGGAGAGGATGAGGTCACACCCTTTCTCGACGGCCTTTTCGATGGATGCATCGGTGACGTCCATACAGACGAGAACGCGGTGACACTCCCTCTCAAAGAAGACCTGTGGCCCCGACTTATCCCACTCCATCATCGTATCCCAGGGGGCAATGTCATTGACCCAATCCCTTATTTGTGACGTCGTCGCCATGCTTTCGCCTCCTCACATGCTCGTCTCTTTTCTTCGATTTCTCTCTTTCGCTCGTGGACATCTCCCTTTGCTCTCTCAAGTAGTGCTAAGAGAGCCTCCCAATGTGCCTCCTGGGAAGAGAGATACTCATCAACGAGGTCGTCCTCACTCTCGAGGAGGGTCCTGGGGTAGAGGTCTTCTGTGAGTTCCTCTCCCTCCCGTTCGACGCGATAGATGTGGTAAAACTTCTTTCGATCCTTCACGAGTTCATGGCGTGCCACGCGCCAACCTAGATCACGAAGGCCTTGGCACATGGTCTGACGCTGCTGCATCGGTTGGAGAATCATCCAAGAGAGAGAATCGACGACTTCTCGTCCTCGTCCCAAGATTTCGAGGATTGTATCCCCTCCCATGCCGGCGATGACGACACCATCCACCTCCCCAGGGCCAAGGGGCAGAAGCCCATCGCCAAGGCGCATGGCGAAGGACTCTTCCCCATAGTGCCGCTGATGAGGGCGACATTTCTCAAGAGATGGCCCACTTACATCGGTTGCGATGACGCGCTTCGCCTTTTTCGTCTCTAACAAAGAAGCGGGTACAAATCCATGATCTGTACCCACATCGGCCATCGCCTCACAAGGTGGGACGAGGTCACAAATCTTTTGAAGTCTCGGCGTCATCATTCGAGGAAATCCTTCAGTTTCTTGCTGCGGCTCGGGTGACGGAGTTTGCGAAGCGCCTTCGCCTCAATCTGACGAATCCGCTCTCTTGTCACCTCAAATTCCTTCCCCACTTCCTCCAGCGTGCGCGCGCGGCCATCTTCGAGGCCAAAGCGGAGGGTGAGAACCTTCTTTTCCCGTTCCGACAGGGTCGTGAGTACTTCGTCGAGCTGTTCCTTCAAGAGGGTGAAGGTGGCTGCATCCGCAGGAGAGAGGACGTCGTCATCGGGAATGAAGTCCCCGAGGTGGGAATCCTCTTCTTCCCCAATGGGAGTTTCGAGGCTCACGGGTTCCTGGGCAATCTTTTGGATTTCCCGAACCTTCTCCACGTCCATGTTCATCTCTTTCGCAATCTCCTCGGGGCTTGGGTCTCTGCCCAAATCCTGAACGAGTTGACGCTGGACGCGAACGAGCTTGTTGATGGTCTCCACCATGTGCACGGGGATGCGAATCGTCCGGGCTTGGTCCGCAATGGCGCGGGTAATGGCCTGGCGAATCCACCAAGTCGCATAGGTACTAAACTTAAAGCCCTTGGTGTAGTCGAATTTTTCCACGGCTTTCATGAGGCCGAGGTTTCCCTCTTGGATGAGGTCGAGGAAGTTCATCCCGCGGCCGACATAGCGTTTTGCAATACTCACCACAAGGCGGAGATTTGCCTCGGCGAGTTCCTTTTTCGCCTCTTCGTCTCCCTCTTCCATGCGCTTGGCAAGGACCACTTCCTCGTCGCCAGTGAGGAGGGGAATTTTCCCGATTTCTTTGAGGTACATGCGGACGGGATCGTCGACGCCAATTCCCTTGGGAACCGACAAATCCTCTGCTCTCGCCTCGTGTTGAGGCGCTTTCCCTTCATCGTCCTCTTCGTCTTCGTGCTCTTCGCGAAGAATCTTCACCCCTTGTTCTTGAAACTCCTGGTAGAGGGCGTCAATTTCCTCGGTCTCCATGGGGATTTCATCGAGGGCGTCCATAATCTGCTCATAGGTGAGCGTCCCGGACTTCTTCCCCGTCTCCATGAGCGACGCGACAATCTCCTCGCGCATGGAGGCCACATCTTTTTCTGGCACGACTTTTTTCTTCCCCATATCCCTCACTCCTTCTGATGTCTCTTCACGTCTTCGATCTTTGCATTGAGCTCTTGCAATGACTTCATGGCCTCGGCACTCAGTTTTCCCTCTTCAAGCTCTCTCATGAGCGCCCGGCGGCGAGAGAGTAGGCGGTACTCCTCCACCCTTCTAAAAAGTTCACGAATTTTTTGCCGACTCGCAGTCTGGTCCACTGGGGCGGAGAGAATTGCCTCCACGTCGTGATAGGTCAAGCGCCCCTCATCGACGAAATTCTTGAGATAGAATTCCCTCGCCACCCCCGTCTCCCACGGGGACTCTTCCATTGCAACAAAGACCTGGTAGTATGCTTTATTTACCCAAAACTCTTCCTGACAACACGTTTTTATGAAAAGATAATCTTCACGATTTTCCATGGCGTAGCGCAAGAGCTGTCTCTGGGCCCCAATCACCCCCTCTTCGAGGCTATTTGTATGGACGGTTCTTCGCTCGGGAGGAGGGGTATTTACTTTTCTCGTCTTCCGGCTCAGTTGGGCCACTTCCTCGGCGATGGCCTGTCGCTTAACCTTGTAGGTGTCCGCCACCTTATCCATATAGACTTCCCGCTCAATCTCACTCTCGATGCGCGAGAGGATTTTCGTCACTTCTTTTAGAAACGAGGTCTTGCCCTCCACGGTCTCTAGGGTAAAGTGGTTCCTCGCCCGAAGGATGCGATAGTCAATGGCACCAATGGCTTTTTTGACCTCGTTCTCAAAGGCGAGCATCCCAAATTCCCGCACGTACTCATCGGGGTCTCGTCCGTCGGGAAGGGCCATAATCCGAGGGGCATGACCTTGGGAGAGGAGGACGTCAATGGCCCTCTCCGTGGCCCGTTGCCCCGCTTCGTCTCCATCGTAACAAATGATGATCTCCTTGCCATAGCGGTGAAGGAGCTGGGCCTGTTGGGGAGTCAGTGCCGTCCCAAGACTTGCCACGGCATAGGGAATCTCCCCTTGTGAAAGACCGATGACGTCCATGTATCCCTCGACGAGAAGAATCTTTTCCCGAGAAGACTCCTTGACGAGGGTGTGGAGTCCATAGAGGTGCTCGCCTTTGTGAAAGATTGGAGTGTCTCTGGAATTTAAGTACTTCGGCTGGGCATCTTTTTCCAGGACGCGTCCTCCAAATCCTAGGACGCGTCCCTTTCGATCGAGGATGGGAAACATGAGGCGATGGCGAAAGCGGTCAAAGAGATGGCCATCTCGTTCCGACTTTGAGGAGAGGTTGAGAAGAAGGAGTTCCTCCTCCGTCACTCCCTGTTTCAGAAGAAAATCCGTCAACGCCCTCCCCTTCGCCGGGGCATAGCCGAGACCAAATCGCATGATGACTTCGCGGGACAGCCCCCGCTCATTCACGTAGTGAAAGGCGGTGGGGGCGTGGGCCAACTCCTCGAGGAAGAACCTGGCGGCCATACGATTGATGGAAAAGAGGCGTTCCCGCTCTTTCTGTCGTTCTTCTTCCTTTGTGGAGCGCTGACGGGTGGGAATGTTATACCGTTCGGTGAGGCTCTCCACTGCCTCTTTGAAATCGAGCCCCTCCATGGCGCGCAAAAAAGAGATGGCATCTCCTCCAGCACCACATCCAAAACAGTGGTAAAACCCCTTATCTCCATGGACGTGGAAAGAAGGGGTCTTTTCGTTGTGGAAGGGACACAATCCCATATAACTCGAACCAGATTTTTTCAAATCCACATAGCGGGATACCAAGTCTACGAGATCGACGCGGTCTCGAATCTCTTCAAGCAGAGCATCATCGATGACGATGGCCATAGGACCTCCTATCCTTGCCAGTGTTTGGGAACGGCAATCTCCTTCCAGCGCTCCAGTGCAAATCGATCGCTCATCCCTGCAATGTAATCACAGATGCGATCCTCCATGGTCTCCTCGCGTTCCTTGTAGAGGAGACGGTGTTCTTCGGGGAGACGACTTTCGTCGGCGGCATAGTAACAGAAGAGGTCCTCGATGACACGGGCGACCTTCTCGTCTTCACTCTTCGCCTGGGAGTTGGCGTAGACGTTTTGAAACATAAAACGCCGAAGCTCCATGGTCATTTCGTAGGTCGAGTCCTCCATAAAGACTCCTTCTTCGGGGTGAAACATCATGGCGCGAATCATCCGGTCAATGCGCTCCCCATGGGTGGACCCAAGACAACTGAGGAGCTCCTCAGGGATCGAGGAGGCTGACAAAATTCCAGCCCGCATCGCATCGTCGATGTCGTGATTGATGTAGGCGATGCGGTCTGCGAATTTGATGATCTGCCCCTCGGGGGTATTCGCCTTATGAGAGCCCGTGTGATTGACGATTCCGTCCCGGACCTCCTCGGTGAGATTGAGGCCCTGACGCTCCCCATGTTTTTCGAGGAAATCCACCACCCGAAGACTCTGCTCGTAATGGCGAAACCCTCCGGGGTGAAGGCGATTGAGGACGTACTCCCCCGTATGTCCAAAGGGAGTATGTCCCAGGTCATGACCCAGGGCAATGGCCTCCACAAGGTCCTCGTTGAGGCCGAGGCCACGGGCAATGGTGCGCCCAATCTGTGCCACCTCAAGGGTGTGTGTGAGACGGGTGCGGTAGTGATCCCCCTCGGGAGAGATGAAGACCTGGGTCTTGTGCTTTAAGCGACGAAAGCTCTTCGAGTGCAAAATGCGGTCTCGGTCCCGTTGGAAACAGGTGCGAAGGCTGTCTTCTTCCTCAGGGAATCGACGGCCAAGACTGTTCCTTGCCTTGGTGGCGTTTGGGTCGAGAACGCGCAGTTCCAATTCCTCTTGATCGTGACGCGTTCTCAACGCCCCTGCCCTTTCATGTACTCGAGGATGATTTCTGCGGTCTCTTCGATGGCGCGGTTGGAAACGTCGATGACGGGGCAGCCAATCTCCTCCATGATCTTGCGAGAATAGGCAATCTCCTCTTCGATGCGCTCAGGATTCGCGTACTTGACGGTGCTGTTGAGCCCTAAGCTTCTGAGCCGCTCTTCACGAATGGTGTAGAGCTTTTGCGGGCTCGCAATCAGTCCGATGACCCGCTTTGGATCGACGCGATAGATTTCCTTCGGGACGGGAACTTCCGGCACCAGAGGGAGATTCGCCACCTTGTAATTCTTGTTCGCCAAGTACATGGAGAGGGGTGTCTTCGAGGTGCGACTAATCCCCAAGAGTGCGATGTCTGCCTTCAAGAGACCACGGGGGTCCTTTCCGTCGTCGTACTTGACGGCGAACTCGATGGCCTCTACCTTCTTGAAGTAGTTCTCGTCGAGGCGACGGATGAGACCGGGCTCACGAAGTGGCGGATACCCGAGGACTGCTTCCATGGCCTCCATGGGCCGTCCCATGATGTCGACGATTTCAATCTCGAGCTCTGCGGCGCGGGAGACGATAAACTCCCGGGTGCCCTGCTCCACGTTGGTGTAGAACACCAAGGCCTTCTCTTGCTTTGCAGCATCTTCTAACACCGGCTCAATCTGAGAAATGCTGTTGTGGTATGGAAAGCGACGAATTTCGTAATTCTCGCTCTCAAACTGGCGAACACTTGCCTTCGCGATGAGCTCTCCCGTCTCCCCAATGGAATCGGAGATGACGTAAATCATGAGTTTGTGATCCATTACGCCTCTTCCTCCTTCTCTAAGAGTTCCGCAAGAAGTCGCGTCACGTTGGTCTTGGAGATTCTCCCAAGAACCTTCAAGCCTCTATCTTCCTCTTCCACCACGGGTAGGGCATCGATGTTGTGCTCAGAGAGGAGTTTGACCGCCTCGTAAAAGGGAGCGTCGGGATGAATGGTCACGAGGTTGGGCATCCTCGTCATGACCACACCAATGGGGGTGGATTCGAGATTCATCCCTCCGAGGGCGCAGCGCAAAAGGTCTTTTCGAGAGACGAGGCCACTCAAAAATCCGTCGTGGGTGATGAAGATGGTGCCCACGTCTTCGAGGAAGATTTCCACGGTTGCCTCGTAGATGGAACTGGTCTCTTCAAGGATGACGGGGACGCTCATTCGCTCTCCCACGCTCCACTTGGAAAATTCTTTCTCCAATCCCCCATAGGGCTTTCTCCCCGCGTAGAAGTATCCCACCTTGGGACGAGCGCCGAGAATGCCCGTCATGGTGAGAATCGTCAAATCTGGGCGAATGGTGGCTCGGGCGAGGCCCAATTGATTGGCGATGTCTTCGGCAGTGATGGGTGTCGTCTCTTTGACGATATCAATAATCTGCTGTTGTCGTGGTGTCCATTCCATGGAATCACTCTCCCGTGACGATCTTTGTCACGTCAATGAGGCGCTGGGCGTCCTCGTCAATGCCCCGCAAAAGTGCCAAGCGATTCTCCCGAATCTCAGGGTCTTCGACGAGAATCATCACTGCGTCGAAGAAACTGTGAATCGGCTCTTGCAAGGTCTCGAGTAGTCCAAAGGCCCGCTTGTTTTCACGGCGGCACAGGGCTTCGTCGAGTTCTTCCCAAATCCCCTCGTAGGCGGCGTGAAGAGCGCGCTCTTCCTCGTCTGTTGCGAGGGAGACGTCATAGGCACCAGCGCTCTCTGCCTTCAGGCTCAGGTTGTGAAGACGGGTGAATGCCTCGATGAAGCGACGGCGGTCCTGTCCCTCAAAGAATGCCTTACTCGCCTCGGCGCGACGGAAAACGCGCAAGATTTCCGAGGACCCTGCGGCGAGAACCGCGTCCACGAGGTCGTAGGAGACTCCTTCATCCATGAGGATGCGGCGGAGGCGTCCTTCAAAGAACTGGAGAATCTGTTCTTTGACTTCGTTGTAGTGGAAGGCGAGGCCTTGACGGCTCACGTAAATGTAGAGGGCGTGGTCGATGAGCTTGCTCATATCCAGATCCCAGTTGTTTGCGCGAATGATGTGAATCATCCCAATGGCGAAACGGCGCAGACCAAAGGGGTCTTGGCTTCCCGTGGGGACGAGGCCCACGGCAAAGAGGCCGACGATGGTGTCGAGTTTCTCCGCCAATGCGAGAATACTTCCCGTCGTCGATTCTGGGAGGACGTCCCCTGCAAAGCGAGGCAAGTATTGTTCCCGAATCGCCTGAGCCACAATGGGCAATTCCCCATTTTCTTGGGCATAGACTTCCCCCATGCGCCCTTGGAGCTCGGGGAACTCGGAAACCATGTGGGTGGTCAAGTCTGCCTTCGCAAGATGAGCGGCGCGGACGACGGCTTGGGTGGTCTCCTCAGCGACGTCGAGCTCTTCCCCAATCTTGACGACCAATTCTTCCAAACGCTTCTTCTTATCGAGAATGGTGCCAAGTTGATCTTGAAAGACGATTCCCGAGAGGTCGTCGACCCGATCTTCCAAGGTTTTCTGTAAGTCTTCCTTGTAGAAGAACTTCGCATCTTCAAGACGCGCCCCTAAGACCTTTTCGTTGCCTGCTGCCACCACTTCCTGGTAGGCATCGGTTCCGTTTCGGATGGTGATAAAGTAGGGGAGCAGGCCCTTTTCCTTGCGGACGGGAATGTAGCGCAAGTGCTCACGCATCGGGGTGGTAATCACGTCCTCAGGGAGAGCGAGGTACTCTTCCTTCACCTCTCCGACGATGGCCGTCGGGTATTCGACGATGTATGTGAGCTCTTCCAAGAGATCCGGGTCGTCGGCAATCTCGCCCCCGAGCTCCTTGGCACGACGCTTTGCCTCGAACAGGATTCTCTCTTGGCGCTTCTCTTGGTCCACGATGACATAGTTCTCTTCGAGGAGCTTTTCGTAGTCGTCAATGGAGGAGATCTCAATGTCACTGCTGCCGAGGAAGCGGTGCCCACGGGTGGAGTGACCCACGGGAATCTCCTCTAAATCAAAGGGAAGAACCTCGTTGTTGTAGAGAGAGACAATCCAGCGAATGGGACGAGCAAAGCGGATATTCTTCCCACCCCAACGCATATTCTTCGGGAAGTGAATGGAGCGAATGAGGCCGGGAACAAGCTCCTTTAAGATGTCTCTCGTGTTCGTCCCCTTTTCAAAAATGCGGGCGAAGACGTAACGGGTGCCCTTGACCTCCTGAATCTCTAAATCCCCTTCTTCCACCCCTTGGGAGCGCATGAATCCGAGGAGGGGCTTCGTGGGAGCGCCCTCGGAAAAACTGATGGCTTCACTCGGTCCCTTGACGAGGTTCTCCCGGTCGGGCTGCTCCTCATCGAGACCGCGCAACAAGATGGCCAATCGACGAGGGGTGGCGTAAGCCTTGATCTCCTCGACTCCAATATTTTCTTCCTGAAGGCTCTTTTCGAAGGCTTCTTTGAGTTGACGAAGTGCCGGTTCTACAGAGTGAGCTGGCAACTCTTCGACGCCGATTTCTAATAAGTATTGTGCCACGCTAACCTCCTCACTTCACACAGAGGGGAAATCCCAAAGCTTCACGATGTTCGACATGTTTTGCGGCGACGAGGCGCGCAAGATTTCTCACCCGGGCAATGTAGGATGCCCGTTGCGACACGGAGATGGCCCCCCTAGCGTCTAAGACATTGAAGGTGTGGGAGCACTTGAGGACGTAGTCATAGGCGGGCAATACCAGCCCTTTCTCGATGACTCTCTGTGCCTCTTTTTCGTAGGTAGAGAAGAGTCCCATGAGCATGGGGACGTCCGCTTCTTCAAAGGAGTAGACCGAGTGCTCGTACTCTGCGCCCTTGAAGATATCTCCATAGGTGATGTGGTCATTCCAGGTGATGTCGTAGACATTGTCCACGTCTTGAAGGTACATGGCAATACGCTCGAGACCATAGGTCAGCTCCGCACTCTCCAAGTCGCAGTTGATGCTGCCCACTTGTTGGAAATAGGTAAACTGGGTGATTTCCATCCCATCGAGCCACACTTCCCAGCCCAGGCCCCAGGCTCCAAGTGTGGGGGCTTCCCAGTTGTCCTCGACGAAACGAATGTCGTGTTTTTCCACATCGATGCCGATGGCCACGAGGCTTTGAAGGTAGAGTTCTTGAACATTTTCCGGCGAGGGCTTCAAGATGACTTGCAATTGGTGGTGCTGATAGAGGCGGTTCGGATTCTCCCCGTAGCGCGCGTCTGCAGGGCGACGCGAGGGCTCGACGTACACCGTCTTCCAGGGCTCTGGCCCAAGCGCACGCAGGAAGGTGTAGGGGTTCATCGTCCCCGCACCCTTTTCCATATCGTAGGGCTCCATGATGATGCAGCCTTGTTCTTTCCAATAGTTTTGAAGTGTTTGCATCAACTCTTGAAAATGCATGGTTCCTCCTTACCTTAAGGCAATAACGCAAGACTTCGAATGGGCCCGAGATCGAGATGGATGGAAAGGGTCTTGATCATCCAGCTGAGAACCCTGCGCAGTGTCGTCTTTTCTCTCTCTTCCTTCAACTGATCGAATTTAGTATATAGGAAATCATTCAGCAACTCAATATCGTCCCGCGTCGCTTCCTCTGAGGCGCTCCGGCGACAATTCGCGCACACGAGCCCTCCTGCGACGGGGTCGTAGAAAAAGGTCGCCTCTTGGGCTTTACAGATGACACAATCCTTCACCTGTGGGCGAAATCCGAGAAAACAGGTGAGTTTCACCACCGTGGCCACGGCAATCTCTGCAGCGAGATGGGGCCTGTCATTCATCGTCTCCAAGGCCTTTTCCAAGACGTCGAAGATCTGCGGGGCGCTCTGGTACTCGTGGAGGCACTTAGAGACCACTTCCGCGAGAAGACTCCCGTAGATGAGGGCCTGATAGTCCTGGCGAAGGGCCGTGGGCTGGAGCCTCGGCGTCGCGCTGGCGAGGTAATCAAAAGTTCGCCCCGGCCGCAGCCGTCCTTGAATCTCCGTTAAGACATGGGTGGTGGATACGTAGGGACTGCGGGGAAGGTAGGCTCCCTTCACCGCCACTGGAATCCGTCCATCGCGCCGGGTGAAGAGGTCGATGACTTTCGAGCTCTCCCCCATGCGCCTCTCCCCGAGGACGATGCCAATAAAGCTTCGATTAGCGGTAGCCAAAACGTTTCATCGTCTCCTCTTTTTCCCGCCAGTTCTTCACGACCTTCACCCAAAGTGAGAGGTTGACCCGGCTGCCGAGAAGGGCTTCAATGTCGCGACGGGCGGCACTGCCAATGGCCTTAAGTCTCGCCCCCTTTTTCCCGATGACGATGGCCTTGTGGCTCTCCCGCTCGACGAAAATCGTCGCCTCGACATCGACGAGGTCCTTATCCTTGCGCGGTTTCATACTCTCGACGGCAACGGCAATTCCATGGGGAACCTCCTGGGAGAGTTGTTCCAGGGCCTTCTCTCGAATGAGCTCTGCCACGACAAACTTCTCCGGCTGGTCCGTAACCATGTCTTCAGGGTAGTACATGGGCCCCTCTGGGAGATGGGATTTCAAGGTCTCCATCACTCGGTCCACATTGTCCCCTTCTTGGGCACTCAAGGGAATGATTTCGTCGAAGAGTCCCAGTTCATCATAGTAGGCGATGAGGGGGAGAATCTCTTCCTTCTGCCGTTGGTCAATCTTATTGATTCCTAAGATGATGGGCGTCTTCCCCTTCACTTTCTTGAGAGCGGAGAAGATGAGTTCCTCCAAGGGCCCGTGATACTCTGTGGTATCCACGAGGCACAGCACAACGTCCACCTCGGCAAGTGTCCCGACGGAGACGTCGTACATGTACTTGCCCAAGGCGTTTTTTGGCTTCTGAATCCCTGGGGTGTCGAGAAAAATCATCTGAGAATCTTCATCGGTGGCGATGAGTTGAATCCTGTTGCGGGTGGTCTGGGGCTTATCCGAGGTGATGGTAATCTTCTCACCGAGGACTCGGTTGATGAGCGTACTCTTTCCCACATTTGGCCGTCCGACCACGGCGATAAAACCAGAACGAAAACCCATCATTTCACCAAATCTTTCGGTCCAAAGGCATGGGGTAACATCTCCTCAAAGGAATAGACCTCAAAACTCGTCGGACTGTCGGCGAGGATAATCTCCGCGTCTTGACCAAACTCCGCGAGGACCTGGCGACAGACGCCGCAAGGTGCCGTGTGCGGAGCGTCGCCGGTGATGACGATGCGCTTGACCTTCCGTTTCCCGTCGTGAACGGCGCGGAAGATGGCGACGCGCTCGGCGCAAATCGTCGGCGTCAAGGACGCATTTTCGATGTTCGCCCCGGTATAGACACTGCCGTCTTCCATCTCGACAGCAGCCCCTACGTGAAATTGGGAGTAGGGGACATAGGCTTTTTCCTTTGCATCAATGGCAAGTTGTATCAATTCTTCACGTGTCATAACTTCATCCAATCCATTGAAATACGATGAGAGCAACGAGACTTCCTAGTAGGGCGCCGAGAATGACCTCCATGGGTTTGTGAATCTTTCCTTCGACCCTCGACTCCGCCACGAGAAGAGCCAGTCCAAAGGCGAGGGTGGTCACCAGCCCCTTGACGGCGATGAGGCTCACAATCGTCGCCATGCAAAAGGACAGTGCGGCGTGGCCACTGACTGCCCCACCTTGAAAAAAGGTCCCTCCACTTCGGTGCATGCCGAGAATCTTTCCTCCGATGACGAAGAGAAGAACGAGAAGAAGGGCCACAAAGGTGAGGTGAGGGTCGGAATTTCGTAATTTCACAATGAGAAGGTCCGCCTTCGAGGTGAAGCGATCAAAGAAGAGAAGGTAGGCGATGACCGCCGCATTGACTGCACTGAGAAGCACCGCCCCGGCGGCGATGTCCTTCGCCAATTTCGCCAGGGGGTTGTAGCTCTGTGTCACCAAGTCGACGGTGCGCTCAATCGCCGTATTCATAAGCTCACTGACGAGGACGAAACTCACAGCAAAGAGAAGGAGCATAAACTCCATCCGCGTGAGACCCATAAAGAGGCTTCCCCCGATGACCGCAATGGCGGCGAAGTAGTGAAACTTCATGTTCCGCTCGGTGCGAATGGTGGCAATCAGTCCCTCCACGGCGTGATTAAAGGAGCTGATGAAGTTTCCCTTCTTCATACTTCACCCTCGTCTCTTCCCATGGAAAGAGTTGCGAGAATCCGTTCCTCTTTTTCCCGCATCAGGCGCTTTTCTTCTTCCTCTTCATGGTCGTAGCCCAGGAGATGGAGAAGACTGTGGACCGAGAGGTAGGAGAGCTCCCTCTTTTCCGAGTGGCCGTATTCCTCGGCCTGCTCCTTCACCTTCTGAAGATTGATGACCACGTCCCCGAGGAGCAAACACCCCTCAGGGTCTCGCTCCTCGAGGGGAAAACTCAAGACATCGGTCACCCGATCCACCCCGCGGTACTCCCGGTTTAAGATGTGAATCGTCTCCGCATCGACGAGGGAGATGCTCACTTCCCAGGGCCCTTCAATCCCCTCTTCCGAGAGGGTCGCCTCGACGAGGGGAATGAAATCCTCCTCGCAAAGAGATGTGTCTCCCGCGTCAAGAAGAAGGCGCTTCTGGGTCATGAGCCTCTCCTTTCTCCCGGTCCTCCTGGTCCTTCTTCTCGTAGCGTTCGTAGGCTTCGATGATCCGTTGGACCAGAGGATGGCGGACAATGTCGCCGCGGCCGAGGCGCACCACGTCGATGCCCTTCACTCCATCGAGAATCTTAAGGACACTCTTGAGCCCCGATTGTTTCCCTCTTGGAAGGTCAATCTGGGTCACGTCTCCTGTGATGATGGCCTTGGAGCCGTAGCCGAGGCGGGTGAGGAACATCTTCATCTGTTCTCTCGTCGTGTTCTGGGCCTCGTCGAGGATGACATAGGCACCATCGAGGGTCCGTCCACGCATGTAGGCCAGGGGTGCCACTTCGATCAAGCCCTTCTCCAGGCACTTTTGATAACTCTCAGCACCTAAGATGTCGAAAAGAGCATCGTAGAGGGGACGGAGGTAGGGGTCCACCTTCATCTGTAAGTCCCCGGGCAAGAACCCAAGGCTCTCCCCAGCTTCCACTGCTGGACGCGTCAAGATGATACGCTGGACTTCCCGCGCCTTAAAGGCCTTGACGGCACAGGCCATGGCGAGATAGGTCTTCCCCGTTCCCGCCGGCCCAATCCCAAAGACCACATCGTGGTCCTTGATGGCGTCGAGGTAGCGCTTCTGTCCCAGGGTCTTTGCCCGAATGGGGCGACCCATCGCCGTCGTCACCACGATTTCTTCGAGGATTTGACGGAGGCTCCCCTCTCCCCGCTGTGTACACTCAAAGGCGTAGGCGATGTCTCTCTCGTCGAGACGCTTTTGAATCTTTAAGACCTCAATGAGCTCCTCAATGAGGGTCTTCGCAAAGTGAACCTCTTCTTCCTCCCCCTCGATGAGAATCCCTTCATCTTGGAGATGAAGACGGGTATTCGTCAAGGTCTCCAGTTGTTTTTGATGGGCATCGAGATGGCCAAAGAGTCCGGTGAGAAGACGCGGATCGGTCACCTCGACATGCACATGTGCCATAGCAACTCCCTTCTTTATGTCAAAAAGGACCTGAGGTCACCCCCAGGTCTTTGACTAATCCAGTATGGTAAGGGCGATCTGATTGACGCGTTTTCCGTCGGCTCGTCCCTGCACCTTTGGCATGACCGCCTTCATCAAACGTCCAATCTCCTTCTTGGAGGTGATCCCCTCTTCCTGCACAACCTCGCGGACAATGGCGAGGAGTTCTTCTTCCGAGAGTTGTTCGGGGAGATAGTCGAGCAGGATATGAATCTCAGCCTCTGCGGCATCGATGAGGTCTTTACGCTCACCCTTCTTAAATTCTTCAATGGCACCCTTGCGCTCTTTGACCTGCTTGGCGATAATCGCCTCGATTGCAGCGTCATCGAGTTCCGTGCGCTCATCGACCTCGCGCTGTTTAATCGCGGCGCGCACGAGGGTGATGGTGTCCTTGCGGACCTTGTCTTTTTCTCTCATGGCGACCTTAAGGTCTTCCATGAGCTTGTCTTTTAACGACACGTAAGCACCTCTTATCTGCGCTTCTTTCTACGAGCCTCTTCCGACTTCTTCTTACGACGGACGCTTGGCTTTTCGTAGTGTTCTCTCTTTCTGACTTCCTTCAAGACGCCGCTGTTTGCACATTGACGCTTAAAACGCTTCAGAGCACTGTCGAGAGATTCGTTTTCTCCTACGCGGATTTCCGACATGTTTTCCCCTCCCCTCTTTTTCAAGAGTCTCCATCCTCAGGGACAGATTCTATATAATTATACCTAAACTGCCCCGAAGATGCAAGAACTTTTCCATCAGCCCGGAGGCCAATTGAGAGATCTCCCCCCAAGGACGTGAAAGTGCAAGTGACCCACACTCTGCCCCGCTTCTTCTCCGCAGTTGGAGACGATGCGATAGGCCCCTTCGATGCCCTTTTCCTTGGCGATCTTTGAGGCGACGCGGAGGATGTGCCCCCCTAGGAGTTCATCCTCTTCTTCTAATGCGTCAAGGCTCTTCAGGTGCTTCTTAGGGATCACCAAGAAGTGGACCGGTGCCTGGGGCTCAATGTCGTCGAAGACGTAGACGAACTCGTCTTCATAGAGCTTTTTCGAGGGAATCTCTCCAGAGATAATCTTGCAAAATAAACAAGAATCCATTTATTCCTCCTTCCATGGCTTTGCCACGACGGGCTCCTCTTCTGTCTCTATCTTAACACGAAGAATCTCGTTTTTTAAGGGCCTCGAGGACGCCATAGCCACCCTCAAGTAATTCGTCGTATACCCTTCGTAGATGCCCGGGGCACTCTCCTCTTCAAAGAGGACTTCGAGGGGGCGCCCAAAGTTTTTCCGAGAGAATCTCTTCGCCGACTCCTCCCCAATCCTTATGATGCGCTCACTGCGCCTCGTCTTTTCCTCTCCAGAGACTTGGTCGGGAAGCTTCGCCGCCACCGTACCTTGACGGGGAGAATACTTGAAGACGTGAAGCCTCGAGAACTCCACCTTCTTGAGAAACTCCTCCAGCTCCTTGACGTGACGCTCCTCTTCTCCGGGAAATCCTACAATGATGTCCGTGGAGAGGCCCACATAGGGCATGACCTCACGGATGAGCTCCACCTTTTCGTAGAATTCCTCGGCGGTGTATTGGCGGCGCATCGCCTTGAGAATCTGGTTTGAGCCGTGTTGAAGACTGAGGTGGAAGTGATCGCAGAGCTTTCCCGTCGCCATGGTGCGCTCAAGAAATTCTCTCGTAATCGCCGATTGCTCCATACTCGAGAGGCGAATCCGCTCGATTCCGTCGACCTTGGCAATGGACTCGATGAGCCCCGCAAGATCCGTTTCCTTCGTGTCCAGGCCATAGCTGGCGACGTGGATTCCCGTGAGGATGAGTTCCTTGTACCCATTCTCCGCCAAGCGACGGGCTTGAAGGACGGCGTCCTCGAGGGGCCGACTGCGCACCGGGCCTCGTGCAAAGGGAATGATGCAATAACTGCAGTAGCGATTGCACCCATCTTGAACCTTGAGATAGGCCCGGTTCATGTCACTTTGCTTTTCCGTCTCGATGTCTTGGAAAACACGAAAACGGGAGATGTCCTCGACATAGACCCCTCCGCGCCCCTTCATCGCCTCTTCACAATAGGAGACGACCTTCTCCCGGTCCTTCGTCCCGAGCACCACATCGACCCCTTCGAGGGCTGCAACTTCCTCTGGTTTCACCTGGGCATAGCACCCGACGACGCAGACCACGGCCTCGGGGTTCTCTCGTTTTGCCCGGCGAATCATCTGGCGGCTCTTCCGATCCGAGAGGTTCGTCACCGTACAGGTGTTGATGAGATAGACGTCAGCGAAGTCATCGGTCTCGTCCATTTTGCGATATCCAGACTTCAGGAAGAGTTCCTCCATGGCCTCGGTCTCGTATTGATTGACCTTACACCCCAAGGTGAGGGTGTGTAGAATTTTTTCTCGCTCCATCATCGCCTCCCTTGGATGGCAAAACTCGCCACAACCCCTGCAGTTTCCGTCCGAAGTATCCTCTTGCCAAGTGTGACGGGGATGGCTCCGTGTTCCTTAAGAAGAGCCACTTCCTCCCGGCTCCATCCTCCCTCCGGCCCCACGAAGAGGGCAATGGGCCCCTCTTGGAGGTTGACCTTGTGAAGAGAAGTCTCTTCTTCCTCTTCGTCACAGAGGATGAGCTGGACCCCCTTGAGAATATCAAGGGCCTTCGCGAGAGTCATGGAGTCTTCGAGGACGGGAATCCCACTGGCCTTGGACTGCATCGCCGCACTGCGAAGAATCTCTTCCCAGCGCTTTCGCTTCTTTTCCTCTTTCCCCGACATCTTCACCACGGTGCGACTCGTCTCCAGGGGAATGAAGCGTGTAATCCCCACTTCTGTGCCGTGCTTCAGGATCTCCTCAAATTTCGTGGCCTTCGGTAGCCCCTGGCACAGGATGAGCTCTGGTTCCTCTTCGAGAATCGACTCTCCGAGGACGTGAAGGGCCCCCTCTTCATAGCAGGTTTCGTAGAGGCGTCCTTCATAGACCACCTCCACCTTCTCCCCATCGCGGACCCGCAACACATTCTTGAGGTGATGGGCGTCGGCCTTGGAGAGAATCATCACATCCTCTTCTCTGCCCTCGCCGAAGAACCGATTCACGAGGCTTTCCTCGCAACAATCACTGCCCACTCTCCACGGGTATTCTCTTCAAGAATTGAAAAGCCTGCATCTTCGAGGGCACGGCGTACGAGATCGCGCTTTTCGAGGATGATTCCCGAGGTGATGAAGATCCCGCCGTCCTTGAGTTTCGTAGAGAGGTCGGGCACCATCCCCGCAATGATTTCGGCGATGATGTTGGAGATGACCAAATCCCCTGGGACATCGATGAGGTCCATGAGGTTCCCCTCGAGAAAGGTGCATCGATCCTCCACCCCGTTGAGCTTGGCGTTTTGATGGGAGGCCACCATGGCGACGGGGTCGATATCAATCCCGAGGACCTCACGAGCGCCAAGGCGCGCGGCGACCACGGAGAGAATCCCCGAGCCACAGCCGATGTCATAGACGAGGTCATTCTCTTGAACATACTTCTCTAAGGCCTCCATACAGAGCCCCGTAGTTTCGTGGGTTCCGCTTCCAAAGGCCATTCCCGGGTCCATGGTAATGACGAGTTCTCCCTCTTTCGCCTCATAGTCCTCCCAAGAGGGAACGATGACCAGGTGTTCCCCCACGGGGAGGGGCTTGTAGTACTTCTTCCACTCGTTGGCCCAATCCTCGTCCTTGACCACCGTCATCGTCGGGTCGCCAAGTTTCTTTTCTTCGAGGTCGCGAAGAACACGCTTTACCTCTTCGTCTTCTTCCGAGGCGTCGGGGAGATAGAAGGTGATGCGAAGGGCGTCGCCGGCGACGTCAAAGACTTTTTCGTCGACGAAGTCCCAGGCCTGCTCCGGGCGATGGAGCTCCTCCAAGAGTTCCACACTCTCTTCTTGGTAGAACTCGATGCCCCAGTCCTCTAACGCGTCTACGAGTGCCTCACGCCTGTCGATGGTGCTGTCAATCCTCATCTCGAGATAGTTCATCGCGTGCCTCCTCAAACCAATCCTTCACCCGTTCAAAAAATCCCTTCCGCTCCTCTTGGACAATCTTCGGAGCGCGCTGGCGGAGACTTTCGAGAATCTCTCGCTCTTCCTTCGACACCTTTTTCGGGACGATGATCTCCGTGCGGACGTAGAGATCACCTCGCCCTTGACGGCGCAAGTAGGGAACCCCTTTGCCCTTTAAGCAGAAGACTTCCCCGCTCTGGGTCCCCGCAGGAATCTCCAGGGTCTCCATGGCGTCAAGACTTGGGACTTCGAGGGTTGCGCCGAGGACGGCATCCACGTAGCTGATGGGCATCTCGACGGTAATGTCCTGCCCATGGCGCTTGAAGATCGGGTCCTCGTGGACCGACACATAAATGTAGAGGTCTCCCGGTGCGCCACCATCGTAACCACGATGCCCCTCTCCTCGAAGGGAGATGACACTCTGGTTGTCCACGCCGGCGGGGATGTTCACCTCAATGGTGCGGGTGAAGACCTTGCGCCCAGTGCCGTGACAATCCTCACAGGGCTCATCGATGATTTCTCCCGTGCCGTGACAGTCGGGACAGGGCACCACTTGGACCACGCGCCCAAAGGGAGAGCTCACACTCTGGCGAACTTGCCCCGTCCCGTGACAGGTTTCGCAGCGGTGCTTCTCCGTTCCCGGCTTTGTTCCCTCTCCGTGGCAGGTTTCACACTCTTCTTCTCGGCGAATCGTCACCTTGCGACTCGTGCCGAAGACCGCTTCCTTAAACTCGAGGCGCACTTCGACGCGAATGTGCTCGCCGCGTCGGGGGACTCGTTGTTGTCCCCCACGATAGTCCCCGCGAAAACCGCCGCCGAAGATGTCGAAGATGTCTTCAAAAATGTCTCCGAAGCCTCCAAAACCTCCACCGGAAGTCTGGTCCCCAAGTCCCTCTTCTCCGTAGAGGTCATAGCTTCGTCTCTTCGATTCGTCGGAGAGAACTTCATAGGCTGTATTGATTTCCTTAAAGCGGTGTTCCGCTTCTTCATCCCCAGGGTTTAGGTCGGGGTGGTGCTTTTTCGCCTCTTGTCGATAGGCCCGTTTAATCTCTTGTTGGGTGGCCTCTCGGGAGACGCCTAAGATCTCATAAAAGTCTCGCATATCTTCCCCCAATATTTTTTCTTCGCAAAAAGAACCTTCACAACGTCAGCGAAGGTCAGTTTCTCTATTATACACGAAATGCGCCTTCCCCACAACAAGCCCCACACAAAGTACACACAACCTACTCAAGTGCCTCGAATCGCCTTGATGGGTCCCCGAAGAAGAACTCGCCCCCTTTCAACAGTGTATTCGCGTGATGCGATTTCGTCTCCATAGGAGCGACCGCTATGAATCCCCTCTTTTTAAGACTTGGGGCATTTCGCAACGAGGCACGTCCTCGGAAGAAAACACTGACCACCTTCGGGGAATGAGCGAGCGACAAATCTCAACATATGGGACCCGTTCATCTCATTGCCCATGTTCCGCACAAAAAAAAAGGCCACCCGAGGTGGCTCTTTTTTATTCTTCGTCTTCGTCGACGACTTCGTAGTCGGCGTCTACGACGTCTTCTTGGGCGTTGTCCCCGCCAGCTTCTGCACCTTGTGCCTTGTAGAGTTCTTCAGAGATCTTGTAGAAGGCGTTGGTGAGGGCTTGGGTCTTGTCCTTAATGGCAGCAACATCATCTCCGTCCTTGACGCCCTTGAGTTCTTCGAGAGCAGACTCGATGGAGGCCTTGTCGGCGTCAGAAATCTTGTCCTTCAGCTCGTCGAGGGCATTTTCCGTTTGGTAGATGATGGCATCGGCGCCGTTGCGAGCTTCGATGAGCTCCTTCTTCTTGGAGTCTTCTTCAGCGTACATCTCCGCTTCCTTGACCTTCTTTTCGATTTCTTCGTCGGTGAGGTTGGTGGAAGAGGTGATGGTGATCTTTTGTTCCTTGCCGGTGCCGAGGTCCTTGGCGCTGACGTTGACGATGCCGTTGGCGTCGATGTCAAAGGTGACTTCGATTTGAGGCACACCGCGGCGAGCAGGGGCGATGCCATCGAGTTGGAAGCGTCCGAGGGTCACGTTGTCTTGAGACATTTGTCGTTCCCCTTGGAGGACGTGGATGTCAACGGAAGTCTGGTTATCCGCAGCGGTGGTGAAGATTTGGCTCTTCTTCGTGGGGATGGTGGTGTTGCGCTCGATGAGGCGCGTGGTCACGCCACCCATGGTCTCAATCCCGAGGGAGAGGGGAGTTACGTCGAGAAGGAGGAGATCCTTCACGTCACCACTCAAAACGCCACCTTGGATGGCAGCACCGAGGGCCACACATTCATCGGGGTTGATGTCCTTTTGGGGATCCTTGCCGATGAGCTTCTTCACCGCTTCTTGGACGGCGGGAATCCGAGTGGAACCGCCGACGAGGAGGACCTTGTCGATGTCCGAGGCCTTGAGGCCTGCGTCCTTCAACGCTTCGAGGACGGGTTCTTCCGTCTTCTTCACCAGGTCCTTGGTGAGTTGATCAAACTTCGCACGGGTGATGTCCATGTTCAGGTGCAAGGGGCCCTGTGCGGTGGCGGTGATGAATGGCAGGTTCACGTTGGTGCTCATGGTGCTGGAGAGCTCCTTCTTCGCCTTTTCTGCCGCTTCCTTCAGACGTTGGAGGCTCATCTTGTCCGCCTTGAGGTCCACGCCATGCTCCTTTTGGAAGCTTTCGGCGATGAAGTCAATGAGGCGGTTGTCGAAGTCGTCCCCACCGAGGCGGTTGTTCCCGCGGGTCGCGTGAACTTCAAAGACTCCGTCGGAGAGTTCGAGGATGGAGACGTCGAAGGTTCCGCCCCCGAGGTCATAGACCATGACGGTTTGGGTGGATTGTTCCTTGTCTTCCCCATAGGCGAGGGCTGCTGCGGTGGGCTCGTTGACGATGCGCTTCACGTCGAGGCCAGCGATGCGGCCAGCGTCCTTCGTCGCTTGACGTTGGGCGTCGGTGAAGTAAGCGGGGACGGTGATGACGGCTTCCGTCACCTTTTCCCCGAGGTAGCTCTCTGCGTCGGACTTCAGTTTTTGAAGGATCATCGCAGAAATCTCTTGAGGAGAATATTCCTTGCCGTCGATGGAGACCTTGTAGTCCGTTCCCATCTCACGCTTGATGGAAGAGATGGTGCGGTCGGGGTTAGTAATGGCTTGACGTTTTGCGGTTTCCCCGACGAGGCGCTCTCCGTCTTTGGTAAAGGCCACAACGGAAGGAGTGGTGCGGTTCCCTTCGATGTTGGGGATGATGGTGGCGACGCCGCCTTCCATCACGGCTACTGCAGAGTTGGTGGTCCCTAAGTCGATTCCAATCATTTTGCTCATCTATGTTCCTCCTTTATTGCGACACCTTCACCATTGCCGGGCGAAGGACTTCGTCTCCAATCATGTATCCCTTTTGCAAGACGTCGATGACCTGGTCAGGATCTTTTCCCTCGACGCTCTCCACGAGAACTGCGTGGTGCTTCATGGGGTCAAAGGCCATTCCCTCCGCCTCCATCTCCACGATCTCGTGACGGGCGAGGACGTCTTTCATCTGCTTCGCAATGAGGCCGACTCCTTCGTCCAGGGAGGCATCCCCACTTGCATCGACGGCGCGTTCCAGATTGTCCATCACCCCGAGGATGTCCAGGGCAATCTTCTTGACGCCAAGACTTACAAAAGTTTTCTTCTCTTCTTCTACGCGACGGCGGTAGTTCGTAAAATCTGCCTGAAGGCGTGCGGCTTGTTCCTTCCAACGAAGGGCCTCGTCTTCTTTCGGTTCCTCGGCTTCCGTTGGTTCTTTCAAGACCTCTTGTTCTTCTTCGAAATTCTCTTCGATGACCTCCTCGTCGACGCGTTCTTCTCGATGTTCCATATGCCTCCTCAATTCATTGTCGCTCCCAGGCGCTGACTGAGTCCATGAGAGAGCCCCTCCAAGAGGCGCATCATGGGGATGTAGTCCATGCGCATGGGTCCGATGAGCCCAACTTGTCCGAGAGGACCTTCCCGTCCGGAATAGGTGGCGGTGATGATGCTACTGTGGGCCATGGCCTCGAGGGGATGCTCGGAGCCAATGACCACACTGAGGGTTGGGACTTCGTCGAGCTCGGGAACGAGGCGCAAGAGATTGTTTCTCTGCTCACAGAAGGAGAGGAGATTTCTCACCTCTTCAAAATCTTGAACTTGGGACGCCGCCAAGAGATTGGACCATCCCTCGGCGTGAATCTCCCGCTGGGAAACCTTCCGTCCCATGGCCACCGCCATTTCCACAATCCTCGTAATCAATCCCTCAAAGCGTCGCATGGACCCCTCAATATGAAGGGACAAACTCTCCACTTCAGAGAAATTGATTCCCGTCAACTCCCGATTCA
>JAEZXH010000017.1 GCA_023442775.1 Bacillota bacterium
TATCTGAAACAAGAGTTTGTCTATCATTTAAATCAGATTTCGCTGTAACTTTACTATTAAATAAAATAATTGGTATCAATAATACTATAACTAAAATAAGAAAATGTCTTTTCTTCACAAAATTTACTTCCTATTACTTATATTAAGCTTCTTCTATCAAGAAATCGATTTCTTGAAAGGATTATACAGTAATATTAGTAAATTGTCAATGTCTTTTTTGTGTTTTAATAAAAAAAAATTAGTACTTATTTATGTTGACAAAAAAAGCACTTCAAACTTAAATATATAGTTTGAAGTGTTTTTATATTATTCGATTACAAGTTTTCCATCTTCGACGCTTATGTTTACTTTATCTTTGTCGACTATTTCATTTGCAATGATTTTTCTTGCGATTTGTGTTTCGATATTCTTTTGTAAGTATCTCTTAATTGGTCTTGCTCCATATATTTCTGAATATGAGTTGTCGATAATGAAATCTTTAGCTTCATCAGAAATATGAATTTCAATTTTTCTATCTGAAAGTTTTTCAGAAATTTTCGCAAATTCAAGATCAATAATCTTAGAAATTTCGGATTTTGTAAGCGGTTTGAACATTACAATTTCATCAATTCTATTTAGAAATTCTGGTCTAAATCTTTGTTTCATTTCATTGGAAACAAGTTCTTTTGCTTTTTCGCTAATTTCACCATTTTCGTCAATTCCGTCAAGTAAATATTGTGAACCAATATTTGAAGTCATGATTATAATTGTATTTTTGAAGTTTACTGTACGTCCTTGATTATCTGTAAGTCTACCGTCATCGAGTACTTGTAATAGTATATTAAATACATCCGGATGAGCTTTTTCAATTTCATCAAATAATACTACTGAATACGGTTTTCTACGTACCGCTTCTGTAAGTTGTCCACCTTCTTCATAGCCAACATAACCCGGAGCTGCACCTATTAGTCTTGAAACTGAATATTTTTCCATGTATTCAGACATATCAATACGAATGATATTTCTTTCGTCATCAAACATCAATTGAGTCAATGCTTTTGCAAGTTCTGTTTTACCAACACCTGTTGGTCCCAAGAAAATGAATGAACCTATAGGTCTATTTTCATCCTTTAGTCCAGATCTTGCTCTTAAAATAGCTTCGGCAACTGATTCAACAGCCTCATCTTGACCTATAACTCTCTTGTGAAGCTCATAGTCTAAATTAAGAAGTTTTTCTCTTTCAGTTTCTACAAGTTTTGAAACCGGAATACCTGTCCATTTTGAAACAACTTCTGCTATTTCTTCTTCGGTAACTTCTTCTTTTAGTCCTGATTCTTCACGATTTTTTTCTTGAACTTCTTCTAATTCTTTTGTAAGATTAGGAAGATCACCATATTTTAATCTTGATAATGTATCAAAATCATAACGTCTTTCAGCATCTTCGATTTCTATTTTTAATCTATCAATTCTTTCCTTGATTTCATTTTCTTTATCTAATATATTCTTAGAATCTTGCCATTTAGCAAATTTTTCATTATAAATATCGTCTTTTTCTTTTATTTCTTTTTCGAGTAATTCTAATCTTTCTTTAGAATGTTCGTCAGTTTCTTTTTTTAATGCTGTAATTTCAATTTGTAATTGTAATATTTCTCTTCTTAAATCGTCTATATCACTTGGCATTGAATCTATTTCTGTACGGACCATTGCAGAGGCTTCATCCATTAAGTCAATTGCTTTATCTGGTAAAAACCTATCCGTAATATATCGATTTGATAGTACAACTGCTGCAATTATAGCAGAGTCTGCAATTCTTATACCATGGTGAATTTCATATTTTTCCTTAATACCTCTTAATATTGAAATTGAATCTTCCACACTTGGTTGATCTACTACAACTTTTTGGAATCTTCTTTCCAAAGCTCCGTCTTTTTCAATATATTGGCGATATTCATTTAATGTAGTTGCACCGATTACTTTTATTAAACCACGTGATAAAGCAGGTTTCATAATATTACCTGCATCCATTGCTCCGTCAGTTTTACCGGCACCAACTATCATATGCATTTCGTCCACAAATAGTATAATTTCACCATTTGATTCTTCAACTTCTTTAATTACTTCTTTCAATCTTTCTTCAAATTCACCTCTATATTTAGCACCTGCTATAAGAGCTGCAAGGTCAAGTGAAAGTAATTTTACGTTTTTAAGCTTTTCAGGCACATCGTTGTTAATAATTCTTTGAGCTATACCTTCAACTATTGCCGTTTTACCAACACCTGGTTCCCCTATTAATACAGGATTATTTTTTGTACGTCTTGAAAGTATTCTAATTGCAGCTCTAATTTCTTCATCTCTACCAATTATTGGGTCAATTTTCCCTTCTTGTGCCATTAAAGTTAAATCTTTAGTGTATTTTGAAAGGCTTGAATCTTCTCTTTGAGCACCTTGGTTTTGACTATCTTTCTTGAATTCTTGAAGTTTATTATTAAAGCTATTGTAATTTATTTTCTTATCATTAAATATTTTTACTAGATCATTATTTTTTTCGTCTAATAATGCTAAAAATATATGTTCAATTCCTATATATGAATCTCCGAGTTTTTTAGCTTCATCTTCAGATTTTAATAATATTCTTTGATAAGTTGTGCTTATACGTGTGTCACCACCTGATTGTTGTGGTAATCTTTCTACTAATTTTTTTAATTCTTCTCTTAATTGTTGTGAGTTTTGACCCATTAAATTTACTAATCTAAAAATTAAACCATCGGAATCTAAAAACATTGCATAAGCCAAATGTTTTTCATTAATTTCTGGATTTGAATTTTTTATCGCAATATTTTGGGCTTTTTCAATGTATTCTAGTGCTTTACTAGAAAATCTATTCATATCCATATTATGCCTCCATTAGTTTTCTATATATTTCTTCTTGTTCTTTAGATAATTTTGGATTTACTATCTTGATTTGAAGATACATATCTCCAACTTTTCCATGTCTATCCTTAAATCCTTTTGAACTTAATTTTATTTTTTTATCTGTTTGAATATTTTTTGGAATATTTACTTTTATTTTCCCTTCAAATGTATTAACAACTTTTTTAGTTCCAAAGTATGCTTCCCATGGAGTAATTTCAATATTTTTAATAATATCTAAACCATCTAATTTATCTTTATCTACAATGTTTATTTTTACATAGATATCTCCTTGAATACCGAAATTGTCTCCTTTTATTTTGATTTTCTTCTTATCTGTAATTCCTTGTGGCCATTTAATTTTTATATCTTTATTTTCTCCAGCAAAATTTACAGATACTGATCTTTCCCCACCTTTATAGGCTTCTTCAATTGTAAGATTTTGTTCTATATCATAACGAGGTCTTTGTTTTCTATTCGTTGTAAAGTTTCCGAATAAATCTTGGAATCCTCTTCCTTGTGAACCACCGCCAGATGTAAATCCTCCGAATCCTCCTCCACCAAATATGGTTTCAAAGAAATCTGAAAATCCACTCGCTCCCGATCCTGTATATGTATAGCCATATTGTGAAGGATCGAAGTTCATACCATCTTGATAAGCTGATCCAAATTGATCATATTTTGCTTTCTTTTCTTCATCTGATAAAACTTCATATGCTTCATTTACTTCTTTTAATTTTTCTGCAGCTTCTTCTGATCCTTTATTTAAATCTGGATGGTATTTTTTCGCTAATTTTCTATATGCTTTTTTTATATCTTCTGGTGTAGAGCTTTTATCTACTCCTAAAATTTCATAATAATCTTTATATTTCATGTTTCCTCCAACTCTTTGACTTTCATTTATAATCTTTGACTATCTTTGACTTTTATTTTATTATACATTCTTTACTTAAACATTTCAAGTGTTTATTACAATATTTTAATATTTATATCTAGATAAAAATATCTATTTTTTATATAATAAACGAAAGGAGTAATTATGAATCTAGATAATAAACTAAAAAATTGGTATTTAAAATTAAATAAAAATGTAAAATTAGCTTTTATTTCAACAATAATTATCGGTCTAGTTTGTCATATTTATATGATGACAAATAAATGGGTAAATTTAGATGATATAGTACAGATTGTTGACAATATGAATAGAACAACTTCCGGAAGATGGTTTCTAATGTTCCCAGCTGCTATCGGAAGTGAATTTTCTCTTCCATGGCTAAACGGACTTCTTACTATCATATATACAGCATTCATGTCTTCAATTATAATTCAAATGTTTGATGTTAAATCAAAAATTAATACTGTATTAATCTCTGGAATACTTGTAACATTCCCAACTTTAGGATCTCTTATGCCATTCATGAATACACAAGATGCTTATCAATTTGGTGCGTTGCTTGCAACTATAGGAGCCTATTTATTAGTCAAAAAAGAAAATGGTTATATAGCTACAATAATTTTTCTAACATTATCTTTAGGTATATACCAAACTTATTTAGGACTATCAGCTGGATTAATTTTGATCTATATATTTATTGAGCTTTTCAAAAATAAAAAAGATTTTAAAGAAATTTTAATGCTATGTATAAAAACTGCTTGTTCATTTGTTTTAGCAATAGCTTTATATATATTGATTTCAAGAGGAATATTTGGAAAATATTTAGTTGATTATAAAGGTCTTGATACCATGGGATCATTACCATTAAATAGATTACCAGAGGTTATTTTTAGTGCATATAAAGCATTTTTCTTATTCTTTATAGGGCAAGAATTCAATTATCATTGGATATGGATGCCTCCATTACTAGCTTTAATTGTAATACTAACCGTTTATCTAGTAGTATATCTAACTAATAAATCAAAATTAGAAACCAAGAATAAAGCACTTGTTGCAATAATAGTTTTACTATTTCCGCTGGCTATAAATATAATTTATGTAATGAGTTTTGAAGCTGGAGTAATGCTTAGAATGGCTTACGGATATACTGTAATGTTCATGTTTCCATTGATATTACTAGATTATATTTATGAAACTCATAAAGAAATGTTCACAAAAACTCCAAATGAATTGATATCAGAAGATAATAAAAAATCTAAAAAGAACTTAGTTTATTATTCATCATGGATATTAACTATTATTTTAATGTTAAATGTATACAATATTATTTATGTTACAAATAAAGTTTATTTCAAAGTAGGTATGACAAATGAATCATCAAATGCATATGCCAATAGAATAGCTATGAGAATCGAATCTGTCGATGGATATGAAACAAATACAAAGATTATGATGCTTGGTAATCCTGACTCTAGAACTTCCTTTACAAAATTAATTGATACTAGGGATATTGAACCATTTATAATCGCAAATCATTTAACCAGATTATATTCATTTAAATATTATCCAAATAAATTTCTGGGACTACCAAATATAATTAATGATGAAGACGAAATAACAGAAGAGCTTGAATCCTTAAGAGATATTATCGAATCCATGCCACTATATCCTGCAGAAGGTTCAATTAGCAAAATAGATGATACTATTTATATTAAATTTAAGGATATAAAATAATAAAATTTTATTATTCTAAATTTTAAATGTTTATTTCTTTTTATATTAGTGATATAATTAACATATAATGAATATATAAGGAGGATTTATGGTTAGAATATTTTCAAGCCCATCTCGCTATGTGCAAGGTAAAAATGTTTTGTTTTACAAGGTTGATCTAGTTAAACAATTAGGAGATAAGATTTTACTACTAGCAGATGACACAGTATGGGAAATTGTAGGTAAAAAATACGCAAGTCACCTTGAAGAACAAGGGCTTTCCGTATATCGTGAAGCTTTTAATGGTGAAGCTTCTGAAAATGAAATTAAACGTGTTGTAAAAATAGGTAAAGAAAAATCTAGCAATGTAGTTATAGGGTTAGGAGGAGGAAAAACTATAGACTCCGCAAAGGCAATTGCTGAAGACCTTGGAGCTGCAACAGTAATTGCTCCAACTATCGCTTCAACAGATGCTCCTACATCTGCACTATCTGTTATCTATTCAGATAATGGTAATTTTGAAAGCTATCGTTTCTATAAAAAGAATCCAGATTTAATTTTAATGGATTCTCAAGTAATTGCTAATGCACCTGCAAGTTTCTTGGCAGATGGTATAGCAGATGCAAGTGCAACTCTCGTTGAAGCAAGATCTAATACTAGATCAGAATCTACAACTATGGCTGGTGGAAAACAAACAATAGCAGCTCAAGCAATAGCGGAGGTTTGTCGTGATACTCTATTCGCATATTCAGCTAAAGCTCTAGCAGCTGTAAAAGAAAATTTAGTTACCCCAGCAGTTGAAAAAATAATCGAAGCTAATACTCTTCTTTCAGGTTTAGGCTTTGAATCAGCTGGTCTATCCGGTGCTCATGCAATTCATAACGGTTTTACAGCTGTTCATGGTGCAATTCATGATAAAACTCATGGTGAAAAAGTTGCTTATGGTGTACTTGTACAACTTATGTTGGAAGATGTGGATAAAGAAGAATTAGATCAATATATAAGATTCTATCAAAGTATTGGTATGCCTACTACTATGGCCGAATTAAACTTAGACAAATATAGCGATGAAGATTTATTAGCTATAGGTAAACAAGCTACCGCAGAAGGTGAAACTATACATGCAATGATAGAAAAACCTACAGCAGAAGATGTAGTTTATGCAATAAAAGCTGTAGATAGCTATGTTAGAAATAATTTTAATAAATAAAATAGAGAAGTCTAGGATAAAATTCCTAGACTTCTTTATTTTAAAATATAATTAAACTAAAAACAAATTTCTTAAAATAATCATACTTTTAAAAATTGATATATATCATTTATCTATACTTATTATATAAGATTTCATATTATTCCTCATCCGGAATATATTCAATAATATCTCCAGGTTGACACTCCAATGTCTCACAGATGGAATTTAGTGTATCAAGTCTTATAGCTTTTGCTCGATTGTTTTTTAATATCGATATATTTGACAAAGTTATCCCTACTCTTTCTGATAGCTCTGTCACAGACATCTTTCTTTTCGCTAACATTACATCTAAATTTACAACTATCATATAGTTAATTCCATTTCAATTTGAAGCTCAGCACTTTTTTCAACGAGTAGGCTCAAAGGTTTCACTATAATATGTGCTGCAAGTATAAATAATATAAATCCAAACCATAATATCATAAGTGATGGATGTGTAATATCCAATAAAAGCATAACAACATTCGCTATAATTGTAAATATTAAAGTTGCTACTAATTTTTTATCTATAACTTTAATTAAATTAGCATTATCAAAAGTAAATATTTTTCCCGCTAATAAATTGTTCATAAGTTTTAGTACATCCAATATTCCCCAAACTATCATAAATGATACAGTATAACCAATAGCCAACCATGGATATACATATCTTTTCAATCCTGGAAAATAACTTAAATCTTTAACCGCTTGATATGTTACAAATATACAAGCTATAGCTACTAATACAATAAATATAACCGCTAAATATTTTAAACTATAAATACTTTTTTTTCATTTTTTTGTCTAAAAGATTACTTGACATATTCCCCTCCTAATTTAAAGTTATTATACATCATTTATTGTTTTAAGGCAAATATTTTTTGATTTATAATAAGTTCTCTGTTTTTTTAATTATAAATGATTTTCTCTGTATCGTATTTTATAGATATTTTTAATATGAAATTAAGAAATATGACAATGGTATCGTTAAAAGAATACTATTTCCGTTTTTCAAAATTTAATTTTCAATACTCAGAAAAACAACCTTTTTCCTTCTGTAAAAATAAAAAAATTATCGAAAAATCAGAAACAGTCTCACACTTCATATCTATGGAGAGTTTGAAAGAATAAAAAAAATATCTGTTAAAGATAAATCTCCTCAACAGATATTTCATAATCCTTTTATTTTAATATTTTTCCACTCCATCTTTTCCAACTCTTGCAAGTACGAGAGGATGTAATTTTGGTTTTTGATTTGAAATTTTATATGCTTCATGTACTAAAGTTTCTGCATCTTTAATTGACGATTCATCATTAGTATATAGAATTGCAACTGTATCACCCTTTTTAACTTCATCACCCGTTTTCTTTTCAAGTCTAATTCCTGCTGTAAAGTCAATTATATCTTCTTTTGTTTGTCTTCCAGCTCCAAGCAATACAGAAGAAATTCCTATTTTCTCTGTATTCATTTCATATACAAAACCTTCTTCAAGTGATTTTACTTCATATTCAAATTTTGCTTTTTCAAATTTCGAAGTATCTTCAATATATGAAATATCTCCACCTTGAGCTTTTACAAATTCGACCATTTTCTTAAATGCACTACCATCTTCTAGAGATTTTCTTGCCATTAATCTCGTATTTTCTAATGTATCCACACCAGCCATAAATAGAAGATTTGCTCCAAGTTCAACACATACATCTGTTAAATCTTTTGGTCCATGACCTTTAAGTGTTTCAACAGCTTCTATAACTTCTAATGAATTCCCTATATTATGTCCTAATGGAATATCCATTTCCGTAATTAATGCAACGGTAGTTTTCCCTGCATTTTCACCAATAGCAACCATTTCTTTTGCAATATCTATCGCATCATCCAAAGTCTTCATAAATGCTCCAGACCCCGTCTTAACGTCTAGTAAAATAGCATCAGATCCTGCTGCTAATTTTTTAGACATAATTGAGCATGCGATTAAGGGTATACTATCAACTGTTGAAGTAACATCTCTTAAAGCGTATAGTTTTTTGTCAGCTGGTGCTAAATTACCTGTTTGCCCTATGACTGAAACTCCAATTTTATTGACTTGATCTATAAACTCTTGCCCTTCTAATGAAGTTTTAAGACTTGGAATTGATTCCATTTTGTCTACAGTTCCACCTGTATGACCAAGTCCCCTTCCTGACATTTTTGCCATTTTTACACCAAAAGATGCGACTAAAGCGGCTATAACGAGTGTAGTTTTATCACCTACACCACCGGTAGAATGTTTATCTACTTTGATTCCTTTAATAGCTGATAAATCGATTACATCACCACTATCTCTTACCGAAAGTGTAAATTCCAAAGTTTCTTTTTCTGACATTCCATTAAAATATATAGCCATTAAAAAGGCGGAAGCTTGATAATCTGGTATCGTCCCTTGTACGTATCCATCAATGAAAAATTTAATTTCTTCCCTTGTCAATTCCATTCCATGCTTTTTATGTTCTATAATATCTATCATTCTCATAATACTATCCTTCTAAATTTTTAGGACCGAAACCTTTTGGAAGTAATTCTTCCAAAGTGTATATTTGATAATTATCTTCATCAATTGCCATAACTATTTCAAACGTCTTAGGGTCACAATAGTCCATCATTACTTGTCTGCATACTCCGCATGGTGAGGTAAGTTCTTCGACTACACCATCTAATCCACCAACTATAACTATTCTTGTAAATTCTTTTACTCCTTCTGAAACCGCCTTAAAAAAAGCGACTCTTTCAGCACAAATAGTTGGTGTAAATGATGCAGATTCTATATTAACACCTGTATATTTTTTCCCATTTTTTGCAGTAAGTACTGCAGATACATTAAAATTTGAATAAGGAGCACTTGAAAACTTAATGTTCTCAAGTGCTAATCTAATATCTTCTTTAATCATTAATAACCTTCTGCTTGTTCATTTTTAGCAAGTTTTACTAATCTACTCGTTCCAAGTCTTGAGGCTCCAAGTTCAATAAATTTGTCTGCATCATCTAAACTTGAAATCCCCCCTGCAGCTTTAATCTTAACTTCAGGATTTACATGATTCTTAAAGAGTTTTACATCTTCAAAAGTTGCTCCACAAGTTGAAAACCCTGTCGAAGTCTTGATATAATCCGCACCAGACTTAGAGACTATTTCACACATTTTTACTTTTTCTTCTTCACTAAGTAAAGCTGTTTCAATAATTACTTTAAGAATTAAATCCCCACAAGCTTTTTTTATTTGCTTGATTTCATCTAGTACATATTCATAATTCTTATTTTTTAATTCATTGATATTAATTACCATATCGATTTCTGATGCACCATTTTTTATTGCATCTTCTGTTTCAAAAACTTTTGTAGCAACTGTTGAATATCCATTTGGAAAACCTATAACTGTACAAATAACCGTTTTGTCATCTGCATATTCAACAGCTTTTTTAACATATGATGCTGGTATACATACGGATGCCGTTTTATATTCAATAGCCTCATCTATTAAATTTTTGATATCTTCCCAAGTTGCCGTTTGAGCAAGTTGAGTATGATCTACTTTTACTAAAATATCTTTAATATCCATTATCTCACTCCTTTAACATAAGGTTGTCCATCAGCTCTTGGAGCTTCTGATTTACCTACTAATATCAATACTACAAGTGTTAGTACAAATGGTAACATCGCATAGAATTGACTTGGTATTGATGACCCTGCTCCTAAATAGATTGCTAGCGCTTGAGCAAAACCAAACATAATCGCTGCACCATAAGCGCCGTGTGGTGTCCATTTACCAAAGATTACTGCTGCTAAAGCTATAAATCCTTGGCCTGTAATTGATGTAGGCGTAAAATTTGAAATTAATGATACTGTTACTGATGCTCCACCAAGGCCCGAGAAAAATCCTGATGCCATTACTGATAAATATCTAATTTTATAGACATTAACACCTAGTGTATCTGCTGCAGCTGGATGTTCTCCAACTGCTAAAACTCTTAATCCCCATTTTGTTCTATATAGGAAAATCCATAAAATAACTACACATACTAATGCAATTATAGCTGGAGAATCTATCCCGAAAAATTTAGGCATTTTCTTTTGTAAAACTGGTGAGTTTGCGCCACCAAATAAAAGATTTGACATAAACAATGTTAGACCTGCCCCTATCATGTTTATGGCAATACCAGATACTGTTTGGTCAGCCCTAAAACTTATTGATGCAATAGCATGTAATAATCCTACTAAAGCTCCTGCCACTCCTCCTGAGAAAAAACCAACCCAAGGACTTCCTGTATAATATGAAACTGTAGCAGCGGTAAATGCACCAACTGCCATCATGCCTTCAATCCCGATGTTAATAACCCCTGATTTTTCTGAAATAACTCCACCCATTGAACCAAAAACTAATGGAGTTGAGTACATGAGCGTAATTGTTAATATTGTCATTAATTGATTCATAGTTTCTCCTTAGTTTTTCTACTAGCTATAATATCAGCTATTATTGGCAATATAGATGAAAGTGCTATAAAGAATATAATTACACCTATTAATATGGAAATAATTTCTGAAGAAATTTGATATTGTTGTTGAATTACGGATCCGCCAATTCTAAATATTGCAAATAGCACTGCTGAAGGTATAACTCCAATTAAACTTGAGCCTGCAATAAGTGCCACTGAAAGTCCGTCAAATCCATAATTTTCAAACATAGCTAAACTTGTAATTTTATGAGGAGATAAACTCATAATATTAACAGCTCCAGCTAAACCTGCAATCATTCCAGCTATTGCCAAAGATCTTATAATATTCTTGTTTACATCTATACCTGCAAATTCTGCTGCATCTTTATTAAAACCTACAGCTTTTAATTGATAACCTAAAGTTGATTTTTTTATTACAAAATGAAGAAAAACCGCAACTGCTATAGCAATTAAAATCCCATAGTTTAAGTCTGATCTTGCTAAAACTTTTCCTATAATCGGTACTTCTGTAATACTAGCATAATCTCCTGCTGCTTTTTCAGCTGCAAATAATTTTATTTGTCCAGATACATTTATAGGAGCTGTACCCGAAGTTTCTTGTACAAAAAATGAAGACCCAAGTGCTATATAGTTTAAGAAATATAGAGAAATCCAGTTTAACATAATCCCTGATATAACTTCATGTACCCCAAATTTAGATTTCAATATTCCTGCTATTCCACCTAATAAAAGTCCACCAATCATGCCTGCTAATAATAAAACTGGAACTTGTAAAAACCATGGTAAATCTATCATTATACCTACCATGCCTGCAAGCACAAATCCCATTGTATATTGGCCTTCAGCACCAATATTAAATAATCCAGTCTTAAATGCAAATGCAATTGATGCCCCTGTTATGATTAATGGCGTTGCTTTTACAATTGTTTCAGCAATATTTCTTGGATTTGTAAATACTCCAGAAAACATAGTTCCATATACTGCAAAAGGATTATGCCCCATTGAGAGTAGCATAATACCTGCAACTACAAATCCTAATATAATGGCAAGAAATGTTCTAAAGAATTGATTATTAAATAATACTTTTAAATTATTCTTTTTAGCTTTCATGCTTACCTCCTGCCATCAATAATCCTATTTCATTTTCATCTTTTTCTCCTTGCAAGAATTCATCTTGAATCTTTCCTTTATATATTACACCTATTTTGTCGGAAACATTCATTACTTCATCAAGTTCGAAGGATATTAGAAGTATTGCCTTACCTTTATCTCTTTCTCTAATTAATGATTTATGGACATACTCTATAGCCCCAACATCAAGACCTCTTGTAGGTTGAACAGCTATTAATACATCGGGATTCATGGATACTTCTCTACCTATAATTAATTTCTGTTGATTACCACCAGAAAGGGATCTAGCAAGTAAATTTGAACCATCTGATGGTCTAACATCATATTCATCGATAATTTGTTGAGTATATTTTGTAATCTCTTTATTATTTAGAATACCCTTTTTTGAAAATGGTTTTAGATAATATTTTTCTAAAATAGTATTTTCAGCAACTGTAAAATCTGGAACAAGTCCTCTTTTTAGCCTATCTTCATGAATTGTTGATACACCATTATCAATAGTAAATTTAGGATTTGTATTTTGTATTTCTATACTATTTACTTTTATGTTTCCTGACTTTGTTTTAACTAAATTTGTAATTGCTTCAACTAATTCTTTTTGACCATTTCCATCAATACCTGCAATACCATATATTTCACCACGTCTAACAGTTAAATTTAATCCATTTACTACCTCAATTCCCCTACTATCTTCTACAACTAAATCATTAATTTCAAATAAAATATCTTTAGGTTCTGCAACAGTTTTATCAACTACTAATTTTACTGCATGTCCTACCATTTTTGTTGCCAATTCATTGATTGTAGTATCCTTAACCTTAACGGTATCAATATATTGTCCTCTTCTTATAATTGTACATTCTTCTGCAGATTGTTTAATTTCTGAAAGTTTATGAGTGATTATAATTATAGTTTTTCCGTCTTTAGTTAAATTGTGCATAATTGAAATAAGTTCTTCAATTTCTTGAGGTGTTAAAACCGCCGTAGGTTCATCAAGAATTAAGATGTCTGCATTACGATACAAAGCCTTTAATATTTCAACTCTTTGTTGCATACCTACTGAAATATTCTCAATTTTAGCATCTAAGTCCACATGAAGACCATATTTATCTACTAATTCTTGAACCTTTTGTCTACTCTTATTGTAATTTAGAAATCCTGCAGCATTTGTAATTTCATTACCTAGTAAAATATTTTCTACAACTGTAAAATTATGAACTAACATAAAATGCTGATGCACCATACCTATTCCTTGCTCTATTGCAACACTAGGGTTTTTGATAGCGATTTCTTTTTCGTGAATTTTTATAACGCCTTGATCAGCCTGATATAGTCCATACAAGATGTTCATAAGCGTTGATTTGCCTGCACCATTTTCGCCCAGTATAGCATGAATAGTACCTTTCTTCACTTCAAATTTTACATTATCTAAAGCAGTAAAAGTCCCGAATACTTTAACAATATCGTTCATCTGAACAGCATAAATATTGCTTTCCATATTCCCTCCTTAAATAATAAAAAAAGGGGGATAACATCCCCCTACTACATTGCTATCTTATTCTGCAATATATTTGTTCCACTCTTCTAAGTTGAATGGTGGTACTATGTTACCAGCTTTAATTTCTTCTAATTTTTCTAAAGCTTTTTTATGCAATTCTTCTGGATATAATGCTGTATCTGCATTATATTCTGGAATACCAACTGCATCTTCGTTAGCTGTGTATACTACTGTTTGTCCACCTAATTTTTCACCGGAAAGTATTCTCTTTGATAAGTCATATATTGCAACATCAACTTTCTTTAAAGCTGAAGTTAAAACATTCTTTGGTGCTAAGCCTGATTGGTCAGCATCTACACCAATTGCAAATTTGTCTAATTCTTTAGCTGCTTCTATAACACCTTTACCAACACCACCTGCTGCGTGGAATACTACATCTGCACCAGAGTTGAACATTCTTGTAGCTATTGACTTTCCTTTTGCTTCATCGTTAAAACTGTCAGCATATTGGATATCAACTTCAATTTCTTTTCCTAATTCTTTAGCTGCTTCTAATACACCAGCTCTGAATCCATATTCAAACTGGTCAATTACAACACTTGTAATACCACCAACAAAACCAACTTTGTTAGTTTTTGTTGTGTGTCCAGCGATATAACCTACTAGGAATGAAGGTTGCTCAGCTTTGAATACTACTCCTGTTACATTTGGTAATTCTTGTGCATTTGCATAAGCATTATCAATAACTGCAAAATTTGTATCTGGAGCTTGTTTTGATACTGTTTCTACTGATTCTGATAGTAAGAATCCAATACCCCATACTAAATCTGTATTAGCATCCACTAATTGATTTAAATTAGTAGGATAGTCTGCTTCTTGTTCAGATTGTACATAAGAAACTGTAGCACCTGTTTTAGATTCTAATTGTTTTAAACCAGCCCATGATGTTTGGTTAAATGATTCATCATTGATTCCGCCAGTATCAGTTACCATCCCTACTGTTTTACCTTTTAAATCTTCAGTTTCACCTTTTGTTTCTTTTTCCACATCTGTTTCTGAACCTGTATTAGTTTCTACAGATGTTTCTTTATTGGTATCTTTGTTGCTTCCCTTGTTACATGCTACTAATGAAAGTACTAGTACAAAAACAAGTAATAATGACAAAATTTTCTTTGACATTGTTCC
>JAEZXH010000004.1 GCA_023442775.1 Bacillota bacterium
TGAGGCGCGTCCCTCGTCCCATGGTTGAAGAAGGGGGTGAAAAGTCCCATTCCAGCCCATAAAAGGCGGGGAGGTTCGACCTCTGACAACGACCCAACCCATCACGCCAAAAGCGGGGAGCGTCCCATGGGAAAAGAGCCATAGGCCAGCCCCACAGGGGGAACTTTTCTTGGACAGAGGGAATCGAATGGATGAGCATCGGACCACCCGGCCCGTGGCAGGGGGTTGTGGGAAATGAAAAATTTACCCGTCACCGGGTGGGTCTAGATGCTTTCCCAAAATCCCCACCACGCCGCCCAGTTCTTCCCGGACATGTGGCCGGGGCAGATCTTGCGGCTGGCGTCGTAATGGCGGACGACGCGAGATTTTGAGAGGTGGTAGTGTGCCATGAGGCTGCGAATGAGGGCGCGGGCGTGTTCATAGGTGGCGGCCATGTCGTTCCCCTCGTGGATGCAGAGCTCGATGCCGATGGAGTTTTGGTTCGTAATCCCGTAGCGTCCCTTGCCGTCGCCGCAGTGCCAGGCCACATTCGCCTGTTCCACCAGCTCATAGACGCCGGTGTCGTCGACGAAGTAGTGGGCACTGGCTCCGCGAGGTGCGGCGTCAAAGTAGCGGACGTGGGCGAGGGCATCGGCGCCCTTCTTGGGATTGCCCGTGTCGTGGACGACGATGTAGGCGATGGTGCGGCCCTTCGCCGTGGAATAGTTCTTCGTGATGAGATGTTTTTCGATGTGCATGATGGTCCTCCTTGTCTCTTGTGGGGGAGGGCATCGTACAAATCTTTGGGTCTACGCCTCGTCGCTCTCCGGGCTTAGAGGCGTTTCTTGAGGGTGTTGAGGCCTGTGCGGAGGCGACTCGTCGCCGTGGGGTAGGGGGTCTTTGTGATGTCGGCGATTTCTCGGCGGGAGAAGCCCTCGGCGTAGAGGCGTAAGGTCTGGGCTTGGGCCTCTGGGAGGGCGCAGAGGAGGTCGTGAAGATGGGCGCGCTCCTCGTTGAGAAGGGCGATCTCCTCCGCACTTGGGGCCAGGTCCTCTTGGGGGTTCGCCTCGTCGAAGGGGAGTTCTTCCGGGGCCTTCATGGATGTGCGGCGCAGGCCGAGGAAAAAGTATTTCAGGTGGTCTCGGACGTAGGCGGGAAAGGGGCCCTTTGTGGGGTCATAGGACTCCTGGAGCTCGAAGAGGGCGAGGTATCCCTCTTGGATGAGGTCCTCCCAATCCATGGCCCCCTTGCCGTACCGCCTCGCCTGGGCGATGACGAGGCCTTCATAGGATGCGACGAGGGCCTCTTTCGTCGGCGGTGGGCCGAAGTCCCTCGCCGAAGATCTACGGGGTTGAGGTTGTGGTGGTGTCGGGAGGCGAGAGGAATCTCGGGAAGTGTGGGTTTCTTCACGTGGTCTCACTTCCTGACGGCAGTTCATGGTCTTGTTCTCATCCTCCTTTCTTCTTAGGGTTTGTCCCATTGATGTCTCCTTTCTTCTCGGGGAGAATCTCCAAGCGACGGCTTTCATTCCCTCCAACCCACCCAGGGCTCTAGGGATCGGCGAACTTCTCCATGATGTCCTCCATGTTACGTTCGTTTTCTCTATGCGCTACACAAACGAGCGTTTCTATTTTGTGGTTCCACTATACCACCTCCCATCCATATTCGCAACAGATGTTTTATTCGGAATGAGGGCGACTGGCTCTTGATTTTTTGCAGAAAACTCAAGAATTAGCGCATTTTCAAAAGTTTTTCTCACCACGTATTTTTAGAATCGGGACCTTGGACCCGAAAATAGTGACGAACATATGAACCGGAAAATTTTCCAAACAAATTTTCAAAACCCTTCATCCGTTTCCGGCCTTTTTGCTATCTATAGGGTGTAAGACAAAAAACACACCGACCAGAAAGGAGGCCACATGGCCACACAAGAAAAAGTCGAACGGATTGCACTGCGCTTGCGCATCGAAGATGGAGAGACGGCGTCTGGAGCACCTCGCTACAAAGACGTGAACTTCTCGAGCATCAACCCAGAGGTATCCGCGGAGAACCTCTACAAGGCCGCGGAACAGCTGGGGGGACTCCTTGAGAAGGCACCGACGATCGTGGAGAAAGTGGCGACGATTCGCCTCTCCAATGAAGGGTAAGGAGGTAAACCATGGAAAAGACCTTAGTCATGACCTTTAACACCGACGGCGGGAAGGAGAAGAACCTTCGCCTCAAGAACCCGAAGGCGAGCCTTGAAGAAGGCACTGTGAGAAGTGCGATGGACATCATCGCCTCCACCAAGGCCTTCTTTGAGAAGGACACCACGGCGACCACCAAGGGCGCGCGCATTCTCACTGTGGAGGAAGAGGAGCTCTTCTAATGGAGGAACTCTTCGCCTCGGTGGCCAATCTTGGCTTTCCCATTGCAGTGGCGACGTACCTTCTCATTCGCTTCGAAGGGAAGCTGACGGAGCTCACCAACGCCTTGTGGGAACTGAGAAAAACCATGGAGGAATGTATGAAAGAAAGGGACCGGTAGGGTCCCTTTTTTGTTTGTGGAAAGTCTTGGCGGGGTAGAAGTATTCCTGGAAAGGGGAGTCTATGGCAATTTTAGAATTTTTGCTCATTGTGGCCATTAGTGGTGCCATCGGGTACGTGACGAATGTGATTGCGGTGAAGTGTCTCTTTCGTCCCCTGGAACCGGTGCGCATCTTGGGAATAGAATTTCAAGGACTTCTGCCAAAGCGCAGAGACGAGGTGGCGAAGGATTTAGGAACCATCGTCGCCCGAGAGTTTTTAACCGACGAGAGCCTCATGGCGGGACTCATCGGCGCCGAGGACGAGGAGCGTCTTCGCCTCTATGTCACCCGGAAGATTCAAGGGGTCCTCTACGAGAAGATGTACCGCCTGCCTCGGGCGATTCAAGGGGCGGTCTACGGCGCCGTGGAGGACAAACTGAAGGAGCAGGCACCCCAGATTTTCTCCGAGGTACGCAGCCTCCTGGAGCGAAAGGTGCGGGACGGCATTGACGTCGAGGGACTCGTCGCCGAGAAGATTCGCGCCCTCGACCTCTTAGAACTCGAGGCCATGGTCTTTCGCATCTCGGGAAAAGAACTGAAGCACATCGAAGTCCTGGGGCTCATCATGGGTCTCATCATCGGCGTGATTCAAGGGGTTATCAGCGTCTTTTTGTTTTAGATAGGACTCGTGCTCGAGAGAACAGAAAAGGCCACCCGATGGGGTGGCCTTTTCTAGAGAAGTGGTTGAGCCTTGTGAAAAAATCCACTGTACTAGACTCAATATATTGAGAGAAGAGAGGAGGAGACCATGGATCGCGAGAAGGAAAAATCCGTCAGGGAAGTCATCGCCAAGTATGTAAGAATTGTGGACCTTTTGGCCATCGTCGTTCTCATCCTCATTGCCCTTCGCGCCGGGGCGGGGACGACCCAGGTCTACGAAGGTTTTACCCAGACTATCGTGGACCCGACGAGAATCCAGCACTCCATCGCCATCGCCCTCTGCGCCGTGGCCCTAGCCCTCATCTATGGGCACTTGCCGAAGAGAAGATAAAAAAACCACCCGATGTGGGTGGTCTTTTTATGCCCGTGTGCGGCGGTGTTCGATGTAGGCGATGAGGTCCCGCACTTCTCGGAAGCCCAAGAGGTAGAGGATGGAGCCGTAGAGGACGGCGGCACAGGCGACGACGAGAAGGAGCAGGGCGAGTTTTCCTAGGACGAGGAGGTGTCCCGCGAGGTGGGCAGCGAGGAGGGCCTCCAAGGGGAAGAAACTCACGTAGACGAAGGCTCCCATGGCAAGGCCTGCGAGGAGGGTTTTCACCAGGGCCCGGAGGTAGGAGGGAAGTCCCAAGCGGCCGAGTTTCTTGTGAAGCATGAAGAAGCGCAAGAGACAGGCCACCGTGGTGGAGAAGGAGACGCTGGCGGCGAGGCCACGAATCCCAAAGATGCCCACGACGAGGAAGTTTAGGGTCACGTTAATGGCGACGTTGATGAGGCCAATGGTGAAGGGGGTCTTCGTGTCCTGAAGGGAGTAGAAGACCCGGTTCAAGACGTTGTTTAAGGAGAGGCCGATGAGGACAAAGGCGTAACACCGAAGGACTTCCGCGGTAATGAGGGTGTCCTCGGGATGGAAGGCCCCGCGTTGGAAGGCGAGTTCCACAATGGGGCGGGCGAGGACGATCATGCCGATGGTGGAGGGGACGGTGATGAGGAGCACCGTCTTCACGGCTCCGTTCATGATTTGCTTCCCAAAGAGGGTGTTCTTCTCGGCGAAGGCCCGGCTCATGGGTGGGAAGATCACCGCGGTGATGGCGGCGATGAAGATGCCGATGATGAGAAGATTCAGCTTGTTGGCGTAGTCCAAGCGAGAGACCGCGGCGTTTCCAATGGAGGAGGCGAGGTAGCGGTTGACGATGGTGTTGACGTTATTCACCGACACGGAGACGAGGACGGGAAGGGCGAGAAAGATCGCCTCTTTCGCGTAGGAGTCCCGTGGGTTGAAGGTGGGGACGAGGCGAAAGCCCGCCCGGCGCGCATCGGGGATGAGAAAGAGCATCTGGGCGACGACGCCGAGGACCGCAGAGATGGCGACGCCGTAGATTCCTAAGTGTTTCGCAAAGAGGGCGAGGTAGAGGATGTAGACCAGGTTCAAGGGGACGTTCACTGCGCCGGCGCGAATAAAGAAGTTGTGGGACTGGTTAAATCCCGTGAGGACGCCGACGGCGGCGGCGAAGATGATGAGGGGCATGGAGATGCGGATGAGGCGCACGGTGAGGTCAAAGGTCCGCGGCTTCAAACCTCCCCCTGTGAGTTCGGCGATGTAGGGGGCAAAGGCAATCCCCAAGGCGGCCATGATGGCGGCGATGGCCATGGTGAGAAAGAGCATGTTTGAAGTGTACCGATTCTTCGCCGAGGCCCCTTCATTGAGTTCGAGCTTTTGAAGCTGGGGGATGAAGGTGGTGGCGATGGCCTCGGTGATGAGGGCGCTCATCAGTCCCGTAGACGATTGCGCCACGGTCCAGGCGGCCTTTTCCATGCCCGTGCCGAAGTGATAGGCGATGAGACTCTCCCGTCCAAAGCCCATGACCTTGCCGACGAGGGCGAAGAGGACGAGGGCTGCGGTGGAACGGGCGAGGTGTTTTGCGTGATCCAAGTCGATTCCTCCTTTAATACCAACCTTCAGTATAGAAAAAAAGGGCCCTCCCGTCAATACGAGAGGGTCTTTACTATTCGTAGCGGAGGGCTTCGATGGGGTCGAGTTTTGCGGCTTTTCCTGCGGGGTAGCTTCCGAAGAAGATTCCAATGAGCATGGAGAAGCCGACGGCGATGACAATCGACGAGAGGGTCGGACCTGCAGGGGTTCCCATCAGGCGCGTTCCCATGTATCCGAGGGCCCCTCCGAGAATGACTCCAAAGATTCCCCCGAGGGCACAGATGATCATACTCTCGACGAGAAATTGACGGCGAATGGCTTTATTGGGCGCACCGAGGGCCTTTCGGATGCCGATTTCTCTCGTCCGCTCCATGACGGAGACGAGGAGGATGTTCATGACGCCGATGCCGCCGACGAGGAGAGAAATAGCGGCGATGCCTCCGATGGCGAGTTGCACCGAGGCGAGGGCGGAGTTGATTTCTTGGAGGGCTTCTTCTGCGGACATGGAAGTGACCTCATAGTCTCCTTCGCTATAGTAGGTTTCATTGAGATAGTCTGTGATTTCTGTACGCAGGGTGGAGACATCTTCTTTGTTCTTCGCAGAGAGGATGAAGTTATCCAGCTGGTCCAAGTCTTGGAGGGTTCCCGTAGCACTGGCGAAGAATTGACGAGGGTAATAGGCGGTCGTCACGGGGGGACCAGAATTTTTTTGCGAGCCGCCTAGGACGCCAAGGTTTGGCTCTTCGTGTTTGTAGATCCCTGCGAGGTAGGCAGTAATGTAGGTTCCTCCTGCATTGACGACAATTTCTTGGCCTAACATCTTGGTAAAGTCGTCGCCATAGACGTGTTTGAGAGAGACGTCTGCCATGACGACGACGGGGCGGCGAGAGAGGTCGTCCTCTTCGTTGATAAAGCGTCCTGCGAGGAGCTTAAGTCCTTGTACCTCTCCAGTTCCCTCTGTGGCGCCTAAGGTGGAGAGCTGTGCACTCTTGTCTCCTTGGGAGATGCTCCCATCGGTTCCCCAGGTGGTGATGGAGATGGCGCCAATGCGCCCGGCAAAGTGTTCTTTGATGTCGTCGAGCATGTCCATGGTGATGGGTTTCCATTCACTGCCCGCGGTGGTCGTATCGGATTTAACAGAGACGTTAAACTGAATTTGATTCTTGGCAAAGGAGTCGAAGGCTCCCGACACCGAGGACTGCATCCCGTGGCCAATGGTCATGATGGCGATGACCGACGCAATCCCGATGATGATCCCAAGGGCGGTTAAGAAGGAGCGCAGCTTGTTCGCGCGGACTCCTTCAATGGCCATTTTGATGTTTTCAAAGAGTCCCATGGCTTTCCCCCTTTAGGAGCCCGTCTTGCATGATGACTTGACGGGTGGTTTCCTCGGCGAGTTCGAGGTTGTGGGTGATGAGGACGATGGTCTTTCCCGACTTGTTGAGCTGGTGAAAGAGGTCCATGACGCTGCGCCCCGTCTCCGTGTCGAGGGCCCCCGTGGGCTCGTCGGCGAGGATGATGTCCGGGTCGTTGGCCATGGCCCGGGCGATGGCGACGCGCTGTTTCTGTCCTCCGGAGAGTTCGTTGGGACGGTGGTTCGCCCGCTCCGCCATGTCTACGAGGTCGAGAAGCTCCATGGCCCGTTTCGACCGCTCTTTTCGTCCCATCCCCGCATAGATCATGGGCAACTCCACGTTGGCCCTGGCGTTGGCTCTGGAGATGAGGTTAAAGCTCTGAAAGACGAAGCCGATGCGCCGACAGCGAAAGGCGGAGAGCTCCTTGTCCTTCAAGGTCTTGGTGTCCAGCCCCGAGAGGGTGTAGTTGCCGCTGGTGGGGCGGTCCAAGAGGCCGATGATGTTCATGAGGGTACTCTTCCCAGATCCGGATTGGCCGACGATGGAGAGGAACTCCCCCTCGTCGACGGTGAGGTCGATGCCATGGAGAATCTCCAGCTCGTTGGGCTGGCCGATGTAGAAACTCTTGGTGATCCCCTCCATGGTGATGATGCTCATGAGGAAGCTCCCTCGTCGACGGGGACGTCAGTGCCCAGGTCGTCGGAGGGGGTGCCCCCCTCACTGACGGGGCGCTGGGCGTCTACGTTACCCGTGTCTTTGCCGCCATCACTGGTGTCCACTGGGGCGTCTGGGTCGATGGGGGCGTCGGGGTCCGTGGCGAGGTTGACCTGATCGCCTGGCTGGGCGGCGTCTGCGGCGGTCAACACCTTGACGTTATCCCGGATACCCGCGCCGGAGACGATGACATTGATGGCGTTTCCTGGGCGGACGGTGACGGGGATTTCCTTCACCGTGTAGGGTCCCTTGCCGTCGAGGACGCGCAGGTAGGTCTTTTCACCCATACGCAGCACTGCGCCGTCGGGGACGGTGTAAACGCCCCTTTCCTCCCGGATGATGTACTTGATCTTCACGTTCATATCCGGGGCGAGTTTCGTCCCCTGTGGGTTGTCGAGGGCGATGGTGACGGGATAGTCCGCCGCTTGAGAGTTGCCGCCACCCGAGGAGACTTGGGCGATGCCTTGGGTACCGCCGTCTTTGCCCGTGGCGGTTTCCGTGCCCATGGTGGTGGTTTGAGCGATGGAGAGAACTTTCCCGGTGTAGGTTTCCCCCTTGACGGCATCACTTTGGATAGTGACCTTCATCCCCACTTCGAGTTTGTTGTAGTCGAATTCCTTGACCTTGGAGCGAATCTGGAGTTCGTCGGTGGTCTGGATGGTGGCGATGGAGGAGGAGGCCTTTTGTCCTTCCTTGATGGGCAGTTGGGTGATGGTCCCGGAGATCGGGGCCTTGATGATGGTGGCCTCTAGGTCCTTGGAGAGGTTTTGAAGATCCATCTTATCCGTCACCGTAGAGTTTCCGGAGGCGGCGGACTTGTAGGAGTTTTCGAGGGACTTGATCTCGTTTTTCGCGTCGGTCTTGGCGATGGTGAGGCTCTTCTTCGCGTCTTCATAGGCGCGTTTTGCCGCGTCCGCTTGACGCTTGTAGCCCTCCAAGGTGGACTCTCTCGTCCGCGCGCTGGCGAGGGCGGATTTCTCCGTATCGATGACGCTGCGACGTTGGGCGTCGTTTTGAATCTGGAGCTGGGCGAGTTGGTCCTCCATGTCGGGGAGGCCTTTGACGGCGGCTTCTGCTTCGCTCTTCGCCGTCTCCGCTTCCCCCTTGGCCTGGCCTTGACGCTCTTGGGCCTTGGCGAGGGTGCGCTGATCCTCGGCAATCTTCGTCTCGAGGGCCTCGATGTCCGCGGTCAAATCCACGGTCGGGGCGGGAGTCGAGGGCTGTTCCGGGGGAAGGGCCCGCTTTTGGGCCTCGAGATCGCGAATCTGGAGCTGGAATTGATTCTTCTGACGCTCCAAGTCCTCGACGAGTTTCTTCGTGTTGTCTGCGCCTTGGGGATTGAGCTTCAAGGAGCCAATCTGGGCGTCGATGTTTCGAATCTTCTCGTTGAGGCCGCCGATTTTGAGATCGATGTCCGCGGCGCTCGTCGTGGGAGCACTCGGCGCGTCGGAGGGGGCCGGGGCGTTTTTAGCCTTCAGCTCTTCAAGGCGCTGGGTATCCTTGCGAATCGAGTCCTCCAAGGAGTAGACGAGGCGTTCCAAATCAGCCGCCTCTTGGCCCTTTACCAGGGCGAGGTTTTGGTTTCTCGTAATGGATTCGCGGGTCTCATTGTACTTGCGAAGGGCGGCTTCGTAGTTGATGGCCTGGGTCTTGGACTGATCCTTCGCCGTTTCCTTTGCCGTCTCTTCGGCGCGCACCGAGTCGTTGTAGCCTTCGTCGATGCTGCGCTTGTAGTCGGCGTAGGTCTTTTCCGCGGTCTTCCACGCGTCATAGGCGGAGAGGACGCCGGAGTCCGCCCCGCGAATCGATGCATTTGTGCCGTCGGCGAGGGCCTTCTTCGCCTGGTCGAGGCGCATCTTTGCATCTCGGATTGCCGCGCCACTGGTGGCGGCGGATTGGCTCATCGCCGCTTCCTTCTGGGCGATTTGTTGGCGAATCTCCGTGGCGTCTAAGATGGCGATGACGTCTCCTTCGTTGACGTAGTCGCCGAGTTTGACCTTGACGCTCTCCACGGGGAGAGGCTTTTCCGTGTAGATGGGCACTGTATTTTCCGTGACCACCACACCGGCTTCATTGACCACTTCCGTGATGTCTTCCTTGGCAAGGGTCTTCACCTGGGAGGGATCCAGCCCCCCTTCCACCTCGTCTCCGCCATGGAACAGCAGCTTTGGCAGTAGAAAGAGAAGGGCGAGAAGAGAGACCACCCCAAGGATGAGGAGAATCTTCTTTTTTCGTGAGAGGGCGCCGAGGGCGCGTAAACGTTCTTTCATAAGTACCTCCAATCCTCTTCATCATATCATGAGTCCAGGGAATTTCCCTTGAAAAAGCGACAAACTTTTCTTAAGAATTGCCTAAGATTTCTTACGGTTTTTCCAAAGTAGGAAAGCAAACTTTGGGTATAATAGAAAAACGTACGCTGCGCCACATGGCGTAGAACCTAAATAGAAAGGAGTGATTTCTTGCGCAGTCGCCGCTTGATTGCAAGGGTCTGGCCCTATTTTCGGCGCTATCGCCACATCTTGGCCCTGGACCTCTTGTGTGCATCTTTGACGACAGTCTCCGAGGTCGTGTTACCTCTGATTCTGCGCTTTATTACGAATACCACCATGCGCGATGCCTCCCTCATCACCACCGAGGTGATCCTTCGCTTGGGGGCACTGTTCATCCTCATCAAACTCATCGATGTCATCGCCGGGTACTACATGTCGAGTATTGGTCACATCATGGGGGCGCGGATTGAAACCGACATGCGCGCCGACGTCTATCGCCATCTTCAGAGCATGAGCGATTCCTTCTACAACGAGACGAAGATTGGCCAGATCATGAGCCGCATCACCAACGACCTCTTCGACATTACGGAATTTGCCCACCACTGCCCCGAGGAATACTTCATCGGTGCGGTGAAGATTCTCGTGAGTTTTTGCGTCCTCATCTCCATCAACATCCCCTTGACCCTCGTCCTCTACGCCTTGATTCCCCTCATGTTTTACGGGGCGGGCCGGTATCGCCACAAGATGCGCGACGCCCAGAAGTACCAACGGGTCCACATTGGGGATTTGAACTCCTCCATCGAGGACTCCCTTCTCGGGATTAGGGTGGTGAAGAGTTTTGCCCAAGAGGATTACGAGATTCAAAAGTTTGAGAGCGTCAACCATCGCTTCTTGGACATCAAACGCCTTTACTACAAGGCCATGGCTGGCTTTATGACGGTGACGAAGGTCTTTGATGGGCTCATGTATCTCGTGGTCATCGTCGGCGGGGGACTCCTCCTCGTCCGCGGCTCCCTCGCCTCCGGGGACCTCATCGCCTATGTCATGTACGTGGGGACGCTCCTCACCACGGTGCGCCGGGTCGTGGAATTTACCGAGCAGTTCCAGAAGGGGATGACGGGAATCGAGCGATTCACGGAAATCATGGACCAGCGCAGCGAGATCGTCGAGAAAAAGGACGCCAAGGACTTGGAGACGGTTCGAGGAGACATTCGCTTCGACGACGTGGACTTTGCCTATGGAAAGCATCTCGACGAGGTCCTTCACAACTTCTCCCTCCACGTCAAGGCTGGGGAACACGTGGCCCTTGTCGGTCCCTCGGGAAGTGGGAAGACCACGGTCTGTGCCCTCATCCCCCGGTTCTATGACGTGACGGGAGGACGGGTTTCCATCGACGGCCACGACGTGCGCGACGTGACCTTAAAGAGTCTTCGGGAGGCGGTGGGCATCGTCCAACAAGACGTCTACCTCTTCTCCGGCTCCATCGCCGAGAACATTCGCTACGGACGCCCCGAGGCCACCGATGAAGAGGTGAGAGAGGCGGCGCGCCTCGCCGGGGCCACGGAGTTTATCGAGGAGCTCCCCGACGGCTTTGACACCCATGTGGGCGAGCGGGGAGTCAAACTCTCGGGCGGGCAGAAGCAGCGCATCTCCATCGCTCGCGTCTTCTTGAAAAATCCTCAGATTCTCATCTTGGACGAAGCCACCAGCGCCCTGGACAACACCAGCGAGGCCATCATCCAATCCTCCCTCGAGGAGCTGACGAAGAATCGTACCACCATCTCCATCGCCCACCGCTTGACGACAATTACCGGCGCCGACCGGATCCTCGTCATGGGTCCGAAGGGGATTGTGGAAGAGGGAAATCACGACCAACTCATGGAGAAAAAGGGACTCTACTACGCCCTCTATACAAAAAAACTCGCCGAAGACTTCGACGAGATGGGCCTCTTTGCCTAAGAAAAAGCGACGGCTATGCCGTCGCTTTTTTGTTATCGGATGGGAACGAAGAACATGAGGAGAAGGAGGAGGACCAGGATGGGGAGAAAGATTTTTTTAAAGCGCGGGGAGGTCTCGTCGAAGATGGTGGTGAGAATGAGGGCAGAGACGACGATGATCCACCGGAGCCGTTCGTCGATGCCATAGCGGGCAAGAGTCGTGGGAAAGAAGAGTCCTCCCGCGAGGAAGAGAGCAAAGACGAGGCGAAAGAAGAAGGAAAGAATCTTGCGTGGTTTGGTTTTCATGAGACACCTCCAAGGACAGAACCGACTTTTTTCAGTATACCACAGAAAAAAAACTCTGACTTTTCAAAAGCGACGAGAATTTTTGAGAAGGAATTCCAGGGGCCGAGGAATTTTGGTATACTATGAAAGTGAAAATCGGTATCGAAAGGAGACTGTCATGGGCGCACCACTTCTACTCATGGCGGCGGGGCTCATGGCCCTGTCGAAAACTTCATCTGCACCGGAGACGAGACCTCGGGAGTCCACCCTTTCTCTTCGCCTCTATTGCAAGGGGAGTCGTATGGGGGAAGTGGAGGTCTATCCCGTGGGAGAGGAGCTCTATGCCCCGGCGGAGGACTTGGCCCGTTGGTGCGGGGCGGGACTTACTTACTATCCCGCGAGTCAGGAGATTCTCCTCTCGAAGAAGGGGCGCACCCTCTCGTTGCGCCTCTATGACGACAGGGGAAGTCTCGACGGCGAGGCTCTCAGTGTTCCCGCGCCTTTACTGCGGGAGGGTCGGCCCGTGGTGGATCTTAGGTCGAGCCTTCGTGCCCTCGAGGTCTATTTCTGTGACGGGAGACGACAAGGGTTTCTCGCCATCGGAAAGCGCAAGAGGGAGAAGGGCTGTGGCCGGCCGCGGATGTTTTCCCTCGGGAGCCATCGGTTTTATCTCGAGGTGCCAAAGACCCTCTCCCCTCTGCGGTTTTGCGAGGAAGAGGGGTGTCTTCGCCTCTATGATGAGGACGTGGCGGTGGCGGAGTTTGGCTCCTGCGAATGCTGTGGCCTCGGGGAGTACCTCGTCGACGAGAATCACGAGGGGTTCTTCTGCCGCATCTGTTGCCCCCATCATCCCGCAGTGGAAAATCTTCGCCCCCTCGCCATGAGTTACGCCCCGCGCACCGCGGCACTGGCCCCATAAAAAAGAGCACCCGAGGGTGCTCTTTTTTAGTTCACTTGGTTGGGAAGGGGTTCGCCCTTGGAGAAGGCGAGGAGGTTTTCCACGGCGGCGCGGCCCATCTCCATCCGGGCTTCGACGGTGGCATTTCCCAAGTGGGGGACGAGGGTGACATTCTCCATGGCGAGGAGCTTTTCCGAGACCTTTGGCTCAAATTCGTAGACGTCGAGGGCGGCGGCTTTGATGGTCTTCTCCTCGAGGGCCTTGATGAGGGCCTCTTCCGAGACCATGGGCCCCCGAGCGGCGTTGACGAGGACGGCGGAGGGCTTCATCTTCGCGAGGGCCTCGTCGTCGATGAGGTGGTGAAGCGGACTCGTGTAGGCGGCGTGAAGGGAGAGGACGTCGGACTCTTTGAGGAGGGTCTCAAAGTCCACCGCCTTCCACGACTCTGGGGTGTCCTTGGGAGAGCGGGTGGTGTAGAGAATCTTCATCCCAAAGGCCTCTGCTCGTTCGGCGAGGTTTCTCCCAATGCGCCCGAGGCCGAAGATGCCAAGAGTCTTGCCATAGAGTTGATCCCCAAGGCCGAAGGTGGGACGCCAGCCGGTAAACTCTCCTCGACGGGTGAGGCGATCTCCCGAGGAGATGTGGCGCAGGGCGTCGAGGATGAGGCCAAAGGTGAGTTCCGCCGTGGAGATGGCAGAGGAGGGAGCAGGAGCGTTGGTGACGGCAATGCGTCGCGCCTTCGCAGCGGCGATGTCCACGTTGTCAAAGCCCGCGCCGTAGTTGGCGACGATTTTGAGGTTTGGCGCCTCGAGGAGCTCTTCGTCAATCTTGTCCGAGAGGGGACAGAGGAGGGCGTCGGCGTCCTTCAGATGCTCGGCGAGTTCTTTCTTGGAGAGGGGGGTGAGGGAATCGTGGTATTCCACCTCGTAGGCCTCCTTCAGGGGCGCGAGGAGTTCTTCTGGAATGCGTGCGGAGATGAACAGTTTCATAGGGTCTCCCTTCGGGTCCTTGGGCCAAGTTGGCCCCGTGTCTTCTCTTCTCATGGTGGCACAGGAGGGGCGCGATGTCAATGAAATCACGTTGAGAAAATAGGGCGTTCCACGTATAATAAAATGTTGGTAACCAACGAAGGGAAAGGAGAAGACATGAAAGAAAACCGCCTCGGCACCGCCCCTGTGGGAAGACTCCTCTTGTCCATGAGTCTACCCATTACCATCTCCATGCTCATTCAGGCCCTCTACAACATCGTGGACTCGATGTACGTGGCCCATTTGTCCCAGGACGCTCTGACCTCTGTCACCCTCGCCTTTCCCATTCAAAACCTCTTTATCGCCGTCGCCGTCGGGACCGGGATCGGGATGAACACCCTGGTGAGCCGTCGCCTCGGGGAACACCGGCCCGAGGAGGCGAACCAAGGGGCGTTACACGGCCTTCTCCTCTTGGCCCTGAGCTCCATTCCCTTTGTCCTCTTTGGCCTTCTCGGGGTGCGGGGCTTCTATGAGACCCAGACCACGAGCGCTACGGTGATTCAAGGGGGCATCGACTACCTCACCCCCGTCTCCTGTCTGTGTACCTTTGTCTTCTTGCAAGTCTTCTCGGAAAAGGCCCTCCAGAGTACGGGCAGGGCGACACTATCCATGGTGACCCAAGGGGTGGGGGCCTTGGTGAACATCATCCTCGACCCGATCATGATCTTTGGCTACTTGGGAGTCCCCGCCATGGGCATCGCCGGGGCCGCCTACGCCACCATCATCGGGCAAATCTGCGGCGCCGTGGTGGGCCTTGTCATCAACCACACCCTAAACCACGACATTGAACTGCACCCGAGCCGCTTCTCATTCTCCTGGGACATTGTGAAGCACATCTACGCCGTGGGGATTCCCTCCAGCGTCACCATGGCGATTACCTCGATTTCCACCTACCTCATCAACGGCATTCTCGGCGCCCTCTCGCCCGTCGCCGTGGTGACCTACGGAATCTTCTTTCGGATTCAGAGCTTCGTCTTCATGCCCATCTTTGGGGTGACCAGCGGCATGGTCCCCATCATCTCCTACAACTACGGGGCCCGTCGCCTGGACCGGATGGAGGAGACGATGAAGTGGGCGACCCTTGTGAGTTGGGTCATCTCCATTGGAGGAACCCTCCTCTTTACCATGGCGCCGGAGTTCATCCTCTCCTTCTTCGACCCCGACGAGGCACTCCTTGCCATGGGGACCACGGCGTTAAAGACCCTCGGACTCGCCTTCATCTTCTCGGGTCCGGAGATTACGGCATCGTCGATTTTCCTGGGACTTGGACGGGCGATGTTCTCCCTCGCCGGGACGGTGACCCGCCAGCTCATCTTCCTCGTGCCCATCATGGCCCTTCTCGCAAAGACCACGGGGCTCTCTGGGGTGTGGTACGGTCTCGTCATCACCGAGGGGCTATCCTTTCTCATCTATGGCGGGTTCTTTCTCTTCATCATGCGCCAGGTGCGCCGAGAACTCGAAGAGGCGTAGGGACTCCCCTGCGCCTTCTCTTTTTGATGCGATTTTCGTGTTACTAAAGTGAGACTTTCGCCAGACGATAGTCAAACGGCTTCATGGTATAATAGGAAACAAAGGAGGACGAGCATGCGACTCATTCCACGTCTTCAGACCCTCTCGAGACGAGAGGCTCATTCCTTTCACTATCCGGGGCACAAGGGACGCCTTGAGGCCTTTGGGCTTCAGGACCTCCTCGCCCTGGACACCACCGAGACCTTCGGCACCGACAACCTCCTCCACCCTCGTGACATCTTGCGCCAGACCCAGGAGGAATTGGGGAAGATCTTCGGAAGTCTCTCCACCTCCATCGGCGTCGGTGGCTCCACCATGGCCCTCTACGCCTCCCTCTACGCCCTCTGCGACGAGGGGGATAAAATCGTGGTGGATCGTCGGGTTCACAAGTCCATTCATCAGATGGCGCGGCTTCTCCACCTAGAGGTGCTGAGTTTTTCCAAGGAGGCCCCCCTTCGCCGGGAGATGGTTCAAGGGGCGAAGGCCGCCGTCTTTGTCCACCCCACTTACTATGGAGAAGGGATTGATGAAAAGGCCTTCGCCCTCGCCAAGGAAGAGGGGCTCCTTCTCCTCGTCGACGAGGCCCACGGTGCCCATCTGCCATTTTTCGACAGAAGTCGCTCTGCCCTCGACTTGGGGGCCGACCTCGTGGTCCAATCGGCGCACAAGAGTCTGCCCTCCCTCACCCAGACTGCCCTCCTCCATCGTACCAGCGACCGGGTGAGTCCAGAGGTCTTGGAGGAGGCGGTGGCCATGTTCTCCTCCACCTCTCCCTCCTACGTCTTCATGGCGTCGGTGGAGAAGGCGGTGGATTGGATGGCGCACCATGGCAAAGAGAAGCTCCTCCTCTTGGAGGAGACCATCGACACATGTTACGAGGCCCTTGCCTCCATGGGGGTTCGCCGGCGGGACCAAGTCGACCCTTTCAAGCTCGTGATTTCCATCCCGGGAAGGACCGGGGAGGAGCTCTATCACCGCCTCTATGAGGACTTTGGCCTCGCTATGGAGTTCTACGATATGACAAGTGTCGTCGCCGTGGTCACCGTCGCCGATGAACCCGAGGACATTGAGGCCCTCACGAGGGCGTGCCTCGCCATTGGCCCAGGGGAAGCGGATGTCCCCGCGCCCCTCTCCTTTTCCCACGTCCCCGAATGGCAGGGCCTGGGCAGGACAAGGGAGTGGGTGGAGCTCGACAAGGCTCTCGGGCGCGTTGCCTCGCACAGCCTCGTCCCCTATCCTCCGGGGATCGGGCTCATCCTCCCGGGGGAAGTCTATGATGAACGTGTCCTGACGACCTTGAGAGAGGCCCTCTCTCAGGGAATTGTCGTCGAGGGCGTCGAGGGAAGAAGAGTGGAGGTCTTTCAATGAAGGGAAAATTTGTGGTCCTCGAAGGTGGGGACGGCTGCGGGAAGAGCACCCTTGTCTCCCGCCTCAAGGAAGAGGCATCGCGCCGCAAAAAGGACATCCTCTTCACCCGGGAACCTGGGGGGACGGAACTGGGGGAGGGGATTCGTCATCTCCTCCTCGACCCGAAGTTTCACCCCTCTGACGAGGCGGAAGCCCTCCTCTATGCCGCGGCCCGTGCCCAACACGTGAAGGAAGTCATTCGCCCGGCCCTCGAGGCGGGGCGCACCGTCTTTTGTGAACGCTACATCCTCTCCTCCTTGGCCTACCAGGGCTATGGGCGAGGCCTTTCTGTGGAGGAGGTGGGAGCCATCAACGCCTTCGCCGTGGGGGGACTTCTTCCGGATCAAGTCATCTTCGTAGATTTGCCGCCGAAGGAGGCGATGAAGCGGGTCCTAGGCCGAGAAGGGGCCACGGATCGCCTCGAGAAGGCGGGGGACGCCTTTCACCAGCGGGTCTACGAGGGCTACCTGGCCCTTCTTGGGGACGCCGCCGTCATCGACGGGACCTTGAGTCCAGAAAAACTCTTTGAAGCACTCGTCCGTTGTCTTGAGGAAAGTGAGGTATTCTAAATGAAACTCGTCATTGCCATCGTCCAGGACCAGGACGCACACACCCTGATTCAGGACGCCACCAAGGAAAAATTTCGCGTCACCAAACTCTCGACCTCTGGAGGATTCTTGAAGTCGGGAAACGCCACCTTGCTCTTCGGGGTGGAGGAAGAGCGTCTCCAAGAACTCTTGGACATCATTGAACACAACGGGAAATCCAGGGAGGTGAGCACCTCTCTGATGACCGTTGTCGCCCCGGGGGGCTCCTACATTCCCTGTCCCGTCCAGGTCCAGGTCGGCGGCGCCACCGTCTTTGTCCTTGACGTGGAACAGTTCCATCGCTTCTGATGAGGACCCAACTCGTCGGACACGACAAGGTCAAGGACCTTCTTTGCCAAGAACTCGCCTCGCCCCACCACGCCTATCTCTTCATGGGGCCGCCGGGGATTGGGAAGGCGAGTCTCGCCAAGGACTTTGGGATGGCCCTTCTCTTCGGGGAAGAAGAGGCCCCGGAGGAACACCCAGATCTCATCCACCTCGTCGACGAGAAGAGCCTCAAGAAGGAGGCCATCGCCCAGGTGGTGGAAGAGGCGCAAAAGGGGGCCTACGAGGGCAGTCGGAAGGTCTTTCTTCTCGAAGACGCCCACCTTATGACCGATGCGGCGCAAAATGCCCTCTTAAAGAGTCTCGAGGAACCCCTTCCCGGGGTCTTCTTTCTCTTGACGGCGCCGAGTCGCGAGTCCCTTCTGCCCACCATCGCAAGCCGTGTTAAGTCCATCTCCATGCGTAGCCTCTCCCGGGAGGAGTTGAAGGCGAACCTCTTGCAACAGGACCCGCGCTTAAGTCCCGAGGAGTTGGAACTCTATGCCGCCCTTGGGAAGGGGAGCCTCTCCCGGGCCATAGGGTGGATGGGCGATGGGGACCGGCTCCAGGAGCGGCGGGTCTTTCTCACAGGGGTCTTGGAGCTCAGGAAACGCTCCGGGGCCTGGGCCTTCTCCCTCGCCGAGTCCATCGGCACCGATCGAGCAAGGGCCTTGGACTATGCCCAGATGCTCGCAGATCTCTTCGAAGACGTGATGCGCCAAGGGGTGGGGCCATTTCATCACCCCGACATGACGAGGAGACTCTCCGAGATTTCCTGGCCCCCGGGAGCGGCGGAAGCCCTCTACGACAGGGCGATGAAGCTCAAGAAGGACCTAGAACAGAATGCTCAAGTGCGCCTCCAATTCGAGGCGGCCTTTCTCTATCTCCAGGAGGTAACCCATGATTGAAGCAGTGGGGGTGCGTTTTCGCCCCGCGGGAAAAATCTATAGTTTCGATACGAAGGGCTTCGCCCTCTCCCGTGGGGACCACGTCATCGTGGAGACGATTCGGGGGATGGAGTTGGGCCAAGTGGTGGAGGAGGCCTATGTCCTCGACGAGGCAGAATTGCGCTCTCCACTGCGTCCAGTTCTCGGCTTTGCCACCGAGGAGGCAAAGGAGCAGGCGGTGAGAAATCGCAAAGACGCCAAGGAGGCGAAGGCCATTTGCAAGGAGCGCATCGCCGAGCACGGCCTTCCCATGAAACTCGTCGATGCGGAATACACCTTGGACCGAGCGCGCCTCATCTTCTCCTTTGTCGCCGATGGGCGGGTGGACTTTCGCGCCCTCGTCCGAGACCTCGCCCACATCTTTCACACCCGCATCGAACTGCGTCAGATTGGGGTGCGGGACCAGGCCAAACACGTGGGGGGCCTCGGGTGTTGCGGCCGGGTCTGTTGTTGCAAGAATCATATGGAGGAGTTCTCTCCCGTGAGCATCCGCATGGCGAAGGACCAGGGCCTCAGTCTTCATCCGATGAAGATCAACGGGGTCTGCGGTCGTCTCATGTGCTGTTTGCGCTACGAACAGGAGGGCTATGAAGAGAGTCTGAAGCGACTGCCAAAGCGTGGCACCCGGGTGCGCTGTCCCGAGGGAGAGGGCGTGGTGCTCCAGAACTTTACGATCTCCGCCACGGTGCGCCTGCGCATTGAAGAAGGGGATGAGACCCGCACCGTCGTCGTCCCGGTGGAAGTGGTGGAGGTCCTCGAGGAAAAGAACCATGAAGCGACTGAGTAAGTGGCGGCTCCACGGGAGCATCGCCGTCTCCAATCGGATGTTTCTCCTGCGCCGTCGCCTCAAGACCTCCTACGGCCGCACCGACGGGGTGAGTGCCCGGTGGCTGCGTCTTCTGGCGGCTCTTCTCTCCCTAGGCCTCTTCGCCAATTACGACCTCCACCTCTCGGTGCCCTGGTGGATTCTCACGATCTTGGGCACCGCAATCTTCTATGGGCTCTATACCCTGTTGGACTGGTGCGTGCGAAAGGCCCTTGGCCTCCTTCACACCTTTTCCCTCTCTCTGGCGATTTCTCTCGTCCTCCTCTTCGTCCTCGGCCTCGAGTGGATGGAGGACGGCTTCGCCCCCGGGGAGAGTCCGACGTGGATGGGGGTGCTCTTCCTCCTCCTTCTCATTTCCGCCCAGTGGATGCTCTCCAAGGGCTATGCCGCCGTTTTCGTCAACCATAAGAAAAACGGCCGCGCCATGGGCCTTTTCCTCTTTGGCCTTTTCTCCACCGTAGGGCTTCTCCTCCTCTTTCTCGGAGAGGGGTTTGCCCATGAGAAAAAGGAAGACCTCCTCGCCATGCTCCCGAAGGTGGAGAGCAGTTGGGAGGAGGGGAGTTTTCCCGTGGAGGTCGTGGACTACGGCCCAGAGACCACCCGCCCGACGAAGACGGTGAACCTCCTTCCCTATGTGAGTTACAAGGGGTGGAACCGCACTATGCGAGACGCCATCTTGGGCTACGACCTCGGTCAGACGCCTCTCGCCGGGCGGGTCTATCTCCCGGTCACCGAGGAGAAGGTCCCGGTTCTCTTCTTCATTCACGGCAACCACATCATGACGGAAGAGAGTCACTTGGGCTATGAGGAGCTGGGGCGCACCCTCGCCTCCCACGGCATTGCCATGGTGAGTGTGGACGAGCGTATGCTCAACGGCTTTCTCGGCTACGGCGTGGGCAACGAAAATGACGCTCGGGCGATTCTTCTCCTCGAAAACGTCAAGGCCCTCCTCACGGAAGAGGGGATTGGGGATCGGTTTGACCAGTCCCACATGGCCTTTGGGGGCCATAGTCGCGGGGGAGAGGCGGCGGCGGTGGCCTGCGCCTTCCAACACCTACAGCGCCTTCCCGAAGATGGGAATCGTCGCCTCGATCTCGATTTTGAAGTCAAGACGGTCCTCGCCGTGGCACCGACCTCGGGACAATACCTTCCCGGGGGGCATGCCCTCGCCCTCCAAGACGTAGATTATCTCGTCCTCCACGGCTCCCACGACGCCGACGTCAACGTCTTTCAGGGCCTCGAGGAGTACGACCGTGTGAATTTTTCCGGGAAGGAACATCACTTCAAGTCCGCCCTCTACATCGGCTACGCCAACCACGGCCAGTTTAACGCCCGCTGGGGTCGCTATGACAAGGTGAGTCCCTATCGGTGGTTCTTACAGACGAGAGACCTCCTCTTGGGAGAGGACCAGCGCCAGATCTTGAGCCGCGCCGCGGTGAAATTCTTAAAGGCCTCCTTTGAGGGAGAGGACTTTTCCCAGTTCCTCGCCCATCCAGCCCAAGAACTCGGGGTGAAGACGGTGTGCGGCGCCCTCTACGAGGAGTCGGGTGAGAGGAGAATCGCCGACTTTGAGGAGGATGCCGACCTCCTCACGACGAGTCTTGCCACGGTAAAGACCAAGGGCCTCTCCACCTGGAGAGAGGGGCGCATCGCCTATCCCATTGGCTCCCGTTCCCGGGACAATCACGCCGTGGAAGTGGGCTGGAATGCCGAAGGGGCCTACACCCTCGCCTTGAAAGAGCCCATGGACCTTCGCGGCGGCCTCAGTTTTGCCTATGGGAACCTCTCTGACGAAAAGGTGGATTTTTCCATCAAGGTCACCGACGCCCGCGGACAATCTACCCAGGTGAGCCTCTCGAAGTTCGACCTCGGACTCCCCCGCCTCTCCGTGGCCATGACGAAACTTCAGGCCCTCACCGAAGATTTCGAGATGCAAGAGCTGGCGAAGACGGTGCGCATCCCCTCCGCGATGCTCTCCGGTGTCGATACAAAACACGTCAAGGAGATAACTTTCCTGTTTAACCGCTCGAAAAATGGGTATGTATGGATTGATGAGGTGGGCAGTCTCCCACCGCCAACGACAACACGTGCAATCAAGGAGGTATGAACCAATGAACCTGATGGAAAAAGTGAACAAGCAATTTAATTTTGAACTCTCTTCCGCCTACACCTACATGGCCATGAGCAACTACTGCAAGTCCCGTGGGATGGACGGCTTTGCCCACTTCATGTTCGAGCAAGCCAAGGAAGAATTCGGCCACGCCCGCAAGTTCTACAACTTCCTCTATGAAATGGACTTCACTCCCGAATACGAAGCCATGGAAAAGCCCGAAGCGAGCTACGAAACCTTCACCGACATGTTCAAGGACGCCCTCGCTCACGAGAAGGAAGTCACCCGTCGTATCAAGGAAATCTACAAGGATGCCATTGAAGCTGGTTGCGTGGACACCCAACAATTCCTCGATTGGTTCATCGCTGAACAACGTGAAGAAGAGGAAACCTTCCGCGGAATCGTCGAGCGCATGGAGCGCATCAACGAATCCTGGAACGGCCTCTACATCTACGACGCCGCTCTCGGCCAACGGTAAACACAAAAAAGCACCCCTTGGGGTGCTTTTTTTGTGGAATCAATAGCCCAAGAGGGCGCGGAGATATGGGGCGGTGAGAAGGCCGATGACAAGACCGGCGACGAAGATCAAGATCTTTCCCCAAAGGGGCATGGGACGAGTTTCCATGACGTTCTCCTTTCCGGGAGGTTTGAGGGGCTTTCTAGGCAAGGCGTTTATTTTCTTAGAGATAGCGTACCACAAAAAAACAATTTGCAACCCAAATTAGGAAGTTATATTTTTCACGATGGTAGTATTTCATTAAAAAAATGCCCAAGGCTCAAGACCTTGGGCGAGTAAAGAAATCTTTCATCGTAGTGAGGACAGTGGTAAGTTCCTCGTCGGAGATGATGTAGGGGACCATGGCGTAGGCAATGTTTAAGAAGGGGCGGGCGAAGACGCCACGGGAGATGGCAAATTCCTGATAGCCTTCGAGGAGTCCTCGATCCTCGACTTCTACGGCGATGCAGCCTCCCATGATGCGTACCTCCTTGACCCCGGGGGCGGAGAAGCCCTCCATGATCTCTCGCGCCTTTTCCTCGATGTGGGCGACACGGGCGGGGATGTCCAGCTCTTCAAAGAGGTCGATCCCCGCAAGGGCGACGGCACAGGCCATGGGATTTCCCATAAAGGTGGGGCCGTGCATGAGGGCGAAGTCTGGGTCGTCGTCATAGAAGGCATCGAAGACGTGGTCCCTGGCGATGGTGGCGGCGTGGCCCATGGTCCCTCCCGTGAGAGCCTTTCCGAGACAGAGAATGTCCGGGAGCACCACATCGGCGACGAAGCGGTGACCCGTGCGGCCAAAGCCCGTGGCCACTTCGTCGAAGATGAGAAGGACCCCGTATTCGTCGCAGAGTTCCCGGGCCCGCTCGAGGAAGGAAATGTCGTACATGCGCATCCCTCCCGCTCCTTGGAGCAGGGGTTCTACAATCATGGCGTAGAGGCGGTGGCCATAGGCGGCGAAGGCCTCCTCCAAGGCGTCGATGGTTGTGGGAATGTGGTGGACGTAAGGGCTCTTCCCATAGGCGGAGAGGATGAAGTGGTAGTCTTCGTCATCGCCAATCTCCATGGTCTTGAAGGTGTCGCCGTGGTAGGAGTGGGTGAGGGAGAGGACCTCGAGGCGCGGCGTGGGAAGGTCAAATCCGTTTTCGTGGTGGGCTCCTTCGAGACGCATTTGGTCGGTGAGCAGAGGCTCTTCACCCTTGCCCTCGCGCTCTCGCCTCTTGTTTTGGTTGATGGAATATTGGAGGGCCATCTTCAACGCCACCTCCACGGCGACGGAGCCGGAGTCGGAGAAGAAGACGTGGTTTAGATCTCCTGGGAGCCATTCCTCCAGCCGCTTTGCCAATTTCTCCGCGGGTGTATGGGAGAGGCCGCCGAGCATGACGTGGGGGAGAATGGAGAGTTGGCGCTCCATCGCCTCCCGAAGGGCGGGGTGGTTGTAGCCATAGATGGTGCTCCACCAGGAGGAGACGGAATCGATGAGGGGACCCCGCTCCGTCTCGAGGATGCAGTCGTGGGCAAAGGAGACGGGAATCGGCAAAGCCATGGTCTTCATCTGGGCGTAGGGATACCAGAGCATCAGGAGTTCCTTTCTGTGAGTCGGGCGAGGGCCTCTTCTGAGAGGTGAAGGTCCATCGCTCCCCGTGCGATGGTGGCGAGGACTGGGACGTCGGTCATCTCCTCAATCATCTCGAGATTATCTCGGTGAAGGGGGCTCTCTTCATTGAAGTTATTGAGGAGAATCCCAAGGGGAGAAAAACCCTCGTGCTCAAGATAATAGAGGGTCAGTCCCAAGGCGTTTAGGGTGCCAAGACCTGCATCGGCGACGATGAGGACATCGCGGCCCACGAGGCGCGCCACGTCGACGAGGTCTAAGTGGTGCTTCCCTCGGGCGAGGGGACAAAGAATCCCGCCGCTCCCTTCCACGAGGAGCATCTCATGGGCGCGATTTGCCTCGACATAGGCTTTTCTCACCACCTCCGGGTCCACCTCGGGTCCTTCGAGGCGGCCTGCAAGGTGGGGGGAGACGGCGATTTCATAGACGTAGGGACACATGGAGGCGAGGTCCTGGGAGAGACCCCCCATGGTCTTCACCGTGAGGGCATCCCCGGGGATGAGGGATCCCTTCTCGTCTCTTTCGTTGCCACTCATCGCCGCCTTGAAATAGCCCACGTCGACGCCGGCGTCTTTCAGGGCCTTGGCGAGGAGTCCCGTGACGTAGGTCTTTCCCACTTCCGTTCCCGTGCCGGTGACAAAGAGATTACGCATAATCGTGCCTCAAGGTGTACCCGAGTTCGTCGAGAAGGGCCCGGTCTTTCGCCACGGTGATGCCCTGGGTGGTGAGCATGTCGCCGGAGATGGCGGCGTTGGCTCCCGAGGTGAAACAGGCCCGTCCTTTGTCGGGGAGGAGGCCACGGCCCCCGGCGAGGCGCACGGAGACGTCGGGGAGGAGGAAGCGGTAGATGGCCACCATCCGCTGGACCTCCTCGGGGGAGAGGGGAGTCACGTCTCCCAAGGGGGTGCCGGGAATGGGGTTTAAGACGTTGACGGGAACGCTCTTGATGTGTAAGTCTCGCAGGGTGAGGGCCATGTCGATGCGATCCTCCACGGTTTCGCCGAGGCCGAAGATGCCACCGCTACAGACCCCGAGACCTGCCGCTTTGGCGTTTGCAATGGCTTGAAGCTTGTCGGCGAAGGTGTGGGTGGAACAGATGGAGGGGAAGAAGCGCTCCGAGGTCTCGAGGTTGTTGTGAATCCGAGAGACCCCCGCTTCTTTTAAGAGGCGAAACTCCTCTTCTTCGAGGAGGCCAAAGGAGACGCAGACGTCGATGTCCACTTCTTCTCGGATGCGGCGCACCGCACGAGCCATGGTCTTGACCTCTTCCGGGGCGAGGCGACGTCCCGAGGTGACGATGGAGTAGCGAAGCACTCCTTGGCGGGCATTTTCCTTGGCCCCTTCGACGATGGTCTCCTCGTCGAGGAGGGGATATTCGTCGACGTTGGTGTGATGGTGCCCCGACTGGGCGCAGAACCGGCAGTTCTCCGAGCACCGGCCACTCTTGCCGTTGATGATGGTACACATGTCAAATCCATCGGCGCAGAAGTGGCGGCGAATGGCATCGGCAGAGGAGGCGAGGGCTTCGAGGGGGGCATCAAAGAGATCGAGGGCCTCTTCTTTGGTCACGTCATGGCCGTCGAGGACACGGTCCCTTAAGGCGTAGACTTCTTGAGCGTTCATCACAAAACCTTCTTTCTTGGATTAGAGTCGTTTGAGAGCAGGGCGGAGGCGACGGCAGAGAAGTGCCGCCACGAGAGAGAGGGCTACGTCTCCAGGCAGGGGGAGGAGGAAGCCATGGAGGAGAAGGGGGACGATGCCGATGGGCTGCTTTAAGTACATGGAGCGAATGAGAAACAGGTGGACGCATCCCATGACGTAGACGATGAGAAGCCCAACGATGGCGGCGAGGAAGAGTTCTCCAATGCCGCGTTTTCTCTCGGCGAGAAGTCCCGTGGCGAAGGAACCGAAGATGAACCCGGCGAGGTACCCGAAGGTGGGTTGGAATATGTAGGCCGGTCCGCCGCCTTGGGTGAAGATGGGAATGCCGATGAGTCCCAAGAGGACGTAGAGCCCAGAGGCGAGGGCACCTTTCTTGGCACCGAGGAGCATCCCGGCGAGGGTGGTGAAGAAAAATTGCAGAGTAAAGGGAACGTAGGGGACGGGGACGCGGATAAAGGCCCCGACGGCAATGAGGGCGACGAAGAGGCCCACGAGAGCGAGGTCGCGATTTTGTTGACGCATGGCGCGCTCCTTTCCATGTGGTGATGGGAAAAGCATACCACGAGAAAAAGAAGACTGTCAACCTAGAATGACGAACGGTTAACGTAACGAACAAAAAAAGAACTGCGGCTTACCGCAGCTCCTCCTGATAGGCGCGAGAGAGGCCCATCAAGGTCTTCAACAGTTCTTCGGCATAGGGGGCGAGGTCGTCGCCTGCGAGGGTCCGCGCGCGACGAAGGACCTCTTCTTCTCGTCCAGGCTGAAGGGTGGGGAGGTCTTCTTCTTTCTTGATGCGCGAGATTTCCTTCGCAAGGGCCATCCGCTTCACAAAGGCGGAGAGGATGACCTCATCGAGGGCGTCGATCTCTTGGCGCAGGGGGGCAAGGCGAGTCATGGTGGTTCCTTTCTATCTACAAGATGACGGTGAGAAGGAGAGCGATGAAGACACTTCCAAGGCCGAGAATCAACCCGCGGATGGCGATGGAGCCTCCGTTGGTCCACTCCGAGGAGATGGCCAGGGCCACACAGGGCATCGCCGGGGGGAAGGCAAAGGCGTAGGAGGAGATGGCACCGACGAAGATGGCCACCAACGAGGCGTCGAGGGTCTTCATGGAGAGGGCGAGGGGAATGGCCAAGGCGGAGACGACGCTCACGGTGACGATGTTGCTCGAAAGGTTGGTCTGCACCATGGTCCAGAGGAGGATGAGGAAGAGGACGAGAAGGGCGTGGTGCCCCGTGAGAATCTGGGAGAAGAGGGCGGAGATGGCGTCGGTGAGCCCCACCCCTTTTTGGGTCAGGGCACTGCCAAGAGCCAGGGTCCCAAGGGCCATGGAGAGGGCGCTCCAGGGCACTCCCTTGGCGAGGCCTTCGGAGATGGAGAGAAGGGGGCGTCCTTCCACGGAGAGGATGCAGAGAAGGACCGTGCCGAGAAGGGGCGGAAAGGCACTTCCCCTCGCCTTTAAGAAGGCGGCGAAGGGAAGAGAGGGAAACAGGTCGGGGACCACCCAGAGAAGGAGTACGAGGAGGTAGACGAGAAGTCCAAGGACCTCCCGGCGCTCCATGGGGGGCAAGGTCTCAAAGGAGAGGCTCTTCACTTCGTGGCCCCGACGAAGGGCAGGGAGGAGGAGCACCATCATCAAGAGAATCGTCAGGAGCCCAAGGGGCAGGGCATAGGCGAGGAAGTGGCCGACGCCAATGGTCTCTCCCGTGGTTTGGGCGTAGAAGTCGAGGGCCATTACCGGGAAGACGTGGGAGAAGGGGGTCATCCCGCTTGAGATTCCCGTGACGAAGACGAGGCCGCAGAGGAGCGCCGAGGGATAGGCATCCCCCTTTTTGTGGCCCAAGAGGGTGACAATCTCCTCCGCCATGGGGAGAAAGAGGAGGAAGAGAACCGTGGGAGAGAGGAAGAGGCCGAGGAAAAGCACCGCCGCGAAGAAGGAGACGGCGAGGCCAAGGGACCCCTTCTCGGCGAGGGAGCTCTTCAGAAAGAGAAGGGCAATCCGGCGAAGGAGGGGAGTCTTCGAGAGGGTGTAGGTACAGAGAAAGGCGAAGAGCAAAAAGGCGAAGGTGGGAGAGCCAAAGGAAGCGGCGAGGACGTCCTTCGTCGAGAGGGTGGGCACGAGAGAGAGCATGCAAAGGGCGAGGATACTCGGCCAGTCGATGGCGACGAAGAGCCACAGGAGCAGGGTCCCCACAAAGATTCCCAAGACGGGGTAGAGGCCGGGGGTCTCCTGGGGACTTGGCAGGAGAAAGCCCAAGGCGTAACAAAGAGCACTGAGAAAGAAAAGAAATCGTCTCATAGTATCCTCGCGGTTCCAAAATTAAGAGTTCAACGTATAATAGAGGATATACGAAAAGAAAGGAGACGTCCACGTGAATCCGACAATTCAGAAGAAAATCTCCCTCATCGGCTGCCCCCTGGACATGGGAGCCTCGATGCGGGGGTGCCGCTTGGGCCCCGAGGCCATTCGCCTTGCGGGGATGAAAAAGCGTTTGGAAAACATTGGCTATGACGTCGTCGACTGTGGGGACGTGGTGGTAAAGAACCACTTGGACCACGAGCGCAGTTCCGAGAATCTCAACCACCTCGAAGAAGTGGTGGAAGGGGTGAAAAACCTGACCCGCGCCGTCGATGAAGAGATGGGAAAGGGGCGTTTCCCCGTGGTCCTCGGCGGGGATCACACCATCGCCATGGGGACCATTCAAGGGGTGCTTCACCACGTGCAAAACCTTGGGGTCATCTGGTTTGACGCCCATGGAGACATCAACACCAACGAAACCTCCCCTTCTGGGAATATCCACGGCATGCCCGTTGCCGCCCTCCTTGGGGAAGGGGATGCGCGCCTCGTCGAACTTGGCCCCCACCGCCTCGGGGTGAAGAACCTCGTCCTCGTCGGCAGTCGCGACCTGGACTTCGGGGAGCGGGAGGCCTTAAAGCGCCTTGGAATTCACGTCTTCACCATGCACGAAATCGACGCCTATGGGGTCCGCGCCGTCATGGAGGAGGCCCTCGCCATTGCCACCGACGGTACCGATGGCATCCACGTGAGTTTTGACATGGACATCCTCGACCCAGAGGTGGCACCGGGGACGGGAACGAAGGTGCCAGGCGGCATGCTCTACCGGGAGGCCCACCTCTGCCTCGAGAGCGTGGCCCAGACGGGGAAACTCGTCAGCTGTGAGTTCGTGGAAGTCAACCCGATTTTAGACGTGAGAAATAAAACCGCCGAGGCAGCGGTCGCCCTTGCGGGGAGCCTCCTCGGCGAATGGCTTATCTGATCACGTCCTTCAAGCGAGGGACGAGAATTGCGAGAAGCACGATGGAGATGATGGTCTCCGGAATCATGTAGGATGCGTTGTAGGTCAAGGAATAGACGAGAGGGCTCACCCCTTCTGGGGCATAGGACCCGAAGACGAGCCAACCGCTGACAAAGTGGGCGAGAAATCGTCCGAAACATCCGAGGAGCGTCCCCGCCGCAATGGAGGAGAGACGCTCTTTTTGTGCCACGCCGGCAAGACCCAAGAGGCCAAAGGCGAGGGGATAGTCGAGAACCATACTCGCCGGGTGGAAGAATTTTCCTCCGAGGAGGAGTTGGAAGACGCCGTAGAGAACCCCGAGGCCCACCCCTTCCTTCGGGCCAAAGAGGATGGCGAAGAGGAGGATGGGCACCATGGATCCGGGGGTGATGGTCCCCCCTTGGGGCATTTCGTAGAGTTTAATCATGGAGAGAATCTGGGCGAGGGCAATGCACAGACCTCCATAGGCGAGAAGACGAGTGCGGGAGGTGGACATAAAAAATACTCCTTTCACGGATGAGAAAAGGAGCGTCTAAGGCGAGAAATCGCTACGCTGGCATGATCCAGATCAGCTCAAGGGTCGAACAGAGTTCCTCTCAGCACATGGCTCCCCTTTTCTCAAATCATAGTCTTACAAGGAGTATACCATAAGAGAAGGGGCGAGGAGCTCCTTTTGAAAAACTTGAGGGAAAAAACATTTTTCGCGAAAACTCCTGCGTAAAAATCACCGGGGGGTATGATGGAAACGAAAAGAGATGTCGTATTGACGAAAGGAGGCTAGGATGAAAGGACAAGGAAAGAACATCTTCATCATTCTCTCCCTGGGGATTGCGGCAATTGCCCTGGGATTGGGCTACGAGTTTTGGGAGGAGTTGGCCCTACACGAGGCGGACCTTTGAGATTCTCCTCGTCCTCTGGGGGGTCGCCTCCCAGAGCATCCTCGAGCGAGAGATGAAGCGCACAGACGACGAGGCCCATCGCCGCCTCCTCTTTCAAGAACGATGCGCGAATATCTTCAACCTGATTTCCCTCTTCGTGTTATCGAGGGCACTGTAACTAAACGGTTAGAATAAACGAAACGAAGATGATGAAGCTGTCCACAGTGCTCTTCGTCATTGCTGGAACGCCGCACTTCCTCTTGATGGGCTTGGCAATATGAGAACATCACTCCTCTCTTTATTCTCAGTTTCATCACTCTCTTGATTTACGCCCTGGGAACGGACCTTTACTATCGCGCCCTCAAGAAGAGGGAGAAACTCCTCGGACAAAATCAACGAGCGAGCTCCTTTGTCCTCACCGTCTTGGTGTTTGTGGTCAGAGAAGTCTTTCGCCCCTAGAGAAATCCCGGTGATCCGGGATTTTTTCTTGTAGAGATTGGCCTTCATGGAAGTTTTATCCCTCGGATGGTATAATGAAGGGATGCTAGAACAAGAGAAGGAGGACGTCGTGAAACAGTACTTGCGCGCAAAATATCAGAACATGCCTCAATCGCCCTTTTCCGGGGGAACGGATCAGGATGAGACCTTCGAGGACTTGGTGAATTTTTCCATTGGGGACCCGGACATTCGCACCCATGAGCTCATCATCGAGGGAGCCTTTGCGGACACCATGGCGGGGATGACGAATTACACCAATCCCCAGGGAATGGTGGACGTGCGCGAGGAGGTGGCGAAGTTCTACAAGGACGAGTACGCCATCGACGTGGACACCTCGGAGATTCTCATCACCACCAGCGGATGCGAGGCCATGGTCCTCGTCCTTTCCGCTCTTACGGGCCCGGGAGACGAGGTCATCATCCCCTCTCCCTTCTTTGGGGTCTATCAAGATCAGGTGGATTACGTCGGGGCGACTCCCGTCTTTGTCGAGACGCGCCACGAGGAGAACTTCGAGCTCTCCCCCGAGGTTTTGGAGGCGGCGATGACGGAGAAGACGAAGCTTCTCATCCTGAACACGCCGAACAACCCCACCGGAGCGTGTCTGACGAAGGAGAAGATGAGAAAGATCTACGACATCTGTGAAAAACACGATGTTCTCATCTTGGCCGACGACATCTACACCATCTATTCCTACGCCGAGGACTTCGTCCCGATGATGGGGTTTGAACCCCAGGAGAGAAAGCGCGTTATCACTGTGAACTCCTTCTCCAAGGACTTTGTCATGACGGGATGGCGCATTGGGAGCATCATCGCCCACAAGGACCTCATCAACGTCTTTATGAACCTCCACAGTGCCATCATCTTCTCCACGCCGACGGTGAGTCAACGGGCGGGACTCTACGCCCTTCGCCATCGCCACGAGATTCAGCCGGCGCTCACCGCGGAATTCAAGGAGCGGATGAACTACGCCTACGAGCGCTTGAAGGCCCTTCCCGGCATTGAGATTTCTCCCCCACGAGGGACCTTCTACCTCTTCCCCAAGGTGACGGGGACGGGGCTGAGCTCTGAAGAATTTACGAAGGCCCTCCTCCACGAGGCCCACGTCCGGGTTATCGACGGGAAGAACTTCGGCCCGGGCGGGGACGGCCACGTGCGCTTTGCCGTGACCCTCGGCCTTCACCCGATGAAAGAGGCCTTTGACCGCATTGAGAAGATGAGCATCTTCCAGAAAGGAGACCACCAATGAGAATGACCAACCTCTATATGCCCACCCTTCGAGAGGTACCTTCCGATGCGGAGATTATGAGCCACAAGCTCCTCCTTCGGGCGGCGATGATTCGCCGTAGCGCCTCCGGGGTCTACACCTACATGCCCCTCGGGTATCGGGTGGTGCGAAAAGTCGAGGCCATCGTCCGGGAGGAGATGGACCGCGCCGGGGGCCAAGAGGTTCTCATGAGTGCCATCCAGCCCCGTGAAATCTGGGAGGCCTCTGGACGCTGGGGGGTCTACGGCCCGGAGATGTTCAAGCTCTCGGACCGCCACGGCCGGGAATTTTGCCTCGGGCCCACGGCGGAGGAGTACTTCACCGATCTCGTCAAGGGAGAGGTGCGAAGCTACAAGGAGTTGCCCTTAAACCTCTACCAGATTCAGACGAAGTATCGAGACGAGAAGCGTCCTCGCTTTGGAATCAATCGCGCCCGTGAGTTCACCATGAAGGACGCCTACAGCTTCGACAAGGACGAAGAGGGGATGCGCAAGTCCTATCAGGTGATGCACGACGCCTACAAGCGGATGTTTGACCGGATGGCCCTCGACTATCGTGTGGTCTACGGCGATGCGGGAGCTATGGGGGGCAACTCCTCCCAAGAGTTCATTGCCCTTGCGGAGACGGGAGAAGGGGTCATCTGCTACTCCGAGGACGGCTCCTACGCCGCCACCGACGAAAAGGCCCGGGTCTTCTACCCCGATGTGGAGCGAGAAGAACAGCAAGCCCTCGAGATGGTCCACACCCCCGGGGCCTCCACCATCGAAGAGGTGGCGAAGTTCTTGGGCAGGGAGGAGCGCCGCTGCGCCAAGGCCATCGACCTTCGTGTCCAAGGAGAGCCGGTTCTCGTCTTCATCCCCGGGGATCGGGAGCTCAACGAGGTGAAACTCGCCGCCTACCTCGGCGCTGCAGAACACGAAATTGAGATGCTCGACGACGAAGCTATTGTGAAGGAACTCGGCTCCGCCCCGGGGTTCACCGGCCCCATCGGCATCAACGAGGGCGTGCGCATCCTCATCGACGCTTCCCTCACGAAGATGGACAACCTCGTCGTCGGGGCGAACCAGACCGACTACCACTTCACCGGGGCCAACTACGGCCGAGACTTCGAGGGAGAAGTGGTGGAGGACCTCCTCATGGTGGCTCCCGGGGACGTGGACGAGAAGGGAAATCCCCTCTCCTTCGCCCGAGGCATCGAAGTGGGCAACATCTTCCAACTCGGCACGAAGTACTCTGCGGCCCTCGGCGCCAACTTCCTCGACGAAAACGGGAAGGAACAGCCCTTCGTCATGGGCTCCTACGGCGTGGGTATCACCCGTAGCGTCAGCGCCATTGTGGAACAAAACTACGACGACAAGGGCATTATCTGGCCCTTGCACCTTGCCCCCTATTCCACCATCGTCACCGTGGTCAACCCCAAGGACGACGCCCAACTCGCCCTCGGTGAACGGATCTACGAAGCCCTCTTGGAAGAGGGAGTGGAGGTCCTCTTAGACGATCGGAAGGAGCGCGCTGGGGTGAAGTTCAACGACCGGGATCTCATCGGAATTCCCCTGCGCATCACCGTCGGGAAGAAGGCCTCGGAAGACGTGGTGGAATTCTCCACCCGCCGGGAGATGGAAAACGAAGAGCTCTCCTCTGAGGAGGCGACGAGAAAGGTCCTAGGCCTTCTCGCGGAGAAGTAAGATGCGAAAAGCCTCCCTCGTCTTGATGGTGGTGACGATTCTCGCCAAGGTCTTTGGCCTTCTGCGGGAGAAGACCCTCGCCACCTTCTTTGGAGCAAGTGCCACGGCGGATGTGTTCCTCGTGGCCTTTGCTCTGCCCATGGTCTTAACAAACCTCTTGACGGGAGCCATCGGCACGGGATTCATTCCCCTCTACGACGACTTAAAGCGCTCCCGAGGCAAGGACCGGGCGGATCTCTTTATGGCGAACCTCGTCAACGTCTTGGGGGTCATGTTTCTCATCGTCGCCGTGGTGGCGGTGATTGGGGCCCGTCCCCTGGTCCACATGATGGCCCCGGGCCTCTCTGGTGCCAACTTCGAGCAGTGCGTCCAGATGAGCCGCTTTGCCCTGGCCTCCATTGCGGTGACCGCACTGGCCAGTGTCTTTCGCGCCTATCTTCAGATTCACGGCCACTTCATCGTGTCCGTCGCCCATCCCATGGTGATGAATGTCTTCTTGATGGGAACCATGGCCCTCGGCCGCTATGCTCACAGAGATCTCATGGGGCCGGGAATCTTTCTCGCCTTCGTCCTCCAGTACGTGATTTTCCTCCCCGCCCTTCGAAAGACGAGCTATCACCACCGTGTCCTCTGCGACACCCGGGACGTCCACCTGCGCCGCATGGTCCAGATGATTCTTCCCGTCCTCGTCTCCACGGCGGTGATCGAGCTGAACTATCTCATCAATAAGGCCTTGGCGAGTACCGTCTTTGACGGGGGAATCAGTGCAATGAACTACGCCAGCCGCCTCATGGATTTCGTGACGAGCATCGTCATCACGAGTATTGTCACCGTCACCTTCCCGCGGATGAGCGCCGCCTTTGCCGAGGGAGATCTTCCCGGGTTTGGCCGGGAGATGCGGGAGTCCATCGCCCTGATGAGTCTTCTCGTCATCCCCGCGGCGGTGGGTCTCGCCGTCTTTGCCGAACCCATTGTGAGCCTTCTCTTTCGCGGCGGGGCCTTTGGAGAGCGGGACGTCCTCATTACGGGGCAGGTCCTCTTCGCCTACGCCATCGGAGTGGTGGGCCTCGGATTTCGGGAGATTCTCTCCAGAGCCTACTACGCCCAGGGACGATTGCGCCTTCCCATGCTAAACTCCGTCCTCATGGTCCTCGTCAACGTCACCTTGTCGGTGATGTTGCGTCGTCCCTTGGGCCTCGAGGGATTGGCCCTCGCCACGAGTATCTCCCTCTACGTCGGGGCGTTCATCTTCGCGGCGGATTTGTGGCGTAAGGGGCTTCGCCTCGGGACCCACACCTCGAAGAATCTCGGAAAGATTCTCGTCGCCTCTCTCCTCATGGGGGGTCTTGGGTTGGTTCTTCAACGGCATCTGCCCATTGGAGGAAATCTTGGCCTCCTCGTGAGTATTGCCCTCTGTGCCCTGGCCTATGGGGTGGTACTCATCGCGCTTCGGGTTGAGGAAGTGAAGATTCTCTTTGAACTGATGCAGAAGCGTCGTCGCGCCTAGGTGTCACACAAGTGTAACCCTAGGGCGATGACGCCTTTTGTTATAATGGAGCTAGTGAAAGGGGGAACTTATGAGAAGCGTAAGAAGAAACTGGTTGCTTTTGTTCCTTGGAGCCTTCCTTCTGTTTGGAAGTGTCCTTCCCGCCTACGGGGCAGAGGAGATTCAAGTCCTCTTGATCAAGCCCTCCATCTATTCGGGAAAGAAGGGGCAGGAGCTCTCCTACACCCTGCGGGTCAATCTCCCGCAACAGGTGGAAAAGACCTACAAGTCCTTTAACGTCACCGTGCGTTTTGACAAGCGCCTCTCCCTTGTGGGGCAGAAGATTTCCGAGCCCAAACAAGGGGATTGGGTCCAATTCTCCAAGGCGAACCTCGAGGGTTCCGACACCCTCTCCATGAGTGTCAATGACGTGAAGGCCTTAAAGAATCTCAAGGCCCTCGTGGTGAAGATTGACCTGAAGGTCAAGGCCACGGGAACCTTTACGAACCGTCTCGACGACACCTATGTCCTCTCAACCCAGCGCGTCGATGGGAATGAGGACGCTCGCCAGGAAGAGGTGAGTTCCGTCGTGGCGTCGGGCCTCGATGGAAAACTCGACGTGAAAGCCCTCCAGGTCGGGGATAAGGTCCTCACCGGCTCGACCTATGGGAAGGCCAAGGTAGAAATCTTCAAGGATGAGACCCTCCTCGCCGAGGGCGTCGCCAAGGAGGATGGAAGTTTTCGCATCGTCATCAATCCCCAAAAGGAGGGGACGCGCCTAAGAGTCGTGGCCAAGTCCACCGATGGGAAGGACCAGGAGGCGACCCGTAGCCTCGTCGTCGGTGGGGAAGTGGCGGCAACGGCTCAAGAGGACGTGGTGGACCGGGGCCGTGTCGAGGCCTATGTGCGCCACGGCAAGGGCATGGACACCTCCCGGGTCACCGAGGAGAACCGGGCGCGCCTCGGTGCCGCCGTGGCCCAAGGGGAGTATCTGGCCCTCAAAAAGAGCCTCACCGAGTCCGAGGAAAAGGACTGGGTGAAGGAGATCACCGAGGCGATGAAGGCGGTGGAAGCCCCCTACATGTCGGGGTATACGAAGACGGCCTTTGGTCCCGGGAAGGAGATCAAGCGCGCCGAAGTGGCCCAAATCTTCCGCCGTCTCCTCGACGGGGGAGAGGACCGGGTCGGTCATTACTCCTCCTTTAAGGACGTGAAGGACTCTGCGTGGTACGCCGACGCTGTGGGCTTTATGGAGAGCGCGCGGTTCTTGAGTGGCTACGAAGATGGGACCTTTAAGCCAGAGAAGGCCATGAGTCGTGCCGAGTTTGCGAGCCTCATGGTGAAGATCTTGGGCCTTAATGGGGAGCTCTCCGAGGGACCGAGTTTCTCCGACGTGAAGCAAAACCACTGGGCCCGCGGGGCCATCGGCGCCGTCCAGAGTCTGGGCCTCATGAAGGGCGACGACAAGGGGAGATTTCGCCCCGATGCAAAGATGAGTCGCGCCGAGGCCTGTGCCGTCATCAATCGCGCCTACAAGCGAAACGCCGATGCAGAATTTTTTGCCAACTATGCAGTCATGCCCTTTTCTGACGTGACGAAAAAACATTGGGCCTATGCGGATATTGCCAATGCCGCTGGAGCCTATTGAGGTGACTATGATTCTTTGTACCTATGTAAGTAAGACGGGAAACACGAAGAAGGTGGCCGAGGCCATCGCCGAAGAACTCGGGGAGGCGTGCCGCCTCGTCCCCGCAGAGGAATTGACCGAAGAGGAGGTCTTAGAGGCGGAGTTCGTCTTTGCGGGGTTTTGGGTGGACAAGGGGGGCCCAGATCCGGTGGGCAAGGCGATGTGCGACGCTTTGAAGGGGAAGACCATTGGCCTCTTTATGACCCTTGGGGCCTACCCCCACAGCCTCCACGCAGCGAAGGTCTTGGTGAGGACCGCAGAGTCCATTGAAGGGGGAAGCGTCGTCGGCCTTCTCGCCATTCAAGGCGCCGTGGGAGCGGCGCGAGATCCCCGCCTCGAGGCCCTTCCCGCCTCGAATCACCACGCCCCCAATGCCAAGAACAACCGCCGCCGCGCCCTTGCGGCGACGCGCCCCGACGAAGAGGACCTCGCCCGCGCCAAGGCCTGGGCCCGGGACGTCCTCTATGGGGAGTGTCTTCGGGAGAGCCGATGAGACGGGTCTTTCTCGCCCTCGGGTTTCTCTGTGTGGGCCTTGGGAGCGTCGGGGCCATGGTCCCCGTCCTGCCCACGACGCCCTTCCTCCTCTTGGCGGCGGCTCTCTTTGCGAAGAGTTCTCCTCGGGCGGAGGCCTGGCTGCGACGACAGAGCCTCTATCGCAACTACGTCGAGGTCTATCGCCAAGAGGGGCCACTGCCTCTGAAAACCCGGGTGCGCATCGTGGTGACGGTGAGTCTCATCTGCGCCCTGAGTTTTCTTCTCATGAAAAATCCCATTGGCCGCAGTGCCCTCGTCATCGTCGTCCTCGGCCACTGGCTCTATTTCTTTCTCATCCTCCCGAGAAGGCAACAAAAAAACCCGCAATGAGCGGGCTTTTTTATTGGTCAAAACCGAGGTTTTGGAAGGAGACTTCTCCCGAGGAGAGGACGAGTTCCTCTCCGTGGACGTCGATGTGAAGGTGGGCGTCGTCGTCGAGACTTGTGACGAGGCCTTCGAGAGTTCGGCCCTGATAAGTGAAGGCCACCCGTCGACCGATGAGAAAACTCCGCTTGCGGTAGGCCTCCATAATCGCCTCCCGGGGAACCTCTTCCAGGGCGAGGAGTTCTCGAAGAATCATTGCGGCGAGTTCTGAGCGAAAGAGGTGGACGTCGAGGCTTCCTGCTACGTTGGCCACCTCTCCAAAGTCCTCCGGGCGGGTAGTGACGTTGATGCCGATGCCGAGGTAGATGGCCAAAAGCTCGTGGCTCTCCATGGAGAGCTCCGCTTCCGAGAGGATGCCGCAGATTTTCTTATCCCCGAGATAGAGGTCGTTGACCCACTTGATTTTTGGGTTGAGACCCGTCAAGGATTCGATGGCCCGGCAGACGGCGACGGCGGCGCGAACGGTGACGAGGAGCTCCTCCGTGGTGGAGATGGGAAGGGGCCCCTCGTGAAAGAGGGTGGTCATGTAGAGTCCCGTGTGGGCCGGGGAGGTGAAACTCTTTCCCGTGCGCCCTCGCCCCTTAGTCTGCTCTTCGGCGAGAATCGTATCCCAGCGATGGAGGGACCCGTCGAGGAAGCGGCGCTTTGCCTCGTTGTTCGTCGAGTCAATGGTGGGGAAGATGGCGAGGGAGATGTCCTTCAAAGGAGCCGGGAGGTGGGTGCGGATGGCTCCCTCGGAGAGGCGGTCGAAGTCGCCGACAAGGCGGTAGCCCCGCCGCGGCGTCGCCTCGATGTCATAGCCTTCCCCTCGCAAGAGTTCGATGGCCTTCCAGACGGCGGTGCGGGAGACGTCGAGCTCCTTGGCGAGGCTCTCTCCCGAGATGTGTTCGCCTCGGTGCGCCTCCAAGGCGGCGAGGACGCGGTCTTTACTCATAGTTGCTCCTTTTCGGCTTCTTGGACGTAATCGGGTTCTTCAAAGAGGATGCGCGGCAGGTGCCACTGGTAGTGGTAGGCGAACATGCGCAAGAGGACCACGGCGAAAAATCCTCCGAGCATCGCCGTCGAGTCCCCGAAGAGGTGGGCGAGGAGGAGATAGACGAATCCGCCCCCGAGGGAAGCACCAGCGTAGACGTGGCGGATGAAGACAAAGGGGACGATTCCCGCGAGGAGATCGCGGATGATGCCGCCGCCGATGCCGGTGATCATCCCCATAAAGAGGAGGAGAAATCCGTGGTCCCCGTGGCCCGCTTGGGCGGCGACGTTCATCCCGACGACGGTGAAGGCCCCAAGGCCCAGGGCGTCGAAGAAGACGAGGACCCGCTCAAAGATCTCTAAGTAATGGCTCATGAGAAGATCGCGGCGAAGGAAGAAGAGGAGAAAGAGGAGAAGGGAGGAGACCACCGCCACCTCAGAGAAGAGGGGGGAGACGAGGGCCCTCGGCGGAGTGAGTCCCAGGAGGGTATCGCGAATCATCCCTCCTCCCACCGCGGTGACTACCCCGAGGACGAGGATGCCAAAGAGGTCCATGCTCCGGCGAATCCCGAGAAGGGCCCCGGAGATGGCAAAAGCGATGGTGCCGATGAGATCGAGAGAAAATGCGATGCTGTCATAGCTAAACATGTGCCCATACCTCCAAAGTCTTTTCTCTATCATACCGCAACCCGAGGATTTTTCCACGAAAAAAAGAAGGCCACCGACCTTCTTTTAATCCACACGTACAGTATTGGTCTCCTGGTCCCAACGGATTTGAAACCCGAGGGTTTCGCCAATGGCGCGCAAGGGGACAAAGGTGCGATCGCCGCGAATCTCCACAGGGGAGTCCAAGGAAATCTCCTTGTCGCCGAGGCGTGCCTTCGTCTTTCCCACGACGAGCCACAGGCGTGGGGAACCGAGTTTCGCAATCACCACCGTCTGCTCTTCTTCAATCCAGTCGACGGTACACCCAAGAGCTTCCGTGACGTACCTGAGAGGCACGTAGGTGCGCCCGTCTTTAATGTAGGCAGCTGGCTGCGCTTCAATGAGGCGTCCCCGGACTTCGATGCGCGGAGATTGGGCCGCGAAAATCATCTGGGGCACCATGAGGACGAGGATGAGGACGAGGGATTGGACGTGACGTTTCATAATCATCCCTCCTCCAACCCCGAGAGGGGCCGTGTGTCTACTTTAAGTATAGCGAAGAGAGAAAAATCCTGACCAAGGGGGAGCGTTCTCATGAGAATTTGTCACGGAGCTGTAACGAAGTAAGGCTCTTTTGGGTATCAAGGTCATAGAAACAAAGGAGGAAGACTATGACACACACCATCGTCCTTGCAGGAGGCTGCTTCTGGGGCGTCGAAGGATATTTTAAGCGCATCAGAGGCGTTATCGAGACAGAAGTGGGCTACGCCAACGGAAAGACGGACTCTGCCCGCTATGAGACCTTAAAGGAGACCGATCACGCAGAGGTGGTGCGCATCGTCTACGACGAGGCCATCCTCACCCTCGAGGAGATCCTCGCCCATTTTCTGCGCATCATCGACCCCTATAGCGTCAACAAACAGGGTAACGACGTGGGACGTCAGTACCGTACTGGAGTCTACGTCGCCGACGAAAGGGAGAAGGCGAGGGTTTCGCGGATCTTGGAAAACTATTGGCAAGTGGAGGAGAGAAATCACAAGAACCTGAGTCGTCTCTTCGCCATTGAGGTGGAAATCTTGCGCCACTTCATCCCCGCCGAAGACTATCATCAGGACTATCTTGGAAAGAACCCCGGTGGGTATTGCCATATTAATCTCGCCCTCGCAGAAGAGCCCCTCGTCGCCTATCCCCGTCGCCATGAATCCGAGGAAGAGCTTCGCCAGCGTCTCGGGGAGGAGGCATACTCCATCGCCCGTCACTCGGCGACGGAAGCGCCGAGGACGAGTCCCTTAAACGAGGAGTGGCGTCCCGGCATTTACGTGGACCGCGTCAGTGGCGCGCCCCTCTTCGCCTCCCAGACGAAGTTTGACCCGGGCTGTGGCTGGCCATCCTTTACCGCGCCCATTGAGGATGCGGTCCTCTCCTATCACGACGACCGTTCCCACGGCATGCGACGCACCGAAGTGCGCAGCACCGACGCGGACATCCACCTGGGCCACGTCTTTCCCGACGGTCCCGAAGAGGCGGGAGGCCTTCGCTATTGCATGAACGGCGCTGTCCTCGAGTTCATCCCCTTGGAGGAGATGGAGGAGAAGGGCTATGGAGCCTACATCGACAAGGTGAAAGAGAAGGAGTGATCCTTCTCTTTTTTTGTTTCTTACGGTTTTTGCAAAATATTACGAAAAATCTTGAAACTTATGTGCATTTGGAGTATGCTAAATGGGAATACAAGTCCCTTGCGGGACCGCTCTAGGGGTGCGGGTATTCTAGAAAGGATGGTTATGAAGCACAATCGTAAACTCTATGGCATGTTGAGCTTTCTCTTCTGCCTCTTCGTCGTGGTGACGCCCACCTACGCCATGCACATCATGGAGGGTTTTTTGAGTCCGAAGTGGGCACTGTTCTGGTTCGTGGCCAGCGCACCATTTTTCATCTATGGATTTATCCAAATCCGCAAGATCTTCCGGGACCACCCCGATAAGAAACTCCTCTTGGCCCTCTGCGGCGCCTTCGCCTTTATCTTGAGTGCCTTGAAGATTCCCTCGGTGACCGGATCTTGTTCCCACCCGACGGGTGTGGGCCTTGGTGCCATCCTCTTCGGCCCCACGGTGATGACCGTCTTGGGGGCCATCGTCCTCTTGTTCCAAGCCCTTCTTCTCGCCCACGGTGGCCTCACCACCTTAGGCGCCAACACCTTCTCCATGGCCATTGCCGGCCCCTTGGTGAGCTACGGTGTCTATCGTGCAGGGAAGAAGATGGGCCTCAACACCTTTGTGAGCGTCTTCTTAGCCGCCGCCCTTGGGGACCTCTTCACCTATGTGGTGACGAGTTTCCAATTGGCCTTTGCCTATCCCGACCCGGCGACGGGGGTCATGGGCAGTGCGGTGAAGTTTTTAGGAATTTTTGCCCTCACCCAGATTCCCCTCGCCATCATCGAAGGGATCTTGACGGCACTTATCTTCGATAAGGTCCTCGAACACGAAGGAAGGACGGTGCTCCATGAAACGCTCCACTAAACTCATTCTCATCCTCGCCATGCTCCTTCTCGCCATCATTCCCGTGATGACCTTAAAGGACGCAGAGTTTGGCGGATCCGACGACCAGGCCGAGGGAATCATCTCCGAGGTCGATCCCAGCTACGAGCCCTGGTTCGAGCCCATCTATGAGCCGGCAAGTGGAGAGATTGAGTCCCTCCTCTTCGCTCTGCAAGCGGCCATTGGCTCTGGGGTCATCTTCTACTATCTCGGCTACAACCGGGGCAAGAAGAACCATGAGTCCCATTGACCGGTATAGCTACGACAATCGGTTCAGTCTCATTGCGGCACGCACGAAGATTCTCCTGGGGATGCTCTTCCTCCTCATGGGGCTTTGCGTGCCCTTTGTGCCTGTACAGCTCGGGATTGTCGTCATCGTCATCTGCGCCCTTCTCTACGCGCGGATTCCCTGGCGGGCGCTCTTTCGCTTTTACGCCATTCCCCTGGGGTTTCTCCTCATCTCCTTGGTGAGCATTTTGTTGAGCCTTCGCACCGAGGGAGGGCTCCACATCGTCTTTGAGAAGAGTCAGATTCCCGTGGCCCTCGCCCTGGCGAGCCGCGCCCTTGCCACCATGAGCGGTGCCTACTTCATCGCCCTCACCACACCCCTTCCCCAACAGGTGGCCTTCTTGAAATCTCTCCACGTCCCCGAGGAAATCCTCGAACTCATGGTCCTCATCTATCGCTTCATCAGCATCTTTCTCGAGGAGTTTCTCACCATGCACCAGGCCCTTGTGTTGCGGTTTTATCGCAACAGCCTCTCCTCGACGGTGCGGGGTCTCTCCATCCTCGCAAGCGGCATCTTTTCTCGGATTATGAAGAGCTATGATAGTTGGCGGGAACAGTTGGAGCTGAAGTTTTTCAACGGGTCCTTTCACGTTTAGGAGGTTCTATGATTACTCTGGAACACATCGACTATTCCTACGATGGCATCGAGGCCTTAAAAGACCTCTCCTTCACCTTGGGAGATGCGCCGATTACCGCGGTGATTGGAGCCAATGGTGCGGGGAAGTCCACCCTCTTTCAGTGCATCTTGGGCCTGTTAAAGCCCACCTCGGGACGGATTCTTGTCGACGGAGAGCCCATCTCCTATAAGAAGGCCCATCTGCGCGCCTATCGTCAGCGGGTGAGTATGCTCTTTCAAGACCCGGACAAGCAGATTTTCTTCTCTCGCGTCTATGACGACGTGGCCTTTGCCCTGAGAAATCTCCAGGTGGAGGAAGAGGAGATTGCCCGTCGGGTCGAAGAGAGTCTTCGCCGGGTCGACGTCTGGGATTTGAGGGAGCGCCCGGTCCACTACCTCTCCTATGGACAGAAGAAGCGGGTGGCCCTCGCCGGGTGTCTGGCCCTCGGCTCGGAGCTTCTCCTCTTAGACGAACCCACCGCCGGCCTCGATCCCGCCATGGAACGCCAGATTGTGGAACTCATTGAAGAACTCGCCGGCCAGGGGACGAAGATTGTCCTCTCGAGCCACGACATGGACTTCATCTATCGCACCTGCGAGAAGATTTTCGTCCTGGGAAAGGGAGAGCTCCTCGCCGCCGGATCCCGGGAAGAGGTCTTTCTCGACGAGGAGAAGATTTTGCGCGCCGATTTGCGCCTTCCTTGGCTCGTCGAGGCCCATCTGCGCACGGGTCTTCCCCTCTGCGCCCGGCCCGAAGATTTCTACCGACAGATTGGAGGGAAGAGGAGATGAAGAAGACAAATGCCCTGCGCATCCTCGATGGCGCAAAGATTGCCTACACCTTAAAGACCTATGACGAAGACACGGAGGTGGATGGGGTTGCCATTGCCGAGGCGGTGGGAAGTCCTGTGGAAGCGACCTTTAAGACCTTAATCGCCTCGTCAAAGAAGGGCTTTGGGTGTTTTGTCATCCCGGTGAAGAGCCACCTTGACCTGAAAAAAGCGGGGGCCGTCCTCGGGGAGAAGAGTGTGGAGCTCATCGCCGAGAAGGAGCTCTTCCCATTGACGGGCTACCATCGGGGAGGATGCTCTCCCGTGGGCCTCAAAAAGGCCATGCCCATCGTCATCGACGAGAGCGCCGCATCATGTTCTGAGATCTACGTCAGCGCCGGGCGGAAGGGGATGCAGATGTGCCTTTCCCTCGAGGATTTTCTCGACCTCACCAAGGCCACCGTCGCCCCCATCACGCGCCATGAAGTCTAGCACCGTCCTCGGTGCTTTTTCTTTGCAAAAAAAGAGAACCCAGAGAAATTCTCTGGGCCGCCCATGGAAAGGAGAGGTGTGGGCAAATCTCTTTGGTTTCGTGATGATGAGTACTCAACATGGTTGAGAAGGCTCGTTCTGGAGGAATCGTCTCTCAGAACCATCTCTAGAATACCACGGCCGCTTTCATCATTGTCTTAAGATATGGTGAACTTTTTTTGAAAAACCTAGGCATTCTTGTAGTAGGTGTCGATGTAGTCGTCGTAGCTCATGGTGCGATCGCGGAAGGTGCCATCGGGGAAGATTTCGATGATGCGATTGGCGATGGTCTCAATGAACTGGTGGTCCTTCGAGGTGAAGAGGACGTTGCCCTTAAAGGCGGTGAGACCATTGTTGACGGCGGTGATGCTCTCGAGATCTAGGTGGTTCGTGGGCTGGTCGAAGATGAGGACGTTCGCCGGGGTGAGCATCATCTTGGAAAACATCATGCGCACCCTTTCGCCTCCCGAGAGGACGGAAGCCTTCTTCAGGGCTTCGTCGCCGGAGAAGAGCATCTTTCCGAGAAAGCCCCGGAGGTAGATTTCGCTCTGCTCCTCGGAGAACTGGCGCATCCAGTCCACGAGGGAGAGGTCGACGCCGTCAAAGTAGGCGCTGTTGTCCTTGGGGAAGTAGGTGTGGGTGATGGTCTGGCCCCAGGTAAAGGTCCCTCCGTCAGCATCTCTGTCTCCTTCGAGGATGTCAAAGAGGGCGCTGATGGCGAGTTCGTTGCCGATGAAGGCAATCTTCTCGTCGTGGTTGACTCGGAAGGTGAGGTCCTTGAAGAGGCCCTCAGCACAGAGGTTTTCCACGTTTAAGATTTCATTTCCCGGCTCCCGCGAGAGGGTGAATCCCACGAAGGGATAGCGGCGGGAGGAGGGCTTGATGTCGTCGAGGGTAATCTTGTCGAGGAGCTTCTTTCGGCTCGTGGCCTGACGGCTCTTGGACTTGTTGGCGGAGAACTTGGCGATGAAGGCTTGAAGTTCTTTGATTTTTTCTTCCTTCTTCTTGTTCTGGTCCTTGGCCATTTGGAGAGCCAATTGACTCGATTCGTACCAGAAGTCGTAGTTCCCGACGAAGAGGCTAATCTTTCCAAAGTCGATGTCCACCATGTGGGTACAGACGTTGTTGAGGAAGTACCGGTCGTGGCTGACGACGATGACGACCCCTTCAAAGTCGGCGAGGAAGTCTTCGAGCCACAAGATGGCGTGTAGATCCAAGCCGTTGGTGGGCTCGTCCAAGAGGAGAACGTCGGGGCTTCCAAAGAGGGCCTGGGCGAGGAGGACCTTCACCTTGTCCGATTCGATGAGCTCTGCCATTTTCTTCCCGTGCTCTTCGGTGCCGATGCCAAGGCCTTGGAGGAGGGAAGAGGCTTCGGCCTCCGCTTCCCAGCCGCCCATTTCTGCAAATTCTGCCTCGAGTTCTGCGGCGCGCATCCCGTCTTCGTCGGAGAAATCGGGTTTCATGTAGATGGCGTCTTTTTCCCGCATGACTTCCACGAGGCGACGGTTCCCGAGGAGCACCGTATCGAGGACGGTTTCGTCGTCGTAGGCGAAGTGGTTTTGCTCGAGTTTTGAGAGGCGGGCGTTCTTCTTGAGGGAGACGTGGCCCGTCGAGGGCTCCTTTTCTCCGGCGAGAATCTTTAAGAAGGTGGATTTTCCAGCGCCGTTGGCCCCGATGATGCCGTAGCAATTGCCCGGGGTAAAGAGAAGGTTGGCTTCATTAAAAAGGACTTTATCTGGAAAGATGACACTGACGTCGGTGACTTGCAGCATGCGTTCTCCTTTCGGTTCAATGGTTGGTCGTTGTCATTATATCACGCCCTCTTGGGATGGGGTATAATAGAGAAGAGGTGATACGATGAAACACAAGGCACTGGTCCTTGGGACGAATTATTACATTGGACTTTCCGTGGCGCGCTCTCTCGGGAGAAAAGGGGTCTACGTCATCAGTGTGGATCACGACGAACCAAATCCCTACGGCAGAAGCCGCTACGTCAAGGAGGCCCTCATCGGGCCCCACTATCGGCGCCAAGAAGAAGACTATCTGAAATTTCTCTTGGACCTCGCCTCTCGGGAAGAGGAGAAGATGGTCCTCTTTCCCACGGCGGACCCCTACGTGGAGTTCGTGGACAGAAACTTCGAGGCATTGAAGGAACACTTCCTCTTTCCCCAACGGGAACAGGGGCTCTTGACGGGGCTGATGGATAAGTCCACCCTGTTGCGCTACACCAAGGCCCAAGGAGTGCGCACCCCCGAGCAGATCGATGGGGAAGAGGTGGATCTTGTCGAGCGGGTGCGAGAAGAGATTGGGTATCCCTGTATCTTAAAGCCGAAGGACAGCCCGAGCTTTGTGAAGGCCTACCGGCGAAAGGTCTATCGGGTGGAGACCGAGGAGGAGCTCAAGGACCTCGTCGCCATGTGTCGCCGCGACGGCCACGGCATCTTTATCCAGCGCATCATCCCCGGCCCCGAGACGAATTGCTACTGCTACGACGCTTATCTCAATCAAGAGGGGAAGGTGGTCTGTGAGACGAGTGCCTACAAGATTCGTCAGTGGCCTCCCCACTTTGGGGCCTCGACCTTGACCCAACAGAAGTGGATCCCCGAACTCGAGGCCTTCTGCAAGCCCTTCCTCGAGGGCATTGGCTTCCGAGGGTTTGTAGAGATTGAGCTAAAGCGCGATGAATTCACGGGAGAGATCTACCTCATCGAGGTCAACGTCCGCTACATCAACTTCACGGAGATGCTCGTGGACATCGGCATGGACCCGCCGTACCGCACCTATCGGGAGATGACGGGAGAGCATCTCACCTACGAGGACTTCCGAAAGGACTTCCACGTCAAGTGGCGCTATCTCTTGGAGGATATCTCGGCGAAGCGGGCCTACAGGAGAGAAGGATACTCTGCCGCAGAGCTCCGCGCCCAGGAGAAGGGGGACCGGATCGTGCCCTCCACCTTTGCTTGGGACGACCCATGGCCGGGCACCCGCTATGCCATCTACCACGTGGTGAAGGCATTAAAGCGCAGGGTCCTTCGGTTGCGAAAGGGAAATTGAATTTGCCCGAATCCCGGAATGTGCTACAATAAGGGGAAGACAAATTCTGTGAGGTGAGTATTTGAAAGAACGTCAACTGGGGCTGTTGCCCCTGGTTTTGAAGGCGAGTTTCGTGGTGATGCTCGGATTCTTTTTCCCCATCGCCTACGTCCTTTTGCCCGTATTTTTTCTCACAGAGGCGGTGGCCCAGGGCCTCGGAAAGGTCCTTTTGTGTTTCCTCGCTCTCTGTGGGGTGTTGGCTCTTCTGAGTCCACTCTTAGGTCTGGGGGTCCTCACCCTCTTTGGACCACTCCTTTTGATTTTGCACTACGGATTTGTGAGCCGGGCCTCTTGGGATCGCAACGTCCTCTTTGGGACGGTGGTGGTCTTTCTCTCGATGATGGTGCTGCTCATTAGTCGCGGAGCCATCAGCCATCTTCAAGACCCAGAGTTTCCCGCCCAAATCGCAAAGCTCCAAGAACAGGCCCTCATCCAAGTGGGGATGCAAGGGGAGAGTTTGCAAAGTTATGTCGAGGCATTGCCGAGCCTTCTCTCGGAGATGATTGGCCTCTTGCCCGCTCTTCTTCTCATTGCAAGTCTTGTCCTCTCCTACGCCACCTGTGCCCTGGCGGGGCGGAGTCTGCGAAGCCGAGGCATTCACGTCGGCTTTCCGGGAAGCCTCTCGAGTCTACGACTCCCCGAGGGGCTCTTCCTCGTCCTCTTCCTCGTCCTTGGAATCACCATGCTCTTTCCCCGAGCTGTGGCGCCGGTGGAGAGTCTTCTCATGGAAAACGGACAGCTCCTCGTGGGCTTTCTCTTCTTCGTCGGAGGCCTCGGGTTTATGAGCTATCTTCTCGAGCGGTGGAAGATGCCCTCCTTTGTGAGGAATGTCTTTCTCGTCGCCATGGTGGTCCTGCCCTTTTTCCGTGGATTTCTCCTGACCGTTGGACTCATTGACTACGCCTTAAACATCAGGCGCCTTGGTCACTAGAAGGGAGTTCTATGAAAGAATCGCATCAACAACAAAGTGAAGGGATTCCTCTGAGAGGAGAGGAGGCGTTTAAGGAGAGTGTGAACTGGTCGGAAGTCGGGGTCAGCCTCGCCGTCGTCGCCCTCTTAAGCGTCCTCCTTGCCTTCTATCGGTGGAAGATGGCCCTCTTGGGCATCCTGGGACTTCTCCTCATCTGGCAAGTGGCCCGGGTCTTTGCAAAGAGGCGTCACGAGGCCTTTGTCTCCTATGTGGAGGGGATGGGAGAAGACCTGTCCCAGGCGACGAAACACGCCATTTTCCACATGCCCTTCCCCTTGGTCCTCTGTGATGACGAGGGAAACATCTCCTGGTACAACACGAGTTTTTCCGATCTCTTCGAGGACCAAAATCTTCTCCACGTCAACCTTCAGCGCCTCTTGGGTCGCCCCTTGGCCCTGGAGGAGGGACAGGAGGAAGTCGCCCTCGAGGGGAAGGTCTATCGCCTCTATAAGAACCTTCTCGACACGTCGAAGACCACCTCGGGCATCGACAAGACCCTCATGATGTACTGGGTGGACATCACCGACGAGACCCAGCTGGAAGAGGCCTATCGCCTGAGTCAACCCGTGGTGGCCCTCGTAGAGGTGGACAACTTCGACGAGGCCATGGACACAGTGGAGACCGGGAGAGAACCCATGGTCCAAGGGGCCTTGGATTCAACGATTACCGAGTTCTTCCTCTCTGCGGGTGCCCTGGCGCGGAAGGTCTCCGACGACACCTACCTCGCCGTCATGAGCTGCGCCACCTTTGAGCAGCTCCGTCAACGCCGCTTCGCCGTCCTCGATGCGGTGCGCCAAATCGAGGCGGGAAACGCCATCCCCCTCTCCCTCTCCATTGGGATCTCCTCGCCGGGACTGGGCCTTAAAGAGGCCTATGAAGAGGCGGACACCTGTCTCGACGTGGCCCTAGGTCGTGGAGGAGACCAGGCGGTGGTGCGGGTGGAGGACACCTACGAGTTCTTCGGAGGAAAGTCCAAAGCGGCGGAGAAGCGCAACAAGGTCAAAGCCCGGGTCCTTGGAGGGGCCCTTCGCCAACTCATCGACAAGAGTTCCGAGGTCTTCGTCCTGCCTCACAAAAACGCGGACATGGACGCCATTGGCGCCGCCGTCGGGGTGTTGCGCGCCGTGGAGAATCGCCACCGCGAGGGCTACCTCGTCTTAAACGCCTCGAACCCGAGTATTGACAACCTCATCGAACGGATGAAGGCGGAAGAGCCACAGATGTACGAGCGGGTCATCACCGGCGCCGAGGCCATGGAGCGCCTCAGTGCCACGAGTCTTGTCATCTTGGTGGACAACCACAAGCCCTCCTTTGCGGAACATCCGCCCCTGGTAGAAGCGGCGCGCTCCATCGTGGTCATCGACCACCACCGCCGCGGCACCGAGTTCGTCAATAACCCGGTCCTCACCTATGTGGAACCCTACGCCTCCTCCACCTGCGAGTTGGTGACGGAGATGCTCAGCTACATGGACGACGATCTCCATCTCACTGACTTCGAGGCCGATGCCCTCATGAGCGGCATCGCCGTGGATACGAAGAACTTCTCCTTCCACACCGGGGTCCGCACCTTTGAAGCGGCGTCGACGCTTCGGAGAAACGGCGCCGACATGGGCCGGGTCAAGGCCCTCTTCGAAGACGACTACGACACGATTCTCGCCCGGGCGGAGGTGGTGAAGAACACGAAGATTTACTTCAATGACATCGCCATCTCCACCCTCGACAAGGATGCGAAGAATTCCATCCTCGTCGCCGCCCAAGCCGCCGACGAACTCTTGGACATCCACGGCATTCGGGCGAGTTTTGTCCTCACCCGTCGCCCGGGGGCCATCCACATCTCGGGGCGCAGCCTCGGGGACATCTCCGTCCAGCTGATTCTCGAAAAGATCGGCGGCGGTGGGCACCTCAACATGGCCGGGGCACAGATTGCCACCGACTCCTTGGAAGAGGCCCAAGAAAAACTCCTAGAAGCCATTTCCCAGTATCTAGAGGAAGGAGAACAACCATGAAAATCATTCTCTTAAAAGACGTGAAGAGCCTCGGAAAGGCCGGGGACCTGGTGGAGGCCAGCGACGGCTACGCACGCAACTTCCTCTTCCCGAAGAAGGCGGCGATTGAAGCCACCGACGACAACCTCGCCTCGTGGAAGGAACAAAAGGCCAAGGAGGCAGAGGAAGAGGCGAAGAACCGCGCCGCAGCAGAGGAGCTCAAGAAGAAACTCGAGTCCATGACCTTGACCATCTCTGCGAAGGGGGGAGAGGGGGGACGCCTCTTTGGTGCCGTCACCTCCAAGGACATTGCCGACGCCCTGAAAAAGGAAAAGCTCACCGTGGACAAGAAGCGCATCGAACTGAAGGAAAACATCAAAGAGGCGGGGATGATCACCGTTCCCGTCCGGGTCTATCCGGAGATTGTGGCAAAGCTCAAGGTCTCCGTCGAACTGGCGTAAATGGACGCCCTCGAAGGGCGCCTGCCCCCCTATGACGACGAGGCGGAGGTGGCGGTCTTAGGAGCGATGATGCTCTCCAAAGACGCCCTCACCATCGCCTTGGAACTGTTGGAAGAGGACTGTTTCTACCGCCCGGCCCACGGCCTCATCTTTCGCGCCATGGGAAACCTCTACCGCGCCAGTGAGCCCGCGGACCTCGTCACCGTCGCCGATCGTCTGACGAAGGACCAGCACCTGGAGGACGTCGGGGGCGCGAGTTATCTCGCCTCTCTCTCCACCGCCGTGGTCACCACTTCAAACGTCGAGCACTACTGCAACATCTTACGGGACAAACGGACTCTGCGCCGCCTCATCGAGGCCTCCAATGACCTCATCGACACCTGCTACCGCCAAGAGGGGGATGTGGGGGCTATCGTCGAGCGGGCGGAAAAGTCCATCTTCGACATCACCCAAAACACCCAGATGGGCGGCCTCGTCCCCTTGCAGGATATTCTCTACGACACCTTCTCCGCCATTCAGGAGCGGGCGAAGAATCAAGGGGGACTCACGGGACTCACCACGGGATTTTCCGACTTGGACCGAAAACTCTCCGGGCTTCAGAAGTCGGATCTCATCCTCCTCGCCGCCCGTCCCTCTATGGGAAAGACCGCCCTTATGGTCAACATCGCCACCAACGCCGCCCTCCGCGCCAAGGCCTCGGTAGCCATGTTCTCCCTGGAAATGAGCCGGGACCAACTCGTCCAGCGGATCATCTCCAGCAACGCCCACGTGGACATGCAGGAGATCATCAGCGGCAAGCTCGCCGACGAGAACTGGATGCGGGTCATTGAAGCCATGGAAATCCTTCGAGGGATGCACATCGAAATCGATGACACCCCGGGGATTACTCCATTGGAACTCAAGGCGAAGTGTCGGCGCATCAAGGAGCAAAAGGGACTCGACCTCATCGTCATCGACTACCTCCAGCTCATGCAGATGGGGACCCGCACCGAGAGCAGGCAACAGGAAATCTCCGCCATCTCCCGCTCTTTGAAGGCCATTGCCAAGGAACTCCACGTGCCGGTGTTGGCCCTCTCCCAGCTCTCCCGTGCCCCGGAGCTTCGCACGGACCACAGACCCATGCTCTCGGACCTGCGGGAGTCGGGGGCCATCGAGCAGGACGCCGACGTGGTCATGCTCCTCTATCGGGAGGATTACTACAACGAAGAGAGCGAGCGGAAAAACATTGCCGAGCTCATCGTGGCCAAGCATAGAAACGGCCCAACGGGGACGGTGGACCTCGGATTTCGCAAAGAATTCACGAAGTTTGTGGACCTCACCACCCAAACTCCGCCGATGGAGAGAAAAAGCGACGCCTAGGCGTCGCTTTTTTCGTGGAACTCACGGGGGAAGATGAGGGTGAAGGTGCTGCCCTCGCCGAGGTGACTCTTGACCACGACCCGCCCCTGATGGGCGGACATGGCGTGTTTGACGATGGAGAGGCCAAGCCCCGTCCCTCCCAGGTGACGGCTGTGGCTCTTCTCCACCCGGTAAAACCTCTCGAAGATGCGCTCGAGTTCTTCAGGGGCGATGCCATGACCTGTATCGGCAACGGAAAGATGTACTTCGCCTTTTTCTTCGCGAAGAGAAATCGAAAGGCTTCCACCTTCGACGTTGTAGGCGATGGCATTCTCCACGAGATTTTTGAGGGCAGTCTCTAAGAGGGGGCGAATCCCCGTCGCCATTACTGACGACGTCTTGCAGGTGAGGGTGAGACGACGCTCCTTCATCTCCTCTTCATAGGCACCCACCACGTCGTCGACGAGGGAGGAGACATCAAAGTGTTCCTTCGCCATATAGAGATCCCCTTCGTCGAGGCGGGTGAGGTAGAGGAGGTCGTCGATGAGTCGGCGCATGTGCTCTGAGGCATCGAGAATTTTTTTCGCTGCACTGGGGACGTCGTTCTCCGGCAAAAGGCCTTGGCTCATAAGTTCCGCGTATCCAGAGATGACGTGGATCGGGCTCTTCAGTTCGTGGGAGACGTTGGAGGTAAACTCTCGGCGAAGGGCACTCATGTCCTCACGGGCGCGATTCTCGGAGAGAAGTAGGACCTGACGACCATCGGGGAGGGCGATGGGTTGGATGCCCTCTTTTGGGAGGTTGTCGATGGGTTCCTTTTGCACATCTCTGGGATGGGCCCTGGGGTTTTGATAGAGGATGTCTCCCTTCTCATCGAGAAGAATTGCCGGGCATTCAAGGCCTTCTAGGAGGGGGAGAAGAACTTGCTCTGACGAGTCGTCTTTCGTGACGACTGGAAAGAGGCGGTGACGAAGAGAGAAGGCCCCAAGCCCCGCGAGGAGAAACAGGATGAGAAGGGGCTGGGTGTGCCCCAAGAGAAGGGCGAGCCCCCCGGGGTAGGAGGCGGAGAGGATGATGGTTTGTCCGGCGGGGAGGTCTTTTGTCAAGTGATGAATCGGAGCGAAGGAAAGTCCGAGGGATCCTTCGCCAGGGTTTGTCGACTCCAAGGAGTCAAAGGAGAGATTCGCTCCTTCGAGGCGCAGGCGGACAGGGCGGGGCGTCTCGAAGACCTTCGAGAGGAAGGCTTCCTCGTGGGAGGCAACGAGAGTGGCTACGAGGTCTCCTTCGAAGCGGAGGTGTTCTTCCTGAATGTGGTGGAAATAGGAGGCGCTTCCCCAAGCGACGATTCCCGCGCTCAACAGTCCTACGAGGAGAAGCAGGGTAAGGGTAGAAAGGAGGGGACGGGGATTCATCGCGAGAGCTCCTTCTTCACCATGCGATAGCCGACGCCTCGGAGGGTTTCGATGGCACTTGCCCCATCGCCGAGGGCACGACGCAAGGAGGCGATGTGGACATCCACGGTACGGCTCGAACCAAGGGCCTCCATGCCCCAGACTCTCGTGAAGAGCTGCTCTCGTGAGAAGACCTGCCCGGGGTGCTCCATCAGGGTCTCGAGAAGAGAAAACTCCTTTGGCGTCAGTTCAATGACGTGATGGGCATAGGTCACCTCGTGGCGCGTCGGGTCGAGGACGAGTTCTCCCACACAAAGCACCGAGGGACTGACAGAGGTGCTGCGGCGCAAGACGGCGCGAATCCTCGAAATCATCTCCATCATCCCGAAGGGTTTGGCGAGATAGTCATCGGCCCCTTGGTCCAGGCCGACGATGGTGTCGTATTCCGTCCCCTTGGCGGTGGTCATGATGATGGGCAGCTGGGCGGTTTTCGATTGTGCGCGGAGGCGGCGCAAGATCTGAAGTCCGTCTTCTCCCGGAAGCATAATATCGAGGAGGAGAAGTTCTGGGAGTTGTCGCTCCAAGGCCTCGTAAAGTTCCTCCCCGTCCCCGAATCCCTGGGCCTCAAAGCCCTGGCTCTTGAGGGTGTACAACATGAGATCGCGGATGGCGGCGTCGTCCTCGACACAGTAAATCATAGGTGTCCTTTCTAACCACTTGTTCCTTTCAGTGTCTTCATTGTAGGACGGTTCTCGAGGAAATTCAACCGAAGTGGCCAGCGACGTAGTCCTTCGTTCGCTGGTGGCGAGGGGAAGAAAAGAGTTCCTTCGTCGGGGCGCATTCCACGAGTTCACCCATGTAGAGGAAGGCGGTGTCGTCGGCAATACGCTGAGCCTGCTGCATGTTGTGGGTGACGATGAGGATCGCATAACGCTCTTTGAGGCGAAGGATGAGTTCCTCAATCCGCGCCGTAGAAATTGGATCCAGTGCCGAGGTGGGCTCGTCCATCAAGAGGACTTCCGGGCACACGGCGAGGGCCCGGGCGATACAGAGGCGTTGTTGCTGCCCACCGGAGAGGGAGAGGGCACTCTTTGTGAGACGATCCTTGACCTCGTCGAAGAGGCCGCTGTCTTTTAGGGCATTTTCCACGATCTCATCGAGACGAGATTTGTCTTTGATCCCATGGGTACGGGGGCCGTAGGCGATGTTGTCGTAGATGGACATGGGAAAGGGAGTGGGTTTTTGAAAGACCATTCCCACACGGCGGCGCAGGAGTGGGAGGGGGAGGTCCTTGATGTCCTCTCCATCGAGGGCAATGCGTCCAGTGGTTTCACAGTCTTTTGTCAACTCCGTCATGCGGTTCATCGTCTTTAGGAGGGTGGACTTTCCACACCCTGAAGGGCCGATAAAGGCGGTGACGGATCGCTCTGGGACGACGAGGGAGATGTCCTTTAAGATGGGCCGCCCGCCGTAGGAGAGGTGGACGTGGGAGAGGTTTAGTTTTTCCATGTGGTGCTTCCTTTCTTGGCGAGAAATCGGGCGAGGAGATGGATGACGAGGGCGAATAGGACCAGCACGAGGGCAGTCCCATAGGCTTCTCCTAAGTGAAGGCCTTCGCTGGCGAGTTGGAACATGTGGACCGCAAGGCTTCGCGCCGAGGTCTCGAGATTGGTGGCAATGGCCACGGCGGTGCCCGCAGTGAAGATGAGGGCGGCGCTCTCTCCTAGAATGCGCCCGATGGCAAGCAGCACTCCCGAAAAGATTCCAGAAAAGGCAGCGGGAAGAAGGACCGCAAGACTCGTGCGCACCCGCCCGGCTCCGAGGCCAAGGCTTGCTTCCCTGAGGGAGGAGGGGACGCTGAGGAGAGCCTCTTGTGTCGTTTGAATGACGATGGGAAGGACCATGATGCTCACCGTCAATACCCCGGCGAGAAGGGAGAGACCCATGTGGAGAGTCTTCACAAAGAAGAGAGCCCCAAAGAGACCGTAGATGATGGACGGAATCCCGGCGAGGGTCTGGACAGAGAGGTGAAGCAAGACGACGAGGGGGTGATGGCGTGGAAGAAACTCCACGAGACAAATCGCGGCGCCCACCCCAAAGGGAACGGCGAGAAGAAGTGAGAGAATGGTGAGACTCATCGTGTTGATGAGGGAGGGGAGAAGAGAAACGTTCTCCGAGGAGTAGGTGAGGGCGAAGAGAGAGGGTCGAAGGTGAGGAAGTCCCTTGATAAGAAGCTCCCCGAGGAGAAGGAAAAAGAAGAGAGCACAAAGACTTGCCGCTGAGAAGACGAGGGCGCGAAAGCTGTAGATGCGCAGAGTTTTACGAGTCATGACCCATCCTCCTAGTGAGGAAGAACACGAAGAGATTGACGAGGAAAATGAAGAGGAAGAGAAGGACGCCGGAGCCGATGAGGGCCTGGCGATGGAGGTCTGTGGCATAGCCCATTTCCAAAGCGATGTTGGTGGTGAGGCTCCTGACGCCCTGGAGGAGGCCCGTGGGGATGCGAGGTTGATTGCCCGCCACCATGAGAACCGCCATGGTCTCCCCGGCGGCGCGAGAGAGGCCGAGAAGTATGCCGCCGATGATGCCCCGTTTTGCCGCGGGAAAGAGAATATCCAAGATCGCTTCTTCATGGGTGGCACCGAGGGCGAGGGCGCTTTCGTAGAGAGAACCTTCGAGGGCAGAGAGACTGGCGTAGGCAGTCATGGCGATGGTGGGAAGAATCATCCACGCCAGAAGGAGGGAAGCACTCAAGAGGCTCATCCCTCGTCCTCCAAAGAATTCACGAACCAGGGGCACGATGAGGACGAGGCCGAAAAACCCATAGACCACCGAGGGAATGGAAGCGAGAATGGCGAGAAGACTTGCAAAGACTTCTGCCACGGATCCCTTTAAGAAATAGCACAAGCAGATGGCTGCAAAAAGTCCTAGGGGAACGGCGATGAGAAGGGAAAGTCCCGTCATGGCAAGGGTTCCGAAGATCATCGGCAAGTTCCCAAAGAGATTCGCCTCGGGTTTGTAGACCGTCCCAAAGAGAATCTCTCGCGGGCCAATGGTGAGCACGGCGGGAAGCCCCATCTTGAGGAGAAAGGCGGCGATGAGAAAGAGGGAAAAGACACTCAAGAGAGCGGCACCGTAGAAGAACATCTTCCCGAAAGTCTCGGTGGGATTCTCAGAGGTTCCCTTTTTGGTCTTAGGAATTGAGATCAGACCAGTGTGTGATTTTGCCATTGAAGATCTCCTTCACTTGTTCTTTGGAGAGAGTGTCGATGGGGTTTTCGGGGTGGACGATGATGACAATGCCATCCATGGCCATGGGAGTCGAGACGATGGAGGCATTGGTCTCCGAACCCTTCAGGGCGCGGGAGCTCATTGCAAGATCCGAGGCGCCGTCGATGACGTCGGAGATCCCCGAGGAGGAGTCGCTCTGTTGGACGTCGATGTGGACCCCGGGGACCTTCTTCTCATAGGCTTCCTTGAGCTTTTCCATGACGGGACTGACGGAACTGGACCCGGAGATGGTGAGCTGACCCGAGAGGGAGGAGGGAGAGTATACACCCTGTGAGGGCACGGGGATGTAGCCCGCCTCTTTCACAATGGCCTGGCCTTCATCGCTTAGAATGAAGGACTCAAAGTCTAACGCGAGATCCGAGACCTGCTCTGGTGCAACGAGGAGGAAGGGGCGTACCACGGGATAGTTACCACTTTGGACCGTCTCCTGAGATGGGGCGACGCCGTCGATGGCGAGGGGCTTGACAGACTCTTGGAGAGAGCCCATGGAGATGTAGCCGATGGCTCCCACGTCTTCAGAGACGGTGGAGAGCATGACGGCGGTGGAGTTGGTCACCGAGGCGAGGTCCGTGGTGGTGTCCAGGGTCTTTTCCCCTTGTTTTTCTGTGAGATGAAAGAGTTCAGTAAAGGCCCCGCGTGTGCCAGAGCCCTCTTCTCGAACGATGACTCCAATCTCCGAGGAGGGGTCGAAGGAAGCGGACCGCCCGCAGCCCATCAGAAGAAGACAGAGGCCGAAGAGAGCCAAGGATTTTAGACGCATGAGATTCTCCTTTCCTTGAGAAGGTGTGAAATAAGAATGTAGCTTTACCTTCAGTATAGAAGGGCTTTGTAAAGAGAGAAGGGAGGTCTCTGTAAAGAATATGTAAAAACCCAGGGGGCTTCCCTGGGTCAGTGTCTCTTGTGATGGCGGGGCTTCTTTTTGATGAAGTGGGGGGCGTCTTCCTCGTGAGGCCGCTTACGCGAAGTTTTTGCCGGGACGCCGAGGTCTACGTGTTTCTCAATGGAGGCGAGGATGTCCTGGCCATGGAGGAGAGCGTCGATGTCCTTGATGTCCAAGATGGTGATGCGGTGCTCTTTCAGAAGGGCCTTGCAGTCCTTGTCGAGAAGACCCGAATCCATCAAGAGGACGAGGCCCACGTCCTCCAGGTGGGCAAAGCCCTCGAGAATGGGAGCGAGATCTTCTGGGGTGAGGGCGTCTGGAGTCTGAAATTTTCGAATCTCCACGGCGAAGGCGCGTCCATTCTTTTCCATCGAAAAGTCGTAGGGGAGGGATGGGTCTTCTGCTTGGGTGGCGACGATACAGTATCCCGCGCGTCGAAAGGCGATGGCTGCGAGGCGCTCGGCGGTGACCTCGGCGTCAATGGTCTCCAACGCCTTTAAGAGGAGGGCAGGGCGCAGGCGGACGATGGCAGTGCACAGAGACGCGGACACCTCCCCGGGGCCCTTGAAGTCAAAGCCGATGAGCATGTCGTCGACGACGTTAAAGAAGCCATGGGCCAGAGCATTTCTCGTGTGGCGCAACAGGGCCTCGGTCTTCGTCTCCTTTTCTCCACGGGTGAGGAGGAGCTTTTGACACCTCGGGTCCACCCGGTCCCAGTAGGCGTGAAAGAGGTGGGCGGGAATCTCGTCGCAGAAGAGGACATCGTCGGTGGAGAGCTCCATGACTTCTCGAAGGAGATCGAAGGTGAAGTCGTCGTAGAGGGCCTTGCCGATGAGGGAGTTCTCTTGGGACTGGTAGGAGTTGATGTTGGGGACGTACCACAAAAGATACTCCAGGGCGCGGATGAGTTCTGGGGGCAGGGAGAGGGGGCGGTCTTCGTGGAGGAGGGAATAGGGACGCACTCCCTCTTTTCCACAGAAGGGGACAAAACTCCCAAGGTCGTAGGGGGCATAGGTGGGATGCATGGACTTCTCCTTTCGTCGTTCTTCTCTTAAAATAGCACAACGGCCAGGACTTGGGAAGAAATTCTCTTGACAAGGGACTTTTCTGTCGTTTAGAATGTAGGATAGTGTTTCAGCCCCGGAATCCAATGAAACGCGAAAATATTAGAAACAGGAGGACGCCTCATTGAAGAGCACAATGGCGAAAGCTAAAGAAGTTGAGAGAAAATGGTATGTCGTCGACGCTGAGGACAAAGTTCTCGGCCGTCTTGCCTCTGAGGTGGCGAGCATCCTGCGCGGCAAGAACAAGCCCATCTTTACCCCCCACGTGGACACCGGTGACTTCGTCATCGTCGTCAACGCCGACAAAGTCCGTTTGACCGGTCGCAAGTGGGATCAAAAGGTGCATGCGTATCACACGGGATATCCGGGAGGACGTCGCGAGATCTCTTATAAGGAAATGAGAGACAAGCATCCCGAGCGCATCGTGGAATTGGCCGTCAAGGGAATGCTGCCCAAGAATCGCCTCGGTCGTCAAATGTACAAGAAGCTCAAGGTCTATGCTGGTGCGGAACATCCCCACCAAGCACAACAGCCTGAAGAACTGAACATCTAAGAGAGGAGGAGAATATGGCACTCGAACAATACCGCGGAACTGGCAGAAGAAAGACTTCCGTCGCCCAAGTACGCCTCGTACAAGGGGAGGGAAAGATCGTCATCAACGGCCGCGACATCGCTGAGTACTTCGACTACGAAACCCTCAGAAACGTCGCCAAGGCTCCCCTCACCGCAACGGGTCTCGAAGGTAGCTTTGACGTCCTCGTCAAGGTCGTCGGCGGTGGATTCACCGGCCAAGCTGGTGCCATCCGTCAAGGCATCGCCCGTGCCCTCTTGGAAGTGGACGAATCCCTTCGCCCCGCTCTCAAGAAGGAAGGTTTCCTCACCCGTGACCCTCGGATGAAGGAACGTCGCAAGTACGGCTTGAAGAAGGCCCGTAAGGCCCCCCAATTCTCCAAGCGCTAAACCTTGCTGGAAAGAACTTTGTGTATCCACGTACACGAAGTTCTTTTTTTATGCCCCGGACTCGGATTCATGATAGAATGAAAGGACTGGAGAGGAGGAGACTATGAAAGCTGTACTATCTGTCATTGGCCGGGACCGGGTGGGGATTGTCCACGAGATATCCGGTGCCCTTGCGAACCATCGCATCAACATCTTAGACATCAACCAAACCCTTATGGAAGACTACTTCACCATGATTATGCTCGTCGACCTCAAGGAATGTGACGAGGACTTCGATGCTCTCGTCGATTGCTATTCTCGCCTTGGGGAGGAGATGGGCATGTCCATTCGCATCCAGCATCAAGCCCTCTTTGATGCCATGCACCAACTCTAGGAGCATCTCATGGAACATCGCAACATTCTCGAGACCATTCGCATGCTCGACGAGGACAAGCTGGACATTCGCACCCTGACCCTTGGGGTGAACCTCCTCGATTGCATCGGCGGGGACACGAAGACCACCCAGCGAAACATCTACGACAAGATCACCCGCCTCTCCGAGCATCTGGTGGAAGAAGGGGACCGGGTGGGTAAGAAGTACGGGGTCACCGTCGTCAATAAGCGGATTGCCATCACCCCCATGGCCCACCTTGTGAAGGCCCATGAGGACCTGGTGAGCTACGCCTCCTGCCTCGATGCCATCGCCCACGAGGTGGGGGTGGACTTTATCGGCGGGTTCTCCGCACGGGTGGAGAAAGGGATGACCCCAGCGGATCGGGCCCTTATCGCCGCCCTTCCCGTCGCCCTCGCCACCACCGAGAGGGTCTGCGCCTCGGTGGCCCTCGCCTCGTCAAAGGCGGGGATCAACATGGACGCTGTGGCCCTCATGGGCGAGACGATTCGCGCATGCGCTCTGGCGACGAAGGAGAGAGATAGCCTCGGTTGCGCGAAACTCGTCGTCTTCTCCAATGCCGTGGAGGACAATCCCTTTATGGCTGGGGCCTTCCACGGCGTCGGCGAGAGTGACGCCCAGTTGAGTGTGGGCGTCTCGGGCCCGGGGGTCGTCAAGCGCGCCTTGGAAAAATGCAAGGGAGCACCCTTCCACGTCCTCTCGGAGGAAATCAAGAAGACCGCCTTTCGCATCACCCGCATGGGAGAACTCGTGGCCCGAGAAGTGGCGGAGAATTTAGACCTTCCCTTTGGGATTATCGACCTCTCCCTCGCCCCGACTCCGGCGATTGGGGATAGCGTCGCCCGCATCCTCGAAGAGATGGGCCTCTCCGTCGTCGGTGCCCACGGCACCACGGCGGCCCTTGCCCTCTTAAACGACGCAGTAAAAAAGGGCGGGATGATGGCGAGCTCCCACGTGGGAGGTCTCTCTGGGGCCTTCATTCCCGTCTCGGAAGACGAGGGGATGATTGCCGCCGCCCAAGAGGGAAGCCTTGGACTCGACAAACTTGAGGCGATGACCTGTGTCTGTTCCGTGGGCCTCGACATGATTGCCATTCCCGGGGACACGAGCGCCGCCACCATCGCCGGGATGATTGCCGACGAGGCTGCCATTGGCATGATCAACCACAAGACCACCGCCGTGCGCATCATCCCCGTCATCGGAAAGACCGTGGGAGAAGAAGCGGTCTTTGGTGGGCTCTTGGGCCGCGCTCCCATCCTCCCCGTCCACGGGGGAGATTCGAGCCTCTTTGCCGCCCGAGGGGGACGCATCCCCGCGCCGCTGACGTCTTTGAAGAACTAGGAGGATGACATGCGCCGAAGCCGTTACGACTATTACACCTGCTTTCGGGAGATGACCCAGATCTCCTACACCGCCGCCCAGATGCTCGACGACCTCATGCGAGAGCACAACGAAGAGGAACTGCCCTACCTCCTCGATCAACTCCACAAGATTGAAAATAAAGGGGACGACTTGATGCACGAGGCCATGGACGCCCTTCAGGGCCACGGCAGCGCCCCCTTTGAACGGGAGGACGTCGTCGCCCTCATCCAGGCCTTCGACGACGTCACCGACACCATCGAAGACGTGGCCATGGGGCTCTACATGTACTGCGTCCAAGAGATTCCAAAGGCGGCCCTGGACTTTGTGAACCTCATCCTCGAAGGGGCAATCCTCATGCGAGACGTGGCCTTGGAGTTCTCCCAGTTCAAAAAGTCCACCGTCCTCAAGGACAAGGTCATCGCCGTCAACGCCGTCGAGGAAAAGGGGGATGCCCTCTATCGGGAGACGATGCACCACCTCTACGCCACCGAAGAGAACCTGGTCAAGATCTTGCGGTGGACCCAACTCTTCGATAAATTGGAGGCGAGTCTCGACGCCATGGAGCAACTCGCCAACCTCGTCGACGTCATCGCCGTGAAGTATCGATGAAAAAGAGGGACTACAGTCCCTTTTTTATTTTTCTCGTAAAAAGTTTGGGGAAAAGCCGGGGAAATCCTTGAAGATTCCCAATTCTCTCGCTATAATAGTCAGGTATGACAAAAAAGACAAACGCGACGATGCAATAGGTTGCTCATCGCCCACAGGCAAGAAAAAGAGGGCGTTTGAGGGAATTATTGTGGAGAAGTCCCAGCCGAGAGCTGGGGCGGAACAGGTTCCCTTTTTTCTTTTCCACTCTTCAGGATACACCCGGATGAGTGGATGGGGGAAGCTGTCCTCCCATCGTGCAAAAATGCCAAGGAGGAACTATGTCTAACAACCAAAAGATCAGAATCCGTCTCAAGGCCTATGACCATGAGATCCTCGACAACTCCGCCGCTCGTATTGTGGAAGCGGCAAAGTCCACTGGCGCCGCCGTCTCCGGCCCCATTCCCCTCCCCACGGAGAAGGAAGTGGTGACCATCCTTCGCGCGGTCCACAAGTACAAGGACTCCCGCGAGCAGTTTGAGCAGCGCACCCACAAGCGCCTCATCGACATTTTGAGTCCCAACCAAAAGACGGTGGACGCTCTGATGAAGCTCAACCTCCCCGCAGGTGTGGACATCGAGATCAAGCTCTAAAGATAAACTTTCGTATATGATTGCCGCTGGCAATCCGCTATAGCCTAGGAGGTGCATTGATGAAGTACATGGTAGGAAGAAAATTGGGCATGACCCAACTCTTCGACGAGTCCGGCAATGTCGTGCCCGTGACCGTCATCGCTGCCGAACCCATGGTGGTCGTGCAGAAGAAAACTGTTGAAACTGACGGATACAACGCCGTGCAAGTGGGGACCCAAGACGTGAAGGAACGTCGCGTCAACAAGCCCTTGAAGGGTCACTTTGACAAGGCAGGGGTCGCCTACAAGAAAGTCTTGCGCGAGTTCCGCACCGACGACGTGGACAACTACAACGTCGGCGACGAAATCAAGGTCGACATCTTCGAAGCAGGGGAGAAGGTCGACGTCCAAGGAACCAGCAAGGGGAAGGGAACTGCAGGGATCATCAAGCGCCACCACTTTGGTCGCGGTCGCGAAACCCACGGTTCTAAGTTCCACCGCATGCCCGGGGGTATGGGCGCTGCCACGAAGCCTGGCCGTGTCTGGAAGGGACACCGCATGGCTGGGAAGATGGGCCACGATACGGTGACCGTCCAAAACCTGGAAATCATCCGCGTCGATACCGAGACCAATGTCCTCCTCGTCAAGGGCGCAATTCCCGGACCGAAGAAGGGCCTCGTTACGGTGAAGTCCACCGTAAAATCCGGCAAGTAAGTGAACTGGAGAAGGAGGAACTCACATGCCTAAGTTGCAGATGCTGAACATGGAAGGTGCGCAAGTCGGCGAAATCGAACTCGCAAGCGAAATCTTCGATGTCAATGTCAATGAACACTGCGTCTACCTCGTGGTGAAGAACATTCTCGCGAACCGTCGTCAAGGGACCCAATCCGCAAAGACTCGTGCAGAGGTCCGCGGTGGTGGCCGCAAGCCCTGGAGACAAAAGGGAACGGGCCGCGCTCGTCAAGGAAGCATTCGCTCTCCCCAATGGAAGGGCGGCGGAATTGTCTTCGCGCCGAAGCCTCGCGATTATTCCTACACCACCCCGAAGAAGGTGCGCCGCCTCGCGCTGAAGAGCGTGCTCACCGACAAGGTCCGCGAGAACGAACTCATCGTCATCGATCGCCTCGCCTTTGACGAGCCCAAGACGAAGCACTTCGCCAAGGTTCTTCAAAACGTCGGCGCCAAGAAGAAGGCCCTCGTGGTCCTCGGTGAAAAGGACGACAACGTGGTGCGCGCTGGACGAAACATTGAAGGCGTCGCCTTCTCCGGCGTCAACACCATCAATGTCTACGACTTGTTGAAGTACGATTCCCTCGTCCTCACCAAGGACGCCCTCGACAAGATTACGGAGGTGTACAACTAATGACCAACTACGACATCATCATCCGCCCCGTGGTCACGGAGCGCAGCATGGAGGACATGGAGTACAACAAGTACACCTTTGTCGTGGCGAAAAAGGCCAACAAGAGCGAAGTGAAAAAGGCCGTGGAGAGCATCTTTGGCGTCAAGGTCAAGAGCGTCAACACGATGAACATGCGCGGCAAAATGAAGCGCCAAGGGGCACACGCTGGTCGCCGTCCCGATTGGAAGAAAGCCATCGTCACCTTGACGGAAGATTCGAAGGCCATTGAGTTCTTCGAGGGCATGGAATAAAGCTAGGAGGCATTCACTATGGCAATTAGAGGTTACAAACCGACGACGCCTTCCCGCAGACAGATGACTGTCTCGACCTTCGAGGAAGTCACCAAGAAGAGCCCGGAGAAGAGCCTGGTCGTCGCTCTCAATAAGCACGCAGGCCGCAACGCACACGGACGCATCACCAGCCGTCACCGTGGAGGTGGAGCGAAGAAGAAGTATCGTATCATCGACTTCAAGCGCAACAAGGACGCCATCCCCGCTCGCGTTGCTGGCATCGAATACGATCCCAACAGAAGCGCCTACATTGCACTTCTCAACTACGCCGATGGGGAAAAGCGCTACATCATCGCCCCCAACGGCTTGAAGGTCGGCGACGTCGTCGAGTCCGGTCCCGATGCTGATATCAAGGTGGGCAACGCCCTTCCCTTGAAGAACATCCCCGTCGGTACCACCCTTCACAACATCGAACTCATCCCCGGCAAGGGCGGCCAAATGGTTCGTTCTGCTGGAGCGGAAGCCCAACTCATGGCGAAGGAAGGCAAGTATGCCCAACTCCGTCTGCCCAGTGGGGAGCACCGTCGTGTGAGCATTGAATGCCGCGCCACCATCGGCCAAGTCGGCAACCTCTCCCACGAGCTCATCACCATCGGGAAAGCCGGTCGCGCTCGTCACATGGGGAAACGCCCCCACGTCCGCGGTTCTGCAATGAACCCTGTGGATCACCCCCACGGTGGTGGTGAGGGTCGCGCACCCATCGGTCGTCCCGCACCGATGACTCCCTGGGGCAAGAAGTCCCTCGGTCTTAAGACCCGTAAGAAGCACAAGAAGAGCGATATGTACATCGTTCGTCGCCGCACGAAGTAAGGTCAGAGGAGGAACTCATGAGCAGATCGATCAAGAAAGGGCCTTTCGCAGACGAGCATCTTCTGAAGAAGATCGACGCCCTGAACGAAAAGAACGAAAAGAAAGTCATCAAGACTTGGTCGCGCCGCAGCACCATCTTCCCCGAAATGGTGAGCCACACCATTGCCGTGCACGACGGACGCAAGCACGTGCCCATCTACATCACCGAAGATATGGTGGGTCACAAGCTCGGCGAATTCGTCCCCACGAGAACCTACCGGGGACACGCGGGCAGCGAAAAGTCTGCTGGCGTACGATAAGGAGGGCTTGGAATGGAAGCAAAAGCTATTGCAAAATATGTGCGCATCTCCCCGTTGAAGGTCAACTTCATCTGTGCAGAGATTCGCGGCAAGCAAGTTGACGAAGCCCTCGCTCTCTTGCAATTCACCCCGAAGCGCGGTGCCCAAGAACTCTACAAGGTCTTGAAGAGTGCCGTGGCAAACGCTGAAAACAACCTCCACCTCGATCGTGCTGACCTCGTGGTGAAGGAAGCCTATGCCAATGACGGCCCGACGATGAAGAGATATCGCCCGAAGGCCAAGGGGATGGCTTACCCCATCTTGAAGCGTTCGAGCCACATCGGCGTCGTCGTAGCGGAACGGGAATAAGGGAGGACGTACAATGGGTCAAAAGGTAAATCCTAAGGGACTTCGCGTCGGCATCATCAAGGACTGGGAGTCCAAGTGGTACGCAGATAAAAAGAATTTTAGCGAGCTCCTCCTCGAGGACAACCAGCTCCGCAAGCTCATCAAGACCAAGCTCTTCCAAGCTGGGATTGCAAACGTCCAAATCGAGCGCGCGGCCAACAAGGTGAAGATCACCATCCACACCGCAAAGCCCGGGATGGTCATCGGTCGCCAAGGTGCTGGCGTGGAAGAACTCCGTCAAGAACTCGAGAAGTTCACGAAGAAGAGCGTCGTCGTCAACGTGGAAGAAGTTCGCTTCCCCGACCTCGATGCACAACTCGTCGCCGAAAACATTGCGGGTCAATTGGAGCGCCGTGTCTCCTTCCGTCGTGCGATGAAGCAAGCGATGCAACGCACCATGCGCCTTGGCGCCAAGGGTATCAAGACCGCTGTGTCCGGTCGTCTTGGCGGGGCTGACATCGCCCGTACCGAAGGCTACAACGAAGGGACCATCCCCCTTCAAACCCTGCGTGCTGACATCGACTACGGGTTTGCAGAAGCAAACACCACCTACGGGAAGATTGGGGTTAAGGTCTGGCTCTACAAGGGCGAAGTGCTCCCCCAAGTTCCCCGTGAACGCAGAGGTCGCAGAAACCGTCGTGACGGCGGGCGCGATGGCCGCGGCAACAACCGCAGAAGAGGGGCCTCGAACCGTCGTAACAACGAAGGTCAAAACGCCTAAACGAGGAGGGAACAGCTATGTTAATGCCTAAGAGAGTCAAATACCGCCGCGTACACCGCGGTCGCATGAAGGGGAACGCCCACCGCGGCAACACCCTCACTTATGGGGATTATGGCCTCCAAGCTCTGGAGCCCTCCTGGATTACGTCGAACCAAATCGAAGCGGCTCGTCGTGCGATGACGCGTCACATCCGCCGTGGCGGGAACATCTGGATCAAGGTCTTCCCCGACAAGCCCGTGACGGAAAAGCCCGCTGAAACCCGGATGGGTTCTGGTAAGGGTGCTCCCGAGTACTGGGTCGCCGTCGTCAAGCCCGGACGCGTGCTCTTCGAAATGAGCGGTGTCCCCGAAGATGTGGCCCGTGAAGCAATGCGTCTTGCTGCCATGAAGCTTCCCATCAAGACGAAGTTCGTGGCGAAGATGGAGGAAAAGGACGGTGAGTCGAATGAAAACTAAGGAAATTCGCCAAATGTCCACGGAGCAACTGGACAAGAAGGTCACCGAGCTCAAGGGTGAGCTTTTCAACCTTCGTTTCCAACTCGCCACCGGACAGCTCGACAATCCCGCGAACATCAAGGCCGTGAAGAAGGACATCGCACGGGTCAAGACCATTCTTCGCGAGAGAGAACTCGGCGAGACGAAGGAGGCGTAAGAAATGGAAAGAAATAGTCGTAAAACCATTGTCGGTACCGTCGTCAGCGACAAGATGGACAAGACCATCGTCATCGCCGTCGAGTCCTTCGTCACCCACCCCCTCTACGGAAAGCGTACGAAGAGAACGACGAAGTTCAAGGCCCACGATGCCGAGAACGCATGCGGTATTGGCGATCGCGTTCGCATCATGGAGACGAGAAAGCTCTCCAAGGACAAGAACTGGCGCCTCGTCGAAATCATCGAGCGCGCGAAATAAGAGCTTTGGAAGGAGGAAACCCTCATGTTACAACAAGAATCTAGAATGCGGGTGGCCGATAACTCCGGAGCTCGTGAGCTCGGAATTATCAAGGTCCTCGGTGGTTCCAAGCGCCGCGTGGCCAACATTGGCGACATCGTAGTCTGCAGCGTCAAGACTGCAACGCCCGGTGGCGTGGTCAAGAAGGGACAAGTGGTCAAGGCCGTCATCGTCCGTTCCACCAAGGGCATTCGTCGTAGCGACGGATCCTACATCCGCTTCGACGACAACGCAGCTGTCATCATCAAAGACGATAAGAGCCCGGTGGGGACCCGTATCTTTGGGCCCGTCACCCGTGAGCTTCGGAGAGAGAACTTCATGAAGATCATCTCCTTGGCTCCTGAGGTCCTGTAAGGAGGCGCGACTGATGAAGATTAAAACTGGCGATACGGTCAAGGTCATTGCCGGCAAGGATAAGGGTAAGACGGGGAAGGTCTTGAAGTGCTTCCCGAAACTCGATAAGGTCGTCGTCGAAGGCGTGGCCATGGTGACGAAGCACCAAAAGCCCCGCGGACCGAAAAATCCTGGCGGCATCACGAAGATGGAGGCCCCCATTCACGTCTCCAACGTCATGTACTACGACACGAAGTCCCAAAAGACCACCCGCATCGGCTACCGCGTAGAAAACGGCAAGAAGGTCCGTATCGCGAAGCGCGACGGCAACGTCTTGGACAAGTAAGAGGAGGCCATTCATGACGTCTAGACTTAAAGAAAAATACACTGGCGAAGTCGTCAAGTACCTCATGGAGAAGTTCGAATACAAGAACCCCATGGAAGTGCCCAAGCTCGAGAAGGTCGTCATCAACATCGGACTTGGTGAAGCCAAGGACAACCCCAAGGCCCTCGAGAGTGCCATGAACGATCTGACGATCATCGCAGGTCAAAGGCCCATCGTGACCACGGCAAAGAAGAGCATCGCAAACTTCAAGCTCCGTGAAGGCAACAAGATTGGTTGCAAGGTCACCCTTCGTGGCGAGAAGATGTACGACTTCCTCGACAAGCTCATGAACGTGGCTCTTCCCCGCGTGCGTGACTTCCGCGGCGTCAGCGCCACCGCCTTTGACGGACGTGGGAACTACTCCCTCGGCCTCAAGGAACAACTCATCTTCCCTGAAATTGAGTACGACAAGATCGACGCTCTGCGCGGCATGAACGTGGTCATTGTCACCAGCGCGAACACCGACGAAGAAGCTAAGGCATTCCTCGAAAAGCTCGGCATGCCTTTCGCGAAATAAGGAGGTCTCCATGGCAAAGAAATCCATGATCGCAAAGCAAAAGAGAAAGCCAAAGTTTTCCACGAGAGCCTACACCCGTTGCAACATCTGTGGCCGTCCCCACTCCGTGCTTCGCAAGTATGGGATCTGCAGAATTTGTTTCCGTGAATTGGCCTACAAGGGCGAAATTCCCGGCGTGAAGAAGGCTAGCTGGTAAGAGCCGAGAGGAGGCAACATTATGATGACTGATCCCATCGCGGATATGCTTACTCGGATTCGCAACGGTGTAAACGCCAAGCACAAGGAAATCACCGTTCCGAGTTCCAACATCAAGAAAGAAATTGCACGCATCCTCTTGGAAGAGGGCTACATCAAGGGCTACGATGTCACCGAAGACAACAAGCAAGGGATGATTCGCATCGAGCTCAAGTACAGCCGTGAAGGCGAGAAGGTCATTTCTGGGATCAAGCGCATCTCCAAGCCCGGCCTTCGCGTCTACGCAAAGGCTGGGGAAGTGCCGAAGGTCCTCGGAGGACTTGGCATCGCCATCGTCTCCACGTCCAAGGGCATTGTCACTGACAGAGCCGCCAGAGCGCAAGGCGTCGGTGGAGAGGTTCTCTGCTACGTCTGGTAACCGGGAGGTAGAGTATGTCTAGAATTGGAAAGAAACCCATCGAAATCCCCGCTGGTGTCGAGATTAAGGTCTCCGATGCCAACGTCGTGGAAGTCAAGGGTCCGAAGGGCACCTTGACCGAGGCCGTCGACAAAGGGATCGAGCTCGTGATCGAAGAGGGCACCTTGACGGTCAACCGCCCCAACGACACGAAGAAGTATCGTGCTCTCCACGGCTTGTATCGCGCCCTCATCGCCAACATGGTGGAAGGGGTCACCAACGGTTATGTGAAAGAACTTGACATCATCGGGACCGGATACCGTGCTGCAAAGAACGGCAAGAAGCTCTCTTTGAACCTCGGATTCTCCCACCCCCTCGAACTCGAAGATCCCGAGGGAATCGAAGTGGAAGTCCCGAACAACACCCGCATCGTCGTGCGCGGGATCGACAAACAAAAGGTCGGCCAATACGCGGCACACATCCGCAGCTATCGTCGTCCTGAACCCTACAAGGGCAAGGGGATTCGCTATGTGGATGAACACGTCCGTCGTAAGGTCGGGAAGACCGGTAAGTAAGGGGGGATCACGTGTTTAAGAAAATCGATAAGAACGCAGTGCGCGTCAAGCGTCACGCTCGTGCGAGACAAAAGATTAGTGGCACAGATCTTAAGCCCCGCCTCTCCGTGTTCCGCAGTGGCAAGCACATCTACGCCCAACTCATCGACGACGAAAAGGGTCACACCCTCGCCAGCGCTTCGAGCCTCGACAAGGGTCTTGGCCTTAGCCAAACGGGCAACGTCGAAGCGGCAAAAGCCGTGGGCAGCGCCATTGCCAAGCGCGCTCTTGAAGCAGGAATCAAGGAAGTCGTCTTCGACCGCGGTGGTTACATCTACCACGGCCGCGTGAAGGCACTTGCCGAAGCCGCGCGTGAAGCCGGCTTGGAATTCTAAGAAGGAGGGGAAAGTTTGAAACGTCCTATTATTGATGCAGGAGCCCTGGACCTCGAAGAAAACGTCGTGGCCATCAACCGGGTTGCCAAGGTCGTCAAGGGGGGTACGAACCTTCGCTTCGCCGCTCTCGTCGTCGTCGGTGACAGAAATGGTCACGTTGGCGTGGGAACCGGGAAGGCCCTCGAAGTGCCTGAAGCCATTCGTAAGGCCACCCAAGACGCTCGTAAGAACCTCATGAAGGTCAACCTCGTTGGGACCACCATTCCCCACGAAGTTACCGGCGTCTTCGGCGCAGGTCGTGTCTTCTTAAAGCCCGCTGCTCCCGGTACCGGGGTCATCGCCGGCGGTGCGGTCCGTGCCGTCTGTGAATTGGTTGGAATTAGCGACATTCGTGCAAAAAACATCGGCACGAACAACCCCAGAAATACGGTCAACGCAACCTTGGAAGCTCTGAAGAACCTCCACACTGCTGAAAGTGTCGCCAGAAAGCGCGGCAAGACCGTGGAAGAAATCCTTGGATAAGGGGGAAAGCTTCATGGAAACGATTCGTATCAAGCTCAAGAAGAGCCCCATCGGTCGGATGGAAAACCACAAGCGTACGGTGAAGGCCCTTGGCTTCAAGCGTGTTGGCCAAATCATCGAAAAGGAAGATACGCCCCAAATCCGCGGGATGATCAACAACATCAGCTTCATGGTTGAAGTGCTGGACTAAGGAGGTGCATCCAATGAAACTGCATAATCTCCGCCCCGCAGAGGGTGGTGCTGTCAAGGCGAAGAAGCGCCTCGGTCGCGGGATTGCCTCCGGCACCGGTAAGACTGCTGGTCGTGGACACAAGGGTCAAAAGGCCCGTTCCGGCGGCGGCGTACGTCCTGGGTTTGAAGGGGGACAAATGCCTTTGTTCCGCCGTTTGCCCAAGCGCGGATTCACCAATATCTTTAAGAAGCAATACGCCATCGTCAACCTCGACGATCTCCAAGCTTTCGGCGCAGGGGAGACGGTGGACCTCGAAGCTCTCATTGCGAAGGGCCTCGTGAAAAAGGCAAAGGCGAAGGATGGGTTGCGCGTCCTCGGCAGTGGAGAGATTTCTCAAGCTCTCACCGTCAAGGCCAACCACTTCTCCAAGTCTGCAAAGGAAAAGATCGAATCGGCAGGAGGAAAGGCCGAGGTGATCTGAGATGTTGAAGACCTTCAGGGATGCCTGGAGAATCCCGGAGATCCGTAAAAAGATTCTCTTCACGCTGTTTATGCTCTTCATTTACCGCGTGGGCTCCGCGATTCCTGTCCCCTTCATGGACAAGAACGCCATCGCTGTCATGATCAACAATTCTCAAAACTCGATTCTGGGGATGATGGACCTCTTCGCAGGAGGAAACCTACGTCAGTTTACGATTTTTGCCGCGAACATTTACCCGTATATCACCGCTTCCATCGTCTTGCAACTCTTGACGATTGCCATCCCGAGCCTCGAAGCCCTCTCGAAAGAGGGAGAGACGGGACGCAAGCAAATTGCGAAGTACACCCGGTACCTTACCGTGGTTCTCGCAGCCATCACCGCCATTGGATATTCCTTTGGCCTCTTCCGCAGCATGGTCATGACGGACTCCTTGCTCTCCAAGGCCGTCATCGTCCTCTCCATCGTCGCAGGAACCATGTTCCTCGTCTGGGTGGGTGAGCAGATTACCGAACGCGGAATCGGAAACGGCATCAGCCTCTTGATCTTTACCGGGATCGTGGCGCGCTTCCCCGATGACATCATTCGCTCCATTGCGCTTGTCCAAGCGGGTCGCGTCCACTGGGCCTATCTCATCCTCTTCGTTCTCGTGTTCCTCTTGATCGTCGTGGTCGTGGTCATGATGAACGAAGGAGAACGCCGCATCCCCGTCCAATACGCAAAGCGCGTCGTGGGACGTAAGATGTACGGCGGACAGTCCACCCACATTCCTGTGAAGGTCATGATGAGCGGTGTCATGCCCATCATCTTTGCAAACTCCATCGTGGGTCTGCCCTTGATGATTGCCCAGTTCCGTCCTCGCAGTGGGTTTGCCGCCTTCGTTCAAAAGTGGTTCTCCTATGTGCAGATGCCTGGCCTCATCATCTACTCGCTGGTGAGTGTGATCCTCATCATCTTCTTCGCGTTCTTCTACACCACGATTCAATTCAACACCGTAGAATACTCGAAGAATCTCCAGCAAAACGGAGGGTTCATCCCCGGGATTCGTCCTGGCCGGTCCACCTCTGATTACTTGGGACGCGTGGTCAACCGCCTCGTGCTTCCCGGCGCCATCGTGCTTTCGATTCTCGCAGTGGCTCCCTACTTCTTAGGGTATGCCTCGGGACTTCAATTCAACTTCGGTGGCACTTCTATGATCATCGTCGTCGGGGTCATCCTCGAAACTGCCCGCGTCATTGAGCAACACATGCTCATGCGCCACTACCGTGGTTTCTTGAAATAAGGAGGCGCTATGAGACTGATTATTCTTGGACCTCCCGGAGCCGGGAAGGGTACCCAAGCAGAACGCATTGTCAAGGAATTCGCTGTGCCGCACATCTCCACGGGAGATATCCTGCGCGAGAACATCAAGGCGGGGACGCAGCTCGGCAAGGAAGCGAAGGCCTACATGGACAAGGGCGAACTCGTCCCCGACGAACTCGTCATTGCCCTCGTGGAGGATCGCCTCTCTCGCGATGATTGCAAGAGTGGCTTCCTTCTCGATGGTTTTCCCCGTACCGTCGCCCAGGCGGTAAGTCTCGACGCTCTACTCAAGAAACTGGGCGCTCCTCTCGATCGCGCCATCAACATTCAAGTCGAGCCCGAAAAACTCGTCGCTCGTGCAGTGGGACGCCGCGTGTGCAAAACCTGTGGCGCCACCTACCACGTCGAATTCAATCCCCCGAAGGTCGAAGGAAAGTGCGACCTCGATGGATCGGAATTGATTCAACGCGCCGACGACACGAAGGAGACTGTGGAAAATCGCATCCGGGTCTACTTGGAGCAAACCTCGCCCCTCGTGGACTACTACCGTGCGCAACACTTGCTCCTCGACGTCGACGGAGACCAGGATATCGACGAGGTCTTTGAGGCGATTGTCAAGGGCCTCAAGGCTTAATGCAGAGTTCATCGAGCCTCGTTCGCGGTCAAGTCGTGCGCTCCATTGCAGGACGCGATGCGGATCGGTTTTTCGTGGTGATGGAGATTGTGGACGAGAAGACCGTCGCCCTCGTAGACGGAAAACTTCGTCCCCTCGCCCGCCCAAAGATTAAGAAGGTCATTCACCTTCAAAAGACCAACCACATCATCGACGTCGCACCGACGGACGTGCCTTTATGCGATCGTTACATTCAAAGACAAATCGCCCATATCGGGGCCTAGGAGGAGACTTTGGCGAAAGAAGATGTCATTGAGGTAGAAGGCACTGTTGTAGATGCCTTACCCAACACCCATTTCAAAGTAAGACTCGAAAACGGACATGAAATCCTGGCTCACATCTCTGGAAAGTTGCGGATGAACTACATCCGCATCCTCCCAGGGGATCGGGTCACCGTAGAGCTGTCGCCCTACGACCTCACCCGCGGCCGGATTACTTGGCGGAAGAAGTAAGAGGAGGGACCCATGAAAGTAAGACCTTCTGTGAAGAAGATGTGCGAAAAGTGCAAGATCATCAAGCGCAACGGACGCGTCATGGTGATTTGCGAAAACCCCAAGCATAAGCAAAGACAAGGATAAGGAGGTGGATAACGATGGCTAGAATCGCCGGTATTGACTTACCCCGCGAAAAACGCGTGGAGATTGGCCTGACCTACATCTTTGGCATCGGCCGCTCCAGATCTCAAGAAATCTTGAGAAACGCTGGGATTGACTTTAACACCCGCGTGAAGGATCTCACGGAACAAGAAGTGCAGGCTCTTCGTGAAGAGATCGACAAGTACGACGTGGAAGGGGATCTTCGTCGTGATATTGCCCTCAACATCAAGCGCCTCCGTGAAATCAACTGCTACCGTGGCATGCGCCACAAGAGAGGACTTCCCGTCCGCGGTCAAAACACGAAGAACAACGCCCGTACCCGCAAGGGTCCGAAGAAGATCGTGTCCAAGAAGAAGTAAAGGAGGGAATGTCTCGTGGCAAAGAAGAAAACCACTACGCGCTCGCGCCGTAGAGTCAGAAAGAATATCGAAAAGGGGCAGGCCCATATCGCGAGCTCCTTTAACAACACCATGGTGACCTTGACCGACATGAGCGGCAACGTCATCTCCTGGGCTAGTGCTGGACAACTCGGTTTCCGTGGTTCCAGAAAGTCCACTCCCTTCGCAGCACAAGAGGCGGCTCAAGAGGCGTCTCTCAAGGCACAAGAACACGGCATGAAGTCCGTGGAAGTCTATGTCAAGGGCCCCGGCTCTGGACGTGAAGCTGCGATTCGCGCTCTGCAAGCCTCGGGTCTCGAAGTGACCATGATCAAAGACGTCACTCCCATTCCCCACAACGGTTGCAGACCGCCGAAGCGTCGCCGTGTCTAAGTAAACTGAGACTGTACCCGTGTCAGGAGGGCAACGTATGATTGAAATTGAACGCCCGGAAATCAAGACGGAAGAGTTGACCGACGACGGGAAATACGGTCGCTTCGTCGTAGAGCCTCTGGAGAGTGGCTACGGCATCACCATTGGGAACTCCCTGAGGCGCGTGCTTCTCTCCTCCCTGCCCGGGGCGGCGGTGAGCCTCATCAACATCCGCGGTGTGGAGCACGAATTCTCCACCATCCCTGGAGTCTTGGAAGACGTCCCTGAACTGATTTTGAACATCAAGGGCATCGTCTTGAAATCCAACACCGACGCACCCGTGCACGTCGTCCTCGAAAAGAAGGGCGAAGGCGAACTCACCGCAGAAGATCTCAAGAGCAGCGGAGAGATTGAAGTGGTCAATCCCGACCACCACATCGCGACCTTAAACGAAGACGCTGACGTCTATATGGAACTCGTCATTGAGCGCGGACGTGGGTACATCCCCTCCGAACTCAAGAAGGACGAGATCACCGAAATCGGCATGATCCCCATCGATTCCAATTTCACCCCGATTAAGAAGGTCAATTGGAAGGTGGAAAACACCCGTGTCGGACAGCGCACCGACTTCGATCGCTTGATCTTGGAAGTCGAAACCGACGGGTCCATGCCCGCCGACGAGGCCACGAGCCTCGCCGCAAAGGTCCTCACAGAACACCTCGAGCTCTTCGTGGGACTGACCGATCACGTCAGCGAAGTCTCCATTATGGTGGAAAAGGAAGAGGATAAGAAGGAGAAGGTCCTCGAGATGAGCGTCGAGGAATTGGACCTCTCCGTACGCAGCTTTAACTGCCTCAAACGCGCCAACATCAACACGGTGGAAGAACTCACCCAACGCACCGAAGAAGAGATGATGCGCGTCAGAAACCTCGGGAAGAAATCCCTCGAAGAGGTGCAGAATAAACTCGAAGAGCTGGGCGTCAGCCTTCGGGAAGAAGAAGAGTAAGGAGGAATTCCCATGGCTACACTCAGAAAACTGGGTCGCGAAACCGCCCACAGAAAGGCGATGCTTCGCAACCTCACCACCTCGCTTCTCCGCGAGGGGCGCATTGAAACCACGGTGACCCGTGCGAAGGAAACTCGCCGCATGGCCGAGCGCATGATCACCCTTGGAAAGCGCGGCGATCTTCACGCCCGTCGTCAGGCTCTCGCCTACATCTACGACGAAGACGTGGTGACCAAGCTCTTTACCGAGATTGCGCCCAACTACAAAGAGAGAAATGGTGGATACACCCGCATCTTGAAGAAGGGTCCCCGTCGCGGTGACGCTTCCGAGATGGCCATCATCGAACTCGTCTAAGAAGAGCCCTCTTGGGGCTCTTTTTTAACGCGTTAAAGAAAAAGAAAGAAGAGACTATGAAAAAACAATCCGTCTTCGCCACGGTGGGCCTCGTCGCCACCACCGGGCTCCTTCTCATCGGCTGCGGCTCCAAGACTCCGAACTATGTGGCCATGCCCATCGAGGGGAGCTACAACAGCGCCCAGGTCCTCTTTAAGAACGTCCCCGAGGACAAGCAACAAGAGGAGTTCGACAAGATCGTCGCCGAGGCCCAAAAGCGCGCCGACAATCATGAGAAAGTCATCGTGAACAAGGAACTCGTGGAAGCTGCGGGAGTCAAGGACATCAACTTCCGCCGCCTCGACCTCATCAGCCTTCCCATCTTCTACAAGGAAGAGGGAACCACCGAAGAGAAGCCGGAAGAGGGCGTGGAATACACCGCCGCCGATGCCACCTTCACCCCGAGCGAAAAGCTCGAAGAGGCGATGAAGTCCGACGAACAACTCGCTTCCGCCTTCGAGGCCCTGAAGCACGAAGCCCACATCCGTGGCCAGACCGACCCGAAGAAAGCCATGACCAAGGACGAAATCGTCAAGTCAGGATTCCCAGAAGAATACGCCGCCGACGTCGCTTGGACGCCCCTCTATGTCCGCGTCGACAAGGCAAAATAAAAGACCGCCCGAGTGGGCGGTTTTTTGTTGGGAAAAGTGAGATGAATCTACAAAAGCGCTTTGAAATCTTTTTTTTATGATAGACTGGGGATAGAAGAACTCTTGAAGTCGAGTTCTTACCGAAAAGACGACATAGACGAGAAAGGAGAGCACCATGAAAACGAGACGAAACCTAGGTGTTGAAACGATGAAGAAAGGAGCCCTCCTTCTCCTGGCCCTCCTGTTCTTCGTCGCCTGCACAAGAAAGGCCCACTACATCCACTCCGGTGGAGGCTTTTCTTGGCAAGAAGACCTCTTCCAACATCTCTCAGAAGAAGAGCGCAATCAAAGAATTGACGCCCTCTCCAAAACCGTGACCCAGGCAGCCGAAGATGGGACTTTTGTCGCCGTCGATGAGGAATTCATCAAAGCCCATGGTCTCGAGGGATGGAACCCTGAGGATCTCGAGAAGGTCCAAGTGGTGACCCACTACAAAAAGACCGACGATGACAAGGGCATCTCGCAAGGGGACTTGCCTCCGTTTATCTTATGCCAATTCGAGATTCGTCCCGATGAAGAATTTATGAGAGAGGCCACCGAGGAGGAGCGCATGGAGATGATGGAAAACATCCTCGAGAAGTCTGTGGAGTACGTCCAAAAGGGGGATGAAACCTTTAACGCCGAGAAACTGGCAAAGGAGGTGGAGGGGTTGAGCAAAGAGGAGGCAGAGCACCTCTCCATCACCCCTCTCTACACCCGAGAGACTCCGGAGATCAAAGCGGCCATTGAAAAAGGCCTCATCTAAGAAAGTAAAAAAGCCCCCGAGTGGGGCTTTTATTCGTCGAGGGAGAGCGTCGTCTTCGAGATAATCGACGCCTTTTCCTCGTCGGTGAGGGCGAGTCCTTGGAAAAGGTCCTTATCGAGGGCCTTGAAGAGCTCGTCCTTTCTCTTTTTAAGGGTGGCGTCCTTCCCGTCCCAACCTTGGAGCTCGATGGTAAATTTCTTCGTGCGGTGACAGAAACTCTTCCATTGACTCTCTGTCAGAGAGGCGGGTTTTTCTGTGGGAGGGATGAGGTGCGCCCTGGGCGGCGCGTCCTTACGTCCACGCTTGATGTACCCGAGGATCATCATGAGGAAAAAGAAGAAAACAATGTAGCCCATGGAAACTCCTTTCTACAACAACCTATCTTCATTATACAGGAAATGGGAACGCATGGCGTTGACAAGGGGAAAAAAGGGCTCTATACTACAGATAGAAAAACGCTTTCGTATCCCACAGGAGAGAACTATGAACAAACACACCCTCCGTCGTATCACCGCAGGACTCTCACTCGCCGCGATTCTCGCAAGCCCGAACTTCGCCCTGGCCAAGGGCCCGAAGGTGGAGTACACCCACCCCGGTGTCACCGCCGAGCTGAACCAACAGGCGCCGATTACCTACGTCACCGTCGGCTCCATTGCGAAGAGCCTCGAGGGGAAGGGCCCCATCGACGTCAGCTTTGACATCGACGACACCCTCCTCTTCTCGAGCCAGTACTTCCAATACGGCTTCAACTACGTCACCCCGGGCAAGTACGATTACCTCCACCAGCAAAAGTTCTGGGACTTTGTCGCCGAGCGCGGTGACGAGGATTCGATTCCCAAGAAGGCCGCCAAGGAACTCATCGCCATGCACCTGAAGCGCGGCGACCGCATCCACTTCATCACCGGCCGCACCCGTGGGAGCCAGTACAAGGAAGGGGAAGTGGACAAGACCGCCAAGGCCCTCGCCAAGGCATTTAATCTACCAAAGCCCATTCCTGTAATTTACACTGCAGAAAAACCCATTGAACCCTATAAGTATGACAAGTCCTTCTACATTAAGAAGGTGAACTCGAAGATTCACTACGGCGACTCCAACGACGACGTCCTCGCCGCCCGTGAAGTGGGGATTCGTCCCATCCGCCTCTTCCGCGCACCGAACTCCACCAACCTGCCCCTCCCCGTGGCCGGTGGCTATGGAGAAGAAGTCCTCTTTAATTCCGCCTATTAAAAAAGAGCCCCGAGGGGCTCTTTTTATTATCTAACGCTTAATAATATCTCCTTCAGAGGAAAAGATGTAGTGAAAATCCGATACTGGTACGGGGATATTGTAGTCCCCTGTTTTAAGGAACGTATACTGAAGCTTCTTATCATAGATTCGTGGATAGTGAGAAAATTGTTGGCCACTAATGCGAGAGGCGGACGCTCCTTGAAAGGAACATCGTCCACTCACGTTGTTTCGAATTGCAGAATCGGTAATACTATAAGTAGCTAAGACATTTGAGAGGTACTTCTCTTTGATGTCTTCGTGAAAAGTACGAGAGAAAGGTTGGTCGTCATAGGCAAAAGGACCGACTTGAATTGCTTCAGAGGAGGCATAGAGGTCGGGTAGTTCAATGTATTCCGCAGGGCTCCATTCATAAATTGTATAATGCTGGAGCAGTGCGTGAACATCTTCGAAGGGAAGATTAAACTTTTGTGATGCCTTCAACGATTCAAGGTAGCGAAATGTCTGAATATCCTCAGGGACACTATTGGTGTGTTCAAGGACATAATTTTGGATGGCAACTTGTATACTCGTGCTCAAGGGGTCTGGTGTTTCCTCCAAATACCCTGTGACGTCCAAAGTTCCATTCATGATTGTCGCCCCATATTGTGAAGATGCAAAGGATGTCATTGGCGAGAAAACGGCGAAGATCATCAGAAGTGCAATAACAACAGTGAATAATCTTTTCATGGTTTCCTCCTTCCAGAGTTGAACAATCCCACACTATCTTACGCTCTAATTGTACTACAAACAAATTGAGAAGTGGGTGTTATCTAAAATTATTTCAAATATTTTTATTTATTCTTGACTGCACCCTAAGGTTATTCTTGTAATGTGAGTAGAAGAATGGCACCAAAGAGGAGCATCATCCCCAAGGCCTCGACGGGGGTGGGGAGGGTGTGAAAGAGGAGGATGGTGAGGATCTCCGAGAAGAGATTTTCAGAGAGGGCGAAGACCGGGGCCAAGGAGGGGCCGAGGAGCTTCTGGCCCTTGGCGTAGACGACGAAGGGAATCGCCGTCCCCCCGACGATGGAATAGGAGAGGCCGAGGAGGAGGGGAAGGGACGGGGGCAGAGCGAGAATCTCCTCGCGATAGAGGAAGAGGAGGACCGTCCCCGCAAGGAGCATCCCTCCCCCCACGAGGACGATGGGAGGGGCCTCCTTCTCAATGGGGAGAAGGGCGAGATTATAAATGGCATAGCCCACCGCAGAGAAAAGGGCGGGGGCGAGGACCCCTCCGGGAAGGGCCAGACTAGAAAGATCTCCCTTCGTGACGAGGAGCACCGTTCCCAGGATGGCGAGAAGAAATAGGGCGAGAAAGTTCTTCGAGGGCCAGCGACGATGCCATAGAGCGATGACCAAGACCACGAGAAAGGCTCCGAGGTACTGGATGAGGGTGGCCGTCGGGGCATTGGAGCGGCGGATGGCCTCGTAGTGGGTGGCCTGCATGAGAAAGAGGCCGAGAAATCCATAGAGGAGGAGAGAGAAAAAGACCTTCGGGCGTCGCCAAGGGGAGAAAAAGGATTGCTTCGTGGCAAGGCTCATCCCCATGAGGAGAAGCCCCGCAAAGAAGAGGCGCAGGACACTCATGAGGTGTGGGGATAGGGGCGTGTGGGTGAAGAGGTAGGCCCCGACGTTTCCCTTGATGGCCCAGAGGAGGGCGCAGAGGAGGACGAGAAGGGCACCTCGTGTTGAAGATTTTTGTTTCATAGGTTGAGTATACTCCTTTTTTCCGGAAGAAATAAAGGAAACGCCCAACTCCAAGAAAACCTGCAAAAAAATAAAGAATGCTATGGTAAAGAGAGAAGGGAGGAACCTTCATGAATCGTTCTATCGACAAGTCGTTATGGTCTAAAGTCGCATACGTCCTAATGTTTACGATTGCCAAGGCATTGGGAGGAAGAAAATCATATCTTCAATGGTCGTGGCGAGAAGGGATCAACCTCATCCCCGGGAGGACGGTGTGGGAATACATCGTCTATCCGAGAAACTCTTCGATCCTCGTCCATGGCGCTCTGGCCAATTTGGTCTTTTCCCTCTATCCTTGGGTTGAAGCTCTGATCTTTCCGTCTGCGGACTGCCGGCGACCGAATCGGGAGCAGTTCCTTACGAGCATCAGTCTGAGTCTTTTTTATGCCATCGCCGTGAGACTCTTAGGCGTTGGTGCCTTTGACATCGACACCATTCTCCTTCGAAGTCTTGTCCTATTTCTCATGTTCAAAATCAGGGATGAGGTCATGAGAGAGCGCTGTTGGAACGAGGGAAGATGGTAAGACTCTAGGGTCTTTGTGGTAGGAATGGGAAATGGATGTATCGCCTGTGAAGACAAGGACTAAGTCCTAGGACAATTCACCTGCATCGCCCCGGTGTCGGGGCTTTTTTTCCTCCTAGGGGATGCGGTGCTGGAAAAGGAAGTGGGATGAGGGAGAGACGCGCGCAACTTGACGGGAGGAGGGGCGCGTCGTATTCTTAAAGAAATAAATTCTGAACTCGCATCCCTTGACACAGGGACCGAAGACAGCTCGTCGCACCAAAGGAGGACATGATGAAAAAAAGCTTCTCGACGGTTCTTAATCTGGGTATTGTGGCGTATCTTCTCCTATGGGTTCTGCTTATCGCCTCGTTTTATAGCCACGGGGTGTGGTTGAAGATTGTCGCTGGGGGAAGTGTGGCCTGTTTTCTGGGACACGTTGAACTCTTTCGGCAGTGGGCACAGGGAACATCTGGGGACGAGGAGGAGAAGGCCTGGTTTCAAGCTGGGGCCCTTCAGCGCATCTACCTCATCACTCTGGTGATCGTTCTTGTGAGTCTTCTTCGTTAAATGGGGATGAAGGAAAGAGTTTCTCTTCGGAGAAGCTCTTTTTTCATTGAAACTCAGGGCTTCTTGTGCTAGAATTGATACGTTACCTAAGAAAAGGGAAAAGGAGGGAATCATGACGACTGTTTTATCCATCGTCGTGGCGCTTGCAAGCATCGTGGTCATTGGCAGCGTGCTCGTGCAAGAGTCGGAGCAAGCGGGTCTTGGCACCGTGGATGGAAGTGTCGCAGAGGCGAACTGGGGCACCCACGTGGGGACGAGTCGCAAGCAGATGCTCCAACGTGCAACGGCGATCTCCAGCGCCGTTCTCGCCGTGTCTGTCGTGGCGCTTCTCGCCATTTCGTAAGCAACTGAAGAAGAAAAAGAAACGAAAGGGAGACCGATGAATCAAATTACCATCATCGCTCCCATCGTGGGAATCCTGGCCTTGTTGTTTGCTTTCTACAAGGCCTCTTTTGTGGGCAAGCAAGACCCGGGCTCTGAGCGCATGGTCGAGATTGCGACCCACATCCACGATGGAGCTATGGCATTTCTGAAGAGGGAGTACAAGGCCCTCGTCGTCTTTGTTGTTGTTTTATTTGTGATTTTAGGGGTGGGCATCGGATGGTCCACCGCGGTGTGCTTCGTCATCGGAGCCATCTTTAGTGTTATCGCTGGGTATGTGGGGATGACTGTGGCCACGAAGGCCAACGTCCGCACCGCCAATGCCGCTCACCAAAAGGGCATGGGCCACGCCCTCGACGTCGCCTTTTCCGGCGGTACCGTTATGGGAATGTGCGTCGTGGGTCTTGGAATCCTCGGGATCAGCGTCCTCTATCGCATCTTTGGGGATCCTGGCATCATCACCGGGTTCTCCCTCGGTGCGTCCTCCATCGCCCTCTTCGCCCGCGTTGGTGGCGGTATCTATACCAAGGCTGCTGACGTCGGGGCTGACCTCGTTGGGAAGGTCGAAGCAGGAATTCCCGAAGACGACCCTCGTAACCCCGCTGTCATCGCCGACAACGTAGGGGACAACGTCGGGGACGTCGCTGGTATGGGTGCTGACCTCTTCGAATCCTACGTCGGGGCTCTCCTCTCCGTGGTAACCCTCGGGGTTGTGGCCTACGAAGCCGTTGGGGTGACCTATGGTCTCGGCATCGCCGTGGTGGGGATTTTGTCCTCCATCGTCGCCTGCTTCTTCGTCCGCGGGGACAAGAATCCTCAAAAGGCTCTCGATAGCGGAACCTACATCGCCAGTGCCATCACCATCATCGCCGCTGGTTTCTTGGCGAAGTACCTCTTTGGCAACTTCAAGCCCTTTATCCCCGTCGTCGTCGGCGTGGCTGTGGGTCTGATTATCTCCAAGATTACCGAGTACTACACCGCCACGGAATACAAGCCCGTGCGCCGCATTGCAGAAGAGTCCCAAACTGGGGCTTCCACCAACATCATCTCTGGTCTTTCCGTGGGAATGATGAGTACCGTGGGTCCGATCATCGTCATCGCCGTGGGAATCATCCTCTCCTACACCCTTGCTGGAGGCAATGAAAGCGGCATCTATGGCCTCTTCGGGATTGCTCTCGCCGCTGTGGGAATGCTCTCCACCTGTGCGTCCACCATCGCCGTCGACGCCTATGGCCCCATCGCCGACAACGCCGGTGGGATTGCAGAAATGTGCGAACTCCCTGAAGAAGTTCGTGAAATTACCGACTCTCTCGACGCCGTCGGAAACACCACCGCCGCCATCGGGAAGGGCTTTGCCATCGGCTCTGCTGCCTTGACGGCTCTGTCCCTCTTCGTCTCCTACATCGAGGCGACGGGTCTCGAGGGGATTGACATCTCCAAGCCCGCCGTCATCGCAGGAACCCTCATCGGGGGGATGCTGCCCTTCGCCTTCTCCGCTCTCACCATGAGCGCAGTGGGAAATGCGGCTTCTGCCATGATTGACGAAGTCCGTCGTCAGTTCCGGGAAATCCCCGGCATCATGGAGCGCAAGGCCACTCCTGAGTACGCCCGTTGCGTGGACATCTCCACCGGTGCTGCTCTCAAGGAAATGATCATCCCCGGCGTCATCGCCGTCGTCGTTCCCGTGGTTGTGGGTCTTCTCTTTGGCCCCGAGGCCCTCGGTGGTCTTCAAGCTGGTGCTCTCGTCACTGGGGTGCTCATGGCGATCTTCATGAGTAACGCTGGTGGCGCTTGGGACAACGCGAAGAAGTACATCGAAGGTGGTGTCCACGGCGGAAAGGGTTCTGAAGCCCACAAGGCCGCCGTCACTGGCGACACCGTCGGCGACCCCTTCAAGGATACTTCTGGTCCGAGTCTTAACATCTTGGTTAAGCTCATCACCGTCGTGAGTCTGGTCTTTGCACCTCTCTTCATCGCCTACGGTGGAATGATTTTCTAAAGAAAAAGCCACGCTTAAGCGTGGCTTTTTTTGTGCGCAGATGCGAGAAGAGGAGGACCGAAGACATCGATGAGAAGACTGCCAAGGGGCGCGGTGAAGAGGATGGAGACCACGGCAACGGAGAGGACGAGAACCCCACAAGAGAGTCCTTCCGAGAGGGCGATCCCCCCGATGGCAGCTTGGACTGTAGCCTTTGGAAGATAGGCGACGATGAAGAAGAGGCGCTCTCTTCGCGTGACGGGAAGCCCCGAGGTGGAGAGGAGGACGCCGAGGCTTCGAAAGAGAAGACAGAGAAGAATCAAAAGCAGTGCCCCCGCTCCCGCGTGGAGGGTGTAGGGGAGGTCGACGGCGGCGCCGACGAGGACGAAGAGAAAGACCTCTGCCCCAATCCAGAGGCGGCCGAACTGCTGGGAGAGGGGGCCATGGATGGAAGAGGGGGTCTTCTGACGAAGGACCATGGAGGAGGCCATGATGGCGAGGAGGCCAGATAAGGGGACGAGTTCACTGATGAGGTCCTCGACGCCGAGAAGTAAGAGCCCCGTCCCGAAGAGGAGGAAGAAGTGAAGAGAAGAGGACAAGCGGCCGAGGACTTTTGCGAGGAGAAGTCCCACGAGTCCGCCGACGAGAATCCCCGAGAGGATGCTTCCAGGGATGCTCAAGAGGTCTTGGCCATGAAAGGCCCCGCCTTTTAAGATGTGAAGAAGGCTCGTAAAGAGGACGATGACGAAGATGTCGTCGCAAGAGGCACCGGCGAGGACGAGTTGGGGAATCTTCTTCGCCGTCCCAAGTCCCTCTTCAATAAAGCGCGCCATGCGAGGGACCACCACCGCCGGGGAGACGGCGGCGATGACTGCCCCTAAGAGGAGGGCCTCGGTGTGAGAGACGGGAAAGAAGAGGGGCGCCAAGAGGCCGTAGCCCAAGATCTCAAAACTCGCGGGGAGAAAGGATAGAAGGAGTGCTTGGCGGCCCACAGAGCGAAAATCCGAGAAGGAGAGGGTGAGTCCCGCCTTCAAGAGAATCACCACGAGGGCGATGCGCCGAAGATCTCCCGAGAGGGCGAGGAGATTCTCGTCGAGGAGGTGGAGACCGTGGGGGCCGAGAATCATTCCGAGGAGAAGATAGGCTACGAGGGCGGGAAGGCCTAGGCGGGAGGTCACCTGTCCCGCCAGGAGCCCCAGGAGCAGTATGAGAGAGATGGAGAAAAGCATAGTCGTCCTTTCTAACACGGGTGGGCACAAAAAAAGCTGATGGGCCCACGGAAACCCGTAGACGTCATCAGCCCTTATGGCGGTTTGGAATCATCCTGGTCGATCGTCATGACCTCTTTGATTGTAACGAAAGAAGTGGCTTATTTCAAGAAGCTCTTCAAGAGATTTTTCGCCACGCCTTCAAGGCTTTGACGACTGCCGCCGGCCTCGAAGAAATCCTTCGCCATGGAGAGGAGCTCTTCGCCTCCCTCGGCCTTCGGGCGGGTGACTTGTTCTCTCATCACTTCTTCGACGCTGCGTCCCGCTTCCTTTTCCTTGGCGAGCATCGCCATGACTTGAGGGGTGAGCTTTTCTAAGACGGCATCAACTTCCTCTTGGGAGACGCCGGCTTCACGGGCAATATTCTCCCGGACTTGGTCCTTGCGGCCGCGGAAGACGTGCTCCACCATCTTCTTATCCTCTCCCGGGGCGAGGCTTCTCATAAAGGTCTCAATCCCCTCTTTAGCACCGGCGCGATGATTGTCGACGGCGCGCTCGAGGCTCTCCTTCTCCTTGGCGTTTTGGGTGTTTTTATAGAGTCCATAGAGGATGATGGGAAGGGCCACCTTGGCCACGTCCCCGAGGCGATTCTCCGGGTTCGTTCTCTTCTCAGAGCCTCCTAAAAATCCTCCCAACACTTCGCGTAATACGTCCATGGTCTCCTCCTTTTCAAATCTTGCTAAGGTCTTTCTTCTTCTACCCAGAACATCCTAGGAATAAACCCTTCTTGACAAGGGGACCCTTCATTGCATAGAATAAAAGAAAACACCCCATACGGCTCGTTTTTTCGATTGGTTCTCGCGAAACGACAACCAATCTTTTTGTTTTTTAGGAGGGACTATGAGCGAAAATCATCTACACACCTTCGGGGCAAAGACCTTCAACAAGGCCAAAATGAAGGCGTCCTTGCCCTATCCCATCTATCTCAAGTGGAAGAATGCCATCCGCAACGAAGAGGACTTGGATCGGGAGACCGCCGACGCCATCGCCCACGCCATGAAGGTATGGGCCCTGGAGAATGACGCCACCCACTATTGCCACTGGTTCCAACCCCTCAGCGGACGGACGGCGAAGAAACACGAATCCTTTATGGATCGCACCGATGAGATGGAACCGATGATTCGCTTCTCGGGAAAGGAGCTCATCAAGAGTGAGCCCGACGCCTCCTCCTTCCCCAATGGAGGTATGCGCTCCACCTTCGAGGCCCGGGGCTACACCTATTGGGACTGTACCGCAAACTCCTTCATCATCGACCACGTCCTCTACATCCCCTCGATCTTCGTCTCCTATCACGGGGAGAAGCTGGACAAACGGGGCCCTCTCCTCGCGGCGATGAATCTGGTGAGCGTCTATGGCTCTCAGATTGCCAACCTCTTCGCCAAGGAGGAGCACACCTATCGTCTTCGGAGTAAACTTGGCCTCGAGCAGGAATTCTTCCTCGTGGACTTGGACCACTACAAGGCCCGCACCGACTTGAAGACCTGTGGCCGCACCCTCGTCGGCGCCCGTCCCCCGAAGGGACAAGAGCTCGAGGATCACTACTACGGCTCCATCCCCAGTCGCGTCACCGCCTTTTACGAGGAGTTAAACGAAGAGCTCTCGAAACTTGGGGTCTATGCGAAGACGGAGCACAACGAAGTCGCCCCGGGACAATTCGAGGTCGCCGTCCTCTTTGAAAACACCAACGTGAGCATTGACAACAACCAACTCGTCATGAACCTGCTCCACGAAGTCGCGGGTCGTCATCACCTCGCCTGTCTCCTCCACGAAAAGCCCTTTGCCCGGGTCAACGGAAGCGGCAAGCACAACAACTACTCCCTGGCGACGAACTACGGCCTCAACTGCTTCGACCCCGGGGACGAACCCGGGAAGAATCTCCTCTTCCTCGTCTTCTTGGCGGCGATGATCAAGGCCACGGACCGCTACGCCGTGCTCCTTCGCGTCGCCAGCTCCGGCCCCTCCAACGACGTGCGCCTCGGAGGACAAGAGGCGCCTCCGGCAATCATCTCCATGTTCCTTGGCCAAGACCTGGAAGAAGTCTTAAAGTCCGTGGTGGAAGAGGGATATGAGGCGAAGGTAGACCTGAAGAAGATCAAGGTCAACAGCCTGGAAGACGTGCCGCGAGATGCCTCGGATCGGAACAGGACGAGCCCCTTTGCCTTTACGGGAAACAAGTTCGAGTTTAGGATGCTCGGCTCCTCGAAGAGTGCCAGTGACGTCAACATCGTCTTAAACGCCGCCCTCGCCGACGTCCTCCAAGAATTCGGGGAGCGTCTCTTGCCCTTTGACGGCAAAAAGGAGCTGGAGGAAGAGGCCTATGCCCTCGTCAGGGAGACGATCAGAGAACACGGCCGCATCCTCTACAGTGGGGACAATTATTCCACTGCCTGGGTGGAAGAAGCAAAGCGCCGTGGCCTTCCCAACCTCCCCACCTACTACGATGCCCTCATCGCCGCCAAGGACAAGGACCTCATCGACCTCTTCTTGCGCCACAACATCTTCGACATCCGAGAACTCGAAGCCCTCTATGAAATCGGCTTGGAGGAAGTGGCAAGTCATCACGCCCTCGAGGCGCGGGCCCTCTTGGCGATGATTGGGAAGGACATTCTCCCCGCGGCCCTTCAGGAGATTGAGGACCTCGCCTCGGAAATTGCCGGGTTCTCGAAGAAGCCACAGCACCTCTTGCGCCGCAAAGAAACCTTGGAAGAGGCGGTGGAGAACCTCCTCGACCTCGAGGATCAGTTGGAGTTCGCGATGAATGAGGCGGAGGCCGAAGGGGATATGGAGAAGAAGGCACAAATGCTCCAACGCGAAGTCGTGCCCCTCTTCGAGGAGATCCGCGCAATCAGCGACAAAATCGAGGAAACGGTGCGTCGGGAGAATTGGGCACTGCCCACCTACGAGGAGATGTTTGAATCGGTGCTCTGGTAAGGAGGAGATCATGAGCAAGTTTATCTTCGTCACAGGAGGCGTCGTCTCTGGAATCGGAAAGGGAATCAGCGCGGCGAGTATTGGCCGCCTCTTAAAGGACCGGGGCCTCACCGTCTTCGTCCAAAAGTTTGACCCCTATCTCAATGTGGACCCGGGGACCATGAGCCCCTACCAACACGGGGAGGTCTTCGTCACCAGGGACGGGGCGGAGACGGATTTGGATTTGGGCCACTATGAGCGCTTCATCAACGAGGAACTGACAAAGCGGGCCTCGATTACCACGGGGAAGGTCTATTCCAAGGTCATTCGCAAGGAGCGCCGCGGAGACTACGACGGGGCCACGGTCCAAGTCATCCCTCACATCACCGACGAAATCAAGAATGCGGTCTACCAAGCGGCGAAGGAATCCGGTGCCGACGTGGTCATTACGGAAATCGGCGGAACCGTCGGGGACATTGAGTCCACCCCCTTCCTCGAGGCCATTCGTCAGATTCACTCGGAGCTTCCCCCAGAAGACGTGGCCTTTGTTCACACCGTCCTCGTCCCCAACATTCCCGGCTCCGATGAACTGAAGACGAAGCCCACCCAGCACTCCTACAAGGAACTCATGAGTCAGGGAATCAAGGCGGACATCATCATCACCCGCAGCGAAGGCCACATCGACGAGGGGATTCGCCGAAAGATTTCCCTCTTCTGTGACGTCCCCGTGGAGGCCATCATCCAGTCCGAACACGTGGAACTCATCTATGAAGTTCCCATGGTCTTCCACCGTCAGGGCCTCGACGACTATCTTTTGAAGCTCCTTCACATCGATGAGGTCATCGAGAGCGACGGAAACTGGAAGAAGATGGTCACCCGGTTCAAAGAGGCGAATCGTCCCGTGAAGATTGGCCTCGTGGGAAAATACGTCGAGCTTCACGACGCCTACCTCTCGGTGAGTCAGGCCCTCTTGGATGCGGGGTATGACCAGGGGGCGAAGGTGGACATCACTTGGATTTCCTCGGAGGACATCACCGAGGAGAACGTGGAAGAGACTCTAAAGGGCCTCGATGGCATCATCCTCCCCGGCGGCTTCGGCGGCCGTGGCATGGAGGGCATGATTCAGACGAGTCGGTACTGCCGCGAGCACAAGGTCCCCTACTTTGGCATTTGTCTCGGGATGCAGATTGCGGTCATCGACGTCGCCCGTCACGTGGCCAACATGAGGGAGGCCAACACCACCGAGGCAGAGCCCAACACCATCTATCCCGTCATCGACTTGATGGAGAGCCAGATTGGCGTGGAGAACGTCGGGGGAACCCTGCGTCTAGGAAACTACGAGTGTACCCTCCAAGAGGGAAGCCTCGCCGCCTCTCTCTACGGCGCCGAGAAGATCGTCGAGCGCCATCGCCATCGCTACGAGTTCAACAACCGCTTCCGTGGGGAGTTGCGTCAAGCGGGCCTCGCCCTCGTGGGTCTCAATGAGGACTTGGATCTCGTGGAGATTGTGGAACTGCCCGATCATCCCTTCTTCATCGGCTGCCAGTACCACCCGGAATTCAAGAGCCGTCCCAACCGCGTCCATCCCCTCTTCCGTGGATTCATCAAGGCCTCTCTTGAGAAACAAACCTCTAAGAACTGACCAAGGGGAAGAAAAGACAGGGGAAGTCCCGTGGTGGACTTCCTCTTTTTTTGGTATAACCAAGGAAAAGGAGGAGAAGATGAAGAAGAAAACCATGGCGGCTCTCGCATTGGGAGCCCTGATGATGAGTCAAACGGTCTTTGCCGACGCCCAAGTCGGAGACGAGATCGTAAGCCTTGGGGCGGATCTCAGCCCTGCGCAAAAACAGATGATGCTACAAAACTTTGGCGCCCACGAAGGCGCACAGATTCTCGAGGTGACAAACCGAGAAGAACACGAAGCTCTCGACGGCATCGTCCCCGTGGCCCAAGTGGGACGAAAGGCACTCTCTTCGGTGATGATGGTGACGAAGGAACCGGGCAGCGGCCTTAAGGTCATCGTGGACCCGACGATTACCTACATCGGCGAGGCCACCTACCGGGATGCCCTCATCACCGCGGGAGTCACCGACGCCACCATCCACGTCGGTGCCCCGATGAAGGTCTCGGGAACTGCGGCGCTCACGGGGATTTTCAAGGCCTATGAGACCTCTTCGGGAAAGAAAATCCCCAAGGACTTGAAGCGCATTGCCAACGAGGAGCTGGTCATCACCGAGGAAATCTTCAAGAAGGAAGAGGGGACGAAGGCCAGCGACATCATGAACACCATCAAGGCGGAGGTCGCCGAGAAGAATCTCAAGGACCCCGAAGAGGTGAAGGTCCTCATCCAAAACATCACCAACCACTACGAGGTGCGCCTCACCGATGCCCAAGTGGAGCGATTGGCCGATCTCTTTGTCCGCATGCAGGAGACGGAGGTGGACTGGGATCAGGTGCGCGCACAGACGGAAAAGTACTCGGAGCGGGTGAAGAACTATCTCAATTCCGACGAGGGAAAGGAAATGGTAGAGAACTCGAAGAGCTTTATTCGCGCCTTTCTCGACTGGCTGAAAAGTTTTTTTGAATGAGGCGAAAAAAATCCATGAATGACCTTGCATTCTTTTTGTCATGGGTGTATACTCTAAATATGAACAACAGCTCATACAAATAACGATTCATACTACAAGGAGGTAGACTCATGGCTGGATGTGGTTCCATGAAGAAGGGCGAAGTGTACGCCTGTGAAGATTGCGGTTTCGAAATCGAAGTTGTGAAGGAATGCAACTGCGATCACGATGAGCCCTGCCAAGAGGGCCAAGACGCTTGCTGCGCTTTCGAGTGCTGCGGCAAGCCCATGGTCAGAAAGTAAGACCAAAAAAAGAAGGCCCTTCGGGGCCTCTTTTTTTATGCGGTGTGAAAGATGGATTTGTCGAGGGAGGAAAAGCGTCTCACGATGTCGACGAGGACCTTCGTCGAAGCCTCTAAGTCCTCGACGGCGATGTACTCATAGGGGCCGTGGAAGTTGTGGCCTCCCGTAAAGAGGTTGGGACAGGGCAGCCCCTTCGCCGAGAGTTGGGCTCCGTCGGTGCCACCGCGAATCGGGTCTTCGTGGAGGGGAAGACCGAGGCCAAGAATTGCCTCTCGCGCCACGTCGACCCCAGCCATCACCGGGAGAATCTTCTCCTGCATGTTGGCGTATTCGTCGCGGATATCCAGGTCGATGGAGAGGTCGCGCTCGAAGGACACGAAGGAGATCGCCTCTTCTAAAAGGCGTTTCTTCTTCTCAAAGGACGGGCGATGATGGTCCCTGATGAGGTAGTGGGCCCTTGCCTCTTCCACGTTTCCCGAGAGTTCGTGGAGATGGAAGAAACCCTCGAGGCCCTCGGTGTGTTCTGGGCGCTGCTCTTGGGGCAGGAGTTGGTCCAGGAGGAGTAGGGCGGAGATGGCACTTTTCATGGCGTTTTTCGCACTTCCCGGGTGAATGCTCTTCCCATGAGCCACCACCGTGGCCGAGGCGGCGTTGAAGTTTTGGGTCTCAAGGCCTCCCAGTGCGCCGCCGTCGACGGTGAAGGCGAAGTCCGCCCCAAAGGCGGCGACGTCGAAGTGCTCCGTTCCCCGGCCGATTTCCTCGTCGGGAGTAAAGGCGATGGCGAGGTCGCCGTGGGGGATGTCTTCGGTGAGGATGGTCTCGAGGGCACTCATGATGGCGGCGATGCCCGCCTTGTCGTCGGCACCGAGAAGACTCGTCCCATCGGTGACCACAAGGCTCTTTCCAATGTGGTTTTTGAGATCTGGAAATTCCAGGGGAGAGAGGACGATGTCGTCCTTCTCCGAGAGGATGATGTCCTCTCCTTGGTAGTTCTTCACCATGGCAGGGTGGACCACTCCCGAGGCGTCGGGGGAGGTGTCCATGTGAGCGAGGAGCCCAAGGCAGGGCGCGTCGGGACAGGACCCTTTTAAGTGAGCGGTGACGATGCCATACTCATTCATCGCCGCATCGGAGAGCCCAAGGGCCTTGAGTTCTTCAACGAGTCGGGCCCCGAGGTTCTTTTGACAGGCGCTGGAGGGACTCGTCTCACTCTTTGGATCCGATGTGGTTTCAATCTGGACGTATTCTAAAAAACGATCAATGACCTTCATATCTAGCCTCCTATTCTTCTTTTAGTTAACCCCCGAGATGGGGACCTTGTCAAGGCCTAGGAAAGTCTTGTGAGAAACTCGAGAAAAGTGTAATATAGAATTTTAGGATAGCATGGAGGAGGTGAGGCAGTGAAAGTTGGGATTGTCGGCGGTGGCGCCGCGGGAATGTGCGCCGCCATCGCCTTAGCGCCTCGGGTAGAGGTCCATCTCTTTGAGGGGCAGGACCGTGTGGGGAAAAAACTTCTCACCACGGGAAATGGCCGGTGTAACATCTTAAACGGACACCCGCGTCCCGAGAAATTCCACGGTTCGGCGATGGAGATTCCCCAGAAGATTCTCAGTCGCTATGACCGAGAGACCCTCGAGGAGTTCTTCCAAGGCCTTGGGCTTCTCCTTGCAAGAGACGAGAGAGACCGGCTCTACCCCGCTAGTTTTCAAGCCTCCACCGTGGTCAACCTCTTCCTCCATCACCTCGAGGCCCGCGGTGTCCAGGTCCACACGAAGACGAGGATCTCGAAGATTAGGCCAAAGTCCCGGGGATTTCTCCTCGGAAGTAAGGAGGAGGAATTCTTCTGCGACGTCCTCCTTCTCACCACGGGGGGCCGCGCGGCGCCGAAGACGGGAAGTGATGGAGCCGGCTACGCCCTGGCAAAGGGGTTGGGGCATGAAGTGGGAGAGATTCTCCCAAGCCTCGTCCAATTGGAGAGCCCCTGGCCCCATCTGCGCCACCTCAAGGGCACGAAGATCGACACAACGGTCCGTCTTCTCATCGACGGAAGGGAAACACAACAAGCCGAGGGGGAGCTCCTCTTCACCGACTACGGCCTCTCCGGGCCTCCCGTTCTCGACCTCTCTCGGGCGGCGGTGGTGGCCCTGGCGCGAGAAAAAGACGTGAAGATACAGGTGCGCCTCCTCGCCTCGGGGATTCAAGGAGGAGAGGAAGCCGTGGAAAATCTCCTCTACGCCATGTGGAACGACTCCCTCGAGGACTTTCTTCGCGGAGTCCTTCACAAGAAACTCCACGTCATCCTCTCTCGGATGTTCGGCGTGGGTCTTGAGGAGCGGGTGGGAGACCTCTCAGAGGAGAAGAGGAGAGAACTTCTCGGCCTCCTTCAGGGGGTGGAGATTCCCATCTCAAATCACCACGGGTTCTCCGCCGCCCAAACCACCTGCGGAGGCGTTCTCTTTGAGGACCTCGACGAGAACCTAGAAAGCCGTCTTCACCCGGGGCTCTATTTTGCCGGAGAACTTCTCGACGTAGACGGGGACTGCGGAGGACTTAATCTCCACTGGGCCTTCGCCTCTGCACTGTGCGCTGCCGACGCCATCGGCAATGGGATAGAAGGGATGAGTCAATGAGAGACTATCAGAGAAAACTCGAGAAACGCCCGCCGATTCGCGTGGGCATCGTCGGCGCAGGACTCATGGGGGGAAGCCTCTTTGCCCAATTGTGCCACCTCAAGGGCTTCGTCCCCTCGGTCATTGCCAACAGGAGCATGGAGCGCCTTCAAAAGGCCACGAAGGGCCACGAGGTGACCTTCACCGAGGACCTGGAGGAAGCGAAGAGAATCGTCGCCTCGGGGGGCACGGTGGCGACGACGAAGAACGACCTCGCCTACCTTGCCGGAGTGGAGGTCCTCGTCGACGCTACGGGGAACACCCTCGCCGGCGCGGAACTCTCCCTCGGCGCGTTGAACCACGGGGTCCACGTCGTCAGCCTCAACGTGGAAGCGGACGTCCTCATCGGCCACGTCCTCAGGGATGTGGCACGAGAGAAGGGCCTCGTTTACACGGGCATCTACGGGGACGAGCCGGGAAGTATTGTGGAGCTCTACGATTTTCTCGACCTCATCGGCTTTGACATCATCGCCCTCGGGAAGGGGAAGAACAACCCCTTGCGCGTCGACGCCACCCCAGAGGACTTGGCGGAGGAGGCCATCTCCCGGGGTCTCTCCCCACGGATGCTCTGCTCCTTCGTCGATGGGACGAATACCATGATTGAACTCAATGCGGTCTGTAACGCCACGGGTTTTCTCCCCGACGTCCCCGGCTGCCACGGCCTCTCCTCCGACGCAAAGAACTTGGCAAAGCTCTGCGTGACGAAGGAAATGGGTGGGGTCTTGGACCACGAGGGCGTGGTGGAGTTTGTCCACGGCGTCGCCCCAGGAGTCTTTGCGGTGGTCAGGGCGAAGGAAGAGGTTTCCGACTACGCCATGCGCTTTCTCAAGATGGGGGACGGTCCCGCCTACACCATCTATCGCCCCTATCACTTGACGAGTCTCGAGGTTCCCGTCTCCATCGCAAAGGCAGTCCTCGATGGGGAGAGCTCCATTGAGCCCGTGGGGGATCGCCCGGTGGCGCGCACCGTGGCCACGGCGAAGAGAGACCTCGCCGAGGGAAGTGATCTCGAGGGCATTGGAGGCTCTGACGTCTACGGGGTCTTGATGGGAGAAGAGGAGGCAAAAGACCTCCTTCCCATTGGGCTCATCACCGAGGGTACCCGCCTTCGACGCGCCGCGAAACAGGGGGAGGCCCTTCGTTTTGAGGACGTGATTCTTCCCGAGAACATCTTGACGAAGACCTATCGGGAGTTCGACTCTTTATTGACAAGACCAGATTCAAAGGCTAGAATGTAGGGATACGATGAGACTCACATTGGAGATCGATTACGCCTTTCGCATCGTGCGCCATCTGGCCCAAGTGGAGGGGGAAGTGGTGGGGGCACCCATCATTTCCGAGATAGAAGCCGTGCCCGTGCGCTTTACACTGCGCATCCTACGAAAGCTCACCTTGGCGGGGATTACCGCCTCGAAGCGGGGCTCTCAGGGGGGATACTATCTCAACCGTCCCAAGGAGGAGATTACACTCTATGACATCATCCTCGCCGTGGACGGGCCCATCGTCATCAACAAGTGTTTGATGGACCATGGAGAGTGTTCGAAAAACGGGATTCGTGGACGGGGCCGCTGCCTCTTCCATCAGAAACTCGGCGCCATGCAAGAGGAGATCATTCGTATGTTTTCAACATGTACCATCGATGAGTTTATCGATGGCCCACGATGAAGAGGACGGCGCCTTTTGGCACTCTCAGAAGCGAGACGGGGACGGTGCGAGCCCGTTGAGAGGAAAAGACGCGAATCACCTCGGAGGAGACCCTTCGATGAGGGGGGTCCGTGTTCCGCGTTAAGGAAGAAGAGTGCAACAGCCGTTGAACGTGGGTGGTACCGCGGAGGAAACTTCGTCCCTCGAGAGAAATCTCGGGGGATTTTTTTGTAGAGAGGAGAGAACATGCACCGATTTACACCGCTGTTTCAAGGACCAGTCAAGGAGAGAGACCAAGATTTATCCCGTCGCTGGGAAGAGATGGATCTTCTGAAGAAAAGCGTCGAAACGAGAGAAGATTGCCCGCCCTACATCTTCTATGAGGGACCCCCAACGGCGAATGGTCGCCCGGGGATTCACCACGTCATGGCCCGGACCCTCAAGGATTTGACCTGTCGTTACAAGACCATGCAGGGTTTCCAAGTCAAGCGCAAGGCGGGGTGGGATACCCATGGTCTGCCCGTGGAAATCGAAGTGGAAAAGCGCCTCGATCTTCACAACAAGCAAGACATCGAACGCTATGGCGTCAAGGCCTTTAACGAAAAGTGCCGGGAGAGCGTCTTTGAATACGAGAGCCTCTGGCGGGAGATGACCAAGCGCATGGGGTACCTCATCGACTTGGACGATCCCTACATCACCTTGGACAACAACTACATTGAAACGGTGTGGTGGATTCTCGACCAGATGAACAAGAAGGGCCTCCTCTACGAGGGCCACAAGATCTTGCCCTACTGCCCACGCTGCGGAACGGGACTGGCTTCCCACGAAGTGGCTCAAGGCTACGAGGAGATCAAGACTCAAACCGTCACCGTCGCCTTTAAGAAGAAGGACGAAGACGCCTATTTCCTCGCCTGGACCACGACTCCTTGGACGTTGCCTTCCAACGTGGGCCTTGCGGTGAATCCAGAGGTGGACTATGTGAAGGTCCGCCAAGGCGAACACGTCTACTACATCGCCAAGGCGTTGATGCATAAGGTCATGGGCGATGACGTGGAAGTCTTGGAAGAACTCAAGGGCAAGGACATGGAGTACATGGAATATGAACAGCTCCTGCCCTTCGTCGTCCCGGAAGAAAAGGCCTTCTACGTCGTCTGCGCCGACTACGTCACCATTGAAGACGGAACGGGGATTGTCCACACCGCTCCCGCCTTCGGGGAAGACGACTACCAGACGGGCCGCCGGTATAACCTCCCCGTCATTCAACCGGTGAACGAAGAGGGAAAATTCACCACCACCCCCTGGGAAGGCCGCTTCGTCATGGAGGCGGATCACGACATCATCCACTACCTCCAGGACAAGGGCATGGTCTACAAGAAACAAAAGATTGACCACAACTACCCCCACTGCTGGCGCTGCCACACCCCCCTCATCTACTACGCCCACCCCTCCTGGTACATCGGGGTGACCCAGTACAAGGACAAGCTCATCGAAAACAACAACTCGGTGACTTGGTATCCCGATTTCGTCGGAGAAAAGCGCTTTGGGAACTGGCTTGAGAACCTAAACGACTGGGCCATCTCCCGCTCTCGCTATTGGGGAACTCCACTTCCCGTCTGGCGCTGCGAAGACTGTAACCACACCGACACCGTGGGAAGCCGCAAGGAACTCGTGGAGCGGGCCATCGAGGACATCGACGAGTCCATCGAGTTGCACCGCCCCTATGTGGACGACGTCCACCTCACCTGTCCCCACTGCGGTGGGAAGATGACCCGGGAGAAGGACGTCATCGACGTCTGGTTCGACTCCGGGGCCATGCCCTTTGCCCAGTGGCACTACCCCTTTGAACACGCCGACGACTTCTTCGAGAAGCGCTTCCCCGCAGATTTCATCAACGAGGGGATTGACCAAACCCGCGGCTGGTTCTACTCCCTTCTCGCCATCTCCACCTTCGTCACCGGGAAGAGCCCCTACAAGAACGTCCTCGTCAACGACCTCATCCTCGACAAGGACGGGAAGAAGATGAGTAAGAGTCGGGGCAACACCGTGGATCCCTTCGACCTCTTTGATCACTACGGCGCCGACGTGGTGCGCTGGTACCTCATGCAGGTCTCCCCTCCATGGAACCCGACGCGCTTCGACGAAGAAGGGCTTCGTGAAGTGGAGTCGAAGTTCTTCCGCGGCCTCAAAAATACCTACCACTTCTTCTCCCTCTATGCGGAAGCAGAGGGGCTCTCTGCGGAGGAGCTCACCCTCGTCGACGAGGAGCTCACCGACATCGATCGCTGGATGCTCTCCGCCTACAACCGCCTCCTTCACAGTGTCACCGAGGACATGGAGAACTTTGAGCTCACCCGCGCTGTGAGAAACATTCAAGAGTTCGTCGTGGAAGATCTCTCCAATTGGTACATCCGGAGAAACCGTCGCCGCTTCTGGAAGAGCGATTCCGCTGCGGACCAACGGGCCGTCTTCGCCACGACCTACGAAGTCCTAAAGGGCATCACCCGGATGATCGCCCCCATCGTACCCTTCCTCGCCGAAGAACTCTACCAGCACTTAGAGGGTGGCGAATCGGTCCACCTCGCCCACTATCCCACCGTGGATGAAGGCCGCCTCGACGACGACTTAGAGCGAAAGATGGATCTCGTTCGTCGCCTTGTGACCCTTGGAAGGGCCAGCCGTGAGAATGCGGGAATCAAGGTGCGTCAACCCCTTGGGGAAGTGGTCATCGACGGCATCTATGAAGAGGATTTAGAGGGACTTCACGAGCTCATCGCCGAGGAATTAAACGTCAAGGCCATCCGCTTTGAAGAGGACCTCAGCGCCTTTATGAACTATTCCTTGAAGCCAGATTTTCGCGTCGCCGGGCCGAAGTTTGGCCGCCACATCAACGGCCTTCGTCAAGCCCTCATGACCGTGGAGGCGAAGAGTTTCCTCGACGATTTGGAGCGGGGAGAAGGAAAGCTTACCATCGACGGCGAAGAGTTTACCATTGCAAGGGAAGACGTCCTCGTCGACATTGCGGCGAAGGAAGGCTTTGACGTGGAGATGGAGAACAACCTCTTCGTCATCTTGGATACGAACCTCACAGTGGAACTCAAGGCCGAGGGCTATGCCCGGGAGTTCATCTCGAAAATCCAACAGGCGAGAAAGGCAGAAGGTCTCGATGTCAGCGACCAGATTCACCTCGCCTACGACGGAGAAGAGACCTTCTTAAAGGCGATGGAGATTCACCGCGACTTGGTGATGCACGAAGTCTTGGCGAAGACCTTGGAGAAGAAGGACCTCGGCACCTTCCAAGACCTCAACGACACCGCCGCCTCCTGGCAGATTGAGAAGGCCTAAGATGGCGAGTATTCTCGTAGAACAGATTGGAAGCTTTCTCTGGATTCGCCTCAACCGCCCGAAGGCAAAACACGCGCTGAACACCGAGATGTTTCACGCCTTGGAAGCGACCCTCACCTATGCGAAGGAGGATGGAAGGATTCGTGCCATCCTCCTCGACTCCACCACCGACGACGCCTTCTGCGCCGGGGGAGACATCAAGGAGATTCGCGAGGGTTGCATCGAACCCGAGAAGGATCACATGGCCCTCTTTGAGCTCGAGTACAAAGTCGACGCCATGGTCATGGACTTTCCGAAACCCGTCGTCGCCTATTGGCGGGGGATTACCATGGGGGGAGGCCTTGGGCTCTCCATCGATGCGGACCGTGTCCTCGCCGAAGAGGATGCACGCCTCGCCATGCCCGAGACGCGCCTAGGGATTGTCCCGGACGTGGCCATGGGCTACTTCTTCTCGAGGATGGAGCGCCCCTTGGGTCTCTACCTCTCCATGACGGGGCGGGAGTTTACGGGAGTGGATGCGGCTCACTTTGGGTGGGTCGATGTCCTCCTTCCCTCGGGAAGTCACGACGAGATCGTGGAGAAGATTCTCTCCCTGGACATTGCCGAGGCCACCGATGAGGAGATTCTTCGCGCCATCGATGAGGCCGTAAACCCCGAGGCCATCTCGGCGAAAAAGACGGCGCTTCAGGAGGACCTTCCAGAGATTAAGGCCCTCTTCGATGAAGAGACGCCGTCGGCGATTCTCGAAAATCTTCGGAAGAGTCCCACGGAGTTTTCCAAGAAGACTCTAAAGACCATGGAGGCGGTGTGCCCCCTAAGTCTTGGGGTCTGCGCGGTGAAGTACGTCCTCGGGAAGGACTGGAGCCGGAGAGAGACCTTTGAGAAGGACCTCATTGCCATGGACCTTGGCTGTACGACAAAGAACGCCGAGGAGGGAATTCGCACCACCCTCATCGATCGGGAGGATACCCCGACGTGGCAACCTTCCTCTGTGGAAGAGGTGGACCTCTTGGCCCTCGAGATGCTCTTCCGCGAGGGGGAAGACGTGTTGAGGTGGCACTTCCGTTGACAGGGAAGAATCCTCGTGATAGAGTGAGGGGAGAAGGAGGAGAAGATGGAACACAAGGACGACATGAGCTTATTTGATCGCTATCCCGCACTTGTCATCAGTGGATTTCTCCTCTTCTGGGATGGGTTCTTCTTAGCGAGCGCAAGCCTCTATGAAATGGCCAATGCCCTCATCTTTGGGGTGAGTCTTATCCTCACCATTTTTAGCCTTCAATGGGCTTGGTCCCTTCATGGGAGCTCGTTCATGACGTGGAAGAAGCGTGTCCCCTAGTGGGTCACGCTTTTTTAGGAGGTACATATGGTTTTTTTCATCGCCTGGGTCGTCATGGCCCTCATCTTTGTCCTCCACCTGGCCGGCCTTTGGTGGATCTATCAAGACGCCAAGGCCATGGGGGAGGAGCAGCCCATTCTCTGGGCGGTTCTCGCCTTGTTCGCATCCTTTCCCGTGGGACTTCTCATCTATTTCCTCGTGGTGCGAAACGGGAAATGGCGCTGCCCCTCCTGTGGACGACAAAACGTAAAACACGAGGCCACCTGTCGAGGTTGTGGGGAGCCGATGACATCGGCCGCGTCTCCTAGTGGACCGCACACCTGGGTCCTCGGTCTCATCTTGGGACTCATGGTGGTTCTCGTCTTCGTTTTTCTTGCATTCTTTGTTGTGAGCGTCAACTCCATTGATGAGGTAGGAGGCCTACTATGGGCGCAGTGGCAGTTGGCATAGGGGTACTCTTTATCCTCGCCGCGGTGGCCTTAAACTTGGGAGTCCTCGTGTGGATCTACCGCGACGCCCGGGGAGGAGATGCTGCGATTCTTTGGATTCTTCTCACCTTCTTCACCGGCCCCATTGGCATCATCTTGTACCTGCTCCTCGGGAGGAAGATGACTTGGGTCTGCCCCCGATGCGGCACCCCCTGCACCGAAGACGAACTCTGTTGTCACCGGTGTGGCTGGGACTACCAAGGGGAGCTCATGGAACACGGCTCCTCCGCCTGGTGGCTTCTCGCCATTCCCCTGGGCCAAGCTTTTCTCCTCTTCGTGGGGATTCTCTTCTGTATTGCGGCGAGCGCAACCTATTCTTAGAAAGGACGACCATGGAACGCGACGTCATTATTGCTCTCGATTTCTCTAGTAGCGAGGAGGTCTTCTCCTTCCTAGGGCGGCTGGAACACAAGGCCTTCGTCAAGGTGGGGATGAAACTCTTCTACAAAGAGGGGCCTTCGATTGTCACTCGCCTGAAGAGCGAGGGGTACAAGGTCTTCTTGGACTTGAAACTTCACGACATTCCGAACACGGTGCGCCACGGGATGAAGAGTATCGCCTCCCTGGGTGCGGATATGGTGGATCTTCACATCGCCGGCGGTGCCGCCATGATCGAAGGGGTGCGGGAGGAACTCGATGCCCTTGACCATCCGCCCCTGCTCCTTGGTATCACCCAGCTCACCTCCACCAGCGAGGCCCAGATGCACGAGGAGCTCCTATTGCGAGAGGACTATTCCCTCGAGGACGTGGTCAGCGCCTATGCGAAGTTGGGCCTTGACGCAGGACTGGACGGCATCGTCTGTTCTCCCCTGGAAGTGCCTCGCCTTCAAGAAATCTCCAAGGACATCATCACCGTGACCCCGGGGATTCGCCTCGCCGGGGCGAAGGGGGACGATCAGACCCGCATCGTCACCCCAGAAAAAGCGCGGGAGCTCGGGAGTACATTTATCGTCGTCGGCCGGCCCATCACGAAGGCCGAGGACCCGAAGGAAGCCTATGAAACGATTTGCAAGGCCTTTAAGGAGGGCGTATGAAATCCATTGCTGAAAAACTCTTGGACATCTCTGCGGTGAGCCTCTCACCCAAAAAGCCCTTCACCTGGGCCTCGGGAATCAAGGCGCCAATCTACTGCGACAACCGCCTGACTCTCTCCGACGTCGAGGTGCGTCGCGAGGTGGAAGATGCCCTTGCCGATCTCATTCGTGAGACCTTCCCCACATGTGAGTACATCATGGGCACCGCCACCGCCGGCATTGGCCACGCTGCCCTCGTCGCCGAGCGGATGGACCTTCCCATGGGCTTTGTGCGCTCGGCGAAGAAGGACCACGGGAAGAACAAGCAGGTCGAGGGAAAACTCATCCCCGGCGCCAAGGTGGTCCTCATTGAAGACCTCTTCTCCACCGGGGGCTCTTCCATTGCCGCCGCCAAGGCCTTGGAGGAAGAGGGATTTGACCTCTTGGGCATCGTCTCCATCTTTACCTATGGTCTCCCCGCTTGTGAAAAGAATTTTGCCGAGGCGGGGTACAAGACGGCGAGCCTGACAAACTTCCCAGAACTCGTAGACGTCGCCCTCTCTCGCGGAGACATTGGAGAAGAGGACGTGGCAGTCCTTGATGAATGGAGACAGGGACTCGCCTAAGGGCATAAAAAAAGGACCGGGGACACCGGTCTTTTTTTCGTCTAGAAATCTTCCATCTGAAATCCGCAGCGATTGCAATATTTTGCATGGATGGGGAGCTGATTGTGGCAGTTGGGACACTGTTTCGTCAAGACTTCCACGTCCCCAAATTGCATCCCCTCGTAGTGGGCTCCATGGCGCGGGTCGAGGCCACAACTGGGGCAGGGCTTTGTGAGGGTGCTAAGCTTCTCCCCGCAGTACTCACAGCGAAGCGTCCCAGGGTCTTTGGGCATCTTGAATTGACGGGTCCGCAAGAGGTTGTCCAGGCCACGGAGCTGTTCTTCCAAATCGGCAATCTGACGACAGAGGTCCTCTTCCGAGAGCTCCACCTTTCCATGGATGCGGCGGGCATAAGTGGTGCGGCCGAGGTTTTCGTACTGGGCCTTGAGCTTCGATTTGAGTTCGATCTGCTTCAGGCGAATCTTCGAGTGATCCGTGGCCTGACGAGCCTCGTGACGCATCTTGGCGCCGGCGTCGGAGAGACTGCCCATGGCCCGCTCCATGCTGCGTCCAATGGTTTCAAAAATATCCATACAACACAACCTCCTTTCTCTGAGACTATTCTAGCACAGCCTTCGAGAAGCGTCGTCCACCTTAGCGAAGACTTAGACTTCTCTTCTGGAATTGTTAGTGTTTTGAGAGAGTTCGACCTGGGTATAACAAGAACAACGGAAGAAAGGAGACACTATGGCACACTTGAAACTCTACACCTCCACCTTTTGCCCCTTCTGCGAAAAGGTGAAGAAGGTCATTGAAGAAAAGAACATCGATGCCGTGGAGATCGTCAACATCGATAAAGAGCCCGCTGCTCGTGATGAGCTCATCGAAAAGGGTGGGAAGAAACAGGTTCCCTGCCTCTTCATCGACGGCGAGCCCCTCTACGAGTCCTTGGAGATCATCAAGTATCTGGAAGAGCACTGCTAATCCTGCCCCTGCCCCCTTCGGGCAGGGCTTTTTTTAGGTGGACGTGTTATAATAAAACGTTAGGAGGTGTGCGGTGAAAGAATTTGTAGAGATTTTAGGACAACAGATTGCCTATGAAGTGACGGGGTCGGGAGAGAAGAAGGCCTTAGTTCTCCACGGGTGGGGGACAAACCTCGAGACCATGGGGGCGGTGGTGCGCGTCCTCTCTTCGACGCACACCGTCTATGCCTATGATGCCCCGGGATTTGGGGACTCCCCGCCACCAAGAAACGTCTGGGGAACCGAGGATTATGCGCGACTTTGTGAGGCCTTTGCGGAGCACTTCCACCTCGAGGGAGCCGTGGCCATTGGCCACTCCTTTGGGGGAAAGACTCTCTCCATCGTCGGGGCGACGTCGCCGCAGCTCTTCTCGCGCCTCGTCCTCATCGATGCCTCGGGGGTAGCCCCGAAGCGCGGCCTCTCCTACCACGTCAAGGTGCGGGCCTTCAAGGCGGCCAAGGCCTTGGCGACCCTGCCCTATCCCAAAGAGGAGCGGGAGGAGCGCCTCAAGGAATTCTACCGCCGCCACGGCTCTTCCGACTATCGGGAGAGCGATGGGATTATGAGAAAGGTCTTCGTCAAGGTGGTCAACGAGAACACCACCTCCTACTTCCCGCGCATCGCCGCGCCGACTCTTCTCATCTGGGGAGACAAGGACGAAGACACCCCCTTGTGGATGGGAAAGGTCTTCGAGGAGAAGATTCCCGACGCGGGCCTCGTGATCCTCTCTGGGGGCCACTACGCATTTGCCGAGGACTATATCACCTTTGCCTCGGTGCTACAGAGTTTTACGTCTTAAGAATGGAGTCATGATGGAACAATTCTTTCAATCTCCCGTAGAGATTCTCTTGCGGGCACTGGCATTGGTGGCCTTCATCTGGGCCCTGGATCGGACGCGAAAGGTGGCCCTTCGGCCCCTGCACGTCATGCAGCTGGAAGGCTATGACAACGAAGAGTACGGCGCGTGGATGAAGGCCCACCCCGAGAGTCGCTTCGGGGAAGGGGTCAGCTCCATTCAGAACAAGTCCCCCCTGGTGATGACGGAGAGGGCGACGCGCCTCTTCCAAAAGCACATGATTGTGAACATTCTCCTCCTCTTCCTGGGGCTCCTCTTCTCCTGGGCGATGAAGAGCTCCATCGTCGGCCTCGGGGTGGCCCTCGTCTTCTCTGGGGTTCTCTGCAATCTCCAGTTTCACCTCATGAAGTTCTCCAACACCTTGGCCAAGCCAAAAGAGGAGAGAATCAACCGCGGTTTTTACGTCGCCGCCCAAGAGAAAGTGCGTGACCTCAAGGCCAGGGGTCTCACCGTTGTCGGCATCACGGGAAGTTTTGGAAAGACGTCGACGAAGTTCATCGCCAACGACATCCTCTCCGAGTCCTTCCAGGTGCAAAACACCCCGAGTTCCTACAACACTCCCATGGGCCTCTCGAAGGTCATCAACAACGACCTCGACGAGACGAAGGAAATCTTCCTCGCCGAACTCGGCGCCAAGGTTCCGGGAGAGATTGCGGAAGTGGCTGAACTCGTTCAGCCCACCATTGGGGTCCTCACTGCCATCGGCCCCACCCACATGCACCTCTTTAAGACCATCGACCGCATCAAAGAGACGAAGTACGAACTCATCGAGGCCCTCCCCGACGACGGCACTGCCATCTTCAACCTGGACAACCCTCACGTCCGAGAACTGGCGGAGAAGACGACGCGTCTTTCTTGGATTGGCTACGGCTTTTCCGAAGATGCCACGGTGCGGGCAACGGATCTCGAGGTGGGATCTCGCGGGAGTCGCTTTACCCTCGCCATCGACGGGAAGGCTCCAGTGTCCTGCGAGACCGTCCTCTTGGGAAAACACAACATTCAGAACCTCCTCGCCGGCGCCGCCATTGGCCACGTCCTCGGCATGGACCCGGAAGCCATCGCTCGAGGCATCAAAAAGGTCGCCCCTGTGGAACACCGGTTGCAACTCATTGAAGGACCTACGGGGGTCCTCGTCATCGACGATGCCTTTAACTCGAACCCCGTAGGAGCGCGCGCGGCTCTCGAGGTCCTCGGCGCATTTTCTGAGGCGAAGAAGATTGTCATCACCCCGGGAATGGTAGAACTTGGGGATCAGGAGGAAGAGGAGAACTATGCCTTCGGGAAGGAATTGGCGAAGGTCGCCGATGCGGTGATTCTCGTGGGACCAAAGCGCACCGAGCCCATCAAGCGGGGCCTCGTCGATGCGGCCTACCCCGAGACCCAGACCTTTGTCGCCAAGAGCCTTGACGAGGCGACGAAAATCAGCGCAAGTCTCACCGGGCCCGGGGACGTGGTCCTCATCGAAAACGACTTGCCCGACACCTATAACGAAATCTAAGAGCAAATGATGAAAAGAAAGGAGTGAAGGATGAAGCGAGTTGGCGTCCTCTTCGGAGGGCCAAGTGTTGAACACGAAGTGAGCATCATCACCGCCATGCAGGTGATGGAAAATATGGATAAGAGCCGTTTTGTCCCCGTCCCCATCTACGTGACGAAGGAGGGGAGTTGGACCATGGGGGAGGGGTACGATTGCATCGACACCTTCCGCGAGAAGCGCAACCAGGGCGAGGAAGTCTTCCTCATCCCGGGACGAGGGGGCAGACTCTACGCCTCTCGTCCTCAGAAGAGCGGCCTCTTTGGTTCCGCCGTCGACGCTTTGACGGAAGTGGAAAAGATTGATATCTTCTTCCCCGCCCTCCACGGCACCATGGGAGAAGATGGGGCCATTCAAGGGGCCTTTGAGGTGGCTGGTGTGCCCTACGTCGGGTGCAAAGTCACCGCCGCCGCCACGGGGATGGACAAGATTGCCATGAAGGGACTCTTCCGGAGTGTGGGAATCCCCGTCATGGAAGGGGTGGGCATCGACCGCCTCCGCTGGACCTACGCCAAGGAGGACGTCCTTTGTGAGGTGAAGGCCCTTGGAGAGGAACTCTTTGTGAAGCCCGCCTGTCTCGGCTCCTCCATTGGCATCGAGAAGGTGAAAGCAGAGGATGTCGAAGGGGCCATTGACGACGCCTTCGCCTATGGGGAGCGGGTCCTCGTCGAGCGGGCGGCGACATCTCCTCGGGAGATTAACATCGCCGTCTTGAGTACCGCTGATGGAGTGCGCGTCTCTGCGGCGGAGGAACCCTTGGAGTTTGAAGACCTCTTGAAGTTCGAGGACAAGTACCTCCGAGGAGGCAAGGGGGCGAAGGGAAAAGAGGCGAGCCATCGCAAGCTTCCCGCAGAACTCTCCGAAGACCTGAAGGCCTCCATGGAGGAGTTGGCGATGAAGGCGATGCAAGCCATTCACGGCGTGGGATGCGCCCGCATCGACTTTCTCGTGGAGGACGGAAAGCCCGTCGTCAACGAAATCAACACTATGCCCGGGTCCTTGGCCTTCTACCTCTGGGAGGCGGTGGGACTCGATTTCCCCACCCTGTTGAGTCGCCTCATCGACGACGGCCTCACCCGGTACGAAGAGGAGAAGAAGATCATCAAGACCTATGACGTGGATTTATTGTCGAGGACCAGCTATGGCACAAAGAGATAGATCCATCGAGAGCATCGCCTCGGCGGTGAGCCAATGCCTCAAGCGGTTTACCCGCCTCGAGGGGGAAGAACTCCTTCACCTCTTGGGCCTCGACGACGGGATGGAGGATCTCCTCGATGCGGCCCTCGCCCGATTGGAAGAGGAAAAGGCCATCGTGAATTTTGAAGGGGCCTGGGAGTTGCCCCCTCATTTGACCCGCATCTCCGCCTCCTTTGCCCGGGGAATCACCCGCCTCCTGCGCCGGATTGGACCGGCGCGAGAAGAGGAACTCAAGGGCCTTCTCGGCGCATGGGGAGAATTGGAGGGCGCCTTTGACGAAGGCCTGAACTACCTCCTCGTCCTCGGACGGGTCGAACGCCGTGGCCGAAAGATTCACCTCTTGGAGAAGCGAGAGGAGAAGAAGGAGCCCTCCCGTCGCAGAGAGCGCACAGCGAAGGGCAAGAAGCAAAAGAAGGAGAAGGCTCCTTGGAAGAAGCGGGAGTCCTTCGAGAAGGCCGAGGAGGCCACCCAGGTCTCCTATGACCGCGTAGGCGTCCTTCAGGCCCATCCAAAGGGCTATGGCTTTGTCATCACCGACGAGGACGACGGCGCCGACGTCTTCATTCCCGACGACGCCATGGGATTTGCCATCCACCAAGATAAAGTCCGGGTCCACGTCTTTGAGGAGAGTTTGGAAGGGCGAAAGGGGCGCATCGTCGACGTTCTATCCCACGGCAAGATGGAAGTGGTCGGCACCTTTGAGGGACGAAAGGGACGCGGCTTCGTCCACCCCGACGAAGAGCGCTACCCCGACCCCATCCTCATCGAAAAGGGGGCTGCTCTCGGCGCGAAGACGGGACAAAAAGTCGTCGTCGGCATTACCGCATGGCCGGAAAGAAAACAGGGGGTTCGAGGAAAGATTCTCGAAGTCCTAGGAGACCCCAAGGACCCCGGCGTCGACATCATCTCCGTCGCCCGAGACATGGGCCTCTCCACCACCTATCCCGAAAGGGTGGTGGAGGAAGCGAAGGCCATGCCCGAGAAGGTCTCGAAAAAGGACATCAAGAGCCGTCGTGATTTGCGTCGCTGGAGCACCTTCACCATCGATGGGGAACACGCCAAGGACTTTGACGACGCGGTGAGCATGAAGCGTCTCGCCAACGGCCACTACCTCTTAGGCGTCCACATTGCCGACGTCTCCCATTACGTGAAGGAGGACTCCGCCCTCGACGAAGAAGCCTACCATCGCGGCAACTCCGTCTATCTCCTCGACCGGGTTCTCCCCATGCTTCCCGAGGAACTCTCTAATGGCCTCTGCTCCCTCAGAGAAGGAGAGGATCGCCTCACCCTCTCCCTCATCATGGAACTCGACGAGACTGGGGAACTGATGAAGCACCGCATCGAGGAGACGGTAATTCGCTCGAAGCGTCGCCTCATTTATGGCCACGTCAGCGATTTTCTCGAAGGGAAGAACACCCACCCCTCCATCGAAGGACTCGAGGAAGATTTGCGCCTCATGGAAGAGTTGGCAAAGATTCTCCGGAAGAGACGGGAGGAGAGAGGGGCCCTCGATTTTGATTTCCCAGAACGAGAGGTGCGCCTCTCCGACGAGGGATTCCCCGAAGCAGTCTACGTCGCCGACCGGCGCATCGCCAACCGCATCATCGAAGAATTTATGCTCCTCGCCAATGAGACCGTCGCCGAGGACTATGCGAAGAAGAAGGTCCCCTTCCTCTATCGGATTCACGAGACTCCAGAGCGGGGAAAACTCCAAAGCCTCAACATGATGATGCGCCCCTTTGGCCACAAGCTGAGAAACGTCGAAGACGTGCGTCCAAAGGACGTTCGTGGCCTCTTGGAGACTGTGGCGGGGACGAAGGAATCCACACTCATCGAGATGCTCATCTTGCGCAGTCTCAAAAAGGCTCGCTACGCCACGGAGATGGAGGGCCACTTTGGTCTCGCCAGCGACTACTACACCCACTTCACCAGCCCCATCCGCCGCTATGCGGACCTCATCGTCCACCGCCTCATCAAGGCCCGCCTCCACCGCGAGAAAAAGGTCTTAAAGAGGACGGAATCTCACCTCGAGGCCATTGCAAAGCAAGTCTCCTCCACGGAAAAACTCGCCCAGGACGCGGAGCGCGCCGTGGTGGATATGAAGCTCGCCCAGTTTATGGAGGACAAGGTGGGCCAGGACTTCAAGGGCTTCATCTCTGAGATCACGGGCTTTGGCCTCTTCGTCCAGTTGGAGAATACCGTCGAGGGACTGGTGAGCTATGCTTCGATGAGCGACTACTTCACCTTTGACGAGGACAACTACGTTGCCGTCGGGCGAAACTCCCGAAAGGTCTACCACCTCGGGGAGAAGGTGCGGGTCAGAGTTTCCCAGGTCGACGCCCGCCGTGCTCAGATCGATTTCGTCTTGAGAGAGGAGGCAGGTCATGGGAAAAGAACGCGTAAAACCAGACGGCGCCAATCTCGCTACAAATAGAAAGGCGCGTCACGATTACTTCATCGAAGAGACCCTCGAGGCGGGAATCGTCCTCACGGGCACCGAAGTGAAGAGCATTCGCCAAGGGCGACTGAACCTCAAGGACTCCTATGCCCTCATCAGAGACGGAGAAGTCCTTCTCGATGGGGTCCACATCAGCCCCTATGAACAGGGAAATATCTTCAACGTCGACCCAGAGCGGAGGCGAAAACTCCTCCTGCACCGCCACGAAATCCTGCGCCTGAAGCGTCAACTCGACCAAAAGGGCCTCACCCTCGTTCCCTTGCGGGTCTACCTCGTCAGGGGGCGAGTGAAGGTGGAACTGGGCCTTGCCCGGGGGAAGAAACTCTACGACAAACGAGAGACCATCGCCAAGAGAGACGCAGATCGGAGAATGCGTCAATCCCTCGGAAAAATTTGAAAAAATCCCCTTGACGCAAAAGAATAGCTCGTGTAAAATAAAAAGTTTTCTCTTGACTTTTATACAAACATGATGTACAATGGACTGAGGAAGTGTCTCTTCTCGAACGGAAAGGGTGGTTCCAACGTGAGTCATGTTGAGCTAATCAAGCGTGAGTTGTCCCATCACATCGGCAAGAATGTGATCCTAAGGGCGAACAAGGGCCGGAAGAAAATCGTGACGAAACGAGGCGTCCTTGAGGCGGTGTACCCAAGTCTCTTTGTCATTTCCATCGACAACGAAGAGTCCCTTGGCAATCGCAACGTCTCCTACACCTATGCAGACGTCCTCACTTCGACGGTACAGATTACCATCCTCGAAGATGCATCCGATGCACAGAAGATTTCCTAGAATTAAGAAGACCGCTTGGCGGTCTTTTTTCATGGTGTTTTTTCTGTGGTATAATGAGATTTTGAAACGGAGAAAGGAGGTCCTATGTTCGAGAAAGCCCATGGAAAAATCAATCGCACCCTCGCCATCACCGGCGTCAGGGAGGACGGTTATCACCTCATTGAAAGCCACATGGTTCCCCTCGAACTCCACGACGTGGTGGTCTTTGAGAAGGCGAAAATGACCTCCATCTCCTGCCCCGGAGCGGAAGAGGATGAGAGAAACCTCGCCATGCGCGCCCTGCGCCTTCTCGAAGAGGCTACGGGTCGCCCTCTTCCCGGGCGCATTGTCATCGAAAAGCGCATCCCCGTCGCGGCAGGACTTGCCGGGGGAACGGCGGATGCGGCGGCCATCCTTCGCCTCGTGCGAAGGGTCTATGCTCTCGATTTTTCCGACGAAGAGCTCGTAGAGATTGGGCGACCCCTCGGGGCGGATCTTCCCTATTGTTTCTACGAGAGAGAGGCTTTGGCGCGAGGCATCGGAGACGAGTTGGAGTTTTTGGAGGGAGAGAGTCATCCCGTCCTCCTTTTGCCCTCGAAGGAAGGCCTCTCGACTCCCGTCATCTATCGCCTCTACGACGAGAGTCCAACGAGGACCGGGGAGAACGACCTCTATCCCGCTGTCCTCTCCCTGCGCCCCGACCTCGAAGAGAAGCGAAAGGCCCTTCTTCGATGGGGGGCCTTTGAGGCGCGGATGACCGGGTCTGGCCCCACCCTCTATGGCCTCTTTCACAGAGAAGAAGACCGGGACAGGGCCCAGAGAGAACTTGGGGGAATCGCGACGAGAACACGAGGGAGAAGAGACGATGCGCTTAGGGATTTTTGATAGTGGGGTGGGAGGCTTGACTGTCCTCTGTGCCCTCGAGGCGGTGGCGCCGAAGGTGGATCTGATCTTCGTCGGCGACACCCTCCACCTCCCCTATGGGGAAAAGACGCCGGAGGAGGTCCTCGGCTACGGACGAGAGATCCTCGGATTTTTTGAAGAGGAAGGGGTCGACGGGGTGGTCATCGCCTGCAATACCGCCAGTGCCATGGCCCTCGCCGAGCTGGAGAAGGAGAGGTCCCTTCCCCTCTTTGGGGTCATCGGTCCCGCGGTGAAGGAGATCCTTCGCGGAAGGGAGAGAGATGTCCTCCTCCTTGCCACCCAGGGCACCATCAACACCGGGGCCTATGAGAAAGAACTGCGAAAGAGAGGCGCCGAGGTTTGTCTCCATGGGATGGGACTTCCCGAACTCGTCCTCGCCATCCAAGAGGGGAGACGGGACGAGGCCCTCGCCATTGCACGAGAGGCCATCGAGACCGCTCCCTACCACGAGGCGGTGGTCCTCGGGTGTACCCACTTTCCCATCATCGCCGAGGAGCTCTCGAAGCACCTGGGGGAGGGGGTGCGCCTCATCGACCCCTCCGAGGAAGTGGCCCGAGAGGTCCTCGCCCACTTCAAGACCCTTGAGGGAGAGGGGAGACGGGAGTTTTACGCCACCTCCGAGCCCGAGAAATTTTCCAAGGTCGCCGAAGAATTTCTGGGAAGAGAGATTGAGGCGCGTCGTTTAAGTTTTCACAAATAACTTGATGGACGTCGCCTCTTTTGATATAATGAGAGCAAAGTTCAAGATGCATTCTTCAGGGCGAGGTGAAATTCCTCACCGGTGGTGACAGTCCACGAGTCGCAAGACTGAATCGGTGAAATTCCGATACCGACGGTATAGTCCGGACGAAAGAAGAACCTTTTTTCGCGCCCCGAAGAAGAGGGCATTTTTTATGCCGTTCTTTGGAGGTTAAGATGCAAAACATTCGTGTCCATGAGAGGAGTCGCCTCTCCAGTCGTACCATGGCAAAGATCAGTGTGCTCTCGGTCATTGCCTTCGTCCTCATGTTTTTCCAAGCTCCGCTGGCCTTCCTCGCGCCGCCCTTTATCAAACTCGACGTCTCCGACGTCCCGGCGATGATCGGCGCTTTTGCCATGGGTCCCTTGGTGGGTGTGGCCATTGAGCTCTTCAAAAACATCTTGCACATCCTCTTTGAGGGGACGACGACGGGAGGCGTGGGAGAACTCTCGAACTTCATCGTCGGAAGCATGTTCGTCGCCAGCGCCGCTCTCATCTATCGCCGCCATCATACCTACCGTGGGGCCTTTTTCGGCCTCTGTGTTGGGATTATCGTCATGAGTGGCCTTGCTGTGGTGTCGAACTATTTCGTGGTCTTCCCCCTCTATGCGAAGCTCATGATTCCCATGGAGACCATCATCGGGATGGGGACTGCCGTCAACGCCCACATCACCGACCTGTGGAGCTTTATGGTCTTTGCCGTGGTGCCCTTTAATCTCGTGAAGGGCCTGGTGATTGCCCTAGTGACCATGCTTCTCTACAAGAAGGTCTCGCCGATTTTGCACCGATAAAAAAGAGCCCCGGTCGGGGCTTTTTTTATTTGCGAAGATGTTCGTTGATGGTATCGACGTCACGTTTTGTTTTGAAGTAGATGAAGATCCAAATGACGGCGTAAATGAGGAGGTAAACGAGGATAAAGGAGAGGATGGAAAAGGCATTGGGAAGGATCCAGCGAAAGGAGAAGGCGGCAAGAAGGAGAAAAGTTCCATTGAGTAAAAGGTGCAGGAGAGTTTCTCGCAGAAGATGTTTCCCCTGAAAGATCATCGAGGAATATTCTCCGACGAGAGCGAGTAGCCCGCAGACCATATAGACGATGAAGAGGCGCAAATAGGAGCCTTGAGAGAAGAATGGCGTCGTTTCCCTCTGATTGATGGCGCAGAATAAGAGCCCCACGAGGGATCCGATTCCAACTCCTCTGAGAAAAACGGTGAGAATGTGACCGAGGGAGTGTGTACGTTTCATGATTCACCTCACAGATTTAAGCGTTGTCGAAACTCCTTGAGTTTTCGACGAGAGACACTACAGACCCTCCCCGTATCCAGATGACAGAGGATGGTCCCGGAAAAGGAGAGGTCGAGACTCGTGACGTGGGAGATGTTGACTATCTCCGACTTTGAGATGCGCAAGAAGCCAGAGATTCCAAAGTCTTCCACCTCTTGAAGGGTCATCTTGAGGGTATAGAGTTTCCTCTTCGTCTCCACCCGGGTGACCCCATCCTCGACGAAGAACCGGACACAGTCCTTTGGATCGAGGAGATAGACGTGTTCCTTTCCATAACAGGGGATTTGAGCCGGGCCCCTGTGATGAAAAAGCGCCATGAGCTCCGGGGTGATATGGCGTGCGACGATATGAACCTCTTCTTCGGGAAGGGTGTGATCTTCGAGAAATCGAAATTCCATGAATCCTCCTTTCTGTGGCCAGTATAGCACGAGAAGGCGGGACAGTTTGCGATTTTGGACAAGCGGTCGAAAAGTGGGGATGAGCGGTCTGTCCCTCTGGGAACAAAAAAAGTTTTCAATATCTTTTTCAATATCTTAGGAAACCCTTTAGATTTTCAAAAGTTTGCGGTATAATAGCTCAGGTAAGTCTATTGGTTGTTAGGAGGAATTATGCCTTTATTCTTGATTGGCCTTGTCATCCTCGTTGTGGGTGGCGCACTCTACGGCCGTTTTGTGGAGAAGGTCTTCGGTCCCGATGATCGTAAGACGCCTGCTCTCTCCCAAACCGACGGCGTGGACTACGTGCCCATGGGCGGCAAGCGCAACATGCTCATCGAGCTCTTAAACATCGCAGGAACCGGCCCGATCATTGGACCGATTCAAGGGATCTTGTTTGGACCCATCGCCTTCTTGGCCATCCCCCTCGGCTGTGTCCTCGCTGGGGCACTTCACGACTATTTCATCGGTATGATCTCCATGAGAAACAGCGGGGCGCAGGTTCCGAAGCTCATGCAAAAGTACATGGGGACGGCATCGAACCGGGTCTACAACATCGTCATTTGGGTCCTCATGCTCCTCACCGGGGTCGTCTTCATCTACACCCCTGGGGACCTCATCGTCAGCGACATCCTTGGCATGGACGTGAACTCCAACGTCATCTGGATCGTCTACGCGGTGATTCTCGGCTACTACATCGTGGCGACCCTCTTCCCCATCGACAAGATCATCGGCCGCGTCTATCCCGTCTTCGGAGCCCTTCTCATCATCTCCGCCATCGGTGTCTTCATCGGCGTCTTGCGCGATGGTGGGGCAAGCCTTCACGCCATGGTGGGCACGGGTCTTCTCATGCAGCACCCCGCTGGCATGAAGTTTATCCCCGTCTTCTTCATCACCGTGGCCTGCGGGATCCTCTCCGGATTTCACGGTTCTCAAGCGACGCTGATCTCTCGTACGGTCACCCATGAAAAAGATGGCCGCGGCGTCTTCTACAACATGATGATCGCCGAAGGGTTCATCGCCATGTGCTGGGCCGCTGGTGCCATGGTCGTCTTCAACCGTGGCGTCGGTCTCGATACGGCTCCCACCCTCATGGTCGGGGAAATCTCCCGCATGTTTATGGGCCGCATTGGCGGACTCTTTGCCATCGCAGGAGTCATTATTCTGCCCATCACCAGTGGTGACACCGCATTTCGCGCCCTTCGCCTCATGGTGGCCGAGCAATTTGGCGTCTCTCAACGGGAGCCCATGAAGCGCGTGATGCTCACCGTCATTCTCTTCATCCCAGCCATTGCGATTCTCTTCTTTGCAAAGACCAATGGCCAAGGATTCCAGATTCTCTGGCGCTACTTTGGGTTTACGAACCAGCTCGTCGCCGTCTTTGCTCTGGCGATGATTACCGTGTATCTCAAGGCGCATAAGAAGCTCTTCCTCGCATCCATGGTGCCTGGACTCTTCTACACCTTCATCGTCTTCTCCTACATCGCCAACGCCAAGATTGGATTCAATCTTCCCTTGACGGTGTCCTACATCATCGGGGTTGTGGGGATGGGTCTCTTCGTCCTCTACACGATGATGACGACCAACAAACGAGGAGATTTGATTCGCCGCGAAGATCACTAAAGAACGAACC
>JAEZXH010000012.1 GCA_023442775.1 Bacillota bacterium
CCAAAGTCCTTCGGAGAGACGGAGACGAGGAGGGCGGCGTTGGCGTTTTGAAGATCTCTCGGGTAGGTGCTCATCCCGTTGGTGACGAGGCGCCCTTCCTCCGAGGCTGCGGCGACGACGCTTCCCCCGGGGCACATGCAGAAGGTATAGCCCCCACGCCCGGAGACCGGGTCCGTGGCGGTGAGGCGATAATCTGCGGCCCCTAGGAGGTCGGCGAGCTCCATTCTCTTCTTATATTGAAGAGCGTTTATGCGCTCCTGGGGGTGTTCGATGCGAAAGCCCACGGCGAAGGGCTTCGGCTCCATGACGAGGCTCTTCGACAAGGTGGCGAAGAGGTCTCGCGCCGAGTGGCCCAAGGCGAGGACCACGGCGGAAAAGGCATAGGTGTCCTTTTCTGTGACAAGGCCCGTCACTTTTCCATCTTTGATGCCCAGCTCCATCACCTCTTCCTCGAAGTGATAGACCACCGAGGAGGCCATCTCCTGTCGCATGGTGAGGAGAACCTTCCGGAGGCGATCCGTGCCGATGTGGGGCTTTTGGAGATAGAGGATTTCCTCGGGTGCCCCCCAAGAGGCGAAGAGGCGAAGCACCTCGCCACTGCGTGGGTCCTTGGAACGGCTCGTGAGTTTTCCATCGGAGAAGGTCCCTGCCCCTCCCTCGCCGAACTGAACGTTGGAGGAAGTGTTGAGCTCTCCCGTCTCAAAGAAGTGTTCCACGTCTTTGACCCGCGCCTCCACCGGTTTTCCCCGCTCGAAGAGGTGAACCCTTGCGCCGCCTCGGGCGAGGGCATAGGCGCAGAAGAGACCCGCCGGCCCCGCCCCGACTACGGCGACATCCCCCTTTACCGGGAGGTATTCGTAGGGCGACTCCTCCACCTCCTTCGGGCGATGGCGCGAGAGGTTTCGCCGAGGCATCGTCCCCTCGACGAGAATCTTACAATTGAACTTCGCCGGACGCTTTCGCCCATCGAAGCTGCGCCGAAGGAGCCGGTAGGCCATGGGCCGGCCCAAGAGGTGGGTGACCTCCCTTTGGAGGGCCTCTTCCCACCCCGCCTCGGCGTCAATCTTAATCTCTTCAAGAGTAAAGGCCATGGCCACTTCCTTTCTGCACAAAAAATGGACGGCTCGAGAGCCGCCCGTCTTTGGTGCGTCTTCAGGGGCTCGAACCCTGGACACCCTGATTAAGAGTCAGGTGCTCTACCAGCTGAGCTAAAGACACACGTCCTTTGGACAAATGTTATTATAGCACCCTTCTTCCAGCTTTGTCTAGGGGATTTTTGAAAAAATCTAAATTTTCTTCTCTCCTCGGCTCTTCTGCCTTTGACAAGGGACTTCTTTTTCCCTAGACTTAGAGAAAAGACAAGAGAGGAGAAGTTATGATCGTCGCAAAATTTGGAGGCTCGAGCCTCGCCAACGCCCGTCAATTTGAAAAGGTCAAAGCCATTGTGTCCGAGAATCCCGAAAGGGCCTTCATCGTCTGTTCCGCCCCGGGAAAGGAGAACCCAGAGGACACGAAAGTCACGGATCTTCTCTATCTCCTCTACGACCTGGCGAGCCACAAGATTTCCACCTTGGAGCTCTGGGAGACCTTCGAGGATCGGTTTCAACGGATTGCCAAGGAGCTCTCCCTGTCCTTTGACCTCGACGAAGAGTTTTCCCTCATTCGTGACAAAGTCTCCCACGGGGCGAGCCGGGACTACCTGGCGAGTCGCGGGGAGTATCTCACGGCGAGGCTCATGGCCCAGTACTTGGGGTACGACTTCGTCGACGCGAAGGAGATGATCTTCTTCAAGGAGGATGGCACCCTCGATGAGGCGAAGACCTACGAGTCGGTAGCCCGGGTCCTCTCCTCTCACGACCACGCGGTGATTCCCGGGTTTTACGGCCTCTGCCCCGACGGGCGCATCAAGACCTTCTCCCGTGGCGGCGGGGATTTGACGGGGGCCATCGTCGCTCGAGGCCTTGGGGCGTCGGTCTACGAAAACTGGACCGACGTCAATGGCTTCCGCTCTGCGGATCCTCGTCTCGTCCCCGAGGCCCGCTCCATTGAGACGATTACCTACCGCGAGCTGCGAGAACTCTCCTACATGGGGGCCAATGTCCTTCACGAAGAGGCGATCTTTCCCGTGGTGAGCCAGGGCATTCCCATCGTCATCCGAAACACTAACGATCCCGAGGGAGGCAGTACCCGCATCGTCGGCGAGGCGGGCCCCGAGGATGTGAGCCTTCCCATTACGGGAGTCGCCGGGAAGAAGAACTTCTGCGTCATCACCGTGGAAAAGGTGCAGATGAACCGGGACTTGGGGTTCTACCGCAAGGTATTGAGCGTCCTCGAGGCCAACGACGTCCCCTTGGAACACATGCCCTCCTCCATCGACTCCCTCTCCCTCATCGTCTCGGAGCAGGCGGCCCAGGGGAAACTCGACAAGATTACCTCGGCGATTAAGACCTTCGTCGCCCCGGATCGGATTCACGTGGAGAAGGACATCGCCCTCGTCGCCGTGGTGGGCCGGTCCATGATTCACCGGGTCGGAGCCAGTGCCACCCTCTTCTCCGCCCTTGCAGAAAACGGCATCAACATCCGCATGATTATCCAAGGCTCCTCGGAGATGAACATCATCTTAGGGGTCGCCAATCGGGACTACGAGAAGGCCATCGCCACCATCTACCGCGCCTTTTCATAAAAAGAGCTTCCCTAGGGAAGCTCTTTTTTCGTGAGGTGGTCTTCGATCCAATCGGCACCGGCGAAAACGATGAAAATCCGCGCGAGGATGCCGAGGGCAACCATGAGAAACGTCGTCCACACGGACATGGGCAGGGTAGTACTCACAATGTCTCCGCCGACATCGGGAAAAGTGAGCAGGTTTTTGCCACTGTAGTAGAGATTCAATACGGCGTGGGCGACGATAAGAATCTTCGCCAGGCGACATTCCCAAAGGATGCGCTGTTGTCGTTTATCTTGTGATGACGCGTTCATGGAATTCTCCTTTCTCATTGAGGATGAGGTCGAGGACGACGACACGTGGCTTTGAGATGGCCCAGATCTTCTGTGTCTCCAATCCCCCAAACCCATCTTCACTCACCATTTCTCGATGGAAGACGAACTGTCCCGATGCGATGATTTGCGCATGGTCCTTGTAGATGATGCGCACCGTGGGCTCTGGCCCCTCAAAGGTGGCCCTAGTGCCCGGGATAAAGAGGCGCACTCCTTCCACCCCTTCAATGCGGCCTTTTTCTTTCCAATAGAGCACCGTCCCCTCGAGGAGGATGGGGTGCTCACCCTTTGTGCTCTTAAGGGTCCCCACTTTTTTCGAGATAACCTTCCCCTCTCCCCACTTCACGACCGCGGCGGTTTTGGCCTCGGCCCGCGTCGCCACAAGGAGGATGAGGAGAAGGAGCCTAAGGATTTTTCTCTTCATCGTATCCTCCTTCCCAACTTATTCCCTATTTACCCCCCTTTGTTTTTTCCAAACAAAAAACGCCCCGTACATGGGGCGCTTTTTTAGTCTACGGTATAGGGCAGAAGTGCCACTTGGCGGGCGCGCTTGATGGCATTCGTGATTTCACGTTGGTGCTTGGCGCAGGTGCCGGTGACGCGACGGGGAAGAATCTTCCCGCGATCGGAGATGTACTTCTTCAAGGTTTGGGTGTCCTTGTAGTCGATCTTCTTATCCTTATCTGCGCAGAATTGGCAGACTTTCTTTCTCGAACGGAATCTTCTTTGCATGAGCTATGCCTCCTTTCCCCAGGATTTAGAATGGAATTTCGTCGTTATCGATGGGGTAGAAGCTGTCATTGGAGCGCGGCTGGTTATTCCCTCCTTGGAAGGAATTTTCCGGCCGGGAGAATCCGCCTTGTCCTTGGCCCTGGAATCCCCCTCCCATACGAGGAGCTCCTTGACCTTGACGCGGTGCGCCATCTTGGGCACTTCCCACGAAATGGATGCGATCGGCGACCACGTCGGTGGTGTAGACGCGCTGTCCATCCTTCTCATAACTTCCCGTCTGAATCCGCCCTTCCACGGCGATCTGACGGCCCTTCGTCATGTAGTTGGCGACGAGTTCCGCCGTCTGTCTCCAGCAGACGATACGGATGAAGTCGGCTGTGGGCTGTCCACTGGCCTCCGCTTCCTGACGCCTCTCACGGCTTAAGTTCCTATCCACCGCCAGGGTGAAGGAGCACATCGCCGTTCCCCCTTGGGTGTACCGAAGCTCAGGATCTCTCGTTAATCTTCCCAACAAGCAGACGCTATTCATAGGGTCCCCCTCATTCTCTTAGTCTTCGAGACGCACGACCATGTGGCGCATGACGGGATCGAGGATCTTTGCAATCCGGTCGAATTCCTTGATGGCGTCACTCTCGGCCTCGAACTCGATGAGCACGTAGTAAGCTTCGGCTTTGTATTCGATGAGATAAGCGAGCTTGCGCATCCCCCACTCGTCGACATTTTTCACCGTACCACCACTTGCAAGAATCCCGGTCAAACGATCGAGGACCTTCTTGCGCTCGTCGTCCTGGACTTCAGGATAGAACATCACGATGGCTTCGTAGTTTCTCATGTCTTTCACCTCCCTATGGACTGAAATCGGCTCCCTCGTGGGAGCAAGGAATCATACTGAGTTATTCTACCATACATTCCAACCTTCTGTAAAGGGCG
>JAEZXH010000013.1 GCA_023442775.1 Bacillota bacterium
ATGGAGACATTCGTATCGGTTCGATTCCGATCCTCGGCACCAGTGACGCGGGATGGAGCAGTCTGGTAGCTCGTCGGGCTCATAACCCGAAGGTCGTAGGTTCGAATCCTGCTCCCGCTACCACTCATAAGGCCCCATGGTCAAGCGGTCAAGACACCGCCCTTTCACGGCGGTAACCCGGGTTCGATTCCCGGTGGGGTCACCAAATTCCAAATCGGGGCGCATAGCTCAGTTGGGAGAGCATCTGCCTTACAAGCAGAGGGTCATAGGTTCGAGCCCTATTGTGCCCACCAACAATAATATGGCCTGGTAGTTCAGTTGGTTAGAATGCCAGCCTGTCACGCTGGAGGTCGTCGGTTCGAGCCCGATCCAGGTCGCCATATGGAGGAGTTCCCGAGTTGGCCAAAGGGGACGGACTGTAAATCCGTTAGCACTGCTTTCACTGGTTCAAATCCAGTCTCCTCCACCATATACATGCGGAAGTGGCTCAGTGGTAGAGCATCGCCTTGCCAAGGCGAGGGTCGCGAGTTCGAGTCTCGTCTTCCGCTCCATATGTACCATTAGCTCAGCTGGATAGAGCGTCTGGCTACGGACCAGAAGGTCAGGGGTTCGAATCCTCTATGGTACACCAAAGAAGCACCACCTTGTGTGGTGTTTTTTCTTATAGACAAACTAGGGTGCGAAGAGGTACTCGTAAAATAAAAACATCGTGATGGTTTGAGGCATGGAGAAGGATATCAATCTGAGCAGCCTCAATGTTAAGTCTTGTGAGATAGGTCGCTGACGCTGCTTCTCTAAAACTTACAAGATGGTTCGATACCGACTCGCCTCCGCGTTGTGTTTTCATGAGGTGGTTAAAAAACGAGGGACGACGATGGATCGGTGAAAACATGATGATTCCAGAGATACATTGTAGGAGTTTGCCTATGGGCTGAAGAAGGATGAGTGACGTGGAGGGCTACCGAGGCGCACTGCGCCCAAGGTGAGACCTTAAGAATTGATTCGAGTATGTGCCACGACGATAAATTCTGGATAGCTTGATCGTCCGAGAGTTTCACTGCATGAGAAGATAATAGAATAAACTAAAAAAGCCCCGGGGGATTTGGCTTAACAGTGATAAGGAACTAATCACCTATCAACTGTTAGCTGACGGTTTCCGGGGTGCATACGGACAAATCCCGTCTGATTTCCAGAAGGAAGTCAGACGGGATTCTTTATATCCTCCGTCAAAATATAATTTCATTGAAATAGGATAAAGAAAATTTTACAAACATTTTACCGAATGATGGTCGAGGACTTTACGCTCTGTATGTAAAATTATAACTGTCCAAAAGGAAAAATGAATTAGCAAACAGAGGAGGTAATACTATGTCAACAATCAACAAGCAGTCCGCTAATCAGTCCCAGAAGCTGATGGTGTTCGTGCTGACCATGGCCCTGTACGGCCTTGCAACTCTTTTCACCGAACTGATCCCCAAATTCCAGGTTGGAATCGTGGAATTCTCTGTTGAGTACTTCCTGTTCATCCCGTTGACCCTCGCCATGCTGTTTGACCCCATGTCCGCCGCTCTGGGTGCTGCTACCGGCGAATTGGTGTTCAGTGAGATCATGCTGGGACAGTTTGGTGGTTTGGGAGAACTGGAGAAGTTCATTACCGTCACCATTGGTGTCTACATTGCAGGCCGCCTGATTTCCGATCCTCAGAACAGAAAGCTGGTTGGCATCGCGGCATTTGGCGGTACTGCGATTCAGCTGCTGCTGGGAACGATCGTGGATATCCTCAAGGTGCAGTTTGCCATTGAAGACTTTGAGTCTGTGGCAGGTCTGCCCGAAAGCGTTTTCGCCACCGAAGGCTTCGCATTCGTGAATGATCTGCTGTTCTCCGGCATTCTGTTCTGCCTGCTGCCCACTCTGTTCCTGGTGCCCAAGCTCTACGGTAAGATCGAACCCCTGCTGGGTATGCAGCCCAGAACGAAAAATACAGCTCTGGACCCGATCGGTTTGAAAGCGGTTATTGGCTGTGCTGTGGCCTTCGCTGTCGCCATTGGTGCTGAGTTCATGGCGGAAAGCGGCTTGAGCCTCATCGATTGGGAAGCGGACTGGGCGGAAAGCTCCACGGCAATGGCCATCGGAATGGTAGTCGCTGCTGTCCTCGCTGTTGCAGTTGTGCTGATTATGAGAGCCCGCTCTGAAAAAAGCTCCGTGGAAAAAGGTGTGTAAGCATGATGAATGTGATAGAAATAGATCATCTGACCTATTCCTATCCGGGCGCTGAGCAACCTACGTTGAAAGGCATCACTGTCAAGATCAAAAAGGGGGACTTTCTCGCAATCGTTGGCAACAACGGCTGCGGGAAATCCACTTTATGTAAAACCCTCAACGGGCTGATCCCACAGTTTATCAGCGGTGACTTTCAGGGAAGCGTTCGTGCCTGCGATTTGGATACCCGGGAAACGGATGTAGGCACACTGGCTCGGAAGGTCGGGTATGTCTATCAGGATTTTGAAAATCAAATCATTCGCCCCACGGTTTTGGATGACGCTTCGTATGCCTGCCTGAACTACGCTATGCCAGACTACCGGGAACGTGGTCTGCAGGCATTGGAGCAGTGCGGACTGAAGGGAAAACAGGATGATTTTATCTGGCAGCTGTCTGGTGGGCAAACCCATCTGCTGGCATTGGCCGGTGCGGTTTCTCTGCAGCCGGAAGTTCTGATTCTGGATGAGCCGATTGCTCAACTGGACCCCAAGCACGCGGATCAAATCTATGCGGTTCTACGGGAACTGAACGAGAACTACGGCAAGACCATCATCGTCATCGAGCATCACACCGAATATATTGCAGACTTCTGCAAACATGTGATGCTGATGAAGGACGGTATGGTGCAATGGGTACTGCCTACAGGCGAAGCCCTCCAGCGGGTGGAGGAACTGCAAGGCTGCAATATCTTTCCTCCGCAGGTGACCATTGCAGCCCATCGGATGCAACAAGCCGGAGGGCTCCCCGGAACCATTGCGCTTCCGATCACAGTGGAAGAAGGAAAAGCAATCTTTGCTCCAAAAGGCCTTCCCGCTGAGGAGAAAGCCGCTTCCCCCTCCCCAAAAGGAGAAACGGTCGCCGCATTCCAGAATGTGTCGGTTTCCTATCGGAGCGTCAAGGGTGAGCCTCACACGGTGTTTTCGAGGTTGAATCTGGAGATCCACAAAGGAGACAAGGTAGCGCTGATTGGCTCTAACGGTGCGGGAAAATCTACGATGATGAAGCTTCTGGTGGGCCTGCTGAAACCTTCCTCCGGCGATATCCTTCTGAACGAAAAAAGCATTCGGGATTTGAACCCGGAAGCGCTGTCGCGGCAAATCTCGATGGTTTACCAGAATCCGGAGGATATGTTTATCAAGGACTCCATTGGCGGAGATATTGCCTATGCCATGGAGGTGCGCCGCGTGCCCGACAGTGCAAAGCGCACAGACGAGCTGCTGGAGCGCTTCCGGCTGAAGGAGCTGAAAAACCGGGACGGGCGCCTTCTTTCCGGCGGCCAGATGCGCCGGACAAGCCTTGCCATTGGTGTTGCGTTGAATCCCGGTATTTTGCTTCTGGATGAGCCAACCGCAAATCTGGATATCGCCACACGAAAAGAGATCATGCGCACCTTGGAGGATATGAAAGCAATCACAGAAACCGTGGTGATTGCTACCCACGATATGCAGCTTGTCTGCGAGTGGGCAGAACGAATCATTGTTCTGTGGAACGGGCGGGTAGTGGCAGACGGAAGCCGGAATGAAATATTCGGAAATCGTGATATTGTGGAAAAAGTCGGCATCCGCCCTCCGGAGATATTCTCCCTGGGTCAGGCAATTGATCCAGATGCCCTGTGCTATACCATTGACGCATTTCTGAATTCATTTGAAGGGAGGTTCCCGAACAATGAAAACAGTTGAGAAACTGTCTGAAAATATTTTAGATAAACTGTCCATCGATTTTCTGCGCAATCAGGTGCTGAAGAACGCCTATGGCAATAATGACACGGTGATTGCCGGGATGGATCCCAGGATTCTGCTGGTGTGGTATCTGTTTTTTGGTCTGGTTCCCTGGTTTGTAAACGACCTGCCTTTCCTGATTGGCTGCTTTCTTCTGGTAGCAGTCACGACGATGATGGCGAAGGTGGCGGGACTCGTCCTGTTTCTTTTCGGATTGGGCGTATTTTCGCAAACCGGGTATTTGCTGATTGTCACGCTGCTGTTCGGTGGTGACGCTTCCGCCATTGCGCCGCTGCTGGTGCTGACGCTGAAGGTCGCCACGGTTTCCCTGGCCTCCATTACTGTTTTCTCCGGGATGGATCCGGACAAGCTTGCCAACGGGCTGATGTGGTATGGATGCCCGGAGCGGCTGTCCTTCTCCATTTCCTATGCCTACCGGATGCTGCCCATCCTGATGGAGGAATTTCAAAATATTCTGCTCTCCTATCGCCTGCGGGGCAATCCGCCGGAGCATGAACACCTGGTCGGGAAAATAAAATATCTGATCTATCAGATCAAGGTCATCATTCATTCCTTTTACCCGCTGATGCTCAACACCGCCAAGCGATCCCGGACGACAGTAGAAGTTTTGGAAATCAAGGGTTACCGCTATGCCGCAGTCAATAAGGAAGTAAAGAAAATCAAATTGTCATCTTTGTGCGTGTCAAATAATGATCTTCTCTTCCTGTCTGCTTCTTTCCTTTGGATTGCGGTTACCGTCCTGATTTCCACATTGATTTGACGATTGGAGCATGCGCTATGTATGTTGATTTTCACACCCATGGAAAGCTGGCAAAGTATCTGCCCTTTTCCACGGAATATACCGACTGGCTTCTGAACGAAGCAAAATGCGCGGGGCTGGATGCCATCTGTCTGACAGAGCATTTCAACACGCAGCAATTTGAATTGCTTTACCGCTATATTGCCACACAGGGAACCTGCCAGGGAGATGCGTATGTGTTTGACGGACTAAAAATATTTCCCGGTATGGAGACTGACATCGCCGAGGGAGGCCATGTGTTGAGCATCGGACCCATGGAGGCTATTCTGGAGTTGAATCATCGTCTGGAGCCGTATAAAGCCAAGGGCGCCTTCCTTCCCGCAGAAGAGCTGATGGAACTGTTCGCGGAGTATCCCGTGTTAGTTGGGGCAGGACATCCTTTCCGGGAAGAAGGGCATATCCCGGAGTTGCCGCCCAAAGTGTTGAAGCGTTTTGATTTTCTTGACATGAACGGCAAGGACATTGCCCTTGACCGGCAGCGGACGGAGAAGCTGACCTATGCTCTGGGGGAGCGACTTCATAGGCCCGTGGTTGCCGGAAGCGACACCCATCAGGCGGTTCAGTACGGCTGCATTCGTACCCGATTTGAAAAAGAATTTGATACGATTTCGGAGTTGCGGCAAGAAATGGAGGCCGGGCGCTATACCATCTGTGTGCATCCGGAAGCGGCCTTTAAGGTAAAAACCGCAGGCCTTTTGAAGCGCTCGTTGAAGGAAATCCATGCGCTGGGGGGAGATTATGTCTCTGTATTGCTGCGCCAAAACGGGGAGTCTCCTGCTGTGCTGAAAGCAAAGGGGCAGATGGAATGAACGCAGATGTGTTATCCAACTGCTTAGAACAGGCTATCCCTATTGTTCGTGAAGCCGGAAAGCTGCTGCATGATCGCGTGTGCTCTTCCAGTATTCAGGAAAAAGGGAAAACAGATTTTGTGACTGCCGTAGATACTGCCGTTCAGTACTTTATCCGAGAGCGCCTTCAAAAACTGAACAGTTCCATCCAATTCATGGGAGAGGAGCAAGACAACTCTTCTATAGAACCCGATCGGCTTACCTGGATCTTGGATCCGGTGGATGGTACGACCAATCTGATTCACGGTTTCCGTCACAGCGCCATTTCTCTGGCGATGGCTGAAGGGGAACAGGTGCTGTTTGGCGTCGTTTATGATCCGTTTTCGGAGGAATTGTTTACCGCACAACGTGGTCATGGAGCATTTTGCAACCACAAACCGATCCATGTTAGCGATGTGCAGACGCTTTCGGATAGCCTTTGTTCTGTAGGGACAAATCCCGGAAGCAGGGAGCAAGCAGATGCCGCCTTTCGGCGGATGCGGGCGGTCTACGACCATTGCCACGACATCCGCCGCATCGGTGCTGCGTCCATAGAACTGTGCTATGTGGCCAGCGGTCGCCTGGACGGATACCTGGAGCACGGCCTCAGACCGTGGGATTTTGCCGCAGGAAAATTGATTTTGGAAGAGGCAGGCGGGAAATTGACCGATTTTTGCGGGTCCGCCCCCTTCCTGTATGCGGATCGAAGTGATATAATGGCATCAAATGGCCATATTCACGCCGACTTGCGGTTTTTGATATGAAGGAGCACCATGTATTTTTCATTTCCTCTGACACCAGACAAGTTAACTGCAGCAGAACAGCTGATCATTGAGTACATCACCGGGCACAGAGATGAGTTTCTCTGTATGACCATTGCGGTCACACCGTTCTCTGCCCCTCGCAAAGCTAAATAGTACCTTATCACTATTAAGCCTTCCCCCGGTTTTTTTTATTGGAAGGAAGAGATGTGATCGATGGAGTAAAATCCTGCTTCCTTCTCAAGGGGTAAGAGAAAGAAATAATCACTCTGGTGGAGGACATCAGCACTGAGATCGAAAGAGAATACATCCTTGCCAAGGCGTACGTGGTTCCAAGCGTGTTTGCCTCCTTTTGTAGTCCCTTCCACGTACTCGGCAGGGACGCCAATGAGAGAGGTGAAGCGAAGAGTAGTCAGGGAGTAGGCGTAGCAATTCCCACCCTCTCCAAAAAACAGGGCGGCGGGATTGGAAACCTTGTATCCCTTGTTATCTCGTTTTCCACTGTCGAAACGATAGGTGGTACTCTTCTTCATTGCATCATGGAAAAACTTGAACTGTTCTCGCTTCGAAGAAGTCTTCTTCTTGGCGGTTTTGGCGAGTGCTTGAACCTTCTCCGTCACTCCTTGGGCTTCCTTCACTTCGCGGTCAAGATTTTCGCTGTAGAGAAAACACGTAAAGTGAAGAGAGACCGAGGAAGATGTTTCTTCGACAGAAAAATCTTGGATAGAGGATTGGCGACAACAATACCCCGAAGTATGCCAGAGTTTTGCCTTCTGGGAAGCCCTCTCCACCATGTTTCTCCAATCACTGCGTGCCGACTTCGGGAACTCGAAGCTATAGGTATTTGTATAGAGAAAGAGCCCCGATTCACATCGAGGCTCTTTCTTGAAGTGACCTTGCTGAAGGTCATTTGCGATTCTGTTGAAGATGATTTCTTGAGGACTCTCCAAAGCTTCAACCCTTTGGGGATGACAGAGTGGGGAGATGATAAGCGTGTAAACGAAGAAAAGGATTAGATGCTTTTTGATGTTCATGGTGACCTCCTGATGGTGTATGTGGTGGTGCAATCTTGCTGTGAGGTTTAAAAATGACCTTCGACATTCCTTCTAGAATGGAGGCCCTTTGGTAAACACCCAAGGAGAACATGGGTGATGTTTCGTGTTGGTCATGACAATGCTCTTTTTAGAATAAAGTCCCCCTACTCATCCTATAGTGGGTTTTTCCCTGCTCAGACAATGGAATTTTGCGAAGTTGATTTCATTACCGTCTGTATCTTGAAGAAAAAGGAGGTTTTCCTCTCTAGTCTGGAGATTCTTGTGGATAAGGAGAACCTCTTTTTGGGAAAATAGGAAAATGTAAAGTTCAGGAGGGATTGCTGTCGATTGTATTTTTAATCTCTGGCGTCGCTCTAAGTTGTTGAACATGATGTGTTCTCCTTTCTAAACGAAAGCTGTGGGAAGGCGATTGGAATAGATGATTACTGGGAGAATTTGCCCCAGTGAGTTATCTCCTGGTCCACCTTTATGAAAGGGCGATAGGTCGCCTCCTCAATAACCCTATAGTGGGTTTTCTTCTTCTCAGACAGGGAAAAATCGCGAGTTAGAGTTCAGTGATTTCTGTATCTTGAAAAGATGGGAAGTAAGGAGGGCGTTGTTGACTAGGGTTTGAAATGGAAGAGGATGAGGAGGGGACACTGGCAAAACTGTGATTATAGAAGCTATTCTTTGGCACACTGTCATGTGATTCTCAAGATTCCTGGTATAGATCTCCCCTCCATGTAACCTATAGGGGGATTTTCTCTTCTCAGACAGAGAAAAATCGCGAGTTGAAGTTCAGTGATTTCGTTATTTTGAAGGGTAAGAGGCTATGGATCGTGGGTAGAGGGTTAGAAAATGAGAAGGGAATTAGTAGCAAGTCTGGGAGTACAGTTTATGAGGTCGTTCTTCAAGATTGACTGCGGTTCTATCCCATGGGTTTATTCTTGAGATTAAGAATTCTTCCCCAGGAGTGTGTTCCAAGGCGAGAGTGTTGGGGATTCACTGAATTGAAACGATAGGACATAGTAGAGGCACTTGTAGAATCGGGCTCGAGAGGGAAATGGGCAAAAGGTTAAATTGAAGGTGAAGGCATGAGAAGGAGGGCGAAAGACTTCTTTTTGTTTAAGGGTATAGGGCCTCCTCTATGGTCTATAGGAGGTTTTTCTTCTTTCCGACCGCCTTATAGCTACTCTGTCGAGTAATTCTTTTCTATATCATGATGAGTTGATGAAAAGTGTTGTTGGTGAGTAAGACAGTATCTCGCAGAAAATACTGAGCTCATCACACGATAAGAACATATATTCTCGCCTTAGGGCGTGTCACATCAAGATTACACGGCGCACTCTTTTTCGAGAGAAATCGACTCGACTTCGTGGCTGCCTTTGGCTCATGCTTGAAAGGAGGATTTGGGTTTGGAGCTTAAGTCTTGATAAAAAGTTGAAAGCTCTCTTTGAGGGTGGGGCGCTCCTCAAAAATGTCCCGAGTTGTCGTGTTTACGTTTTCTGGAAGAGGGTATATACTCCATAGGACGCTACATAGAAAGGAGGAGGACATGAGTCAAGCGTTACTCTACGGATTGATTGCCATCATCTGCCTCGTCGTCGAGGTGTATACTGTCAATCTCGTAAGCCTTTGGTTTGTGATTGGTGCGGGAATTGTCGCGGTGGCAAATCTCTTTGTTGAGATTCCACCGGCGGGGAATGCCCTAGGGTTTCTCCTCATCTCCGCATTGATTTTTCTCCTCTTTTACCGTCCATTGAAGGAGTACTTTCTCGGAGTCAGTGATGAGAAAAAGGAGGAGATTTTTCCAGCAAAATTCTCTGGGACGAAACTTCGTGTCCAAGGTGTTCTCTATGATTTTCAGGAGATTCATGGAGAGGAAATCGCCGAGGGTGATCTCCTGCGGACCTGTGGGAATCGTTCCACGGTTCTCTTAGTCGAAAAGATTTCTCCCCTTGAAGCCAAGGCCTTCGAAGGGGTCGATGAAGAAAGGATGAATGAACATGCCGGGAATTAGTGTCGTCGTTGTATTTTTCCTGGTCCTTTTTGTCTTGGGGTCTGTGGTGCGGACGTTCCGCATCGTGCCTCAACAGTCGGAATGGGTGATTGAACGGCTTGGGGTCTACCGCACCACGTGGGAGAAGGGCCTTCACGTTCGGGTGCCCCTTATTGACCGCGTGGCGAAGAAGGTCAACCTCAAGGAGCAGACCTTTGACTATCCGCCACAACAGGTGATTACCGACGATAATGTGACCATGGAGATTGACGCCATCGTCTATCTGCGGGTCATGGATAGCTACAACTACACCTACCAGATTCAAAACGCCTCTTTTGCCATTGAAAATCTCACGAGTACGACCCTTCGTTCCGTGATTGGGGCGATGACTATGCAAGAGTGTCTCTCCAGTCGTGAGCAGATCAATGCCAACATGTTGATGCAGCTTGACGAGGCGACGGACCCCTGGGGGATTAAGGTCACCCGTGTGGAAATCAAGAACATTACACCGCCCCATGACATCCGTGAAGCCATGGAAAAACAGTTGAAGGCGGAGAAGGAAAAGATCGCCGCCATCACCTACGCACAAGGGGAGCGAGAAGCGGCAATCCTCAAGGCAGAAGGGGAAAAGCGCGCCGTCATCCTGGAAGCAGAGGCGCAGCGTGAAGCCCAAGTCGCCAAGGCAGAGGGGAAAGCGAAAGAAATTGAGCTCATCTACAACGCAGAAGCTGAAGGGATTAAGGCCCTCGTCGCATCGAATCCCAGCGATGCCTACATTCGCTTAAAGAGTCTTGAAGCCCTTGAACGGGTGACGAACAACAAGGGGACGACGGTGGTCATTCCTTCGGACATTCAAAACTTCACTGGCTTTCTCGAGACGGGGAAGGCCCTGTTGAAAAAAGAAGAATAAAAAGGAGCCCAGAGGGGCTCTTTTTTTGAGAAAAATTTTTCATGTGACTTGATAAAAAGAGGGGGCAAATCCACTCGTGAGACGGGAAACGATTAAAATATAAACCGACGGAAAACCTCTTGCCAACAGGGGTTTCGGTAGGGGGTAAGTGCCATTTTGTGATATACTTAAGAGCAGAAACTTTGGAGGTGAAGGATGAAGACGCGTAGGATTTGGGAAGAATTTCAACGGACACGTCGCCTCGACGTGGAGGATTATGAGGCCCTCATCCTCGCGGATGCCAATCTCCGAGAAGAGATTCGTCAAAGGGCCAAGTCCATCAGAGACCAGGTCTTTGGAAAGGGTGTTTTCATCCGCGGTCTCATTGAAGTGAGTAATATCTGTGCTAATGACTGTTACTACTGCGGCATTAGGCGCTCGAATTCTTCGGTGTCTCGCTATCGACTGGACTACGAGGAGATTTTTTCCAGGGCAAAACTCGGGGCGAGCCTCGGGTTTCGCACTTTTGTCCTCCAGGGAGGGGAGACCCATCCCTTAGATGTCGACGGGTTTTCGGCCCTGCTTCGACGGATGAAGAAAGAGCTCGGGGATGTGGCGATTACCCTCTCCCTGGGAGAGCACGAGGAGGAGGTCTATCGCGCCCTCTTTGAAGCCGGGGCGGATCGCTATCTGTTGCGCCATGAGACGGCAAATCCCACCCACTACGCTCGTCTTCACCCCGAGACCATGACCTTAGAGCATCGGATGGCGTGTCTTGAGAGCCTAAAGAAAATTGGGTACCAAGTGGGCTGTGGATGGATGGTGGGAAGTCCTCATCAGACGAGTGAGGATCTCGCGCGAGATCTGAAGTTCGCCGAAGAGCTACAGCCTCACATGTGTGGCATTGGTCCCTTTTTGCCCCAACAAGACACCCCCTTTCGAGATGAATCCCCGGGAGATGTGGAGATGGTCTGCCACCTCCTCTCTCTGTTGCGGGTGGGACATCCTAAGCTCCTCCTCCCGGCGACGACGGCTCTTGGAACCGCCAAGGAAGGAGGGCGAGAGCGGGGGATTCTCTGTGGTGCCAACGTCATCATGCCAAATCTCAGTCCGCCGCAAGTGCGCGCCGACTACAGGCTCTATGACAACAAGCTCGCCACCGGGTTGGAGTCGGCAGAGAATGTGCGCCAACTTAACGAACAGTTAGGAAAGATTGGATATCATATTGCAATGGGGCGGGGAGATGCCCCAGGTTGGAGAAAGAAGGAATGACGATGGGTTACGATGTACGCTCACCAAAAGCAGAAGAATTTATAAGTCATGAGGAAATCCTTGAGACATTAGCCTATGCCCAGGAGCACAAGGAGGACTTGGCCCTCGTCGATGCCATCTTAGAGAAAGCGCGCCCGAAGCCAAAGGGACGAAGCCTCGTCTCAGAAGGTCTGACGCATCGGGAGGCCAGCGTCCTTCTCGCCTGTGAAGATCCCGAGCGGGTCGAACGCCTCAAGGAGATTGCCAAGGAAATTAAAGAAGCCTACTATGGCAGTCGCATCGTCATGTTTGCTCCTCTGTATCTCTCAAATTATTGCATCAATGGGTGCGTCTACTGCCCCTATCACCGGCAGAACAAGTCCATGCCTCGGAAAAAACTCACCCAAGAGGAGATTCGTCAAGAGGTCATCGCCCTCCAGGACATGGGACACAAGCGTCTCGCCCTGGAAATGGGGGAAGATCCTCGTCACAACACCATGGAGTACCTCCTGGAAAGTATCAAGACCATCTACGGCATTCACCACAAAAACGGTGCCATTCGACGGGTCAATGTAAACATTGCGGCGACCACCGTGGAAAATTACCGTCTCCTCAAGGAGGCGGGAATCGGCACCTACATCCTCTTCCAAGAGACCTACAACAAGAAGAGTTATGAAGAACTCCACCCCACCGGGCCAAAGAGTGATTATGCCTACCACACCGAAGCCATGGACCGGGCCATGGAGGGGGGCATTGACGACGTAGGCCTCGGGGTGCTCTTTGGTCTCGAGAATTACGCCTACGAATTTGCGGGGCTCTTGATGCATGCGGAACACTTGGAGGCGCGTTTTGGCGTCGGCCCCCACACCATAAGCGTCCCCCGGGTGAAGAAGGCCGACGACATCGACCCTAACGACTTCGATCAGGGCATTGACGACGACCTCTTTGCGAAGATCATCGCCTGCATCCGCGTCGCCGTGCCCTACACGGGAATGATTATCTCCACCCGCGAATCCCAAGAGGTGCGGGAGAAGGCCCTAGAACTTGGGGTCTCTCAAATCAGTGGAGCTTCTCGTACCTCGGTGGGAGGTTACACCGAAGAAGAACGGCCCCACGATTCGGAGCAGTTTGACGTCTCCGATGAGCGCACCCTCGACGAGGTAGTCCATTGGCTCATGGAGGGCGGGTACATCCCCTCCTTCTGTACCGCCTGCTATCGTCAAGGGCGGACGGGAGACCGATTCATGGCCCTTTGTAAATCGGGACAGATTGTCAACTGTTGTCACCCCAACGCCCTCTTGACCTTGGCGGAATACCTCGAAGACTACGCCAGTGAAGAGACGAAGGAGGTGGGCTATCGGGTGATTCGAGAACAACTCGAGCAGGTGGAGAATACGAAAGCGAGAGAACGGGCCCAGGAGGCCCTCGAAGGGATTATCTCTGGAAAGAAACGGGATCTCTTCTTCTAAGGAGGACTATGCAACCTACGCGAGGGGAACGCCCCCACATCGGTTTTTTTGGACGACGAAATGCTGGAAAATCGAGGCTCATCAACGCCCTCTCTCGGCAGGAGATGAGCATCGTCTCCGACACCCCTGGCACCACGACGGACCTGGTGCAAAAATCCATGGAGATTCTCCCCCTGGGTCCCGTGGTTCTCGTGGATACGCCGGGTCTTGACGACGAAGGAGAGCTCGGAGAAAAACGGGTGCAAGTCTCGGAGAAGGCCCTCAATACTATGGACATTGCCGTTCTCGTCATCGATGAACGAGGCATTGGCGAAATGGAAGAAAAACTCCTCACCCGATGGCGGGAAGAAAAAAAGCCCCACCTCATCGTCCGCAATAAAATCGACGAAGGTGGGGAGATTCCAGAGGGGGCCCTCCCCGTCTCTGGGCTGACGGGAGAGGGGATTGATGCACTCCTAAAGGCCTTGGGAGAGATGCGGCAGGGCCTGACGGAGAAAAAGATTCTCGACGGCCTTATGAAGGAAGGGGACCTTGTGGTCCTCGTCATTCCCATCGATGCCTCGGCGCCGAAGGATCGCATCATCTTGCCGCAGCAGATGGTCCTCCGGGAAGTCCTCGACGCCCACGGCCTTGCGCTGTGCCTTCAAGTGGAAGAACTAAAAGAGGCGATGACAACACGTGGACTGCGCCCGGACCTAGTGATCACCGACTCTCAGGCCTTTGGAGCCGTGTCGAAGATCGTGCCCGAGGAGATTAGCCTTACCAGTTTTTCCATCCTCATGGCGCGCTACAAGGGAAATCTCTCCCTCTTACTCGACGGGATTGCGGCCCTCAATCGCCCTCGGACAAAGCGCATCCTCATCAGTGAAGGATGTACCCACAGAAGGAGCTGCGAAGACATTGGGACGGTGAAGATTCCCCAGTGGATACGTGAGTACACGGGACGAGAAGACCTGGAATTTCTCTTCAGTACGGGACGAGATTTCCCCGAAGAGGAGGTGGATCTCGTCATCCACTGCGGGGGCTGTATGCTCACCCCCAAGGAGATGCAAGAGCGGATGAAACTCTCGAAACAGAAAGCCATCCCCATGACCAACTACGGGATGCTCATCGCCCACGTCCACAACATCTTGCCTCGGGCCATGGCCGTCTTTCATGAGAAATAAAAAGACCCCCAAACGGGGGCCTTTTTTGATGAGGGAAGAGAGCCTCATCCTCCAAGCAAGGCTTGGAAACGACACATCGTGAATCTCCTTCGGCGTGGAGACACACACCACGTAAGCACGTAATCGGGAACTTAATCTTCCTGATCGAGTTTTTGACAGTCGGGACAGATGCCTTTGAGTTCAAAGACGTGGCCCGTAATTTCGAATCCCGTATCCTTGCGAATGTAGTTGTCGATGGCAGTCATCGGACAATTCTCCAAGGGAGCAATCTTCCCACATCGTTGACAGACGATGTAGTGACGGTGTTCGTGATTGGAAAACTCGTAGTAGGTTACGCCATTTTGCTGTAACGAGGATTGGAGCAAACCCACTTCCGTGAGTTGGTTCAAAATCCGATACGCAGTAGACAGACTCGAGCACGTCGTTCGAGGAATTTTCGAATAGACGTCATCGGCACTCATGGGAACGTCGGCTTTTTCCATGAGACGCAGTACCTCCACGCGTCCCTTGGTTACCTTCATTCCGTGTTGACGGAGTAGGTCTTGCATAGAATCACCCCTTTGTGTGATATGACTACGCGCTCATATATGTGACTCCTTTATTATACGCCAAATGGGAGTCGAGTGCAATATTTTTTTTAAGGTCTCTTGAAAAATCGCAGAATGTGGTATAATGAAGAAGTATAAATGCAAGAGGTTACGATTTGAATTCTGGAGGTCACTATGCGGATGCGTCGTTTTGTCACGTCGGTTGCTGTGGGAACGAGTCTTCTTCTGAGCGCCTGTCAAGGAGGGGCGAACCAGAAGGCAGCACAGCCGGCGCAAACAGAAGCAAAGGAAAAACTGACGGTCTATACCAGTGTCTATCCCGTCTACGATTTTACGAAGATGATTGCGGGAGACGCAGCAGATGTTAAGATGCTCATTCCCGAGGGCACTGAGCCCCACCATTGGGAGCCGGGCACCCAGGAAATGAATGCCCTGGCCACGGCAGACGTCTTTGTCTACAATGGCGCGGGCCTGGAAGAGTGGGTGGATAAGACGGTGGAGACCGCCCAAAAGGAAAATGCGGATCTTCTCGTCGTGGAAGCCTCGAAGGATGTGGAACTCATCGAGGGGCACCACCATCATCACGATGAAGACGAAGACCATGACCACGACCACGATGCCGTGGACGAACACCATGAAGATGCGGATCACGACCACGATCACGATGCCGTCGAGGAACACCATGATGACGCCGACGATCACGACCATGACCACGACGCCACGGAAGAACACCACGACGATGGGGATGAACACGAGCACCACCATGGCGCCCATGACCCCCATACCTGGTTGAGTCCGAAGAATGCAAAAATCATGCTCGCCACCATCGAAGAGGGTCTCGCCAAGGCGGACCCCGACAACAAGGACCTCTACGAAAAGAATCTTGCCGAGGCCCAAAAGAAGATGGATGATCTCGCTCAAGAGTTTGCCGATGCGGTGAAGGATCGGGTCCGCGATCGGATCATCGTCTCCCATGAGGCCTTTGGGTACCTCTGCCGTGACTATGGCTTGAACCAAGTGGGGATTGAAGGGGTCCATTCGGAACATGAACCCGATCCCAAGACCATGGCAGAGATTGTGGACCTCGTGAAGCGCGAAGGTGTCACCACCATCTTCTCGGAAACCCTTATTGACCCCAAGGTCGCCGAGACCATCGCCAAGGAATCTGGCGCCCAAGTGAAGGTCTTAAACCCTGTGGAGGGACTCACGAAGGACGACGTGGCCAAGGGTGCGGATTACATGAGCATTATGAAGGAAAATGCCCAAGCCCTCAAGGAGGCCCTCCATTGAGAGAGCTCCTCGAGGTCAAAGAACTCGTATTTGGCTATGGAAAGGAGAGACTACTCGATGGTCTCTCCTTTTCTGTCCCCGAGGGGCACTGGGTGGCCATTGTAGGAGAAAATGGGAGTGGAAAGAGTACGTTGATTCGTCTCCTCCTCGGGGAGTTGAGGCCCTGGTCTGGGTCCATCCTCTTAGATGGGAAGCCCCTTCGTCCCGGGATGGCGGTCCCCGAGGTGGGCTACGTCCCCCAATTGCGCGACGATCAAAACCTTCACTTTCCCATTACCGTGGAGGAACTCGTGGGCCTTCAAGCCTCGCGCCGCGGGTGGGGCCCTTGGCTTACGAAGGAGGAAAAGAAGCGCATCCATGAATGTCTCTCGACTGTGGGGATGGAGCACAAGAAGAAGAGCCTCTTCGGGGAACTCTCAGGGGGACAACGCCAGCGAGTCCTCTTGGCCAAGGCCATCATCCACACTCCGAAGTTTCTCGTCTTCGATGAGCCGACGACGGGAGTGGACCAGATGGGCAAGGAAATCCTCTACCGGCTGTTGAGCCATTTGCGCGAGGCCCACAACATCACCATCCTTATGATTACCCACGAACTGGAGGGGGTGAAGGAGCGTCTCGATGGCCTCTACCGCATGGAAGAGGGGCGCCTGTTGGAGGTGAGAGAGTGAATCTTTTTTCCTATGGATACATGGTCCGCGCCCTCTGGGTCGGGGCCCTCTTGGGAATCGTGATTCCCTCGTTGGGCCTCATCGTCGTCAATAAGCGGGTCTCCATGATTGGGGATGCCTTGAGCCACGTGAGCCTCGCCGGCGTCATGGGAGGGCTCATCCTCGGGGTCAATCCTATACTCGGTGCCTTGGTCATCGCCGTGGTGGCAGGACTTGGTCTCGAAGCGGTGGCCAAGAGGTTTCCAGGTTACGGAGAAATGGCGACGGCCATCGTCATGAGTACGGGAGTGGGGCTTGCCTCGATTCTCTCGGGATACGTCCGCGGGGCGGTGAATATCGAATCCTTCCTCTTTGGGAGCATCGTGGCGATTACGGATTTTGAGTGGTGGATGATTCTCGCCATGAGCATCCTCGTCCTCGCCGCAAGTCTCTTCTTCTATCGTCCCCTCCTCTACAGCACCTTTGACCCGGTGGGGGCACGCCTATTTGGGGTCCATCTTGCCTGGGTGGACCGCCTCTTTATGGTACTGACCGCCCTCGTGGTCGCCTTGGCGTCGCGCACTGTCGGGGTTCTCATGATTTCTTCCCTCATGGTTCTTCCCGTTGCCGCCTCCATGCGGTTTCGCTTAGGCTATTGGAAGAGTATGCTCTTAAGTGGCGCCATTGGCCTCTTTATGACTCTCTCCGGTCTCGTCATTGCCTTTTACACGGGACTCAAACCAGGGGGCACCCTCGTTCTTCTGGGGGTGGTCATCCTCCTTTTCTCCATTCTCATCACCAACCGGAAAAGCCCCAGTCTCTAGGGGCTTTTTTGATGGAATGGAGGAGGCGAGTGCTATGCTATAATGGAAGAAAACGGTTCTTAAGATTGAAAGAACACATTGATTGACTAGAAAGAGGAAGAGAATGGACTATCGTGAGCGGCTTCGTCAGTGGATGGAAGATCCTGCCATCGACGAGAAGGAAAAGGAAGAACTGAAGGGCCTCGACGAGAAGGAACTCGAGGATCGCTTCTATCGCGATTTGGAGTTTGGGACCGCAGGACTCCGTGGCCATCTTGGTGCCGGGACGAACCGGATGAATGAAGTCATCATCAAACGGGCGAGTTGTGCCCTTGGAAAAGTGGTGGCACGAGGAGGAGAAGAGGCAAAGGAGCGAGGCGTCATGATCGCCTACGACGTGCGCCGCATGAGTCGTGAGTTTGCCCACATCACCGCCCGCGTCCTCGCCGCCATGGGGATTCGTGCCCTGGTCACCGAAGACATTCGCCCGACCCCGCTCCTTGCCTTTGGGGTGCGTCACTACCATACAAAGGCCGGGGTCATGGTCACCGCCTCCCACAACCCGAAAAACGACAACGGCTACAAGGTCTACTGGGAGGAGGGTTCCCAGATTCTCGAGGACAAGGCCAATGAAATCTTGGCGGCTCTCGAGGAGACCCCAGTCGGGGAGGTGACCTTGGCGGATTGGGATGAAGCCGTGGAGAAGGGCCTCATTCGTCTTGTGGGCAAGGAACTCGACGATGCCTATGATGCGGTGACCCTCCCGAAGGCACTCACCGATGACGTGGATTTTTCCACTCCCATCGTCTACACCCCCCTCCACGGCACGGGAAACATCCCCGTGCGGCGGATTCTGAAGGCGCGTGGTTTTGAGAATATCATCGTGGTAAAGGAACAGGAGAACCCAGACGGGACGTTCCCCACCATCGATTACCCCAACCCTGAGGACTCCCGCGCCTTCGCCTGCGCCCTGCCCTATGCCAAGGAGCACCATGCGGATCTCATCCTCGCCACGGACCCGGACAGCGACCGCCTTGCGGCGATGATTCCCACGCCAGAGGGGGAATGGCTTCCCCTAAACGGCAATCAAATGGGGGCCATGCTCATCGCCTACATCTTGGAGCGACTCAAGGAACAAGATGCCATCCCGGGGGATGGAGCGGTGGTGAAGAGTGTCGTCACTGGGGACTTTGGTCGCGTGATTGCCGAGTCCTATGGCGTGGCCACCTTCGAGACCTTGACGGGGTTCAAGAACATCTGCGATCTGCCCAACCAATGGGACAAGGACCAGGAGCAGACCTTTATCTTTGGCTATGAGGAGAGCATCGGTTACGTCTATGGGGACCAGGTCCGGGATAAGGATGCGGTGATTTCCGCCATGATCTTTGCGGAGATGTGCGCCTTTGAAAAGAAGCGGGGCCGCAGCCTCTACGCCTTCCTCGAGGACCTCTATACGACCTATGGTTACTATCGGGAAAAACTTGTGAGCCTCGTCCGTGAAGGGATTGAAGGAAAAGCGGAGATTGAGGGCTGGATGAGAAGCGTCCGGGAAGAGCCCATGGTGCACGTTGCCGACATGGAGGTGGTGGAAGTTCTCGACTATAAGGACGGCGTCCTGGGTCTTCCGAAGACAAACCTCTTGAAGTATCGCCTCCTCGATGGGTCTTGGTTTGCCCTTCGTCCCTCGGGAACGGAGCCCAAGCTCAAACTCTACGTCTATGCCGTGGACCCAGATAGAGCCCGGGCGGAAGAAAAGGTCGAGGCCATCACGAAGGCGATCCTCTCTCGCCTCGAGGGGAAGGACCGATGATTCTCACCTACGAGTGGGAGGGGGTCTTCTTACGCGCCTATGGCCTCGTCGATGAAACCACGGGATGCATCGAGGCAAAGCCCTGGGAGATGGGGGGAACAGGGCTCACCATGGCACGGATTCTCGCCAACCGGCGCGACGACGTCCATCTCCTCTGTGCCCTTGGGCCAAAGCGTGGAAAACTCATGGCAGAGCGCCTGAACCATGAGGGCCTCGAGGTCATTGCTCTAAAAACCAAAGAGGACAATCAAGAGACCCTCCTCATCGAAGGGCAGAAGACCCAGCGTTTTTCCACCGCCCCTCCGCGGATGACCCAAGAAGAAGTCCGAAGTTTTTGGAATCTCTTCGATGAAGAACTCCAACGGGCCACGGTTCTCCTCGTGCCGCCACACCCTGTGGAAATGGCGAAGGAAGCCCTCGAGCACGGCCTCGATGCCGCTATTCCCACGGTGATTGCCCCGGGGAGACGGGCGAAGGAATTCCTCGAGTCGCGGCCCTTCTGCCTCGTCCTTCGAAAGGAAGAACTAGAAGACGTCACAGGTCTTAAGATTTCCTTCGGCCATGAGGTCCTGCGCGCCTCCCGGATGGTCCTTCAGAAGGGGGTGGGACGCCTCGTCGTCCTCTCCCGAGACGGGCAAGCCATCATGGTGCAACGAGAAGGCGCGTGGAGGGTGAAACGAGAATCTCCCACGCCCCTCTCCATCGACACCGACGCCGTCGCCCTTGCCCTCGCCCAGGCCATCCTCCGTCAATACGACAGGGACATGACCCTCTCCTATGCCCTTGCGGCGGGGATTGTGGGGATGGAGAATCTCCTCCGAGAGGGAGACGCGTCTCTCAAAGCTCAGATGCAACAACTCCGTGGAAAGGAGCTCTACGATGACACGACATCATCTTAAGAAAGAAGAGGCCCTCATCCTCTGGATCGACGTCCAAGAGAGTCTGAGAAAGGCCATTGACAAAGACAACCATCTGTTGGACCACGTGAAGATTCTCGCAAAGGGTGCCGATGCCCTAGGGGTCCCTTCCATTGCCACCACCCAATACGCCAAGGGCCTAGGCCCGGTCCATGAAGAACTCCTCGAGATTCTCCCCGACGTACCCGTCTACGATAAAATCACCTACAGTGTCCTCGATGACGAGGCCATTCGTGAAGCCTTGAAGCAGACTGGGAAGACCCAGATCATTCTCGCAGGGATGGAGACCCATATCTGTGTCCTCTCTTCTGCACTTTCTCTTCTCGAAGAGGGGGTTCAGGTCTTCGTTCCCATGGAAGTGGTGGGGAGTCGAAAACTTGCCCACCACGAGAACGGCCTCGCCCAGATTGCGACGGCAGGAGGCGTAGTGACCAACGTGGAGACCGTCCTCTTCCAAATGATGGAGAGTGCAAAATCTCCCGCCTTCAAAACCATCCAGGGGCTGATTAAGTAGTGAGTTTTCTCTTCTATCATCTGGCGGATTTGCACCTTGGGATGCGCCTTCCTCCAGAGGCTCGTCCCATGGCGGACTACGAAGAGCATACCCTTCGCGCCCTTCGCCACGTCTTTCACCGGGGAAGAGAAGAGGGGGCGAAGGCCTATTTCTTTGCGGGCGACGTCTATGAGAAGACCATGGTGCGACGAGAGACGGTCCAGCGGTTTCTCGACCTCTGTGCCGAGGCGGCTCCTGGTCGGGTGTTTCTCATCGGGGGCAATCACGATGACTTCTCCTCCTACGTGGTCTATGACTGGGTGGATGTTCCAGAGAATGTCCACGTCTTTCGGGATGCTTGGGGGAGGGTGTTTTTGCCGGAAGAGGATCTCGCCATCTACGGGCGCTCCTGGGTTCGACCCTCTGGGGAGACCTTTGAGCTCCCTCAGTTTGGGGAGGAGAAGAGGAGAATTCTCTTGGCCCACGGCACCGTCGGAGGACGAGACTATCTGCCCCTGTCGCCCCAGGCCCTTCAATCCTTCGATTATGCGGCACTGGGGCACATTCACACCCCCCATCTCGAGAGGAACTGGGCCTATCCTGGGTGCCTCGTTCCCCATTCCTTTCGCCATGCTGCGCCCCGAGGTTTTATCCGAGGCCGTATAGAGGGAGGGCGGGTCCATCTGAGTTTCCAACCGGTGACTTCCCTCGCCTTTCGAGAGCTGGTCTGGGATACGGGAAAGGGCATCGATGGGCTTTTGAGGGAACTCGAGGGACCGGAGGAGTTGGCCCTCCACCTCATTCTCCAAGGGGAGAAACTCCCCGTCGCGGAGATGAGAAGTCTCAAGCGCCTCCTACGGGAGAGGACATTTCTTCTTCGCCTCGAGGATGAGACGAGAGAGACTTTTGAGGAGAGAGATCTGGCACAGATGGGAGGGGGACGACTCCTCGAGACGATGCTTCGCCTCCTCGAGACCCGTGAAGACCTTGAGGATGTTCCGACTCTTCGGGAGCATCTCATGAACTTATGGAGGGAGGCAGAGGATGTACATCAGCGGCATTGAGCTTTCCCACTTCGGGAAGTTCGAAAATCTGAACCTCTCATTCGACGAGAATTTTCACGTCATCTATGGGCCCAATGAGTCTGGGAAATCCACCCTCACCTATGCCCTCTTTGGCCTCCTCTACGACTTCATCAAACCGGGAAAGAAAACCCTCGTCTATGCTCTTCCAAAGTCTCTCTATGTCTCCGAGGACTTTTCCACCACGGGACAGATGACCCTTCGAGAAGGGAAACGCCAATGGAAGATCCTCCGTCGCTTCACAAGGGGAAGGGAAGAGGCACGTCTCTTTGAGGGCGGGGAAGACGCGACCGAAGAGCTGGGGCGTTTTCATCACCGACGGATTCAAAGTTTTGGGGAGAGCCTCTTCGGGGTTCCTGGGAGCACTTACCTCAGCGCCTGCATCATCCGCCAAGAAGAGTTACGCCTCGACGCCGAGGAGAAAGACGTCCAGGAAAGTCTCATCCGTGGGGCCTTTGATCGTGAGGAAGAGTCGATGATACGCGCCATGGAGGCGGTCCTTGAAGAGAGAAAGAAGGCGCGAGGCACCCTTCGTCGTCAAAAGAGTGCCCTCGGAAATCTCTCCCGGGAACGGGAGGAGCTCTTTCGAGAGGAGGAGAGTCTTCTGCGCCTCGTCGACGAGAGTGCTTCCCTTCAAGATGATCTCGAAGTACTTCGCAAATGCCGGGAGACTCTCCTTCAAGAATTTTCCCGCGCCGAGGGGAATCGACGACAAGAACTCCTCCAATGGAAGCAGGAGTTGGAAGAAAGGACCCAAGACACTGCCCCTAGGGCCCGAAAAGAGTGGTCCACCGAGAGGCTTCTCCTCGGCGGAGGGCTCGTTCTTCTCGGGGTGGTTTTTCTCCTTCTCATCCATCATCCCTTGCGATTTCTAGGACTTTTCCTTCTCGCCGCAGGCCTTTGGGCTTGTCTTCCCCGGCGAAAGGCGAAGGAGGAAGGAAATCTAGGACACTTTGAGGCGGAACAACTGGCGCGAATTTCCAGAGAACTCCGGGATTTTTCCGAGGACCTTCCCGTGGGAGAGGCGCGGGAATACGAGGTCGTTAAAAAGGAGTTGTTATCCGTGGAGGCCCAGATTGACGCCCACACCAAGAGTATTGGGCGCTACGAGAAGGCCCTCCTGGAACTCCAGCAGATTCAAGAGCGACTCGCCCAAGTGGAGGAGGCCATGGATTCCCAAGAAGATGCCGCCGATGTTGACCTCGTCCTAAGAGAACTCCTCGACGAGGCGAAGGACGAGATTCTCAGAGAACGACAGGAGGACTTCGAGGGGCTGATGAAGTCCTATCTTCGTCGACTCACCTGTGAGGCCCATCCGAAGGCATCTCTTTCCGAGGCACAGCTCAGCACAGCGACGAAGGACCAATACGCCCTCGCCCATCGCCTCGCCATGGCAGAGATTCTCGCCCCTGGGGCCCCTCTCGTCCTCGACGACGTCCTCAATCACTTTGACGAGACCCGCAAGAGAGAAGCCCTCGCCCTCTTTCGAGAGATTTCCTCGACGCGCCAAGTCATTTTTCTCACGAGCCAACGACAAGACCTCCCGCCACCAGAATGGAAGATACCAATGATGGAGCTACCCCTATGAAGATTTTTGCCCTCGCAGATACCCACCTCGATCACACAAAGGACAAGGCCATGGACGTTTTTGGCGCCGCGTGGAAGGATCACGACGCCAGAATTTTCTCCGCCTGGAAAGAGCGAGTCTCGGAAGAGGACCTCGTCCTCTTACCCGGCGACATCTCCTGGGCCCTCAAGTGGAGTGAAGCCCTGGAAGACCTCCGGGCCCTCGACAATCTTCCCGGGAAGAAGTTGCTGTTGCGCGGCAATCACGACTACTGGTGGACGAGTCTCAAAAAGATGCGGGAGGAGGGGTTTCGCACCATCGACTTTATTCAAAACAACAGCATCGTCGTGGATGATGTGGCCATTTGCGGGACGAGGGGCTGGGTACACCCGGGAGGGGACCAGTTCGACGCCCAGGACGAAAAGATTTACGCGAGAGAACTTCAGCGTCTCACCCTCTCCTTGGAAAGCATCCCAAAGGCAGTGACGAAGCGCATCGCCATGATACACTACCCTCCCTTTTTGAAGCAGGAGATGGACAGTCCCTTTTGCCGCCTCTTAGAGGAACACCAGGTCTCTCTCTGCCTCTACGGCCATCTCCACGGCGAGGGGCATCGTCACATCGTCGAGGGAAATCTTCGTGGAGTCGAGTATCTGTGTGTGGCGGCAGACTATATTGGGTTTTCCCCGAAGGAGGTCTTTCTATGAGTAAGGAACGAGAATTGGAAGTGAAGCTCTTAGGCCTCGACCTCGAGGAGCTGGAGCAAAAAATTCGCGAAGCGGGTGGAGAGTTTCTCGGCGCAGAACACCAGACGAACTGGACCATCAATCGCAGCGACGTCCCCTATCCCGAGGAGAAGGGCTATCTTCGCATCCGTCGGACGAAGAAGCAGGGACTCACCTCCTGTGAAGTCACCTTAAAGGAAAAAAAGGAGGCCTCCGAGGTACGAGAGCACATGGAGCACACCATCGCCATCGACGATGCAGAGGAGATGCTCCTCATCTTTCAGGCCCTGGGCTATGACGAGATTCACCGTGGAGAGAAGCACCGAAAGAGCTATCGCCTCGAGGGGGCTCGAATCGATCTCGATGCCTGGGATGAAAAGACTTACCCCTATCCCTATGCGGAAGTGGAGGTCAAGCGTGAGGAGGACCTCGGAAAGATTCTCGAGCTCCTTCAGGTCCCCGAGGAGGCGGTGTCCCTCCTCTCCATTTCTGATTTGCGACGCCAATGGAAAAAAAGATGTGAAAAATAACGCAACACATTAGGATGTGTGCTATAATGAAACCGAAAGGAGGCGCATTATGCCCGAGTATCAGTTCATCCGTTGGTTTCATGAAATTGGCAAGGAAGATGTAGGCATCGTTGGAGGAAAAGGTGCAAACCTTGGAGAAATGACTCAAATGGGGGTGGACGTCCCCCCGGGATTCTGTGTAACCGCTGGCGCGTACAATGATTTTATCCACTACGCCGGCCTCGATGAGGTGGTGAAGCTTCTCATGGAGGGCCTTGACGTCGAGGATGTGGACGCCCTGAAGGAAGCGGGCGATCAGATTCGCGATCGCATTCGTCACGGGGAGATTGACCCGGCGATTGAAGAAGAGATTCGCAGCGCCTACCGGGCCTTCTCCGAGAAGGTGGGCCTGGAAAACCCTGAGGTTGCCGTGCGCTCCTCGGCGACGGCAGAGGACTTGCCCGATGCATCCTTTGCCGGACAGCAGGACACCTATCTGCACATCCATGGGGAAGATGAGCTCGTGGAGTACGTCCGTCGCTGCTGGGCGAGCCTTTGGACCTCCCGTGCCATCTACTATCGGGAAAAGCAACAGTACGATCACTTCGACGTGGCCCTCTCCGTCGTGGTGCAAAAGATGGTCAACAGTGAGAAGAGTGGCGTCATGTTTACCGCCAACCCCATCACCAGCAACCGCAACGAGATGATGATCAACGCGAGCTGGGGCCTCGGGGAAGCAGTGGTCTCCGGGACCGTGACTCCCGACGAGTACACCATCGACAAAAAGACGGGAAGCGTCCTCGAACGCCACATCGCCGAGAAGAATACCATGGTGGTGAAGTCCGCCTCCGGCCTTGGGACCGAAGAAGTTTCCATCGCCACCGCCCTCGGGGAAGATGCAGTCCACGCCGAGTGCCTGCGCCCCGAAGAGTTGAAGAAGCTCATCGATGCGGGAAAGAAAATCGAAGAACTCTACGGCAGTGTCCAAGACATCGAATGGGGCATCGACAGAGATACGAAGGAGCTCTACATCCTTCAATCTCGCCCCATCACCACCCTTTCTGAGGAGGCCAAAGAGGTGAATACGGAAAAGACGGAAGAAAAACTCGAAAGCCTCGTGCGCGGTCTCGCCGCATCCCCTGGGATCGGACGCGGACGAGTCTGCAAGATTGAGGACATCGACGAAATCAGCCGCGTGAAGGAAGGGGACATCCTCGTGACCGGGATGACGAACCCGGACATGGTTCCCGCCATGCGCAAGAGTGCTGCCGTCGTCACCGACGAAGGGGGGCGCACCTGTCACGCCGCCATCGTCTCCCGTGAACTCGGGATTCCCTGTATCGTCGGCAGCAAGGATGCGACGAAGGTCCTCGACGAGGGGATGGAAGTCACCGTCGACGCCACCCGTGGTGTGGTATATCGTGGCCTCGTCCTCCAAGAAGAGGAGCCGAAAAAAGAAGAGAAGACCTCTGCTGGCGTGGACCTTGGAGAACTGCGTCAACTCCTCGCTCCCGTGACGGGGACGAAGATCTACATGAACCTCGGCGAACCGGAGCTCATCGACCGCTACAAGGACCTGCCCTTCGATGGGATTGGCCTCATGCGCACGGAATTTATCTTCACAAACCGCATCGGTGCCCACCCGATGTACCTCGTGAAGGAAGGCCGAGGCGATGAGATGATTGACAAGCTCGCCGAGGGCATTGCAAAAGTCGCCTCTGCCATCTATCCGAAGCAAGTTACGGTGCGGATGAGTGACTTTAGAACCAACGAATTCCGCGGCCTCGAAGGGGGCGACGACGTGGAGCCCATCGAGCAAAACCCGATGATTGGCTGGCGCGGTGTCTCCCGTTACATCTCCCCAGAATACGAAGAGGGGTTCCGCCTCGAGTGTCGTGCGATGAAGAAGGTCCGGGAAGAGTACGGCCTCACCAACGTGGTGGCGATGCTCCCCTTCGTCCGTACCCCCGAGGAACTCGTCGTCGTCAAGGGGATTATGGCGGAAGAGGGCCTCGTCCAAGGGAAGGACTTCAAGATTTGGATCATGGCGGAAGTGCCCTCGGTGGTCTTCCAGGCCGAAGAGTTTGCTCAACTCGTCGACGGATTCTCCATCGGCAGCAATGACCTGACCCAACTCGTCATGGGTGCCGATAGAGACTCTGGGGTTCTCAACAACATGGGATACTTCGACGAGCGCAATGAGGCGGTGAAGCGCGCCATCACCATCCTCATCGACGCCTGCCTGAAGTATGGAAAGACCATCTCCATCTGTGGACAAGGGCCGAGCCAGTACCCAGAGTTTGCCCAGTTCCTCGTGGAGAAGGGGATTACCTCCATGAGTGTCAACCCCGATACCGTCGAGTACACCCGTCGCCTTGTGGCGAGTGTGGAACAGAAGATGATTCTTCGTTCTCTGCGGAAATAAGAAGGAGACGCCTCGCGCGTCTCTTTTTTTGTCCTTTGGGAAATCATTTGCGTCACAAATAGAAAAAGAGGGCCGTGGGTGGTATAATAAGTCCCAAAGGAGATGAGATCGTGCTCAAAAACGACCGCACGCGCACGGAAATCAACCAGCGCCTGAAGATGCTTGCCCATTTGGGAGAGGGATGCGACGACGATGCCTTGGCTCGTCGTATCGAAGAGGTGTTCCATAGGGAAGGTCCCTCTGCCGCAGAAGACCTCCTCTTTGAAGAGGGGCCCGACGCACCGGCGCAGATGCTTCGGGCAGGGCTTTGGCTCTACGATGCCCTCAATTCCTACGAGGACAAGGAGCTCGAGGCCCTTGGGTTTCCCCGTCGCGAAGTGCGCCAGGGCATAGAAGATCTCCTCGGTCTCTTTGGAGTGATGCCCACAAGTGAGAAAGGATGAACCATGATTCACACACCCCTCGTCTGCGAAACTGACGCTTCGACGGAAGTCATTGAACATACGGAAACGATCACCCAGGTCATCGATCGCCTGCAAAAGGCCCCTCAGGAACACTACGCCCGTTTCTTCCGCGAAGGGGACGGACTCAGGGAATTGGAAGTGCGCCTCATCGATGGGGAATATCGTCTCGAGGCTCGCCTCGGCGATGGAACGGCGATGACCCGCTATCGCGCATTTTATAAAGATGTGGAAGACGTCCTTGAAATCTGCTGGGCCTACTACGAACACGACGAGGCTCCCGATATGATCTCCTGGACGGACATTACGCATGGGTAAATCCTGGCGCCTCTCTGGTGCGACACTGAAGGCCATTGCGATGGTGACGATGACAATCGATCACCTTGCAGCGGCCCTTCTTTTACCCCTTCTCTCCGCGGACACCGTCCCTTCCTGGCTCTCTGGGTTGGATCTTCCCAGGCTCTACAACCTCATGCGAGGCATTGGGAGAATTGCCTTTCCCATCTTCGCCTTTCTCCTCGTCGAAGGACTTCTCCTGACGAGAAGCAAAAAGAAGATGGGACTTCGCCTCCTCCTTGTGGGGCTCATCTCCGAGCCCTTTTTCGATCGGGCCCTCATGGGAAGTTGGGTGGATTGGGGACACCAAAACATCTTTTGGACCCTGCTTCTTGCTGGACTTGCCATCTGGGCGGGGGAAGAGGTGTTGCGACGGGGAAAACATCAGGCCCTTCGCGTCGTCCCCCTTCTTCTCGCCATGGGCATCGCGCAACTGACCCGCGTCGATTATGGAGCTATCGGGGTCGCCGCCATTGGATTTTACTGGCTCTTTCGAGGCCTTCCCTACGGCCGCGTCGTCGCCACCATCGCCGGGTATTTTGGGGAAGCAGTCCTCTTCTGGGGTTCTCCACTCTATGTCATCCCACTCCTTCAGGCCTATGACGGCACCCGGGGCAGACAGTGGAAGTGGCTCTCCTATCTCTTTTATCCTGGGCACTTGGCCATCCTCGCCCTCGCCGCCACAAGACTCTATCCCGCATAAAAAAAGCGTCCCCTCAGGGGACGTTATTCGTAGGTGAACCCTTCGCCCTCGACCTCGGTGACGTTGGAGACGTAGAGGAAGGCGCGTGAATCGGTTTTTCGCACGAATTCGCGAAGGAGGACATATTGTTGGCGATCGACGACGGTGTGAATCATCTTCCGCTCGTGGCCCGAGTAACCGCCCTCGGCGTGGTAAATCGTCGTGCCGCGATAGAGGTCGGTGATGATGAAGTCGTTGATGGCCTTCCACTCACGGCTGGAGACGGTGATGGCATATTGGGTGTCAAAGCCGGCGAGCATCTTGTCGATGACCAGGGCGTTGATGATGATCCCCAAGAGAGCGTACATTCCAAGTTTCGGCCCGTAGATAAAGGCAGCACCCAAAGTCACGGAACCGTCGCTCATGATGAGACCATTCCCGAAGGTAAAGCGGGTGTATTTGTCCACAATCTTCGCGATGATGTCGGTGCCACCGGTGGAGGCCCCTTGGTTTAAGACGATGCCCATGCCGATGCCTTGGATGAAGATGCCGAAGATGAGATTGATAAAGAGGTCATCGGTTAAGGGTCCATCCATGGGGAAGAGGTGCTCAAAGAGGCGGAGCATCCCACTCATGGCGAGGGAGGCGTAAATGGTGTAGCCCCCAAAGTCCCGGCCGATGGTCACAAATCCCAGGGCGAAGAGGAAGATGTTCACCACCAAGAGGAACATGGAGACGGGAATCTTTGGAATCACCGCGTTTAAGAGCATGGCAATCCCCGAGGCGCCTCCGACGGCGAGATTTGAGGGAATCAAGAAGAAATAGAGACCGGCCACGAGAATCAGGAGGCCGACGTTGACCAAGAAGAAACGCTTGAGATTAAACTTCATGGAACCACTCCCTTCATGTATAATTGAAAAAGAAAACTGTGTACAATTATACGCCTATTGCCCCGAGTTGAAAACCCCAGGAGTGTGTCATGAGTCTTCATATTGTCCTCGTTGAACCGGAAATTCCCCATAACACTGGTGCCATCGCCAGGAGCTGTGCCCTCACAAAAAGTACCCTGCACCTTGTGAAGCCCTTGGGGTTTTCCCTCGAGGACAAATACATGAAGCGAGCGGGCCTCGACTATTGGCCCTTGGTCGAGCTTCAGGTCCATGAACATTTGGACGAGGTCTTTGAACACCTAGAGGGGCACCGCTTCTTCTTCGCCACCACGAAGACGTCGCGACGCTATAGTGACATCGCCTATGAAGATGGGGATGTCCTCGTCTTTGGGAAGGAGACGAAGGGATTGCCGGAAGATCTCCTCCGAGCCCATGAAGATACCAGCATCACCATCCCCATGCGCGAGGACCTCTCTCGTAGCCTCAACCTCGCCAACGCCTGTAACATCATCCTCTTTGAAGCCCTTCGACAGTTGGACTTCCCCTTCTGAGGGAAGGGGTTTATAGCACAAAAAAGAGCCCCGCATTGCGAGGCTCCTTTTTTGTGTGTCAAGGGAACAAGCCCCGCGACGTTAAGAACCATAACAGCAGAATAGAGGAGGCTTAGAAATCCATGAGGGACAATATGACGGATTTAGAATATACATTCATCCTCAATACTATCCTAGACAAAGCCGAAAGCACTGACGACATCGAAGAGGTGAGAAACTACCTTCGAGAAATCATGACGGCTTCGGGCTTGACGATTAAGCAAACGACGGTAAAGAAAAAAGAGGCTAGACCCGAAAAGCCTAACCTCTAAAAACCAAACACCGTCAAGGCGAAAAGTTGCCTCCTCTTGCCTTGATGGTATGTACAATCATACCACAAGGAGCAAGGTCGCCGCAAGGAGATGATACAACGACAAGGAAGAAAACCATCCTAGAAGAACACAATGAGCACGACCATCGCAAGGGTAGAGGGTAGAAACACCTAAAGCCCTATGACCCCAACAAGGGGCGCACATTGACAACTCTACCACCGGAAAACCTAACGTCTATGGCGTAGGAAAAGCGGGAACAATCCGGAACGGTTGGACAACTCTTAGAACACAACGGGACAAGAGAAGGCCAACAGTGAACGAGCGTGAAGGCTTTTCTGATAGTAGAAGCGGGGAACGGATAAACTACAGGCCATACAGTGAGCCTGCGGGGTATGAACATACAGCCGTGTAGAAACTGACAACAGTCTTCATAAATCACGGTGCGGGCGTCTTGTATCGAATAAACTACCTAGGCGCACGGTATCAAAATCTGAGGGGCCAACACCCCTCGGCGTGATAGGGTACGAGGTTTTCTTGTACCGAACTAACGGGGAATTCTGCTAACGGGTTCATAACCTGCGGAATGCTTTCCATGCAAGGAGAAGGACGCAATAGAGTTGCCTTGACTTTTTGTCAAGTTGTCCCTAATAACCTATCACGTAGGCCTAGAGAAATCACAAACACAATCATAACGGCCTATCTTCTCAAGGGGCGCAACCTTGAAACAGTTTTTAGAACTTGTTACAATCATGAAGAAAAGAACTTTTTCAAGGGGGCGGTGTGGATGAAGAATAAAGTCGTGGATTATATCTCACTCAATGACGCCCGGGAAATCTACTTTCCCGAGAAATCGAAGTCATGGATTAAGATGCAGATACATGACAAAAAAATTCCTGCGGGGGCGTTGAAGTACTTCGGAAAAACCGCTTTTCTAAGTATTGATTATCTAAATCGCCGCTTCGGAAAATCCTATACAGTCCCATTGGAAGAAGATGAGAAGGCCGTCAAGCTTGAAGAGTTCTACAGCAGTGGGGAAATATATACCATGTTTTCACGAACAACAACGACGGGCAATATCAAGAGAAAAGACAACTTGCCCCCGGAAAAAATTGTTGATGCTGACGGAAACACGGGTATTAAAAAAGCCTATATGGATGCTACCTATCTGACTATACATGAGCAGATAAAGCATCAGATAGAGGCCCTCTCGAGATACTCAGAAGAGGAAAAAGAAATCCTCTACAAGGGGGCAACCCTTGCGCCTCAAGAACTTCTCAAGCTAGCACGCCGTTATTTAGATGACAACAACGCCCACGCCCTGTATCTTCTCATCGAGGGGAGTTCGACCCAGTACAAGATTGGCCTCGTCAAACGCAAATAAAAAAGCTAGGGGATTGCCCCTAGCTTTTTCGTCATAGAGCGCAAACGCGCGGATTGGTGGAGCCGGCGAGAGTCGAACTCGCGTCCGAAAAGCCGTCAACAGGAGGTTCTCCAAGCTCAGTTCTTCCGATTCATTCCCCGTACGCCAGCTGAAAGAACAAAGTCGAGCGTACAAGTAGCTTCATGAGTTCCGTCCTTTAGGCAAAGCTTACTAAAGTGCGGGGCTCCACGAGAATTGATGTCAGTCCCTCGTTCGTGGACGCGCGAGGGAGGACAGACAGCTTTACTTTAAGCTGCGAAAGCGTAATTGTTATTGTCGCTTAATTTTAGGTGGTCCTTTTTACGTTGCGAACCACAACGGCTTGCTCCTCCTGGGCCAGGCTCCCCGTCGAAACCATTTTCGGCCCCATGTCCTCCCAGTATACCACGACGTGGGGACTTTCTCAAATCACCGGCGATAGCGGCCCAAGGCGGGGAAGAGGCGAAGAAGAATCCGGACGGTGAGGCTTCCCAGGAGGGCGCCGAGGGCATTGAGGAGAAGATCGTCAATGTCAACGCTGCGTCCGATGAAAAACTGCATTCCCTCAATGAGGGCTGAGGAACAGCTCCCCAAGAGGAGGACTTTCAGGGGAGAGGCGAAGCGATGCCAAAAGAGGGTAAGACCTGCGCCGAAGGGAAAGAAGAGGAGGATGTTCCCCCAGAGGTTTAGCCATGCACCGAGCCCCGTGGAATAGCGGTGGTAATTTCTGATGGTCTTGAAGGGGACGAGGTTGATGGCGAAAGAGGAGTGAAGTCGGTCGGAGAGTCCTCCTAGATAGGAAGAAAATGTTTCGTGGACCCCGACTCCCGTCGCCGAGAGGAGGGCATTGGGGGTCAAGAGGGTGACGGCGCCGACCCAGAGATAGGCGCAAAAGAGACAGAGGAGAAGTTCCCTCCTTGGAAAGCTCCTTCTTCGGAGTCGCCGGAGCTGGTGGCTTCGGAGATAGGCGGTGAGAAGAAAGGCGAAAAGTCCATGGAGGATGAGGGAGAGGAGATAAAAGATCATGGAAGAGGGAGAACCTCGGGGAGTTCGTGGATTTCCGAAATGGAGTGGTCAGCGAGGCGAGAGGCCTTCTCCCAGTCTCCGTCACTGTGCCGGTCGTAGATGGCCACGGTCTGAAGTCCCGCCTCTTTGGCGGCGGTGAGGGCATAGAGGGCGTCGTCGACGAGGAGAATCTCCTCCGGGTCTGCGCCGAGGCGACGGGCGAGGGTGGTAAAAAAGGTGGGGTCGCCTTTGGAGAAACCGAGTCCATCCACGGTGTAGACCTCAGTGAGAAGGTCGTCGAGGCCAAAATGGACGAGGGTGGGTAGGACATAGTCCTCATTGGTGGCGGTGGCGAGGACGAAGGGGATGCGTGCCTCGCGCAAGGTCTCCAAGGTCTCTCGCGCCCCGGGGCGAAGGGAGAGGGTCTTGTAGGTGTTGATGAGGTGCTCCCCCATGGAGGCGATGATCTCCTCGGGAGTCTCGGGTAGGCCAATGACTTCCGAGAGGTAGTGGGCGCACCGGGAGAGACTCATGGCGTGTACGTCTCTGGCGATGGCGTCGGTGTAGGGAATCTGCCGGGCCTCTAGGTAGCCCTTTGTCAGGCCTCGCCACATTCCCATGGAATCGATGATGGTTCCGTCAAAATCAAAAGCAATGATCATGGTCTCCTCCTTCTGTGTTCGTCTTCAATTATAGGAGGAAGAGGCGAAGGGGTCAAACTTCCTTTTCCCGGTTGCATGAAGGACGAGGGCTGTGGTATAATAGCAAACGTTCAAAACAACACGGCGGGGTGTGGCGCAGCTTGGTAGCGCGCGTGGTTTGGGACCATGAGGCCGGAGGTTCAAATCCTCTCACCCCGACCATATAGCGGGGTGTAGCGCAGTTCGGTAGCGCACATGCTTCGGGAGCATGGGGCCGGAGGTTCAAATCCTCTCACTCCGACCAGTGAGTTGGGGAAAGGACGATGGGTCCTTTCCTCTTTTTTTGTGTGAAAGCGAGGCACATTCATGATGGCGCAAATGGTGTTTCCCGGCATCTACGAACGGGAGATTCCCCTGAAAGGCAATCCCTTAAAGGGCATTCACATCTATGTGGTGAAGTCGAAGGACCGGGCGATGATTGTGGACACGGGGTTTCACACCGAGGAGATTGTCGCCGAGATGGAGGACTACATCCGCGAATTGGACCTGGACCTCTCGAAGACGATTCTCTTCTTGACCCACCTCCACTCGGACCACACGGGTCTTGCGAGTTGGTTTTCGAAGCAAGGGGTGCCCATCTACTTGAGTGCCGTCGACGGCGAGCGCCTTGTGAGTATGTGCGACGCCGAAGGGGTCCATTGGTCCCAGATGAAACACAATGCCCTCCTCCAAGGTCTAGCGGTGGACGGTCTTGCGATCGAGGATCACCCAGGGTTTCGGTACCGGCCCAAGGAACCCTTCCCCTATACGGCAATGCACACGGGGGACCGCCTCGACGTCGGGGATTTCTCCTTTGTCTGCATCGATGAATCGGGGCACACCCCGGGGATGCTCGGACTCTACGAGGAGGAGAAGAAGATTCTCATCTGTGGGGATCACATCCTTGGAAAGATTACCCCAAACATCACCCACTGGGGCTTTGACGTCGGGGATAGCCTCGGGACCTATCTGGAGAACTTGGAGAAGGTGAAAGAGCTTCCCATCGAGCTGCTTCTCAGTTCTCATCGACACCTCGTCGAGGACATTCCCGCCCGGGTCGAGGAATTGAAGCGTCACCACGCCGCCCGCCTTCAGGAGGTCCGGGATATCTTGAAGGACAAAAAGACGGTGACGGTGCGAGATGTGACGAAAGATCTTCACTGGGACATTCGCGCCAAGGATTGGGAGGACTTCCCGAAGTCCCAAAAGTGGTTCGCCGCAGGAGAGGCTCAAGCCCATTTGGAACACCTCCGCGCCCTTGGAGAAGTGAAGATGGAGGAGCGCGACGGTTTGTTGTGGTATACTTTAGTAGACTAGGTTGTGCTGAAGAGTTGTGTGATAGAAAGGAAGACCCATGGGTTTAATTGAAGATCTGAAGGAAAAAGTCAAAGTCAAACGTCCGACCATCGTCTTTCCCGAGGGAGAGGATGAGCGCGTATTAGGGGCCTGCGTACGCCTTCGTAACGAGCGCATCATTCAGCCCATCGTCCTTGGAAAACTCGATGAAATCAAGGCGACGGCAGAGAAGAAGAACCTGGACATCCGGGACCTCATCATCATCGAGCCGGAGAACTACGACGACATCGACACCTTGGCCGATGCCCTTGTGGAGCGTCGCAAGGGAAAGGTGTCCAAGGAAGAGGCCTACGAAATCTTGAAGGACGTCAATTATTTCGGCACCCTTCTCATCTACACGAACCGCGCCGACGGCATGGTCTCCGGAGCGGTCCACACTACCGGTGCTACCGTCAAGCCCGCTCTTCAAATCATCAAGACGAAGCCTGGATTTAAGCGGACGTCTGGTCTCTTTATCCTCATTCGTGGCCAAGAGCGCTACCTCATGGCGGACTGCGCCATCAACATCGACCTCGACGCAGAGGGCCTTGCGGAAGTGGCGATTCTCTCCGACATTACGGGTCGTCAATTCGGCTTCGACCCGAAGATTGCCATGCTCTCCTTCTCCACGAAGGGTTCTGCAGCCTCTGACGAAGTGACGAAGGTGGCAGAGGCAACCCGCCTTGCGAAGGAGCGCGAGCCCGAGCTCAACGTCGACGGGGAACTGCAATTCGATGCGGCCTTTGTCCCCACGGTGGCGGAGAAGAAGGCACCGGGCAGCGACGTGGCCGGGCGTGCGAACACCTTCATCTTCCCGAACCTCGCCGCAGGAAACATCGGGTACAAGATTGCCCAACGCTTCGGTGGTTTTGAAGCCATCGGCCCCGTGCTTCAAGGGCTCAATATGCCCGTGAACGATCTCTCCCGTGGTTGTAATGAGGACGAGGTGTACGCCCTCTCCATTATCACCGCGGCGCAAGCGGTCCTCTAAGGAGGAAGGGCCTTTGAGGCCCTTTTTCTTTTTGTTGGGAAAGGAGTCGCGATGGAGAAGAAACTAAAATCCCTTCTCGAAGAGATGGGAAGCGTCCTCGTCGCCTTCTCTGGAGGCATTGATTCCACTTACCTCCTCGACGTGGCGACGGAGGTGCTGGGACCGGAGAAGGCCGTTGGCGTCTTTCTCGATGGGATGTTTCAACGGGAAGAGGAGCGTCGGCGGGTTCTCGCCTTGGGAGAAGAGCGGGGGTTTACTCTTCGGATTCTTCCGATGGAGGAGCTCCCCGAAGAGGTCCTTCGAAATCCCAAGGACCGATGCTATCGCTGCAAGTCCTTTCTCTTTCAGTCCCTGCAATCCCTTGCTGGCGCCGAGGGACGCGTCCTCGTCGATGGGACCCACGCAGAGGATGACCCGAAGGAGCGTCCCGGGATGAAGGCCCTCGAGGAACTCTCGGTGCGCTCTCCCCTACGGGAAGTGGGGATGACGAAGGCGATGATTCGCGAGGCTGCAAAGGCGCGCAACATTTCAAGTTGGGACCTTCCCTCTGACGCCTGCCTCGCCACCCGTGTGGCCACGGGGCAGCGGTTGACAAGTGAAGAACTTGGCCGTATCGAAGAGGCGGAGAGCATTCTTCACGACCTGGGGTTTTCTCTCTGTCGTGTGCGCCTTGCAGGGAGAAATGCCAGGATTGAAGTCGCGCCTTCGGAATTGGAACGGCTTTTTTCGATGCGCGAAGAGGTGCTCACACTTCTTCTGCCCCTGGGCTTTTCCCGGGTGAGCCTCGATCTTGAAGGATATGGAAGGAGGAAGGGATGATTCTCTCTTGGGATTTGGGAAGTGGGGCCTCAGGGAATATGATTCTTGGGGCCCTCCTCTCCCTCGTCGACGAAAGGGTTCTTCGTGAGGGACTAGAAAAACTTCAGGTCTTTGGATATGAACTTCAGATCAGCGAGGTGTCGCGCCAAGGATTTCCCGGCCGCTTCGTCGACGTTAAGGTCACGGAGGACCAGCCCCATCGTCACCTCTCGGACATCGAGGAGATTCTTCAGGCAAGTGGCCTCTCTTCCGATGTCATCGCCTTTTCTCGTGAGGTTTTTCGTCGCATTGCAGTCGCCGAGGCCGAGGTTCACGGGAGTACAGTGGAGGATATCCACTTTCACGAAGTCGGCGCGGTGGATGCCATTGTCGACGTGGTGGGGACGGGGATTCTCCTCGAGGCCCTTCAATGGCCAAAACACCTCTTGCCCCCCGTGGCGACGGGGTATGGGACTGTAGCCTGTGCCCATGGCCTCATGCCAGTCCCCGCTCCTGCGACGGCGAAGATTCTCGCAGCAAGTGATCTTAAGAGTTATCCGGGAGAGGAGCCCTTTGAACTCCTCACCCCGACGGGAGCGGCAATCCTTAGTCAATTGGAGACGACGACAAAGCCCTGCCATTGGCGGGAAGTCCCCCTCCCGGGAGCCGGTTCCCATCCCACGACGCGGCCGAATCTCCTGCGCCTTTTCCTAGGAGAAGACCCGGAGGAGGAACAGGTTCTCGTGGAGACGAACATCGACAACATGACTGGGGAGGAGTTTGGATTTCTCATCGAACGGCTCTGGGAACAGGGTCCTCGTGATGTGTGGACGACCTCCATTATGATGAAGAAACAGCGGCCCGGTGTCATGGTCTCCATTCTCTGCGACGAGAAAGACGTGGAGGCGATGACGGACTGCCTCTTTTCTGAGAGTCGCAGCCTCGGATGTCGCATTCAAAGACTTGAGAAGAGGGAGTTGCGACGGGTCTTTCGCGAAGGAGAGATTCGCCGAAAACTTGCCCAGACCCCAGTGGGGGAGCGGGAGAGTTTGGAGTATGAGGACCTCGCCAAGATGGCGCGGCAGGAGGGTAGGCCTCTCGTCGACGTGAAGGATGAGTTCCTGAAGAAAGGAGAGTTATGGCGCAGCTAAACCTATTTGTCGCCATGTGTTTGTACATGGCGGTGGTCATGGGGATCGGCTTTCTCTACGCCAAGAGAGCCAATGCCAGTTCTGACGATTATTTCCTGGGAGGGCGAAGTCTTGGGCCCTTTGTGACGGCGATGAGTGCGGAAGCCTCGGACATGAGTGGATGGCTGCTCATGGGTCTACCGGGCCTCGCCTATTTCACCGGGCTCTCCGACGCTCTGTGGACCGCCATTGGCCTCGGCGTGGGGACCTATCTCAATTGGCTCTTGATTGCAAGACGCCTTCGGATTTTCTCCCACGTCGCAGAGGATAGCATTACACTACCCGATTTCTTCTCCCGAAGATTCTTGGAGAAGGATCACAAGATTATCTTTCTCTGTGCCGTTTTCATCCTCATTTTCTTCACGGTCTACGCCTCCTCTTGCTTCGTCACCATGGGAAAACTTTTCTCCAGTCTCTTTGGGTTGGACTACCACCTCACCATGGTCCTCGGGGCGATTTTCGTCGTGGTCTACACCTTCCTCGGCGGCTTTCTCGCCGAGAGTGTCTCCGACTTTATGCAGTCGGTGGTGATGATTCTCGCCCTGGTGGTGACGGTGGGAGTGGGGCTTCACGGCGCTGGAGGCATCGACGTGGTCCTCGCCCACTTGGGGACCATCGACGGGTTCATGGACCTCAACCTTCGCGCCACGGCGACGGGGGCGGGGACCTTTGGCGCGCCCCAACCGGTAAGTGTTCCAGAAATCATCTCGACGCTGAGCTGGGGCCTTGGATACTTTGGGGTCCCTCAGGTTCTCCTGCGTTTCATGGCCATTCGAAAGGCCGAAGAGATTCGTCTCTCTCGCCGGGTGGCGACGATTTGGGTGTTCTTGTCCCTCTTCGTTGCAGTGTGGATTGGCCTTTTGGGTCGGCACCTCTTTCCCGAGGTCCTTTCGACGGCGTCGGAGTCGGAGCAGGTCTTTATCCTCATGGCCCACCGCCTCATGCCTCCCTTTGCTGCGGGGATTATGATGGCGGGGATTCTTGCCGCCACCGTGTCCTCGTCGGACTCCTATCTTCTCATCGCCGCCTCGGCCTTTGCGAAAAATCTGTACCAGGGGATGTTTCGTAAAGAGGCCCAGGATTTTGAGGTCATGCGCGTCTCGAAGATCACGCTCTTGGGGATTACTCTTCTCGCCATGGCCCTTGCTCTCGACGAACACTCGGTGATTTTCACCATCGTGTCCTTTGCCTGGGCGGGGTTTGGGGCCACCTTTGGGCCCTTGATGCTCGTGAGCCTCTTCTGGCGATCGGCGACCCGGGAGGGGGCGTTAGCAGGACTCCTCACCGGCGGCGTTAGCGTCTTTTTATGGAAGATGTTCTTGAAGCCCCTCGGTGGAATCTTTGGGGTCTATGAGCTCCTGCCCGCGTTTCTCCTCTCCCTTCTCGCCATCTTCGTGGTGAGTCTCATGACGAAAAAGGACCCGGAGGTCCTCGCCCTCTACGACCGATACAAGGGGGCCCTCTAATGGGTAAGTTTTACTATGCGGTAAAGCGGGGAAAGACCCCGGGAATCTACGAGGACTGGGAGAGTTGCAAGGCCCAGATTCACGGATTTTCCGGTGCCGCCTTTAAGAAGTTCAAGTCCCAGGAAGAGGCCCAAGCCTTTATCGACGGGGAAGATGCGAAGACAAAGCCCATCGTCAAGGCCCCGGACGAAAAGACGGCGGTGGCCTATGTCGACGGCAGTTTTGACATCGTGGATCACTCCTATAGCTACGGCGTCGTCTTTCTCACCACTGAGGGAACGAAGGAATTTTCGAAGCGCTTCCCAAGGGATGAGGATTCTCCAATGCACAACGTCTCCGGGGAGATTCGCGGGGCGATGAAGGCGATGGAAGAGGCGATGGCTGCAAAAAAAACACGCCTCATCCTCCACTACGATTACGAGGGGATTGAGGCGTGGGCGACGAAGCGATGGAAGGCAAATAAACCGGGAACCATCGCCTATCGCGATTTTGTGACTTCTATCGAAGGAAAACTCTCCATCGAATACGTCAAGGTCAGGGCACACTCGGGAATCGAACTCAACGAGCGGGCCGATGATCTGGCAAAGGCTGCAGTGTGCTCTCATCCATGTGAACGAGAGTGACGTTGTTTTTCTCGAAGAGCTCGAGGGCATAGGGGTCGACCCGATAGTCATAGAGATAGTAGACGGCGACGATTCCCGCTTGAATCAACGCCTTGGTACAATTGAGGCAGGGAAAATGGGTGACGTAGGCAATACACCCCTTGACGGGAATCCCTTCTCTGGCACAATAGAGAAGAGCGTTCATCTCTGCGTGGATGGTGGCGATGCAGTGACCGTCGCGCATGGTGTGCCCCACGTCAAGGCAGTGGGGATTGCCGGCGACGGAGCCATTGTACCCCGTAGAGACGATGCGATGATCCTTGTTGACGAGAACGCAGCCTACAAAGGCGCGGTCGCAGGTGGAACGGGAGGCCACCATTTGGGTGATCTCCATGAAATACGTATCCCAGCTTTTTCTCACGAGACACCTCCTTTTGTCTCAATTATAGCATAGGGTGAGAAACCTTCTCGTCTTCAGAGGAAAGTCCGCAGAAAAGAAGAAAGAAAGGAAGGCTATGAAGAATACATTGAAAGAATTTCGCGCCTTCATTGCCAAGGGCAATGTGGTGGATATGGCCATCGGGGTCATCGTCGGAGGCGCCTTTGGAAAGATTGTCTCCTCCCTCGTCGACGACGTCATCATGCCCCTTTTGGGGGTGCTCCTTGGGGGTATTGATTTCTCGGGGCTCTTTGTCGCCCTCGACGGGAAGGAATACCCCAACCTCGCCGCGGCGAAGGAAGCGGGAGCTGCGGTTCTCGCCTACGGGAACTTTATCCAGAGAGTCATTGATTTTCTCATCATCGCCTTTGTCATCTTCATGGTGATGAAGCAAGTCACCCGGATGACTGCCCGTTTCCAAAAGCAAGATGAAGATGCTCCGACGACGCGCCCCTGCCCCTTCTGCCTCAGCCCCATTCCCCTTGAGGCAACCCGTTGCCCCCACTGCACCAGTGAGGTGCCTAAAGAGGCATGAACCTCAAGCAAATCCAAGAGGAGCTCGCTTCGCGCCCGGCACAGCCCCTGAATTTGGATGATACCTTCGCCGTCCTCATCCCACTCATGGTCGTCGACGGAGAGTGGGGCATCCTCTATGAAAAGAGGGCAAAGACCCTGCGCAACCAGCCCTCGGAGGTCTCCTTTCCCGGCGGGCGCATCGAGGAGGGAGAGAGTCCCAGAGAGGCAGCCCTTCGAGAGACCGAGGAAGAACTCGGCATCCCAAGGGACTCCATCGAGGTGTTGGGGGAGATGGACTATCTCCTCAGGCGCGATGGACACACGATTCGCGCCTTTGTGGGGCTTCTCCAAGAGACGCGCCTCGAGGACTTTTCTCCCAATGGCGCCGAAGTGGATCACCTCTTTTTCGTTCCTCTCTCCTTTTTCCAGGAGAACGCCCCCTTGATCCGTGAGCTCTCCTTTCGGGTCCAGGACGAGGAGGACTTTCCCTACGAGCTCCTCCCCGGGGGACGGGACTACCCGTGGCGCTTGGGACACGATACCCTCTTGTTCTACGAGTACGAGGACCATGTCATCTGGGGATTTACCGCGAGAATGACCCAAGGTTTCCTCAAGAGAGTGGGACTCTTGGCGAATTTGTGAAGGACCTTGTGGTCCTTCTTTTTATTTGTCACGTTTCTGTAATAAACCTAGAGGCATTGAAAACACAGAGTTTTTCGGATTTTGGGACGAAAATTGCGCGGGGGAGGCGAGTGAAAAAAGAAGAACTTCGCCAACAAGAGGGACGAATGAGGGAAAAACCTTGAAATCATGCGGGTTCTCGCCGTGTGTCGTGAAAATTTGACATCTGCGCAAGGGCTCAGGTATACTGTGACAGGATAAAAGTTACAAACAAGTAACAAAGGAAACAACTCTGTAACAGTTCGCGTGCCTCCTTGGGGCACCATATAAAGGAGGCACCATTGCAGTTCAGACCGCTCTCGAAACATGTACACCGTACTCGTCGCGCCATCATGACCATGGCCCTTGGAGCCACGCTTCTCGTTCAAGGGGCGACCTTGAGTTTTGCCGCTTCTCCCGTCACCGTGACCTACCGTGATGTCAAGGGACAAAAGAAGGAAGTGGCCACGGAAACGAAGACCGTCGGCGAGTTCTTAAAGGAACTTGGAGTCAAACTCGAAAAGGGACAAGTCGTCTTCCCTGCGGCAAATGTCGCCCTTGAAGACAAGACGGAAGTCAAGGTTCTCACCCCGAAGAAGCGGGTCATCGTCATCGATGGCCGCGTGAAGGACGTCAACGTCGCGGGAGAGACCACCGCAGAAATCTTGAGAAGTGCGGGCATCCTCGTTCAAGAGGGCCAGCGCGTGAGCCCTGGAATGGACGAGAAGGTCCAAGATGGGGTGGTCATCCTCATCGAGACGATTCACGACGTGAAGACGACGACGGAGACTCGTGACATTGAATTGGCCTATGAGACTGAGATTCGCAAGGACCCTTCCCTGACCAAGGGAGAGCGTCGCGTCCTCCAACAGGGAAAGACGGGGCACGGCCGTCAAGTTCTCGAACATCGTAGCACGGAAGATCGGACCGTGGCGACGGTGGTCTTGGAGACGGAAGTGGTGGAAGCTCCCGTGAAGGAAATCATCCTCGAGGGAACGAAGGACGTCCAGCCCACGGTCAACGGCAAGCGCTACAAGAAGAAGATCACCATGCAGGCGACGGCCTATGATCCCACTGCAGGGACCATGACCGCGACGGGAACCCGGGCGAAGGTCGGTACCGTTGCCGTCGATCCTCGGGTGATTCCCCTTGGCTCGAAGCTCTACGTCGAATCCACTGACGGGTTCCCCTCCTATGGTATCGCCGTGGCAGAGGATACGGGTGGAGCCATTAAGGGTAACCGCATTGACCTCTTCTACAACACCAATGCAGAGGCCAACCGCTTCGGTCGTCGCAACGTCACCGTCTACGTGTTGGCAGAGTGATGGAGGGCCTTTTGGCCCTCTTTTTTCATCCCTTGCAGTTAATGGGCAGAGATGGTAAAATAAGAGAACCAAGGAAGCGTGTCTCTTTTTTTAGGCACAAAAGACAGAAATGGTCAGTAGAGAGGAGCTCCCATGGCACGGCTTAGTAATGTCATCGAGCAGTACTTGCTCACCATGCTCAAGGAAGAGGGGGGCAGCCTTGAGATTCAACGCTCGGTTTTGGCGGAGCGGTTCTCCTGTGCCCCCTCCCAAATCAATTACGTCCTCACCACGAGGTTTACTCCCTATAAAGGATATTTTGTCGAAAGTCGTCGCGGCGGAGGTGGATACATTCGCATCCTTCGCGTCCACGTCGAAGAGGAGCGGGAATTCTTGGAGATGCTTCTCGAGGAGGTGGGGGAGGAAATCACCCAGGACAAGGCCCTCGACCTCGTCGAGAGTCTTGGAAACATGGAGAAGATTACCCCGCGAGAGATGCAACTCATGCAAGTGGCGATGATGGATCAGACCTTGTGCGACGAGAAGGAGGAGAGAAACCGCCTTCGCGCGCGAATTCTCGACTCCATGCTCGTCAGTCTCTTTTCCTAGGAGGTGTGTTATGAAATGTCAACATTGCCATACGCGAGAAGCGGTGATTCACATGGCCCAAAAGACGCCTTTGGGAGAAGGGCAGATGCACCTCTGCGAGGTCTGCGCCAAGGAAATCTTCTCCCAAGGAGGGCCCCAAGGGTTTGAAGAGACTCTCGTCGGGATTTTGAGCGCCCTTCCCACCATTGGCCAAGAACAGCTCCAAAGCCTTCGGGAAGAGGAGAAGGACCCGGAAAAATACTGTCCGCATTGCAGGCGGAGCTGGAGCGAAGTCAAGAGGACGGGTCATCTGGGTTGCCCCAAGTGCTACGAAGTCTTTGCGGAACGCCTCTTCCCCGAGGCCCGCGCCCCCTATCCCGGCCACGTTCCCGAGGCCACGGGGGAGGACATTGAGAGAAAACGGGAACTTGGTAAACTCCATCGCTCCCTCGAGCGGGCGGTGGAACGAGAAGACTACGCCGAGGCCAGCCGCATCCAGGAGGCCATTGACGAAGTGATTCAAGGAGAAATCCATGAGTAGAGACCAGATTATCATCACCAGCGAGGTGCGCCTCTACAGAAATCTCGACGGGTTTCACTTCCTCGACGAACTCCCGCGGGAGGGCCGCCTCGATCTCCTGCATAAAATCATGCGGACCTTTTCGGAAGAGGAGTTCTCCTTTCTCTCTCGGGAGGGCCACTTCCACGGGGAAGAGGAGGAAGTGGACAAGGATACAATCTGGGAGACCTATGCCGACGAGTACGAAGAGGCGATTGTGGAGATTGGGGAAGAGGAGCATCTTCTCCTGCGCCATCGCCGCGAGGGCCTAGAACTCGAGGAGGCCTATTATGCCCTGCGCTCCCTCGACGAGAAAATCGAACATCGTTGTGGATACGCCTTTGACGAGCGGTGGGGCTACCTGATGGCGGACCCAAAACGGGCGGGAACTGGGTTCGAAGCCTGTGTGCTCATGCACCTGCCCGCCTTAAACATCACCCAGTGGGAGGCTTTCGCTGCCTCTGTGGAAAAACTTGGGTTTTCTCTCGTGCCCTATTGGGGCGAGGGAGAGGGAAACCTCTTTGAGGTGACGGCAACCTCCAACTGGGAAGAACGAGAAGAGGATACGATGAGCCGCTTGGAGAAGATGGTGGCGGAGATTCTCGATCAGGAGATGAAGGCGAGAAAGCACCTCTATTTTGACGAAGACCTGGGTCTCTCCGACCTGGTGTGGCGCGCCTTTGGGACCCTTCGCTATGCCCGCCTCCTCGACACCACCGAGGCAAGGCAGTGTTTAAGCGGGATATGTCTCGGCCTCGACCTCTCTCTCATGAAGGCGAACGCCGACTTCGACCCCATTCAGGAGATGTATGAGACGGAGCACTATCTCTCGACGGAACTCATCCTCTCCGAGTCCCAGAAGGCCGCCCACCGTGCACGATATTGGAACCGTAGGATGAAGGAGGTATTTTGATGGAACAAAGTTTTCACCGCTTTTCTCTCCGAGCCCAACGGGCGATGATTCAAGCGCAAAGTGAAGCTAAGCAGTTCGGCAGCTCCACCCTGGGAACGGAACATATCCTCTTGGGGATGCTCCGCGAGGGACGGGGAACAGGGGCCTCGATTCTTCGTCAAGCCAGCGTCAGCTATGAACGCCTCCATCGCATGGTGGCCAGTGAGGCAGACGAGGATCACACCTTCGTGAAATCCTCCTTGCAGTATCGCGACGAGACCAAAATGGTGTTTCAAGACGCCCAAAGTTTGGCCACCTCCCTCAACCACACCCAGGTGGGGACGGAACACCTCCTCATGGCCATCTTACAAAACGAGACGAGTCAAGGGGTGCGCATCTTGCGAAAGATGGGCATCGACACCCAAGACTTTTACCAGAGTATCCTCGAGGGGATTCGGCGCGCCACGGGGCAGGAGATGGATCCGGAAGTCGATGGAACCCAGTCCCTCCTCGAGCGCTTCGGGGAGGACCTCACCCAAAAGGCGAAGGAGGGGCGCATCGATCCCCTCGTGGGGCGAGAGAAAGAGCTTCAGCGCATGCTCCAAGTCCTCAGCCGTCGAAAGAAGAACCACCCGGTCCTCATCGGGGAGCCGGGTGTCGGGAAGACGGCCATCGTCGAAGGATTGGCGGCCTACTTGGCGAAGGAAAAAGTCCCCAGGTTTTCCGACGTGCGCATCGTCACCATGGATGTGACCGGGATGCTCGCCGGGGCAAAGTACCGTGGGGACTTTGAAGAGAGAATCCGGGGATTTCTCCAGGAAGCCATGAAGGACGATCACGTCATCGTCTTCATCGATGAGCTGCACACCCTCATGGGAGCCGGGGCTTCCGAGGGAGCCCTCGATGCGTCGAACATCTTGAAGCCCCTCCTGACCCGCGGGGATTTGAGGATCATCGGTGCCACCACCATTGACGAGTACAGAAAACACGTGGAGAAGGATTCTGCCTTCGAGCGGCGGTTTATGCCCATCATGGTGGAAGAACCTTCGGTGGAGGAGACGGTGGAGATTCTCGAAGGACTCCGAGAGCCCTACGCGAACCACCATCAGCTCGGATTCACCGATGAGGCCCTCTCTGCGGCGGCCCACTTGACTGACCGCTACGTCAACGACCGCTTCCTCCCCGACAAAGCGGTGGATGTTCTCGACGAGGCGGCAGCGCGACTTCGTGTGGCAGAACCCAACCAGACAAACAAGAGCCTCCAAGAGGAAATCTCCCAGTGGGAGGCGAAGAAGGAAGAGAGCCTCAAACGCTTTGAATATGGGGCTGCCCTCGACGCCCAGACCCACCTGGACAAGCTCCGTCAAACCCTTCAGGAAGGGGGAAAGAATGGAGAAAAGACCTGGTCTCGATGTGTGGATGCAGAGGATGTAGCCCGCATCGTCAGCGAGTTGACCGGGATTCCCCTCCAGCGCATGGACCGTGGAGAAGAGGCGCGCCTTTTGCACCTCGAAGAGAGCCTCAACGCAGAAGTCATCGGGCAACCCCGCGCCGTCGAGGCCCTGTCAAAGAGTGTGAAGCGCGCTCGTGTGGGACTCAAGGACCCGAAAAAACCCATTGGGAGTTTCCTCTTTGTCGGCCCCACTGGGGTGGGGAAGACCTACCTCGCCAAGGCCCTGGCGCGCCACCTCTTCGGATCGGAAGAGGCGATGATTCGCCTGGACATGAGCGAATACATGGAAAAGCACACGGTGAGTCGCCTCGTCGGCTCTCCGCCAGGGTATGTGGGCCATGACGAAGGGGGACAGCTCACGAAACAGGTGCGCAATCGCCCCTATAGCGTCGTCCTCTTCGACGAGATTGAGAAGGCCCATCCCGACGTCTTCCACATCCTCCTCCAGATTCTCGACGAGGGACACCTCACCGATGCCAAGGGCAGAAAGGTGGACTTCAAGAACACGGTGGTGATTCTCACCTCGAACGTCGGCGCTACCCATGAGGGGCCCAAGGGTCCCCTGGGCTTTGGAGGCGACGCGAAGAGCTCCCAAGATGCGGAGGAAAAGCGACGTGATGAGGCCTTAAAGCACACCTTCCGGCCGGAGTTTTTGAACCGTATCGACGAGATCGTCCATTTCCACGCCCTTGGAAAAGCCGAAGTTCGAGAGATTGTGGAACTGCTCCTTGGGGAGATTCGCGGCCGCCTCTTGGAACACGGCATGCACCTGGAGCTTTCCGAAGAGGCCATGGATTTCTTGGCGAATAAGGGGTACGATCCCGCCTATGGGGCGCGGCCTCTGGCGCGGACTCTTCGCAGGGAGTTGGAGGATCCCCTCACCGACGCTATCTTGCGAAAAGAGGTACCCTCCTCTGGGGTCATCTCTGTGGACGTGGAAGAGGATCACTTGAGATTTGGAGGCGTCCATGAGTGCCAAGGCGAAAAAGCCCTCGTATAAGTGTACGGTCTGCGGCTATCAGAGCGCAGGCTACATGGGGAAGTGCCCAAGTTGCGGGACGTGGAACAGCTTTGAGGAAGAGCCCCAAACCGTCTCGGCGACTCTCACAAGTTCCAATCGCACGAGACGCCGCGCCCAGTCCTTCTCCGAAGTGTCCCACAGTGAAGAGGAGCGTCTTCTCACGGGAATCGAAGAGTTTAACCGAGTTATGGGGGGAGGGGTCGTCTCCGATTCGGTGACGATTCTCACGGCGCGGCCTGGAGCGGGAAAGAGTACCCTCCTCCTCCAAGTCGCCGAGGATTTTTCCCGCAAGGGGAAGAAGGTCCTCTACGCCTCCGGAGAGGAATCGGCGCGCCAGATTCGCTCCCGCGCCGAGCGCATCCTCGACAAGACCCCAGAACACCTGTGGATTTACGCCGGCAATAGCTTGGAAGATGTGGTGGAAGAGGCGGAGGACCTGGACGTGGACGTCCTCATCCTCGACTCGGTACAGACCTTCACCAGCGCCAATTCCTCCTCCCGCGCCGGAAGCCCCACCCAAGTCATGACTTGCGCCGAGGCCATGGTCCAACTGGCGAAATCCCAGAGGCGGCGCGTCGTCTTTCTCGTGGGACAGATGACGAAGGCCGACGAACTCGCAGGGGTGCGGGCCTTGGAACACTTGGTGGATGTGGTCCTCTTGATTGAAGGGGATGCGGGGGAAGAACTGCGCATGCTCTTTAGCCGAAAGAATCGCTATGGCAGCACCGGGGAGATGGGATTTTTCCGGATGGGGGAGAAGGGGATGATTTCCATCGACAACCCATCGGAGTACTTCATGACCCATCGCGCCCCGGGCCAAGAGGTCCCCGGCTGCGCCCTCACCGTCCTCCGAGAGGGGACGAGGCCCATCCTCGTCGAAGTGGAGGCCCTGGTCTCTCGCTCCTTCTTGCCGGCTCCCATCCGCATCGGAGAGTGCATGAAGCGAGAGCATTTGCAGACCCTTCTCTCCATCTTAGAGGAGAGGGCAAACAAACGCCTCTACGACAAAAATGTGGTGGTAAAGACGACGGGAAACATCTCCCTACGCGAGGGGGCGGCGAGTCTCGCCACCTTGATGGCGGTGGTGTCCTCCCTCGAGGATCGGCCCATTCCCTCGGGGACGATTTTTCTCGCCGACGTGGGGCTTACTGGGGAGCTCAAGCGAGTGCCCAACCTCACCCAGCGCATTGGGGAGGCGAAGAGAATGGGCTATCGCCGCATCATTACCGCTCCCTTGGAGGAGAACATCGAGGGAGTCATTGGCTGTCGGCTTCTCACCGAGGCCATCGAAAAAGGGTTCCGGTAGGGGAGCCCTTTTTCTACGCGCCAAAGGGCAAAGCCCCGAGAATAGCCGAATGTTTTTCTTCGTGGTATACTAGAAGTGTAGTGACGCATCCGTTCAGAAGGAGGAAGTCATGTTTTCCATCGGAGATAAGGTCGTTTACCCAATTCACGGTGCAGGCATCATCGTTGACGTGGAGACGAAGGAAGTGCTTGGGGAAACCCATGAGTACTACATTCTTCAATTGCCCATCAACCACATGCGGGTGATGGTTCCCGTGGCGAGTGCAGAAGAAGTGGGGGTGCGCGACATTCTCGAACCTTCTGAGATGGACGTGGTCTTCGATGTCCTCAAAGAGACCTCCGAACCCATGCCCAAGAACTGGAGTCGTCGCTATCGTTTTAACCTGGAGCGCATCAAATCCGGGGACATCCGCGAGATTGCCAAAGTCATCAAGGATCTCGAGCACTTGGATGCGAAGAAGACACTCTCGACGGGAGAGCGAAAACTCTTAAACAATGCGCGCCAAATCATCATCTCCGAAATGGTTCTCGTCTACGACAAGGACATCGACGAGATTAGTGCTTCCCTTGAAAGGGCAATCTTCCCAGACTAACTCTGCGCAATTTGCAAAAGAGGAGGAAGTGTTTGTGAACAACCGCTGGATACGATGGATCGTCCGCGTCGTTCTCGTCTTGTCGGGAATGGGCATCGGTGCCGTCGTCGCACCGCGCCTGTGGGGACTCGTGGCAGAACCGCTGGGCGCTGATTTCATGCAATCCCGCGCCTTCATCATTGGAGGTCGTGGCGTTGTCGTTTTATTATTTGGCTTTATAGGATTTTTTCTCGCCCCGATGGTCCTTCGCGTGATGGATCATGTGGCGATGATTTTGGAACGTCAACTCAGCGAGCGCTCGGTCACGGAGCTCTTCGTCTCGGGGATTGGGATGGTCATTGGCCTCATCATCGCCTTTCTCATCTCTCTTCCCGTCTACAATCTGCAGATTCCCTACATCTCCTCCGCCCTTGGGGCTCTCATTTACATCGTCCTTGCCATCGTGGGCTTTCGTCTCGCCTCGGCAAAGCGCGATGAGATTCTCGGCAAGGTGAAGGAAGTGGGGAGTCGTCCCTCGACGAAAAAGGACCACACGAAAAAACAAAAGCCCATCCTCACCCAATGTCCCAAGATTTTGGACACCAGCGTCATCATCGACGGTCGCGTCAAGGAAATTGCCGAGGCGGGCTTTTTAGAGGGGCCCCTCGTCGTGTCGAAGTTCGTCCTCGAAGAGCTGCAACACATTGCGGATTCCGCGGATTCCCAGCGCAGAAAGCGGGGGCGTCGCGGCCTCGATCTCCTCGAGGAGATGCGGCAGAACAAAAATCTTCACGTGATGATTTCTGAGATGGACTTTGAAGACACCCCAGAGGTGGACGCCAAGCTTCTTCGCCTGACCAAGGAGCTGGAAGGGAAAATCGTCACCAACGACTTCAACCTCAACAAGGTGGCCACCCTTCAGGGCCTGTCGGTACTCAACATCAACGACTTGGCCAATGCGGTGAAGACCTCGGTGCTGCCCGGCGACGAGCTTCAGATTCAGATTCTCAGAGAGGGCAAGGAGCACAACCAAGGCCTGGGCTACTTGGAGGATGGAACGATGATCGTCGTCGACCAAGGGCGCGCCCACATCGGAGAGACTCTTCCTGTGGTGGTGACCAGTTCCATTCAGACCAGTGCGGGGAAGATGATCTTCGCCAAGGTGCGATAAAGGAGAAGACATGGAAAAAATTCGCGGAAAACACGTGGTCTTGCGCCCCGTTCTCGAGGAGGACTATCCCATCTTTGCCTCCTTTATGAACGACGTGGATTGCAGCTTCTACATCATGACCACGGAGAAGCTCTATGGAGTGGAAGACGAGAGGCGCTATTTCACCGAGGACCCTCATGGGAAGCGCCAACTCGCCATCGTCTACGAAGACCACCTCGTGGGGTTGGTGGAGCTCTTTGACATCAATTGGGTCCACCAAAGTGCCACCATGGGCATTCACCTGGGGCCCGCCGCAGCCAGGGGAAAGGGCCTTGGAGAAGATGCCCTGCGGCTCATCTTGGACTATGGGTTTTATGTGTTAAATCTCCACTCTATTCGCCTGACGGCCATGTCGACGAACAGGCGCGCCCTTGCTCTCTATAAGAAGGTTGGATTCAAGGAGATTGGGAGACTGCGCCAGACCCGTCACGTGGCGGGGCAGTGGGAGGACACCGTCATCATGGACATCCTCGCCGAGGAGCACACTCCCTATGTCTACTACGACAAACTCATGGAGATCTTTGAATCCTAAGGGAGGAATGGAGGCCACCGGTGGCGAAACGCTACGTCAACATCATATCCAATTCAAACTATGAATCTCGCAAGGTGACCGGTCGGCTCATCCACAAGTTAAAGGCCCGTGGTCTCACGGCGACCACCACCTTTCGAGAGGATGCAGAACTCAATATTTCCGTGGGAGGAGATGGGGCTTTCATCAAGGCCATCAACCACACGAATTTCTCCCCCATTCCCCTCATCGGCATCAATACAGGACACCTTGGATTCTTCCAAGAAGTCCATCCCGAGGCCATCGATGATTTCATCGAGAAGTACCTCAGCGAGAACTATTTCGTCGAGGACTTACACCTCTTGGGGGCGGAAGTCTTTACGAAGAATCGTACGGTGCGCCTTCACGCCATCAACGAGATCGTCTTAAAGGCCCAGCGCTCCAAGGTGATTCACCTCAACATGTACGTCGAGAGAAACCACGTGGAGCGCTTTAGTGGGGACGGGATTTTGGTGAGCACTCCGGCGGGGTCCACGGGATACAACTTCTCCAGCGGGGGGTCTCTTATCTACCCGACGCTTGAAGTCTATGAGGTGACCCCTCTTGCGCCGATTACGAGTTCTGTCTACCGCTCTCTTCCCAACTCGGTGATCATCCCAGGGGATTTCGTCATGACCCTCATCCCAGAGAAGCGCTACACGAATTCCACCCTCCTTCTCGTCGATGGACAGGAGTTTACCTATCGCAATGTGAAAAAGGTCAATTTCCGACTCGCCGACAAGAAGATTCACCGCATCGTCCTCAACCACGACGACTATTGGGAAAACTTGAAGAATAAATTTTTGTAAAGAAAAAACCAGGCGTGGCCTGGCTTTTTTTATGGGAGAATCGGGGCATAGAAGATGTCTCGTCCACGAGTCCGCTCGAGAAGCTCCTCTCGCGTCATCGGGGCGAGGATGCCTTGCATCCAGCCGTCTGCCTCTCTTGCCTCCTCAAAGGGGAGATGGAGATCCTTCACATCTGCTCGGAGATAGAAGGAGTCGGCGTCTACTGAGGATTTCAGGGGAAGAGGCGCATTCTCATAGGCGAGGGGAACTACGTGTCCCGCAAGAATATCGACAATGTCACTGACCACTGCATTTCCCGTAGGGGGACCGCCAGCTCCTGGGCCCATCATCGTCAGGCGCGACGTGGAAGAACCGAGAAGGGAGATGGCGTTTGTCGCCTCGTCCACACTGGAGAGGGGATTTTGGAGGGACACCGCCGTAGGTTCGACGCGAGCATCCACACCATCTTCTGCAATGCGTCCCTTCCCGAGGAGTTTCAACACATAGCCCCTCTCTTTTAAGAAGGTGATGTCCTCGGGGAGGACGCCACGAATGCCGCGCACGGGAAACTCTGGGGAGATGTCAGAGCCCGTGGCCATGGAGAGGAGAATCTTGAGCTTTCGCGCCGTGTCAAACCCTTCGACGTCGTCGGTGGGGTCGGCTTCCGCATAGCCTAGGTCTTGACAAGTTTTGAGGGTACTCTCAAAGTCGGTGCCCTTGGTAGTCATGCTCCAGAGGAGGTAGTTGCAGGTGCCGTTCATGATGCCATCGATGGCGGTGATGGTGTTTGTCGCTGCGAGATTGCGAAGGGGAGAGAGGATGGGGATGCCTCCACCGACGGCGGCTTCAAAGAGGATGTGGACATTGTTCTCCTTGGCGGCGTCGAGAAATTCCTGGTAGTGGGCACAGACCACCGCTTTATTGGCAGTGACGACGTGTTTTTTCGCCCGAAGAGCCGAGAGGATGTAGTTGCGCGCATCCTCCTTGGCTCCGGTGACTTCTACGACGACGTCAATCCCGTCGTCTTCGAGGATCTCATCCATCGTCGTCACGCCGACGCCTTCGGGAAGTTCTCCCAGGCGGTGGGGGCGGACGAGGACCTTCCCGACCCGAACCTCTTCTCCAAAGAGACGAGAAAGGGTTTCTCCTTGGGCGTTCAAGATGTCATAGGTGGCGCGGCCCACCGTGCCAAAGCCTAAAATGGCCACTTGTTTCATCGCGACTTCCTTTCTATTGATGGGGGATATTTCTGCTAGTGTACCATATTTTCCCCGAATTGGGCAGGAATCATTGACGGAAACTCTTTTCCGTGGTAGAGTGAGGGAAAACTGAAGGAGGATACGATGAGACTTGGTATTTTTGGGGCCACAGGCCTCGTGGGACAAACGATGACGTCCATTCTCGAAGAGCGGGACCTTCCCATTGAAGACATTCACTTCTTTGCCTCGGCGAGAAGCGCAGGAAAGGAAATCACCTTCCGCGGCAAGACCTACCGCGTAGAAGAGTTGAATGAAGAGAACCTCAAAAAGGCCAATCTCACCCATGCCCTCTCTGCACTCGATGCAGCCCAGGCCCGGGAGTTCGTCCCCATGGCGGCGGACATGGGGGTCCTCGTCGTCGACAATTCCTCGGCGTTTCGCATGGAAAAGGACGTGCCCCTCGTGGTGCCCGAGGTGAATATGGAAGCGGTGAAGGAGACGGATCGCATCATCGCCAACCCCAACTGCTCCACGATTCAATCCGTCCTCGCCATCTTGCCCATCTACGAGCATTTTGGGATTGAACGCATCATCTACAACACCTACCAGTCCACCTCCGGGTCGGGACTCTCTGGCCTCAAGGATTTGGAAGAGGGAATCAAAGGCAATCCCCCAACCTTCTATCCCCATCCCATCGCCTACAATATCCTGCCCCACATCGACGACTTCCTTCCCACGGGTTACACCAAGGAAGAGATGAAGATGGTCAACGAGACGAAGAAGATTCTGGACGATCAGAGCCTGCGCATTACCGCCACGGCAGTGCGGGTCCCCGTCCGTTCCTCCCACGCTGTCTCGATTAACGTGGAGACGAAGAAGGACTTTACCATGGAGGAAGTCTACAAGGCCTTTGAGGGCGTGCCTGGCCTCGTCCTTCAAGACGACCCTTCGAAAAACCTCTATCCTCTCACGTTGAACACCGAGGGAAAAGACGAGGTCTTCGTCGGCCGGATTCGCCGGGACGAGTCGGTGGACCACGGATTAAACCTCTGGTGTACTGCGGATAACATTCGTAAGGGCGCAGCCTTGAACGCGATTCAAATCCTAGAGAACCTGAAGTAACCACCATCTCGGTGGTTTCTTTTTACCACGAAGACTGTTATTCTAAAAAGAGAACAGACCTAGAAAGGAGATCTTATGCACACTCGTATTGGCTTTTTTGTGGCCATGTTTCTCGTCATCGTCCTCGTGCCGGTGGTGAGTAGTTTGTGGTGGAAGAAGAAAACAGAGAGCTCCTATCGCGCCTTTTTCTTTGGGGCCCTCACCTTCTTCATTGCGGTGATTGTCCTTGAAAGCCCGGTGTCGGGTCTTCTCATGTTTATGACACCTTTGAAAAAACTTCAGGACATGCCCATCGCCCTTGGAGTCTTTTCCGGGCTCATGGCGGGCCTCTTTGAAGAGACGGGGCGCTTTCTCCTCTTTCGCTCCTTCCGAAAGAAGGACATCGGGAGAAATGACGCCAATGCCATCATGGCAGGGTTGGGGCACGGGGGTTGTGAGGCGATTCTCCTCGTGGGGGTCACCATAATTGCCAACATCATTGTGCTTCTGACCATGAATCCCGAGATGATTTCCGAGCTCCCTGCAGAACAGGCGCAGACCATCAAGGAGTCCTATGACCTGTTGGTCAATGGGGGGCTGATGGATTTCTTGCCGAGTGTTGTGGAGCGAGTCATCGCCATTGGCCTTCATGTGAATTTTGCGATCCTCGTCTGGGGCGCGGTGATGAAGGACAAGGGATGGCTCTATCCCGTGGCCATCCTCATCCACGCCTTTGTGGACTTTGTCGCCGTTGTGGCCATGGCGCGGGAGGTGAACATCTGGCTTATCGAGGGGGCATTGGCTTTGCTCCTCGTTCTCGTGAGCCTTTTCGGGGCGTCGGTCTACGCGAGTTGGAAGCGCGATGATTCGCCCACGCTCTGAGTTTCTCTATGTGGCACAGAGTGATTGCACCCTCAGAGGACTCTTACAGGCCCGGGGGCATTCTACCCACTTCATTCGTCAGGTCATGCACCACGATGGGGTGTGGATTGAAGGAGCCCCCAGTCGCTCGAATCCAAGGCTTCCCAAGGGGAGGGAGGTCCTTGTAAAGATTCCCGAGGAGGAGTGTGAGACGAGGCCAGTGGCCAAAGAGGTGGAGGTTCTCTATGCAGATGGAGACCTTCTTGGGGTGATGAAACCTCACGGCCTTGCGGTCCATCCCGCTCCCGGGGTGGGGGAGGATTCCCTCTCCGGACGTGTGGCCCATCTCTTTCATCAAGAGGGGATTCGCCGAAAGCTTCGGCCCATTCACCGCTTGGACAAGGACACGGCGGGGATTGTCCTCTTCGCCCTTCACGGCCCCGCCCAGGAGTTTTACCGGAGGCGTTGGCACGGCGAGGAGGTCCAGAAATTCTATGAGGCAGTGGTGGAGGGAGTGACGCCTCTTCATGGCATCATCGACGAGCCCATCGGGGAGGACGGAGGCGCGCGTCGCTTGATTGACCCCGATGGAAAGCCTGCGAAGACACAGTTTTGGCGCATCGGCTCAAAGAATGGGAGAA
>JAEZXH010000001.1 GCA_023442775.1 Bacillota bacterium
CTTCAGTAGCTGCAGCTTCTGTAATATATGAAATTGAAAACTGGTCATTACTTAAGCAAACGGTTGTACATTTCGTAATTATGCTGGTGACTGTCTTCCCGTGTTTACTTGTTAGTGGTTGGTTTAATCTAAATAATATTTTGGATTATATAAAAGCATTTGGAATATTTTTATTTGCGGGAGTAGTGCTGTGGAGTATTGCTTATTTTATTTTCGGAAAAATTTTCGCTAAATAAGAATTTGGGAGGATAAGACCCCGTTTGTGAAATCCTCAAATACCAATTCTAAAATCTCTCTACGTCAACTCAACCTGGCTGCCCCCTCAGCCAGGTTTTTATTCCCCTATCTCCACCCCTGACTTGAAACAAACCTTAATCCTCCCCTCCTTAATATTGATGCGCTCGATGAGGCGTCCGATAAGTGTTTCATCAAAGTCGTTTATTTCGAGTTGTTGTTTTTGTAAGAACTTTATCGTGGCTATAATCTGACTTTGCTTATCTAGGACTTATTGAATCGGTATTCCGCGTAGGTTTGAAGAATGTAAGGTCTATGGATGAAGAGGGACCGAGCTTATCGCCCTAGATGGCATGTTTCGCCTGAATCTGTATCGTAAGGAACTCCATAGTACGGCACAAGATACCGCCCAAGACTGCGAACAAGATACCGTACAAGATATTCCCAAAGAGATCAAAGAGCTCAAACCCCAAAAGCCCTACGTCTTCAACTACAACACCGCGGTCAAGGAAGCGCGAGAAGAAATTGCGAGAGGGTATTGTCCTCCTCTCATGGAAGAGGGGAATAACGACATCGACGCAGAGGTGGTCTTCATCGGCTCCCCCAATTGGCTCGCAACCTTTGCTCCGCCGGTCCTCACGTTTTTGAGATCCGCCGATCTACAGGGCAAGACCATCATTCCCTTCTGCACCCACGGCGGCGGAGGATTTGGAAGGATGATGGAGGACTACAGAAAAGAGTGTCAAGGATCTACGGTGAAGGAGGGCATTGCCCTGTAACGAGGGTACAACGTGGAGGACCTCGAGACCTGGCTTCATAAGCATCTCGAGGTCTAGGCCATCCCTTCCCAAGAGAAGAACCCCATAGACCACCAGTCGAGGGAAACCTCGGCTTTTTTCCTGTCCAAAATGCCTAATGTCAGGTAAAATAGAAGAAAGACCACCGGAGAACCGAACACAAGAGGGAAGAGCCATGATCACCGGCGAAATCAAGAATAAAGTCGACAAAATCTGGACGAGCATCTGGGAAGGGGGAATGACGAATCCCCTCACCGTCATCGAGCAATTGTCCTACCTCATGTTCATCCGCACCCTCGACGAAAAGGAGCTGGAGACCGAAGAGTTTGAGGCCATGGAGGAGATTCGCCTCCCAAAGATTTTCCCCGCATCGGACGCCGGGCAATCCATGCGCTGGAGCAAGTTCAAACACAAGGACCCTCGGGAGATCTTCGCCATCATCTCCCAGCGGGTCTTTCCCGCCATCAAGAACATGCGCCATGGACGCCTCCCCGACTTCGACGAAAACGGAGAGATGATTCCCGTCGCCGGCGGTGGTGGCGACGTGGAGGAGACCGCCTTCTCCCACTACATGGAGGACGCCATGTTTCTCCTGCCCACCCCCCAAGTCCTCCAAAAGGTCATCACCGGCCTCGACGACCTCTATGAACACGACATCAAGGACCTGGACATGCAAGGGGACCTCTACGAGTACATGCTGGGAAAACTCACCACCGCCGGGAAAAATGGCCAGTTCCGCACCCCGAAACACATCATCTCCATGATGGTGAACCTCCTCGGCCCCACCCCGAAGGACAGAATCTGCGACCCCGCCTGTGGCACCGCAGGATTTCTCGTCGGCGCCGCGGAATACTTAAGAGAGCACCACGAGTTCACGATGACCGCCGAGGACTGGGACTACTTCGCCGGCCCCATGTTCACGGGATTTGATACGGATAGGACCATGCTTCGCCTCTCGACGATGAACCTCATGCTTCACTCCATCACCCATCCTCGCATCGCCTACCAGGACTCGGTGTCCAAGGAAAATGCCGAGGAAGGGGCCTACACCATGATCCTCGCCAACCCGCCCTTTAAGGGCACCGTCGATGCCGAGTCTATTCACGAGAATTTGAAGGCCCTCGTCAACACGAAGAAGACAGAGCTCCTCTTCCTCGCCCTCTTCCTGCGGATGCTGGAAAAAGGGGGGCAGTGCGCCTGCATCGTCCCCGATGGCGTCCTCTTCGGCTCCTCCAAGGCCCACAAGGACCTGCGGAAGGAACTCGTGGAACAGCACCACCTCCGCGCCGTCATCTCCATGCCCTCGGGAATCTTTAAGCCCTACGCCGGAGTCTCCACTGCCGTGCTCATCTTTACGAAGACGGGAGCCGGAGGCACGGACAAGGTCTGGTTCTACGACATGGAGGCCGACGGCTACACCCTCAATGATAAGCGAGAACCCATCCCTGAGAATGACATCCCCGACATCTGTCACCGCTTCGCCCACCTCGAGGAGGAAGAGTCCCGCAAGCGCACGGAGAAGAGCTTCTTCGTCCCCAAGGAGGAGATCGCCGAAAACGCCTACGACCTCTCCATCAACAAGTACAAAGAGGTGGAGTACGTCCCGGTGGAGTATCCGCCTACGGAAGAACTCTTCGCCACCCTCCATCAACTGGAGGCAGACATCGCCCAGGGGATGAGAGAATTGGAGGGGTTGTTGTGACGAGACGTAATATCCTCGAGTGCATGACCCTTGTAGGGAAGAAGCCATCCATTTTCGAAGGAGAAAAACTCTATGTCAGCACGGGCGCCGTCGATTGTGACCATATCGATGAAGACCAGACGGTATGGGTCACCTATGAAAAACGCCCCTCACGAGCGAACCTCACAGCGTCACCTGGAGACATGCTCTTTGCGAAGATGTGCGCCACAAAAAAGACTCTCAGACTCGATGAGTGGACCGCACAACATCTCTACTCTACGGGATTTTTTGCGGTAAGAGCCAATGACTCAGTGATAAAGCCAGATTTGCTCCATCATCTGCTAGCGAGTGACTATTTTCTCAGGCAGAAGGACAAACATAGTTCTGGAGCAACGCAAAAAGCGATTACAAACAAGGGGCTTGAAAAAATTACTGTGAAAGTCCCGCCCCTCGAAGAGCAACAGAAGATTGCGGACATTCTCGACAAGGTGAGCGACCTCATCGCCAAGCGGCGGGCTCAGCGCGAGCACCTGGACACCTTGGTGAAGGCCCGGTTTGTGGAGATGTTTGGGGATCCGGTGAAGAATGAGAAAGGATGGGACACACATCCACTTGAGCAACGGTGCAATATTATCACAGGGAATACTCCTTCTCGAGCAGAATCGGAGAATTACGGAGACTTTATAGAATGGGTTAAATCTGACAACCTAAACACTCCTTATCTTTATGTCACACGAGCCCAAGAGTATCTATCCGAAAAAGGTTTTAAGAAATGCAGGTTTGTAGAAAAGAATAGCTTGTTACTTACATGCATCGCAGGAAGTGTTCAATGTATTGGTAATGCAGCTGTTACGGATCGTCGAGTAGCATTTAATCAACAAATCAATGCTGTTGTTCCGCACGAGGATGAAGTTTTGTATTTGTACACGATGATACTGTTATCAAAACCTGCCATACAGTATTCAATCAATAAATCACTTAAAGGAATATTGAGTAAAGGACAACTTAGTAAAATGGCATTTCCTTTCCCACCCCTTGCCCTTCAACAACAATTCGCCACCTTTGTCACCGAGGTGGAGAAAGTGAAGGCCAAGGTAAAGGAGAGTGAGAAGACCTTAGAGGTCTTGAGACATGCCTTGATGCAGGAGTACTTCGCCTAGATTCCGAGAGGAGGGGTGTTGTGTCAAATTTTAGCTTTCTCAAAGAGAAGGGGATCTACCGAGGCTTTGCCCCGGCGTGCATCGAAGCGGAGGAGGTCTACCCCGTCTCTCCTTCTCTATCCATCGCTGGGTGTCGCAAGGGTTTAGAGCTGGCGGTGAAATGGGTGTATGCGGTGGATGAGACCATGGACATGCCCGAAGACACGAGGCTCTATAGTCTGATGGACAATTCCTCCTTTAAGGATGCCCTCGAGGAGGAGACTTGGGAACGGATGAATAAGCTCCGTAAGCTTGGAAATTCCTCAGTCCACTCGCGTACAAAATTAGAAGAAAAGGCCGCCGTTACCGCCCTCAAAACCCTTTTCGAATTCGTCCAGTGGATCGACTACTGCTATGGAGAGGACTACGAGGAGCGGTTCTTTGACGAGGCCTTGATTCCGGAAAAGTCCGAGGTGGACGTCGCCTCCATCGAAGCGGAGCTTCAGGGCAAGGATGAGCGCATCGAGGCCTTGGAGAAGGAGCTTCGGAAGCTCTCCGCCCTCTCGGAAGAGCTCACCGCGAAGAAGGAGAAGCACCAAGAGGAGCGGACCTTCCATCCTCAGGACTTCTCCGAGTTCGAGACCCGGAAGGTCTTCATCGACGTGGACCTCGCCTCCATGGGGTGGACCTTCTCGGGACCCTCCGCCGACGTGGTGGAGGAATTTCCCGTCGAGAACATGGCGGGAGTCCTTGGGAAGCGGGGCTTTGCGGACTACGTCCTCTTTGGCTCCGATGGGCGGCCCCTCGCCGTCGTCGAGGCGAAGCACACGACGAAGGACCCCAACGTAGGGAGAAGACAGGCGTGTCTCTACGCCGATGCCTTGGAGGAAAAGTTTGGCCGTCGCCCGATGATGTTTACCACCAACGGCTTCGAGACCTATTTCTGGGATGACCTCACCTCTGCCCAACGGCGGGTCAGCGGCATCTTTTCCAAGGCGGACCTGGAAAAACTCATGGTGCGCCGAACCCAGAAAAAGCCCCTCTTAGAGATTCCCATCGACGACGCCATCACCGACCGGTACTACCAAAAGGAGGGGATTCGCGCCGTCTGTGACGCCATGGAAGAGGGATTTCGCAAACACCTCCTCGTCATGGCCACGGGGACGGGAAAGACGAGAACCGCCGCGAGTCTCACCGATGTCCTGAGCCGCGGGGGCTGGATTACCAACGTCCTCTTCCTCGCCGACCGCACCGCCTTGGTGAAACAGGCGAAGGAGGACTTTAAGCGCTATCTGCCGGACATGAGTCTGTGCAACCTCTGCGAGACGAAGGACAACCGCACGGCGCGCATCGTCTTTTCCACCTATCCCACGATGTTAAACGCCATCGACGACGCGAAGACCGCTGACGGGACCCCTCTCTTTACCCCGGCCCACTTTGACCTCATCATCATCGACGAGAGCCACCGGAGCATCTTCAAGAAGTACCGGGCCATCTTCGAGTACTTTGACGCCCACCTCGTGGGCCTCACGGCGACGCCGAAGACCGACGTGGACCGGAACACCTACGACTTCTTCGAGATGGATCACGGGATTCCCACCTACGCCTACGACTACGAAACCGCCGTGGGCACCGACCACGTCCTGGTCCCCTATTACAACTACGAGGTGAAGACGAAGTTTCTCGAGGAGGGAATTCGCCATGACGACCTCTGCGCCGAGGACCAGGAGCGCTACGAGGAGGACTTCATCGAGGACGGGGGACTGCCCGAGGAGATTTCCTCGGCGGAGCTGAACCGCTTCGTCTTTAACGAGCTCACCGTGGATACGGTGCTTCAGGACCTCATGGAGCGGGGGATTAAGATTTGCGGCGGCGACCAGCTGGGAAAGACCATCATCTTCGCCCAGAACAAGCGACACGCCGAGTTCATCGTCAGTCGGTTTAACGCCCTCTATCCCCAGTTCAAGGGCCTCTTTGCCCAGCGCATCGTCTGCGAGGACGCCTACGCCCAGAGTCTCATCGACGACTTCAAACAGGAGTCGAAGAATCCCTTCATCGCCGTCTCCGTGGACATGATGGACACGGGGATTGATGTCCCCGAGTGCGTGAACCTCGTCTTCTTCAAAAAGGTCCGCTCCAAGGCGAAGTTTTGGCAGATGATTGGACGGGGGACCCGCCTCTGTCCCGACCTCGAGGTGGTGGACCAAATCGACGGGGCCTACACCGACAAGCGTCGCTTTTTGATCTTCGACTACTGCGGCAACTTCGAATACTTCCGCCAACACAAGGAGGGCTACGAGGCGAAGGAGACGAAGAGCCTCTCGGAGCTCCTCTTTGGGAAGCGGGTGCGCCTCATCCGCGCCCTGGAAAGTGGAGCCTACTCTGGGGAGGGGGCCCAGGAATTTCGCCTTGATCTCATCGACACCTGTCACAGACAAGTCCTCGCCTTAAATCGCGACCTCTTCGCCGTGAAGTCCCGCCGCCAGTGGGTGGAGCAGTATCGGGAGAAAGAGGCCTTTTCCTCGCTTTCAGAGTCCGCAGTCTCCGACCTCCTCCAACAAGTGGCCCCCCTTGTCACTGACGAGGAGCAAGACGAGGGGGCCAAGCGCTTTGATAACCTCATGTTCTCCCTTATGCTCGGTGGCCTCGAGGGACTCGGAGGCGTGAAGGCATCGCGAAGCCAAGTGGTGAAGATTGCCACAGAGCTGCAGAAGAAGGGGAACACCCCCCAAGTGAAGGCGAAACTTCCCCTCTTAAAGGACATTTGCAGCGACGGATTTCTCCAAGAGGCGGACCTTCTCACCTTGGAGCGGGTGCGCCAAGAGCTGCGTGGCCTCATGAGCCTTCTCGAGGAAGGGGGACGGGGCAGACGCATCGTCATCACCCGGCTCACGGATACGGTGATGGACCGGCAAGAGGGGCAGCAACTCGAGGCCGCCTATGACTTCGAGGACTATCGCGCCAAGGTCAACCACTACGTCAACGCCCACATGGACACCCTCGCCATTTACAAACTCACCCACAACATCCCCTTGGAGAAGGGGGACATGAAGGAACTGGAGCGGGTCTTCACCGAAGAGCTGGGCAGTCGCGAAGACTATCAGCGGGAGTTTGGGAACACTCCCTTTGGCCTCTTGATTCGGCGCATCGCGAAACTCGATAGAGACGCGGCGATGGAGGCCTTCTCCTCCTTCATCAACGACGCCTCCCTCAACAGCCGCCAGATTGCCTTCGTCCACAAGATCATCAACCACATCGTCCTCAACGGCTACATGGAGAGCGTCGGCGACTTGGCGAAGCCCCCCTTCGATAAGCCCGATAGCTTCATCAGACTCTTCGACACCACGAAACGGCAGGCCCTGAAGGACATCATCGTAAGCATCAGGGAAAACGCCCTGGTTGAGTTGGCGTGATCACTGAAAAACCTCCAAGAGACAAGAGACCTCCCCGGATTGGGGAGGTTTTTGATAGGAAGAGCCGAATATTTTCTTAAAACATCCCGTGACACATAAAGCGAGGAAGGGCGCGAGGTTTTTTCGAAAAAAGTTTCAAGGTGGGGAAAAATTTTTAGAACAGCAAGAAAAGCGCGAAAAACAGGGGATTATAGACCCTTGACAGGTCGGGTCCACGGGCATATAATGATGCGCATCTTCAAAGAAAAGGGAAAAAGCCCCGGCGGAAACGAGGTGCGAAGGACAGGAATTGAAGAAAGTGTCAAAGACTTTCTCCCGTTTTGGGGGAAGGGTCTCGAAAACTCAAAAGTTTTGAAGAATCAAGAGAACATTCACGACTAGAAAGTGTCACAACATGGAAAAGCAAGAGAATACCATCGTCTTTGGATGCGGCAGACTCGGTTCAAGCCTTGCCAATCTCTTTTACGACGAGGGAAGGGACGTGACGGTCATCGACCGGGACAAGAGCTCCTTTCGGAAGCTCTCCCTCACCTATGGGGGAGAGATGATTGAGGCCAACGGCACGGATATGGAGGTGTTGAAGAGTCTTCCCCTCCACGAGAAGACCACCGCAATCGTGGTGACGAACCAAGACAATGTGAACATTATGATTGCCCAACTCCTCAAGGAAGAGTTTCACGTGAAGAATGTGGTCTCGCGGCTCTACGACCCAGAAAGGAGCTGCGTCTACGAGAAGTTTGGGATTGATGTCATCTGTCCCACGGAGTTGGCGACCCAGAGGATTCGCGCGTTTTTGGAGGCGCACCATGGTTAAGAGGATTTTAATCATCGGCGGACGAGATCGTGCTCTGTCCCTCTCGGGATCCCTTGTGAAGAAGGGGTACAAGGTGACGGTCATCAACCAAGACGAGGAGGATTGTCAGCGCTTCGCCGACATGGAAGGGGTCGAGGTCTATCTCGGGGACGGGACAAAGCCCTACGTCCTTCAAGACGCCCAGGCCTCGAGGATGGACATGGCCATCTCCCTCTTGCCCAAGGACGAAGGCAACCTCGTCGCCTGCGAGTTGTGCAAGAAGAAGTTCCACATCGAAAAAACCGTGTCCCTCCTCGGGGATTCGAAGAAGATTGATTTCTTCCACACCATGGGGGTGGACAAGGTCATCTGTTCCACGGAGATGGTGGTGGAATTCATTGAGCACCAGGCTCTCCTCGAGAAGATGTCCACCGCCATCCCCATTGCCGAGGGGATTGTGGAGATGGTGGAGGTCATGATCGACGAGGGCGATGAAGCGGCGGGGAAGAAAATCTCCGAGCTCCCTCTTCCTAGTGACGTCATCATCGGCTGCATCCTCCGTGGCTCCCTCTCCGTGGTCCCCAGTGGCGACACGGCCATCGCTCCGAAGGATCACCTGGTGCTCATCCTGAAGTCGCGCCAAAAGGTGGAAACGATGAGGGTGTTAAAGGGCGAGTGACAGCGATGAAACACACATCCTTTTACGGAAACATCATGGTGATTCTTGGACTCATCATCCTGTTTCCCCTCATCACCCTATTCTTCTATCAAGAGATGGAGTACCTCCCCGCCTTTCTCCTCCCGGGCCTCGGCTCCTTGGGTCTTGGCCTCGCCCTCAACCTCCTCGAGACACGCCCTGAGAGGGTCCTCGACGACCGCCTCGCCTTCACCCAGGACAGTAGCATCAAGGTGGTGTTTACTTGGATTTATGGGGTGGTCCTTGGGGCTCTGCCCTTCGTCCTTCACGGGGACTTAAACCCGATTCAGGCCATCTTTGAATCGGTGAGCGGCTTTACCACCACGGGTCTCTCCGTCGTGGACGTGTCCCATGCGGCGAAGATTATCCTCTTTCACCGGAGCTTTATGCAGTATTGCGGCGGCCTTGGGTTCATCCTTCTCGTGTCTGGGATTACCACGGGGAAGAATTCCATGGGACTCTATGAGGCGGAGGGGCACACGGATCGCCTCCTGCCGAATTTGAAGAAGACGGCGCGGATCATTTTTTGGATGTACAACGGGTTTTTCCTCCTGGGGACGGTGCTCTACATGGTCTTTGGCATGCCCTTCTTCGACAGTGTCTGCCACGCCATGTGCGCCCTCTCCACAGGGGGATTTTCCACGAAGCTCAACAGCCTCGGGGACTACGAGAGCGTGGGGATTCGTCTCGTCACCGTCCTTCTCATGGTCATCGGGACGACGAACTTCGCCGTTCTCCTGCTCCTCGTTCGTCGAAAATTCAAGAGAGCCGCCCAGGTGAGCGAGGTGAAGTTCTTCGGCCTCCTCTTGGCCATCTCCATTCCCGCCATTGCCATCTCTCTCATCCTCCAAGGGCATATGAGCGGAATACGGGCTTTCTATGAATCCCTCTTTAACGTCACCTCCGCCCTCTCGACGACGGGGTATTCGACGATGAGTTACACCGACTGGCCCGAGTTTTCCCTCGGGGTCATGATTGTCCTCATGGTCATCGGTGGGGGCATTGGGTCCACCGCCGGCGGTGTGAAGCTCGCCCGTGGGTGTCTCCTCTTCAAGATTGCCCTTCACAACATCAAGGGCCAGATTCATGCGAAGTCGCGAGTGGACGCCTTTTCCTATATCACGCCCTTTGGGAAAGAGCGCATTGGAGAGGGGCTCATTGTGAACACCACGGGGTTTTTCCTCGTCTACATGGGGTTTTTCATCGTGGGCTCCCTCCTCATCTCCTGGAGTGCGAAGGCAAATCTTACCCAAGCCATGTTTGAGTGCTCCTCGTCTCTGAGTACCGTCGGCCTTTCCATTGGGCTGACGAACCCTTCCACGGACATGGTCACCTTGGTCATCGAAACCGTGTTGATGCTCCTTGGACGACTGGAGATCTTCACCTTCTTCGTCGCCCTCTCAAAACTCGTAAGACACTAGGTTCCCTCTCTCGAAGAGGTGACGTCGCCCATAGAAAAACCGCCCGTGTCATAAGACGGGCGGTTTTTTGTGAGGCATTGAGATTTCTATCGTTTAATAGCTGTCTTCTTCCTCCTCCTCCTCGTCGTCGTCGAAGGAGTTGGCATATTCGTCTTCTGCGTCGTCGTCGAAGGAGGAGGCATATTCGTCTTCTGCGTCGTCGTCGAAGTCGAGGTCAAAGTCGTCGAGCTCTTCCTCTTCCTCCTCTTCCTCTTCCCGGGGGATGCGGCGGGCGTACATGCCGAGGAGCATGTCTTCGCGGACTTTCTCCACCGGGCCCTCTTGGAAGGCGCGGGCGAAGCGATCGATGCCCATGCTGGCGTGGGCCGGGGCGTAGTAGCCCTGGACAATCATCCCGGCGATTTCGTACCGGGCGCCGATGGTGAGGTTTTTCGCCTCCCGCTCCATGAGCATCGGGGTGAAGGTGATGTCAAAGCTGCACATCACTTCCTTGAAGACGCCGTCGTAGCGGGTGTAGCTCTTGTCCACGTAGAGGGTGACGAGGTTCTTGTCGATGCGCACCACGGTTCCCACCATGGCGAAGTCGGAGCACTCGTCAAAGGGGGTTGTGGTCTTGGTGAAGTGGGGGAAGGTGACTTGGTAGGCCTGACGGGTGGTGTCGCCCTGTTGGTAGGCATAGGACTCAAATTCTCCCGTGAGTTCGATGAAGTCCCCCTCTTGAATCCGGTTGTACCACTCCTCGGGCAGATGCGGACTCTTTCTCGTGGCGAAGAGGGTGGAGGTAATCATCGAGGCGCCCTTTCGCCCTCCGGGAAGGGTGAGGGGGCAGGTCATGAGGACGTTTAAGAAGGGAAATCCGTGGCGATCTTCGCGAAGATTGATCTTTTTCACTTTGCCACGTAAACGAGCAGTACTTTTGTCAGAGCGTTTCATAAGTTGTCCTTTCATCGTGTACATGTGCGTAATCTTAAAGAGTCTTCACAGAAGTCTTTCGTAGTGTGTCCGGGCAGAGGAAGAGCTCTTTTGACTATCATACCCCTTTTCCCCGCCATGGGGAAGGAAAATTTAGAGGAAGAGGGGATTTCTCTTGATGGCCTTGGGAGGGAGCTTCTCCCTTGAAAAGAGGCGATCTTCCACGTCCTCCACCGCGGCGTGAAGGGCAGTGGTGGCCTCGTGGATGGTCTGTTCGTAGGCGTCCAAGGCGTCGAAGTAGTCCGCCGCCAACTCCCGTTGCACCTCGAGGGGCGGCAGGGGGATGGGGAGGGTCCTCAGGTCTTTGATGTTTAAGTTGATGAGGCCACCTCCTCGGCGAAAACTCTCGAGGAGGCGACGGCCCAGGGCACTTCGCAGGAACAGGGCGAGATAGGTGCCATAGACCTCTTCTCCCGGGCGGATGATGACGAGGTTTGCGCTGGCGATGGAGGGGTAGGGGAGTTGGCGCACGGGAGTGGCTTTGAAGTTCGTCCCGCGACAGGCGAGGAGGACGTCGTCGATTTCGATGCCGTAGCGAGGGAGGTTCGCCACCTCCTCGGGAATCCACTGGACGTCGGTGAGGAGGATTCCAGTGTCTCCCAGGCTTCCCAGGTGGATGACGGCGATGTTTCCCGCACCTTCAAAGACCTGGGTCTTGGCCACGGATTTTCCCCGCAAGAGTTCGGCGATGTCTCCAAGGGCCACCACGGGATGTCCCGTGTTGTGCAAATCTTCCAAGGCGCGCTCGCCGTGGTAACGCCCCACGTCCCAGATGCTTTGGGCGCGCCACTGACTCTGGTCCACCGTCGCCTCATCGTCGACGACGAAGGAGTCCTCCTCTTCTGCGAGTTTTTCAAGGCGCAAGGTGTCGAGATCGGCCTTCTTGAAGGTGTAGATGGCGAGATTGAAGGAACCTTGGCGCACCCTCGTGGAGGTGGGGAGGACCGAGAGTTTCTCGAGGTGGGACTCCTTTTGGGTGAAGAGGCGCATGGTCTCCCCATTGCCCCCACAGGTCTCCAAGATTCTGGGGAGGACGATGGCGAGGCGTCCCCCATCGTCGACGAGGTTTAAGAGGCATTCGAGGACCATCCATTCCGAGACGGCGGAAAGGGTGACCTGCTCTTCCATTGGGGGATAGGCGCCCATGATGGGGACGGCGATGGCGTAGTCGATGGGGGCCTCAACCAGGTCGTATTCGTAGGCCTCCTCCCCGGGGTCTCCTCCGATGAAGGTGTCTACCCAATTCGTCGTCACGTGGCGGACGTTGGGGAAGGGAAGGCACACGTCGAGGATGTGGGGCTCATCATCATCTGGGGAGGACTGGAGGTAGAAGAGGGTGTCGGGGTACTTGGCGATGAGGTCATAGAGGTCAACACCGAAGGAGAAGGCGTCGTAGATGTAGACCTTCTTCATCTCTTCCGTAATCCCCTCGAGGAGGTAGCGGTGCAAGCGTTGTTCCTTTTGAGTCATCTCTCGTGACCAGTGGTGAAAGCTTTGGATGGCCTCGAGGAAATCCCGTCCTTCGAGGTTTTGGAAGAAGTCATAGGCCTTCCAGAAGGGACTCTCTGGGGCGGGCGGGTTGTAACACTGGATCACAAAGTCTTCGTAGGCCTCTTTCGGGAGGCTCCTTGCCCAGCGCTCGACGGCGATGTCGCGGAGGATGTTATAGGCGCCACGCTTTGCATCGATGCTGTGGGAGGAGAAGTAATTGGAGAAGGTGCCCTTGGCGAGAGCGTCGGAAAATTCCTTCGCCGAGGGAGGTGTGGGGGAAGACATGGGATGCTCCTTTCTAGTATTGGAATACCAACTTGTCTACAGTCTACCATCTCGGGATTAGTACTGCAATACCAAAAGTGATTTTCTCCCAAACTTTTTTCGTGAGGGCTCGGGGCGAGGGGGAGTTTTTGACGTGCTATAATGAAAGAATCTGTGTGAAGGGAGAAGAGACGATGAAAAAGATGCTGATGAAAAATCCCGTGTTGAGTATTGGGGCACTTCTCGCCCTGGCCACGACGATGATTGTCGGGCTGCGGGAGGAGACTCTTCTCTCCATCGATTGGCGGACCCTCTTTCTCCTTCTGGGTCTTCTCCTCGTCGGGGAGGGACTGAAATCCACCGGGGTCATGGCGCGCTTAGGCGAAGCGGCTCTTTGCATTGCCCCGCGAAAGCGTCCCCTCGCCATCCTCCTCGTCGCCCTGCCCTTTCTCGTGGCCTCGGTTCTTACCAACGACGTGGCCCTCGTCCTCTTCGTTCCCTTTGCCCTCTCCCTGGCTCACTGCTTTTCCCAACAAGAGGTGGGGCGCATCGTCGTGTTTCAGACCATCGCCGCCAACCTCGGGGCCATGGCGACCCCCATGGGTTCACCACAAAACCTCTTTCTGAGCTCCCAGGCCGGCTGGGGCTTCCCGGCGGTGTGGCACATGGCCTGGCCCTACGTCCTCGCCGCCGCGGGGATTCTCCTCGTTCTTCTCCTCTTTCTCATTGAAGACGGGGAGGTCTGCGCCGCAGTCCAGTCCCAAGAGATGGGGACGGTTGGCTCTCTTCTCTACGGGGTCGCCCTCCTCCTCGGGGCCCTTGCGGTGAGTCGGGTGCTTCGCGTCGAAATCTTTCTCATGGTGGCCATTGGGGTGAGCAAGTTCCTCGGGGATCGGGGACTTCTGCGGGTGGACTGGGGGCTTCTCGCCACCTTTTTCGTCTTCTTCATCTTCGTGGGAAACCTCGGGGCCATGGCGGGGGTGCGCACCACCGTCGAGGGCCTCGTCGGAGCTCATCCCATGGCCACGGCCCTTCTCCTCTCCCAGGTCATGAGCAATGTCCCGGCGACCCTCTTCCTCTTTCCCTTTACGAAGAATCTGCCCGCTCTCTTTCTCGGGGTGAACCTCGGGGGACTTGGGACTCTCATCGCCTCGATGGCGTCTCTCATCAGCTACCGGATGGTGCGAAGAGAGAGCCTCCTTGGGACGAAGGACTATCTTCTCACCTTCACCTTCTACAACCTTTTGGTCCTCGGGCTCTTGCTCCTTCTCACTCTCCTCTAGGGGAGAGTTTTTTTGTAAAGAAATGACCCGCATGAGCGAGGTCTCAATGAAAGGTCCTTAAAAACCGTCACGGCCTACAGAATATAAGAACAAGGACTCTCTCTTTTTCCACCCGAGCATTTTCAACTCCTTGAGAAATTGAAAAAAGTTCTTGATTTCCTGAAAAACTCTTCTCCCTAAAAAGTATAGAATAACATGTAGATTAGTGGAAAATAGGAGGAGTATCATGAAAAAATTTGTTCCCCTGAGTCTTGCAGTGGCTCTCGTCCTGCCCATGGCGGGGCAGAGTGTTGCGGCAACGATGACGGATTTTTCTGATGGTGTTGCCCCGGGCCACTGGGCCCACAAGGGGCTGGCCCAGGCCTTGGAGCTGGGCATGTTGCGAGGCGACGATGGCCGTCTCTACCCGGACCGCGCCCTCTCTCGCGCCGAGCTCTCGGCGATGATTGTGCGCCTCTTGGCTCCGAAGAATGAGGCGGACCTCTCGAAGTTTTCCGACGTGAAGGAGTCGGATTGGTTCAAGAAGGACATGGCGAAGGCGGTGTCCATGGGACTCATGAAGGGCACCGACGAGACTCACCTGGCCCCGGAAAAGACCATGAGCCGCGAAGAAGTGGCGACGGTGCTCTATCGCCTGATGAAGGCCACCGGCGGCGACGAGAATGTCCTTGAAAAGTTCTCCGATGAAAAGAGTATCTCTCCCTGGGCGCGTGACGCAGTGGCGGCTCTTCTCAGTGAAGGGATTCTCGCTGGAGACGGCGCAAGGATTCGCCCGAAGGATGCGGTGACCCGCGGGGAATTTGCGACTCTGATGAACCGCGTCTTTCCAAACGTGGTGAAGGCGGATACCTCAAACGCTACATACAAGGGGCGGACCTTGATTCTTCCCGGGGTGACCTCTCTCAAGAACGTCACCTTTGAGGGAGATGTGGTCCTCGCCGATGGCGTCGAGGGCACGGTCCTCTTCGAGGGCTGCACCGTGAAGGGCAAAGTCATCTCCCGCGGCGGATCGGTGCGCGAAGAGAAGGCCCCGGTGGAGACGCCGAAGGTGGAGGCGCCAAAGACGGCGCCCCCTGTGGCCTCGGTTCTTCCCGCAAATCCCTACTTCAACCTCTTCCAGGTCTATTGGCCCACGGTGGAGAAGAGACCGGACCCCACTCCTGAAAAGCCCGGCGTCGAGAAGGAGGAGATCGTCCGCTATGCCTCGGCGAACGTGGACCAGCAACAATATCCCCTCATCTCCCCCTTCATCCACCCACCCTTCTACAACGCCCGGGTGAAGGTGGTCCTCGACAAGGACAACCGCATCGTCTCCGTCTCCGACGACGATACGGCAACGAAGGGCTTCGACCCCTCGAAGACCCAAGAATTCTGGGAGAGAAAGAACAAAAAGTACTGGGATGATGTCTCTAAGAAGGGTTTCTTTGAGAAATTCAAAGGAAAGAGCCGCGAGGAAGTCGCCGCCCTTGAGGTGGAACACGGAAAACCCGATGCACTCACTGGCGCCACCGAGACCGGCAAGGCCGTTCGCCAAGCGGTCTTAAACGCCATGGACGGCAAGGAGGGGAAGAAATTCCTGCCCCCGGAACAGACCCTGACCGCCTCTGAGGCCATCTACCCCAAGGGAACCACCTCCATCGACTTCACCAACACCCTTCCCGAGGGCTTCAAGCTGAAGCTTCACTCGGTCTACGCCGGCATCTACAATGGCCAGGGCACCGCGGTAAACGCCACCTTGGAGGGGAACACCTTGACGGTTCCTGGCGACCTCGCCCCGGGGCACTACTATGTGAACATCGTTGACGAGTCGGAAACCTATCGCAGCCCCGACTTTGAGAGTGGCCACGGTACCCCGCGCCACTATCCCCACTTCGTCATCGCCCAGGCTGGGAAACTCTCCTTTGAGGACAACAAGCTCAAGGTCTCTGAGGGAGATCTGGCGCCGATTCTCGCCAACATCGAAGAGATTGAGATCACCCCGAAGGACGGAGGCAAGGCCTTTGAAATCGAGCCCGTGGGCCATCACGGCACCGCCGATGCCGGCTACAAGAAGACCCCTCTCTTCAAGGCAGATGGTTCCATTGATGTCGATGCCAAGAGGGGTCGGAAGAAGACCCCGGTCTTCGAAGAGGGTAAGACCTACGACATCGTTCTCCACGTCTGGGGTTACGAACAACCCCTCTCCTTCACCTACACCGCCAAGGGCGTGACGGCACCGCCGACAGAGGTCCCCGCACCTCAGCCCGCCCCCACCACCACGGAGAAAAAGGTCAGCGCCACCGTGGAGCCCTACGGCTATGACGTGCGCCTCAAGTTTGAGGTGGAAAACGACCGGGTGAAGAACCTCAAAGACAACGGCACCAACGCCGGCAGGAGCGCCGGGATTTGGGACGACTTCTTGAAGACACACAAAATCCAATTTGAAGGGAAGAACCGCTCTGAAGTGGAGACCATGAGCCTCGACGCCATGTCCGGCGCCACGGCAACGGCAAAAGCTGTCCAAGCGGCGATTTTGAAGGGACTTCCCGAAAAACCATAAGACGAAAAAAGACCCGCCACCTGCGGGTCCTTTTTTATGCGGCGTCGTCGAACTGACTCATGTAGAGGTCGGCATAGAAGCCGCCGAGGGCGAGGAGTTCCTCGTGGGTGCCACTCTCCACCACGTCCCCATCCCTTAAGACGAGGATGGTGTCGGCGTTTTTGATGGTGGAGAGGCGGTGGGCGATGACGAAACTCGTCCGGCCCTGGGTCAGGCGATCCATGGCCTGTTGGACGAGAAGTTCCGTCCGGGTGTCCACGGAGGAGGTGGCTTCATCGAGGATGAGAAGGGGAGCATCCTCCACCATGGCGCGGGCGATGGTGAAGAGCTGCTTTTGCCCTTGAGAGAGGGCCACGTCTTCGGTGAGGACCGTGTCATAGCCCTCGGGAAGGGCGTCGATGAGTTCCGTAAGTCCCGTGGCCTCAGCGGCGCGGGCGAGGTCTTCGTCAATGACGCCCTGTTTGTTGTAGGCGAGGTTTTCTCGGACGGTTCCCTCAAACATCCAGGTATCCTGGAGGACCATGCCGAAGAGTTTTCGTACCTCGTCTCGTGGAATCGTAGCGATATCCACCCCGTCGATGGAAATTCGTCCCTTGTCCACGTCGTAGAACCGCATAAGGAGGTTTACCAAGGTGGATTTTCCCGCCCCCGTCGGACCGACGATGGCGACTTTTTCCCCGGGGGCCACGTGGCAGGAGAAGTCGTGGATGATAGGGTGGTTCTTCTCGTAGCCAAAGCCGACGTGGGAGAACTCCACTTCTCCGCGAATCTCGGGGAGATGTCCCGGCTTCTTCGACTCGTCTTCCATCTCCTCGGCGCGCAAGAACTCAAAGACCCGCTCCGAGGCGGCGGCCATGCGCTGGATGTTGTTCAGGCCCTGGGAGATGCTTTGAAGAGGTTGGGTGAAGAGGCGGATGTAGACCATGAAGGCGACGATGGTCCCGAAGGTGATGGAGCCGCGGTTGACGAGGAGGGCCCCGACGACGCAGACGAGGACGTAGGAGAAGTTCCCGATGAAAAACATGATGGGCATCATGGTCCCCGAGAGGAACTGACTCTTCCACGCCGACTGTTTCAAGGCGTCGTTCATCGTGGTGAAGGTCTCTTCCGAGAAGTCCTCGGCACCAAAGGCCTTTAACACCGTGTGTCCCGTGATGGATTCTTCCACGTGGCCATTCAAGCGGCCGAGCTCCTCTTGCTGGCGACGGAAATAGGGCTGGGACTTCACCATGAGAAGGGCGACGCCGAAGAAGCCAAGAAGGGCGGTGATGATCCCCGTCATCGAGAGGATGAGGTTCGTCTTCATCATCATAATCGTCGCGCCGACGAGGGTGACGATGGCGGAGAGGAGACTCGCCAGGGACTGGTTCATGGTTTGGGCCACCGTGTCCACGTCGTTGGTGATGCGGCTCAAGCTGTCCCCGAGGCTTTGGGTGTCAAAGTAGGAGAGGGGCAGGCGGTCGATCTTTTCCGAGAGGTCCTTGCGCATGGCGTTGGAGACCTTCTGGGCGAGGGTGGCCATGATGAAGCCCTGGGCGTAGTTGAAGAGAAAACTCGAGACGTAGAAGAGGACGAGACCGAGGGCAATGGACTTCACCTTCTCCATGTCGATGGAGCTTCTCATCCCGGCGGTGATGGTGTCGGTGAGATGACTTAACCGGTCGGGACCCATGAGGCTTGCGAGGGAGCCGAGAATCGAGAAGAGAAGGGCGAGGCCCAGGGCGACTTGGTACCGGCGCAGGTAGACCATGAGGTTTGCGAGGGCGGTTTTTATCGGAGATGGTTTACGCATGGGCGAGTTCCTCCTTTGAGAGTTGGGACTGGGCAATCTCCTGATAGACGGGGCAGGAGGCGAGGAGCTCCTCGTGGCGTCCACGGCCCACGATGCGCCCGTGTTCGAGGACGAGAATCTGGTCGGCGTGTTGAATTGTGGAAATCCGCTGGGCGACGATGATCTTCGTCACCTCCTCGAGGTTTTCCTCAAGGGCGTGGCGCAGGGCCTTATCCGTCTTGTAGTCCAGGGCGGAGAAGGAGTCGTCGAAGAGGAGAATCTCTGGATGCTTCCCAATAGCCCGGGCGATGGCGAGGCGTTGACGCTGTCCTCCCGAGACGTTGGTCCCCCCTTGGGCGATGGGAGCGTCGAGGCCGCCATCGAGATTCTTCACAAAATCTGCTTGGGCGATGGCGAGGGCCTTGTTCACCTCGTTCTCCGAGGCCTTCTTTCCATAGGCCACCGTGTCCTTCACCGTTCCCGAGAAGAGGAAGGCCTTTTGAGGCACGAAGCCCAACCGGGTGCGAAGGGCGTCGAGGGAGAAGTCCTTGAGATTGACCCCGTCGACGAGGATGCGCCCAGAGGTCACGTCGTAAAAGCGCATGAGAAGGTGCAGTAACGTGGACTTGCCACTTCCTGTGGCACCGATAATGGCGAGGGTCTCTCCCGGGTTCACCGTAAAGGAGATGTCCTCCACACTGGGGTGGCGAGCGTCGGGATAGGTGAAGCTCACGTTCTGGAACTCAATGCGCCCCTCTTCGGGCACGTCGGTGCCAAGGGCTCCATCGACGATGGAAATCTTCGTATCCAAGACTTCGAGGATGCGCGCTGCGGCGACTTGGGCCCGGGGCAGGAGGATGAAGATTATGTTGAGGAGCATGAAGCTCATGATGACCTGCATGGCGTAACTCGAGAAGACCACCATGTCGGCGAAGATGCCAAGGCGCAGATCAATCGCCGCCGCGTCGATGAGTTGGGCACCGAGCCAGTAGACGGCGAGGGTGAGCATGGTGTTGATGAAGCCCATCCCCGGGAAGATGAGGGCCATCATCCGGTGGGCGGTGAGGTTGTTCTCGGTGAGGGCGTCGTTGGCCTCTTGGAATTTCTCCTGGTGAAGCTCCTGGGCCCCAAAGGCGCGGACGACGCGAATCCCCGAGAGTTCTTCCCGGGTGACCCGGTTCACGTCGTCGGTGAGGCTCTGAATCCGTCGAAAACGGGGAAGGGCGACGCTCATGATGACGGCGAGAAGGATGACGAGGACCCCCACCGCCGCACCGGTTGCCGCGGTCCACTGCCACTGCTTTCCGAAGATTTTTACCACTGCCCAGACCGCCATAAGGGGGGCGCGGAGAAACATCTGAAGCATCATCGCCACGAGGACCTGGACCTGGGTGATGTCGTTGGAGGAGCGGGTGATGAGGCTCGCCGCGGAGAAGCGGTGAATCTCCTCCATGGAAAACTCCAAGGTTTTTTCATAGAGGTTGCGGCGGATGCGGTGGGCGAGGCGGGCGGAGATTTGCGCCGCAATGAACCCCACCACCAGGGACACCACCATACTCGCCAAGGAGTAGCCGAGCATGGGGGAGCCGGCGCGGAGAATCTCGGAGACGGAACTGCCCGGAGTCTGGACGATGCGGGTCAGTTCGCTCATGGTGTCGGGAATCTTTAAGTCGAGCCACACCTGCGCCATGACGAGGATGACGCAGAGGCCGACGACAAGGCGTTCAGCCCCAGAGAGAAATCCAAAGAGTCGTCGCATAGGACCTCCTTCTATTCATCGCATACGATATATTCAGCCAAGGATTAGCTGAGATTGTCCGCCATCTTCTGTAAGAGGGTGCGGAGGATCTCCATCTCCGTCTCCGAGAGGGAACTGAAGAGGCGATCTCCCGTCTCCTTCATCTGAATAGCGGCGCGCTCTGTAAGGGCACGGCCCTCGTCGGTGATGCGGACGCACTTCGCGCGACGATCCTTCGGGTCGGGGCAGAGGCTCACAAGACCCTTTTGCTCCATGCGAGAGACGATTCCCGTGGTGGTGGACTGGGCGACGTGAATCCTTTGTTCGACTTCTTTTAAGAGGAGCCCTTCCTCGGCGCGTTTTAGAACGGAGAGGACTTCGAGTTGGGGCAGGGTGAGGCCCAATTCGTCGAGGGCGCGGTTGAATTCACTCTTTAAAGTGATGTGAATGTGGCGCAATAGGTTGAGACATTCTTGCATGATGACCTCCTTACTCGTGAGAAAAAGCATAGCACACAATATATTTTTCTGTCAAGAATGTTTTGCCCCCTCTTGGGGTAGAAGAAGAGAGAAGGGAGGTGCCTATGGATTATTTTGCACCAACAACACTGGCGGGCCTCGAGGTGAAGAACCACTTTCTCCGCGCCGCCACCGCCGAGGCGAAGGCCACGGAAGAGGGCTATCCCACCGACGCTGTGGGGAGGATGTACGAAGCCCTCGCCCCTCAAGTGGGCCTCATCATCAGCTCCTACACCACCGTCTCCACCGATGACCATCCGGCGAAGAGTCAACTCTGTCTCGCCACCGACGCGGCCATCCCCCACTTCCAAAGAATCGTAGAAAGGACCCACGACGCCGGGGGAAAACTCGTCCTCCAACTGGTTCAGGGCTCCTCGATTTCCCAAGTGGATCGAGCTCACGTCCCCATGAGCCCCTCGGGGGTGACGGACCTCTACTCCGGCCGCCCCTCGAAGGAGATGAGCCTCGAGGACATCGCCACCATCAAGAAGCGGTTCGTCGCCGCGGCAAAGCGCGCCGAAGCTGCGGGAGCCGATGGGGTGGAGCTTCATGCCGCCCACGGTTATCTCTTGAGCCAATTTCTCTCCATCCTCTACAACAAGCGCACCGATGCCTATGGGGGAGCTGCCGAGAATCGGGCCCGCATCATCGTGGAAATCTTGGAAGAGATGCGACGAGAATGCCCAAAGCTTGCCCTCCTCGTGAAGATGAACGCCACCGAGGGGATTCCCGGGGGCTATGACCTCGAGGAGTTCGTCGCCATGGCGAAGGCCATCGCCCCACACGCCGATGCCATTGAAGTCAGCGGCGGGGACTGGGCCCTTTTCGACGAGGAGGGCGGCCCCTTCTATCTGAAGGAGGCGAAGGCTCTCGTCGAGGCGGTGTCCTGTGACGTCATCTTGACGGGAGGTATCCGCAAGAAAAAGGATCTCACCGCCGCAGAGGCCGCAGGAATTTCCTTCTTAGGCCTCTCCCGCCCCCTCCTGAAAAATCCCGCATATCTCGAGACTCTTCGCCACTAAAAAAGCCCCGCCATGGGGCTCTTTTTAATAGTCCGTATTCGTCCAGGGCCTTGTGGGCACGTGGAAGAGGCTGTCTAAGAGGCGGGTCTTCGACGGATCCGAGAGGTGGCCGAGTTCGAGGTGCATCAGGGCCTCGAAGGAGAGGCTCCCGAGGAAGAGGCTCCCCAAGGTCCCCGCGTCGGTGGTGAGGCGAAGGTCTGCCTCCTCGTCGACGGCGCGCCAGCGACCCACCCCTTCCTCTTCGTAGAAGGCGAGGGTAAAGGGGGAAAACTCCCCGTGAATGTCCTCGATGCGAAGTGTGAGGGACAGGGGCAAGAATTCCCGGTGCCCCGTCCCTTCCACAAAGGCCCGAGGATTGGGGAGCTTCACCATGGTTCCCAGGGAGCGAAGGTGGCTCTCGAGATACCCATAGTCCACATAGCCGCGGCGCACGTCGGCGGGGTTCTCCATGACGTCGCAGAGGTAGGGGTCCCCGGTGGAGAGAATGGTCTCCGGGGCTTGGTCCTCTTGGCGGCGCAGGAAGGAGAGGAGGAGGCGAAGACTCGGCGTGTCCTCGTAGATGAGGTGGTCCACCACGAGGCGGTTCACCATGTAGTTCGTGTCGTTGTAGGGGGCGAAGTGGTACTTCATCCCGCCGCGCAAGATGTCGTGGCGGTCCCGGACTCCGACGTAGAAGGAGAGGCCGTCTTTCGCCCCACGAATCTCCTCTCCCATGATGGAGAGCATGCCGTGGGTCTTCTCCATCATCCGCCACTGACAGGCGAGAAACTCCCCGAGGTCCTCCTCGCTAAGACCCACGAGGCGATGAGTCGAGGACCAGTAGTGGGGAAGGCCCCGGGTCTCGATCCGGTAGGTGTCGAGGCGATAGGAAATGGCGTAGCCTAGACGTTTGTAAAACCCAATGTCAAAGGGCAAGAGCAAGGTGATGAGGTCGCCTCTCGTCTTCGCCATCTCCTCGAAATAGGCCACCATCTTCCGGGCAATCCCCCGGCGCTTTGCCAGGGGATGGACCCCGAGGGCCATGAGGCCGAGAGCCGGGGAGGCCTTCCCAAAGAGATTCATCGTAAAGGGGACGAGTTTCATGGTCCCTAAGAGGCGCTCCTTCTCGTCAAAGGCGCCAATCATCGTGACCTCCCGGTCCTCGGAGAAATCCCGCAAGATCTTTTCCCGGCGTCTGTGAAGGCCCACGTCCCCCTCCACGTTGGCGGGATAGGCGTTGGCGTAAATCATGAGGACGTCCTCAATGTCCTCGGGGCCGAGGGGACGAAGAATGAGCATAGGCACCTCCTAGGGCTTTTTCTTCATTGTCCCAAAAAGACCTCCCATTGGCAAGGGATTAGTGGAAGAGGGTGTAGAACCCGAGATAGGCAAAAACAGCGGAGAGGAGCACCGCCGCGATGGCGATGAGAAGGAGTTGGAGGAAGAAACGGTTCTTGTCCGTGTAGGAGTTCGCCGAGCCCAGGGTCATGGCCCCAAGGGTGGAGAGAGGGCTGGCGGTCACTGTGTGGCTTCCCACGACGATTCCCGTGAGGAGAAGAATCGGGTCCACGGTGCCACCCATGGAGGAGACGATGCCGGGAATCGTCGGGATGAGGGTGGGCATCACCACTCCCGAGGCACTGGAGACGCCACTCATGAGCCCAGAGACCACAATCATGAAACTCGTCGCCGTCCGCGGGGTCATGATGCGGGAGAGGGTCTCCGAGAGCATGGCGATGCCCCCGGCTTCATCGATGACGTGGACGAGAAGTCCCATGCCGCAGACGAGAAGAAGAGTGGACCAGCCGACGCCGGAGATTGCGGCTTTTTCTTCGGCGAGGCCCAAGACGAGGAGAAGTCCCGCCGCGGCGTAGGCAGTGAGGGCGATGTCCGTTTTGAAGACCATGATGGAAAGAACCGTGACGAGGAGGATGAGAAGGGTCAGGCCTTGGGTCCTCCCCACGGGGGGCAGGGCCTCTCTCTCATTCGAGGTCTTCTTGAGGCGATAGCCCCCGAGGAGGATGTAGGCGGCGAGAAATTCTAGGAGTCCCGTCGCCGCCATCCCAAGAAACACCGGGGTATAGTTCGAGATTCCCACCTCTTGGCCCAGAGAATAGGCGATGTAGCCCGAGGCGGTGATGCGATAGAGGCCCCCGGCGAGGCAACCGCTGATGACCGAAAGGCCCATGAGGAGGTCGCTGATGCGCTCCTTCCCGCCGACGGAGAGGGCGAGGGGTGCCATAATCGCCACCATGACCACGGGCCCCGGCCCTACAAAGGAGAGAATCCCAGAGAGGAGAAAGAACACCACGGGAAGGAGATAGAGACGCGTTCCTACAAGGGCGAGGACCCGACTCGTCAACACGTCGAGGCTTCCATTTTGTCGCGCGATGGAGAAGAGGAGCATCATCCCCGAGAGGGTGAGAAAAATCGACACGGGAAAGCCCTTTAAGACCTCTTTTCCCGAGAGGCCGAGGACAAAGACCCCGATGAGGAAGGCGAACCCAATCCCGAGAATCCCCGTGTTGACCTTTCGCACATAGGCGATGGCAATGGTGAGAAGAAGGGCGAGAAGGGCGAGGATGGCGGGACTCATGCCTTCACCTCCCCGAGGGCCCCAGAGCGGCGAAGAGCGTCGAGGTCCTCATCGGTCTTTCCGAGGACGGAGCGCAAAATCTCCTCGGTGTCCTCACCTAAGAAGGGGGCCGGGGTGCGGGTTCCGCCCTTCCCCTCGGTGAGTTTGATGGGAGTATCCGCCATGGAGAAGGGACCCACCCCTTCCTTGTCCACGGTGACAATCATCTCCCGTGCCTTCACCTGTTCGTTCTCCACCAAGGACTTCACATTGTTCACCAAGGTCACCGGGACGTTGGCGGCGACGAGGTCCTCCACCCACTGGGAGGCGGGACGGCTCTTCATGATGTCGTCCATGATGGGTTTGAGCTCCTCGTAGTGTTCCGTGCGAGCGTCGTTGGTGGCAAAACGGGGGTCGTCGTAGAGATCCATCCTCTCAGCGACGGTGAGGAACTTCTTCCACAATCCGTTGTTTCCAATGGCGATCATCACCTTCGTGTCGTCGGCGCAGAGGAAGTCCTCGAAGGGGGTGATGGAGCTGTGGCGATTGCCCTTCGGCGTGGGCACCTCTCCCTTGACGAAGTAGCGGGCGATGGCGTTTTCCAAGATGGCCACCTGGGAGTCGAGCATGGAGACGTCCACCGTGTCCCCCTTTCCCGTCTTCTCCCGGCCAAAGAGGGCAAGGAGAGTCCCAATGGCGCCGAAGAGTCCCGCGGTGATGTCCCCGATGGAGGCACCGACCCGGACGAAGTCCCCGGGGCCGTGGCCCGTAATGCTCATGAGTCCCCCTGCCGCCTGGACGATGGCGTCATAGGCGGGGCGGCTCGACCATGGGCCCGTGTGGCCATAGCCGGAGATCGCCGTGTAGACGAGGCGAGGGTTGAGTTCCTTTAACACCTCCTCCCCGAGGCCAATCTTCTCCATGGTCCCCGGCTTAAAGTTTTCCACCACCACGTCCACGTGGGGAATCAGCTCCTTCACAAGGGCCACTCCCTCCTTCGTTCTCGTGTCGATGGCGAGGGATTTCTTGTTTCGATTGATACTCATGAAATAGGCACTGTGTCCCTCTTGGAAGGGACCAAAGGCACGGGAGTCATCGCCTCCCTTCGGCGCTTCCACCTTCCAGACCTCCGCCCCAAAGTCGGCGAGGATCATGGTGCAATAGGGCCCGGAGAGGACCCGAGTCAAATCGAGGACGCGAATACCTTCCAACGGTTTCATAGAAAACTCCTTTCTTCGAAGAGATTGAACTAGACTTAAAATATCAAATCGGGGGGGGATGTCCAGTTCTGAAAGAAATTTTCTTAAGGAAAGAGAAGAGAGACCTTTTCGCCCTTTCTTGACCCTCCTTTCCTCGAGACGTAGAATGAAAGAAGAAAGAGGTGAGATGTTGAAAGAGCGAAAAATTCTGGCGTTGGCCTCGGAGGTCTTGTGTCTTGGCCTTGCCCTCTATGGCGTGGTGACGAGACTCCTCCTAAAAAAAGGGAGAAGCATCGGGGAAGATGTCCTCGCGGTCGTCCTTCTCGTGGTGATCCTCTGGGGAATTGTGAGTCTGCGGGCGAGGTGGCGTTGGAAGGTCGACAGCGACATGATTCGCCCTCTCGGCAAGGTGTTGAAAGGGGTCATCCTTCTCGTCAACCTTTTGCCCATTGTCGTTGGAACGATTGTCTTCGCTCGAGGAGGCGTCTTCGACCTCTACACCTTGCCCCACATTCTCCTCTGGCTCTTCGCCTATGGACTCATCATTCCTGGAGTGCTCTACAAGAGCCTCGGCATCTTTTAGGAGGAAGTATGAAGCAAAAACACCTAAAGACACTGCGCAAGCAGCAAATTGAAGAGGGGCGGAGCCTCTTAAGAGCGGGACGGGCCTTCCAACTCGCCGGCACTGCGGCCTGGTTTGTCGCCGGAGCCGTCATGGCCTGGGCGCTTGCCACGGGAGCACAGGAGATTGAAGCCGTCGCCATCCTCATCACCGTCGCCTCCTTCGCTGCGGGCATCTGGACCCTGCGCCAATGGCTCACCCACCCGAAGGACATCGACTATGGTCGCGAGTGGACCTACCCCAAGGCCGCCCTCAATCTCCACGGCATGATTCCCCTCTTCTTCCTCGTCTTCAGCCTCTTTATGGAGCGGCCCATCCCCGTGCGCCTCTTCATCCTCGCAGTCGTCGCCGGGGTCTGTTGGGGCTTTCTCATCCCGACGAACATCTACCGCGCCTTGGGTCTTGAGGAGTGAGGGGAAAAGAACCCTCGAAAAACTCGTGACAGTTGAATATTTCCACCGGGGGGTATAAGAAGGATAGAAATCGTTCGTCAAAGGGGATTTTCTGGGAACAATCAGCGAAGAAGAGATTCAGAAGCCTGTATCTTGCAGTTTGACATGATGAAGAAAGGGTGATTTGAGTGACAACATCCCTGGGGCGCAAGAAGTTAGGTTGGATGAGCGAGTGTTTTGCCGCGGTACTCGTCTTATTATTTGGGCTTTTGTTTGTGAAGACAGAGTTGACATCAGAGGGCACGAAGTTTCCACTCGATATCATCGTCGTGTTTCTCTTTGGCATTGGATTTTCTTATCTCTTTTTGCAGGATGCTCTCACCCATCGTAAGATGCAGGTTTCACCGACCCCGACTCCCATTCCAATGGTCAGGAAGATTCTTTTGGTCGTCCTTTTTGCCGGTGCGATTTGGCTTATCGGGCGATATAGTGTCCGGGCGATGAGAGGTGAGATTCCTTGGGATTATGTTGCGCTCTTCCTCTCCGCTCCGCTTTTTTTCTTTTTCGGCTACGTGATTCCAAACACCTTCTACATGAGTGCTGGGCTTCCTTGTGCAAATCCCCTCGGTCTCCACGGAAGAGATGAAGGCCACACGGGAGATTAATTATAGTTCCCGCTGCGCTCCTTGAGAGCATCGGCGTGGGCAGCATCTTTTTGCGGCAATAAAAAAGCCCCCTTTCGGGGGTTTTTCTTTTTCTCAGGGTTTTCTCATCACTCAATGGTGCGGACGCGAAAGCCCAGGGCCTCCACCTTGTCCTTCAGGTTTTCTTCCTTGTAAATCTTCGTGCTCGTCACCGTGGCGGTACCGTCAATGCGGGAGACTTTCACGTCGACGATGCCCGGGCGGGTCTTTAAGGCGGCTTGGATGGCGGCTTCGTCTCGGTGGCAGGTCATGCCATCAATGGTGAGGGTGGTGGTGTAGAGTTCGTCCATTAGAGGGTCCTCCGTTTCTTTTGGACACGGTGCCAGGAGAGGTTCTTGTATCCCTCTCGCTTTCTCATGTCGTTGATGAGGTAGCGGTGTTTTACCAGCTCCAGCATGGGCCGATCCGCGCGGTAGGAGTCGGAGTAGCCGAAGGAGCGGTCGTAGTCGATGAGGGAGAGGTCTCCTCCCAGGTATTCTTCAATGCGACGGACCTTTTCCTCGCCGCGGTTGTTCTTCCCAATCATCCGGTACTTCTCGTCGGTTTGGGTGCCGAGGACCGCCTCCACGGGGAGGACCTCATCGAGGTACTTGATGTAGGCTTCAGGAGAGGCGGAGACGAGGAGAATCCGCACCCCTTCTCGGTGAAGACGCTCCATCTCCGCCACGGCCTCGGCGAAGAAGTGAAGGGGCAAGACCTTGGTGGTGAAGTGGTGCAGCCCCTTGTCTCCCATGATGCCAAAGAGGCTCATAAGGCCGTCTTTGATGGGCTTGAGGTCGCCGCGCTGGGTGGCGGAGATGAGAAGGGCGGGGACCATGCGCCGGGCGAAGTGTCCCGCAAGGCGGGGGTGCATGTGCACGGCGTAGCGCCACAAAAGGGCGATGGAGTCGCCGCGGACGATGGTACGGTCGAAGTCGAAGAGGGCAAAGGCGTCGGACATAGGCGTTCCTTTCCGTCGGGGGAGATTTTCTTCTATTGTAACAGGCAACCATGGCGCCGACAAGGCGAGGAGATGGAGGGGCGAGGTTCGGTAAAATTTTCACAACCAGCGGGGGTGCGTCATAAAACTAAACCTTTTCCGCTGTTTTCATCCCTTGGGAAGTGAGGTATAATGACTCTAGAAGACACTGTTATGAATCCCTTTTGGAGGTGCTTTCATGCGTCAAGAAAATGTAAAAGTAATTATTTGGGGCTTTGGCTCCATGGGAAGTGGAATGGCAAAGATGCTCTTGAAGAAGCAAGGCATCGATATCGTCGGTGTCATCGACGGCTGGGACAAGCTCGTCGGTCGCGGCATCTTTGACATCCTCGGTGTGAACCCCGAAGGCAAGGAAGACGTCGTCGTCACCCACGTGGACAACAAGGCTGACGTCATTAAGCCCGGCGCGGCAGACGTGGTCCTTCTCGCCACCGACTCCTTCACCGGCAAGGCCTTCGACAAGATGAAGTTCATCCTCGAGCAAAAGATCAACTGCGTCACCACCGCCGAGGAAATGGCCTATCCCCAAGCTCAAGAGCCCGAACTTGCTAAACAACTCGACGAAATCGCCAAGGCCAACGGCGTGTCCGTCCTCGGTACCGGCATCAACCCCGGTCTCATCATGGACTACCTCGTCCTCGTCCTCTCCGGCGCTTGCGAAGAAGTGGATCACATCACTGCAAAGCGCATCAACTCCCTCTCTCCCTTCGGCCCCGCCGTCATGGAAGAGCAAGGTGTTGGCTTCACCGTGGACAAGTTCAACGACTTGAACGACAAGGGCGAACTCGCAGGTCACGTTGGATTCGAAGAGTCCATCCAAATGATGGCCGACGCCATTGGCTGGAAGCTCGACGGCGTGCGCACCTCCAAGGAAGCCATCGTCTCCTCGGTCTACCGCAAGGCTCCCTATGCTGAAGTCCAAGCTGGCGACGTCGCCGGTGTGAACATGCTCGGCTTCGGGACCGTGGACGGGGAAGACAAGATCGAAATGGTTCACCCCCAACAGGTCGAACCCCAACTCGAAGGCGTGGACACTGGGGACTACATCATCCTCAAGGGAGAACCCAATATCTCTATGGCCATTACCCCGGAAGTTCCCGGCGGCATCGGCACCATCGCGATGATTGTCAACTCCATCCCCAACATCATCAACGCCACCCCTGGTTTGAAGACTATGATCGACTTGCCCGCTCCCCACGTCATGATGGGCGATGTGCGCAAGCTCATCCACGACTAATCAAAGTCCCAACCCTGTGCGAGAACACCCTTCGGGGTGTTTTTGCATATCGAGAGGAGGTGGCCCGATGATTGTCCACGTTGACCTCGACGCCTTCTTTGCCTCGGTGGAGGAACTGGACCACCCCCACCTCGTGGGAAGGCCCGTCGCCGTGGGAGGCCGCCCGCCTCAAGGCATTGTCACTACGGCGAACTACGAAGCCCGCCGCTATGGGATTCACTCGGCGATGCCCGTCTTCATGGCGAAGGCCCTGTGTCCCTCCCTCATCCTCCTCCCGGTGCGCATGGCGCGGTACAAGGAGAAGAGCCGGGAGGTCTTTTCCATCCTCGCCACAGCGTCGCCTCTCATGGAGCAGGTCTCCATTGACGAGGCCTACTTGGATTTCTCCCACGTGGAGCACCCGAGAGAGCGGGCCCTCACCTTAAAGGCGGAGGTCAAGGAGAAGACGGGGCTCACCCTCTCCGTGGGCCTTGCCCCGAATAAGTTTCTCGCAAAACTTGCAAGTGACTGGGAAAAGCCCAACGGCTTTACGGAGATTCACGAAGAGGAGGCGATGGACCTTCTCGGTCCCCTCCCCGTGGGACGGATTCACGGCGTCGGGCCGCGGGGGGTGGAGAAGCTGGCGCGCCTTGGGATTCATACCGTGGAAAACCTCTGGGCCCTCTCGGAAAAGGACCTGCGCCGCATCTTTGGGAAGTGGGGAGGAGAGCTCTATTGGCGGGCTCGAGGGATTGACCACCGGCGGGTGGAGCCCGAAAGGGAGCGAAAGAGCCTCGGCGTCGAGCGCACCTTTCGCCCCACCGAGGATGAAGACCTTCTGCGGGAGCACCTCCGGGACCACTGCAGAGAACTCGCCGAAGATTTGTCGCGCCTCCATCTTCAGGCGAGCTGTATTACCGTCAAGACCAAGGACGCGGATTTTTCCATCCACACCCGGTCTAAGACCTTGCCCCATCCCATTGCCTCGGAAGAGGAGATCTTCGCCCTCGCCGAGGTCCTCTTCGAGGAACGTCCCTCCCGCCGTTTGCGCCTCATTGGCGTCACCGCCTCCCACCTCGAGGAGCGTGGGACAGAACAGTTAAGCTTTTTACCCGAAGGAAGGAGTCCTTTTTGAACTCAGTCAACTACGAAGAATTGAAACGACGCTTTAACGAAGAAATCCACGGATTCATGAGCACCTGCCACCTCCACGTCGACGAAGTCTCCGACGAGGAGATCCTCATGCACATGGAGGACGTCCCCGCCCTCCACAACCCCGCAGGGGTCCTCCACGGCGGCGCCCTCTACACCCTCGCCGACACCTGCGCAGGCCTGCTCTGCCGGGCGAGGGAGCGCACCTCCGTCACCCTCAAGGGCACCATGGACTACTTCCGACCGGGAAAGGGCCGCATCGACGCGAGGGCCTATGTCCTTCACCAGACAAAGCGCATCACCACCCTCGCCGTGGAACTCACAAACGCCGAGGGGAACCTCATCGCACACAGTGTGAATACCTACGCCGTTTCTGGAGCACCGGCCCTCCCAGAAATCAACAAAGAAGAGAAATGAGACGAAGGGATGTTCTGCGGGGCATCTCTTTTTTATTGGCCCTGTCATGGAATTGTCATAATCCAAGGAAATGGGAAGGAATTGCGAAAAAGGAGAAAACAAAAAAGGCAAATGGGGGGGGTGCGACCCATTTCGACCTGAAAAAATTGTGAAATAAAAAAAGAACCCCAAGCGGGGTTCTTTTTTATGGGAGGAGGAAGGAGTCTCCCGAGGCGGTGAGAGGGTGGAAGGTGGTCTCGGGGTAGTCCTTCTGAAAATCCTCTTGGACACGGGTCGTCATCGAATACTTCCCCCAGGTGTGCAGGGAGAAAAAGTCCCGGGGCTGGAGCTTTTCCAAGGCGATGGCGACGCCGCGGCGGTAGTCCTCCCCAAGGCGTGGATCGACGACGACAAAGGCCACGTCCGCCGGGTGTCCCTCAAGGGCCTGTCGCGCCTTTTCTACTTCCGTGGTGTACTCTCTCTCCATATTGGTGATGTCCGTTTCGTCGTAGCGAGGCCAGACCCAATAGGCCAAGTCGCCCGAGTAGTAGATGGTCTTGCCGTCGAGGGTGAGGAGGAGACTCACCCCTTCGTCGGTGGAACCGAAGGCGGAGATGAGGAGCTCCTCGTCGCAAAAGTCCCCCGAGGTGCGCAAGGTCTCTCCCGGATGGAGAATGGTAATGTCCCCACGCTTTGGCGCCGGGGTGGAGATACCCACAAAGAAGTGGGCCGCCTCTTCTTCAAAGATTTGCGCCGTGAAGTGGTCCCCGTGACCGTGGGTGGTGAAGAAGAGTGTTGGCTTCTCCGTTTTTGGAATCAGGGGCAGACTCTTCTCGGTGATGTCAAAGAGGAGAAGGGCCTTCTCCGTTTCGAGTGCATAGGAACTATGGTGTAAGAAGGTAATCTTCATTTCGCCTCCAAATTTTCGTTTCTTCATCACATGGTTTTCATGAACTATGGGTATGATACCCTTACAACAAGAGAACAAAACGATGAGAAGGAGGAGTAGGAGATGGACAATCGCTGGGAAGACACCCAAGAATTGGAACGGGCCGTGGCCTATGATTACGCACAAAAGAAGGAAGAGCGGAAACAGCGGGCGCGGTTGCGCCGTCAGTTTGGCCTCATCGGGCTCTGCTGTGCCCTCTTAGGGGGAGGAGTCGGCGGTGCGGTCTCCACTTTGGTCTTGGAGGACAAGATCTCCCAGACCCCGAGCCAAACCGTCTCCATTGCCACGAAGGATGGGGTCGGCGTCGTGGAGGCGGTGGCGGAAAAGGCCCTCCCCTCGGTGGTGGGAATCGTCATGACCACGACGCGCCAGAGTTTCTTCGGCGTCCAGGCCCTCCAGGGGTCTGGGAGTGGCTTCATCGTCAATAAGGACGGCTACATCGTCACCAACAGCCACGTCGTCGACGGGGGCAACGCCCAGAGCGTCACCGTTTCCTTCTACGATGGCACCGAGGCTCAGGGCCGTGTCCTCTGGGCGGATCCTTCCTTGGACCTCGCCGTGGTGAAGGTGGACAATGTGAAGAACCTCGTCCCCGCAGAACTCGGGGATTCTTCGGAGCTCAAGATTGGGGAAGAGGCCATCGCCATCGGCAACCCCTTGGGCCTCGACTTCCAGCGCTCCGTCACCAGCGGAGTCATCTCCGGCCTCAACCGGACCCTTGGGCAGGTCTCTAAAGAGGGCAGCCCCAGTGCCAACACCTTGGAGGGCCTCATTCAGACCGACGCCTCCATCAACCAGGGCAACTCCGGTGGCCCCCTCTTGAACCGTGAGGGGAAGGTCATCGGCATCAACTCGGCGAAGATTTCCTCAGCAGAGGGCCTCGGGTTTTCCATTCCCATCAACACCGTCAAACCCATCGTGGACCAGATCGCGAAGACCGGGACCTATTCCACGGTGCAACTTGGGATTCAAGGCCTCGACACCTCTGAAGTCCTCCAAGCTCTCCACGTGAACCTGGGCACGAAGACCGGCGTCTTTGTCACCAACGTTCCGGAAAACACCGACGCTGCACGTGCAGGAATTGCCGCAGGGGATGTGGTCACCGCCATCGACGACCACGCTGTATCCGGTGTCAACAACTTAAAGAGCATCCTTTTAGGGTACCAGATTGGGGACCAAGTCACGGTGACCATCGTCCGCGCTGGGAAGGAACAAAAGCTCACCTTGACCTTCACGGAGCAACAAGCCCAGATGCACCGCCGCGCCGAGGCGACCCCCGAGGAGAAAGAGCACCAAGAGGGGACGGTTTTCACAAAAATTTCATAAACAAGTAAAGGCAAAAAACCTTCTAAAACCTCAATAAAGATTGTATAATAGAGGTGAACGAACCGTGTCCCACGAAAGCATTTGAGAAAGTAGAGGAAGAATCAGTATGCAATTTACGAAAGCCATGGAATACGGGATGATCATCATGACGCACCTGGCTCGTCGCCGGGAAGAGCGCATCAGCGCACGCGAAATTACGAAGATTGAAGGGCTGCCCCACGCCTTTACCCAACGCATCTTGCAAGAACTCTTGAAGGCGGACTTGGTTAGCTCCAGCCGCGGCGTCGCAGGAGGCTATCGCCTTGCGAAGGATCCGAAGACCATCAGCCTCTATGACATTCACGTGGCCCTCGAAGGAGGCATTGACTTCGTCTCCTTCTTCGACGAGCGTGCGGAAGATCCAAACTACAGCGAAGTCGAAGAACCCTTGCGTCAAAAGGTCCATCAACTCCACGATGGCATCGTCCAAGAGTTCAAGAAAATCTATCTCTCCGACTTCCTCGTATAAAAAGAAGACCCCAGAAGGGGTCTTTTTTTATGGCTCCAAGAGCTCTGCGCGCAAGGTGACGGTTTGAGGAGGCATGATGAAGGAGATGGTGCCCCCCTTTTCCTCGACGACGAGTAGCTCTGGAGTTCTCACCCAGGACTTGAACCGCGAGCGGTAGGAGGAGTCGGCATCGACGCGGACGACCTTGCCCACGAGGTAGCGGTCGGATTTTTTCCGCAGCCGTCCGTCGGGTTCATAGACCTTTAAGAGGGACTCGGGGAGGTGGACCACGGGGAAGATGGTGACGTCGTGGTCGGGCATGATAAAGGAGACGTCGTTCCCGCTCCTTACGAGGGTGACGTCCTTTTCGAGGACGACCCATTCGTTGAGGACGGTGGAGCGGCTAGGGGGCAGGGTGAGATGCACCGTTTCCCCGGGTTTTGCCATCCGCCGCTCCGCGTGGGTTCCGCCGGTGGTGTGGATGGCGAAGGAGCCTTCCTCGGCGTCCCGGTAGACGGCGCGGAGGGTGGTTTCCTTCTTCACCGGGCCGATATTGGTCTTCCAGGAGGTGGGATTTGCGATGGAGACGTCCTCGCTCTCCCAGTGGTCGAAGACTTTTCCCTCAGGGGTGTTGGCGGTGATGAGGATGGTTTCTCTGTCTTTTGCCGAGGTTTTTTCTGGGGTGCCACCGATGACGTGGAGGGGGAAGGGATCCTTGTTGTCAAAGCGGTAGGCGGGGACAACCTCGAGGATAGACCTTGGGTAGTCCTTCGGGATGTGAAGAGTGGTCTCCTGGGCGGAGATGTCCTCGAAGGTCACCGGCATCGAGGCCCCGATGAGGAGGGTCCAGTGGTGGAAGATGTGATTTGGGATGTCGGGCGCCTTGATGGAGACACTCGCCCCTTGGTACGTCTCGATGGGCGTTGGGACAAAGCGAATGTAGAGGGTGATGGGCTTCGCCTTCTCCGTCACCGTGGAAATCTCCACGTCATGGCCAGGCATGGTGAAGGTTGTGGACTCTTGCTTGTCATCGGCAAAAACTACGCCGACCCCCTCCCAATGATTGAAGACATGCCCCTCGGGGATGGTGGCGGTGATAGAGACGGTGTCGCCCTCTTTTGCGGAGGTGGGATCTGCGGTGCCACCGTTGACGGTGACAGTGTAGGATTTCTTCTCAAAGTGCGCGGAAATCTCCACGTCGTGATCCGGCATGGTGAAGGTGGTCTTCTCTTGCTTGTCATCGGAAAAACTCACGCCATCCCCCTCCCAATGATTGAAGACATGCCCCTCGGGGACGTTGGCGGAAATAGAGACGGTGTCCCCCTCTTTCGCCGAAGTCGGGTTGGCGGTGCCACCAGTGACGGTGACGCTGTAGGGTGGTGTCTCAGGAGTCGGGTCTTTGTCGATGACCGGCTCTTTATCCTCTGGGTCTGCAGGATTCTTGTCCTCGGGTGGGGTTGGGGTCTTGTCCTCTGGTGGGGTGACTTCCGGCAAAGTGGGACGACTTTCCCGAGAGGGGAAGGTCGGGTCCTTCACGATGGCGAGAAGCCCAGAGAAGGGAAGACTCGGGGTGGTGGACTGAACCGCGGGGGCGGTGCCCAGGGTGAGGAGGGACCGGTGGAGGAGGCTGACACAGGCGGCGCGGGTCAGGGTCTCGTGGGGCCGGAGGGTCTTGTCGGGATAGCCCCGCAAGATGTTTTTCTCCACGAGACTTCCAACACGGGAGTCGGTAATTTCCTTTCCATCGGCAAAGGCGAGGTGGGCCGAGGAGGGGGCGAGGTGGTAACTCTTGGCGATGGCGACGGCGGCCTCCTCCCGAGACATGGGGCTCTCCAAGGATGCTAGGGCAGCGGGGGAGAGGATGTCCCTCGTGAGGTGACGGGCGAGGCTCTCCCGCGCCCATAGAGCAATGTCAGCCTTTGGAAGGGGCGAGGTCGGGCAATCGGAGAGGAAGCGGTCGAGGAAGACATAAAATTCCGCCCGGGTCATAAGGCGATCCGGGGCGATGTCCTGGTGCTCGTCTCCTTGGATGAGGCCTTCCCGCTGGGCCCAGGCGAGGGAATTCTCGGCCCAATGGGCGGCGAAGATGGACTGGGGGAGAAGGAGGAAGAGGACGAGGAAGAGAATCGTGCGGCGCATAGGCTCTCCTTTCATAGATTTTGTGGATATACTCTCAGTATAGCAGAAGGGCAAGAAAAAAGAGCCTCGAAAGGCTCAACTGATGCGTTGGGAACTGCTGTCGTAGACGACGACAGGCATCCCCTGCTCCGCGTGTTCATAAAAGTTTTTCATCACCGCCGGTGGGGTGTTCACACAGCCGTGGCTGCCGTGACCGCGGTAAATCCGCCCGCCGTAGGTGCTGCGCCAGGAGCTGTCGTGGAGGCCGCAACCACTCCAGTTAAAGGGCATCCAGTAGTGGACGTAACTCTTGTAGTCGGCGCCGGTGAGGTAGCGGTTCCGCTCCTTGCTCCAGATGCGCCCCACTCCCGTCGGGGTACCATTGCCCTTGGAGACGTCTCCCGTGACCACCGGGGTCTCGACGACGAGTTGGCCGTCCTTGTAGAGCCACATGTGTTGGCGGGCGATGTCGATTTCCACGTAGGAATTCCCAATGTCGTTTTGGAGGCGACTCTTCGCCTCTTGGCTGTACACTGGGGTGAGGGTCGTGGATTGACGGGCCTCGAGGGCCTTCATCAGGGCCTCTGCGGTGGCGGGGCGATTCGTCTGCCAGCCGTAGATGCCGCCGGCGATGCGGGCGACGCCGCCGCCGGACATGGCGAAGTCTCTGGTCCCTCGGAAGGTGTCGTACTTCTTCGCAAGTTCCTCCACATAGGCGTTGACCTTGTCCGGGGAGAGGACGAGTTTTCCCTCGGCGTTGGGGTCGAAGAGATTGCGTAACGCCTCTCCACTCAAGTCCTCCTTTCGGTCGGAGAAATCATAGGTGATATGGAGATCCTTCAGGGCGTTGTACTCCGCCGCTAAGGTCACGAGGCGAGGGGTGTCCTGGCGAAGATTCGGGGCGTCGTAGAGCTCCTTTTCCTCGAGGTCCAAAGTGTCCTCCCCCTTGGCGAGGGCATCGAGAATGGCGGCCTTGAGGCGGGGCTTCTCAACGCGATTTCCCTCTCTCTCGGGGAAGACGACGAACTGTCCCGTCCCGTCGGCACCGACGTAGGCGTCGAGGGGACCTTCGATATCTCCATCCGTCAAGACGTGAAGGGAGCCGAGCTTCTTCTCGAGGGCCGCGTCGTCGTAGTGGACGTTTTGCTTGAGGTCATTGTCCTTCCAGAGGAAGGATTCGAGGAACCAATAGTGGGTCCGCTGGGGGAGGGAGGCCTTCTCGAGTTTCACCGTGTAGGCGATGTCCTTGGCCTTCAAATGGTCCTCTTTCCCGCCGCGGCCCCGGATGGTGAGCTCTCCATCTCTCCAGGCCTTTTCATAGGTCTCTGCGAGGGCGTCTCTTCGAATGAGGCTCACGTCCCGGCCGTTGACGCGGGTGCGGGGCAGGATATGCTGTTGAAACAGGGCCACCCCTGCGATGTAGAGGCACGCCAGTACCAAAATCATCACACTGGTGACGATGAGTAGGCCCTTTTTCATGGGGTCTCCCTTCTAGGTTCGTTTTCTTCCTTAAAAGCAACTCATCCTAGTGTACCAAAGGTGGGGGAGGCTGTAAAGTTAGGCCAGGTGTTTCTTCACGTCGGGCCCCACATAGATGGCGTCCTCCTCAAGGAGAATGGGACGCTTGATGAGCATGCCATCCGAGGCGAGAAGGTCAAACTGCTCCTCGTCGGTCATGGTGGGGAGCTTGTCCTTGAGGCCGAGTTCGCGGTACTTCATCCCCGAGGTGTTGAAAAAACGCTTCAGGGGAAGGCCCGTTTTTTCTCTCCAGCTCTTGAGTTCCTCGGCGGTGGGGACGTCTTTGTCAATCTCCCGGTAGGTGTAGGAAAGTCCCTGTTCTTCCAGGAGTTTTTCGATGGCTTTGCAGGTGCTGCACTTCTTGTATCCGATGAGTGTACGCATGATGGTCCTTTCTGGAAAAAGATTTGAAAAACATCTTGACAACGGGGAGCCTTCCCCGTATACTTGTAGAGTACGCTATCGTAGCTCAGTCGGTAGAGCACTACATTGGTAATGTAGAGGTCACGGGTTCAAGTCCCGTCGATAGCTCCAAACACGCCCCGAGAGGGGCTATTTTTTTACCCGGGTTCTCCCGGGTTTTTTTGTTGGAAGGGAAGGACGACGCCGTCCACGGGGTTCTCTGTGAGGAGATCTTCCATCCACATCTCGAGGCGCTCTCGGAGTTGACGCCGTTTTGGAAAAGCCTCGTAGAGGGAGAAGGCAACTTTGAGGGCCAAGTGGCAGAAGAGGTCGCGGCGAGGGTCGTCTACCTTGACGGAACACACAATGGTTTGTAGGTGCAAGAAGGTGTAGGCAATGCTCGCACTCCCATAGCGCTTTTGAAGGCCCTCTTTCAAGGTCTTCGACAGTTCCTCGGCGACGAGAGAAAAGCCCTCGGGACTCGCCAAGAGGGGGCTGTAGCGATCCAACTTGAGAAACGTCCCCGTGGAGTCCAGAAGAAGTTGGTCCTTGAAGTCAGAGAATCGTTCTTGGTTCATAATCCCTCCATGTGGGAAAGGGACCCGCAGAGGGGTCCCTTAAAATGTCATCCGCACTTTGTCGAAGAAGTGGGAGAGTAAGAGGGGCGCATCGGTGCCCAACTCTTCCTTTTCCTTCATCTCCAAGAGCACCCCTTCAATGGTGGGCTTCTCGAAGACTTTTCCCGTATCCATGAGGACTTCCCCAAGTTGCATGGCCCAGATGAGCTGGAGCGATTGGGCGAAGTTCTCCGGAGCGGAGCTGGCCAAGTGGCGGCAGTTCTCGGCGATGTCTTGAATCTGCTGACGCTCCACTTCATTGTCCGCCTTCAAGGCGAGAAGGCTCGCCCGTTTGTAGTAGCGCTCGAGGAGGGTGGACAGGGCGAAGAGAATGGCGCGATCCATCTCGTCCTCTGCAGCTTCCTTGGCCCCAGAGAGGCCCTCGCGGTAGACCGTCTCCCCAAGTTCCGAAAATCCCTCTCCCGAGAAGAAGGTCCCCTCTTCACAGAAGGTGTTCTCCCCACGTCCTACATAGCCGGCGATGCGCTCCCGGCGAAAGAGGACCACGGGCAGGCGCTCTCCGAGGAGAACCAAAGCCTCCTCCGGGTCCCGTGCCTCAAATGCGCGGTCGCGATAAGTGCGAAAATGCGCTTCTAATTCCGCTCGTTTCATGTCGTTTCCTCCTCTCGACTTGTCTTTTCAGCGTATCAAAGAACCCTGAAAAAATCAAGACGAAACCAGCATGTCCGCCCACTTCTCGAAGAAGCCCTCCGCCCGTTTTTCCTCTTCATAGGCGAGGGTGTCCCGGTCGAGGCGGGCGAGGACGTCCCTTGTGAGTTCGCGCTGGGCGTAGGGGTAGAGGACCTCGTTCTCCTTGAGGGCGTGGCGGCGCAAGAGGTCCACATAGGCCATGGTGGAGGCGACGAGGTGCATCCGGAGAAAATCCGAGTCCTCCTTGTCCAAGTCGTCGAGGACCTCCTCCATCTGGCGGACATAGAGCCGCGCCAAGTCGTGTTCGACGAGCATGCCATGGCGGACGAGTTTCTCTCCCACGGGACCTAAGTCTCTTAGGATGGCCTGAAAGAGGAGATCTTCCTCCTTTTGGTGGTGATGGGCGTCACAGTACTCCCGAATGAAGGAGATGGCCCGGCGAAAGAAAGCTCCGTCCGGGGCCGCCCCTTGAAAGATTTGAAGGCAGGTGCGCTCCATGAGGTCGGTAAAGGCTAAGATGTTGTCGTGTTCTTTCATGAGGATGGCGATGCCAGGTGAGATGTCCATGAGACCTCCTTACAGTCTTTTTTCTCAGTATACCACAGAGGGCTTTTAGAATTTTCCGATGGTTCTTTGAAAACCACTCGGGAAACCTCGTGAGAATTTTTTCTCTCTCCCCTCGGTGTGGTATACTGAAGGCGGATGATTGCTTCTGGAATTCGGAAAGGAAGTCCCATGCTCACTCTGGACGCCATTCTTCGCCCCTCCTCTCTCGAGGAGGCCCACGCTCTTGCGAAGTCCCGCGCCTCTGTTGTCCTCGGAGGCGCCACCTTTCTACGCCTCGGCCATCGCCGTGTGCAAAAGGCCATCGATCTCTCGGGCCTTGGCCTCGACGCCATCGAAGAAGACGAAAGCGTTCTCTCCCTGGGTGCCTACGTCACCTATGGGGATCTGTCCCGTCACCCCTTGACCCGCGCCTACGCCGGAGGTGTCCTCGTCGGCGCCACGGACCACATCATTGGTGTACAATTTCAAAATCTCGTCACCATTGGGGGAAGTGTCTGGGGCCGCTACGGCTTTTCGGATATTCTCCCATTGCTTCTAGCCCTCGATGCGAAGGTTTGTCTGTACCCAGACGGCGAATGTTCCATCGAGGATTTTTTGTGTTCTCCTCCAACGAGGGGTACCATCCTCACCCATGTGCTGTTGCCCAAAAACCCGCCGAAGGTCATCACCCGCCACTTCCGCCGGAGCACCTCGGAGTTTCCCTACGCGGTCATCGCCTACGCGAAGGAGACGAATCGCCTCGCCATTGGCGCGAGACCTCAGCGCGCCACCCTCGCCCCGAAGACGGCGATGGTCTTGCGGGAGAGTCCTGAGGACCTTGCCGCCATTGAAGCCGCCCTCGACGAAGAGGTGACCTTTGGCAGCAACGCCCGTGCCGGAGGAGAGTATCGGAAACTCTTGTGCCGCAATCTCCTCGCTCAGATTGGAAGGGAGGCCCGTGATGAGTATTGAACTCACCATCAACAAGCGCAAACGCACCCTGGAACCGAAGGCCCAGGAGACCCTCCTCGACACCTTGCGAGGTCTTGGCTTTGCCTCGGTGAAAAACGCCTGTGAAACCACGAACTGTGGCCTCTGTACCGTCCTCGTCGACGGCCTTCCCAAACTCTCCTGCGCCCTGTGGACCATGCGCCTTGAGGGGGCCTGTATCGAGACCTTGGAGGGCATTGGGGAGGAGCTCGACCCCTTGCGGGAGCTCATGGCGCGAGAGGGAGGGGAGCAGTGCGGCTTCTGTTCTCCCGGATTTCTCATGAATGCCCTGGCCTTAAAGCGAAGGGGCGAGTCCTTTGACCTCGAGGAACTCAAGAGCCTGATGTCTGGAAACCTCTGTCGTTGCACGGGATACGCCGCCCAGATGCGCGCCCTAAAAGCCTACTTGGAGGTGTGAGATGAGCATCCGCGAAACGAAGAAGAAGTTCGATAGCGACGCCATCCTCCGTGGCCGTCCCCTCTACACCAAGGACCTGGCACCGAAGGATTGTCTTCACATCGTCCTCTTGCGCAGTCCCCACCCCCACGCCAAGGTCAAGCGCGTCGACGCCAGCCGGGCGGAGAAACTCGAGGGATTCGTCGCCGCCTACACCCACGACGACGTCCCGAAGGAACACTTCACCCTCGCCGGTCAATCCTACCCCGAACCCTCTCCCTACGACCGTCTCATCATCAATGACACCATGCGCTTTGTCGGCGACGTGGTGGCCATGGTGGTGGCGGAGGACGAGGCCACGGCAAGGCGCGCTCGGGACCTCATCAAGGTGGACTACGAGATTCTCCCCGCCTGTCTCGACCCGGAGAAGGCCACGGAAGGGCCGGTGATTCATCCCGAGCACCCCTTTATCCACCTGCCTCAACCCGTGGGGCACTACGACTTCGACAAGAACATCGTCGGGGAACACCACATTCACTTTGGCGAGGACGTGGAGGAAGTCCTTCAACGCGCGGAGGTCGTCGTCGACGAAGTCTACCACACCCAGGCCCAGGCCCAGGCGATGATGGAGACCTTCCGCGCCTTTGCCACCTTGGACCAAGCCGGGCGACTCGTCGTCACTAGCTCCACCCAAGTCCCCTTCCACATCAAGCGTCAACTCGCCCGGGCTCTGAGCCTTCCCCCGTCGAAGGTGCGGGTCATCAAGCCCCGCATCGGCGGTGCCTTTGGGGCGAAACAGACCTCTGAAGCCGAAGTCTTCCCCGCCTTTGTCACCTTGAAGACCGGCCGTCCTTCCATGATCGTCTACGACCGAAAAGAGACCTTCATGGCGACGAACACCCGCCACGCCGCTCGATTGCGTGTCCGCCTCGGGGCGACGAAAGAAGGGGAGATTGAAGCCATCGCCATGGACGTCCTCTCGGATCAGGGCGCCTATGGGATTCACGCCTGGACCACCTTAAAGCTCATGGGGGAAAAGGCCATGCCCCTCTACAACAAGGTGAAGGCCGCCGCCTTCGACGCCCGCGTGGTCTACACCAACAAGCAACCCGCCGGGGCCTTCCGTGGCTATGGCGCGACCCAAGGGTGTTTTGCCCTGGAGAGCGCGGTGAACGAACTGGCCCGTCGCCTTGCCATGGATCCCTTGGAGATTCGGAAAAAGAACATCCTCAAAGAGGGAGAGCGGACCCTCGCCTTTGACAAGGAGATCCGCTCCTGTGCCCTGGACCGCTGCCTCGAAGAGGGGGCGCGTCGCATCGACTGGGAGACCTACCGCCACGGCGTGGAAGTGGCACCGGGGGTCATCCGTAGCGCCGGGATGGCCATCTCCATGCAGGGCTCGGGGATTGCCGCCATCGACACGGCAAACGCGGAGCTGAAGCTCAACGAAGAGGGGGACTACAACCTCTTCGTCTCCTGCACCGATGCCGGAACCGGCACCGACACCATCATGCTCCAACTCGCCGCAGAAGTCCTCATGACCGACGTGGAGAACATCGCCATCACCACCGCGGATACGGACCTCACCCCCTACGACCCGGGCTCCTACGCCTCCAGCGGCGTCTACACCACGGGAAATGCGGTGGTCAACTGCGCCGAGAAGATGGTGGCCGCCATCAAGGAAGAGGCGGCGAAGATCTTCCAGTGCACCCCAGAAGAGGTGGAGTTCGACGGCACCACCCTCACCTATGGGGACAACTCCATGACCTTAAAGGACATGGCCACGAAGCGCACCGTGGGCATGGAGGGATGCACCATCTCCACCCGGGGATCCTTCGGAAACGACGACTCGCCGCCACCTTACATGGCGGGATTTGCCCTCGTGGACACGGACACCGCCACGGGAGAGGTGAAGGTGAAAAAATACGTGGGCATCGTCGACTGCGGGACGGTGATGAACCCAAATCTCGCCCGGGTCCAAACCGAGGGGGGCATCGTCCAAGGCATCGGCCTCGCCCTCTACGAAAAGGTGGATTACTCGCCGAAGGGGGCCTTCCAAAACAACTCCTTCGCCTCCTACACCATCCCCACCCGCCCGGACATCGGAGAGCTCGACGTGGACTTTTGCGAGAGCTATGAACCCACGGGACCCTTTGGGGCCAAGTCCATTGGAGAGATCGTCATCAACACCCCCTCTCCCGCCATCGCCGCCGCCGTCTCCGTGGCGACGAAGACGAGCCACCGCAGCCTTCCCATCACCTGCGAAGAGGTGCTCCTCGCCCTGGAAAATCATTGAGGGAAAACTTTTCTGTTAAAATTCTAAGGTTTTGTTAATATTTTGTGACGAAAGGGGCTCTTCCGCTTAGGAAAGCCCTTTTTGTGGTATATTGAGAGTAGAGAACGTGAATCTTTTGGAAGCATGTAGGAGGTATTCTCATGACACGCATGAACCGCAAGAGCTTCCTCATCCTGACTTTGGTCCTCGTCTTTGCAATGGCAGGTACTGTCTTTGCAGCGAGCTTCTCCGACACGTCGGGACACTGGGCTGCGGCCTACATCAACTACGCCGCAGATAAAAAGCTCATCGAGGGATACGAAAACGGAACCTTCCGCCCAGACAACAACATCACCCGCGCGGAATTCTACACCATGGTGAACCGCTTCGCGAACTTCACCGCCACCACCCCCACCCACTTCAGTGATGTGAAGAGTGGTTCCTGGTACGCCGACGCCGTCTCCCGCGCCGTTGCAGCAGGCTACATCAAGGACTCCACTGGAGCCCTCTATCCAGATCGGGCCATGGATCGGGACGAAGCCGCACGCATTATCGCCACGATCTACGCATTACCCCACAACCCGGTCCGTGTCAACGGTTTTCGCGATGCTTCGGCAATCACCAACAAGGCAGAAGTGGGAGCCCTCGTCGCTCGCAGAGTCTTAAACGGCTATCCCGATGGGACCTTTAAGCCCAACGGCTCCATCACCCGCGCAGAATTTGCAAAGATTCTCTACACCGCCGCCAACGAGCTCGGCGCCCCGAAGGCTCCCACGGCTCCTGTGAAGAAGCCCACGACGAGCAACTGCCCCTACATCAGTGAGCTTAAGCTCGCCATCAACCGTGGGGAAGAAACACTGCGCCGCTACAACGCCACCACCGCACAGAGAACCGAACTTCAACGCGCCATCGACGCCGCCAAGGCCATGGTGGACCGTTCGGAAAATCCCCTCTATGTGACCAATGGCACTTACTACACGACGAACCGCACCGGCTACTACTCAACCACCCTTGGCACCGAGTACATCTACGCCGGCCGTAGCTTCACTGGAGAACAAGACTTCTACAACTACTACCGTGGACAAGGCTTCTCCGACAGCTACATCAGCACCATCTGGCGCCTCGCAGAACCTCGCACCGCCTATGTGCCCCTCTCGGGATACAGAGACTTCGAGGACTTCTACCGCGCCTACGCCGCCACCTACAACTACGATCGCGCCGCCGCCCTTCGCGCTTGGCAAGGGACCACCATCACCTGCCCCTACAGCCGCGATGAAATCTACGCCGCCCGCGACCGCATCGACCGCGCCATCGGCGCAATCACCGGCACCTATCGCCCCGGCATCGGAAGCATCGAAGTCCGCTTCGTGGACCGTGGCACCATCTACGCCCGCACCTACGTCTCCTATGGACAGGGCGCTCGCGTGACCCCGGACCCCTACCGCAGCGGCTACCGCTTCCTCGGGTGGTCTTACAGCCCCAACGGACGCATCGTCGACCCGGCGCGTGAATCCATCTATCGCGATACGACATTCTACGCCGTCTGGAGTGACTACGCCCCCGTCACCCGTTACAACATCCTTGTGGAAAACGGCTATGCAAAAGTGAATGACCACATCGTCACCACGGCGAAGAAGGGCGATCCCATCACCATCGTCGCCACGGTGCCCAAGGACAAGGAATTTGTGAAGTGGGAAAGTGACAACATCACCTTCAAGGACCTCAAGAGTCCCACTGCCACCTTCTTCATGCCCGACCGCGACGTGAAGGTGAAGGCCGTCCTGCAAGACAAGACCGTCGTCACCCCGCCAGGGGATGAAAAACCTGGTGAATATAAAATCTTTGTGCAAGGTGGCACCGCAAGCAAGACAACAGCAAAACCAGGAGAGTTGATTACAGTGACTCTGGACGAGTCGGCAATTCCAAAGGGAAAAGTATTTGCAGGATGGAGCACTTCTGGTTTGATTTTAGATAATCCGAAGGGTAAGGTCGTTAAACTGACAATGCCTAATCGTAACGTCACGATTGTGGCACTGTACGAGGATGAAAACTCCCAAGGGCACAAGGTCACAGTCACGAAGGGAACGGCAACTCCTAGCATTGCGAAGGCGGGAGAGTATGTTCAAATTGAGGCCGAAGCTCCCCAGGCAGGGTTTGTATTCAAAGAATGGAAAGCCCCTGAAAATATTATCTTGAGAGATAAAAACCAAATGGCGACTCAGTTTGTTATGCCCGATGGAGACGTCACGGTTGAGGCAATCTATGTAAAAGATCCTGCGATTGAAGTCAAAGCTGCACTGGAGGATGAAATCACAGCTTTAGGGGCGACATTGCAAGACCCATTTACACCTCGGTATTCTAAGGATGGAGTTTCTTTGACCCTCGTATTTAAGGAAGAGAAGGGGGATACGAAGCTTTCTGAAATTAAAAATACTGGGATGATGACAACACTCGAGAAGTTTATTAAGGCCCAGGGAGTGGAAACCATCAATGGGGAAAAGGTCACTGGGAAAACCTCTGATGAACTGAAAGCGATGTTGCTAAAGAAAGTGGGACAGCGCGTTCCTCTCTCTACTGGAACGCTTAATGATTTGGCAAGGACAGATGTGTCCTTCTATTTGGAAGGAAAGAAGGACGGTGTTCCTTATCGAGTGTGGATACCTGTGCGTGGAGCGATTCAGAAATAAAAAAGAAGTCCCCTCAGGGGACTTCTTTTTTAGTGTTTGGTGAAGAAAAAAAGAACCCCGAGGGGTTCTTTTTAATTTCCTTATTTATTCCCTTGACTCAGGCGTTGGAAGAGGTTCGAGACGGGGTCACTGGATTTTTTGTTGAAGTAGTTGGCGATGGAGGAGTCGGGGGTGTATTTCACGTTTTGAATCGAGGCGTCGAGGGCGCGGGAGAGTTCCTTGGTGACGAAGGAGTATTGGGTGAGTTCTTCCACGAGTTTGTTCGCGGCGGTGGCGTCGTTTAAGAGGAAGGCTTCCTTAAACTTCTCCATCATGGGAGGAATGCGGTCCGCAGCTTGGACGTAGAGTTCCTGGACTTGGGCGAAGCGTGGGGGCGCTTGAAGTTCCTTGGCCCGGCCGGCGGCGGCGTTGATCTTAAAGGACAAGTCGGTGAGGGAGCGGACGAGGGCCGGGTCGGTGTAGTTCTTCGACTGGAAGACTTGTTCCCGGAAAGTCTTTAAGAGGCTCGCCAGTTCCCGTTGGTTGGCGTCGAAGGCCTCGAGGTAGGTCCGGTCTTCGGCGGCGAGGCTCGAGAGGTCGCGTCCCGTCAAAAGAGAGGGCTCGTCGGTGATGTTGACCTTCCGCGCTTCGGCACTCATAAGCATGACAGTGTAGGTTTCTTGATCCCAGAAGACCCGTGCGCCGAGGTTTTCCGACACGAAGCGCAGGGGCACCATGGTGCGCTCGCCTTCAATGAAGGGGGCGACGTCGAGTTCCTTGTTTTTGCCGCGGACCGTGGCGGTCTTGTTGCCGATGACGAGGCGAATCTGCCCGTCTTTTTCCACGACGGCGGTGCGGGTGTTGTTCTCCCAGCTCACCTTGTAGCCCATGGCTTCAGAGAGGAAGCGCAAGGGGACGAAGGTGCGGTCGTCTTTGATGATGGGATCCACGTCGGTTTGCACCGGGACGCCGTTGTAGGTGATGCTCACACGGGGGTGGGCAAAGGCGACGGTGGGGACGAGGGAGAGGATGGCGACGGCGGTAGCGATGGTTTTGCGTTTCATAATACCTCCTTAGCGGTTGTTGGTGTCGTCGGAATCGTTGGTGTCGGAGGAAGAGCTGCGGCGCGAGGAGTCGCTGGACTTGGAAGAGGTCGAGGAACTGGAGCTCTTCCGGCTCGAGGACGTGTCCTCCTCATCGTCGGAGCTTCTGCGACTGGAAGTTTTTTCGGTGGTGGACTTGGAGGACGTCTTTTCCCCGTCGGTGCTCTTCGAGGAAGAGGACTTTTCAGAGCTGGTGCTCTTCGTGGCGTTATTCTTCGTGGTCTTTTCCGAATCCTTGTCTTCGGAGCTCTCGGAGCGCTTCGATTCCTTGGCTTTTTCTGCGGCTTCGCGCTCTTTAGCCTCTCGGTCGGCGCGCTCCTGACTCGTTTCATCGTCCTTGTTGTAGGTCTTTCTCACGTAGTCGAGAATCGTGTCGTTTTCCGGGGCCACGGCGATGGCGGGCATCTCGTTGGTGGTGGGCACCACGTTGCCCTCTTCGTCGTCGTGATAGAAAAGGAGATATTCCGTATTCGAGGAGAGTCCCTTGGGCATGTCGAATTCAATGTTGGACAAGGAGCCCTTGTAGTTGGCGAGAATCTTCAGTTCCTGGGCTTGATCACCGAGTTGGGTGAGCTTGACCCGAGCGATGTAGTCCGATTCACTCATGAGGTTTCTCAGCTCCGTGCGGCTGAGGGCCTCGGACTGGTCGGCGGGGGCACTGGCGGCGGGGTCGACGGCCTGTCCCGCGACGGCTTGTTTGGGTGTGGTGTCTTGCTGGTTGGTGCTCGCCTGTTGGCCACATCCCGCTGCGACGAGGGCAAGGGCCAAGCACAGGGCACTGGTTGAGGTTTTCATGAATGTTCCTCCCTTGTTCCGTGTTCTTCTCTCATTATAGCATAGCCTGGGGGAGTAGGGGTTTCATGTGGTATAATAAGGGCGTGATTCATATGAACATTCCCAAGGATTGGCAGGAGCTTCTTGAAACATTTGAAGAAAGGGGATTTCGTGCCCTCGTCGTCGGGGGTGCGGTGCGTGATCTCCTCCTGGGTCGCCGGGTCTATGACCTCGATGTGGCGACGTCGGCGCGGCCCGAGGAGGTCACCGAGATTCTCCACGATACGATGAACCTTCGTCATGCGAAGTACGGCGCGGCGAAGGGGTCTTTTCGTGGGATGAGCCTTGAGGTGAGTACCTTTCGTCGCGACGTGTACCGAGGGGACCGTCATCCCGAGGTGGTCTTTCTCGAGTCCTTCGAAGAAGAGGTCCATCGCCGAGATTTTACGGCAAACGCCATGGGCCTCGATGCGAGGGGGCTCCTCCACGATCCCCTTGGGGGACTAGAAGATTTAAGGCACAGGACCCTTCGCCTCATTGGAGAGAAGGAAGCGCGTTTTTCCGAAGACCCCTTGCGCCTCTTACGCCTCGTGCGGTTTCGAAGCACCCTTGGGTTTTCAATCGAAGAGGAGACCGAGGCGGCGTTTTGCGCCACCTGGCCCCTCGTCAACACCCTCTCCACAGAGCGCACCTCCGAGGAACTCTTTCGGTTGCTCCTCGGAGGCGAGGTCGACGACACGGTGGCGTGGATGGAGGAGAGGGGATGTTTTGATGCTCTTCTCGGGCCGAAGAGGCGAGAGGGGCTGACAAAGAGACTGGGGGCCCTCCCGGGCGACGGACTCTTGCGCCTTGGAGGATTGTGTCTTCTCCTTGGACGGCTCTTCCCCGAGGTGACGGTGCCGCGGAGTCGGCGACGAGAGAAAGGGGCCATGAGAGAATTGGTGAACGCTCCGCCGCCTCCCGGGGAGGAAGGGCCCTGGCTTCGAAGACACGAGAGCCGGGGCCGTGAACTCCTCTCTTGGATGGGAAGAGAACTTCCACCCCTTGAAGAACTGGCCCTCACCGGGGAGGATGTGCGCCGTCTCGGGGTGCCCCAGGGTGCAGAGATTGGACGATGGCTTAAGAGATTACAGACCCTCGTGGATTGCGGGGAGATTGAGAATAAGAAAGAGGCGCTTTGTGCGCGTGTAAGATTGGAGAGAGAAGATGGCTAGACGTTTTGGAACCGATGGAATCCGGGGGATTGCCGGGAAAGAACTCACCATGGACTTGGCCCTTCGTCTGGGCCGCGCCGCGGGCCACGTCCTGGGAGATGGGGGCGGAAAGGTCCTCATCGGTCGGGACACCCGCGCCTCTGGAGAGGCCTTGGAGAACGCCCTCGCCGCTGGGTTTCAGAGTGTGGGCTATGACGTAGAACGCCTCGGGGTGGTGCCCACTCCTGCGGTGGCCTATCTGACGAGTCGCTCCGACGCCGTGGCGGGTTGCGTCATCTCCGCCTCCCACAATCCCTACAACTACAACGGCATCAAGATCTTTTCCTCGGAAGGGTTCAAGCTCCCCGACGAGGTGGAGGACGCCATTGAAGAACTCCTCGACGCCGAGGTGGAGGAGGGTCCGCGCTTTGGGACGGAGCTTCCTAGTCATGGGGTGGAGGACTACATCGCCCACCTCCTCTCGGATTGCGCCGACCTCTCGGGGTTGACCGTGGCCATCGACTGCGCCAACGGAGCCCTCTCGGGGATTGCCCACCGGGTCCTCGCAGAGGCTGGGGCGGAGGTCATCGCCTCCCACGAAGACCCGGACGGGGAGAACATCAACGCCAACTGTGGGTCCACCCACCCCGAGGTGATTCGAGACCTGGTCCTCGCCACCGGTGCCGACGCGGGCCTCTCCTTTGACGGGGATGCGGACCGGGTCATCGCCGTGGACGAGAAGGGTAACCTCTTCGACGGAGACCACATCCTCGCCGCCCTCGCTCAAGGCATGAAGCGGAAGGGACAACTCGCAGGCAATGCCCTCGTCGGGACAGTGATGACCAACATCGGCCTCGACCGGTACTTGGAAGATCTCGGCGTCGGCCTGGTAAAGGCGAAGGTCGGGGACCGCTACGTCTTGGAGGAGATGAAGAAAGGAGGCTTCGTCCTCGGTGGGGAGCAGTCGGGGCACATCATCGCCCTGGAGAAGAACACCACGGGAGATGGCCTCGCCACGGGACTCATGCTCCTATCCCTCGCCGGGGAAGAGAAGCGCCCCCTCTCGGAACTCAACGAACTCATGGTGAGCTACCCTCAAGTCCTCGTCAACGCCAAGGTGAAGACGGAGAACAAGCACAGTTACATGGAGGTTGCCTCCATCGCCGAGGCCATCGCCGAGATTGAAGCGCGGTTCCAAGGAGAGGGCCGCGTCCTCATTCGCCCCTCGGGGACCGAGCCCTTGGTCCGCGTCATGATTGAGGGAAAGGACCAGGAGGTCCTCACCCGAGAAGCGAACGCCCTTGCAGCACTCATCGAAGAACACCTAGGAGGTTGAACATGGATCTTCGACTGATTTCCGATACGGCGAGTGATCTTACCAAGGAGATGATCGACGAGCGCCACATTGGCCTCGTCCCCTTTAAGATGGACGTCGGGGAGGAGCACTTTGTCGACGACTGGATGGACACCATGGCCCTCATCCGTGCCATGAAGGCCTCGGAAGAGGGACTCACCACGAGTTGCCCCTCTCCCCACGACTACCTCGAGGCCCTGCGCAAGGAGAAGGACGGCGAGGGCATCCTCATCCTCACCATCTCCTCGCGCCTCTCGGGGAGTTTCAACGCGGCGAAGACGGCGAAGGACCTCTTTGCCGAAGAGTGCGACACTCCCGTCTACGTCCTCGACTCAAAATCTGCGGGGGCAGGCCCTTCTCTTCTCCTTTTGGAACTGTCTGAGAAGCGCGCGCAGGTTGCATCCTTTGATGCCTGGTGTCGTTTTGGAGAGGAATTTGTAGAAAAGATGGAGACCTTCTTTGTTCTAGAGAGTTTGGAAAATCTCAGAAAGAACGGTCGTCTTGGGAAGGTGACAACGCGCATTGGAAGGGCACTTCATATCCGTCCCCTCATGCACGGCAAGGATGGGGAGATTGAACTCTATGAATTGACGAGAGGCTTCAAACGTTCCCTAAAGAAGATGGCGAACGCCGTGGAAAAACTCGTCAGGGCTCCTGAAGAGTGTCGTGTATACATCACCCATGTCAATGCAGAGGAGAAGGCGCAATTGCTGAGAGATTTGATTTTGGAAAAGATGTCTGTGCGCGAGATCATCATTACACCTGCACGTGGTCTATCTACAGCCTATGGGGATGATGGTGGTGTGATCATCGCCTTTTGAAAGGAGACTCTGTGAGAGAAGAAAAGAGGGAAAAAAGGCGTGTGTTGCTTGGGATGAGCGGTGGCGTCGATAGTTCTCTGGCGGCCTATTTGTTAAAGAAAGAAGGCTACGAGGTCACCGGTTGCACCATGAGCCTCTACAATCCCGACGGCCCCCAGACGCAAGAGAACATCCACGACGCGAAATCCGTCGCCGATGCCTTGGGAATCCCCTTCGAGGTCCTTCACCTCGAGGAGGCCTTTCGGGAGAAGGTCGTCTCCTATTTTGTGGAGGAATATAAGGCGGGAAGGACGCCAAACCCCTGCGTCCGTTGCAACAAGACCATCAAGTTTGGCCTCTTTCTCGAAGAGGCATTAAAGAGGGGCTATGATGATGTAGCGACGGGGCACTATGTGCGTCTTACGAACGTCGATGGGCGCTTGGCCATTGCCCGAGCTGGCGATGAGAAGAAAGATCAGAGTTATTTTCTCTATGGACTCACCCAAGAACAACTCGCCCACGTTCTCTTTCCCCTCGGAGACTACACCAAGGACAAGGTCCGAGAACTTGCGAAAGAGTGGGATCTCCCCGTTGCCACGAAGAAGGACTCGGAGGACGTGTGCTTTATTCCTGACGGCGACGCCATGGGATTTTTGCGCCAGCGGGTCAAGACCTGCCCGGGGGAATTCGTCGATACAAAGGGGCGCGTTCTCGGACGTCACGAAGGAGCTCTTGGCTACACCTTGGGACAACGCAGAGGACTTGGAGTCGCCCTAGGAAAGAAAATGTTCGTCAAGGCCATTCTTCCTGAAGAGGAGAGGGTCGTCCTTGCAGAAGATCGAGAACTCTATGCTTCAAGACTCTATGCGAAGGATGTCAACTTCCAAGGAATTGCAGACCTTTCAACGCCGAGGCGCGCCTATGGAAAGGTGCGTTCTTCGAAGGTCCCCGCTGCAGCGACGATCGTGATGGAGGGGGATCTTCTCGTCGCCGACTTTGAGGAACCGGTCCGGGCCATGACCCCGGGACAGGCCGCCGTCTTCTACGACGAAGAGGGACGTATCCTCTGCGGCGGCACCATCGTAGACAAGAAGGACGCCTAGGGCGTTCTTTTTTTGGTATAAGAGAAACGAGATTCTTTCTTATTGACAAGGACCATCCCGCTCCTGTATCCTAACTCCATAGGGGAAGAATAGGAAGGAGTAACAATGAGAAAGAATGCGAAATACTCAGGGCTTCTCGCCCTTTTGATGGTCCTCGGTCTCCTCTTGAGTGCCTGCGGGAATGCATCGCAAACGACAACGAATGACAAGAAAGAGGCGGTGGCGACGGAAGATGGGCCCTATACTATTGGACAGGGACGGGTGGTCCCCAGTGTGGACCCCATTGACAACGCCTGGCAACTCACCGCCCACGGGGTGAGTGAGTACGTCTACATGCAGAACGAAGAGGGAGAGCTCACCTCTCGCTTCGTGGACACCCTCGAGGCGACGGATCCCCTCACCTGGAAGGCGACCTTGAAAGAGGCCCAGTTCTCCAATGGGGACCCCGTCGACGCCAAGGCCATCGCCGATGCGATGAACGAGATTCAGGAGAAGAATCCCCTCGCCCGCGCCACGGCGGGAAAGATGGTCTTTACTCCTGAGGGAGAGAAGAACCTCACCATCGTCACCGAGCGACCGGTGAAGAATATGGCGGCGGTCCTCTGCGAATGGACCAACGTCGTCTTTAAGAGAAGTGGCGACGACGTCATCTACACCGGGCCCTACATGGTGAAGAATCTCAATCCCGAACACGAGATTGCCATGACGCCGAACCCTCACTACCCCGACGCCGAGAAGCGTCATGATGTCACCGTCCGCGCCTTCCAAGACGAGGCGTCGATGAAGGCCGCCTTTGACGCCGGTCAATTGGACATGATGTTTCCCATTACCCCGGATTTGAAGGGCCAAGTGGAGAAAGAGGGGAAGAAGACCCAAACCATTGACGCCGGGTACCAGTACTTCCTCATGACAAACCTCCAAAAGGGACCCATGGCGGATCCCGCCTTCCGGGAGGCCCTGGACCTCGGCCTCAACCGGGAGGACTACGTCAAGGCCTTAAAGGGCGGCAGTGTCCCCACGGGAGTCTTCGCCCACTACTATCCCTTCGCAGGAGATGTCAAGCTCACCTACGACAAGGAAAAGGCGGAACAGCTTCTCGATCGTCTCGGCTACGTCAAGGGACAAGATGGCATGCGGACCAAGGATGGGAAGCCCCTCACCCTCTCGGTGGCGACCCTCTCCTTTAGAAAGGATCTCGTCATCTTAGGACAAGTCTTAGCGTCTCAGTTGAAGGAGCTTGGCATTGAGGCACAGGTGGACGCCTTGGACAACGCGGAAAACGTGGATGCCAACAGCGGCTACGATCTGCTCTTCTATTCCCAACACACGGCACCGACGGGAGAGCCCTCCTACTTCTTGAGCCAGTTCTTCCGCACGGGAGAGGCGAAGAACAAGTTCGGCTACGCCAGTGCTGAGATGGACAAGATCTTGGACGAGTTCGGCACCAGTGACGACGCCAATGCCGTGGCGAAGAAGGCTCAAGACCTCATCGCCAAGGACCGTCCCGTCCTTCTCGTCATCGATCCCCAGTGGCACGCCGCCGTATCGGATCGCCTGTCGGATTACAAGCCCTATTGCGGCGACTACTACGTGGTCAATGCAAACCTCGGGCTCTGAGAGTGAAACGCCCCAGGGCGCTTCTTTTTTGTGAGGAACTATGAAACTTTGTCTACGTCATGTGGGGCGTTGGGCCCTCTTTCTCTTTCTCTTGAGCCTCTTGGCCTTCTTGAGTTTGCGCCTCATGCCCGGCACCCCAGAACAATTCTATCTCGCCTGGAAGCAACTCCCGCCCACGGAAGAAAACCTCGCCATCGTGCGCCATCAATTTGGCCTCGACGGGCCCCTCTCTTGGCAATACATCTCCTGGCTCAAACACTTTGTCCTTGGGGACTGGGGGACGAGTCTCATCACTCGCCTCGACGTGCGCCGGGAGATGATGCGTCGCCTGCCCATCTCCGCCGCCATTGGGATGGGAGGACTGCTCCTCGCAGGGGTCATGGGGTTTTTCCTTGGCCTTGGAGCCGCCCTTCGCCCCGGGGGAGGATGGGATCGGCTGAGCCGTGCCCTCTCGGTGGTGACGAAGAGCGTTCCCGCCTTCATCCTCGGGGTCATTCTCCTGCAAACCCTCCAAGTGCGCTGGCGCCTCCTCGACCCCTTTTCCCATCCCTGGCAAGGAGTGGTCCTCGCCCTCCTCTTGGTGGCTCTCTACCAGAGTGCGCCTCTGGCCCGGATCGTCCGTCGCCATTTTGAAGAGACGAAGGAGAAGACCTGGCTCAAGGTCTTGCTCCTCCGCGGGGTACCCCTGTGGAAAGCACTTCTCTGCTATGGGTATGTGGACGCCCTCTACGGCCTTCTCGCCGCCATGACCTCCCTCTTCACCTGGGCCCTCGGCGGGACCGCGGTGGTGGAGTTTCTCTTTGGACTGCCGGGGCTCAGTGGGTTTCTCATCTCCTCGGTCTCCAGCCGGGACTACAGCGTGATTCAGTCCTACATCCTGTTTGTGGGCATCTGGATGTGTCTCGTCCACACGGGCTTTGGCATCCTCCTCTACGGACTGCGAAAGGGGGAGCGTTATGACGCGTAAGATTCTCCTCCTCCTCGCCCTGGGGTGTTTCATCGCCCTCTGCTTTGCGCCCCACACCGACCCCACCATCGTCCACCTCGACGAGGCCCTCGAAGGACCGAGCCGCGCCCATCTCCTCGGGACGGATCCCTTGGGGCGGGACCTCTTTGCCCTGATGAAGGCGGGGAGTCTTCGAAGCCTTCTCGTCGTCCTCGTGGGAAGCGCAGTCTCCGTGTTCCTCGGGGTGGGCCTGGGACTTCTAGGGGGAAGTGTTGGGGGACTCTGTCGCGAGTTGGTGCGCCTTTTCGCCGATTTTACCCTCATCATTCCCTCCTTCATCCTCGCCCTCATCCTCGCTTCCCTCGTGGGCCTCAGTCCCCTAGGGACGGGGTTGATCCTCGGCGTTCTCGACAGTGGAAACTACATCCACCAAGTCATGGCCCTCGTCGAGCGCATCCTTGAAGCTCCCTTCCTCCTCGCCTTGGAGAAACTCGCCATTCCCAGGAGAAGGCGCATGGGCCACATCCTGCGAAATCTCGCCCCGGTGGTGAAGACGAATCTTGGCAATCGCGCCGGAGGCCTCATCCTCACCTATGCGGGCCTCGCTTTTGTGGGGCTGGGCACAGACATGACGGCACCGGATTGGGGGACCATGCTCTACCAATACCGTCTCTATCTCTTTGAACGCCCGGGGCTCATCCTCTGGCCAAGCCTTGGCATCGCCGGACTGAGTGCCCTCTTTATGCTGCTCTTTGACAAGGAGGTGGAGTCGTGAAGGACCTCGTGTTTTCGAACTTCTCCCTTGCCATTGGGGAGAAAAAGATTCTTCAGCAGGTGAGTTTTTGCATGGGACTCGGGGAAAGGGTGGGCCTCGTCGGCGCCTCGGGAAGTGGGAAGTCTATGTGTGTCCGCGCCCTCTCTCAAGTCCTCTTGCCTCCAAGGGCAAAGGTCTCAGGAGAGATTCTCTTCGATGGGGAGGACATCTTCTCCATGACAGAGGAGAAACGTCGTCGTTTCCACCGGGAGGTGGCCATCATTCCTCAGGCCTCCATGGACGGGTGCATTCCCCATCAGAGTATTGGCGCTCAGATGAAGGACGTGGCCCGGTGGTGCGACGCCAAAGAAGGACACATCGCCAAGGCCTTGGGCCTCGTCGGCCTTCCTGATACGGAGGAGTTTCTCCAAAGACTCCCGAGAGAACTCTCTGGGGGCATGCGTCAGCGGGTCCTCCTCGCCATGATGCTCCTCGAGAGGCCACGACTCATCGTCGCAGATGAGCCCACCACCGCCCTCGATGCCCTCCATCAGCGGGCCTTCCTCGATGCCCTCACAAGTCTCTGTGAGAAGGAGGGGATGGGACTCCTCCTCATCTCCCACGACCTGAGCCTCGTCGCCTCCGCTGTGGATCGGATTCTCGTCATGGAAGGGGGCAAGATTGTCGAGGACAAGGGGAGGGCAGAGCTCTTGAGAGATCCTGAGAGTGCCATGGCAAGAGACTTGGTCCGCGCAGTGACGCACCTCGAGTCCGCGTCGGAAAAGGGGAAGAAGGGGGAAGAGACGATTCTTCACGCCGAGGACCTGCGGAAATCCTTCGGGGAGAAGAGAGTCTTAGACGGGGTCAGCCTCTCTCTCAAACGAGGAGAAATCGTCGCCCTCGTCGGCCCATCGGGGTGCGGAAAGTCCACCCTCGCTCGTGTCCTCGCAGGCATCGGGGCCACGGAAGGGGATATTACTCTCGCGGGAAGGTCTCTTCCCACAAGGGGACGGGCCTATGAAGAGTTTGTAGACTTACAGCTCATCTTCCAGAATCCCTTCGCCCTCTTCGACCCCGAGGCCCCTGTGGGACTTGCCATCGAGGAAGTGGAGGAGCGGTTTAAGAGCGACAAGAGAGCCGAGTTCATGGAAAAACTCGGCCTCACAGAGGAACACCTAAGGCGCAGGCCCTCTGAGCTCTCTGGGGGAGAACTCCAGCGCCTGGGCATCCTTCGGGTCCTCCTCGCAAAACCCGCCATCATCATCGCCGACGAAATCGTCGCCTCTTTAGACCTGGCCATCGGCGTCAACCTCCTCGACCTCTTAAAGGAGCTGAGAGATGCCTACGACCTCACCATCCTCTTCATCTCCCACGACCTCGCCATGGTGCGCCACATCGCCGATCGCATCCTCGTCATGGAAGAGGGAAGACTCGTGGAGGAGGGGCCCACGGAAACCATCTTTACAAATCCCACCCACCCGGTGACGACAAAACTCCTTGCAGCGCGGCCCGTCTTTTGCTATGATGCAGACAAGGAAAGGGGGAGACCATGAAAACCTTGAAGGAAAAGGGAGAACTGCTCTTTCGCGGCATTGACGAAGAGCGACTCGCGCCGACGCTTCACTGCATCGGGGCGAAGCGGCGCAGTTTTCGAAAGGACGACATCATCTACAAGGCGGGAGAGGACATCCTCGAGGTGGGCCTCATCCTAGAAGGAGCCATTCACATGGTCCACGAAGACCTCTGGGGCAATCAAAACCTCATCACCCGCATGGGGGAGGGAGACCTCATTGGGGAGATCTTCGCCTGTGGCTTCGAGCATCAATCCAATGTGAGTTTCATCGCCGACAGCCCGGTAGAACTCCTCCTATTGCCCTTCCCCAAGGTCCTTCACGTCTGCACCACCCACTGCATCGTCCACCACCAACTCATCGAGAACATGGTGGGGATGTTTGCGAAGAAGGGGCGAAAGCTCCTCGATAAACTCGAAGTCACCACCCCGAAGGGCCTCCGGGAAAAACTCCTCGCCTACCTGAGTCTCGAGGCCTCCCGCGCCGGCTCCACCCGCATCGTCCTCCCCTACACCCGAGAAGAGCTCGCCACCTACCTCGGGGTCAATCGCAGCGCCCTCTCCCGAGAATTCTCCCGCCTCCGGGAAGAGGGGTTCCTGGAATTCGATGGGCGCACCGTCTCCTTGCTGGAAACGAGGGAGTAGGATGGGGAGAATCTGGACGCGGATAGGACTGTTCTTCCTCGGCCTTCTACTATGTACGAGTTGCACTTCGCGCCAGTCCCTATACCTCAAGGACTTCGATGCTCTCTACGACACGGTGGAGAAGGAGTACATCTTGGGGTTTACAGAGGAGGCGAAGACGTGGCTAGGCCGTCGAGAAGAGTTTCGGCAGGAGATTGGGGACTGTCGAAACGATGACGAGTTTCTTTCGAAGATGGATGAGATCCTCAGTCGTCTTGGTCCTTCGACCCACACGAAGATGATTACGAAGAAAAATTATCCCATGGTCTACGCCAATATGGCACTCGCCTCTTTGGAGATGGACGAGAGGTCGTCGATGTTCGTCCAGTGGGATGTCTTTCAGGACTTTCTCAGCGAGGACACGAGGAAGCTCTACGGAGAAGGTAGCGGGGAGTCGAGCGCGCAAGCCAGTATTCACGAGGGGTTCGATACGGAGGAAAATGCCTCTGAAGAGTGGCGTGCTTCTGCCCTCTATGGGCGGATGCTCATCGATGGGAAGATTGGGTTTTTGCGCCTCGATGTGATGAAAGAGCCTGGAGCAGAGGCGGAAGGACGCTACAAAAAGGACCTGGAAGAGCTGTCCGCCTTTGCGAAAACACTTCGAGGGTCTCAAGCCCTCGTCATCGATATTCGGGACAACCCCGGGGGCAGTGACACCTATTGGCTCACCTGTGTCCTTCCCGAGATTCTCGGAGAGGGCGAGCTGGTTGCGCCAAATCATACCCTCCTTCGCGAAGACTGGGTCAGGCGGTGTGAAAAAGAGCACTCCCCTCGGATATCCACGGCGAACACTACGTCTCTTTCTGAGGTCAGCACCCAGGAGTTTCCCGCTCTCAAAACCTTGAGGGAGAAGGGTCTCGGGGGCGAGTTTCGCGTCAATGGAGGGGGAGAGGCCTTAGTGAGCCCTTATACACTCAAACCTTGGGAGGAGGTGGAGCCCTTCGAAGGGCGGATTTATCTCCTTGTGAATCGCAACACCGCAAGTTCCGCTCTACATATGGCCCAGGTGATGAAGGCAGCAGGGTGTGCAACCCTCGTCGGGGAACCGGTGGGAGGAAGTAGCGATTGGTATGAATTCTATCGCCTTCCCCATACGGGGTATTTCTACATCCTCGCGAATAAGGAGAAGGTGATGCAAGGAGATTCCCTGGAAGATTTGGTTCATCTTCGCCCGGATGTGATGGTGGAGGATGGAAGACGGGTGGTGTGGGTTGACGATCATTTTCGAAGAGACCCTTCGATTCGTAAAGTGTTACAACTCGAAGGGCTTAGCAGGTGAAATTCTCGTGAAATTTTTCTCGCCGTCTTTTTTCTCGTGGGTCGCTGTGGTATGATAATTCCATCAAAGGGGAGTAGCTAGTCTTCCTTCGTCGTCAGTTCGGGTTTTCCCCGGCGGAGGACCGCTTCCGGTAGCAAGACCTTTGTTTAGTGCGTGAGGGCCCTAAACAAGGGTCTTTTTCGTGAGAGAAAGGAGTACCTATGACCTACTACAATCAGGGGGTGGAGGAGAGTTTAGCGGCTCTCTCTGTCTCCCATGAGGGGCTCTCAACCCAAGAAGCCGAGGCACGGCTTCAAAAGTATGGCCCCAACCAACTCCAGGAGGAGGCGAAGAAGCCCTTCTGGAAGAAACTCGTCGAGCAGTTTGTGGACCCGATGATCATCATCCTTCTCGTCGCGAGTATCTTCTCTGCGGTGACCGGGGAGGCGGTGGATGCGGCGATTATCATCGCCATTGTCGTCGTCAATGCGATTCTCTCCCTCTCCCAAGAGGGAAAAGCGGAAGAGGCGATTGCGGCGCTGAAGAAGATGAGTAGCCCGAAGGCGAAGATTCTTCGAGACGGCCGCCGGGTGGAAGTCAATTCCGAGGACCTGGTTCCCGGGGACATTGTCATCTTGGAGACTGGGGACATCGTCCCTGCGGACTTGCGCCTCATCGAGAGCGCGAACTTAAAGATTGACGAGGCCTCCCTCACTGGGGAGTCGGTGCCAGTCGAAAAGGACGCCACAGCCACTTACGACGGAGAGGTCCAAATCGGAGACCGTGAGAACATGGCCTATTCTTCCACCATCGTTTCCTACGGACGGGGACAAGGCGTCGTCGTCGCCACTGGGGAAGAGACGGAGATTGGCCGCATTGCCACGTCGATTGCCTCTGTGGAAGAAGAACAAACTCCTCTCCAACGCAAACTCGCAGGGCTTTCAAAGAGTCTTGCGATTCTTCTCGTCGCCGTCTGCGCCCTGGTCTTTGGGGTGGGGCTCTTCTATAAGATGGACCCGAAGGAGATGTTTATGACGAGCATCTCCCTCGCCGTCGCCGCCATTCCCGAAGGCCTTCCCGCCATCGTCACCATTGTCCTCTCCATCGGGATGGGACGCATGGCGAAGAAGCATGCCATCGTGAAGAAACTCCTCGCCGTGGAAACCCTCGGGACCACCACGGTGATTTGCTCCGACAAGACCGGGACCCTCACCCAAAACGAGATGACGGTGACCAACGTCTTTGTGGCGGGAGAGGACTACAAGGTCTCGGGGACCGGCTACGAACCCGTGGGCTCCTTCTCGAAGGAGGGGGCGGACGTGGAGGCGAAGGCCATCCCCGGGGGTCGGGAGATCTTTGCCATCGCCGCCCTCACCAACGACGCCCGTCTCGAGAAGACGGACGCTGGCGTTCAGATGATGGGAGACCCGACGGAAGGGGCCCTCGTCACCTTGGCGAAGAAGGCGGGTTACGCCCAAGGAACCCTGAACAACGAGTTTCCTCGGGTCGGGGAATTGCCCTTCGATTCCACGCGGAAGATGATGAGCACCCTTCACGAGAGCTTCGTACCCGGGATGATTACGTCTCTTACGAAGGGTGCACCGGACATCGTCCTCGACCGTTGCAACACCGTCCTCATGAACGAGGAGATCGTCCCCTTGACCGCAGAACTCAAGGAGAAGATTCTCGCCCAAAACTCCGCCTACGCCCGTCAGGCTCTCCGGGTTCTCGCCTATGCCTATCGGACCTTTGACACCATGCCCGAAGACTTGAGTCCCGAGACCGTCGAGACGAACATGACCTTCGTGGGCCTCACCGGTATGATCGACCCGGCCCGCCCCGAGGTGCGCGACGCCATCCGGGAGTGCAAGAGCGCCGGTGTCATCCCCGTGATGATTACCGGGGACTACTTGGAGACCGCCTTTGCCATTGCGAAGGACTTGGGCATCGCCGAGGAGGAGAGCCAAGCCATCATGGGCGCCGAGCTCAACAAGATGAGCGAGGAAGAGCTCCGTCAATGCGTGAAGGAAAAGCGTGTCTTTGCCCGCGTCAGCCCTGAAAACAAGGTCCAGATTGTCACTGCATTAAAGCAAAATGGACACATCGCCGCTATGACGGGAGACGGAGTCAACGACGCCCCCGCCATCAAGAAGGCGGACATCGGGATTGCCATGGGCATCACCGGCACCGACGTGGCGAAGAACACTGCAGAAGTGATCCTCACCGACGACAACTTTGCCACCATCGTCGGCGCCGTGGAAGAGGGGCGCATCATCTACGAAAACATCAAGAAGTTCGTGGGCTTCCTCCTCTCCTGCAACATCGGGGAAGTGCTCATCGTCTTCTTGGCGATTGTTCTAAACCTTCCCGTTCCCCTTCTTCCCATTCAACTCTTGTGGCTCAATCTTGTAACGGACTCTTTCCCGGCGCTGGCCCTTGGCGTGGAAAAGGGAGAAGAGGGAATGATGGAAGAGCCGCCGAGAGACCCCCAAGAGCCGATTCTCGATCGGGAACTCACCATTACGGTACTCATCCAATCCGTGGCGATTACCGTAGCAACCCTTGGGGCCTATCTCATTGGGCTCTCCCGCTTTGGACAAGATGAAGTGGGACTGATGACGGCGCGGACCATGGCCTTTGCCACCTTGATTCTCGCAGAACTTTTGCGTAGCTACTCCGCCCGCTCCATCAACTCCACGGTCTTCCACATTGGAGTCTTCTCCAACAAGACCTTGGTGAAAGCCACGGCCTTCTCCTTCTTCCTCATGGTCGTCGTTATGTACGTGCCCTTCCTCGAGCGCCTCTTCAAGCTCGTGGACCTCGGGATGAACGAGTGGATTGTGGTCCTCGTGGGAAGCTTTATTCCCTTCTTCCTCGGGGAGATTCAAAAACTCATCCGCTTCCGCCGGAAGCACCGTTAACAAAAGACTGGCTTTTTTGCCGGTCTTTTTCTTTTCTTGAGATAAAAACCTCAAAAAAAGAGGTTGTCCAAGAATTTTTTCTATGATAGACTAAGAAACAATCAAGATACTTACATAAAGGAGGAATTATGAACGTTACAGTGGTTGGCATCGTCATTGCCTACATGCTGGTCATGCTCTTCATCGGGTGGTACTCCTCGAAGAAGATTGACAGCAACGAAGACTTTATGCTCGCTGGACGTCGCCTCGGCCCCATCCTCATGGCGGGAACCCTCGCCGCAACCGAGATTGGGGGAGGGTCGTCCCTGGGCGTTGTGGAAAAGGCCTTTGGAGATTGGGGACTCGGCGCGAGCTGGTACGTCACCACCATGGGCATCGCCTTTGTGATTCTCGCCTTCTTGGCGCCGAAGTTTCGCGCCGCAGAGGTCAAGACCGTTCCTGAATACTTCCGTCGGCGCTATGGAAAGAGCGCAGGGATTGTCACGGCCATCATCATGCTTTTGCCCCTCATCGGCCTCACCGCCTCTCAGTTCATCGCTTCCTCGACCATCGTTTCGGTGATGCTCGGTTGGGATTACAAGGTGGCTGTCACTGTTGTCGCCGTCGTTGTGACGGTCTACTCGGTGATGGGAGGTCTCTGGTCGGTGACGATGACCGACTTCATTCAGGTGTTTCTCATTGTCGTTGGGATGATCATCGCCGTGCCCTTTGCTCTCAATACCGCCGGCGGCTTTGAGATGGTGAAGGCCAATGTCCCCGCCGAGACCTTCGACCTCTTCCGCGGCATTGGTGGCCTTGAGATTTTGTCCCTCATCATCATGTACATCGCCTCCTTCACCGTGGGCCAAGAGGCGGTCTCCCGCTACTATGCCGCACGGGATGGAAAGGCGGCGATTCAAGGCTCCATCATCTCGGCGATCATCAACTTCATCTATGCCTTCATCCCCGTGATCCTCGGGATTACCACCTTGGCCCTCATCAACATGGGAAGCCTCGACGAAGGCATCATCCTGGAAAATGGCGCCTACTACGCCCTGCCTCACCTCGCCATGGCCACCATGCCCGCGGTGATTGTGGGATTCCTCTTTGCGGGAATCATCTCGGCGACGATGAGCTCCGCCGACTCGGACCTCTTGGGAGCGGGCTCCATCTTCGCCAACGACATCTACAAGATTTACCTCAAGAAGGACGCCACCTCGGACCAAGTCATGAAGATGACCCAAATCACCATGGTCCTCGTGGGGGTCTTTGGATGGCTTATCGCCTTTACGAACACGAAGTCCATCATCTCCATCCTCATGTTCTCCTTTAGTCTTAGGGCGGCTGGCTCCTTCTTCCCCTACCTCTTCGGCCTCTACTGGAAGAAGTCTTCCGAGGCGGGAACCATCGCCTCCCTCATCGGCGGCTCCATTGTGGTCGTCGCCTTTGAGTACGTGGGCGCCTTGAAGGATTGGGCTGCACAGGTGCACATCAGTGCCATCATCCCCGGCCTTCTCGTCTCCCTCGTCCTCTTCGTCCTCTTTAGCACCCTCGCCCCATCGAAGAGAAACAACTGCGAACTCCTCCCCGAGGATTGAACCACACCTTCTGCATCGTGCAGGGGGTTTTTCTCATCCTTTTTTCTCATGGGGACCAGTGATAGAATGGAGGATAGAAAAGGAGGTCCTATGGAATTTTTGAGAGTACTCCTCCTCGGCATCGTCGAGGGGATGACAGAATTTTTGCCCGTGAGCTCGACGGGGCACTTAATCTTGGCCCACCAGTGGCTGCGTCTCGAGCCCGAGAGTTTTCAAAACGCCTTTGACGTCATCATTCAACTCGGTGCCATCCTCTCGGTGGTGGTCCTCTATTGGCGTCGCCTCTTTCCCTTTACAAAGACCACCCAAGAGGGACGACCAAAGACGGCGAAGGATAGACGCGATACCTTCCGCCTCTGGGGAAAGGTCATCGTCGGCGTCATCCCCGCAGGGGTCTTAGGCCTTCTCTTTGATGACCTCATCGACCACTACCTCTTCCGTCCCAGTGTGGTGGCGACGACCCTCGTCCTCTGGGGGATTGTCATCATCCTCATGGAGAGCAAGAAGCATCGGACCCGGTACCAATCGGTTCACGATTTGCCCCTTGGCCTGTGCCTCGCCATCGGGTGTTGCCAGTGCTTCGCCATGATTCCCGGAACGAGCCGCAGTGCCGCCACCATCATCGGGGCGATGCTCCTCGGGGTGGGCCGCGTCGCCGCCGCAGAGTTTTCCTTCTACCTCGCCATCCCCACCATGGCCGGGGCCACCCTCCTAAAAGTGGTGAAGAATGCCCACGGTTTTACCTCCCATGAGTGGCTCCTCATCCTCTTCGGTGCCGTGGTGAGTTTTATCGCCGCCATCGTGGTGATTCGCACCTTTATGGACTACATCAAGAATCACGACTTCAAAGTCTTTGGCATCTACCGCATCATCGTCGGCATTCTCGTCTTCGCCCTTCTCGTTCTCGGGCACTAAGGAGGTCTTATGTCGAACATTCTCATCTTAAACGACCTTCCCGGCTACGGCTCCATCGCCTCCATGGGGATGCGTCCCGTGCTTCTCTACTACGGCCACGAGGTCTTTGTCCTCCCGAGTCTTCTCATCTCCAACACCTTGGACTACGGCAAGTTCACCACCCTAGACACCACTGCCTACATCGCCCAGGCCCTCGCCACCTATGAAGAGCTGGGCTTTGCCCCCGACGTCATGGCCACGGGCTTCGTCGCCGGGTCCATGCAGGCCCAGGAATTTTGTCGCCTCATCGACGAGAGAGATGCTGAGGTCTGGGTGGACCCGATTATGGCGGACAATGGAAAACTCTACAACGGCGTCGACGAGGGGTGGGTGAAGGGCCTGCGAGAACTCGCCTCCCGCGCCGACGTCCTCCTCCCAAACGCCACGGAGAGTGCCTTTCTACTCGGAGAAGAACCGGGGATCTTAGGAGAAAAAGAAGCTCTTCATCGCCTCGAGAAGCTCCACCGCCTGGGAGCCAAGTCCATTCTCATCACCTCCTGTGAAGACGAGAGGGGAGAGCACAGTGTCTGGGGCTACGACGGTAACAAGAACCGCACCTTCCAAGTCCCCTATGAGCGCCTGCCCATCCACCTCGCCGGTACCGGGGACCTCTTTAGCTCCATCCTCCTCGCCGAGTCCATGACGGGGCGAAGCCTCGAAGAGGCCACCCGCGTCGCCACCACGGCTTTGTCACTCCTCCTCGCTCGGGTGGTGGACCATCCGCCCCGTGGCGGCATCGTCATCCATCGCCACTTTGACGCCTTGGAAGAGGCCCATCGCCTCGTCCTCGGCTCCTCGATTCTCGGAGAGAGACCATGAAGATGGCCATCTTAGGCGGCGTCCTCACCGCAGCGGGGCTCCTTCTTCCCGCCCCCTACGAGGACTATGCCCTCGCCTTTGGACTCTTCTTCCTCCTCTTCGCCCTCTTTCGCCTCCTCATCCACAAGGGGAGACAGCGGGGGATGCGCCTTCTCGCCATGACGGGGGCGTGCCTACTCGTCACCATTCTCGGGTGGAGCCTCATCGGTCGCGGACACATGGCCTTTGTCCTCGCCCTCGCCGCCTTCGTTCTCTGGATTGCCATCCTCTCCCGGGTCGTGGCGGAAAAACACGCACCCATGGCCCCGGAAGATCCCCAAAGCCCCCAACGAAACCCCTTTGGGAAAGAGTAGAACTGATTAAAAGAGAACATTAAACGCAAGCCAAGGAAATTTCAGAATCAATATACATAAGAATATTTGACAAGTAACGGCTTATAGTTTAAAATTAAAGTAAATAACTTTGCAGAAAGGAGTTCCACATGAAAAAAATTCTATCTTTATGCTTAGCGTGTCTGCTCGCTTTTGGGCATGCACAAGCCTATGCTGATGCAGAGATTTCCGTAGCTAGCAGTAGTGAAAAAGCGGCAGAAGTGTATACGTTCGCTGACGGTTCATCTATCAAAAGATGGATGTTACCATCTGGAGTAGTGAAGGTTGTTGTATTAGATTCAAGTGGCGAGGTTGTTTTTACCTTGGAAAATGATGCAATGACTGACAAATATGGGCAAGAACTCCTCTCTGCGGAAAGAGTTGTAGTTTCTAGCTCATCGCCCTATGGAGAAAATTGGGGTCCTTGGCACGAAGGATCTCAAACATTCAAAACTGGTGGAATGACGACGGCAGTGATTGCAGCTACAATAGCTGCTGCAGCACCTTGGGTCGCAGTGCGTATTTGTGCTGCTGTCGCAACTACGGTAGCGTCCAAGTATGATTCAGTAGGTATCGTAACAAAGACGAGGTATCGAACGGAAGGTGCAAAGACTTGCTATGAGCGACTAACAACTTTTTATGGAGATGGTGCATATATTTCAGGACCTCATAGGGACGGGAGGTGTTCCTATCAATGAGCACAGATCGCTGAAAACAACGTTTGTCAGCGCGATATGGGGTAGTGTCTGTCTCTTAATTGGCATGGTCACTCGTTTTGGTTGGGGTGAGGAAACCTTCCTCTCTCTTCTATTCTTCATCCCCCCCGCCATCTATCATCAGTTGCAGATTGGAAAGAGATGGGGTGTAAAGAGAGAAGTACTTCTTTTTGGGATTATGGCTCTAGTGGTCATCCCTTGCGCTTGGAGAACATCGTGGATTCATGAACACGGCTTGTTTTTCGTTCTCCTCGGGATATATTTCATCCAAGGAGCCTATCAAGTGTATCGATGGATGACTTTATTGAGAGATGGCAGAAAAGAGAAATTTCCTCTCTAGTGAGGATGTGTGAAAAGAGGGGGGCGCCCCTCTTTTTGTATGAAAGCGCCCTTTACAGAAGGTTGGAATGTATGGTAGAATAACTCAGTATGATTCCTTGCTCCCACGAGGGAGCCGATTTCAGTCCATAGGGAGGTGAAAGACATGAGAAACTACGAAGCCATCGTGATGTT